>NZ_JABMKZ010000050.1 GCF_013204855.1 Paenibacillus alba | reverse complement strand
TCATTTCTTCTCGATTTCATAATATGTTCTTGTTTAATATGTTCAACAAAAAAATCCCGATGTATCAAGGCTTTGAGCCACATCGGGACCGACTTAGCTATGACAAATCTACGTTACAAATTTTTTATCTTCCAAACCTCACAACAACCGCTGCCGCGAAGCCTCAAACAGCAAAACCGTCGCCGCCATCGCCACGTTCAGCGACTCCGCCTTGCCCTGCATCGGGATGATCACCTGCACATCCGACTGCGCAGCAACCTCCGGCGACACGCCCTTGCCTTCGTTGCCGAGGATCAGCCACGTCGGCTGCCGCAGGTCCGTGTCGTAGCACGAGCGCTCCGCCTGCAGGCTCGTCGTCACGAGCCGCACCCCGCGCTCACGCGCGCGCGGCAAGAGCAAGCTCAGATCTGCCTCCAGAATGGGCAGATGATACATCGATCCCATCGTCGAGCGGATCGTCTTGGGATTGTACAGATCGACCGTGCCGCGGCCGAGAACAACCGCTTTGGCCCCGACGGCATCCGCGCTGCGGATGATCGTGCCGAGGTTGCCGGGGTCCTGAACGCCGTCCAGGACAACAACAAGATCGTGCTCGCCTGCGAGCAGCTCGTCCATGCCCAGCTGCGGCCGAGCCACAATAGCCAGCACGCCTTGCGGCGTCTGCGTATCCGAGCATTTGGCCAGAACGGCTTGGCTAACGCCGACCCATTCCACCGGAGATGCTGCCTGCTCAAGCTCATCCCAGCCCGTTGGTGCACCCTTTTCCAAGCTGTAAACAATCGTTTCCACCCTAGCTCCGGCACGCAGCGCCTCTTCCACCAGATGATAACCTTCAATCAGATATTTCCCTTGCTTATCCCTGCCGCGACGCTCCAACAGCTGCGCCCAGTCTTTGACTCTGGCATTTTGAACCGACATGATTTCCGTATGTGCTTTTGTCATTTCCTTGTACCTACTCCGCGAAAGTCACTTCAAATGCTTGAAGATTCGAATTTTTACCGACAAGAACGAGAATATCGTCCGATCTGAGCATTTCCTCCGCACTTGGCGGAATGATCAGCTTATCATTTTGCTTGATGGCAATAACATTGCAGCCATATTTGGCCCGAATGTCGAGCTGTCTTAAGCTTTGGCCCACCAACTGGTTTGAAGCTTTCATCTCCACGATGCTGTAATCATTAGATAGCTCTATGTAATCAAGAATATTCGATGATATCAGATGATGCGCCACCCGCTGCCCCATATCTCTTTCCGGATATACGACTTTGTCTGCGCCAATTTTTTTCAACACTTTGCCATGCAGATCATTAACAGCCTTCACGACAACTGTAGGTATGCCCATCTCTTTGAGAATTAATGTAGTCAGAATACTGGCCTGAATATCCTCGCCAATCGCCACAACAACAACGTCAAAGTTACGAATGCCAAGAGCCCGCAGCGCTTCTTCGTCCGTAGAATCAGCTTGTACAGCATGTGTGACGATCGACGAAATCTCCTGCACGGTATCCTCTCGAGAATCAATAGCCATGACTTCAAACCCTAACTGCGACAATGTTCTTGCGACACTGGATCCGAATCTTCCCATCCCAATAATTGCAAATTGCTTTCTCATCGGCTGAAACGTCCTCCATATCCCCATGTTTATGTTCAAATTATAACATATTTGCGCCTGACAGCTAACTTTGCTCTCTAGGGCGGTGAAGGATGGGAGGATGAACGGTCATAAACTTGCGCATATTAATAGCGATAACGACATGGAAGCGAGGTTCCAGAATGAACATTACCTTAAGACAGGCCATCGTCCAGCGAGTCCAGAATAAATCGAATGATGAACTTCAAGAAGTCATTGAGGATTCCATCGGCGGAGAGGAACGAGTATTGCCAGGACTTGGTGTGCTTTTCGAAATCATATGGCAGCATAGCGAAGCGACTATTCAAAATCAGCTGGTCGAAACGCTCAAAGAGCATCTGGAATAAACTTGATAAAAAATAATTTCAAGCCAGTTAGGGACTGCATCATGCATGCCCTGGCTGGTTTTCTCCTATACAATCATGAAACAGGAAACTGACAGGCCGCCGGATATCTTCCGCTTAGCCTTCCAGCCGCCGTCCCATCCTGATATAAAGGCCAATTCGCTCGTAATATTGCCAAAATATCATGGAACGTTTCAAACGGATAATAAGCCGTTCCTTCTTCGCGCAAATAGTTAGCCAGACTCGCTCGCGCAAAAATCCAATCGGCAAAGGCAGACCCATAGTAGTCACTGCTGCCATCTCCGATATACATAATGAGCCATCCGTCTGCTTTCATCTGCTTCACGACACTTGCTTTGCAGCAGCCGCACCATTGACACGCTGGATTCGTATTTTGAACCCCGAATTGAAATTGGCCTGCCGCCGAATACGTGATGGGATTCCCAATGACTTTCGTAACCTGCACCTGCTGACTCCTCAGGATCTGCTCAATATAATACTGCATACCATCGCTCAATACGGTTACCGGCACTTCCTTCTGCTCGCAGAAATCCAGGAATTCCTGCGCCCCATCGCGCAAATGAACGCTTTTCAGCAGTTGATCCACCTGTGCCTGCCGGCTTGCAAGCAAGGGATATGCTGCTTCAATCCACGCTAAGGACCCGACCTTTTTCTCTCGAAAAAGCCGCGATGCTTCCATGACCTGCGGCGCATGCACGATGCCTAACTCCTCCATCAGGACATCCCCAACATCCTGCTCCATCAAAGTGCCGTCAAAATCCGTGACCACGGCTATTTTCGGCCTATTCATGCTCATTCGGTAATCCCCTCTTTCTGCTGCAGCGCTGCCCTACTGAGTCTCAAGCTGCCACCAGTAAAATAACAAAAATCCCCCTCTTACTCGAAGAGGAGGATGCAATTACTACTCATTATAACACAGCATCCGGCTTCAGCGGAGCAGGTTTTTCACAGCTGCTATGCATCACGTAATGCCTGCCTGAGTCAGACGCATCATGGAAGCCATGCATAGCCTCCAAAACATGATAAGCCAGCTCGCCATTCGCCCGATGCGCACCCTGTTCGCCGGTGATCAGCGCTTCTGCCATTGCTGCTACACCTAAGCCGCGGCTGTTGTCTTTGTAGCCATGGGAAAGCGGAATCGGTTCCCAATCGGAACCGTTCTTGCGAATCATCACAGGACCGCCAAAGTTATTCGGATCGGGCACACGAAGCGATCCTTGACTGCCGTAAATCTCGATATTCGGCAGCTGCGTGCCCCCCATTATATCGAAGCTTGTAACCAATGTGGCAATCGCCCCGCTGTGGAAATCCAGCACACCCGCAATATGCGTCGGCGTTTCGACGGCTATTTTCTGTCCGCGCTTCTTCTCGCTTTGAATGGTTCGTTCCGGAAAGCTAATGTTCGTTGAGCCTGTCACCCGGCGAATCGGTCCAAGCAAGGCCACTAGTGCTGTTAAGTAGTACGGCCCCATGTCGAACATAGGTCCGCCGCCTTTGGCATAATAAAATTCAGGATCTGGATGCCAATGCTCATGACCTTTGCCCATCATGAAAGCTGTTGCCGCTATCGGGGTGCCAATCCAACCGTCGTTAATCAGCTTCGCACACGTTTGTATGCCGCCGCCCAGAAACGTATCCGGCGCACTGCCAACCAGCAGTCCTTTGCGCTGAGCCACCTCTAGGATCTGCTGCCCTTCTTCCCGTGTGACGGCAAGCGGTTTCTCCACATAGACGTGTTTGCCCGCTTCAAGGACTTGGATACACACTTCGGCATGCACGGCAGGGATCGTTAAATTGATAACAATATCAATGCTGGCATCCTGCAAAAGCTCCTGTACCGAATAAGCATGAGGAATGTTGAATTCCTCCGCTCGCGCCGCAGCCCGGCCCCTATCGATATCGGCACATGCGAGCAGCTCCAAATGTTCAAATTGCGGGATGTTTTTCATGTAGATGGCGCTAATATTTCCGCAACCAATAATCCCTACCTTTTTCTTACTCATTGATGTCGTTCCCCCTAATGGTTATCGTGTAGCCCACAACAAGCCGCGTCGCATTAATTCCAGCGTTTCCGGCATCCGAACAATAGCAGCCTGATGGCCAAGCGAATTATAATACACTTTGCCCGCTCCATAGTTTTTCGTCCAAACGACCGGCATCTCCACATCCCCGAAATCAGTCACCGCATGCACCTGTATCGCAGGGTCTACATGCATATAATACTTTTCAGAAACAACAACAAAGTCTTCCATGCCTTCTGTCAAAAGATGTCCGCGGTCCTTGATCCGAACGGTATACGTTACACCATCATTGCCCGGATGCGCCACCCACTGCCCGCCTACCATGTATTGAAATTCGACTTCATTCCGGAAGGAATCCCCCATACCGCCGTGGCATCCTGCTATGCCCGTTCCGCCTTCTTTGACTGCTGCAAGCAGCGGTTTCAACTGTTCACCCTCGATTTTCCCCATCGTCCATACAGGCACAATGAGATCAACACTTGCTAAGCGCTCCACATCTTTGAAGCTATCCAACGTATCCGATACTTCCACGCCATACCCTTCTGCACGCAGAAGCTCAGCGAAAATTCCTGCTACTTCCTCCGGTTGATGCCCATCCCAGCCACCCCAGACAATTAAAGCTTGTTTGCTCATTTGCCGCTTGCTCCTCTCCATTGACGCTCTATCCTAAACATCACTAATACTTACCCAGCGGCGCTCGGCAATGGATTGATCCACAGCCTCCAGCACCTCCTGGCACTTCACGCCATCATAGAAATTCGGAACGGGCTGCCGATCTTCGGCAATCGCCGTCATCAGCTCGACCACCTCGTGAACGAAGGTATGCTCATAACCAATCGTATGACCTGTCGGCCACCAAGCATCCATGTAGGCATGCGGCGGGTCCGTCGCCAGAACGCGTCTGAAGCCCTGAACATCCTCGTCATCGCTAGTAAAAAAGACCTGCAATTCATTCAATCGCTCAAAATCAAACTTCACACTGCCCTTGCTGCCATTGATTTCAAAAGCGTTGGTACACCTGTGCCCTGGTGCAAACCGCGAAGCCTCAAAGCTGCCCAAAGCGCCATTCGCAAAACGTGCCATGAATAGCGTTGCGTCATCCACGGTGACGGCTCCCATAGGTGCGTCTTTGCTGCCTTTTGCACTAAGTCCTGTCATCTCTGTCGGCATCGGACGCTCCTTGACGAACGTCTCACTCATCCCGATCACTTCTTTCATCTCACCAACCAAGAAATGAGCCAGATCGATGAGATGCGCACCCAAGTCCCCATGCGCCCCAGAGCCTGCGATCTCCTTCTGCAAGCGCCATACGAGCGGGAATGTCGGATCTACGATCCAGTCCTGGAGGAACCAGGCCCGGAAGTGATAGATGTCGCCGAGGCGGCCGCTCTCGACCAGCTTCTTCGCAAGCTGCACCGCAGGAGCAAAGCGATAGTTGAAGCCCACCATGTGCTTCACGCCTGCCTCCTCCGCCACTTGCAGCATTTCCCTTGCATCAGCAAGGGTCAGCGCCAGCGGCTTCTCACAGAACAAGTGTTTGCCTGCCTTGGCGGCGGCAATCGCAATCTCTTTGTGCGCATCACTGGGCGCATTGATATCGACGATGTCGATCTCGGGATGCGAGACCAGATCGCGCCAATCGGTGACGTACCCGTCCCAGCCGAATTGCTCGGCTGCTGAGCTGACACCGTTCACATCTCTGCCGCAGAGAAGCTTCATCTTAGGCACCGCTGTCTGCGGGAAAAACATCCGCATATCCTTATACGCATGACTATGCGCTTTCCCCATAAACTTATAGCCAACCATACCGACATTGAATGATTTCATATGATAATTCCTCCTTAGATTCATTAGGTCTCTCACATGGATTACCCAATTTCACGCCTTTTGACTTCTACTTGGAGGGATTTCTCTTCGATGATTGTCGTACAACGACTTGTGTAGGCAGCCTCACCCTCGTATGGTTTGCAGCTTCACCCTGCAGGACACCTGCAAGAACGCCTCGAGCTGCTTCTTTCCCCATTTCATAAAAAGGAACATTAATGCTGCTTAGCGAGGGATCACTCAGCTTTGCAGCATCGGAATCATCGCAGCCAATGACAGCAAAGTCTCGACCAGCGATCCAGCCTCGTTCGCGAAGTCCTTGCATTAAGCCAATCGCCATTCGATCGTTGGCCGCAAACACGGCTTCAACGTGTTCACGCTGCTCCCAAAGTCGCTCAGCCGCTTCATATCCGCTTTTGCGGCTGTAGTTGCCCTCTAGCAGCAGCTCTGGCATCACATCCAACCCCGCTTCCTTCATTGCCTTGTGAAAGCCCTCTAGCCGATCGACAGAGTTCGAATACCCTAAGGAACCGTTTAAGAAAGCAATCTTCCGATACCCTTCCTCCTGCAAATGCCGAACAGCCTGATAGCTGCCCTCAATATGATCGGCATCTACCTCTCGAAAGGATAAACCCTCGAAGCGTTGATTCACTAAGCAAAACGGATGGCCCTCAGCTTGCAATTTCATCAGCGATTGTCGCTGTTCCGGTGTATCTCTGGCGCCTAGAATGACGCAAGCGTCTACTTTCTGCGACCGGTATAAGGCTGAGTAATCCAAGCTTTCATCCGGTTTCAAAAGGGAGAGCAGCATATCATACCCTAGCTCCCTCACTTGCTCACCTATTCCGCTTAAGATTTCCGAGAAATAATACGCAGAGAAGAGATGCACCTTGGGCATGTAGGGAAGCACAACGCCTAGATTTCCACTGCGTCTTCGAGCAAAACTCTGAGCAATCGCATTGGGATGATAATTCAACTGCTTGGCTGCCTCTAACACACGCTCTTTGGTTGACGGCTTCATCGGGCCCAGCCCATTAAATACACGAGAAACGGTCGCTTCGGAGACACCTGCCAATTCAGCAACCTCTTTTCTTGTTACCATGCAGAACCCTCCGTTCACCATTATGTACACGCGTACATTTTCTCATTTCGAACGTATTTTTGTCAATACCTAACGACTTGAAAGATTTTCGTCAAATTACGACAATTATATTAAGTTTTAATAAAGTCGATCCCAGAAAATTCCTATTATATGTCAAATAAACTAAATTATAATATTGTCTAGACCTTACCTTTCGTTTTATGATAAAGGTGAAAGCTACAACTATGATGTGGGAATGAGTGATCGCAATGAAAGCAGTCTGGCGCCTTCTTCACTTGGCCACAGCAACAACCCTAGGTACTCTGCGGAGCACCCCTAAAGTCACTCGCATCCACCATCGGCTTGAGCTTCAAGACGCGATTCGCAAAACTATGCGACGTCACCATAGAACAACATCCCCCTTGCCTTTGCGTATTTTGTTGCTTCTTGACATTGATCGTTTTCGACAAGTGAATTTCTCCCTTGGCTATACCTATGGAGATCTTCTGCTCCAACAAATCGCAGGCAGACTGCAAACTCTTTCCCCTTGTGATCTTATCGTTCAAACAGGCGATGATGAATTCGGACTTCTGATGCGTGCCGACGGGAAAGATCAGCTTTCCCCCATCATACAACGTGTACAAAACCTCTTTCATATGCCATTTAACGTCATGGAGCAGATGTGCTATATCAACGTCAGCATAGGATCAAGCTTCATTGAATCCTCAGCTTCCATTGAACAAAGCTTGCATCAAGCAGATCAAGCCTTGCTAGCCGCTAAACATACGGGCAAAAACAAACATGTAGCCTACAACTCGCTGAACAAGCTAACGTCCGTTAATCATATCCAGATGGAAACCGAGCTGCGCCAAGCCATTCTAGAGAATGAGCTTATTCTCTACTATCAGCCGCGACTCGAACTCTCAACAGGCAACATCATTTGTTTGGAAGCCTTGGTACGATGGAACCATCCTAGGCTTGGCCTCATTGCGCCAAACGATTTCATCCCGCTTGCCGAAGAAAGCGGCTTGATATTGCCGCTGGGCGAGTGGGTGCTCCGGGAGGCCTGCCTGCAGAAGGTAAGATGGCTCGAAGCTGGCATTTTAAACTATCAGATTGCCGTCAATATCTCGCCCTGCCAGTTCCAGGATGAGCACTTCTCGGACAAGGCTATCCACATCATTGAAAAAACTGGCATTGATCCTTCTTATTTGGAATTCGAAATCACCGAAAGCTCGATCATGCAGAATATGGAGACTACCGTTGCTGTCCTGGACAAGCTTTGCAAGATGGGCATTTCCATCTCCATAGATGACTTCGGTATTGGTTATTCCTCCCTTAATTACTTGAAGCATTTCCCTATTCATTGTTTGAAAATTGACCGCTCCTTCGTCAAAAATATACAGTCTAATAAAGATGACTTGGCCATTACCAATGCGATCATTCACCTTGGACATGCACTGAATGTGCAAGTGGTTGCCGAAGGCGTTGAAGAATTGAGCCAGCTCGCCATCTTGAAAGAAACCACCTGCACGACGATTCAGGGTTATTTATTAAGTCCACCCGTCTCTGTCTTCGACATTGAACAAAGCTTTAACCAATACAACAGACCGGTTATGATTTCTTAACCGGTCTGTTGTAGGCTCTCGCGTAGCGTCTCATTTTGTTGAAAATGCTTTTGTCGCTCAAACGCCGGAAAATATAAGGATCCGGGCTCGTATTTACTTCTAGAATCCATGGATGCAGCTCATGATCCAGTGCGACATCCACACCGATTTCTTTAACCCCTTTATACCGCGAATTAATCGCCTGTGCTACCTGCTGACCGAGCACTTGGAGCTTCTTCACATACCCTTTGCGCTGACTTACGGGCAAATAACTTCGCAGCAGCGTTTCCACCGATTTCAAGGTTCCCCCATTATGGAAATTGGTCACGATTTTGCTCGGATGCGCAACGCGTCCAATGACACCAGTCGTCTCCCAAGCACGCGTCGGCGTCTGCTGAACCATGACGCGCAGATCGAATCGGTTCCCTTTGTGTTTGAGCAGATGAATCCCTTTCTGAGTTAAATAAGGCCGATTTTTCGTCAATTTAATGATGGAAGCATACATCTCATCGAAAGTTTTGAACTTTCTCACCTTCACGCCAGACTGATACGCATACAGCGACTCAACATTATTTTCTTCTTTTTCCTTCTCTTTCCTCGCCACGGCTTCAGTCTGTTCTACACGGATAACGCCGTTTCCAAACATCCCAATATCCGGTTTGATATAAATCATTTTATGCTGAGCAAGCATCTGCTTTAGGGATTCATGCGTCATTCGTTTCGTTGTCGGCACATATTGCCGGAGCGACGCTTTCGCTTCCACTGCCTTCGTTTTCCTCATTTTGCTCATGACGTATCTGGAATAGCGGATTCCACTCGATTTCTTTCCTATCTTTTTCATGTTTCTCCTCCAGCTTCATTCTATAGAAGTCGGCCAATGATTGTGCTGTGGCCTGCCAGCTGAATTGTTCCACGGCATCATTCCGCGCTTGCTTCGCTAAGTCCTCCGCCCATGCTTTCTGTGTGGCGACTGCAACGATGCCCCTTGCGAATGCGCGCGGATCTCGGAACGAGTCAATTAGAACGCCATTATGCTCATGCCGAATCACTTCTTTGATCCCGCCAATGGCTGAGGCAATAACAGGAAGTCCAGAGGCCATCGCTTCTACGTTCACAAGTCCGAATGCCTCATGCTTCTGAGACGGACAGACGAAACAATTCGCAAGGCCATAGATATGATGCATCCTTCGATGCGGGATATTGCCTAAGAATTTCGCAGGCACAGCAAGCCTTTTCGCTTTCTTTTGCAGCGCAGCCTTATAGCCTTTGCCTTGCTGCCCTCCCGCAATTAACAACTTTACCTGAGGAGCTGATTTCCTCGCCATATGGACAGCACGTATCAACTCTGATATCCCTTTGCGCTTAATCAATCTCCCTACGAAAAGAACCTGGAAGCCGCTGCTGACACGATATTTTTTTCTCAAGCGCCTGACGCTCATTGTTGAGTTAGGACAAAATCTAGCTACATCGGTGCCGAGATGAATTTTGTGAAGCTGACGGGTCTGTGTCGGATAAAGTCTTCGCAACTCTTGTTCCAGTGAGCTGCTGTTAGCTATAATCCAATCCACCTTCGCTAATTGCTTCGCGCAGCTGGCAACCCGCGCATAAGGCGGCCTTACATAAGTCAAAGAGTGCATGAAGAGAGAAACCGGTGTATGCGGGAAATGCTTCTTGATGGCAGCCGCATAGCGGGGTCTGTTATCCACTTGAATCCAATCAAACGACTTGCCTTGGATGGCCTTAATCACTTCATTCATATAACGCGTTGATTTCCCTGACGGAACTCTGATAATCGTGAGCTGGCCTTCTCTGCTCACTCTGCTGTACGATGCATGCTGCCGCGATATAACGGTAACCGGGTGGTGCCTGGCGAGCTCGCGAGCAATAGCATTTATGCATATTTCGACGGAACCACCCAGAATGGGGGGTACTGGGATTTGCTCAGGAGCAATAATCAAGAGATGCATCTCTGAGTTCACTTCCTTAAACAGTCGACTTCGTGATTACTTTTACCCGTACCTATTGTATGAAGCAAACTGTCCATTGGCGACCCTAAAATGAAAGAAGAGGCCTTACCCCAGATGGTGATCTGGGGCTAGCCTCATCTTGATTGCTATGTGTTATGGCGCGCTCGTTAAAAACTTGGCCGTCGGGTTCTTCTCAATGGAAGATCTCAGCGCATACTCGCTCTCGAACAAGCCCACGTAGTTGCCTTTTTTGTCTTTCACTAGCTGGGAATTGATGCGGAACTTACCTGGATCGATCTTCTCGTCCACGATCCAACGTGCGAACTGGTAGTTTTGGCGCTGCAAAAGAATATCTACGCCATATTCAGATCGCATCCGATGCTCAAGCACCTCGAATTGCAGCTGCCCTACGACGCCAAGGATCATGTCCTCGAAGCCAAATGTCGTAAACACTTGGATCATTCCCTCTTCAGTCAACTGATCGATCCCTTTGAGGAACTGCTTTTGCTTCAACGCATTTTTGATCGAAACCTTGCTGAACAGCTCCGGCGAGAAGGTCGGCAGCTCATCGAAAACAATCTCTTCCCCTTCGCTTAAGGAATCGCCGATTCTAAAAATGCCGGGATCGAACAATCCGATAATATCGCCAGGGAAAGCTGTTTCTACGATATCTCGATCTTGCGCCAAAAATTGCTGCGGCTGCGCAAGCTTAATATCTTTGCCGATGCGAACATGCTTCACGGACATCCCGCGTTCGAATTTACCGGATACGATACGCAAGAAAGCTACACGGTCACGGTGAGCCGGATTCATGTTCGCTTGAATTTTAAATACATAACCGGAAAACTTCTCTTTGGTTGGCTCAATGACACCTGCTGTGCTGTTGCGCGGTTCCGGCTTGGGAGCAAGCTGCAAGAAATTCTCAAGGAACGTCTGCACACCGAAATTGTTCACTGCGCTTCCGAAAAATACGGGTGTCAGTTCGCCTTTCAGCACTTTCTCCATATCAAAAGGATCGCCAGCTACATCAAGCAATTCGATATCCTGACTTAATTGTTTATGCAAAAATTCACCGGCAATCTGCTTGACTAAAGGATCGTCAACACCATCTACCTTGCGAACTTGAATGTCTTTGTGGTCATCGCCTTGATACAGCTCTAATTGCGATTTGCCGCGGTCATACACACCGCAGAACTGTTTGCCCGAACCAATCGGCCAGTTCATCGGATAAGAACGAATGCCCAGCACTTCCTCGAGCTCTTCCAACAGTTCAAAAGGATCGCGTCCTTCACGGTCCAGCTTATTAATGAACGTGAAGATCGGAATACCGCGCAACCGGCACACCTGGAACAGCTTCTTCGTTTGTGTCTCTACCCCTTTGGCCACGTCGATGAGCATGACGGCGCTATCGGCGGCAGTGAGTGTCCGGTAGGTGTCCTCACTGAAGTCTTGGTGACCTGGTGTATCCAGAATGTTCACACGATGACCTTCGTAGTCGAACTGCATAACGCTGGACGTAACCGAGATTCCACGCTGCTTCTCAATCTCCATCCAGTCCGATGTAGCGTGCTTGCTCGCCTTGCGGCCTTTCACTGTACCAGCTAAGCGAATCGCGCCTCCGAATAAAAGCAGCTTCTCTGTCAGTGTCGTTTTCCCCGCATCCGGGTGAGAAATAATCGCGAACGTGCGTCGCTTGGCGACTTCCGTTTCGAGAAGTTTGGTCAGTTGCGTTGTCATTTGTTAGTTTATTCCCTTCTTCTTTTACATAAATGCTTAACCTTACGCTTGAGCTTTCTGCAAATTGATACTCCAATTCGCTTCTTCAAGGAACGTACGATTGCTGAATTCTCTGCCTCGCACGACGACCTTATCGGCAAACACCTGTACATACATGCCCTGTGCCTTCGTCTTGGCTTCTTGTTGATAAGCGCGGTTTAATGTTCTTCCCACGGAAGCATTGTGGAAAAAATGGAATGTTTCTTGCACATAATGCGGTGTCCCATTCTGGAAATCCTGATGGCGGTGTCCGCAGAAAACGAAAACATTCTTATAAGGCTTCAGAATCTCACGGAATTGGATGGCACGTATTAATTGATGCGATCCCCCATCTGTACCGCTGGGCGGAAGCGGTTGATGCGTCATGACGAACAGCGGCCTTCCCGGCTTGTACAAGCTCTTCACCCGCTCCTTAAACCATGCCAGCTGTTCATCAGAATACCATGCACCTTCACCGACTTCAGGCTTCTCCTGCACATAAGCTTCTTGTGAAAGCAGCAGAATCGAATGCCCTTTGGTCGTAAAGTCATTGTAGACTTGCGAATAGCCAAAATGCTTCTTGAACTGCTCTCTGCTCATGGCATCACTCTTGCCGTTCGGGACAGCCGCTTGATCCCAGTTATTCGCTTTGTTGATCCAGATCGTGTAATAGTCATGATTTCCCATGTTCCCATGAACAGGCGGAAGTTTATATTCACTTACAATGGTACGCAGCTCTTTATAATCTCGTTCCGTACCCGTATCCGTCAAATCGCCGGTTAGCATAATGGCATCCACCGGTCCGTCGAAATGCGTGATATCATCCAACGCTTGCTTCAATTTCTTCCCTGTCGACGGATCACCAACACTAACATGCAGATCGCTTAGAATAAAATAAGACATCAGCGGGCCCGTTGGCAAAGGTTCTGCCGTCGTTTGCGCTACAGCTTGAGCAGGCTCGGGCATTATCGTAGAACCAGCAGCCTGATCTTCCTGCAGAAATGCTTGCTTCACCTTTTGACTAAAAAAGGCACTTAATCCAACCAACGCGGCCCCGATTGCAAGCAGCCATCTGATAAAAGCTCTTCGCGACATAAACGCACCCCAAGTATACTAATAAGATTTACTCCGTAATCGCTATTATACCACAAAAAATCCAACAGGCAGAGTCGCCCTGTTGGATAATATGCTTGTCGTCTTAGGTTAAAACTGTCGTTTTCTGAACAGCAGCCCAATCAACTTCGCCTTCATGCTGACCGTTAATCGGCCACCACTTGAAGCCATCTTGACTTAGCATCTCTGTTGCTTCGACAGGTCCCCATGAACCAGCGGGATAGTGCTTCAAATCGCTGGATTGCTCAGCCCAAGCCGCTGCGATGCGGTCAACATAAGACCAAGCAAGCGCAACCTCATCCCAACGGGTGAAGTACGTCGAATCCCCACGCGTAGCATCATACAACAACCGCTCGTAAGCTTCCGGCGTGTTGATCCCGATCTGGCAGCTTTGGCAGAAATCCATCGCCACAGGCACGATGACACCCTCGGATCCTGGCTGCTTGGCATTCATTTTCAAATAAATGCCTTCCATCGGATTCACACGGAAAACAAGCAAGTTTGGTTCCAAATCATGCTTTTTGGCTAAGTAAACGTTATTCGGGATGTTTTTGAATTCAACAACGACCTCCGTCGTTTTGACCGGCAGCCTTTTCCCTGTACGGATGTAGAAAGGAACGCCTGCCCAACGGAAATTATCCACGTGCACTCTAGCAGCAAAATAAGTTTCCGTCGTCGATTCCGGATTAACCGAATCCTCTTCGCGATACGCCGGAAGATCCTTGCCTCTGCTGGACCCGCCCGCATATTGCCCACGCACCACATTGGCACGTACATCATCACCGGATTCGAATAAGCGCAGGGAACGCAGAACCTTTACCTTCTCATCACGGATATCTTCCGGATGCAGGCGGCTTGGCGGCTCCATAGCCATCATCATGAGCATTTGCAGCATATGGTTCTGCCCCATATCTCGCAGTGCTCCGGAATGATCGTAGTAACCACCGCGCTCTTCAACACCAACGGTCTCACTGAGCGTGATTTGAATATTAGCTATGTATTTATTGTTCCAAAGCGGTTCAAAGAAGGCATTCGCAAAACGTACGAATTCGATATTTTGCACCATTTCTTTGCCCAGGTAATGATCGATACGGTAAATATCCTTTTCCTCAAATACTTGACGCAGTTGAGCATTCAAGCGTTCTGCCGACGGCAAATCGTAGCCGAAAGGCTTCTCAATGACAAGACGGTGCCAACCTTTGGTTTCCAGCAAGCCGCCTTCGCTTAAGTTGTATGAAACGTTGCCAAACAGCTCAGGTGCCAAGGCCAGATAGAACAAGCGGTTGCCGCCTGTTTGATACTTCTCATCCAGCTTGTTCGTGAGTACGTTCAAATCATGGAATCCCGCAACATTGTTAATATCCAAGGACATGTATTCAAAGCGCTGCGCGAAACGATCCCATTCGCCTTCGTCCGTGATTTTGTAACGAGCAAAATCTTCAATCGAATTCTTCACGTCATCACGGAATTGATCGTTCGTCCGTGGTCTGCGGGCCAGACCCACCACAGCAAAATTTTCACCTAATTTGCCTTCACGGTAGAGGCTATAAAAGGCTGGAAACAGCTTTCTTTTGGCCAAATCTCCTGTTGCTCCAAAAATGTAAAATACAGCTCCACTCATCTATTCATCATTCTTTCTCTATTAGGATAAAGTCAATAAGCTTAGCATACCTAAAATAGGCAAGCTATTCAACTTTTCTGAGTATTTTATTAATAACAATTTCTTATATAAAAATAGTCATCTGTCTATACCGATCTCATCGGTACCGAATAGGCTACAGTACATAACAAAACGGAGGTGCCATGATTCACATGCAACCCATTCATCCGATAACGGCAAAGTCCTGCCGCAGCCTTTGCGGGAAACCCGTCCTTATTTATTTGAACGATGGTTCACAAATTTTCGGTGTTCTCAGCCGCCTGGACAAAAACAACTTGATCCTCAACGAAGAAGCCCGTCCCAAGCTCAACTCCACCAAAAAAAGAGGCAAATCCACAGCCAAAACTGTAAAAACAAAGCAGTCCAAAACGGTCTCTTCAAATCCGGCTCTGAATGAGCCTCCGATCGGATATTCGTTCTTCGGTCTCCCCCTTTTCGGCCCTGCACCCGGTCCATTAGGAGCCCTCGAAATTCCGCTTGATCGCGTTGCAGCGATTTTCAGTGAATGAAAACAGGGCTGTCTCTTAAGTAGAACTTCTACTTGAAGAAGACAGCCCACTTTCAAGCTATCTCGCCAATTAGCGGGCGATACGCTTGCTCATCTTGTAGCAGCTAAGTTCAGGAAGATAATCCTTGATCTGATACCCTTTGCTTGCGTAGAAGCCAATCGCCTTGGGGTTGCTTTCATCAACAAAAAGCTCAGCCGTACGGCAGCGCTCGCTTCTGCCATAGTCCTCAGCCATCTTCATCAGATCACTCCCCCAGCCTTTTCCTTGCTCGCGAGCGTCAATAGCCAGCATATCAATGAATAGCGTGTGTGATTTGCGAATAACGGAAATGAAACCGAAAGGCTGTTTCAACCCTTTGGCTAGGACAAATGTTTTGTTATGGTTCAACCGCTTGCGTATGTCCGAAAAAGTTACGGAAGCGCTTGTGTCATATAGTCGGGAAAAGGGTACTAACTGTTCAATAACCAATCGATGGATGGACCGATCGTCAATGGAAGTCAATCGTTTACGAATCATCTGACACCGCCTCCACAAGAAGCAATAATGCTATCTTATGTCGGTTATCGCGCAATTGACTCCGCTGGGTTCAATACTTTCCGAATTGTTCCTGCAAGACAAATTCCAATTTACCCCAGTCACTACGAATGCTATACTATACATAAGCGAAAATGAGGTGTTTTGAATGATCAATGCCTATCTGCCGATCATGGCTGTAAACAGCTATAAAACCCATAAGGACTATTATCGTGTCAGCGCAGTCCGCGGCGTCTCCGGCGGTAATTCAACGACGATAAAGGGCTCTTTGAATATGCCCTACGAAGGACTGCCCTATAAGCAATTCGCCCAAAAAGCAGCTCAAGACGTAGCTGGATTTATTCAGTCTGCTCAGGTTGTTAAACAATCTGCGCAATCCTTGGTCAATACTCGCCTGCCTGCCCTTTCCGCTTTTACAGCATCCTATCTGGAAGAAACAGATAGCGAGACCGTCAAAGAGCCTATACGCCAATTTGTAGATACCTATAATGCCTTTCAACATAGTCTAAGCAACTCACCGGAATACCTGAACCGCTCTCTGCTCAATGGACTGGAACAAGCAGCTAAGCCGTATTCCTTGCAAGAGCTTGGAATTACCCAGCTTGATGACGGGACCTTGGAGCTGAACGAAGAAGAGCTGGAGCAACAGATCAACCATTCAGCAGGCTCCCTTCGCAAAAGTCTCGGCAGCATCACGAGCTTCGCCGCGTCCCTCGCCAACTCGCTTGGACAATTGCAGGAGCTTCCGGCGGAATCCCTCTTCCAGCTGTCCAGCTCCGAGCTTAAGCCTTACGGCCAATATCGCGCTAAGCTTCAAGCGTATTTGCCGGTTCCGATGAGTGGTCTTCTCCTCGATGCCCAGATGTAACAGCGAAAATGCCAAACCAAAAACAGCCCTCGTGATGGTTCATGCTCCTGCATGTTCATCTTGAGGGCTGTTTTGGCATCAGAAAAGCTTTTTGCCTAACACATGATCCAGCGGCACAAATCCAATTACTCGGCTGTCCATACTGTTGTTGCGGTTGTCTCCCATCACGAACACGTGATCCTCGGGCACCGTCCACTGCTTGTTGCCGTTGGCTCTCATAGCTTCGTTGATGTACGGCTCGTCGAGCAGCTGGCCGTTCCGATACATCTTGTCGTCCTTGAGCTCTAATTGATCTCCTGGCTTGCCAATTACACGTTTAATCCAGACATGTTTGTCGTCACCTTTGGTAAACAAGCTGAGCAAGGGGCTGTCGAGCAAATCGTTCTTGAACGTTCGCTTCATATCAACCCTCGAGTCGATAATGACAATATCACCATAATTGGGTTCATAACTAAATGTATGAGAGAGCTTGGATACATACACACGCTGGCTGTCATGAAGCGTTGGGTCCATCGAATGTCCCATCACCTTCGTGGACTGGAACACGAATACACCAAGAAATACGACCAAAATAAACGAAATCGCAATGGAACCAAACCAGCTCCAAATTTGCTTTAATAAATTCATCCCTTATCGCTCCCTTGCAGCTTCGATGCTACTCAGCCAAACCATGTTTGAATGCATAAATAGCGGCTTGAGTACGATCCTCTACACCAAGCTTGGCCAGTACATTCGTGACATGAAACTTAACTGTCTTCACACCGATAAATAAATCATCCGCTAATTCTTGATTCGACTTGCCCTTGGCAATCAACCGCAGCACTTCCATTTCCCGCTCGGTCAAATCCTCATGAGGCTCCGCGACAGGCTTCGGCTGACGAAACCGGTTCATGATCTTCGAAGCCACTTGCGATTCGAGAATGGACTGCCCTTTGGCTGCCGCTCTTATCGCTTGAGCAATCTCGGAAGCGCGGGACGTTTTCAGCAAATAGCTGAAAGCCCCAGCTTCGATCACTGGATACATTTTCTCATCATCCAGGAAGCTCGTCAACACAATGACTTTGCAATCCGGATACAATTGCAGCAGCCTCCTCGTCGTTTCAATACCGTCCATGCCTTCCATGACCAAATCCATGAGGACAACATCAGGCCGGTATTCTTGGGCAAGCCGAATACCATCGTGTCCATTGCTTGCTTCACCGACCACTTCGATGCCATCCTCTGTTCCTAACACGGCGGCAAGGCCGATTCTTACCATTTCATGGTCATCGACAAGCAAAACTTTAATCAAAGTGTCGTCCATTTGCTTCTCCTCTCGTTAAGAAAATAAAGTGTTCATCATTATCTACGTCGTTTCAAGCGCTAATTCTGTAGCCAGGATAGGCACGCGAATTTCAATGCGTGTCCCGCGATCCGGCGCGGTAATGATATCTACGGAACCGCCGATTTCATTCACCCGCTCCTTCATAGAGACAATGCCATAGGAGGTCAGTTTCTTAGCATCCAGTTCAAACCCGATTCCGTCATCACGAATGGCCAGACGAACACCGTCCGGACGATGCAGCAGCTTCACTTCCAGCTTATTCGCCTTGGAATGACGCAAAGCATTCGAGAGCGCCTCCTGCACAATCCGGAATAAATGATCCTCAATCCCTTTATTTAAACGAATTTCTTCGTCCATATCCCACGTAATCGCCATCGGAACCTTAGCCGCGAGCTCCTTGAGCAGCTCTACAAGCCCTTCTGACAGTCGTTTCCCTTCGAGATGAATCGGGCGCAAGTGCAGCAGCAATGCTCTCATCTCCGACTGCGCCACAGAAGCCATCTCCTCAATGAGATGAATTTGCCGCTTCGCTTTCTCGAAGTCCTTGTCCAAGGTTCGCCCAACCGCCGTTGCCGTCATCGAAATGGCGAATAACTGCTGACTTACAGCATCGTGAAGCTCTCGTGCCAAGCGCTGTCTTTCTTCAATAACGGCAGAAAGCTTCGCCTTCTCGGCAAGCTCCGCATTATCATTGGATAAACGCTGCAAGGAAGTGACCTGTTCTTCCCAACGCTTCATAATACGGCCCAGCTGCTCACCCAAGCGACCGATCTCATCTTCTCCGTTCTGGAAGCCATCGCGGGTAAACGTTCCTTTTTCCAACAAAATCATCGTTTCCATCATGGGCTCAAGTCGCCTTGTAATCCGGCTGCTGTTCCAATAGCCATATCCGGCGCCTATGCCAGCTATGACGACAATCGCCATAAAGGTAAATTTAACGCCCTCCTGCCAGCTCGTAAAGGGCACAATCAAGTCACGTGATTGCAAAAAATAAATAATAGCGCCGAATACAACAAAGCTAAAGATGATCGATTCAGCCATACTGCGCCATATCATATTCGTTAACCGTCTTTTATAGCCGTCCAATAGGTGCTGAACCTCCTTGTTATCGTTACAATACTTTGATTTTGATATCTCCTACGATGTAAAAAAGAACAAGTTTCACTCGGTGGTCACAGTGCTCATAATTTGCGGACTGCCAAGTCAGCTTATTCATCACACCGGACTCACGCTCGTTGCCGACCTGAATTTGTCCAAAGGTAACGGAAGATGTAACAGAGATCCCAATATCATCGGGAACCTTAATATCCACATCACCCACTATGCCTTGAAAAATAACCGTCGTTTCCCTCTGCTCCAATATCGCCAGGGAAAGATCAATATAGGTTTCCCCGATAATGTACCAAGTCGAGCTATTTCGCAAAATCCAAGGCTCACGGCCTAGACGAACGCTGTCCATCAGCTTCTGTTTTTGAATGTACGTGTCATCCTTATGAACCTGCTTAGACTTTATGAAAAACAAGCCTAGCGAAATCAAAACAATAGACAACACAATCGTAATATGATCACCAAACAAGATCACGGCTCCGATCCCGATCAACACATAGCCCTTGCGCTCTTTACGTGAACGGACTCGATGAATACCAAGCAAGACGAGGATTATCGCAAGAATGGGGAAAAAGCCTATCGTGTGATCAAGAAGCAAAAAAAGACCGGCTCCAATCAGCACTAATGCTGTATTCCGGCTGCGGTTATTTTTGGTTTCTTCACCCATCGCTGCACCTCCTCTGGCTGCCATTATAATAGTTGATATAGATTCCTAGCATACCATAAGAATGGACGGCCTCCAAGATGAAAATCCTTAATCCGCAAGGCTTTTTCGTGAATCTTGGAGGATGGTCATCGACTATGATCCGTGCACGCCGTAAGCTTGGCAACGGCGTTAGACAGGAACACGCGGCCTACTTCTTGCCGCGCGGGTCTTGCTCATCGCTGGAGCGCTGGTGCTGCTGCCAATCCTGCTGGAGCTTGCCGCGCAGCGTGCGCAGCTCCTGCTGAAGGTTGCCGCCGGCTTCCTTCAGCGTCTCTTTCGACAGGCGGCCCGCTTCGCGGAGCCCCTGCAGCGCTTCCCGGCCAAGCTCGCGGCCGGTGACTTCCAGCTCGCGCCATGTGTCGCGAGCGTCCTTCGGGGGCAGCTCGCTTTCCGGCTGCCCGCCTGTGGCTGCGTGCCCTGCACGCAGCTCGCGCAGTTCCTCAGCGAGCGCCAGGCACAAGTCCTGGCTGCTCGCGTACTGCGCGCGGTAGTGCTGGGCAGCGCCTTCCTCGCGCAGCTTCTCTTGCAGTGCCATGCGCGCGAGATCTTCTTCGCCAGCGCGCATCGCCAGCTCCGCTTGCTCGCCGCGCAGCTGCGCCATCTCCTCGGCGTCTACGCTCTGCCGCCGCAGCTCTATCGTTCGCTGGAGCGCATCCTGGTAACGCTGCTCCAGCGCTTCAATTGCTTCATTACTTGAACCGTTGCCCCCACGTTCATGCAGATCAAGCTTGCAGGCTGTTTCCTGCCAAGCCGTTTCCGCCATTTTACCTATCCGATTCAATATGCTCATTATGCCACACCCCCAGTGTTCCTATTGATTAAAATTCGTGGTTAGACGAAACTTGTTGTCGCTTTAGCAAGCGAATGCCATATACGAACATCCAGACAGCGAAGGCAAGTACCAGTAATCCGGATAATTTAATCGTCAGAATCAAAGCACCTAGTCCGAAGATCAACCATCCAACCTTCCTGCCATAGCTGATGCCCACATAGCCTAACCCAACCATCGAAATAGGGATTAGCCACCCCATAAAGTGACCAAATTGATGTAAACAAATGAGAAAACCTGCTGCTATCATTAGCAAAGCCAATCCTTTCGATCGATCCAACCTCATCTTGCCAACCGCCCTTCACGTGTTCTTCATGTCTCTATCTTAGCTGAAACATCTTCCCGTCAAAACGGACTCGCGACTGTTTTGTTCCTAGACCTAAGTCCAGTATAACAATCAGACCATCCATATTTTGGTCGTTGTTCCGCGTGGATGATCAATGTTAAACTATCTGAAGCCGAGTCCGGTGCACAGACAAAGTGCCGGTACGGGGGACGATTTACTTGGGGTGAATATTTGCTCTTGAAGGAGAGCAGACTAGGGAGAACCTTCTTCCCGAACCCGTCAACTAACCTCGAAGGCTCAAATGAAGGAGGCTCACCAATTGAATATGCTTACAAAAGGGTTAACTAGCCTTGCTGTGTCCTTGACAGTCTTGGCAGGAGGCTTTCTTTCCCCATTTTCTGCACATGCGGCCGAGATGGATGTGAAAGTGCAAGTCAATGACGACCTGATTCAATTCCCGGATGCACAGCCGTATCTGGATGACAATCATGCTACACAAGTGCCCGTTCGTTTCGTTACCGAGAAGCTGGGGTATGACGTTCAATGGCAAAAAGAAGGCGACCAAGTCAAAGTCACGCTGAATAACGACAAACACACAATCACCTTGGTTTCCGGGCAAAAAGAAGCTGAAATCGATAATAACCGAGTCACGATGGACACACATGCTGAATTCCAAGATGGCCGTGTTTATGTGCCGCTTCGTTTTCTAAGCAATGCATCTGATATCCCCGTACAGTGGGATCCGAGCAGTAAATTAGCGATATTGAGCAAAGACGGCAATCATCATGCACCTGATTATGAATTATTTCAATCTACGGTCTATTCTGCAGATCCGGCAGAGAATGGCGGTTACGCTGCACTCGACTTTATGGGCAATCCTCTATCCATTGGAACAGTAGCGGTTGATCCTTCTGTGATACCACTTGGGTCTAAGCTCTATATAGAAGGTTATACGTTTAATGGTCTTCCAGCAGGCGGTATGTATGCTTACGCAACCGATACAGGCGGATCTGTCAAAGGAAAGCATCTGGATATCTTTGTGCCAGGTTCTCAACAAACATTAAAAAAATTCGGAATCCAAACCATTAAAGTATTTAAATTAGCTGAATAAAATGAAACCAATACAAACTGGATTTTTGAGAACTTTCTCTCAAAATCCGGCTTTTTTTATTTTCCCACTTGAAATCCTTATAATTCCTAGTATAATACTCGGTATAAGGTTTATACAAAGGAGCTGTTCAAGATGATTACTTACAAACACCCCATCGCCCAAACCTGGATTAACGATCATCTTGATCTATACAATTATGCTCTAGCACTTGGAGATACGGAATGGCAGCAACAAATCCTGCAAACACTGCAGCAATTCGAACATCATCTGACACGTCATTTTGAATTTCAATTGTGGCAAATGTTTGATTCCATCAACCGAAATATGCTGAAGCTGTTTCAACAATTGAAAGATCACAAGCAGAACTCCACGGAAGAAGAGCAATTAAGAGAAAAAGTATGGGAGCTCAAGCTGCAACGACTTGAAATTGTGAAATTGATTAAAGCTAACAAGGCTTAGGGGTTTGTATTAGAATGTTCGGACGGGATAAAAAATAGAAGTTGAGTATGGCATACAGAGGACTGTTTTGCCATGAAGGCATTGAAGAGGTCAGCTCCACTGGCATGGTTAGCTGGTTCGTTGTGAATGGCATGCAGATGACTGCTCTGCCGTCTGGTTTTCATAAGAATTTGGGAGATTCTTATGCCAATCGTCTTACATGGCTGTTTGTTTCATTTCACGCATCATATTCATCATCATTGTCATCATTTCATCGCACTCTTGCATGTTCATCATCATGCTGTCCATGTCCATGCTTTCCATCATGTTCATGTCTTTCATTGTGTTCATCATCATTTTCATAGACTTCATACGGCTCATCATGTCGTCCATACACATGTTCATCATCATTTGCATACACATTTTTTCCATTTTACTTCCTCCTCTAATTTTACTCTTCTAAAAAATACTATACTTCCCTCAATTAATCAATCTTTTTCTTGCATTTACCCTGATTTTCATGATATATTATAAAATTATTCCCTAAATACCTATTAATCTTATCGGTTTTTAACTAGAAACACATACACATTAAAATCAAACAAAAAGCCGTAAGCGAGTCGTACTCGTTTGCGGCTTTTTTGTCTATTGAATCGGATATATAAGAACAGCTTCTCCTCGTACAAAACCTTGGCCTCCGGCAGGCAGATAGATCAAACAATCCGCATCTTTAATGGAGACCATTATGCTCGATTTATCAATACCGGAAGGCCTAACTCTCAAGCAGCCATCCTTGACAAGCGTTGTCCCTCTTACATAACGCGGGTAAGCTGAGCCTTTAGCATAATCAACATCCAAAAAAGCCGATATTGCCGCAGAGCAAGGCGCCTTGCAGCCAGACATAGCCTTAATCATAGGCTTGGCAAACAGCTCGAATCCGACGAAAGAGGCGCCAGGATTCCCAGATAAGGCCAGCAGCAGCCGATTGTTCCATATAGCTCCACTCGTTGGCGTACCTGGCCGCATAGCAACTTTGTTAAACAGCAGCTTGCCTTCAAAACGACCAAAGACATCGACAAGCACATCATAATCCCCAACGGAAACGCCGCCGGAGGTCAATACCAAATCTACTTGACCAAGTGCTTCCCGCAAGGCCGTTTCTACTTGAAGGGGATCATCGGAAAGAGCCTGCATAATAACAGCAGATCCGCCAGCTGCTTCTACTTGAGCAGCCAGCATATAGCTGTTGCTGTTGCGAATACGTCCTGGCTGCAGCGCTTCGTCGACGTTCAGTAATTCTGATCCTGTTGAGAAAATAGCGACCCTCGGCTTCCGATAGATCGGTACCTCCGCATGGCCGAATGTAGCCAATATCGCGGCTTCCCCAGGGCCAATCAGTGTCCCATTCTCCAGCAACAACTCGCCTTGAGCAACTTCACCGGCTATCGGGGTAATATTGCTGCCGGCTTGAACATTTTTTTTGATGCGAACAGAACTCGCATTCCTGCCTTCATCCTGCAGCAAGTCCGTCATCTCCAGCATCACGACGGTATCCGCGCCATCTGGAACAGGAGCGCCTGTCATAATCCGGGCGGCTAGTCCTACTTGGACGTTCCACTGGGGAACCGTACCACTGGGAATACGCTCAATCACGCGCAGCATGACGGGCTGCTCCGGCGAAGCCTGCGCGATATCCTCAGCGCAAACCGCATAGCCATCAACACCCGACCTGCGAAAATGAGGTACAGGATGATCCGCATAAATGTCTACAGCCAGCCTTCTGCCGAAGGCAGAAGCTAGGGAAACAGACTCTGCTTCCATGTGATTAACATACTCATAAAGCAGGCTTCGAGCTTCCTCAACAGAAATCACGTTTCGCCCGAATCTAAGTTTCGTATCGCTGTTCACTAACGTCTGTTCCTCCTAGCCTATCGTTATCCGCCAATCTGTGACATTCTGCGAAGCGTCGGTGTGTGCGACTGTTCCTCATTCATCAGCGCTTGCGCCATCTCATGATTTTGCGGTTTGATATCCAGCGCGCGGAAGAATAAATCTTCCACAGCCTCATTATTGCCAATATATTTACGTACATTGAATTCATCTGACCAGTAAAGACATGGCTTCACGTTGCCATCAGCCGTGATCCGCAGACGATTGCAGGTCTCGCAGAAATGATCGCTAATCGGATGGATCAGCCCAAATGATCCAAGTGCCCCGTCAATACGATAATTCTGAGCAGGACCATTCCCATAAACCGCGTCGGAAGCTGTCGCATTCCAACCTTTTTCTTTACAGCGATCCAGCACCGTAGTCAGAGATAGATAGCGGGCTTTCCAGTTCTCATCCTGATGACCAATCGGCATATATTCAATAAATCGCACCTGAATGGGACGATCAATCGTCATTTGCAAGAAATCCTCAATCTCATCATCGTTGATGCCTTTCATCAAGACGACATTCAGCTTAATTGGCGTAATGCCCACACGGTATGCTTCTTCAATGCTAGCCAGGACACGACGAATATCACCGCCTCTGGTTATCAAAGAGAACCGATCCGCTTTAAGAGAATCCAAGCTAATATTTACACGGGTTAACCCTGCTGCACGCAGCTTTTCCGCTCGTGAAGCAAAGTAAATCCCATTCGTTGTCAATGCAATATCTTCAATCCCGGGAATCTGCGCAAGCATTCCGATCAGCTGCTCCAAGTTTTTACGTACAAGAGGCTCGCCACCGGTTAATCTCAGTTTGCGCACGCCAAGTCCTGCGAGCACTCGGACAACCTCGGCAATCTCCTCAAAGGTCATCAGCTTTTCATCAGGTTCAAATTCCATTCCCTCTTCAGGCATGCAATAGACACATCGTAAATTACAGCGATCAGTTACAGAAATACGCAAGTAATCATGCATGCGTCCAAAGCGATCCATTAACTGCTTCGGCATCGGAGGTCACCTTCTCTCTCCAACCATTATGGCATATTTTCTTACAAAATCCTAGATTTCATAGTTTATGATAGATTAACTAACATCTCTTCGTAGTCATCGGGTGTATTCACATTCGTTGCGAAATGAGTAGATATCTCATGCTTTTCAAAAAAGTCTTTCTCTACAGACTGCCAGTCAATATGATCCAACAAGCCCATTAACCGATACTCCTCTTGCTTCAGCAGCAATTCCGCTTCTGAACCAATTAGTTTTGTATAGACACCATGAAGCGGATGAATTCTTCCTTCTAAGCTAGGTATAACAGCATCCCTGTTCGCTTCTTGGCACAACTCTCCCATGACCCAAGCAGCCTTGGCTGAAATAAACGGCATATCACACCCGACGACCCACAGCAGCGGCTCCCTCGCTTCCAGCGAAGCTGCATGCATGCCGCTCAGCGGTCCTTTTTGTACATAATGATCTCTGATGCACTGGACGTTCAAACCGGATACACCTAAGATATGAGGATGCAAGATCTCCGGTTCATTCGATACAACAATGATTTCCTTGCAGATCTTCGACATTTCCTTCAGCTGCCTAACGAGCAAAGGCTCCCCTTGCACAGGTAAAAGCGCCTTCGGCTTTCCTCCCATACGTCGGTTGAGCCCTCCTGCTAGAATCACTCCTGTTATCATGCTTGAAGCTCCACTAGCCGCTTCAAAAAAGATTTTTTCCAACTTGCTGACAAAGCTTGTGTTTGCGCGACACGAAGGATCGCCTCAGCATTCGTTTTATCATGGTACTTCACTTGATTGGCATAGGCAACAGTAATTCCCGCTTCATCCTTAGAGATCAATTTCAGCTTAGAATCTTTAGAAAAGCTGCCTTCTTGCAGCACTCTAAAATAATATCCGGTATACCCGGTTTCTTGCATTTGCAAAGCAGCATTTCCCAAATCAAGACGCTTAGCCAGCTTGAAGCATGGCTGACGGGGCTGCGTGATTTGAACGATAACTTCTCCGATCGCATACGTATTACCGATACAAACTTCCGTTTCAACCAGACCACGCACCGTTAGATTTTCACCAAACGTACCCGCTTCCAGCGTTTGACCCAGCACCTGCTCCCAGAATGCGTAGTGCTCCACCGGGTAGACACAAAGCGCTTTGTCCGGTCCACCATGGACTTCCAAATCCGCTTGCCCATCCCCTTCCAATTGTTCCTTGGATACAAACAAAGATGAGCTGACCGGAGTTTTGTATATCCCCGTAACCAGCTCTTTTCCTTGATATACAATTGATTGAGGTAAGCCAACGTTCACAGATACGATTTCCATCACGATTTCCTCATTTCCAAGCAAGTTTCTTAGCTTTACTATACCAAAAACCACTTGGAAAGTCAGTTATCCCTTGCCTCATTCCTACTCTCGCTCATGCTTTGGAAGCATCTACCCAAGCATCATTGTCATAGCCTCTTACTTCCCAGTATCCCATGTGCTCCTTCTCGATAAGCTCAATGCCTTGAAGCCATTTGACGGATTTGTAGGCGTACATCTGGGGAACAATCAGCCGGACAGGACCGCCTAATTTCTGCGCAATCGGCTTCCCGTCCATCAGCACTGCGACCATAATATCATCGCCGCTGGCTTGATCTAAGGATAGTGCATCTGTATATACCTTATCTCCAGAATAAAACTTCACATACTTCGCCTTGGCTTGGACACCTGCAGCCGCCAACAACTGTTTGAGCGGGATGCCTTCCCATGTGCATTGATAGACCGACCAGCCTGTCACGCAATGAAAGTCACTGACCTGCACCGTACGCTGCATGTTCAAAAACTCCTCCCAATTCCACGTATTGGGATGATCAACGAGACCGGATATCGCGAATTTCCACGTATCCGAGGAAAACGCGGGAATTTCCGTTACCGTGTAAATACGGAAATTCCCTTTTGCCCCTCCGCCCACGACCGCAGCGGAGTCTGGAAGTGGCGCCGGTGGCGGCAGCATCTTATTGCCGTCACTGGCCATATACTCGGCCGTCGTCGAGCCGCCGGTGTCAAAAGCCCCTTTTATCCAACGATAAAAGGCCGGCCCCACCGCGATCACGAGCAGCAAGCCTGCGACTAAGCGCAGGAACGATGCGCGTGTGATCGGCGATTCTTTCAGCGCGGCGATAACCGCCTGCGCTGCAGTGCGTTTCGCGGCGGCGTCCTCTGCGGCCGCGGGTACTTGCTCTGCCGCCTGCGTGCTCGCGGCCGCAGGTGCTGCCGGAACCGACTGCGCAGCCGGCGGTCTTGCAGCAGCAGCGGCGGCTTGCTCCAGCCGCTGCTGGCGCTTCAGCCATCGACTGCGCGAGATGGCGTGGTACACTGCATACGGCACTCCGACCCAGGTGAGCAGGTCATGCACGAAGAGTGCCGAGTTGTTGAGAGCCGGCGGCAGGTGGCGGAACTGCCAAAGAATGACCCCAGACGCTGTCCAGCCGACCAGCAGCGCGAGCACGAATACCAGATTCACGCGTTGATTGCGCCGCGCGCGAATCTGATGCCAATGTTTCCGAATCATCGGCGCATAAAGCGCAATGAGCACAATCGAAGCAACCCCCAAATAAATATGAAGCTGCTTAAGCGTCACACGCAAACTCCCCAGCTCTCCTCGGATAGCTCCTATGCTCAGTATGATGCCTGTTATCGTCAAAAGCAGCAAAATCCAAGCATTCCAGCTATGAATCGAATTCAAACGCTTACCAAAAGATTGCTTTAACCAGCCTCTTTTCGAATCCATATCCCCACATCCTTTAACAACACTTTGACTTCTCTTATCATAACGTACAAATCTTAAAAAAGGCTTACATTTAGGCTAATATTCAAACCATTTCTCTCCATTTCTAAAATTAACGTTATATTCCATTTGGTTAGTGGGATATTTCTTTCTTCCATCCTCTATGACCACTATCCCCTTGCCTCAGTAACAACATCCCGACTCCTGTCACATCATTAATTACTAATCAGCTTAGCCGGTTATCTCCTAATCGTAGATTACTAATCAGTTTTGCCAGTTATCTCCTAATCGTAGATTACTAATCGGCTTAGCCAGTTATCTCCTAACGGTAATAACTTAGTCTTAATCAACATCCTTCATCCAATCTCACCTAAAAGAAATGCTTCCTTTTCCACTAACCTTCCCATTGAAAACCTTGTTCACTTCTTAAAATCATCTATTTTATACAATCATAAAGTCGATCCCTTAACTACCTGCTCCCAGAATCAAAAGGATAGCCTACAAGCGTACGAATCTTTCGGCACCAACATCTGAGCCAACGGGATAGTGACCATAAATCGCTTTCCCACCAACCACTGAGCCAACGGGATAGTGTCCATAGATCACCTTCTCACCAACCACTGAGCCACAGGGATAGTGTCCATAGGTCGCTTTCCCACCAACTACCACCTGAGCCACAGGGATAGTGACCATAGGTCGCCTTCCCACCCACCACTGAGCCAACGGGATAGTGTCCATAGGTCGCTTTCCCACCAACCACTGAGCCAACGGGATAGTGTCCATAGATCGCTTTCCTACCAACTACTGAGCCAACGGGATAGTGTCCATAGGTCGCTTTCCCACCAACCACTGAGCCACAGGGATAGTGACCATAGATCACTTTCCCACCAACTACTGAGCCACAGGGATAGTGCCCATAGATCACCTTCTCATCACACTGAGCCACAGGGATAGTGGCCATAGGTCGCTTTCTCACCAACCACTGAGCCACAGGGATAATGACCATAGATCGCTTTCCCACCAATCCACTGAGCCCAACTCCACAACGAAAAACCAGTGATAAACTTCATATCGAAGTTTACCCCTGGTTCAGTTTTATTCTACTAAATGCCAGCTAGCCTGCAACATGTTACTTCATCATCATTTCCTTCAATAAATATGTATCTACAAATTCTTTGGGTACATAGGTCATGTCGTTTACGATCATCGGAGCTGTCATGAGCATGTTATCCATATCGCCAGCTTTAAAGGTTTTGCTGTCGATGCGGATCGTGTAGCCTGTGCCCATAGCCATGCTTTTGTCCTCCATCATCATGGTTGACTTCATCAAGGTAACAGAACGATTCTCTCCGTTCCAAGTTACTTTAAAGCCTAGTGACTCGGCAACTTGACGAAGCGGAACAAGCTGTGTTCCATCTTGGGTAATCGTTTGAACTCCGCTGTAATCGAACTTTGACTTCATCATTTCTTCAGCGCTTGCCAAGGTAGGCAGGGCAAGTGTGCACGCTACTACGGTTACTGTGATGACCTTTTTCCATGTTTTCATCTTCTTATTCCTCCTAAGTTTTCATTACGTCTTCCTAGGAACTAAGATAACGCAGCGAACTTAAGAAACACTAACGAAATGATTACAGATTCCTTACGAGAGACTAACAATAAAAAAGCCACAAGAAGGAATTCTCCTCTTGCGGCTTATTTATCAATTGGCAATGTAAACCAAAATCTGCTTCCACGACTTTCTATCGCTGTTTGGCTTTCTACGCCAATGGTTCCTCCATGCAGCTCAACGATCGATTTAGCAATCGCAAGTCCTAGGCCTGCACCACCGCTCGTCCTTGTTCGGGAAGGGTCAGCGCGATAGAAGCGATCGAAAATTTTATTGCTGTCTGCTTCTTCCATACCTTGACCTTGATCCTGTATATTGAGCTGCACATACGGTGCTGATAGTTGCTTTCCTTGAATCAAAATAGTCCCGCCCACTGGCGAATGTCTTATGGCATTGTCCAAAATATTAGAAAGGACCCGCTTCATTTCTTGCGGCATGATGGCTACGGGGGGCAGTCGATCAGGCAGATCGATGTCAATCTGCAGTTGCTTTTCCTCCAGCTGGAAGGCTAGGCTCTGCAAGCTATCAAGCAGCAAGTGATCAACATGGTAGCGTTCGGGAACGAATTCGGTTCCACCTGCATCTAACTGAGAAAGCTTAAATAGTTCTTGGATCAATCCATCTAAGCGCCCTGTTTCCAGGCGAATCGTTTGGAGATATCTTGCAAAGGTAGCTTTATCCTGAATAACGTCATCTTGCAAAGCTTCAACAAAGGCTTGAATGGACGCCATAGGGGTTCTCAGGTCATGTGAAACGTTGGCGACAAGCTCTTTACGAGATACTTCTGCGGAACGCAATTTTTGAAAGCTTTCGTTCAGCTTCCCTGTCATATAATTGAATTGACCAGCTAATCTTTGAAATTCAATAGGCCCAATCTGCGGTACTTGGCCTTCGAAATGTCCTTCTGAGATCTGGGTTGTTTCCTGTGTGATCGCATGTATCGCCTTTTCCAAGGGACGCGTCATATAATAGTGAATCAGCATGGAAACGCCCGCCGCGCCTAAGGTCACTGTGCTAAGGAGGATTACGTCTTTCCATTTCAGCAGCATATAATGATAGCAAATAAATAGTGTGAGTAATATTATCCCGGTACTCACACCGCTTGCAATGAGCAAATAAACGCGAAGTTTCAGGAAGGGTCCCTCCCTTCAAATTTATACCCAATGCCCCATACGGTTTTAATGTAACGAGGTTGTGAAGGATTAAGCTCAATTTTCTCTCTTAGTCTGCGGATATGGACGGTTACTGTCGTGGTATCCCCATAGTAATCGATATCCCAGACTTTGCTCAGCAATTGGTTCCGTGAAAATACTTGCTCCGGATGACCCGCGAACAAATGCAAAAGTTCAAATTCCTTCACGGTCAGCTCAATTTCCTTCCCGTTCACTCGAACACTGCGGTGCAGCACGTTGAGTTCGATGCCCGGAAATTTCATGATATGCGCGGGCAATTGCGCGACCGCACCGGGCACGGCCTCCGCCTTGCTGCGCTGCAGCCTGCGCAAAATACCTTTCGCTCGCAGCACCAGCTCGCGCGGCGAAAAAGGCTTCGTCAGGTAGTCGTCTGCGCCCATTGTCAACCCCATGAGCCGATCCATTTCGTCGCCTCGAGCTGTTAACATGATGATGGGCACGTCCTGCTCGTTGCGAATTTCTTCGCAAACTTGCCAGCCATTTTTGCCCGGCATCATGAGGTCAAGCACGATCAGCTGCGGACTGTGCAGCCGCCATAAACGGATGGCTTCCTCGCCATTCGCCGCCGATATAACCTCGTACCCCTCTCGCTTCAGATACACGGTACACACATCAATGATATTCGTTTCATCATCTACAACGAGAATAAGCGAGCTCATACGTATTCCCTCCTCGAATCTGGTTTTATTATACCGCAGATTTTCGAAATGAAGCTTACGTATGTCTTACAAAAGCATTAAAAAGCTTAAAAGCTCCCTAACGAACCGGGAGCTTTCAACCTCATCCTTATGCTTGGAGGACTGCCTTTGCTCTGGACTCCTCCTGGCTGCGATTCAGTCCTCTGATGTATCTGGTCTGGGCAATGCCGGCAATCACCAGAATGACACCCAAAATCCCAAACATCACTTTCCCTCCATAGTGACTAAAAAGCAAGCCACCAAGCACAGGCCCTAGAGCACGAGAAACCTGCCAATTCATGCCGAAAATGGAGAAATACCATCCTCTTTGATCCTCAGGCGCAATAACGGATATCACTTTCTGAATATGCGGCCCGTTCAACATTTCACCAATGGTAAATAAAAACTCAACGACAAGCAGCCATGCAAAGATTGGCACAAATCCGTATCCAATTGACACAACAGCAAATAATAAATAAGACACGGCGATAATGATGTAAGGGGTGATATGCTCGGTTCGCTTGGCAATCCATAATTGCAGTGCGATCACTACGCAGCCGTTAAAGGTTATGATTGTGGCAAAAACCGTTTTGTAATTCTCAAAATGCTGCTGCAAGTGCAGCGGAAACGTTGTTTCAACTTGCGCATACAACACTGAAACCGGCATCATCATCAGTGTGATCCACAGCAATGGCTTGTGATCCAGCCATCTGATTTTTGGTTTACTCCTCGCTGCCGCTTTTTGCTCCGTGCTTTTCACAGGCAATGTTTCGGGAACTTTCCAAATGACAAGCCATGCGTAGGCAAGTAAAGCGACCGTACAAGAAAGGAAGATAATCGTCGGATTCCAAGTGAAGAGCAGCAATCCAAGCAGCGGTCCGAACGCTGAGCCCATATTTAAGGCGGTGTGCAAAAGCGCAAAAACTTCCGCTCGCTTCTCCTCTGGAACCACGTCGGAGATTTGTGCGTTTGCCGCAGGTTGAAACATTGCGTGTCCAATTCCGTTAACAATCGAAATCAGCGCGAATTCCCATACATGGCTGGCGAACATATACCCGCCAACAGCGAGTGCTTGGATAATCAACGCTGCCAAAATCATTGGCTTTCGCCCATACCGATCGCTTAAACTGCCTGCATATAAATTCACGAAAATTCCGCATAACGGCTGCAGCCCGACGATCAGCATGGATAACAAAATGGAACCATCCAGCTTATCATATAAATAGTAAACCAAGTAAGGTCTCATCATAAATCCGGCTAATGAAGTTAAAATCGTTCCAATAACACGAACCCAAATGGCCGTGTCATATTTGTTTATTAATGAGAAGAGTGGAATTCTGTGCATATTACCTCCTGGTTGTCTGTGGTCCTCTCATTTTAGAAGGAAATAGACAAAAGAAAAAGATAAAATCTCGTTATAACGGATTTCACCTTTTATGAGGTACTTTCATTTTATTACCCGCCAATACGAATCTTGCGATATGTATCGATAAAGGAAAGGACATCCACTCTTTTCCCCCTCTTTTTCGCTACTCTGGCCATTTTCACTAAGGTTGTCCAGAACTCATCAAGAACAGGGGATTCAAATTCGTTTTCCTTTGGCGCTTGTGTCAGTTTATGTTTATTGTTATACGAAGTTCCTTCATCTGAAATGAGATATTGAATTTGACTTTTTTTCCATTGCTCCCCTGTTACATAACTTACACCGATTTCACGCATTTTTTTGCGTACGGATGTGACAGGACGAGACAATTCTCTGGCAATAACGACAGGCGGACATTCAGAGGATAAGCGGATTAGCTTGTCCAATTCTTGTGTAGACCACGGCTTTTTAGTCATATTAATAACCTCACTTTTTAAAATGAATGTTTCGTTTTAGCTTTATATGGTTACTAACAAAAGGTATAATTTGAGAATACCAACCAAATGTTAAAGAAGTATGAGTTAACCATAATGAAAGTATGAAGACATAACTTTTTCGCTAATTTTCACTATATTGTGTCTAATGAACTATTAATTTGTCGCAATTTAGGACTTTATGAGTGTGAACAACAACTATTGGAGGGTGAAAACATGAAACATCATATTATCGGAGCTGAACTGTTTGTAGAGGAAGAAGGACAAGGAGCACCTGTCATTTTATTGCACGGCTTTCCGCTCGATCATCGCATGTGGGCATCGCAAGTCCAGGCCTTGGCACCTCATTACCGGGTAATCACACCTGATTTGCGCGGCATGGGTCAATCTGATGTTCCGGTAACGAACATTTCGATCGACACATATGCGGACGACATTTTGACATTGATGGATAAAATGGGCATACAAAAAGCCGCACTGGGCGGCTTCTCCATGGGGGGATATGTGGCCTTCGCACTTCTGCGCAAAGCTCCTTCACGATTTACTTCCCTTATTCTCGCCAATACGCGTCCTGAAGCTGATGGACAAGAGGCTCGGAAGAATCGGATGAACATGGCCGTTTCGTTGTATGACAAAGGCGCTGCCGCGGCAAAAGATGCGATGCTGCCGAAGCTGCTCACCGAACAAACAAGGCAAGATCAGCCTGCGCTTGTCGATTCTCTAAGCCTTGTGATGGAATCGATGGCCGGGGAAGGACTTGTCCACGCAAGTCTAGCTATGGCGTTCCGTGAGGACTCGGTCGACCTGCTCAGTACGATCTCGGTTCCTACCCTCGTCATTGCAGGTGAACACGATGCCGTTGCTCCTCCGGATGTGATGAACAAGATGGCTGATCAAATTAGCGACGCCAGCTTTCATGTAATTCCGGGTGCTGCGCATCTGACTCCGATGGAAAATCCGGAAGCGTTCAACGCGCTGCTCGTAGAGTTCTTGAAGAACGCTACAGCCTAACCAATTGGTTCATGACCAACACGGCTGCCCCAATGGCAAGGGCTTCTTCACCAAGCTGCCCTTTGCTGAAGACCACTTGATACGCGGGGTAGTAATATGTTTTCCGAATCGCTACTTGGGTAGCGGTTTGGAAAAACAATTCTCCGCCTGCAATTAACGGCCCCCCTAAAATCACTTTCTCGGGGTGCAAAATATTCAACAAATTGGCTAGTCCAATGCCAAAATAGGTAGCAGCTTCTGTAATGATCTCCACAACCAGGGGATCATTTTTTCGCAGTGCATCGAGAACATGCTGATAGGTCAGCTTATCCGGATCATCCACGTAATGGGACAATATCGTCGATCGTCCCTTTTTAAACGATGACCTTGCCGCCTTCTCGATCGCATATAAGGAGGCATAGGACTCCAGGGCTCCGTAGTTGCCGGAAGCATTGCGATGAGCTACACCGTCGGTTTGAATAATCATTTGACCAACGGAGCCTTCCATATCAACGGCCCCGTAGATTAGCTTCCCTTCGGAAACCATGGAGGACCGTAAGCCTACACCGGCATGGATATACAGCAGATGCTTGAAGCTCTGCGTACGTTGATGCCAGGACTCGCCCAAAATGGCCGTATTAGCTCCATTGTCGAGCAGCGCCGGTATGCCTAACGTTTCTGTCAGGAGCCTGCAAATCTCTACATGCCTCCACCCCTTAGCCTGGAAATAAGCTGGCTCCAGAATTACCCCAGATTGTCGATCCACGGGTCCGACAGCTCCAATACCAATACCAAGCAGCGATGCCTTCGGAATGCGATGCTGTTCCAACATCCGATTGGCTTCTTCGGCAATCAGACGAATAAGCGCGTCCGGTGTCATCTCTGCCGTCATCGCCCAACTGTACGAATCTAATTTCTTCATACCTAGGTCGACAAGAACGAGCTTTGATAATGTTCTTGATATTTCCAAACCAAATATATAAGCGTAGGCCGTATTCTTCTCATACAGAATCGGCCTACGCCCACCAGTAGATGCCCCAAACCCCGATTCAAGAATAAGGCCTTGGCTCGTTAATTCTTCCAACAGCCGTGTCAGCGTAGATACGGTCATCCCGCTTTGCTCTAATAGGTCTGTTTTGGATACGGTCGTTTGACGACAAATGCGGTCATAGATTTCTTTGGCCTTCCGATTCGGAATTCGTTCCGTTATGACATCCATATTCAAAGAAACAGCCCCCAATGATAATCTTTCTCATCTATTTCGCCATCGGGAGCCAAAATCCTGCCTCGCCTTCCCTTATTCCTTCGAACCTATCATTAGTGTGTAACCCATATAAGGGTGATACTTACTGACAAGCTCATCGTATCTCGCCGTAAGCTGCCATATCCTTGGGTCCATAAAAGATTGCTTATCTGACAAGTGAACTGGGTCGGGGTGCTGTACCTGATCTTCGAACATCGTCAATGGGAAGGGATGGATTCCTGAAAATTGTACGGGGCTGAACTTCCCCTTTTCCAACAACTCCCGCCACTCTTCCATGCTGTAAATTTTACTTACGCCATAGAAGCTGCAAAGTGCACGGTGCACGCCCGCTGACATATTCTTGACCCGAATAACCTCGCGATCATAAAGCTTGCCTCCCGATTTCAACACCCTGTAGTACTCGCCTACAGCCTTCTGTGCTTCCGCGAAATTCGTTACCGACTCCACCATAACCACATCGAATGTTTGGTCTTCAAAAGGCAAGTCGCAAACGTCACCTACTTGAAACTGAACCTGTATCCCTTGTTTCGCAGCTCTGATATTCGCTTTCGCAATCATTTCCGGGCGAATATCAATGGCTGTTACCTCACAGCCCTGCTCAGCAAGATAACATGCCGTCCTTCCAGTCCCACAGCCAACTTCCAGTACACGCTTCCCTTTTTCTATCGGGTACTTCTTCAATTGTTCAATCGTCTCTCCGAACCCCCCGGGATGCGCATTTCCCACCCCAAGCTTAGCTAACATATCTAGGTATTCGATAGCACTTGCACCTCCATAATGGCATCTCATTCTCTTTTCTACCATATGGAAGGCTGCTGGCTCTTGTTCAGATTCCAGCGTTATTTTCGAAAAAAAGGCTGCTGCCTAAACATTCCGCAGGCCTTAGGCCCAAAAAATAAGGAGCCAAGGTTCATTTGAACCTGGCTCCTTATTCATAACATTACTTTTTCGACGCTGCCAGAAAAGCATCCAACTGCTTTTGTTTTTCCGCGATAATTTTGTCCACACCTGCGGCTTTCAATTTCTCGAGGAATTTGGGAATGACTTCATCCGGATCCACGGTGCCTGCGGACAGTGCCGGGCCATATTGGTTGGCGATGTTAGCGCAAGCTGCGATTTCATTTTTAACCGGTTCACTGTTGAAAGCAAAGCCAAGTGCAGGAGATTTTACCCCTTTTGCGTTAAAATCCTTAAATTTTTGCCATTTGTTCGGATCTTCATTGGTCCATAGGTAGTTCAAGAACTGGTTGCCAAGCTCCCATTGAGCGCCTGGGTTATAGCCTGTATCTTGCGCCGTTTTGCCGGCAGGCAGATCAATAATCGTATCTGATTTTTTCACATAGTGTTTACCCTCAATACCGAAGTTAATCAAGTTATTGAACGTTTTATCCGAGTGCAAAAGGTTAATCACTTTCATAGCCAAATCAGGATGCTTGGATGTCTTGGAGATCGCCAGCATGGCCCCGGATGCATCCCCCGTTGAAATGGTGGGAACCGTCAAATCGAGCTGGGTTAACTTAAAGCCTACATAACCTTCTGTTTCTGCATCTTTACCTGGCTTCAGTCCATCTGTCCACATGAATACTTTGCCGGCTTTCGCTTGGTCTTTGGGGAACACCGTAGTTGTGGCGGCATCTTTGTTGATATAGCCTGCTTTATAGTAGGAACGGATCAGCTTTGCTGCTTCTTTGTATTCCGGTGTTTCAAGCGCATTAAGTACCTTCGTATTTTTGCCCGTTTTGGAAATGACACCTGGCACGGAAGCATCGCCGAGATAATCCCAATCCAGGTTATCCAGTATACCGCTGCTGCCGCCGTTTCCTTGATTCGCAATAAACCATGGTGTAATGCCCGGTTCTTTGTCTTTCACCGTTTTCAAAAGCGGCTCAAGGTCCTTCCACGTTTTAACGTTCGTCAGATCCATTTTGTATTTATCAACAAGATCCTTACGCAGGAGCACGCCACGTGTAGCTGCAAGTTCTTTGTTTGTTGGTATTCCGTAGTTTTTGCCGTTAATTTTGGAGCCTTCGAGGAAAGCTGGGTCGAGGTTTTTCACGATATCCTGGCCGTTTTTGGCCAACAAATCATTCAAAGGCAGGAACGCGCCTTTGGCCACGTTCACGGTGTAGTTTTGCCATGCTGCTGTGAAAATGATATCGGCTTCTTCCCCGGAAGCAATCATCAAGTTTAATTTATCGTTCCATTGGCCGAAATCAATCGCATTGATTTTGATCGTTGCATTGAGTTTATCTTTCAAATATTTATTCGCTTCTTCTTCGACGGATTTGACGTCTTTCTGTTCAGCGCCAGGATAATACAAAGTGACCAGCTCTGTTTTGGCGCTTGGCTTAGCTTCTGGTGTGGCTGCAGCCGCCGCCGTTGCTGCTGTTGTTGCCGCAGGCGCCGCTGTCGTTTCTGTTGTATTCGATTTGGCGCACCCAGCTAGAACCATGCTAATGGCCATCATGCCTGAAAGCGTCGTTAGCATTGTTTTGTTCATTGTCTTCATCTAATAACCCTCCTAAGATATGTTTTTATACATGAATACTAACCTTTATCGTAACCGGGGGGCGCCCGGGGCTAGCCTTTTACAGCGCCAATCGTTAGTCCTCTTACGAAGTATCGTTGGAAGAAGGGATAAGCAATAACGACGGGTCCAATACCAACAACAGCCATAGCCATTTGAAGCGTTCTGGAGGGCAAATCAATTTGGCCGCCCCCGCTTGAGATCCCATTTAGAACAGCAGAGTTTGAAGTAATGTACTGAATGTTCAGCAGCGTTTTGTACATTAAATATTGCAAGCTGATGTTATGGCTGTCACTGATAAACACCAAGCTGAGAAACCAATCATTCCAGTAATTCACTGTATTGAATAAGGCGATCGTTCCCAGAACCGGCAAGGACAGTGGAAGAACGATTCTAATAAATGTCTTCAGCTCGCTCGCACCATCGATTTTGGCGGATTCGAGCAAAGCGGTGGGGATCGTCGTTGCAAAAAAGGTGCGCATCACAATGACGAAAAATGGTGTCATTAGCAGCGGTAAAATCAATGACCACACGGTATTCTTGAGATGGAGGATATTCACGTAAACGAGATACCATGGTACCAATCCACCATTGAACAACATCGTGAAGAAGATGAAGAAGGCAAAAGCATTCCGATATTTCAAATCCTCCCTAGATAACGGATAGGCGTAAAGAGCAATTAAAAGTAAGCTCAAGATCGATCCGACAATCGTTACGAATAACGAAATGCCATAGGAGCGCAGAATTTGCTCAAAATCCTTAAATAGGATTTCATAAGCTTTTAGACTGAATACTTCGGGGTAGAACTTGAATCCATTGGCAATAATGGACGTTTCATCTGAGAATGAGACCGATATCACCAAGATAAGCGGCGCGATGCACAGAATGGAGATGACAATAAAGAGAATGTGGACGAATATATCAAGTCCGCTAGTTTTTTTATGTTGCGCAGATGCTTGTGACATCTTGTTAACCCCCTAGAACTAACCTCATATGTGGTTTAAAATAAGGCATTTTCTTTGCTGACTCGTCGGACAAGCATATTGCTGGCAAGAATGAGCACAAAACCAACGATCGCTTGATACAATCCAGCTGCCGACGACATTCCGATGTCACCGTTAATGAGAAACGTGCGATAGACGTAAGTGTCGATAACATTCGTTGTTGGGAATAACGTACCTGAGTTCAAGGGAACCTGATAGAAAAGTCCAAAGTCCGAGTAGAAGATCCGGCCTATGGCCAGCAGCGTAGTAATGATGATTAAGGGATACAAAAGCGGGATCGTAATGTAGCGGAACTGCTGCATTTTACTGGCGCCATCAAGTGTAGCCGCTTCATATAGCTCTTGGTCAAAACCGACGATTGCCGCTAAGTAGATCACCGATGAGTATCCGACATATTTCCACGTGTTCACGATAGGAAGAATGAGCGTCCAGTAACTCGATTCGGAGTACCAGTCAATGCCCTCGAAGCCAAGCGGCTCCAGAATGGATTTATTAATGAATCCTGTTTCCATACTTAGAAATCCCAGCACCACATAACCAACGACAACCATGGATAAGAAGTAGGGGAGAAAGACAACCGATTGATAGAATTTGGACATCAACTTTTGCTTCACTTCATTTAATAAAATAGCAATGGCAACACCAAAAACAAGATTGAGAATGATAAATACGGCGTTGTACAACAAAGTATTTCGTGTAATCGTCCAAGCATCCGCGGTGGCGAACAAATATTTGAAATTCTCTAGTCCTGCCCAAGGACTTCCCCAAATACCATCGGTATAGTTGATTTTCTTAAAAGCGATAATTATGCCAAACATCGGCAAGTAATTGTTCAGTAATAAATAAAGCACACCTGGTAAAAGCATGAAATACAGGGCCTTCTTCTGCGAAAAGTAACTCATTTTCTTCGGTTTAACTTCATGTGGATCACTGATCTTGGCAGCTGATTGCCCTGCTACTGCTTTGCTCATTGATCTTCCCCCTATCTGCTCTGAGTTCGTATGTGTGTGTTCTCTCTCTTATGTCTTCATTATAGAAGCGAATGTAGTTCCACTCTATACCCGATTGTGACCTCATTTCTGCTACTTTTGTTACTTTTCTCTTCCTGCATCTTCCTTTTGTGCAAAATAAAGAGCCATCTCAAATGGAAATGGCTCACCGTTCATATGGAGGCTGTTTGTTCTTTGCGATACTCTCTTGGCGTGCGCCCAGTTGACTTTTTAAACATCTTCGTGAAATAAGGGATGTTCTCATACCCGACAATTTCTGCAATATCCCCTATTTTGAGCTGGGAGGAGACCAGCAAATCTTTGGACTTCTCCATGCGTTTGGCCAAAATATAATCGGTCAGGGAGCTCCCCGTCTCTTTTTTAAATAATCGGGATAAATAAGCCGGGTTAAAATGAACATACTCCGCGATTTGTTCCCTTGTTATATCCTCTCGCAAATGCTCGTCAATATAAGAGGAAATCTTGTGAATGACGGACGCCTCGCCTTTTTCATTATGCAGGATAAAGTCCATTCCATTTAGAATAATGCGGTAACACCATGCCTTGAACTGAAGCAGGGAGCGTGTTGCCGAGGCACTGTCGGACAGATCACGTGGCGCAAAAACTTCCTGCAAGGTGAAGCCTCGTTTATGAAACACTTGAAACACCATATGCAGCAAAGCATGATACGAAGATTCCAGCGTCTCAATCGTTAAGCTTGGCTCTGCCTCCAGCATGGCAAAAATGTCATCCAGCTTGCGCTTCACATCTTCCCTGCTGCCCAAATCGAATAAAACCGAAATACCTGACACCCAAGGTATCAAAAGCGCCTGTCCGGACGACTCCCGATGCTCGTCTAATGGGATAACACGATTGGACAGAGTAACGTTGCTTCGTTCGGCTTCGAGCAGCTGCACATACATCTCCAAAAAGCTGCCAAATTCAGTCGCTTCCCCCATGTAGCAGCTTAAATCGCAAAAGAAATATTCGTTGCAGGAACGAATATAATGCTCGCAGCGCTGCGCGAGACTGCTCATGTTGTAAGAAGGCTCCGGTGGCAGGTAGAACAGCACCAAGTTATTCCCACTGCGGTCTTGCAGAACTGCGCCATCCTCGCTCGCCAAGATCAGTTCCCCTGCGGCATTGCGAAGCGCATATTCCATAATATCTTCGTCGCGTGCGCTTAACTCCTTTTTCCACAGTTCCACCGAGATCAGCACAGGCAGTACACAGCTCTCTGGCGAAAAGCCCAGCTCATACAAAGCAATGAGCGACTCTAACGATGAGCGGGATGGCGGTATCCGCCTTGCCAAGAGATCCTGCCAAAACTTTTCCTCCAGCAGCGGTTTATGTGTTTGGAACAGGGAGTAATATCTTTGCTGAACCTCGTGAAAGCTTTGCGCCTCCCTTGATTCCTGAATCTTCTTCAGCGCCCGCCCCACAACAACCTGCAGCTCATCATAATCAAAGGGCTTCAGCATATAGTCAAAAGACCCTGCTTGCAGCGCCGTTCGCGTATAAGAGAAATCAGCATGCCCCGTCAGGAAGATCGTCTCCGTCCACGGTGAATGCTCCTTTACCCAATTAATCAGCTCAAGTCCATTCATATTCGGCATCTCAATATCACAAATCATGACATCAATACGAGACTCTAGAAGCCTTTCCTTCGCTTCTTCAGCATCATAGGCCTCATACACCTGCTCGATCCCTAGATTCACCCATTCAATCCCTTGTGTCACGCCTTGAACCGCATAAAACTCATCATCAACGACCATAATCTGATATGTCATCGTTTTCCTCAGCCTCATCTTCCAAGTAGATTGCCGGAATGCCGATTTGTACAACGGCACCTTTGTCAGCCTGATTACGGAATAACAATTGTGCCCGATCGCCATAACGCATCTGCAGCCTTAATAACACATTATGAAGACCAAGATGTCCATTTTCACCTGAATGTTCGTGCCAGCGATTCATTTGAAGTTTATCAAGGATCTCCGGCTTAAAACCAACCCCATTATCAGCCACTTGCACCCAAACCGTTTTCTCCTTAATTCCCTCTTTAACTACTTGGCTTTCTCTCACTTCAATCTTGATCGTAAAAAGCTCACGCCGATTCATAAAGCCATGAATGATAGAATTCTCTACGAGCGTTTGGATCGTAAGAGGCAGCATCGAGCAATGCGCGAGCTCCTCTGGAAGGCTGATTTCATAGGTCAGCTTGCCTGGGAAGCGCAGCTTCTGAATCTCCAAGTAATTCTGAATATGCTTAAGCTCTGCTTCTATGGTCACTGTTCGTCTTGATGTTGAGATATTAAATCGGAAATATTCAGCCAAATATCGGGCCATTTTCTGGATGATATCGTATTGCTTGGTTGCCGCGAGACTTGTAATAATGTTCAAAGAATTCAAATAGAAATGCGGTTTAATCTGCACCTGCAAATGTTTAAATTCGGCTTCCTTCGTAAGCAGCTGCTGCTCATAGACGTCGATTTTCAAATTGGAAATTTCTCCGACCATGTTATTGAATGTACGTATCACAAAAGCGAACTCCGTCGTATTGTCCTGTTCGAGTTGAACATCCCAATCCCCTCTCGTAATGCGCTGCATCCCGCGGATAAGCTTCTTCATCGGCGTTAGCAATACTTTTCTAACGAAAATGAAGTAAAAGGATAAAATCAGCAGCCCGCCAAGTGGAATAATATAAATGGCCAGTCGAAAAAAGGGCAAATTCTTCAGCATGCTGGCTTCCGGAATCAGAACAACATACTTGATAGGAACCATCGTTGCGGGAATAGCAACAAGCAGATACGAAAGCTCCTTCGTGTAATCGGTTACAGATTGATACGGCTTATCTTGCTGCTCCGGCACTTTGGCTGCCAACGCGATTTGCTGCTCCGTCAATTTGGTTACTGATGCCACTTCGCCTTCCATACTCACTAGCGCAGCCCCGCCACCGCCATTCTCCGCGTCCAGGAACTTCAAAGGCTCAGCCACTGTGTTCGCCTTGATCCAACAGCCAACCACTAAATTATTGTTTCTGATTAGTTTGAGGAAAGCGGTCTCATCGCCCACCTTAATGAGCTGCCAAGACCCAATCTTCTGCATCTCGTCATCTTTGGGATGCTGTTCGATGTAATCTGCGATCACTTTCTCGTTTAAGTAATAGTCGGATCGTGTATTCAGAACAATATCTTTATCCTTGATATTATATAGAAAAATGGTGTCGATCACCTGGAAGTATCCCAAATCCACCTGAAATCGCGTAAAAATCTTTTGCTTCGTCAGCATATAATCGTCCGTACCATACTCCATGAAATTCAAGAGATTCACGTCCGGTTCGCGATCATTGACCAAATTCAAGTAATTATTGATTTCTTTCATCTGCTTATCCACTTGCTTCACATAATCCGCCAACAGGTTTCGGTTGGCTCCTGAGACTTGCTCCCTCACGACACTAATCGCGTATAGGTTATTATAGTACAAGAAAAGAATAAGTGGAGAAATAATGATCACAAATCCGGCGACAAATTTAAAAGTCAGAGATTTTCTCCAGTTCAACCGCTATCGCATCCTTTACGTGACATCTTCCCCGAATACCAATTCTAGGGTAACCTTCGTGATGGACAGCCGTCAAGACAAATAAAAAAAGCTTATGAAATCAATTGATTTCATAAGCTTCTTTGCTATACCGGCAAGAGGACTCGAACCTCCACCCTTTCGGACTCGATTTTGAGTCGAGCGCGTCTGCCATTCCGCCATGCCGGCATATACGTTGTAAAACAATGGTGCCGAAGACCAGACTTGAACTGGTACGGTAGTCACCTACCGCAGGATTTTAAGTCCTGTGCGTCTGCCGATTCCGCCACTCCGGCTTATAAGGTAATGTGGAGGCGCCACCCAGATTCGAACTGGGGGTAAAGCTTTTGCAGAGCTCTGCCTTACCACTTGGCTATGGCGCCTTAGTAATAATGGAGCGGAAGACGGGGATCGAACCCGCGACCCTCGCCTTGGCAAGGCGATGCTCTACCGCTGAGCCACTTCCGCATATAAAACTGGGGATCAAGGATTTGAACCTTGGCATGACGGAGTCAAAGTCCGTTGCCTTACCGCTTGGCTAATCCCCATTATCTTGATACTTGATTAGGTAATAATGGGCGGACGACGGGACTTGAACCCGCGAATGCTGGATCCACAAACCAGTGCGTTAACCCCTTCGCCACGACCGCCACAATATTAAGTTTTTACTTTTTTGGCAGGGGCAGCAGGAATTGAACCCACACCAAAGGTTTTGGAGACCTTTGTTCTACCCTTAAACTATGCCCCTAGAAAAAGTAAATGGAGGCTGATGGATTCGAACCACCGAACTCGGAGAGAGCAGATTTACAGTCTGCCGTGTTTAGCCACTTCACTAAGCCTCCATGCTATGGTGCCGTCGAGAGGACTTGAACCCCCAACCTACTGATTACAAGTCAGTTGCTCTACCAGTTGAGCTACAACGGCGTATTTAATTAAGAAATGGTGGCTTTGGACGGAATCGAACCGCCGACACGAGGATTTTCAGTCCTCTGCTCTACCGACTGAGCTACAAAGCCTTGCTTAACATTTGAAGAAAAATGGCGGAGCTGACGGGATTCGAACCCGCGGTCTCCTGCGTGACAGGCAGGCATGTTAGGCCACTACACCACAGCTCCATGCTAGTTAAAATATCTTCATGATGAAGATAAATTGGTTGCGGGGGCAGGATTTGAACCTGCGGCCTTCGGGTTATGAGCCCGACGAGCTACCGGGCTGCTCCACCCCGCGTCGTTAATTATAATTCACGTTTCCAAGCTTTGCAAGTCTCACTTTTGAAGGAAACTTGATGGAGGCTGACGGGATCGAACCGCCGACCCTCTGCTTGTAAGGCAGATGCTCTCCCAGCTGAGCTAAGCCTCCATGGGATGTTAATCTGTGTGAATATATGGTGACCCGTAGGGGACTCGAACCCCTGTTACCTCCGTGAAAGGGAGGTGTCTTAACCACTTGACCAACGGGCCTTGCTAGAAAGATAGTGGCGGAGAGAGAGGGATTCGAACCCTCGAGACGCTTGTGACGCCTACACGATTTCCAATCGTGCTCCTTCGGCCAGCTCGGACACCTCTCCATATGGCTCCCCGAACAGGACTCGAACCTGTGACAACTCGATTAACAGTCGAGTGCTCTACCAACTGAGCTATCAGGGAATAGAAAAACTTAGTACAAGGATTTATTCCTTGAAAACTAGATACGAAACGTGCGTAAAGGTAAGATCAACGCTACTACGACTGGCGTAGTTTCATTTGCTGCTTAGTCAGCTATTGGTTAAGCCCTCGACCGATTAGTATTCGTCAGC
>NZ_JABMKZ010000049.1 GCF_013204855.1 Paenibacillus alba | reverse complement strand
TCCTCTTTAAACTTTTGATTGTACCGTTGGCGGAATTCACTCATCTCGGACACCTCGTAATTTGGATAGGTCTATTATCTAATTTCCCAATTCGTTGTGTCCACTGTTAAGTCTAATTGCACAAAAGACTTCTAATCGCTGCAAAGCCATGACCGCCCCTTAATATTCACAACAAAAAAACGACAAGCACTGAATAAACAGTACTTGCCGTTGTGATAATGTGATCCTACACGCCTGATGGATGATTTGCCAAATTTGCAGCCGCACGCGAACTGCCTTCCCAATTCACCAAAAAGATGCCCAAACAGATAAAAGCCCCGCCCGCCGAAACATACCAGGCGATTCGCTCTCCCAGCAGCAGCCAACTGGAAAGGACGCCAAATAACGGAACAAGAAACAAAAAGGCGCTCGTTTTGGCCGGGTCCCCGTTCCTAAGCAAATAAAACCAGAGCGAAAATTGCACGATGGAGCCCATAATGACCAGCCACAGCACGGCTAACACAGAGGCACCCGTAAACGTAAAGTAGGCATGTTCCGTAAACGCGCTTAATAGAAGTAAAACAATTCCTCCAGCAAGCATTTGGTAAGCTGCCAGGACCGTCATGTCGAACTCAGCGCCCCACCGCTTGATGAGAAGGGTAGCTGCCGCGAAGCAAACCGCACCTGCGAAGCCGATGAACGTGCCGATTTGGAAGTTCATTTGGAGCCCAAAGGTCATCGCGACACCAACAAAACCTACCGCAACACCAAGCCATTGACGGCCGCGGTACTTGGCTCCAGTTAAGATAGTCCCGAGAATGATGACGATCAGCGGGTTCGTGCAAGTAATGATCGAAGACTCGCTTGAGGTGATCCAATGCATGCTGTAGTAAGCACAGCCCATCACACCCGCAGATTGAAAGAGGCCGATTAGGGCTGATTTCAACCACTGTCTGCCGCCTCGTGGTCGCGGCTTTTTGGCAACCAACAGAGCCAACAAGCCTCCTGCGAGCACGAAGCGGATCCCCATCAGAAAAAAAGGCGTCGCGTACAGCATGCCGATTTTCCCTACGGGAAACGCAACTCCCATAACAAAGGTGGTAACCAGAATAAGGCAAATATATTTGAATTTGTTCACCGAAAAAAACCTCCATTCACTAGCAGTAAGCTAATTGTAAGGGAGGACTTCTATTATGTATAATGATTGTTAATGATGTTAGATATCATAATGAATGATAGCAAGGATTTTACCTACAAGGGGGTTGCAAAAATGGAAAGCCCAGATTTGCGCGTTTTTCAAATGGTCGCTCGTGAAGGCTCCGTCACCAAGGCTGCTCAGCGGCTCGGTTATGTCCAATCCAACATCACAGCTCGGATCAGACAGCTTGAATCGGAACTGCAAACCGTGCTTTTTTACCGTCATAACCGTGGCATGTCATTAACTTCAAGCGGCAAAACATTGCTGGCCTATGCGGATAAAATCGTCGGATTGCTGGATGAAGCGTTCCTCGCCCTTTCATCTTCCGGGGAACCTAGCGGCCCGCTCCTGATTGGATCTACGCAAACTGCTGCAGCCGTCCGACTGCCTAAACTGCTTGCTTGCTACTACGAGCAGCATTCCAATGTTCAGCTCTCTCTAACAACAGGCCACTCGCAATTTTTAATTGAAAAAGTACTCCATTATGAATTGGATGGCGCGTTCATTGGCTGCTCGTGCACGCATCCCGAGCTGGTATCCATTCCTGCCTTTGAAGAGGAATTAGTCATTGCAGCTGGCCCTCATGTGGCCGATCTTACAGAAGCTCTGGCGAAGCCCATCCTTGTTTTCAGCGCAGGCTGCTCCTATCGGGATGTGTTGGAACAGTGGCTTCAATCCATCGGCAACACGCAGCCCACCATGATGGAATTCGGTATGCTGGAAGCCATTATTGGTGGCGTTTCTGCGGGACTCGGCATCTCCCTGATGCCCAAAGCTGTCGTTCATAAGCATGAAGCGGACGGTTTGATCCGTACTTTTGAAATACCTGATCACTATCGTCATATCCATACGGAATTCATTACCCGAAAAGATGCCTTCGTGAGCAGCTCACTCAGCACCTTCATGGCTATGCTGCCTGAATCAAGCGGAGCCATCAACTAGCTCGCTGCCGCTCAGCCAATTCCCCATCTTCACAGGCCGTACGCCGCTTGATTCCTCATAAACAAGATTCCCATTGCTCCATGTGGCTACGACTTTGCAGGAGAAGGTCTTCCCCACATAGGGGCTTTGTCTATGCCGATCAAGAAGCTGCTCCTCTGTCAATTCATAAGCCTTATCCAGCTGAATCATGACGAGATCGGCATCAGCCCCTACTCGAATTTCGCCTTTCCGTGGATGCAGTCCAAACCGTTTGGCCGGTGCGTAGGACAACATTTCGGTCAGTTGTGTTAGCGGGATTTTGCGCTTCAGATGACCTTCATCCAGCATCAATTCCAGTGAGCTTTGCGCCCCAGCTATGCCTCCCCATGCTTCAAAATAGTTGTCTGACAATTTCAAATCTCCCGGACAGGGGGAATGATCCGACGATATCATATCAATATAGCCTAGCCGAAGCACATGCCAGAGCATATCCTGCTCCTCCTTGCTCTGCTGCGGAGGCGCGCATTTGGCTTTTGGACCAATATTTTCCAAATTCATCTTAGTTAATGCCAAATAGTGCGGACACGTTTCCACTGTGACATTAACGCCTCTTTCTTTGGCTTTGGCAATGACCATAATCGCTGCCGGGCTGCTAATATGAACGAAATGCAACGGGCATCCGGTCTGCTCAGCATAAAACAAAGCGCGGTTCACTGCCTCCAACTCGGCCAGGATCGGTCTTGAAGAGGAGTAATCCTTGGCAGAAACCGCTCCTTCTACTTGACGAATTCTTCCTAATTGCGAGACCTGCGATTCACTTTCGGGGTGAATAGCAAGTACACGATTCAAGTGGGCAATCCGCTTCATCCCTTCCCACAAGGTGAGATCGTCCACCTCCCGGAAAGCCTCCTCCCCCGGGGCGCCAGGTGAAGACATGAACGCTTTGAACCCAACAACCCCCGCTGCATGCAGGGCTTCCAAGTCATCCAGATGGTCAGGAACGAGGCCGCCCCAGATGGCATAGTCCACGTGAGACTGCGCCTCCGCTGTTGCCAGCTTTTGCTGCATGACCGCAAGCGCATCGGTTGGTGAAACGCCGTTTAGAGGCATATCCATGTAGGTCGTACATCCGCCCGCCGCCAAAGCTGCCGAGCCCGAAGCGAAGCCTTCCCAATCCCCAAGTCCCGGTTCATTCAAATGAACATGAACATCTATCATGCCTGCCATCATCGTCATGCCTCGTGCATCCACGATCGTCTCGGCATCCTTTCCAATCTGTTCACCCAATGCCACGATCTTGCCGTTCTTAACACCTATATCCAGCATGCGGACTTCATCTCTGAGAACGATGGAGCCGCCGCGAATGATCAAATCCAAGTGGTTAGCCATTCCGTTCACCCCTGTTGTCTTCAGAAATCTTTCTTGAAATCAGCTTTTATCAAAGAAGGATCGTCGCTTGTTTTTACCCTGATCGTAATCTCCATTCGTCATATACGTCAATATATCTAACATAATTCAGCGCGATATTTGTATATCGAACCAAATTCTCTCCTTAAATTTGTTTCGGGGAACAAGTTGATCTCACCCAAAATTAAATCCCTCTGTTTCGCGTCACGTTATATGACATATAATTCAGCACACATACTTCTTGGAATAAATGCAAATAATGTCACTACTTCTCATTAGGAGGCCACACACTTATGAATAATCAGCGCGCACAAGAAATTGCCACCTCGTCAACGATGGCACACGTGACTTACAACGGAGTCCCGATCTACATTCAACATGTCGATACGAACAATGAAACGGCTAGAATCTACCCTTTGGATCAACCTCATGACGAAAAGGAAGTTCCCTTGCACAATCTCGTGGAAGCTCCCGAATTGTATGGAACGGAGAATGCCCAGATGGTGTGTCCTGCCCCGCAGGATTAAGAAAAACCATCAGGGAACATCGCGGCCACTGAAAATCCGAGGCCGTCTCAGAAGGAGAAAGCATCGAACCCGCTCTGAGCCTGCCAAAAAGGCAGCCTCGGAGCGAGAATTGCAGCCCCCCCCCTCTGAGCCTGCCGAAAAGGCAGGCTCAACCACCAAAGAAGTCTGCATCCCTGCTTTTGTTAGCCGAGACTGCCAAAATGGCACGCTCAAAAGCCAAAAAGCAGGCTCAACCACCAAAGAAGGCTGCTTCCCTACTTTTGTTAGCCGAGACTGCCAAAATGGCACGCTCAAAAGCAAAAAAGCAGCCTACCCCCTCTGAGCCTGCCGAAAAAGCAGGCTCAACCACCAAAGAAGGCCTCATCCCTACTTTTGTTAGCCGAGACTGCCAAAATGGCAGGCTCACAAGCGAAAAAGCAGCCCACCCGCTCTGAGCCTGCCGAAAAGGCAGGCTCAACCACCGAAATAGGCTGCATCCCTGCTTTTGTTAGCCGAGACTGCCAAAAAGGCAGTCTCACAAGGGAGAAATGCATCACCTTCTAGGAGATTGGCCTTATTTCATTTCTCATCCAATCCTGCGACGCATTTTAATGGCATATATCCATTCATACATAATGGGGACAACAACGAGCGTGAGCAGTGTTGATGTGCTTAAGCCCCCAATAACAACGACCGCCAAGCCTTTGGAGACGATCGTCCCCTTTGATAGACCTAGTGCTAACGGCATCAAAGCCATAATGGTCGCACCTGCGGTCATTATGATTGGCCTCAAGCGTGTCATCCCCGCCTCAATCAACGATTGACGCAGTGGATGACCCTGCTGAACCAGTTGCTGGACCCTGTCGATAAGAACAATGGCATTCGTGACGACGATACCGATTAGCATTAGAAACCCGATCAAGGAAGTGACGTTGAGTGATTCCCCGGTAACAAAGAGGCCCAATAACCCCCCGATTGCAGCAAGCGGCAAGCAGAATAGAATCGCGAACGGTGCACTCGCATTCCCAAATGCGATCACCATAACCAAATACACGATAAAAATCGACGCTCCCATGGCCATGAACATTTCCATGAAGCTTTTATTAATATCACCCGATACCCCCTTCACTTCGCGGCTTACGCCCAAAGGGAGCTCAATCTTGGCTAACTCCGTTGATATTTTTTTACTAATTCCGCCTTTATCGGCACTGTCGATTTGAGCTGTCACCGTCAGTACCTGCGACTGCATCTCCCGACTAATGGAGACCGGAGCGTTGATTTGCTTTATTTTGGCAATCTCATTGATTTGCACACGCTTGCCATTGGCTGACTTAAGCATATAGCCGCCTAGCTTATCCATCGAATCTTTATATTTGTTATCGAGCATCACCTTGGTCGCATAAGTGATGTGATTAAATGTGAGATCACCCAACTTTTCTTCTTTTATCCAACTGTTCACGTTCTCCAGAACTTGGGCCGCTGTGAAGCCGTACAACATTGCCTTGCCTTCATCAACGGTAATCTCAACTTCTGTCTTTATTTCGCTTAGGCTGTTTTTAATCTCAGTAAGCTCGGGGAACTCGCTCAGTTTATTTTCAATCTGCTGAGCAGCCAGCTGCAAATACAGCTGATCATCTCCTGTTAATAAGTAGGAGAAGTCTACGCCGCTTCCTGTGCCAGGTCCAAAAGCGAATACTTTACCGCTCACTTTGGCATCTTTGGGAAGAAGCTCGGCAATTTTTCCCTTATATTGTTTAAAAGCCAGTTTAGCATCTGCATACGTACTCGATTCCGTGTAAATATCTGCCCAATCAGCCCCCATGATCGATTCGTTGTAGCTAAAGATGGGTTGACCCGAGGCATTCCTGGCATCCTGCAATAACGTTTCGATTTCTTTGGACTGTGCATTCATCATTTCCTGCGATGTGCCGCGTGGCATCTGAATCGTAAAAACCATTTGCCTCTCTGACGCGTTGGCCGGCATAAACGACGTTGCCAGATGCGGCACAGTAACCACAATGGAAAGAACGAACAATATCGCCGCAAACAACAACGTCTTTATGCGGTTAGTTAAAGACCACTCTAACATTTTTTGATAGCGAAGCATGAACAAAGTCGCTTGCTTCTCATTCTGATGCGGAATGCTATTTCCTTTAAGCACCATCAGCTTCGCCAGCATCGGAATGACTGTTAGGGCAACGAGCAGCGAAGACAAAAGCGCACAAATCAAAGTCAGCGCAAACGGACGGAATACTTCGCCGACTATGCCGCTCACGAATCCAATCGGTGCGAAAACACCAACCGTTGTAAGGGTTGACGAAGTAATCGCCGAGGCAACTTGCTGCGTAGCCAGCTTGATAACCGATTCGCTGCGTTCCTGCGCCTTTTCCATCTGGCTGTATATATTTTCAATAACGACGATGCTGTCATCAACAACCCGTCCAATGGCAATCGCCATCCCACCGAGCGTCATAATGTTCAAAGAAATACCGAACGGGTTCATAAATAGCAGCGTAACCAGAATTGAAAGCGGAATGGAGACCAGTACAATGAAGGTCATTTTCACATTCCGCAAAAAGATTAAGATCATCAGCGAAGCGAGCAGCGCCCCTAGCCCACCTTCTTGTACCATGCCATGAATAGATTCCTTCACGGACGTCGCACCATTCAGTACAAGATGAAACTTCACTCCTTTCAATGACTTTTGCCAAGATGATATTTGTTTATCCACTTCTCCAGCGAATTCTACTGTATTCGCATCCTTCGTCTTGTATAGCAACACCGTGATCGCCGGTTTGCCATCTAGTCTGGCCGTATTGGCGGATTCGCTGATCGCTTCCACTTTGGCGATTTGCTTAAGCAGAAGCGTGTCGCCTTCAGGCGTTCCTATTTTCATATGATCCAGACTGTAAATAGAATCCAGCTGTCCTTTTACCCTAAGCATCTGATGATTGCCATTAAAATCAACCGTGCCAGCCGGACTGGACACGAGCGCTCCTTGAATAAAGCCGGATACCTCTCGTGGCGTAAGGCCGTATCGGTTCATTGCTGCACCATCCAATTTAATTGTAAGCACTGCTTCCCGATTGCCAAATGAATCTACATGGTCAACACCTCTAATACCCTCTAATCCAGGTAAAATCATATCTTTAAAAGCTTGATCCAGCTCCGTTTGGTTCGTTCCTTCTTCAGCATAAAGCGCCAAATGATAGATAGGTTCGGAAGCGAAACCCGCCGTTAATACCTTAGGCTTCTCAGACCCCTGCGGAAGCCGCACATTGGCAATCAAGCTTTCCACATCTTTTTTAACATCATCAGGTTTCTTGCCTTGCTCTAGTTGAATAACAATTTGCGAGTAATTATCCTGCGAACTGGAGCTCACATTCTTGAGCCCTTGCATTCCTGCTACTGCTTTCTCCAATGGTTTGGTGACCAGCTCCATGACATCCTTGGGCGGAGCTGTATAATCAGTCGAAATAATAACAATCGGATAAGAGATATCCGGCATACTCTCTACCTTCAAGTTCCTCGCAGCATAACAGCCCCCTGCAATCAACAGCCAAATCACGATACATACAGCCGCAACATTCTTCATCGAAAACTCCGTTAGCTTCGTCAACTTTTCTACTCCTCCCCTCATTGGACGCCTAAAAAAACGCATGACAATAAAGCCGATTCTACCTTAGGGGCAATAATCGGCTGTGTGTGCATATGCAGGATGCTAACCTTTTTTCACTACAGGTATCGTGTCCTCCTTACCATTCCATTTGATTTGAAGTGTAAAGCTATCTTCCTCAACATAAGGCGTTTCTTTGATAGACTTTCCGGTTATTTTCAAATTTTTCGAGCTCGTTTCGCTAGTGCCACTTTGATTAAAATTTCCACTATGCATAAAAGAGTAACTGACATTTTTAACGGACTGACTGTCTTTTCCAATATACGTGATCGCATATTCCTTGGCATTTTCGGATGGATTTACTGTGCATTCCACCCGCCAATCTTCCGTTTTCCCGGTAAATTCGATAGGCTTTGAGCACCCTATCATTCCTAATAAGCATACTAGCATCAGGCATACCATCCATCGTCTCATAGCAAAGCCCCTTTAAGCGTCATTTTCCTAAATCCATTACACAAGCTTTAATTTTACGAAAAAATGAATCTGTCCGCCGCTTTGCTCGGCCCAAATGGCGCCTTCGTGCGACTCCACAATACTTTTGGCGATGGCGAGCCCTAGGCCCGACCCTCCGGTATTGGAAGAACGCGAAGCGTCCACCCGATAAAACCGATCGAATAACTGATGCAAGGCATCATCGCTAAGCAACTCTGCTTGATTGCTAACTTGCAGGGTGACATACCGATAATCATGGCGCAGACTGACAGTAATCGCTCCCGGCTTCAAGCTGTATTTCAGCGAATTACCCAGAAGATTCTCGAAGACACGAATCATCTTATCCACATCGATACGAACCAGCAGCTTCTCCTTCGGGATCGTGCGAATGATCGTTAGCTGCTGCTCCTCAGCCGGTGTGACAAACTCCTCAAGCAATTGGTCTAATAACTCGTTGATTGCAACACCTTCACGATAAAGAGGCTCATCGCGATTGGATAATTTCGTGTACTCGAATAAGTCATCGATGAGCAGCTTCAGCTTTTCGGACTTATGATAAGCAATACTAATATAGCCAGACGCCTGCTCAGGTGTTTCGTAGCCCTTATCATGCAGCAGTCGCAAGTAACCCATGATGAGCGTCAGCGGTGTACGTAAATCATGAGAAACATTAGTAATCAGCTCACGCTTCAAACGTTCGCTCCTTCTTTCCTCTTCAATCCTTTTCTGCAAATCCTCTACCATGAAGTTCAGATCCCGAGCTAGGGAACCAAGCTCATCTTGACTGCGTTCAACGACACGGTAATCCAAATTCCCCGTTGCAATGATGCGCAGACCACCAGCCAACTCCTCAATGTGGCGCATTTTCTTTTGCGTTATGAAGTAGAACAAAAGGATAAAAACAGCCACAGCGCTCAGCAAGGACAGCGGGCTTTCCCCCCTCTGATACGTAATGTGCGGTTCCGGGATGCCGGAGACAATCAGGTATGATTTTTGCCCCAGATAGTTGACAGGGTAAAAACTGGAAAATTCTTTTCGGCCATAATCCTGATCCGTACGAGCATTCATCGCGTTGCCTATCACATTGTGAATTTCGACATTTGTTTCCGCAGCATTTTGGCTTCGAAAGACAACTCGACCTTCCAGATCCGTTATTAGAACCTTGAACTTTTGATCATTCATTCGGTTTACATGATCTTCGAAAAACTCCGGCCTGCCTCCCGAACTTTCGCTATTGGGTTGCTCTCTTTGTTTTTGGAGGAACGATAGTTCACTAACCAAGCTGCGGGCTTCACTATCGATTCGTTCAATTCCGTACTTATAGTCAATAACCGCCTCCCGTCGCATTTCTCCGAACAATTTGGAGGAGATGCCATACGTCAGTGATCCCGCCAACAAACAGATAGCAAAGGTTAGCATCAACTGCATTCGTACGCTTCGATTCACATGGCCTATGCTAATCTTATACAGCGTCCGAACCAAAATAATCAGCTTTCGAAGCAGGTTAAAAGGGAAAAAGCGAAATGGAAATCGGTTCAGCTTAGCGTAGGGATCGATATCGGTTCTATTATTCAACTTTGTAGCCAACCCCCCAAACCGTTTTTATAAATCTCGGGTTTCTTGGATTTGGTTCAATTTTTTCACGAATTTTGCGAATATGCACCATGACCGTATTATCGGAGTCATAGTAGGCTTCTTTCCAGATAGTTTCGTACAGTTTTTCCGAGCTCCATACCATCCCACGATTGCGGACAAGCAGCTCAAGAATGGCGAATTCCCTAGGGGTTAGCTTAATTTCTTTGCCTTCCAGCTTGACTTCATGCGTCTGTGTATTGATCGTCAGATCATCCACTTCGAGCTCATGGTCCTTGTTCACATGCGGCACATTAAGCCTAGTGTAACGGCGCAGTTGAGATTTAATTCGAGCGATCAGCTCCAAGGGATTAAATGGTTTGCTCATGTAATCGTCAGCACCAGAGCTTAAGCCCCAGATTTTATCCATGTCCTGGCTTTTGGCAGAGAGCATGATGATCGGCATATTTTTTTGCTCGCGGATTTTGAAGCAAGCCTCGATCCCATCCATTTTCGGCATCATGATGTCGAGGACGATCAGATCTACCTCTTCCTTCTGAAGAACCTGCAGGGCTTCCATGCCATCAGACGCTCGAAGCAGCTGATAACCTTCATTTTTCAAGTAAATGGCCAGCATATCTATGATTTCTTTCTCGTCGTCAACAAGGAGTATTGTAGGTATTGCCATCCAAGGTACCCTCCTTTATATTTGTTTTGTAAGTCAAAACTAGTTATAACCCTATGTACCGTGTTTTGCGGATATCCTTAAACGTATCAAGTTGATCTGATAAATACAATCAAAATGTTGATAGCTATCATGAGACTTAGTATAGGTGCTGAATCTTAACAGATTGTGGGGACAATTCTTAAGATTTTCTTAACGCACTAGGCTCAAAAAAAAGCCAAATCCGCATCGGATCTGGCTTTCCATATTTAGATTTCCTCGAAATCTGTATTATCCTTATACGTATCTAGATCTTCCCATTGATCTCCGCTCAAATCTTCTTCCCCGTGCTGCTCCCCTTGTTCGTCTTCCGCTATATTTTGCAAATCATACGCATTGATGGTTAAGATCGGATAAGCGTGATTGGCCGCCAATTGCGCAGCTTGCTGTTTCATAAATCTTGGAGAACCCTCTGTATCTTCATCATAGACAAGCAGGATGCCATCCGAGTTGCGCAGCAGAAACTTGTCGCGTTCCTTAAACTGCCAGGGACCTTCATATTTGGTCTTCGTTATGCTGTTCACATAATTAGCACGCTCAATCACACTCGTATAGCAATTCTTCTTATCGTCGCTCCATTTCTCTTCCTGCTCTAGAAAAGGCGTAATAATCGCTAATTTCAGCTCCGGACATGTATTCGTTCTAAGTTCAAGCACGGCCTCAGCCGCCCACAACTCAACACCCCAACCCCCACTAACAACGACCCATTCCAAACCTTCCTCGACAAGAGCAATGAGCTTCTTCTGGATCGCTTTTTTGATAATCGGAATTCCCGGATGCTTTAATGAAAAAATGCCCAATTCAGATGCTTTGTACCCTGTAATCAAAATTCGCTTCAAGTGATGACCACCGCCTTGTTGACACTTCTTACAGATTAACATAGTTAGCTCCCTATATAAAGGAAGGAAACGAGCTGTAAACTGCTTGATTAGCTCACTTTGCGTTATCTTAATGTTCGAAAACATGACATAATATTTTGAAGATGATTAAATATTCCAAAATAATGATTGAATTCATTTGAAATTTAGGATATTCTGAATTCAACAACAATTTTATGTAAGAATACATAACATACAATAAAGGAGTGGAGAGTAAATGAATATCGCATTGGTTGCTCATGACATTCACAAAAACTTAATCGTAGACTTCGTTATTGCTTACAAACATATCTTCCAAAAGCATACGCTATTTGCAACAGGAACGACAGGGAGAAGAATCAGTGAGGCTGCCAAACTAGAGGTGACCGGCTTGCGCTCAGGGCCACTTGGAGGAGATCAACAAATCGGAGCAATGATTGCGATGGATGATATTGATTTACTGATCTTTTTTCGCGACCCGCTGTCAGCGCTTGGCCACGAACCAGATATTTCTGCCTTGCTTCGCCTATGTGATGTTCAGAGGATTCCTCTTGCTACGAATGTTGCGACCGCAGAAATGCTGATCCGCGCCATGGAGAATGGATTTCTCTCCTGGCGTGAAGAAATCCGCAAGTACGACACCTTAAAACTAAATGGAACAGATAACAGTTTCTAACATCACGCCTGTTTAGAAGCCTCTACAAGCGCCTCAACCAACCAAGGATAAGCCTGACTCCCATCCACTTCATGAACCCCATCATAGAGATGAACATGCAATCGGTCTTCCGCACCACTTTGCATATACAATTCCCTTAAATACGCTACAGCAACTTCTACCGTTTCTACAGGAAAAATAGGATCCTGTTTGCCAGAAGCGATAAACAAGGGACGAGGAGCTATCAAACCAATTAATTCAGGCAGCTCCGCGTATGCCAAAACACCCGGTAAGTAATTGTCGATGCAATGGCGAATAGGCATAATGCTGCCTTTGAATGTATTGGCAAAGGCGCACAGAACCGTCGCTTTCACTCGTTCATCGATAGCTGCTGTGTAGGCGGCGATAAGTCCGCCTCCCGAGAAACCAAAACAGCCAACGCTGCCGCTGTCCACATCTTCACGAGACAACACGTAGTCGAGCGCTCGCCTCGCTTCCTGAACGCGCAATGCCGCTAACGATATCCCGTATAACAGCAAATGTGATGCTAGGGTTTGGCAGGAAGAGTTCCCTACTTTTCCGTCTTTCTGATCCTCAGCTAGCCTTCGATCCCCGAAGCCTATCATCTCAGGAGCAATCACGATGAAGCCGCGCCTAACGAGTTCCAGCGCATAATTGCCATGAATGTCCGGTTTGCCTGTATGCTCAGTGCCATCCGCATTCAATCCTACGATTTGCCTGCTCCCGAACCCATGACCATGCAAGGCCAGCACAGCAGCTCTCTTTTCCTTCAAACCTAGTGGAATCAATACATAAGCAGGAACTCGAAAGCCCATGTAAGTTCCAAATTCAATTCGCTCACGAATATGATCACTGAGCTCTATACGTTCAAGAAGGACAGGATGTAGATCATCCTGTCCTTCTCGAAGCGTCAGCGAGCCAGTCAATTGTGCCTTTAACCGCAGCTTATACGAAGCAGCCGTTTCATATTCTTGCTCTTGAAGCCGCTTGCCGGCATACGTGTTATAAAGGTTCTCCATGATAGCATCCGGATTCCACATGCCGCTCGCCTCCAACCTTTATTAAAAAGTGACCAATTTATCTACCGCAACAGGCTGTCCCGTACGCAATGAAATGTTCCCTGCTATGCCAGTCAGAATGGACATCGCACCATCCACATGGGAGGCTGCTCTGGCAAAGCGGTCATCGGACGCCTTATCAAAAATGTCGCGCAGCAAGATCGGATCACCACCCCCATGTCCCCCAGCAAGCTCTTCAATCTCCACTTCGTATGGAGCTGCGAACATCGGGAATACCTTGATTGATTTGGTTTTCAATGCGCCTTCGTCCGCTTTGTCCCCGCCGGAATTCACGTACGATTTCTCCACTACCCGCAATTCAATACGGCCCTTGCTGCCATTGATCATGACATTGAAGCCTTCCCATGGCATGTAGGCATTCAAAGAATAAGTGAGAATAGCTTTATTTTTGTAGCGAACCATAACCCCCATCGTGTCTTCAATGCTGATCCCATCGCCGAAAACGCTTTGATCGCGTTGGTAGCCGTCTTCGTGTTCCGCATCCAAATACATCCCTTTTAGATGCTTATTCGTATCCAAATGCAGCGCAAACGGATCATCCTTGGCATTCTCATTCCCCGTAGCCCGTTGATAGAACTTCGTTTCGCCGCGTTTCTCTGCATTTTCTCTGCCATAGAACATGAGGCCTCCCATCGCAAATACCGTGTCAGGACGCGTGCCGAGCCAGAAGTTAACGAGATCGAAATGATGCGTCGACTTGTGTACCAGCAACCCGCCGCCATTGCGCTTATCACGGTGCCATCTGCGGAAATAATCAGCGCCATGCTCTGTGTTCAGCAGCCACTCGAAATGTACCGAATGAACATCCCCAATGGCTCCATCCATAATCAGCTCGCGAATTTTCGTATTGTGCGGAGCATAACGGTAATTGAACGTCACGCGAAGCTGGCGTCCCGTACGTTTAATTGCATCGAGAATTTCTTGGCATTTCTCTTCATCTACCGTCATCGGTTTTTCGGAGATGACATCACAACCAAGCTCCATCGCCTTGATAATGTAAGTATGATGTGTCCGATCCACTGATGTCACAATGACATAATCAGGCTTCTCGTTGCGAATCATTTCCTCGAATTGATCTGCTTTATAAGTTGGTACCGCATTGTACTCATATTTATCAACCAATAGTTGGTTGGTATAATTCATTCTCGTTTGGTTAATATCGCAAATCGCAACCAATTCGGACGTTTCTTGAAAATCTTTCACAATCGCTCCATAGAAAAACTCCGCTCTTCCACCTGTGCCGACTACTGCATAACGTTTTTTCATTCCGTTAGTACCCCTCTCGAATGTGAATATGTCCTACTTCAAGAGTAATACAATATTTGCTGTGTTTCTATTCAAATATTACCTTTATAGTTTCTTTCCTTGCATATCTTGCTATAATAAAAGGAACAGATTTAATTGAGACAAGAGGTGGCTAGCCTTGCAGCAATTCGCGATTGAACGACTTCGCAGAGATCATGCTTTCTCCATGAACGTGAATCATTTCCATGATACCTATGAAATTTATTATTTACTCAGCGGGAAACGCCACTATTTTATACAAGACCGCTCTTATTATATTCAAGAAGGCGGCCTCGTTTGCATCGATAAAAACGTGCTTCACAAAACTCGAAATGTCGATGCAGCACCGCACGAACGCATTCTACTAAGCTTTGATGATCGCTTCATTCGATCCATTGGCGAAGATGCCGCTGAACAACTGCTCGTTCTTTTTCAGCAGAACCATCATGTCTTCTCCCTCTCGGGCACGAATCGCACCGTTGTGGAGAATTTGCTTTTTCATATTTTGCGAGAGCAGCAGCAAGAACAAAGCGGTTGGCAGCTTAACAGCAAAGCCTTATTTACGCAATTGCTGATTATCTGCTCGCGGCTCACAGACAAACTAAATCTAGTGGACGAACAACCACAACCACACAATCCCAAAATGTACGAAATTGTCTCCTACATCAATGAGGAGTTTCGCAATCGGCTGACACTCGCCTCGATTTCCGAAACCTTTTATATCAGCCCAAGCTACTTCTGCCGCTCGTTCAAGGAAACAACCGGCTTCTCGTTCGTTGAATACTTGAACAACGTGCGCATCCGCGAAGCGCAGCGTCTGCTGCGTGAAACGAAGCTCAAAGTCATCCACATCGCCGAGCAATCCGGCTTCGACAGCGTCGCCCACTTCGGCCGCGTGTTCAAGCAAGTCACCTCGCAGACGCCGCTTGAGTGCCGGAAGCTGATGCGGCATGTGCTGTGAGGTGGCGGGGCGGGGGGACGCTGCGAATGTCGAAGGCTGATGTGTCATATGCTGTGAGATGGCGGGGAGGACTACGCGGAGAATGACGAAAGCTGATGCGGCACGTGCCGTGAGATGACGGGGAGGACTACGCGAAGGAATGCTGCCGCCCTCTCCCGCCAATTAAGGGACCATAGTTTTTCATCAAACTAGTCACGGTTTCCGCAATCCACTCAGCTTGGTCATCCACCGCTCACTGTGTCATCCAATAGCCCAAAGGGAACTAGAATCCGCTATATGGCTAAAATCCGCCTAATTTCACTCCAAAGGGAACTACGATCCGCTAATTCACCATTTTCCAGCCGAAATCAGCATTTTCCGCTTATATAGCGTACCCCAGTTCCCGCCAATTAGCGGATCATAGTTCCTTTTCATTTACAACTCACCACTCTCACCTCCTCTTTCCCGTCCATTCTGCATGAACGTCCAACAAATTGGTCACTTTTAAACCTCCTCCCCTTCTACTTCTACTTCTACATCTACATCCACTTCCACTCCTACTCCCACCCACACTCCCATCCCCACCAAAAAACAAAAAAAAACCCACCCTACGCCCTTTTCACACTAAGTTCTGTGTCACCGCATAGCCCAAAGGGAACTATGATCCCCTATATGGCTGAAAACCGCCTAAATTCACTCCAAAGGGAACTATGATCCGCTAATCCACCATTTCCCAGCCGTAATCAGCAGTTTCCACTTCAATAGCGTATCTCAGTTCCCTTTCATGCTGCTTTTACCCCAGTTCCCGCCAATTAGCGGATCATAGTTCCTTTTCATTTAGAACTCACCACTCTCAACTCCTCTTTCCCGTCCATTCTGCATGAACGTCCAACAAATTGGTCACTTTTAAACCTCCTCCCCTTCTACTTCTACTTCTACTTCTACTTCTACTTCTACTTCTACTTCTACTTCTACTTCTACTTCTTCTCTCTACTTTTACTTCTACATCTACATCCACTTCCACTTCCACTCCTCCCACCCACACTCTCATCCCCACCAAAAAAACAAAAAACCTCCACCCTACGCCAAAGCCACTGAAATCAACGATTTCAGCAGCCTCAGCGCAAGCACAGAGGTTAGCTTATCTTAAAATCCAAAATATTGCTTCGCGTTATGATAGGAAATCCCTTGAACCAGCTGTTTCAGCAGTTGCTCGTCATTCGGGAATTCACCCGCTTCAACCCACTCGCCGAACATGTTGCAGAGGATTCTGCGGAAATATTCGTGTCGCGTGTAGGACAAGAAGCTGCGGGAGTCTGTCAGCATCCCTACGAAACGGCCGAGCAAGCCGAAGTTCCCCAGCGATTTCATCTGCTGCACCATGCCGTCTCTGGTATCGTTAAACCACCATGCCGCGCCGAGCTGGATTTTGCCTGGGATGCCATCGCCTTGGAAGCTGCCCATCAAAGAAGCCAGAATTTCATTATCGCGTGCATTCAGCGAATACAAAATCGTTCTCGGCAGCGAATCCGCAACCGCCAGAGATGACAGCAAGCCTGTAAGAGCGCTGGCAACCGGACTGTCATTGATCGAGTCAAAGCCCGTATCCGGACCCAGCTTAGCGAACGCTTGTCCGTTATTGTTCCGGGAAGCATTGATATGGTATTGCATCGCCCAATCCAACCTTTTGTAGATGCCGCCTAGGAACAGCAAGGTAAACGCTTTATATTTCTTCTCGTCTTCCAAGCTGACAGCCTTGCCTGCCAATCCGGCTTTGAAGATCTCATCCACTTCTTCTTTGGTCGCAGTCGCAAAAGGAACATAATCCAAGGCATGGTCAGATACTTTGCAGCCAACAGAAGCAAAAAATTCGGCTCTGCTTTCAAGTCCCGCCAACAGATCATCATAGGAGCTGATCGTGATGCCCGCGGATTTCTCCAATTGGCTGATCCATGGCAAGAAAGTCGCCCGGTTGATTTCAAGCGCTTTATCAGGACGGAAAGACGGCAATACTTGCGTGTCGAAATCTTTGATTTCTTTGATTTTGATGTGATATTCCAAGGAATCCACCGGATCATCAGTCGTACAGATAACCGTTACTTTGGAATTGGTGATCAAGTCTCTCGCACGCGAGCCGCCTTCAGCCAGCTTGGCATTTACTTTTTCCCAAATCACAGGGGCATTCTGCTCGTTAATTAAGTCATAAACGCCAAAATACGTTTGAAGCTCCATATGGGACCAATGATACAGCGGGTTGCCAATTGCCATCGGAAGTGTCGCGGCCCATGCAGCAAAACGATCGTAATCACTAGCCTCTCCCGTAACCTTCGTCTCTTCTACGCCATTGGCACGCATCATTCTCCACTTGTAGTGATCGCCGTACAGCCAAGCTTCGGTTATGTTGCTGAATTGTTTATTTTCATAAATTTCCTTAGGACTTAAATGACAGTGGTAGTCAATAATGGGTAAATCTTTGGCAAATTCATGGAATAAATGAACAGCCGTATCGTTCGTAAGCAAAAAGTTCTCATCCAAAAATGTTTTCATGAAGCTGATTTCCACCCTTCTCAAGCTGAATGATCTGCCTCTATTCTAGCGAAAGGTTAGCCGGAAATCTTGCGATTTTTTGCTTTTATTTTTACAAATATGTGCATATATTGACCTTTGCCTGCAAGCATGTGAAATATGCATCTTAGGGCACGGGTTGTCCGACATCGGTTCCAGCGTTAATCTCTTCCGGCAAAGATTCAGAAGCGCTTGGCACATGCCGCGGCTTGTGGTTAATGCTGTCCGAGGACAACAGGCTTACATAGACGCGTCCCGGCATCGCATGCGCCCTAATCAAGATCGGTTGATTATAATTATTTTTGAAGCTGAAATCAGGTCCTCCCCAGTTTACAGTAGCATCCCTGCCCGATGGCACGTAGGGAACCGATCTGCTGTGCGAGAAACGTTCTACGATGGTCAGACCGGCACGGTCAGCCGCGTTGTATAAGGTAGATGAAATCTGGCAAATCCCGCCGCCGATTCCTTCCGAAAATTCACCCCTTACAATGACCTTCGCCGACATATAACCTCTCCCCCGGGTTCGTTCGCCAACAACTCTGTTAAACGAAAAAGTTTCATTAGGTTGAACAACATAATTATTAATCGCTTGGGTCGCAAGCTTAATGTTATTGTAGCGATGGTGATTATTTGAATTAAAATAGGTCACATAGTAACCAATCGGATTTACGCGAATGCTCGCTAACAGCTCACTGTCCACCTTAGGATATATCGGCTTCTGCGGAACTTCAAAGGTCATAGGACCTTCGCCATAAAAATGCTTATAAAATGACTCCACAAACGCCTTTTGGTTCAGCTGCACGCCTGCTACTTCTTTAACAATCGCTCCTGCATCGTTGATGATGGCATTCTTAGGCTTGCGAAATATCTTCTTCGTCACTTCATCTGTCAGCTGATGCAATCGTTCATTGTCAATCAGAGGAACATCCACATAATTAATCGAGTAAGCCCCCCTTTCTACATTGGCAATGATTTGTCCACTTTTTTCATCGATTGTTATTCGATCCGGAGCCACATTCTGCTGCGAGAGGAGCAGTAGGCCAACAATCCATCCGACCATCATGATTATCACCCCTCCCCTATTGTAAACAATTGAAATCATTCCATACTATGTAAAACAATTCTTCTTTTATTGCGCAAAAAAAGACCGTACACCAGCCACTCCATCGGCCTTAGCTACGATCCTTCTCATCTTTTTTATTACCGAATTAATGCGGATAAACATTCTCAAACTCTTCGCCGCACGGACCACCGTTCGGATTTACCTCAAGCGAGACGGGCTGGCCGTTCTGCCGGTACAAAGGACGATAGTGATTGCCAATATGCGTTGCTGACGCGTTGGCGTAATGACAAATGAATGCCCGGCGGAAGCGGTCCTTCGTTTTATTCCGATAAGAGCCATGAATCAGATTGCCGTTGAAAAAGAGCACGTCGCCTCGCTCCATGATGACTGGCATTGCCTTCTCATCCTTAGGCGGCTTCACATAATGTGTCGTAAACGACTCCTTCGCATCGGCCAGATCCGGACAGGATAGGTCGAGTGTATTCGTTTTGGGAACTACGAGCAAACCTCCATTCTCCTCATCGGCTGGGTCGATGGCGGTCCATGCTGCTATGCAGTTGCCCGGCTCCACCTGTAGATAGAAGTTATCCTGATGAAGCGCTTGCCCGCGGGAACCCGGCGGTTTGTAATAAAACATGCTTTGCGCAGCCAACGCCTCTTCCTCATACAAATCTGCTAGCACTTCCATAATAGGTTGATGCAGCATGTAGGACTTCGCCGTCTCGCTAAACCTATGCGGATGCATGACACGGGGATATCGCTTCAATGGATCTGCAAGGTCCGAATGGAGGTCAGGCTCGAAATAGCCAGGTATGATCTGGTGGCTCATTGCCTCAAAGGTTTCATCGATCTCCTTCAGATTATGCTCTGAGAATAGCCCTTTCACGATGACATAACCTTCTGTATCAAAATGCTGCTTCTGTTGCTTCGTCAACCTGAACTGTGATTGCGGCATGTTCTTTCCCTCCTGGATCATCATGTATTTCCTGACTTCAGCATATCGAATTCATAGCTTGCATAGAAGTAAGAATGTTGCTAAATAGTCATACAATCCTGCTGTTTCTTGATATACTAAGGTTAAGTTCTCACCATAGACTCGAAAGGAACCCAAACAAGATGACGTTGGAATATGAATTTAACGAATTGTTTGCAGGACATTATCATGAACCAGATACGTATGTCGTCAAACGGCCTCAAGGCCGGAGTGATTGGTTGGTCATGTTTACACTGGCAGGGGAAGGTTATGTCCAGCGAGACGGTGAGGTGCAAACATGCAAAGCAGGAGACCTGATCCTGTTGGCTCCGGGTAGCCCGCATCATTATGGCACGCAGCCAGCCCATACCTGGGAGTTCCTCTGGGCGCATTTCCCTCCCATTTTCACAGAAACCAGTCTGCTTCCTCAGGAAGATCAGTTTTATCTGACTTTTGAGCATGAATCCATTCGAGATCGTGTTTCTCAGGCCTTCAACCGCATATTGGCAGATTCCCGCGAGCGCGGCGAATATTGGTTTGAACTGTGCAGCAGCTCGTTAAGGGAGATACTGCTCCTCATGGCGCAGAAAACCAGACGCAAAATGGACCCACGGATTGAGGAAGTCCTTCATTTGCTCTCGCGATTCATGCGCGAACCGATTCGAATTGAGGATTTAGCGCGGTCTGTCGGGCTCTCTCCTTCGAGATTGTCCCATCTCTTCAAAGCCGGCACAGGCTATTCCATTATCGATACACTGAATCGGATGCGCATCCAACAAGCGGTTCTGATGCTGGAGCATAACGGCCGAAGCGCTTCGGAGGTATGTTATGATGTCGGTTTCCAAAACTATAATCACTTCACGAATCAATTCCGCAAATGGCATGGGATGACCCCAAGTACTTTTATGAAAAATCAACGGTAAAATTTATTTGACAGTTGGTTAATTGCAGGATAAACTGCTAGCAAGATAACAAAAAGAGGAGGATTCCTATGACTTTTGAACATCATCTTAATCAATATGCGGAGCTTATCGTCCGCGTTGCCCTGAACATCCAATCCGGTCAAACGCTATGGATCAACGCCCCTATTCTCCACCCTGATCTTGTGCGTCTTATCTCACGCAAAGCCTATGAAGCCGGAGCCAAACATGTACATATAGAATGGCAGGATGAAGTTTCTACCCAAATCAGATATGCCTGCGCGCCAGATGAAGCTTTCGACGAGTATCCCTCCTGGAGAGCTCAGGGACTTACCGAACTAGCCGAAAATAACGGCGCCTATTTATGGATTGATGCGGATAACCCAGAGCTGCTCAAGGATATTGATCCTGCTCGCATTTCGGCAAACTCCAAAGCGGCTGGCCCGAAATTGCTCAAATGGCGAGAGCATATGTCCGCTTATACGATGACATGGTCCATCGTTGCCGCTCCATCCGAAGCTTGGGCACAAAAAGTGTTCCCTCATCTGGATGGGGAAGCAGCTATTCATGCTTTATGGGAGGCGATCTTCCATGCAACACGTGTAGATCAGGCTGACCCTGTGCAAACGTGGCACGAGCATAATGCTGTTCTACGCAGCAAAAGAGAGCAGCTGAACGCGAAGAACTTCCATAAGATTCATTACCGCGCTCCAGGGACAGAACTCACCGTTGAGCTTCCTCCCCACCATATATGGCGTGGCGGTTCCGCAACGAACGGAAGGGGAGATTTTGATTTCAATCCTAATATTCCAACAGAGGAAGTTTTCCTTTCACCGCATCGCTTGGGAACCCAAGGCGTCGTGCGCAGTACTAAACCATTAAGCTATCAAGGCAAATTGATTAACAATTTCTCACTCACCTTTGAAAACGGGCGCATCCTCGATTACACGGCTGAAGAAGGGTTTGAATCGCTTAAAGCAATGATTGAAATTGATGATGGCGCGCATTACTTGGGAGAAATCGCACTTGTGCCGCATGTTTCACCGATTTCTAGTTCTAATTTGATCTTCTTTAATACGCTGTATGATGAGAATGCTTCGAATCATTTGGCTTTGGGCAGAGCTTTCCCTACCTGTATTGAGGGTGGAACTTCCCTGACCAAAGAGGAGCAAATTCAAGCAGGGCTTAACGATAGTCTGATTCACGTTGACTTCATGATCGGCTCCGCTGACATGGATATTGACGGTGAACATGCAGATGGCCGTATTGAGCCCATCTTCCGCAAAGGAAACTGGGCATTTTAATACCACAAAGAGGCTGCTCCGAAGTCATTGACTTCAAGGGCAGCCTCTTGCTATGTAGAAAAAAAGCGTTATTTATTTGGCAAACAGCTTTTCAGCGGCATCAAGCGACATCTTATTGCCGATGGCTGAATAATCAAGCCAAGGTTGATCGGCAATCGGATAAATATGACCCGCTTTAACGGCTTTAAGTCCTTTCCAAATCGGATTGGCGGACAATTGCTCAAACAGCTTTTTAGCCGAATCCTCGTTGTTCACTATGACGAAAATCGCATCCGCATCATAGTCAGGAAGAACCTCTTGTGAAATCGTTTCGTACGCTTTATCAATCTTCTCAACACCGTTGGCAGGCTTCAAGCCCAAATCCGTAAACAGAATCGGTCCCAGTGGTCGCTTCATTCCCATGACACGCAGTTCCTTGGCCGTCACACGGATCGCCATTACTTTGCCGTCTCCGATTTTGGCGTTAATGAGACCTTTTACTTTCGTCACCTGTGTCTCGTAATCCTTGATGTACGTATCTGCTTGCTGTTCGCGGTTGACCAGTTTGCCGATTTTCTTCAAATGGTCGCGCCATGTGCCTTCATCCAGATTAAACACTTCTGATTTGGCGATTTTTTCATATTTGGAAACATCTTTGCCCGCATACTGTTGATCCAAGTAAATCACGTCCGGCTTCAATGCCAGCAAGGCTTCCATATCAGGCTCAACTACGACACCCAGCTTTTTGGTGTTCTGCAGGCGATCGGCAACATGCGGAAGAAATGCTTTGAGATCTCCCCCCATCACAGAACCGACAGGCGTAATGCCCAGTGCAAGCAGATCATTCGTCAAATGAATCGACATGGAGGCCACACGAGGCTCTTTCTCCACAGGTTTTGCCGTGCTTGTTACGGCTGGCGAGGCTGATGCTGCCGGTGCTTGCGTAGCTGCTTGTTTCGGTGCCGCAGCCTGCCCGCAAGCAGCCAGTAGAAATAAGGAGCTGATAATACCCGTCAATGCTATGTTTTTCTTTTTCACAATAAAACCCCTCTGCATCTTTATTTGGATCTGACTAATAAATATAAGAAATACGGCGCCCCAACTGCCGCTACGACCACGCCTGCCGGTATCGCATTCGGCTGAAAGATCGAACGACCGATCGTATCCGCTGCGACTAAGATGACTAATCCGATCAGACCGGCCGTTGGCAGCAAATACTGATGCATCGGACCGACCAGACGCCTTGCCAGATGCGGCGCGACCAGCCCCATGAAGCCAATGCCTCCGGCCATGGCCACACTCGCACAGGATAAAGCGACTGCGCTCATGAGAAGCATCAGCCTTTCGCGATTGACAGCAACCCCCATGCCTGATGTAACCTCATCACCCAGCGAAAAGGCGTTCAGAACCTTCCATTTGGAGAAAACATACGGAAAGAAAACAACAATCCATGGCACAAGCGCATAAACATGAACCCAATCTCTTCCCCACACGTTGCCAAGCAGCCATCTGGAGGTAAAGCTGTACGTGGCTTCATCCAAGCGCAAGGAGAGGAAGAGCGTTACCGCACCAAACCCTGCGGCAATTGCAATACCTACAAGAATTAGCCGTATGGGGATAATCCCCTTTTGACGGTCAAATGCCAACATCACGATCAGAATAGCCGTTAGGATGCCGCCAGCAAAGGCAAAGATGGGAATAAGCAGCGATGGCATCCCTTTCATGGAATGAAAGAAGCTAACGAAAACTATTAAACCAAAAGCAGCTCCTGCATGAAGGCCAAGAATTCCAGGATCTGCGAGACCGTTGCGGGTAATGCCTTGCAGAATGGCACCGGATACGCCAAGACCAAGGCCGGCGAGCATCGTAATAAGAATTCGGGGCAAACGATATTCAAACAAAACCAACTGACTATCCGGGCTTCCCTGCCCTAGGAACGTCTGCCATACTTCCAGCGGCGATAACCGAATGGAACCTGTATTCAGGCTGATCATAACGACCGCCACGCTCATTAGCAGCAGGCAAATGCCAACAATGATGCTTTTGTTCCTGCGTTCAAGCTGTTTGTGGGAAAACACTTACAATCCCCTCCTTTCTTTCCGAGCCAAATACAGAAAGAAAGGTACGCCAACCAACGCGACCATCAAGCTAATCGCCAGTTCCTTGGGAGGATGAACCATGCGTGCTCCCAAGTCAGCCAGCACCAGCAAAACAGCTCCTAACAATCCGGATAACGGGATAATATAACGATAATCCACGCCTACAATCCTTCTTGCGATATGCGGGATAACAAGCCCTACGAAACCTATGGATCCTACAGCAGACACCCCGACACCTGCAAGAATAACGGCCAATATGATGCCCAGCAGGCGAATCCGCCTTGTTTTGACCCCCAAACCGGCCGAAACCTCTTCCCCCAAAGAAATCAAGGAAACAGAACGGCTGATCAGCACAGCACCTACGATACCCAGTAGAATCATCGGGACAAGCAGCTTCAGATGCTGCCATTTCACTCCGGCCACCCCGCCCGCATACCAAAAAGCAAGATCTTGGTTCAGGTTATAATAGATAGCAATGCCTGAGCTAAGAGAATGAAGCAGAGCAGCTACCACCGATCCAGCAAGGGTCAGCCTTAGAGGCGTTAAACCGCCTGGCGTAGAAGCACCCAGCAAGAAAATAAATGCCGTACTGAGCACAGCGCCAAGGAATGAAACCAACATCAGCATGGAATAAGGCATATCAGGGAAGAAAGCGAAGCTTAAAGCAACCATGAACGTTGCCCCCGCATTAATCCCGAGGATTCCCGAATCTGCCAACGGATTGCGCGTAATGCCTTGCATCAAAGTGCCTGCTACCGCGAAGCCTGCTCCGATAATCGCCGCACCGAGAACCCGAGGCAGACGTAATTCATGAATGATCTGATGTGTAGTCAGCTCTGAATTATAATGAAAAACCGCAGACCATACGGTACTCAGCGTCAAATCCTTAGCCCCGTAAGAAATCGCGATGAACATTATGAACAGTAAAGCGATGATCGTTAGGAGACCTATCCCTCCATTAGTAAGACCATTCATGTTTGCACGACTCAACTTCATGGATAGAATCCGTACCTCTCATTAATATTGATAATCATTATCAATAAAGTAATTATAGAAATCTCTCACGATTTCGTCCATGACATATTCAAAGATATTATCCTTGGATTATTTTTGGATCTAGTTATGGCGATTCGATAACGACGCGTTCGACAACAACGATACCGCTTTCTCCAGAAGCTGCTGAATCGCTTGAGGCGCATACACCATCCATTCTTCCCATGGCAAAAGAAAGTAACGCCCCTGTCTGATCGTCGACAGACGCAGCCAAACTGGATCTGTCCGCAGCTGCTGCCGCAGTTGACACGCCGCTTGTTCAGATGAAGTGAAGAAAAGAATAAAGTCCGACTCATACTGATTCATGTCCTCTGGGTTAACCGACAACCAATTGAAATTCGTGCCCGCACGGTGCTGACTCATCTCATGGGCCAGTCGATCCGGTGGCGTTAATTCCAAAGAGCGATAGAAGATATGTCCCACATTCCGGGCACCATATACTCTCAAACCACTGCGTGTCATTCTGCAAATCGTTAAAGATGGGCTTCCGAGCGTTTTCTGAACCCGCTTCCGGGCCAGCTCCGATTTATATGCATGACGTTCCATCCATTCCTTCGCAGCTTCTCTACGGCCCACAAGCTGCCCGATTGCTTCCAGATGGTCGAATACATCCTGCGTCGCCCACGGAATCGAAATAATGGGTGCAATGTCACTGATATGCTCTCTCGCTTTCAGAACAACATTATCTTTGCATATAATTAGACTTGGCTTGACTTCCAGGAAGGCCTGTCTTCCGATTTCCCAAGCATCCTTGGCATGAAGAGGCAGCGATAAGGAGGTTGCATTCACAGGCAAATAAGGTGCCCGATGAAATTGCGCGGCCGTTGGAACAATGCCTAACGTTTGCAAGTGATCTGTATAGGGATAAGACAAAGAGACGATACTCGTCAAAGGCTCATTGGCATATTGCGTAGGCGCAGAACCAGCATTCTCCTTGAATCGACGACTGAAATAAAATTCATCGCGATATCCGACAAGTCCGGCTAAATCTCTAATCTTCGGCGTTGATACAAGCAATATTTCCTTCGCCTTGTTCATACGGACTTGGGTTAGAAATTCAATCGGCGTTTTATTCATCTTTTGCTTGAAACGCTGCGAATAGTAAGCTGGATGCATCCCTGCAAGCTCTGCAAGCTTGTCCAAATTCAAATCTGTTGCATAAGCGTCCTGCATATATTGAATGGTCAACTGGATCGAGGCATCCGCATCCTTAGGCGCTGTAATCACTGGCGGTTGTTCCTTAAGAATCAGCTCCAGCAATTCATAGACATATTGCTGACGCAAATGTTCTCTAACAGTTGATACGCCATAAGCGGATGCAAGCAATTGTATTTTACGTTGAAACAGCAGCAAATCTGCTTGCAGCAAGCCCTGCACCGGGAAATCAAGCACACGGTCAAAGACCTTGCGCAAATTCGTTTTCTCCCCTATGCGAAATAATTCGAATTCAAGCTGATAGATCAAGCTGTGTTCATTGCCCGACAAATTCAACGTCTGGGCGCTCATTCCAGGCAGCAGCAAACAAAGCGTTTTTCCATAAATCGGGATTTCTTCCTGATTCATAAGAAGCTGCCCTCTTGTTTTTACGAAAAAAAGCAATGTATGTTTATCAGCCTTTTCTACTTCAAATTTCCAATTAGCTGTATAGGTGATCACTTCAAGTTTGCTCAGCTCCAGCAAGGTTCCTGCTAGATACGCTTCTTGATTTAAATCGCTATTCAAGTCAAATCCCACCTTCACCGAACCAATGATAATCATTCTCATAATAGTATAACATATCGGCACCAGGTTGGCTGTCACAAAAACAAATTGAATTCAGATAACCAATGCAAGCAGGCTTTCATATACTGAACCATATACGTACACACGAAAAAGCTGGTAATCTAATAGCGATAAGACAGCATGAATTTTTGTTTACTGGGAATCTTAGTCAAGAGGAGTTGATCGTATGAGTACCATACCGAAAATTAGTGCGATTAGCGTGCCATTTGATCTAGGGGCAGGCCGACGCGGAGCCAGTAAAGGACCCAAAACCATCCTGCAAGCTGGATTGTTGCGCGGTTTACAGCAGATGGGCATCACTGCCGAGCATACGGGTGAAATTAAGCTGCCTGATGACCAAGCCGCTCCTTTAGCCGCTGATGTGGATCATGCCAATCTCAAGTATTTGGCAGAAGTGGTTCAGGTGAACACAAGGCTGGCGAAAGAAGTTTCCAAGGTCGTTCAGCAAGGACATTTCCCACTTATTCTAGGTGGCGATCATAGCATAGCTATTGGAACGATTGCTGGATTATCCGAGCATTACGACAATTTGGGCGTCATCTGGATTGATGCTCACTCGGATCTGAATACAGCAGAAACGAGCCCTTCGGGCAATATCCACGGGATGTCGTTAGCCGTTAGTCTAGGCATGGGACATCCGCTATTAACGGAGATCCATAACAAGCAGCCTAAACTCAAACCCGAAAATATCGTCCTCATCGGATCGCGCTCATTGGATGAAGGCGAGAAGAAACTCATTCGTTCCCTCGGAATCAAATGTTTCACCATGTATGATATTGATCGCAAAGGCATGGCACATGTGATGCAGGAAGCCATTGATTATATAAGTACCAAAACAGACGGCGTTCATCTTAGTTATGATGTAGATTCTCTTGATCCATTGGAAGCTCCGGGTACGGGAACAACGGTCAAAGGCGGGCTTCATTTCCGCGAAGCTCATTTGGCTGTAGAGATGCTTGCTGAAGCAGGCATTATAACTTCCGCTGAATTCGTCGAAGTAAATCCGCTGCTGGATGATAATAATAAAACGTCTCATTTGGCTGTAGGCTTAATTAGCTCCTTGTTAGGCAAGCAGATTCTATAAGATTATAGTCCCCCGCACATCGGGGGATTTTTTCGGCTTGCTAGATATGGAAAATACAGGTAAACTATAGAGAGAATTACACTAGCAAATAGAAATAATTACACTTTGGAGTCTATGATGAAAACTTTGAATAACAGATACTTGTTTATATTTTTAGGTTTATTTTCGATCATTACAGTAGGCGTATACGAATTTTTCAAGGATCAAACGTACTATGAATTTCTGATCTGGAATCTATTTCTTGCTTGGATTCCTTATCTGCTTGCTCTGGCAGCCTCTTATATCCACAAGCAAAAATCTACGATTTTGCAAGTCATCCTCTTGTTGGTATTCGCGCTTGGATGGTTGTTGTTTCTCCCCAACTCGCCTTATGTGTTAACGGATTTTATCCACTTAACGATTATGAAACATACGTATGCACAGAACGGTAATCTCACTTATCGCTATTGGTATGATTTCTATACGATCTTTTTATTTGCCTGGAATGGCCTCTTGCTGGGCTGCAGTTCTATGTACATCATGCATCTTATCGCCAGAAGAATGTTCAATGCTTTCCTGTCCTGGATCGGAATCGGAGTGACTTCACTCCTGTGCGGGTATGGGATTCTATTAGGAAGAGAATATCGTTTGAACAGCTGGGATGCCTTGTTGGACACTAACATTTGGGGTGTTTTGCGCATGACCTTGAGCAGAGAATCCGTCCTCTTCTGTTTCGTGGTGGGCCTTGTAGTTTTGATGGTTTATGCAACCTTCTACTTCATCATCAATGGCCTAGGAACAAACGCAAGATCCGATCAGCACCACTGATATTGGTAAAATAACCTGTCTCAATAATAGAAAAGGAGCTAAGCGGCTTGCACTGCTTAGCTCCTTTTTTTGGCTTCCTCTGCCGCTACGTTGCAAGCGAAAGCCGCAACACCTCCCGACTCACCTTTGGAATTAGGAAATGGACTAAGAATATCGCTAATCAATACCGCCAGCTGGTCAATCGGCATTTGCCTATTTTGCTTAAACCAATAAACGAGGATGCCTACCAAACCTGATGAAATAAAGGCTGATGCATATTCTGTTATGTTTAGTGTGTGATGAAGTACAGTATGAATTTCTCCTAAGTAAAAAAAGAACTTTTGATTCAAAATATGGATTAAGTCATTTTGGATCAGCTGATTTATGAATTCTCCATTGTTCTGAAAGAATACAAAATATATTCGGGCTAACTCCACGGTAGTCGCAACCTCAAGATTTTGTACTTCCAAAAGGTATTCCTGAAATAAACTATCCAAGTGGTACTCTATGATTTCTTCTTTGGAATCGAACAATTGATAGAACGTTTGTCGAGCAAGATCGCTCTTATCACTTATCTCTTTTATCGAAATTTTCTTATATGGCTTTTCCTCAAGCAATTGCAATAACGAGTCTCTAATCCATTTCTGTGATCTGATAGCTGACGGATTTGTACCTGAATACATGACACTTCCTCCAATTTGTCATACTTTTTCAAAAACGTTGACACCTGTCACACTTCATAAATATACTATAGTCACAACAATTACACATGTCAATTTTATGACAGATGTAACGAGCATAATTCTAAACTTATGGAGGTTAACCAAATGGGAAAAACCATTAAAAGTGCTAGACTTGCTAATTCAGATTCTGACTATAATAAATTAAATATTAGTCCTAAGCAGCCGCGGCCTAGAGAAGATGGTATGCGAACCAATGGTCGTGAAGGTTCATATGAATGGTGGTACACGGATGCCGAATTTGAAGATGGAACGACGATCGTCACTATTTTTTATACCAAAAATTACTTTGACGTTCCCGGTCCTGCACAACCTACCGTTGATATTGATATCACGCATCCCGATGGCACAAAAACCTTACAGTCTTTTCAACAATCCAAAGGAGCTGACATCAACGCAAAAAAAGACATATGTGACGTCAACATAGGCAACTCCTATCTGAAATATATAGATGGTCAATACATCTTGCATTTTGAACAAGGCAATGTTATCTACCACGCTGCAATGACTTCAAAGTTGCCTATGTGGCGACCCGACACAGGACACTGGTTCTATGGCGATCAGGATGAGCATTTCTTTGCGTGGTTTGTCGCCCAGCCTTCCTCCGCTATTGAGGCTTCTTTAACCATTGGGGACACAACAACCCAACTAAAAGGAACCGGCTATCATGACCATAACTGGGGAAATATCGGCATGGATAAACTGATGAATCACTGGTATTGGGGACGGGCAAAAGTGGCGGGCTTTGACATCATTGCTTGTGATATTATTGCGGAGAAAAAATATCATTATAAACGGCTTCCCGTCTTCATGATTGCTAAAGATGGTGAAATATTAACAGACGATCAATCCCTTACCCAAATTACAAGAGAAGATACCATTGAACATCCCACAACCAAGAAATTTATGGATAACCATTTAATTTACAAACAACCCATTTCCAAGACAGAGACCTATACGGTTGAATTTATAAGAAAAAGAGATATCGTCTCGGTAAGTCTTTTGGGCAAAGTAGCTCGTTTTAAAGCCACCGTCGCCAAACTAATAGGACTCAGTCCTACCTACACTCGTATTCTTGGCGAAGTTCGTTTGACTCATGAAAAAGATGGCGTGAAGGAAGTGTATAAACACGAAGGCTTATGGGAGCAAATGTTTTTTGGCAACAATAAAAACTCCATCATAAATGAATAAAGGTATGGTTGGAGTGAGGGTTCGGGAATCCGTTAAATATAAGATAAAAAAAGAGCTGCCCTCTAGGTGATTAACCTTTGTGAGGCAGCTCTTTTGATATGAGTGTATGCGCTTAGTCTGTTAGCTGCAGCAGTCTTTCTCCAGCAATGCCTGGCGTGGTCATTTGAATTGGATTAAGGATCTCTTCGATCTCCTCTTGGGTGAGCAGCCCGCGCTCCAGAATCAGCTCTTTGAGCGTCATACCGGTGCGCACCGCTTCTTTGACCAACTGCGCGGCGACCTCGTAGCCGAGATGCGGATTCAACGCCGTGACAATGCCGAAGCTTTGCTCCACATAGTTCGCGCAGCGTTCACGGTCGGCCTCCAAGCCTTCGATGGCGAAGCGCTCGAAGACGCCAGCTGCGTTCCGCAGTATTTTCAGCGATTGCAGCAGATTGAAAGCAAGAACAGGCCCCATGACGTTAAGCTCGAATTGTCCCGCTTCACATGCCAAACAAATCGTGTGGTCGTTTCCGATGACTTGGAACGCCACTTGATTCACAACCTCGGGCATTACCGGGTTCACTTTCCCCGGCATGATGGATGACCCCGGTTGTCTTGGCGGCAGCTTGAGCTCGCCTAGACCCGCGCGCGGGCCTGAAGCCATCATTCGAATATCGTTGCAGATCTTCGAAAGATTAACCGCGCATACTTTGAGCGATGCGGAAAGCTCCGTATAGGCATCCATATTCTGAGTGCCATCAACCAAATGCTCCGCCAGTACGATCGGAATGCCGACTTGTCCTTTCAGATGAAACATGACTCGCTCTACATACTCCGGCTTGGCATTGAGCCCCGTTCCTACGGCAGTTGCCCCCATATTCACAGTGAGAAGCCCTAGTGATGCCTGTCGAATCCGATTAACATCACGCTGCAAAACACGCGCATAAGCGCCAAATTCTTGCCCCAGCCGAATCGGAACAGCATCCTGGAGGTGGGTACGCCCCATTTTTATAACATCATCAAATTCCGTTTCCTTACGCGCGAAAGCGCTTTGCAATGAACTGAGTGCCTCTATCAACTGCTCGGATAACCGATAAGCCGCAATTTTGATGGCTGTAGGAATAACGTCGTTGGTGGATTGCGACATGTTCACGTGATTGTTCGGATTACAGTGAAAATAATTGCCTTTTTCCTCGCCCAGAAGCTCTAAAGTCCGATTGGACAGCACTTCGTTCATGTTCATATTAATCGAGGTACCTGCTCCGCCTTGAATGGAATCAACGATAAACTCGTCAAGCAACTGACCTTCCCGCACTTCTTCAGCCGCTTTGACGAGCTGTTCGCCAATTTTCCGAGGGAGCATGTGCGTATCCATGTTGGCCAGTGCAGCCGCTCTCTTTACTTCGGCAAGTGCCGTGATGAGTTCTGCGTGAATTTTCACACCGGTAATGGGGAAGTTCTCTACGGCACGCATCGTTTGAATGCCATAATAAGCCTCGGCCGGAACTTGCTTTTCACCTAAAAAATCTTTCTCAATGCGAGATGTCATCGTACACACCGTTCCTTTGTCTGGATAAAGTATACTTCTCTTGTTGACTCTTCAAATCTAACATCATCTGTTATATTTTTCAATTGTTAGTCTCAACTTTCGTATGCGGACAGCTCGCGGAGTAATTATTTTTTTGGGACGAATACCAATAGTGGCAGCAGCTAAAGCTATGAACATGGGTTATTTTTAGCTTAATTGCCGAGGATATGCGTTCCAATTTTTTTATATGAAATTCCCAAAATAGAAGGTTAATGGCACTGATTGTACGTGCGGAATACAATGCATTATACGCTTATGTTGTGATCAGGTTACTTCCCAGCTTCCCGCCACCCAAATAATCTGTCGAAGGAGGAATAGGTTATGGACACGAAGAGTTCGATCATTATCAACCAAACCGAAAAATACGGAGCGCACAACTACAACCCGTTACCGATTGTAATTTCGAAAGCTGAAGGCGTTTGGGTCGAGGATCCGGAAGGCAACCGCTATATGGATATGCTAAGCGCATATTCCGCTTTGAATCAAGGACATCGCCACCCCCATATTCTCAAGGCGCTGTATGAACAGGCCGAGAAGGTTACCTTGACATCCAGAGCTTTCCACAGTGAGACATTAGGAGCATTCTATGAAAAATTAGCCCTTTATACGGGAAAACCGATGATTCTTCCCATGAATACAGGAGCCGAAGCCGTTGAAACAGCAATCAAGGCTGTCCGCCGATGGGGCTACGAGGTGAAAGGCATCGAAGCCGACCAAGCTGAAATTATCGTTTGCACGGGGAATTTCCACGGTCGGACTGTGACGATCACTTCCTTCTCTTCGTCACCTGAATATCAACGAGGCTTCGGGCCGTTTACGCCAGGTTTCCGCATCATCCCCTATGGTGATGTCGAGGCTCTTAGAGCTGCCATAGGGCCCAATACGGCTGCGTTTCTGTTCGAGCCTATACAAGGCGAGGCCGGCATTGTTATTCCGCAGGAAGGCTACCTGCGGTCCTGCTATGAGCTATGCCAAGCGAATAATGTCCTGTTCGTAGCGGACGAAATCCAAACAGGTTTCGGCCGCACTGGCCGCCGCTTTGCCAGCGATTGGGAAGGCGTAACGCCGGACCTGTACATCATGGGCAAAGCGCTTGGCGGCGGGGTGTTTCCCATATCAGCCGTCGCCGGTGATCGGCAGGTTCTTGAAGTTTTCGAGCCTGGCTCGCACGGCTCAACGTTCGGAGGCAATCCGCTCGGCTGCGCCGTCGCCATCGCAGCACTCGAAGTGCTTGAGAACGAACGGCTGGCAGAGCGTTCAGATGAGCTTGGCACTTATTTCCTGAAGCGGCTGCAGGAGATCAAGCTTCCTCTTATCGCTGAAGTGCGCGGCCGCGGTCTGTTCATCGGTATTGATCTTACAGTTGCCGCTCGTCCCTACTGTGAAGCCTTAAAGGCTAAGGGGCTTCTATGCAAAGAAACTCACGAGCATATTATACGTCTTGCCCCTCCATTGACGATTACTAGAGAGGAACTGGACTGGGCTTGGCAGCAGGTGGCCGATGTCCTTCATCAGGGCGAATAAGCAGATCATATTTTGCCGCCAGCAAGGCCGATAAGCGGCTGTCCCAGAAATCATTTTGGATTTTTGAACCTATCCAAAAACGCCTTTTTCCACACTTGCGCAGCGGTTGGGCCGCTTGGGTTGCTTGGGTTGCTTGGGTTGCTTGGGTTGCTTGGGTTGCTTGGGTTGCTTCAATAGCTTGAGTTGGCTGGGGTAGCTTGTGTAGTTGCTTGAGTTGCTTGAGTCGCTTGAGCCGCTTGAGTAGCTTGAATCCGCTTGGTCGCATGAGTCGCTTGAATCGCATGAGTTAGCTCACGCTGGCAGATGGCCTCAGGCCGGTCCGTATATTCCGCATAATTCCTGCAATTATGCATCCTTTTTGTCTCGGAAGTGGGGGAAATAGGGAAAAGCCTGCGATTATGCATCCTTTTGGGACCATTTTTCGATTCCAGGGGGAAATAGCTTAAAAAGCCTGCATAATCGCAGGCTTTCTCATGTTTTCACACGATTTGGTCGAAAATTCCTGCACTTTTGCAGGCTTTTCGAAATCACTAAGCCGCGATTCAGCCTTTAAAGGGGTAGCGCGCATTCGCTAACGATGCTGTTTACCCTGTTATCCCTTCACAAATGTCAGCGTTCCAAATCGCTGAGGAATATGAAAGTTGACTTCACCCGTTGGAGACCACGCGGCATAGTGGCGCTGCCCTTCCACATCGTCATCAATCCGATAAAGGTTCCAGCCCCACTCAGCACCAGGACTTGGCGTAGCCTGTCCCAGATCCGCAAAAGAGAAGCGCAGATCGTAAATCCGCCAGCCATCCTCTCGCAGCCATACCTCCGTATGGAAGCCTGGCGCATCCCATGACACATCAACCTTTTTGTCCCCAACCAAATCGTTGTGGATCAGCGCGTCAAAGACTACGTTCCGAGGACTCACCTCGAACTCATAGTAGACACTGCCCGTACCGACGGTATCGATGAACACCTCAACGACATCTTCCAAATAAAGCGGATCGTCCCGACGTTCCATCGTCGCCACCACATGATCATCCTCGCATTCGAAACGAACATGCAAGGCTTCCTTCGTCCAACATGCTCGGAATTGCGTCGCAAGTCTAAGCTTCTGGCCTGTCACAACTTCGCTTAGTGAATGAGCCTGCATTTTCTCCCAAGGAATATTCAAAACCTCGATAAAGCCGCATTCATAGTTCATCTTAGTCATCAATTTGTCTCCCATCTCTAGCTCTTAAACACAATATTAATATCATACTCGTCATATAAAAAGCTTGAAATCTGATCCCTTGCTTCCGACTTTACATCCTTGAGCCAGGACGTGTCCAGCTTTTCGATCGTTTCGATGCGCAAATTTTCATATTTCGTCTTCGCTTTTTCAATTTGCATGACACGATTCCTTGTGAACAGAAAAAGCGATATACAAGCCAGCAGCGAGCCGGAGAGAAGCGAGTTGGAGATGACCAAATCGAGAATGGACAGCGCATTGCCGCCAGAGGGCAGCAGCACTTTCCGATAGAAGGTAATGACAAAATAGAGAATGAACACTGCCGTCAATATGGCATAGATGGGCTGGGTGGCTTTGAGCTTGTCCCATTTATTTTTCCTGTCCCTCAGCTCCACGAGCAGCTTGCTGGCATCGTCGCTTAGATTAAGTTCGGGCCACTTTTGCATAGACACTCCCCCTCTCTATCAGCGTATGCTTGCCCCCAAGGATTATTGCCATAAAAAAAAGACCAAAAGCATCACTCTTCAAGTTAGGTCGAAGATGCTTTGGTCTATGTATGCTTGGAAAAAATCAACTTAGAACCGTTTTTTTCCTACTAAAAACTTTTTGTTTCCTTTTTTAGCCGCCACAGGCACATGCTTATAGCTGCGCACCATCGGATTTTTACATAATGGACAAGACGGTAAAGCTTCCGTAACGAATTCTTTGCGAACCCATGCTTTACAATCCGTCTCCTTACATTTCCAAATCTCAATTTGTTCGACTTCTGGCTTCTGTTCTTCCGTCACGGCACTCGTTGATGTAGACATTTCAGTTATGTTCTCCCTGTTTCGTAGATTAGACTACTTATTATTATACAGATCAGTTCGAATATCAAGTCTTTCCCGTGTTCAAAATTATTTACCGGTGGTAGAATGGATAAGGCGGTTACAAATTAGACACAGAATCCAAAGGCAGGAACAACTCATGACACATTTACTTCAGGAGTGGAAGACGCAATTTAGCGGGTACAGCCGCAATATTTTGCTATTCTTTTGGTTTAATTTTGTTTGGAATTTAGGTTTGGGCATGTTTGGTCTCGTTTATAATCTCTATGTGAAAAGTTTGGGCTATGAGCAGACGACCGTAGGAAGTATCGTTGGCATGACAGCTCTTGCCTCCGCACTCATTCTAATACCGGCGGGTATTATGAACGATCGGCTCGGACCGAAGCGCGTCATTACGTTTGGACTTATTTTCACTTTAGCCGCATTGACGGCACGCTCCTTAATTGAAGGCCAACAGGGGATGCTCGTCAGCGCTTTCTTCGGCGGTATGGCTCTTGCTGTGGTCTCTGCAACGATTTTGCCTTTTATGGCGAACAACTCTACACCCCAGCAGCGGGTTCACTTGTTCAGCTTCAATATGGCGCTGGTCATGCTTGCGAATGTCATCGGCATTGCACTTGGCGGTGTGCTTTGCGATTTTTTTCAATTCATGATTGGGTTTGACGAAATACACAGCTTGCGATATACCTTGCTGATTGGCGTTGGGATCGCCGCGCTTGGCGTCATTCCAATGGCTCTTTTTGACAAAAGCGAACAGGAAATTCAGCCAAAACGCGAAAAGCTGCACGTTAAAGAGCTGTGGAGTTCCCACAAAACGTCGATTCAAGTCATTGGTATTTTTTGCTTGCTGGGGCTTTTGTCCTCAACAGCTGGCGGAATGGTCGTTCCTTATTTGAATGTCTACTTTGAGGATCGGTTTGAAGCGTCGAAATCAGCAATCGGTATCGTGGTGGCATTAGGACAAGGGGCTACGGCTATCGCTTTTCTCATTGGGCCTATGATCGTTAAGCGCTATGGGGAAGTGAAATCTGTCGTTTATTTGCAGCTAAGCTCAATCCCATTCCTGCTGCTGACGGCTTTCTCAGCTAACTTCTACCTATCGTCAGGCGGTTACTTGTTCAGACAAGCTTTAATGAACGCAGCCAACCCTTTTTACAATTCGATTAAAATGAGTTATGTTCACCGTTCGCTCCGCGGACTAGCCTCCAGTTCAGGCGAAGCCGTATTTAATCTGGGCTGGTTTCTTGCTTCTCCGGTGAGTACAGGCCTCGTGTTCCGTTACGGCTCTTACTATGGCTATGCGTATGCTTTCTGTATCACAGCTGTCGTCTACTCTCTTATTTCCTATTTATTTTATTTCTTTTTCGGCAAAAATCGCTTTAAACCTGTCGATGAATCCAGTTAGAATGGTTCTTTCCGTCGTTGACTTCAACGATGGAAAGGCCATACAATAGTATGACAGCGCATTCATTTCGAAGCTTTAAGCTCATTTTCTTGTAACGGTTATAAGGGGGTTACCTGTCATGCGGAATAAAGTCATCATCAATAGACAAAGTATTGTCTTACCCTGGATGATCTCCTATATCGTCATTCTCCTTTTACCCGTAGCCATTGGCTTATTATTATATGTGGAATCGAATCGAACGCTGAAGGAAGAAATTCAACAAGCGAATGATTCCTTATTGAAGCAAGTACGCGAAGTTATGGACAACCAATTCAAAGCGATGGAGCAGCTGAATTTCGAACTGACTTGGAATGTGAACATGCAGGAGCTGCTCTATTCCAATAAATATGACGCTTATCCCAAAGAATACAGGTATGATCTGTACCAGATTGCCCGCAGCCTCACCCTATATCAAACCTCTTACCCACTCATTGATTCCTTCTATGTCTATCTGAATAAGGATCAATCAGTGATTCTTCCTGCTACCGTTCGAACAAGCAGCTTTGCTTACGATACGTTGCACAAAAGTGATGAGTTTAGCTACACTTCGTGGCAATCCACACTCAATCGCAGCAATTTCAAAGGCTTCATTCCCATGTACCGCATCGGCAGTGAAAATAAGCTGCTCAAAACGGTCGCATATATCAGCACTTATCCAACGGAGCATGATAATCCTGTAGCCACTAATGTCATTATGGTGGATCAATCACGTATTCTTGGCGCCATTCAGAATATGGAAATTTTCAACAAAGGTCATGTCCTCATTCTCAACGAAGAAAATCAAATTCTTGCCTCCAATTCAACGAGTAAGCTGCCTTCTGGTTTCCCTTTTGAACAATTAGCCAATAAAGCCCAGTTCTATTACACCGGTTCAGATGGTGAGAAATATGAAGTTTTCAATATCCAATCCCCGCGTTCCAAATTAAAGTACGTTTCGATCATGCCCAGCACAATTTATTGGCAAAAAGCGGCGCATGTCCGCAATCTGACCTATATCAGCATGGCGATTAGCTTGCTTGGGGGAGGCATTCTGACGTATATCTTTTTGCGAAGGAATTATAATCCTGTACGCCGCCTTGTTCACGCCTTCTCTATGAAACAGAACAACGCGTCTCATCAGCGATTCAATGAATTTCATTTCATCCAAGAAGCCGTAGACAGAACCTTGATTGAAGTCGCCGATTCCAAAACGAAAATGGAGCAGCAGCGCCGAATTGTCCGCTCCCACTTTATTGAAAAGCTGCTCAAAGGCAAACTGAACAGTCAGATTCCGATACATGAAGCTTTAACAACGTTCGAAATGAAGCTAGATCGGCTTGATTATGCCGTTATGCTGTTCGTTGTGGATAAAAACGAGACGTTCACGGAACGGATCACTCATTTGTCGGAAGAAGAATCCTGGAAATTTCTTCAGTTCATTGTGATGAATGTGGTAGAGGAGCTATTGGCTGGGCAGCACCGGGGCTATGCAGCGGAAATTGACGATACCTTAGCTTGTTTAGTCAATCTAACCACCGACAATGGGAGGAGTTCCAAAGAGGAACTGCTTCGTATTGCCGAAGAAGCACAGACTTTCCTTTCAGCGACATACAACATTCATCTTACCATTGCGATAAGCAGCATCCATGAACAACTGGCCGATATTCCACAGGCTTTCCTTGAAGCACTTGATTCCATGGCCTTCAAGATGGTTATGGGGGGACGTGAAATTCTCGCTTATGACGATTTGCAGACCACTATCATTAGTGAAACGAATACGGGGTATGATTATCCCCAGCAGGTTGAACAACAATTTCTGTATACGCTCAAGCTTGGAGAGCTGGCCGAAGCACAGCAGATTTTATCGGATATCATGCACCGAAATTTTGAATGCCGCGATATCTCTGTTTCTCTGGCCAAATGCCTCATGCTAGGCCTGATCACTACGATGATGAAAAGCATCAGCGAAACGGGCGATATTCAAGAGAGCTTTTTTATTCGCAACCCGCAACTCATAGATCGCTTGCTTGGCAGTAAAACTGTTCAAGAGATGCAAAAGCAGCTGAATGATATGCTTGCGCAAGTCTGTACGTATACAGCAGCCAAGCGGCAAATTACCATTTCGCAAACACGGCAAAAGGCGATGCAGCAGCTAGTCGAGGAAGTGTCCACTTTCATTGAACACAATTATACCGATGCCAATTTGAACGTTACGATGATCGGCAGCCATTTTGACCGTAAAGCCACTTATTTGTCCAAGCTCTTTAAGGATTATGCCGGAGAAGGGCTGCTCGACCGCATTAACAAAGTGAGAATCAACAAGTCGAAGCAGCTGCTCAGGCAGCAGGAGCAATCTGTCGGAGATGCCGCTTATGGGGTAGGTTTTAATGATATTAATGCCTTTATTCGTGTTTTCAAAAAAGTCGAAGGCATCACGCCAGGCAAATATAAGGAACTGGCAGATAAATAATTTACGGGGCAGCCTTCGGGCTGCCCTTCAAAATGAGCCCAATGAATGGTTTTTCACGCTGGAATTGGCTTTTTTCAAGACGAAATTGGATATTTTGTAGAACATAGAAACAGAAATCACGAGGTAATTGGATATTTTGCAGATAGTGAAATTGTAAGCGTTACCATATAGTTAGGGTAAGACATCAAGCACCCTACCCCAACGAAAACTCTTAGGAGGTCAACGTATGATTAAGAACAAAAGAAACATGTTCACAGTGCTGGTGGCAACATCCTTAATGGGAAGCTTAACAGTCGCTTGTACATCTAATCCCCCAACTGCTGTCAATACTGCCAGTCCCAAAGCTACCTCCGGTGGAACAACAGCGCCAAGTGCAGCTGTCACTTATCCGATCAAATCAGACAAAACCTTAACGTATTGGGGAGAGCTCACAGGCAATGTGGTAGGGGTGAAATCAGCTCATACGGATATTCCTTTTTTTCAGGACTGGCAAAAGAAAACCGGCGTAAATCTAAAGTTCATCGCGCCTCCAACGAATCAAGCGGCTCAGGCGCTTAACGTGATGCTCGCATCCGGCGACTTGCCAGATATGATTGAATTTGATTGGCAAAGCGCCTTCCCAGGCGGACCGGAGAAAGCGATCAAAGACGGTTATATTCTCAAATTAAATGATACGATTGATAAATTTGCGCCAAATCTCAAGAAATACCTCAAAGAACATCCGGAAGTAGATAAACAAGTGAAGACCGATAACGGCAGTTATTATGCGTTCCCGTTCATCCGTGGCGATGACTATCTCCGTGTGTTCCAAGGCCCTATTGTTCGCAAGGATTGGCTGGATGAGCTTGGACTTCCCGTTCCTGAGACCATTGATGATTGGTATACAACGCTCAAAGCTTTCAAGGAGAAAAAAGGAGCGACGGCCGGCTTCTCCGTTGTAAGCGTTCCAAGACCCTTTAATGAGCTTGTCAACGGCGCCTTTGCCAGCGCTTTTGGCGTGACGCGTGATTTCTTCATTGATAACGGCACGATTAAATTTGGACCAGCTGAAAAAGGCTACAAAGACTTCCTCGCTACTTTCCACAAATGGTACGAAGAAGGTCTTATTGATAAAAATTTCGCGACAGCGGACAGCAAAGCTTTGGATGCCAATATCGCCTCTGGAGCAACAGGCGTTACTGTTCAGAATGCCGGCGGTGGCATCGGGAAGTGGCAGCCGCTTGTTGTAGCCAAAGATCCTAAAGCGGTGTTGATCGGCGCTCCGTATCCGGTTCTAAAAAAAGGCGATATCGCCATGTACAGTCAGAAGGACCCGGCTAACGCTCCCGGCGGTTCCGTCGCGATCACTGCCTCTTCCAAAAACATTGATACAGCAACAAAGCTGCTGGACTACGGCTATTCGGATGAAGGGCACATGTACTTCAACTTCGGCACCGAGGGCGTTTCTTATAAAATGGAAAACGGCTATCCGAAATACACCGATCTGCTCATGAAAAATCCGGATAAGCTCGCACCGGCTCAAGCCTTGTCTCTCTATATCCGTGGAAATTACAACGGTCCTTTCGTGCAGGATAAACGCTATATCGAGCAGTATTTAGCTTTGCAAACACAGCGGGATGCCGTGTCGACTTGGCAGAAGACAGACGTGGATAAGCACAAGCTGCCTCCAATCACAGCTACACCGGAAGAAAGTACGGAGCTTGCCAAAATTATGACCGATCTCAATACCTTAGTGGACGAGATGACACTCAAAATCATTTTAGGCACAGAACCGGTCGACAGCTTTGATAAATATTTAGAAAAATTTAAATCCGTGAAGCTGAGCCGAGCGCTCGAAATTAAAAAGGCTTCACTGGATCGTTATAACAAAAGATAACGAAGGCATAGGGAGGGCGTCCGCTCTCCCTCTTTAGGAAGAAACCGAAGCGGCGAAAGGAGAGATTATATGCGTAAAGGAACTGAAGCTACCTTCCCGACACGCTTTAGGCGCGATTTTTTGCTGAATAAATATTTATATTTGATGATGGTTCCTGTAGTGGCTTATTACTTGATCTTCCATTATGCCCCCATGTACGGGGCTCTGATCGCCTTTAAAGAATATACGCCTAACAAGGGTATTCTAGGCAGCGAATGGGTTGGCTTCCAGCATTTCCAGGAATTTTTTAGCAGCTACTATTTCTGGCGAATTCTCAAGAATACCGTCATTATCTCCCTTTACTCGCTATGCTTTGAATTTCCTGCTCCGATTATTTTGGCCATTATGATTAATGAGCTTGCCAATAAAAAGTTTCAGCGTTTTGTTCAAACGGTTACCTATATGCCTTATTTCATTTCACTTATCGTCATTGCCGGGATGGTGAAGGACTTCACGAACAGCGGCGGTTTGATCAACAACCTACTCACGCATGTCGGTTTTAATGATACAGCCATGCTGCAAAAGCCGGAAATGTTCCGTACGATCTATATTTTATCTGAGATTTGGCAGAAGATCGGGTGGGAATCCATTATTTATTTAGCTGCCTTGATGAGTATCGATCAGGAGCAATATGAAGCGTCCAAAATTGACGGCGCCAACAGGTGGAAACAGATTTGGCATATCACATTGCCCGGCATTTTGCCTACGATTGCGATCATGTTCATCCTGCGGATGGGGAATTTATTAAACGTGGGCTTCGAGAAAATTATTCTGCTCTATAATCCCAGCACGTATGATACCGCAGATGTCATCTCCTCCTTTGTGTATCGGAAAGGGCTGCTTGAATTCGGGTGGAGCTACAGCTCGGCAGTTGGCTTGTTCAACTCGGTTATTAATCTTGCCTTGCTCGTTACGGCCAATAAAATAAGCAAACGCGTCAGCGAAAACAGTTTATGGTAGGAAAGGAGGTGCTGAAGTGAGAACAAGTCCATCCGATAAAATATTCGTTACGATTATTCATATCTTACTACTGCTGCTCGTCGTCATTACCTTATACCCGCTCCTGTATGTCACCTTTGCCTCACTAAGTGACGGCAGCCTCTTGATTACGCACAAAGGATTTCTATTCAAGCCACTGGGCTTTAGTTTGGAAGCTTACAAAAGCGTGTTTCATAATCCCGCCATTCTGAAAGGCTATCAGAATACACTTTTTATTCTCGTATTTGGCGTCATCACGAATCTGGTTGTCACGTCCTTGGGGGCTTATGTGCTTTCGCGTAAAAATGTGATGTGGAACCGCGTCTTTATCTTCATGGTCGTCTTGACGATGTTCTTCAGCGGGGGACTGATTCCGCTCTATCTCGTGGTCAAAGGCGTCGGCTTGCTTGACTCCCTATGGGCGACCATCTTCCCTTTTACCATTAACACTTTCAATCTGATCATTATGCGTACCGCATTCATGGCCGTTCCCGAAAGCTTGGAGGAATCTGCCAAAATAGATGGCGCCAACCACTTGGTCATCCTGTTTCGAATTATTATCCCTCTCTCCATGCCTGTCATTGCGGTGATGATTCTGTATTATGCTGTGGAGAAATGGAATGGCTGGTTCTATGCTTCCATCTTCTTGCGAGATCGCGAGCTCTACCCGCTCCAGCTTACGCTGCGCGAAATTCTGATTGCCAACAATACGGACGGCATGTCAGCAGGCGCGAATGCGGCCGAGCAATTCCAGATCGGGGAAACGCTGAAATATGCGACCATCATGGTAGCTTCCGTGCCGATCTTGATCTTGTACCCGTTCGTGCAAAAGTATTTCGTCAAAGGCGTCATGATTGGCGCTGTGAAAGGATAAAATGAAAAACCTCCTTCCCCACTTGAGCAGTGGTTTGGAGGTTTTTTTGGCATCAACTCAATCGATATAGCCGGCAAAGCCATTTTTCATTAAATAATCCATCTCTACTTCCAAAATCGTATCGACATCAAGTTCTGTCAATTTCACATCAGGTCTGCTCAAAATATGATCAATCAGCTCATCGCTGTCGATATCCGCTTGTCCCTTGGCACTTGCCTCCGCCTTGGCAATAAATGCTTTTTCGTGTTTCAAAACCAGTTGAACTTGCTTCGGGTCTAACTTCACTTTCGCAACAATAAATTGTAAAAGCTCTTGCTCGTTTACTTGCCCACTCATGTACTCAGGTCAACTCCTCATGTTCTTTAAGCCTATTGTAGCATAGTTGTCCTTCTTGTCTATTTCTCATATTCCTCCCACGAAGGAAGCAAGTCATGTTAACATAGAGCTAATGGAAAAACATTCCTTATATCAAGCAATGGCAGAAGGAGGCTTTATGGAATTAACATCACGTGTTGCTGAGTTGGAAAAGAAAGTCAAGGAACTCGAACGACAAGTAGGCGAGCTGCTCCGAAATCAACCGAATCACACCATACCGGAGCCCAATCAAGCTGAACGAACACCGCCACTTTCAGAGCCAGTACCACCGCACATACAACCCCCTCCACAGGAGGTTCGCCCAGCGGTTAAGAAAACCGTGCCTCCAAGGGATTGGGAGCATTTGATTGCCCGTGTATGGCTGCCACGCATCTTCATCGTCGTCTTCCTGCTAGGCGTCCTCTGGGGTTTCACCGCCGCCGTGAGTGCTGGCATCCTTACAGAACCTGTGCGTTGCATGCTTGGTGTTGCAGCAGCGTGCTTCATGATTTGGCAAGGAGAAAAGCAAATTCGCCATAAGCATGCCGCGCTCGGGCAAGTACTCCTAGGCGGAGCTATGGGAGTTCTGATTTTATCCTTGTTCGCCGCCCATATGCTTTACGAATTAATTCCATCAAACTGGGCTTTTATTTTGTACATCATCACAATTGCGCTTAGTGTCTACTCTGCTGTCCGCCATCGCTCACAAGCACTCATGATCATCACCCTGCTTGCCGGGTATCTGGTTCCCTTCCTCGTTGACTCCATCAACCCCCATATATGGGTTTTCGCTGGCTATGAGGGATTATTTTCGATGTCCATGATGGTGTTGTCATTACGCTACTCGTTTCGCGGTGCTTATTTTACCGCATTTTGGGTTCTGCATCTTCCATTGCTGATTATTGCCCTATTTGACTATGGGACCAATGACCGTGCAGCCCTTCTAACGATCGTTATTCTGCAGCACTTGCTGATCTTTACGATCTCCGTAGTCCGCGCCAAGGAACCGCGAATTGGCCAGCGAATCCTGCTGTTCTTAAGTTTCAGCTTACTTGCTACCTGGTCATACGGGCTTTACGGCAGCTCTAACCATAGTAACGTCTATGAATGGCTGCTGGTCATTGGGTTCTTGCTTTATGGCAGTACGTCCTTCTGGCTTCATCGGCAAAAGAATGCCTTTTCCGTACAGGCATCCATCGCAACGTTCAGTGCCCTGCTCTGGATCATTTATGTGCTTCATGGGAATGAAGCAGGCTCCGCTATTGTGGTCGAAGGCGCATTCGCGTTATGCCTTGGGGTCGCCTTCCGAAGCAAGCTGCAGCAAATCAGTGGTGCGATTACCTTTTTCATCGGCATGCTGTTTGTATTCGCTCATCCCTTGCATGACGTGTTGTCCGAGGAATCTTTGGCGTGGCTTATCCTTGTAGCCTCTATCTTCGGTATGTACGCTTACTTCCGCTTCAAAGTTCAGCAAGGACTTGTCCGGGTTCAACTCAGCCTGTCGCTCGTATGGTTGGCGTTAGTCCTTCTTCTTGTTTATCTCACACAGTTGACGAATGCGCTGACTCGCTCACTTGACTTTGACTACCAGCATTCGGTCCTTTCCGCGGTTTGGGCTGTTTATGCGATACTCCTCATCGTCATAGGTCATCTGATTCACAAGCCCAAAGCCCGACTGGTCGGCATCATTTTCTTATTCATTACTTTACTCAAAATCATCTTCATCGACCTGCCTGATGTATCTACAGCGATCCGTGCTGTTCTGTTTATCGGACTTGGAGCGATCGGGGTTGGGATCTCTCGGTTGTTTTATAAGCGCAAAGAATAGGGCTGCTGAAGACACTAAATAGACGACACACCTTTGAGCCTCCCTTTTGGGGAGGCTCATCTTGGTCATCCACCACTCTCAGTGGTCATTACCTAGTCTCAAAAGGAACTGTGATCCGCTATATGGCTGAAAACCGCCAATCTCACTCCAAAGTGAACTACGATCCGCTAATTGAGCATTTTCCGCTCAGAATCAACGCTTTTCGCCTAAATAGCGGACCACAGTTCCCTCTCATGCTGCTTTTACCCTGTTTTCCGCC
>NZ_JABMKZ010000048.1 GCF_013204855.1 Paenibacillus alba | reverse complement strand
CCTCTTTAAACTTTTGATTGTACCGTTGGCGGAATTCACTCATCTCGGACACCTCGTAATTTGGATAGGTCTATTATCTAATTTCCCAATTCGTTGTGTCCACTGTTAAGTCTAATTGCATTAAGGCCGTTAATCAGCCTTAAAGCAGCCAATTCTGACCAACTGCCTGACTTAAGGCTGATAAACAGCCTTAACCTCGGCTTAACTCCGCCTCTTGAGGGAGAACCGAATCTTTAAGGCCATTAATCAGCCTTAAAGCAGCCAATTCTGATCAGCTGCCTTACGTAGGGCTGTAGAACAGCCTTAACTTCGGCTTAACTCCGCCTCTTGAGGAAAAATCGAATCTTTAAGGCCATTAATCAGCCTTAAAGCAGCCAATTCTGATCAGTTGCCTGACTTAAGGCTGCGGAACAGCCTTAACCTCGGCCAAACTCCGCCTCTTGAGGGAAAACAAAATCTTTAAGGCCGTTAATCAGCCAGCCTTACCCCCTACAGCCGCACGCCAACCCTGCGGCCATCCAGGCTCACGCGATCCTCGCGCAGCCAGCGGATCACCTGCGGCAGCAGCACGTGCTCGGCCGCATGAATCCGCTCCGCGAGCGATTCCGCGGTCTCGTGCTCGTGGATCTCCACGGCGCGCTGCGCGATGATCGGGCCGGAGTCCAGGCCGCCGTCCACGAAGTGCACGGTGACGCCGGTTTGCTTCACGCCGTACTCGACGGCTTGCTCAATCGCGCGCACGCCTGGAAACGACGGCAGCAGCGATGGATGAATGTTGATCATCCGCCCAAAATAAGGCCCCACCAGCACATCCGTAATAATCCGCATGTAGCCAGCCATTACGATCAGATCAACCTGACGCTCGACAAGCTCCTTCAGAATGAGAGCTTCATACGCCTCGCGGCTTTCATATTCCTTTGGACTGAACACGAACATAGGCACTTTCGCTTCCTTGGCGCGCTCAACCACGTAGGCTTTGGGCCGGTCACAGACAAGAAGCTCGATGCTGACATCAAGCTTCCCTTTCTGTACCTGGTCCACGATCGCCTGGAAATTAGAGCCGCTGCCCGAAGCAAAAATTGCGATCCGGTAAGGCTGCATTACACCTCAGCTCCTTGGAACGTCACGACACGCTCGCCCTCGGTTACAACACCAAGACGGTAGGCTTTCTCGCCTTGCGCTTCCGCTGCTGCAATAGCTTTCTCAGCATCGTCTGCGTTCACGATCACAACCATACCAATCCCCATGTTGAACGTACGGAACATATCGTTGTTCGAAATGCCGCCCTCACGCTGCATCAGCGCGAAGATCGGAAGAATCGGCCATGAGCCGTATTGGATCTCTACATTTACGCCTTCCGGCAAAACGCGTGGAATATTTTCGATGAAACCGCCGCCTGTAATATGCGCCATCCCTTTGATCGCGACATCTTCCAGCATCGCCAGAACTGGCTTCACATAAAGCTTCGTTGGCTCAAGAAGCACATTCCCCAGCTTGTCGCCCAGCTCTTCCACATGCCCTTGCAGCGTATAACCGCCATCTTCCAGCAAAAGCTTGCGCACAAGAGAGAACCCGTTGCTGTGCACGCCGCTTGAAGCCAGACCTAGAACTACGTCTCCAGGACGAATTGTTGTACCGTCGATTATTTTTTTCTTGTCAACGATTCCAACCGTAAAGCCGGCAATGTCATACTCCCCTGACGCATACATGCCCGGCATTTCCGCCGTTTCCCCGCCGATGAGTGAGCAGCCAGACTGCGCACAACCGTCAGCGATCCCTTTAACAATTGCTTCGATTTTCTCAGGAATAACTTTATCGCAAGCCAGATAATCAAGGAAGAACAACGGCTCCGCGCCTTGAACGATAATATCGTTCACACACATCGCAACAGCGTCAATCCCGATCGTATCGTGCTTATCCATTGCAAAAGCGATCTTCAGCTTCGTGCCCACGCCATCCGTACCCGATACGAGCACAGGCTCCTCATACTTGTCTTTGTTCAAGCTGAACAGCCCGCCGAAGCCCCCGAGGTCCGTTAACACTTCAGGACGGAATGTCCGTTTGACGTGCTTTTTCATCCGTTCTACGGCTTCGTTCCCTGCTGCGATATCGACTCCAGCCTTTTTGTAAGCATCTGACACGTCGCTTCCACTCCTTAGTTTTGTCTATGTATCGGGGGGCGCCCGCCGATGCGTCCGTCCCGCCCGTTGTGTATTCCAATTTTTAGCATTTCCCTATTGATTACCCGATTAATCGCAAGCACAACCAACTTTCGTCACATCGACGATTTCCGTTGGATAGCTGTTATCGAAACAAGCCGTGCAATATCCGCTCGCCGCTCCAGCCGAACCTTGACCAATCGAATCAAGCAGTCCCTCTTTGGTTAAAAAATGAAGGGAATCCGCGTTGATCGCTTTGCGAATTTCTTCGATGGAATTCATCGCAGCGATCAGTTCCTTGCGGTCCGGCGTATCAATCCCGTAGTAGCAAGGGTTCATGAAAGGCGGCGAAGAAATCCGCACATGCACTTCCGTCGCGCCAGCTTCTCTCAGCAAGTTGACGATGCGCAGCGACGTTGTTCCACGGACGATGGAATCATCGATCATGACAACGCGTTTGCCTTCAACCACTTTGCGCACAGCGCTCAGCTTCATTTTGACCCCTTGCTCCCGCAGCTCTTGGCTTGGAATGATGAACGTCCGGCCTGTATAGCGGTTCTTGATCAGACCCAGCTCATACGGGATACCCGTTTGTTCCGCAAAACCAATGGCCGCCGAAATACTGGAATCCGGCACGCCCGTCACGATATCCGCGTCCACGAACGCTTCCATCGCCAAACGTTTCCCCATCCGCTTGCGCGCAGAGTGAATGTTCACCGTGTCAATATCGCTGTCTGGACGAGCGAAGTAAATGTACTCCATCGCACAGATCGCACGCTTGCCACCCTCGACAAATTGTTCCGAATGGAAGCCGTCGCGATCCAGCACAATAATCTCACCTGGTTGAACGTCGCGGAAATATTCGGCCCCCACCGCATCAAACGCGCAGGTCTCGGAAGCGAACAAGTACGCATCACCAAGGCGGCCAATCATGAAAGGGCGCAATCCATTAGGATCTAGTGCAGCAATCAGCTTATCTTTGGTAATGATCAAGAAGGCGAATCCGCCAACCACTTGATGCAAAGCATCCTTCACCGCATCCACGATATCATCATGTTCCGAACGAGCAATCAAATGCGCCAGAACTTCGGTATCGCTGGTCGTTTGGAAAATAGATCCTTTACGCTCAAGCTCCCGCTTGATAATGTTTGCATTATCGAGGTTGCCGTTCGTTGCAATCGCCAGATCACCCTCGCGGTACTTGAATACGAGCGGCTGTGCATTCGCAAGCTTGCTTTCGCCAGCTGTTGAATAACGCACATGCGCGATCGCCGTAGAACCTGTCAGAGGATGCAGATTATCGTTCGTAAACACCTCTTTGGCAAGTCCCATGCCGCGATAATAATTGAATTTACCGTCTTCAACTGTACAAATGCCGGCACTTTCCTGTCCGCGATGCTGCAAGGCATGAAGCCCGTAGTAGCACAGCGAGGAGGCTTCGGGATGACCATACACCCCGAACACGCCACACTCTTCATTCAGCTTATCAAACAATCCGCCTTGGCCGCCAACACCTTCGTTGAAATACTCACCAGTCCAAAGCTCATGCTGCTGATCCCCCAATTGAACGAGAGGAGCTGCGGGAAGCTTTAGGGCCTTGGATTGTTCTATGCCATTAGACATGGGATCGCATCCTTCCAGACTTTCGCCAGCTCGCTTACCGGAGACTGGAGACGCTGTTCGTTGTTGATTTTGATCGTCAAATCTGCACCCGTTACGGTTCCGATTTCTTCATACGGCACGCCTTGGGAAGCAATCCAGTGCTTCAATGCGTCTGCTTTGTCAGGTGTTGCACTTAGTAGAATACGAGACTGTGTTTCACTGAACAATGCGAAATCAGGGCGAAGCTCAGACGTTACGTTTACTGCTGCGCCAACGCTGCCACTGATACAACTTTCAGCCAAAGCTACAGCCAAGCCGCCTTCGGACAAGTCATGCGCTGAAGCGACAAGACCTTCTTGAATGGCTTTCAAAACGGCGTTTTGCAGGCGTTTCTCGGTTGCTAAGTCAAGCTCAGGTGGACGTCCTTCTGTTACATTATGAATCACATATTGGAATTCGCTGCCGCCGAGTTCTGCTTTCGTCTCGCCGAGCAGGATGATGATGTCGCCTTCGTTTTTGAAGCTTTGTGTCGTGATGTGGTCGATGTCATGCACAAGACCAACCATCCCGATGACTGGCGTCGGGTAGATCGCGCCTTTGGAATTCTCGTTGTACAGCGAGACATTTCCGCCGATAACCGGCGTATCCAGGAAGCGGCAAGCTTCTGCCATACCGTCTGTGGATTTCTCCAACTGCCAGAAGATTTCCGGCTTGTCCGGGCTGCCGAAGTTCAAGTTGTCCGTTACAGCCAGCGGCTCAGCGCCGGAGCAGACCACGTTTCGCGCTGCTTCGGAAACGGCGATCCGTCCGCCAACTTCCGGATCCAGGTACACGTAGCGTCCGTTGCAGTCGGTTGTCATCGCGAGGCCCTTGCGGGTGCCGCGAATCGTTACAACCGCTGCATCCGATCCCGGACGCACAGCTGTTTCTGTACGAACCATGTAGTCATACTGGTTGTACACCCACTCTTTACTCGCTACCGTCGGGGACGCGAGCACCGATTTAAGCGCATCTGTCAACTTCGTTACCTCTGGGTAACGAGTTGTATCGATGGCTGCGCTAGCTTCGTAATAAGCCGGCACTTTGCTCGGCTTATTGTACACCGGGCACTCGTCGACGAGTGCGCCGACAGGCATGTTCCCCACGACTTCACCGTGGTGGATCAATTTCAGGTAACCGTCATCGGTTACCTTGCCGACTTTGGCGCAGTGGAGTCCCCAGCGCTCAAAAATGCCCTTGGCTTGCGCCTCATGCTTCGGCTCAACCACGAAAAGCATCCGCTCTTGAGACTCAGACAGCATCATTTCGTATGCTGTCATGCCGTCTTCGCGCTGCGGTACTTCATCCAGGTACAGCTCCATGCCGTTGCCTGCTTTACTTGCCATCTCAGCGCTGGAACAAGTGAGTCCCGCTGCGCCCATATCTTGAATTCCGAGCACGATGCCGGAATCGATTAACTCTAAGCATGCTTCCAGCACAAGCTTCTCCATGAAAGGATCGCCGACTTGTACTGCTGGACGTTTGGCTTCAGACTCAGCCGTCAGCTCTTCGGACGCGAAAGTCGCACCGTGAATGCCGTCGCGGCCCGTTGCCGGCCCTACGTAGAACACTGGGTTGCCAACACCTTTGGCAACACCACGTTGAATCATGTCGTGGTCGATGAGACCGACGCACATGGCGTTAACAAGCGGGTTTCCTTCGTAGCTTTCGTCGAACATCACTTCGCCGCCAACCGTTGGAATCCCGATGCAGTTCCCATACCCTGCGATACCGGATACAACGTGTTCGAACAAGTACTTCACACGATCATTTTGCAGTTTGCCGAAACGCAAGGAATTCAGCAGCGCTACAGGGCGCGCGCCCATGGAGAAAATATCACGAATAATACCGCCCACACCTGTCGCCGCGCCTTGGTAAGGCTCGATCGCGGAAGGGTGGTTATGACTTTCAATTTTGAAAACGACGGCTTGGTTGTCGCCGATATCTACAATCCCTGCGCCTTCCCCAGGTCCCATCAGAACGCGAGGTCCTGTCACAGGGAATTTGCGAAGCACCGGTTTGGAATTTTTGTAAGAGCAATGCTCGGACCACATAACGCTGAATACGCCGATCTCCACATAGTTCGGATTGCGTCCAAGGAAGCCGCAAATTTTGGCAAACTCTTCGTCGGTTACGCCCATTTGCTTGTAAATTTTCTGTTCCGCGATTTGTTCGGCTGATGGTTCCTTAGCGGATAGCTGCTGCGTCATGTTTCTCCCTCCAAGCGCTTAGAATTGATGTGAACATTTTCTTGCCGTCTGCTGAGCCCAGAATCTCGTGAACCGCACGTTCCGGATGGGGCATCATGCCAACAACATTGCCTGCTTTGTTGCTGATTCCTGCAATATCGTCCAGTGATCCGTTGGGGTTGCTGCCTGCTTCATAACGGAACACGATTTGTTTGTTTTCTTGCAATTCTTTCAGTGTCGCATCATCACAATAATAATTGCCTTCGCCATGAGCGATAGGAATAGTGATGATCTCGCCTTCCGCATAATCACGCGTGAAAGCCGTCGTGTTGTTCTCTACTTTAAGCGCCGTTTGGTGACAGCGGAATTTCATGCCATTGTTGCGCAGCAGCGCTCCTGGCAATAATCTTGCTTCCGTCAACACTTGGAATCCGTTACAAATACCTAGAATATATTTGCCTTCTTCCGCCGCTTTCACAACGGATTTCATAACATTCGTAAATTGTGCGATAGCTCCGCAGCGCAGGTAATCTCCATAAGAGAATCCGCCTGGAACTAGGATGCAATCATATTTAGACAAGTCGCTTTCTGTATGCCATACGTAGTCAACCGGTTCACCGATTGAATCTTCGATTGCTTTGTACAAATCGATATCGCAGTTCGATCCCGGAAAAACGAGAACCGCAAAATTCATGACGTGTTCCTCCTTTTAAGTGGTAAGCCTATTCGGTATGTTACGCCAACTCGTAGCGGTAGTCTTCGATAACCGTGTTCGCAAGCAGCTTCTCGCACATCGCCTTCACGCGTGCTTCTGCTTCTGCTTTATCCGTTGTTCCCAGCTCAAGCTCCAAATATTTGCCAATGCGCACCTTGCCAACTTCCTCAAAACCCATCGAATGAAGCGCTCCTTGCACCGCAGTTCCTTGAACATCCAATACGTTCTGCTTAATCGTTACGTAGACCGTTGCTTTCATATCCAATCTCCTCCTCAAAATAGAAGTCCCTCAAGACTCTTATATGTCATTCATCCATCCAAAACGAGAGATTAGAAGCCTCTAGAGGCTCTTATTTCCCATAAAAAAGGCTATTTCACCGATATTTCGGCAAATAAGAGTCCCTAAAAGCTCTTATCCCGCATAATTTCTGCGTTTCTCATTGAATAAGAGTCTGTAGAGACTCCTATTCCTTACTGAGGTCTAGATTGTGGGTGGAATATCCCACTACTCCGTCAAACGACGCAAAATCTCTTTATATCGATTGGACGTCTCTTCCACAACAGAAGCCGGAAGCTCGTCAGGCTCACTGTTTTTGTCCCAGCCTGAACCCGCCAAGTACGTACGAACGGGCTCTTTGTCCATCGAATCAATCTCGATATCGAGTGCATAATTCTCTTGTGACCAATAACGGGAGGAATCCGGTGTGAAAATCTCATCAATAATAATAAGTTCACCGGCATAAATGCCGAATTCGAATTTCGTGTCGGCTAAAATAATGCCTTTTTGCTCACAAATCGCATGCGCAAGCGTGTAAAGCATGATGCTTTTCTCTTGCAGCTCGTAAGTCAGGTTCTCACCGACCAGCGCCACCATTTGTTCCACGGAAATGTCTTCATCATGGCCAACATCATTTTTCGCCGCAGGCGTGAAAATCGGATCTTCCAGCCGTTGATTCTTCCGCAGTCCTTCAGGAAGCTTGCGGCCGTTAATCTCGCCAGTCTGAGCGTACTGTCTCCAGCCGTTGCCTGTGATGTAGCCGCGAACTACACACTCGATGGAGATGCGCTCTGCTTTTTTCGCAACAATAATTCGCTCCTTCAGAAGCTCTCTCGCCGCTGCGTCAGGAATGACAGCATGAAGTTGTTCCACGTCCGTGTGCACGATATGGTTCTTCATGTAGCCACTCGTCACGTTGAACCAGTATTTGCTCAGCGCATTCAGCACGTAGCCTTTGTCCGGAACATCCGGTTTCAACATATAATCGAACGCCGAGATGCGGTCCGTTACGACGATCAAGAAGTTCTCTCCCAAATCATACAACTCGCGCACTTTGCCTTTGTGAACAAGCGGCGCTTTCACCAGCTCTACCGCTGAATCAAGGATTTTCGTGATCACAGCCAACATTCCCCTCTCCCCTCATTGCAAATGCTATTTCAAACCTAAACGGTCAAAGATCGTGTCAACGTGTTTCAAATGCCAGCTCGGATCGAAGCAATCTGCGATTTCTGCTGGGCTTAAAGCCTCAGTAATAACGGAAGCATTCTCTACGATGTCGCGGAAAGAACGTTGTTCTTCCCAAGCTTGCATCGCTCTTGGTTGAACCGTATCGTACGCTTGCTCACGCGAAAAGCCTTTGTCGATCAGCTTCGTCATCACGCGGCCGGAGAAAGGAACATCATACGTGCTGCGCATGTTGCGTTTCATATTCTCAGGGAACACCGTCAAGTTCTTGATGATGTTGCCTAGGCGGTTCAGCATGTAGTTGAGCAATTGCGTTGCATCCGGCAGGATAATACGCTCAACGGAGGAGTGCGAGATATCGCGCTCATGCCACAGCGTCACGTTCTCATAAGCGGAAACCATATGTCCACGAATCACGCGGGACAGGCCGGAGATGCTTTCGCAGCCGATCGGGTTGCGCTTGTGCGGCATCGCGGAGGAGCCTTTTTGACCCTTAGCGAATGGCTCTTCCACTTCACGGAACTCACTCTTCTGAAGCGCGCGAATTTCTGTTGCGAATTTATCCAAGGAAGTAGCAACCAAAGCAATTGTTGCCATGTATTCCGCGTGGCGATCACGCTGCAAAGTTTGCGTCGAGATTGGAGCAGCTTTCGTGCCCAATTTGTCGCACACATATTGCTCAACGAATGGGTCGATGTTCGCGTAAGTACCGACAGCACCAGAGATTTTACCGAATTGTACGCCATCAGCGGCAAAACGGAAACGCTCCAGATTACGCTTCATTTCCTCGTACCAAAGCGCCATTTTCAGACCAAAAGTCGTCGGCTCTGCATGCACCCCATGCGTTCTGCCCATCATCGCTGTATCTTTATGTTCAATCGCTTTATTGCGAAGGATTTCAATGAAATTCTGAATGTCTTTGTCCAAGATCTCGTTCGCTTGTCTCAACAAGTAGCCAAGTGCTGTATCCACAACGTCCGTTGACGTTAAACCGTAGTGAACCCATTTGCGTTCAGGCCCAAGTGTTTCGGACACGGCTCTTGTGAAGGCGATCACGTCATGACGCGTCTCTTGCTCGATTTCGTAGATGCGGTCGATGTTGAAGCTTGCGTTCTCGCGCAGCACCTTCACATCTTCCTTAGGAATGACCCCAAGCTCAGACCAAGCCTCGCAAGAAAGAATTTCGACTTCCAACCATGCTTGAAACTTGTTTTGTTCCGTCCAAATGTTCGCCATTTCCGGGCGCGTATAACGTTCGATCATTGTGCCGTTCCTCCAATAATTATCATTTACTTACTTTCCCAAATGCTCGTGCGTTCTATCCAAGTCAGTGCATGCTGCACATTGCTTGCCAGGAGATTGATATGTCCCATCTTGCGTTTCTCTTTGGCTTCTTTCTTTCCATACAGATGAACCTTCGCGCTTACGCCTAAATCCTCCGCTTCCAGGAAACCTGGCTGGTCAATTAAGCTTTGCAGCGGCTCGATATGTTCACCAAGCAGATTCACCATCACGACAGGGGTCAGAAGTTCTGTTGAACCCAGCGGCAGGTTGCAAATCGCGCGAACATGCTGCTCGAACTGCGAAGTTCGGCACGCTTCCATCGTGTAATGGCCGGAATTGTGCGGGCGTGGCGCCAGCTCATTCACATAAAGCTGACCATCCTTCGTTAAAAACAGCTCAACCGCGATCAATCCGATCACGCCAAGCGATTCGGCGATGCGAATGGCCAGCTGCTCTGCTTCCTGCTGCACTTCCACTGGAATGCGAGCAGGTACGATGGATTGATGCAGGATGTTATGTACATGTATGTTTTCCGCTGCCGGGAAAGCTTTCACTTCCCCACGAGGACTTCTCGCTGCAATGACGGATAATTCTTTGTCAAAATGAATGAATTGTTCGAGTACCAACTCTGTTTTGGCGCGGCTCAGTGTCTCGTAAGCTTCTTCGACTTCATCTAAAGAGCGAATAACCCACTGTCCTTTGCCGTCATAGCCGCCAGTAGCGGTTTTGAGCACGCAGGGTGTGCCAAAGCGAACAACTGCTTCCCCAAGCTCCGCTGCGCTGCCGATTTCCGCATAAGGCGCAACAGGCACGCCAGCAGCTTCAATCGCTCTCTTTTCGCGCAGACGATGCTGGGTTGTATATAAAAGCTCGCTCCCTTGGGGAACATAGGATTCGTTCATCAAAATGTTCGTGACGTGGGCATCGACGTTTTCAAATTCATACGTGATCACATCCGAGTGCGCCGCTAGTTTCCTCGCCGCTTCGACATCGTCGAAGTTCGCCAGGATTTGCTCATCGGCGACTTGACCGCAAGGCGCGTCTTCCGTCGGGTCGAGCGTCACGAAGCGATACCCCATATTGCGGCCGGCCAAGGCCAGCATGCGGCCTAACTGCCCGCCACCCAGGACGCCGATCGTGCCGCCGGGCTTGATGATCTTGCCATCTGCTGCTGTCATAGCAGGTCACTGCTTTCAATCACCGTTTGCGCGATGCGCTCGCGACGTGCTCTGACCCTCGCTTGCAGCTCCGGTTCGAAGGCGCCGAGGATTTGCGCCGCCAGCAAGCCAGCATTCGTGGCTCCTGCATGGCCGATAGCCACCGTGGCCACCGGAATGCCGCCTGGCATTTGCACGATGGACAGCAAGGAATCCAGTCCGTTCAGCGTGGACGTCTTCACGGGAACACCAATAACCGGTAGCTCCGTTTTGGCTGCTACCATTCCTGGTAGATGCGCCGCCCCGCCTGCTCCGGCAATAATCACTTGGATCCCACGGCCTGCCGCCGCGGCTGCATATTCAAACATCAAATCCGGCGTTCTGTGCGCAGATACCACCTTTTTCTCGTATGGCACTCCGAGCTCTTCCAACATGTCGCATGCGTGCTTCATCGTTTCCCAATCCGACTGGCTTCCCATTATGACACCAACACGTACCGTCATCTCAAACCCACTCTCATATAGTTAAGTCGTTTTGAAAGCTTAGCTTTCAAAACTTTCATTTCCAATAAATCCAATCCAATCAACCTCTAAACCCAAAAAACGCCCAGAGCTAGAATACATGATTCTATCCGCTGGACAGCAAAAGAACCGAATGCAAAAAGACCATCGTCTTCCTATGGTTTCCCTCATTCGCTTCCTCGTAGTCCAAAAATTAATGGTTTTTGGGTAGAAACTTTCAGGCCTTATCCCTGATTTTATACGAGTTGATTCGACATTTTCAATTAGTGCGGGTTCATTTCCCGCTTCCCTAGTTTACTACCAACTGACGTGCGATGTCAATTTCAAAAAGCGAACGTTTTTTAACTATTTCTTTCGTATAGTTCGTTTTTAGGTAGTGTTTTTCCAATAAACACCGGTTTATATCTTCTTTTCCGTTTTCACTCCTCCTTAAGTGATCCCAATACTCGGAGAAATTCGAGGAAAGCGCGTTCAATTATTTTCGACAAATCCAAAAAAAACTTCGAACCTTCTAAATAGACGCACCGTCTAATTCATAAATCATTAAATAAATGCCACAAAGGAGAGATATTAATGAAAAAGAATATGCCCGCATTACTGAAAATCACTTTGGCCACAGCTCTGCTAGTCGCTGCAAGTCCAGCCCTGCTACAGCAAGCAAGCGTTTATGCACAGGCGGAAAGCACCGATTTCGAGATCAAGCTTGCCCCTTTGAACATCCAGATCGAAGATCAACTGCTGGAAGTGCCAGGCGGAAAATCGGTGGACGGCGACACCTATGTCGGTCTTTCTTTTCTCAGCCAAAAGCTTGGCTTAACGACAGCTTGGGATGAGGCTACCAAAACAGTTACCGTCAGCGCCCCTAATAAGAAAATGAGCATGATGAATCAAAGCACGAAATATGCGATGAATGGTCGTGAATTTTACAAACCGCTGCCGCCTGTCATCGTGGATGGAACCACCTACTTGCCGCTGCGTTTGCTCCTTGAACAGATGGGTTACCAAATCGGATACAACGATCAAAACCATGTAGTTTCTATTACTAAAATTCAAGAAAACGAACTCACCTTGACGAACAAGTCCGATTCGAAAAAGATAACCGACAATCAGAGCATTACCATAAACTATCCTCAAATTGAAGGATGGGCCAATTCCGCGGCAAGCACGAAAATTAACGCATTCATTCAAAGCGAGATCGAGAAATATAAAGATGCCGCCAACAAAGAGCTAAGCAAGAACGGCAACGTTTATCCCTATTCCTTAGATGTTAATTATCAAATCACATATAATCAGAAACACAAACTTAGTCTCTACTTTGAAGTATATACATTTACAGGCGGCGCCCACGGGTCCACTTCCCATGATGCTCATACGTTCGATCTGGATACAGGGAATGAGCTGAGCCTACAGCAGTTGACTTCGAATAATACCAATTACAAGACTATCATCAATCAAGAGATCACAAAGCAATTGAAAGAAAGACAATTGGAATCCGATCTACTCGAACCATTCGAATCCATCCGTGACGATCAGGGCTTTTATTTGAAGGATGACACGGTTGTCGTATACTTTGGCCTGTACGAATATGTTCCTTATGTGCTGGGTATTCTAGAATTCCCGATTCCGCTGTCTGCTTTTGCAGCAGCAAAATAGACATAGCAAAGCGCCCCAATCGACTACTCGAGGCTAGATCCTCTTTGTAGCGAGTGGGGCGCTTCTTTTTACCCTTATGAGCTTAGAGCAGCTTCATATCGTATGGAGCTTCCGATCACGGCGAGCTCTTTCACCAATCCAAGCTGTTTAAATACGTGCAGACTGCTGTTCACTGTCATCGCATTAATCGTCGGATACTTGACCATTAACGCTTCACAAATATCTTTCACCGTCGTATAGCTGCGTTGCGCGTACAAATATTCCAATAACGCATACCGCTGCGGGGTTAAATGAATGTTTTTGGAACGCATGCGCTGCAGCGCTTGTTCAAGATCATGATGGACCATTTTGGAAACCTCCTCTACGAGTTGCTGCTTTTATAAGTTAGCGGTTCAAGTGCTGTAAATAGCCTGAAATATCTACGTTCAACCCTGCCGCAAGGCTTTCCCCGAGCTTCGCATCCGCCCGATAGAAATTGCAGATCGCCAGCAGCTTCGATTTCTCATGCACCGAGGATAAGTCGCCGACCAAATTGGAAATGAAATTCGCCTGCTCCTGCTCGCTGAAGCTGCGGAAGGTGTCGCCGGCTTGGGCAAAATCATTCGCTTTGGCAATCTTCTGCCGGGTTGCGCTGCCGTGAAGGGGAGTGCTGCTGTCCCGATACTCGGGTGCTTCCTTAGGCTCATCCGCATGACGAGTTGGCTCATAGTTGATACTGCCGGCCTGCGGCTTCATTTGCATAGCGCCGTCCCGTTGGTTATTTTGCACGGTTGCGTAGGGACAGTTCACTGGAATTTGCAAGTAATTTGCGCCTAGACGGTGCCTTTGTGTGTCGGGATAGGAGAACAGCCGTCCTTGCAGCAATTTGTCTTCGGATGGTTCTATTCCGGCAACCAATACGCTAGGTGCAAATGCCGCCTGCTCTACATCGGCAAAAAAGTTCTGCGGGTTGCGGTTCAACGTCATCGTCCCTACCTTGTGCAGCGGAATCACTTCTTCCGGCCAAACCTTCGTTGGGTCCAGCGGATCGAAATCATAAGCATCCAGATCCTCCGGCTGCAGCAATTGCACATGCAGATCCCATTTCGGGAAATCGCCGCGTGCGATAGCGTCATACAAGTCTCTCGTTGCGTGGCTGAAATCCTCACCCTGAACTGCAGCGGCTTCTGCCTTGCTCAAATTGCGCACGCCTTGATGCGGCTTCCAGTGATATTTCACATACACGTAGTTGCCAACGGAGTTAATCCACTTGAAGGCGTGGACACCAAAGCCGTTCATCTCACGGTAGTTGGCAGGTGTACCATAATCCGAGAATACCCATGTCAGCATATGCGTAGATTCCGGTGTCAGTGACATGAAATCCCAATAGCGATCAGGAGTCTGAACGTTCGTGTCCGGCGCAGGCTTCAACGAGTGAACCATATCTGGAAATTTCATCGCATCGCGGATAAAAAACACAGGCAAATTGTTGCCGACCAAATCATAATTGCCTTCTTCCGTATAAAACTTCACCGCAAAGCCACGCGGATCACGCGCTGTCTCCGGTGAGCTTTGACCGTGGATCACGGTGGAGAAGCGAACGAATACAGGCGTTTCTTTGCCCGCTTCACCAAGAAAGCCAGCTTTCGTATACCGTTTCATCGCATTTTCAACCGTAAATGTTCCAAACGCCCCCGCTCCACGCGCGTGCACCACACGCTCCGGAATACGCTCCCGATCAAAATGAGCAATCTTCTCTAGAAGATGGTAATCCTCCAAAAGCGTAGGGCCATTCTGGCCAGCTGTCCGTGAATTCTGATTATCGCCTACTGGCGCGCCTTGATTCGTAGTTAAGTGATTATGAGTCATTTGCATTCTCCTTTGCAGGTTGAATTTGTAATAATTTCTTATTTATAATAATTATAATATAGTATTTATTTTATTCTAAGTGATAATGATTGTCAATAACTAAACATGTACGAGGGGTTATCCGCGGATCGTTGTTTTCAAATGCCATCATTTAAATGAAAAAAAACCGCCTTATAAAAGGACGGTCTTGGGAATGACTACTGCATCATTTCATCTTTTAATTTTTGAATTTCATCTTTAGATAAGCCCGTTGCCTCGATTACCTGAGCTACGTCGAAGGCCATGCTGAGCAAATTCTTGGCTATTTCGATTTTGCCTTCATGCATACCTTTTTGAATTGCCTCTTGCATTACCTCTTGCCTGCCCTCTTCCCTCGCCCCATCAATCATCGAGGCTTCGTCATGCAGCGCTTTTTGCCTCATTTCATAAAGTCTTCGGGCCTCTTTATTCTGCTTAAAAAATTCAATCGTATCCATCTCCTTTAGCAAAGCCGGTTCGTTCATCGAAATCTCCTCCCCTATTTCTGGTTTGTTCACGTTTTTTAAGAACAACAGTCATTTGATAAATTTATCCGAAATATCGAGAAGAAAAAAACCGTCCTACTATGAGACGGTCTCTGGTGTAACTACTGCATCAATTCATCTTTTAATCTTTGAACTTCATCTTTAGATAATCCCGTTGCCTCTATTACCTGAGCTACGTCGAAGGCCATGCCGAGCAAATTCTTGGCTATTTCGATTTTGCTCTTATGCATACCCTTTTGCATTCCCTCTTGCCTGCCCTCTTCCCTAGCCCCATCAATCATCGAGGCTTCGTCATGCAGCGCTTTTTGCCTCATTTCATAAAGCCTTCTAGCCTCTTCATTCTGACTCAGAAATTCGAGCGTATCCATCGCCTTTTGCAAAGCCGGTTCGTTCATCGAAATCTCCTCCCATACTTCTGGTTTGTCCACACCTTTTAAGAACAACAGCCATTTGACTAATTTGTCCGAGATCCTGACTTTCTGCTCCTCTAGCTTGGGAAGCTCCATGAAATGAATCTCAATATGATCCGTCAGCACGAGTCCCATATGATCTTCCCTCAAATGAAACAAATTATAATAACGCTCATTAGGAATAAATTTAAAGTTTAAAATATTAATGGTAATCGTCTTTTTGAGCTCTTTATATTTTTGTCCTTCTTCTAGTTGGCTAGCGTACATTTTGCTCCAATAATACAAAGTCCGCTTCTCAATGTCGTAACGGTTAAACAATTGAATTTCAATATTCACTTGCTTCCCATCCGCCGTGCGGGCATGTATGTCCAGAATGGACTGTTTATCGTGCAAAGCATTTTTATCGATGTAGGGATTCAGAATGTGAATGTCGGTCAATGGCTGCGGCTCGCTTTCCCTTAACGCTACATTCAAAAAATCGAGCAGTACGTCTTTATTCTCTTCCACTCCGAAAATACGCTTAAATACAAAATCTACTTTCGGGTCAAGTCTATCGAACATACCACCAACTCCATTCCTTCTCCTATCTTATTATATCATGATCGATGGGGTTGAGGCATATGAACTCCCCACAAATACGAACTATATCACGAAAAAAACGCAACTTTTCCAAGTTCTTCCACGTAAAAGAAGAGGAGTTCGCTGAGGAGGAATTACACTTGATATCCGCAACATTTGGAAAACTATTTAAATTTCCACTGCTTGTTCTCATCCCGGTTATTATGGATGTATTGACAATACTGGTAGGCGCGGCGCTTTATGGCTTCCATGGCAGCCCGCATCTTACCTTCAAGTTTTCGCTGCAGATGGGATTGCCCTCGATAAACGCTGTTTCCGAGCAAGGCTTCCTGCCAGGGTCCGTGCAGCTTGTCGGCAGCAGTTTCAGTGCTTCACACTTGATTAACAACTTGTTGTTCCTCATCTTCTTTCTCATCGTTCAAGCCTTTCTACAGGGAGGATATGTAGGTTTGCTGCACGAGGCCGTCAATCAACGAAAGCTTTCATTAGAAAAGTTGGTTATGTATGGGGTTAAATTTTTCATCAGATTTATCTTATTAAATCTTCTCATCATGATTCCCCTGTTCATAATAGGGGGGATTTTGACAGCCATTCTTCAAATCGCTGGTGCCATATTTATGATACTGATCTATCTATTGCTTCGCATACGCTTCCTTTTTCTTGAATTAAGTCTTGTCGCAGAAGACTGCTCCCTTCCTCAAGCCCTTATCCGTTCGCGCGCATAGCTTTTGAGAACCGAACGCCAAACACACTGCCGCTTATCGGCGCCGCGATTCTTTTTAACCTCATAGCTGGTTTACTTGTTAATACGCTTTGGCTGCCCCTCCTTTTCCTCGTTCTTCTTATCTTGTATGACATCGTCAGTGCCGCTTTACAGCTTGCTTTCATGAGTGACTACCAGCGCATTCGCAGGTAACTCCATCCATGTAAAAAAGCTCACATTACCGTCCGAATTCAGGAACAGTAACGTGAGCTTCTATGCATGCAGGAAGTCTCCATAGGTAATTTCTCTAAATTTTTCTTTCCAAGGCGAGGCTGCTTGCAGCTTTGCGTAGATCTCCTCTGCTTTTTGCAAACAGATGGATTGCACGACCCGCGAGTATTCCAAACATCCGGAATCATGAATCATTTGGTTGAAGGCTTCTTTGTCGTGAAGAAGAGAATCAGCGGTAATTTTACCTGCGTAGTAGTCTTTTAATGGTTTGAAGGCTTCATCTTCTATGGAGAGTAGATATAGAATGGGCAGTGTGCGCTTTTTAAAGTACAAATCATTCTTCACATCATATCGCACGAGATCTCGCATATCGTTCTGGATCTGATGGATGAGTCCTATGCAATCCGCCAGTTCATGAAGCTGCTCAATCGTTTCGTCTGGACACTCCAGCGATAAATACCCCATAAAACAAGCCAATCGGAATAGAGAGCCTGATTTTTCTTGTGTCATGATCAGATAGTCATCCACTGACACTGACGCGTTGATTATATCTTTGTGCTGTCCATTGATGGATCGCGCGATAATTTGAGTGGCTTCAAACAGCATCTTACCGTTAACCTGTAACTGACCCAACTCGCCAACAACTCCCATAATCATCGCCAGTACAGTATTTAACGTTGTAGCTTGGGGAGCTTTCATCCATGGCTTGTCTGTCTGGTCTTGATCCTGCAGATCATCGATAATATCCAACGTTAGATTAATCAGCTCCGTTACAGCTGCAAAGCGTTCAATATGAGGTGAATCTCCACCTAACATGTAATGAGTACAGAACGTGATTCTCGCCCACGAACTCTGTTCTTGTCCTTTGTCTGCGATAAAAGATTTAAGCAGTCCATTTAAATCTTCGACATAGACATAATCATCAACCATGCGATACATGTGTTCCTGAATGTCCTGGTGCAAATTCTTTCCTCCTGCTTACGTCTACGAGTAGTATTTACTTTTAATAAACTTCTCAAGTGCTTCTGTTCTAGATTTCACGCCTAATTTATCATAGATTTTGCGTAAGTAATTATCGACTGTTCGCTTACTCATAAAAATTTGATCGGCAATTTGATCATGCGTAGCTCCTTTTACCAACATGTTCATCATAAGAATCTCTTCCTCTACCAAGAGGAAGCTTTCTTGAACAAGCGACTCTGTCAAATCCATTTGATGAAAGAAAGCAATAGGAAGCATCGTGTAGCCTTCCAAAATACAATTCACCATATTTTTGATTGTCCGCTCACTCGACTCTTTGGACAACACGCCACTAACTTTAATTTTAATCAGTTTGTTAAATATTCCTCTCAATTCGATTCCCGTAAAAATAACAATATGAATATCCGGATACTTACGTTTAATTTCCGCGGCAACTTCTGTGCCCGACTTGTCCGGCAACTGGTAATCAAGAAAGATAAGCCCTGGTTGATGAAGCTCAACTTGTTCCAAACATTGCTTGGCGTTGCTAGCGATACCAATAACCTCGATTCGCTCTATTTGCTCCAGTAAGGCCTTAGTCGCACGTGCAAATAGTGGATGATCATCAACAACAAGGGTTTTGACTGCCTCACTCATGCAGAAATGACCTCCTCAATTGGAATTCTGATTTTAAATATTGTTCCGCTCCCTCGCTGTGTAAGGCAATCCATCTGCCCACCCATATGCAAAACTCTGCTGCGCATTTGTTCAATTCCCATTCCAGAGGCACCTATTTCTAATTGAGGCTCCTTATTATCATTAAATCCAACGCCATTATCTTCATAATTCATATAAAAGAAATGATTGGTTTCATCCATTTTCATGGTCACTTTAGTAGCTTGAGAATGCTTCTTCGCGTTATTAAGTAATTCTTGCACAATTCGAAAAATGTGGCGTTTGGTAGGAAGATCCTTGCTTTCAATAAAGGAAGAGGAGCCGACTTCAAAGATAAGTTCGAACGGTGTCGAATAAGCCTCCTTTTCAATATACATTTTAAGAGTTTGTATTAAACCTACTTCTTTTAGTAAATGAGGATTCAACTCAAAACAACTTTGCCGTAAACTGGCATTAATCATATCTACAAAGTTATTCATATTATTTAACTGTTCCTGATCTGACTTGTGTAAAGTGGCTTTGTCAGCTAGCGTAGACAGTCTCCTTTTGAGAAAAAAAAGATCTTGCATAGTCGTATCATGCAGGTCAGTTGCAATACGTATCCGTTCCTCTTCCTGCAATTCAAACATCACTTTCCTAAACCATTGAATATCTTGAGCAGCAGCTTCATGAGGAAGCTGACTAGCAAACCGCTGTAAATTGACCGTTAATTTACGTATCAAATGAACATTTTCCAAGCTAACTTCCAAATATGAGGTAATAAGCTGTAACCATTGCTTCTCCTCCTGGGCAATATGTGTATTCGTCTTTTTACGTGCCATGATTAAATAACCTGTATAAGCTTCATGTCCCATCATCTCAATACAGGTATAGTTCGGATGTTCAAGCAAATTTGACGAATTAACTAATTTTTCGATTTCTAACGTATCAATTTCACCATGGTAAATAATTTCTGTATCATCCTTATGCCGAAAAACAATAGCTCCTCCAAGCACCTGAAGTGTATTTACAATATCAACGAGTATAATTTCTTTCAACTCTCGCAAGTTGGAGATGGATCCTAAATTTTTCGAAATTTTCTTAAGGGCAGATTGTAGAATAAATTTCCTTGGGAACAGGAATGGTTCCAGACGCGTTGTCCAATATTCTGCTGCATAGAGCATTGTTGATACTAAAATAAGAGAACCGGCGAAAACAAATAAAATTTGTTTCTCGTGTATTTCTTGGCTGAATAAGAAGACATAGGCTCCCGTAAACAAACTAACGGGAATAGCTGACATGAGACCTGCAAATATAAACCTACGAATAACCAAACCAATATCATATATCTGATTTGAGGCGATTAAGTAAACAAACGATATAGGGAATAACAAAATAACCCAACTTGTAAATACACCATTTAAAATCCGTTGTCCCGTAATTAGTTGTGGTAAAAAACTAAAACAGATAATTGGCAAAAAAGAGATTAGCCACGATAACCAGACACTCCTAATTATACTAGACATATGAGACTTTTGTTTACCAAATCTCACATATAGAATCGTTAGCATATAAACGTTTAAAATGAAACCGAAAACAAAGAATCCAAGGGTTATAGAGCCATCATATTGATATAACAAAGACATAGTCGGGAAAAAGTATGAACCTCTTAAGCAGATCGCTACTATCACAACGGCATATAAATATTTTAACATTCGAGTTGGCAACAAAATGCCGCCCTTCTCCTTGAAAAATACAACCAAAAATTGCAAAAAAAGAACAGGCAACAACATCATTAAACTTGTAATCAGCAACTTACCAATGGTATCTCCTCTTATAGAAGCACCATGACTCATATTAATAATAGCCATTGTCAGAAAAACAACCCCGAGCAACCGTGCAGAGGGAGAACGCTTCATTTTTGTGAAAAGCAAGATTGCCATAAATAAACACACAAGCTCTTCAAAAAGTGGAACTGCATCATAGCCAATATGACTTTGTGAATTTAAGTTAATATCATGTTGGATCCCATTTCTGGAAATCCGAATAGTATGAGCTTGCTCAACTGCCCTCCACTTCTGAATAATAATATTATTCTCAGGCAACTTGCCATCCACAAGCTCAATAACATCCCCAATCTGAACATTCAACTTTAAACTAGCACTTTCTCCATCAAGTTCTTTTATTACCCATTGTTTCTCGGAGGTTAATTCCAAATTAATTCCCATAAATGGAAAATGAAAAGTAATATACGAACACCAAATCTGCAATACGATATATAGAGTTATTCCTGCTCCTATTGCATACTTAGATTTCTTTTTCAAACTCTCTCACATCTTTTCTATTATTTGATATAATATGTTTATCAAAAAATAATAAAGGGGCTGCCCTCAATGTCACTTATCCAATTAAATCCAAAATTGCATGGTATGATTTTTGCTTTGAAACAAAATGAAATTCGTCATCAAAATCCCCCTCAATTAGCTAATTTAGCTTTATCCAAAGAGGAAACTCTTGCTGTACAGCAAACATTCTCTGGCCCTACTTCATCAGTGCGAAGCGAATTAAATGTTGTCAATGGTCAATGGTGGTAATCTTATTCTACCAAATAAAAAAGGATTGTATAACTAGCCACTGGCTAATTATACAGTCCTTTTTTACACATTAAAGTGGATGCAACGACTGTATTGATTAAATAAGAAACGTTCTTCTGCCGTATACATTCAGTCCTAGTGTTGCTGCCCCTGCAACCTCTCAATCTCCTGCTCAGATAAACCCGTCATTCTACTAATTAGAGAAACAGCGATGCCTTCACCCAACATATTCCTTGCTACTTCGAATTTACCTTCTGCTTTGCCTTCAGCTCTACCTTCAGCTTTACCTTCTTCCCTTGCCCCATAAAGCATCGAAACCTCATCATGCAAAGCCTTCTGCCTCATCTCATACAGCCTTCTTGCCTCATCATTCTGGCTTAAAAACTCCAAGGTATCCATCGCTTTACGAAGTTGCGGTTCATTCATAGCCAGCACCTCCCACTTTTCTTTCTCGGTTCCTTTCAGAAACAGCAGCCATTTCACCAAATCTTCTTCAAGGCTCACAGCGTTTTCCTTCAATTTAGGCAATTCAATAAAATGGAGCTCTATATCATCGATCAGCGGCAACTGAGTGGCAATCTCCCTAAGCTGGAAAATACTATGGTAATGCGCATCCGGCAAACATGAGTAGCTGCGCCATCCTTCTAATGCCGCTCCCCCTTCAACCTCTCAATCTCCTGCTCAGATAAACCCGTCATTCTACTAATCAGAGAAACAGCGATGCCTTCACCCAGCATATTCCTTGCCACTTCGAACTTACCTTCAGCTTTACCTTCTGCTTTACCTTCTGCTTTACCTTCTTCCCTTGCCCCATAAAGCATCGAAGCCTCATCATGCAAAGCCTTCTGCCTCATCTCATACAGCCTTCTTGCCTCTTCATTCTGGCTTAAAAACTCCAAGGTATCCATCGCTTTACGAAGTTGCGGTTCATTCATAGCCAGCACCTCCCACTTTGCCTTCTCGGTTCCTTTCAGAAACAGCAGCCATTTTACCAAACCTTCTTCTAGGCTCACAGCGTTTTCCTTCAATTTAGGCAATTCAATGAAATGGAGCTCTATATCATCGATCAGCGGCAACTGAGTGGCAATCTCCCTAAGCTGGAAAATACTATGGTAAGGTGTATCCGGCAAAAATGAGTAATTCAGAATATTAATCGTTATACATTTATTCAGTTCTTTATATTTTTGTCCCTCACTTAACTGTGCTTCGTACAATTTGGACCACAAATACAAACTTCGTTTTTCAATATCGTATTTATTAAACAACTGCATCTCTATATCAATGTATTTACCGCTGCTTGTCTTAACACGAACATCCAGAATAGAAAGCTTATCTTGCAGCGAATCTTTATCTAAATTCGGGTTAACCAGAACGATTTCGCTTAACGCTTCACGTTCCGTGTGTTTCAACGTCTCGTTCAAAAATGCAAGCAGCACGTCCTTATTTTCTTCACTTCCGAAAATCTTTTTGAACACAAAATCATTCTTAGGATCAAATAACTGCGCCATCGTTAATCGCCATCCTTCCAGTTTCAGTATATCATATTTGGCACCAGTCAAAACCTGACACATTCACAATTTACTACTGAATGCAAAATTTAGCATTTTACAAGATCCTTCCATCCACTTGCAAACAAATGCAATAATATTTTCACCTTTTGCATGATCATGCAAAATATTTGCATTCAACCCTTTCAGATTTGTGATGTCTCCAAAGCGAGTTAACATTATGATAATTAGTATAAATATGGAAATTTTTTAACATCTTTGGTTGAGCAGAGAGGAGTTCTGGGTATGAAAGATAAAACAATGAGCCGTTGGAATACCTACGATCCCTTTTACATCGAACTAGCTGACAAGAAAATTGTAGATATCGTCATCACCCATCATGCGCATAGCCGCTGGTGCAGTCGTATTGGGAACGAAAATACCAAACTTGAAGAAATCTGCTCTTTCTTATGGAATAAGCTCAAGAACGGCAACATCGCATCTTACTATCGAAATGAGGAAGAAGTCTATGTGATTGATGATGATCTGCTTATGGTTGTGCAATTTACGGTAGATGAAACGGAATCGGATCTTATAGGCAACCCTTTACATAAAATGATCGTCATTACGTTTCTTGGACGAATGTCGGAGACAATGGAATTGCGTGATTTAAAAACGTACTACTCTTGGTTGCGGCATTCCCGAAGAATGACGCTGCTTAAAAATAGCAGAAAACGAAAATAACGTAGGAAATGTATGAGGACCATGATGAAATCGCTTAGCAGTCAAAGGCTGATAGATGCCTATTTCAGCTCTATTGATTTAAAATTAGAGAAGGAATTCATACAACTCCTTCTTATCGAAATCAAAAAAAGGAACATCAACATAGACAAGCTGCCCCCCTGTACCCTCAGAGAGGGGGAACGTGAATAAAGACGCTGCTTCCGTATAAGCGAAAAAGTTCTCTTCTCGCTCACACGCCACAGCGTCTTTATTTATTAAGCCGTTCCGAAGCTAACGCCTAGCTCTCGAAGCCGTTTACGATATGCAATGCTCAAGCGGTCCGTGTTCAAATGCAGCTCCGCTTGCAGATCCAGAGGCAGCAGCTCAGGCTTTTGATTCTCGACCATAACCCGATCTTGCTCGATGAGCAGATCTTGAAATTTGACGAAAATCTCATCCGACTCCTCGTAAGCATAGTTCCTCTGCTTCAGCATGAAAGCCTTGCTCATCTGCTCCGTCACCGGCAGCACCATCAGGAACAACCGGAAGATGTGATCCGTACCTTGATCTCTTTTGGTAAACGCGACACAGAGCGGACCGAATACTTCGTATACATATCGGCTATGTACACCGCGCCCCGTGCCATCGGGATCAGGTTGATACACCACGATTTCGTCCGAGGTGAGAACACCATTTTCCTCATTAACTTGATAATCCCCTATTTCAGCAAACTCGCTATCGCCCAGCAAGCCTTCATGCACGAACATGAGATGGGATACATCCAGGAAATTCTCGATAATGCGCGGCCCTGCTGCTTGCAAGGTATATGGCCCCATGAGCACTTCCTTAAAACCATCAGGAATGAAACTGCTCACCTTCGGCAGCGGACTTTGCGGAATCCCCAGACATACCCAGATGAATCCGTGAGCTTCCACACAGCCATACACGAATGCTTTGGCTTTCGTCGGAATCGCGCGATCCGCAGGCAAAGACGGAATTCGCGTACAGGTACCGCAGCCATTGTAAGACCATCCGTGATAAGCACATACAAGCTCATCACCCTTCACTTTGCCTAACGAAAGCGGCACGCCCCTGTGAATGCACAGATCTTTGAACGCGTGGACGCCTTGCGAGGTGCGGAAAACGGCTGCTTTTTCACCTAATATCGTGACAGGAACCGGTTCATCCCTAAGTGCTGACGACAACAACACGGGATGCCACTCGCTAAGCAATGCCATATCTTGTATCGTCATCGCCCTCTCCCCTTTTTCACTTATTTCGGAATGACACCCTTAATCCCCTTAACAAACCATGTTGTGCCTAAAATCTCTTCATCTGTCATCTTTTTCCCTTGCTCGTAGCGGACTTTCCCATCTTGATCAATAAGCGGACCTTGGAACACCTCGAAGGTTCCTGCCAAAATGTCTTGCTTTTTCTTCTCAACGAGCGCTTTGACATCCGCTGGCACATTTTTACCTAGAGGCGCAATGTCTGTAATTCCCTCTTTCATACTTCCAAAATAGGCCTCTGACTTCCATGTGCCGTCCATGATGCTTTTCACCGTTTTCACATAATAAGGTCCCCAGTTCCATTTCGGATTCGAAATGTAGGTTTCTGGCGCAAATCTGTTCATATCGGAGTCATTGCCGATTCCCCAAACTTTACGCTCCGCAGCCGCTTGAATACTGGCAGGTGAATCCTGATAAGCCGCCAACACATCCACGCCTTTGTCGAGCAAAGAAATCGCTGCTTGTTTCTCTGTTGCTGGATCAAACCACGTGTTGCTCCAAACAACGGATACATCGATATCCGGATTCACGCTTTGTGCGCCAAGGGTAAAAGCATTAATTGTGTAAATAACTTCGGGAATCGGGAATGCGCCCACATAGCCCAGGTGATTGTTTTTGGTCATTTTGCCGGCTGCCATGCCTACGAGGTAGGCACTTTGGTATTCGCGCCCCATGTAAGTTCCCAAATTAGGGGACGTTTTGTAACCTGTTGCATGTAGAAATTTCACATTGGGATGTTTGGAAGCAACATTGACCATCGCATCCATGTAACCAAAAGAGGTGCCGAATACAATGTCATTCTTCTGAGCCAGCTCCTCAAATACCCGCTCTGCGTCCGGACCTTCCGGAATATTCTCAACCGTAGTGGCTTTAATGCCCAGCTCTTTCTCTAGCATGATACGACCTTGATCGTGTTCATACGTCCAGCCACCATCCCCGGGAACACCGATATAGACAAAGGCGACTTTGGGCAATTTTTTATCCGCTTGCGGGGTTGCTGTTATTGCTTGTGCCGCAGCGGGTGAGCTTCCCGGTGTTGTTGCAACACTCGTATCCGTCGATTTGGCAGAGCACGCAGTCATGATCATAAGGAAGATTGCAGTTAGAACAAGCGTCAGTTTTTTTGGCATAATGGCTTCTACCCCTCTCTTTTTATCGACAACCCACATCTTTCTACAGCTCTGAAAATACCTTCATAACCCGTGCATCGGCATATATTCCCGCACAATGCTTGTTCTGCCTCTGCCCTATTCGGCGCAGGATTCTTCTCCCATAAGGCTGTGAGCGTAACGACCATCCCTGCGGTGCAATAGCCGCACTGCAACCCTCCCTCCTCCAGCATCGCTTGTTGGATTGGATGTAGACCCTCTCCTTCGGATATCCCCTCGATGGTTGTGATCTTCTTGCCAGCCGCTTGGTAGGCCATGAGCAGACAGGAGTTCACTGGCTTGCCATCCAGCAGTACCATACAGGCGCCACAGCGTCCAATTTCACATGACACCTTGGTCCCTGTTAAAAGGAGGTCATCACGCAAAATGTCAGACATCCGTTTGGCTGCGGGTACGGGTATCGCTACTGCTTTGCCGTTTATGGAACACTCCAACACATAAGTTGTATTAATCAATGGCCTCCACCCTTTCTAACCAATCGATGGACTGCACGATGTCTTCTGGTGATATGGGCAATCGATTCACCCAAATGCCGGTTGCTTGCCGAACCGCTGCGGTAATCGCTGGAGCCAACCCAACGGAGCCGATTTCTCCGACTCCCCGTGGCCCGAAGGTGTCCCCTTCGGGTAAGTCTTCTATAACATCTACCCGAATAATCGGTGGACTATCCTTAACCGTTGGAACCAAGTACGTATCCAAATTGTGGCGTACATACTTGCTTTCTTTCATAATGGCATCCTCGGTCAGCGTAAAACCAAGGGCCATACCGCTGCCGCCCTCGATCTGTCCAAGAAACCCCATCGGATTAATGACAGATCCCGCAGCGATGACATGATCGGTCTGCATGACCTTCACTCGTCCGGTCAGCATGTTCACTTCCACCTCAACGATGACCGCTGCGTAGGTGTACAAATAATGAGCCCCGACCAGCCCTTCGGGCGTCGTCGGGTAGTCGAATTCCGTATGCGCCAGAATCGGCTTAGCTGCCGCCTCGGCAGCCTTCGCCAACTGCGCATACGTCACCACCGGCAAGCCCGATTCATCGCCCTTGCGATGAATCCCGCCTGCGCCGGTGGCCAGCTCTGCGGCTGCGAAGCCCGCCAGTGCAGACGCCTGCTGAAGCAGCGTCTGCACAAGCGGCGGCTTCAGCCGCTGCAGGGCGCGCCACATCATCGTGGTGGCGCGTGAGGCCGTGCTGGACCCGCTGCTCGGCACGCGGTCCGTATCCCCGATGACGATGCTAATGTCATCGGCGGCGCAGCCGAAGCTGTCCTGCAGCATCAACGTCAGTGCTGCGTAAAGCCCTTGCCCGAACTCCTCGAAGCCGAAGGAGGCTTGGAGCTTGCCCTCCGGCGTGAGCTCGAGCCGGCCGCCGGAGTGATCAGGGATGCCGAGGCCGAGCCCGGCGCCGTGCATGACCATGGCAGCGCCGATTCCCCGGCGGATCCATGGGTCTTGGGTTTCGCCTTCCCCCCAACTCCCATTCACCTCTCGAAGATCGCTCAACCCTTTAACATCCTGCCCTAGGTCCCTCTCCTCTTGCAGACTTGCTAACCGCTTCATCATTTTCTCTCGCTTCGCCCAGAGCGGCGACTCCATCACCTTGCTCCATACTTGGCTGGCGCCCTCCGTTTGCACAATCTGCTGCCCCATCGGGCCTGGGTCACCTGGAGCACGCAGGTTCAGCTTGCGCAGCTCCCAAGCGTCCATGCCAAGCTTCTCAGCCAACCGCTCGATTTGGCTTTCCACAGCAAAAATCACCTGATTGCCGCCAAACCCCCTAAACTCACCAGATACCCCGTTGTTGGTGTATACACTTGTGCCTTGCACATCAACATGCTGAATATTATAGGGTCCGATCGCATGCTCCGTAGCAAAATTCAAAACCTCACGCCCCAAAGTAGCATAAGCCCCTGTATCCGCCAAAATACTAACTTGATGAGCTATCAAATAACCCGCTTCGTCAACCCCCGTTTTCATCTTGATCCGCATGGGATGACGCTTGATCCCGGCTATAACAGATTCACGGCGCGAGTTATGCATCTTGACCGGCGAACCTGTCGTCAACGCCAACAAAGCACCAAAAGGCTGCACATTCAGCTCATCCTTCCCACCAAAAGAACCACCAATCGGGCTGGAAATTACCCGAATACGCTCCTCCTCCATCGCGAGAATTCGGGACAGCTGCATCCGATCCTTGTAGCCATGCTGCGTTGGTGAGTATACTGTCAGCCTCCCATCCGCCTCCGGAATAAACAAGCCACCCTCTGTTTCCATATAAGTGTGCATTTGTCGAGGCGTAAAGTACGTCTCTTCTACGATGTAGGCACATCCTGCAAATGCCGCTTCTGCCTCTCCCTGCTGAAGGCTTGTGCGATGCAGCAGGTTCCCTTCCGGATGCAGCTTCAACACACCTTCATCTAACGCTGTTTCTGGATTTTCTACCACAGGCAAAGGTTCGTACATAACTTCAATCAAACTAAGCGCATGCTCAGCGATTTCTTCTGTATCCGCAGCTACGGCAGCTAAAGCATCTCCAATGTAACGAACACGGTCGTGGCAGAACACGGGCTGATGGGGGAAAGCAATGCCGAACAAATTCATGCCCGGTACATCCTCGGCAGTCACGACAGCACGCACACCCGGCGTTTGTTTGGCCTTGCTTGTATCTATAGACAGAATCCAGGCATGAGGGTAGCGACTTCTTAAGACCTTTCCATACAGCATGCCAGGTGCTGTCAAATCCGTTAAATAACGCAGCTTGCCCGTTACCTTCTCTTCGCCGTCAGGTCGGATAATCCACCTTTTCGCATACGTTTCACGATTTAGGAGCATCCTCCCCGCCCCCTTTTCGCCAAATTTTATAGCATTCGGAAACGATGAGATTAGCTGCAGTTTGTTTCCGATAAGCGACACCTGCATAATCATCGGCTACGGCATTAAAGCCCTCCGATATACCTTTGTGCAGGCATTGCAGCAGTTGCTTAGATAAAGGCTGGCCGATTGCAATAGCCTCCAGTTCATTAAATCTCGCAGGCACAGCGCTCCCTCCACCCGCAGCTATCGCGATGCCTTGAATGGTTCGATCAGGTGCTATTCTCAACTTCCCGGCAACTGTGACAACAGAGGGCGTGAACGTTTCTCTTCGTCCTACTTTCAAATAAAATTCAAATGTATGTTCTTCATCTCTGTGCTCAATCGTTGGTACCGTGATTCCCGTCATCACTTCAAAAGAAGACTGCACAGGCCCCTCTAGCCACTCCTGTAGAGAAACTCTTCGCTCGTTATGACCATCCGAACATATAACCAAGGCATCCAGCACGAGCAGTGCCGGAATCAAATCACCTGTGCGCGTCACGACATTTCCGCCAATAGAGGCTAAGTTCCGCACAGAAGGGGCTGCAATCTCAGCACAAGCCTGCACCAAAAGCCGACATCTCGCTCTCATTAACTCGTTATCCATTAAATCAGCCAAATGAAGCGATGGCCCTATATGAATGAGCCCTCCGGCATCAATCGCTAAGCCAGAAAGAGCTGGAATGCGTCCAAGGCTAATCAAATGCTGCGGGAGCGGTGAAACGCCATTTTCCCAACGCGTACGGAGCCAAGTACCGCCTGAGACCAGCACCGCGTCATCTCCCCATTGATGCTTAAGATGTATAGCCTCCTCCACGCTCGTTGGCTGCCATACCAAAGGCTGCTGCTCTGGCAGCTGATGCAAGGGAACTGACATGAACACACCTCCTTCGCTTTTTGCGGATCATTGGTTATTAGTTATTGGCCGTAGCTGCTAAGCACAGCTTGCTTGCAACTTATTTGTTTACTCATTCAGCTCACCTAAGTGGAGAGTGATTAAGAAATTTCTGTCTATGGTTTTGCGGGTTTTGGTTTTGGTTTCGGTCTCGGTTTCGGTCTCGGTCTCGGTTTCGATTACGGTTTTGGTTCACGGTTTACGGTTTACGGTTCACGGTTCACGGTTCACGGTTACGGTCTCACCTTTTCAAGCCTAAACTTACGACAACCTCCCACCAAACAACCTCGAAAGGGAACTACAATCCCTTATTTGTGACAAAAGTGGTCTAATAACCACATTGGCGGAACTACGATACGCTATTTGTTCAAATATGTGCTTCAAATAGGGCAAACCACCGAAATAGCGTACCCTAGTTCCCTCTGAGCATAGAAACAGGCATTATTGGAGCAAATAGCGTACCGTACTTCCCTTTCGACATCCTATTGTGGAACTCACAAGCATCACATCCATATCCCTGAGCTCATAAAGGTAACTCCACAAGCATTTCACTCGGCATCCCCTAATCACTCATCCAAATTACTCCACAGTGTTACTCTCAGAATCCCTAATACCCAGCGCTCCTCAAACATTACTCTTGAAATCCCCCAACCTTCACCTTAGGCAAGCCCTAGCATTACTCTCAAAATTCCTAACCTCCACCTCAGCCGCTCCCAAGCATTACTCTCGAACTCCCCAAATCTTCCCCTCAGGCAGCCCAAACATTACTCAAAAATCCTTTACCCGTCACCTCAAGAACATCCTGCCATTACTCTCGAAATTCCCTAACCATCACCTCAGTCGCTCCCAAGCACTACTCTCGAACTCCCCAAATCTCCCCTCAGGCAGCCCAAAAGTTATTCTCGAAATCCTTTAACCTGCACCTCAGGCAAACCACATATTACTCTCAAACTCCCTAACCGCCACCTAAGACGCTCTCAAGCATTACTCCCGAATCCCCTACTCTCCCCTCAGCTACTCCCAAAATCCCAAAATCTCCACACCCTCCCGAGCATCACGCTCAGTATCCCCGATCCTCCAAACTCAGAAATCCGTTTCCCAAGTAAAACCGCGCCAATCCAATCACATGGATCCTCTTCCGCAAGCCATCGACTTATAAATTAGATCTACTATAAACAATCCAAGAAAATAACGTCAACTAACTTAACATTATTTTGTGTGTTTGTATAAAAAAATAGCGCATTATTAGTAATAATGCACTCAACCCCTATTTTATGTTATTTAATCTACCACGATTTTGTGACTATAGATTTCTCTCGCCTCATGATATCGTTCTTCCGTATCGATGTCCATGAATCTCAAGCTATCTTCCTCTTCAACGATTTGCCCACGATATAGTGGCAACTGAAACAAGGATCTGGCCCCTGCGTCCCCTTCCAAGGAGACAGCAGCAGGCCACATTCCACGTCCCAGAATAACGGGAGGCTTGGGTACCCCTTTATCCCCGCTGGCGACAAAATCATATTCTACCTCGCTGCGGAAGGTATCTATAAGCCGAGTCAGCATCTCTCCTTCGATGAAGGGCTGGTCTGCCAGCATGACCATGATACCCTCTACATTCGATTGTCCGGCAGCTTGAATACCGGATTTCAGCGAGTGGGCCATACCCAACTCGGCTTCAGCACAAACTGCGAACCGGCATCGTCCCGATTCCACATAGGCAAGAACTTCTTCAGATAACCATTCCAGCTGGTCATCCTTACGAACAACCACTACTACGCTGTGCAGCTGTGATTGCAGCGCATGCAGCAAAGCAATGCTGCCAAGCTGTATGCCTTTTGCCATCTCCAGCGACTGCTTTGCAGTCCCCATCCGCCTGCTGCTGCCTGCTGCCAAATACACCCCAACGATCTTTCTCGCGTCGTTCACCACAGGCGGCTCCGGCTGTCTCGCTCTACTCGCTCAATAGAGGAGGCTTTATCAACGCCACGCCTAATGCTAATCAGCTCAGCCACAATGCTGACCGCATTCTCAACGGGTCCTTCCGAGCCGATAGGCAGGCCTACCGGGTAACGCAGCCATTCAGGACGCTCTATACCGCCAAGCAGCTTCTCTGTGCGTTCACGCGATCCCATAATTCCGAGGTAACGCAAGCTGAACTTCATGGCCTCTTTGACAAAGAGAGCATCTTTCTCGAACTGGTGGCTCATCACGACGATATAGTCCTGTGCGTTCAGCTTCAGCTGCATGATCAACTGCTCCGGAAAAGCAACTTCGATCTCCGCTCCAGGGAACCGGGCTTCGGTGCAATACGCTTCCCGCCAATCCGCGACTACGACGCGAAATCCGCTGCTCACCGCCATCTGCACAAGGGGCATAGCATCTGCATTCGCCCCAAACACAATAACTCGCGGCTTTGGTTTAAATAAGCTGACATGCGAAGATAGCGACGATTGCCGATCGGAAACATGATCTTCCAACAGATACGTTGCAGTAGGATATGGCTGCTGAACTTGCTCATACCCATGAAGAGAATACGCAATCCCTGAATACCCGTCTGTTATTTCCCGTACCAGCTGCACAGCTTCCCCGCGTTCCAAGAAAGCTTTGACCGCCAATAAGCTAACCAGCATTTCCCCGCTGACAGGCTCGAGCAGAATGCGAATTAACCCACCGCAGCCGATTGTTTCGCCCCAGCCGAAATCGTCAGCTGGCCTCATGTCATATTCCACCATTTGCGATTTTTGAGATTCCCATACGGCAGGCACGTAGGCGAAGAGATCGGCTTCCAAGCAGCCGGGCGAAATACTTCCGACCATGCTCCCATCTGCCATAAGCAGCATAATGGCCCCTTGTTTGCGATAAGCATGACCTTCCACATGAATAACCGTTGCCAATACACGCGCCTGACAATTACTCTCCACTGCTTGCAGAATATCATAGGCCTCCATCACTCAGCGCTCCTCGCTATATGGAATTCCGGTTTACCAACCGATCGCTAAGCCGTCGCCTCGCGGATCAGCCGCCCCGCTCATAAAACCTTTTTCATCTATGACAATCCCCTGCGCTTGCCCCATAATACCATCCCACGGATTCACCGGTTCGACACGATGCCCCCACTTTTTCAATCGCGTATAGACATCGCCGTCCAGCCGATGCTCAATCTTCAGCGCATCACCATCTTCTCCCCACGTACGGCCATATACCCAGCGGGGAAGCGCAATCGCCTCCTGAATAGATAAGCCATAATCCAGAACTCCGGTCAGAATAGACAACTGCGTCTGCGGCTGGCCTTCTCCCCCTTGAGTTCCGTACAGCATATAAGGTTTTCCGTCTTTGCTGACCATCGCAGGCATTAAGGTATGAAAGGACCTTTTGCCAGGCTCCAAGGCATTCGCGCAAGCCATATCCAGCGAGAAGAAGGATCCCCGATTTTGCATAATAATCCCTGTCTCTCCTGGTACATAAGCGGCCCCGAAATCAAAATACAAACTTTGAATAAAGGAAACGGAATTTCCTTCCTCATCCACCACTGCTGCATACGCCGTATCCTGTCCAATGGCTGGTGACAAGTGTTCGCTCACCTTAAGCGGTTCAGCTTGAATGTCGTTCCACAACTCTTTGGCGTACGTCTTTGAAAGCAAACGATCCAGCGGGATTTCCCGGAAGTGCGGATCTGTTAAGTACAGATCGCGGTCTTTGAACGATTTTTTAATGACTTCCGACACCACATGATAAAAGTTTGCTGACGCTCTAGGAATCTGGCTAATCTCTATATTTTCCAGCATATTCATCATCATCAATGCTGTGAATCCTTGTGAGTTCGGCGGCATTTGATAGATTTCGTACCCGCGATAGGTGGTCGTAAGCAGCTCAACCCACTCTCCGGTATACTGTTGAAAATCTTCTTCTTGCAGCAGTCCGCCGTCTTGCTGAATACTTTTCACGACAGATTGCATGATAGTCCCTTTGTAAAAAGCATCTCTGCCTTCTCGCTGAATCTGGCGCAGCGTCTGGGCCAGTTCCTTCTGAATAAGTCGGTCCCCTTCCTTCAAAAGCACGCCATCCGCTATAAATAGGCTGCTTAACGGCTCAGATGCACGAATGAATGATTCATCCTTGCGCATCCAATAGAGCAGATTACGCGAAATCGGGAATCCTTTGTCCGCATATGCGATCGCTGGCTCCAGCAGCTTCTCCCATGGCAGTCTTCCGTACTTTTCCCATACCTGCCACCACGTATCAACCATGCCTGGCACCGTGATCGCACTGAGAATGCCTCTTTGGGGAATGGACTGTAGTCCTTTCGCTTTATAAAAATCAGGTGTCGCCAGCGCAGCTGACTTCCCGCTTCCATTGAATCCAATATTTGCGCCTGCAGCCGCATCGTGCATGAGGAAGAAAGCATCTCCGCCCAGCCCCGTCATATGCGGGTAAACAACGCCAAGCGTCGCGCTTATGGCAATAGCGGCATCAAAGGCATTGCCGCCCTGCTGTAGAATTGCACTGCCTACACTGCTTGCCAAATAATGAGGTGTGGCAATCATCGCTCGCTCTGCACGTGGCATGATGTTTAACATGGACGTTCCTCCTCTTTGCGGGCATATACGGTTAAGGCGGCTTGCAAGGCTTTCCCGCTTGAAATGGCTGCGTCGTGCCATAGGAGAACTGCTTCCAATGCACCCAGTACATGCAGCACGTTTTTCTGATTACAGCTAAAGCCCATGGTGCCTATACGCCAGATTTGGCCTTTCAACGGCCCGAAGGAGCTTGCGATTTCGATCCCAAAGCTGTTGAGCAGCATAGCGCGGACGGATTCTCCATCAATGCCATTCGGAATACGGATGCAGGTAACGACCGGCAGCTTGCAATCCGGATTGCCGTATAACGTTAGACCCATCGCCTCCAAGCCTGCAACTAAGGCAGCTTCATGATGCTTGTGACGATCAAAGCGCTGCACTAAGCCCTCTTGCAGTACCAGACGCAAGCCTTCGCGCAAAGCATACAGCATCGAAGTCGACTCCGTATGATGATTGAGCCGTTTCGGACTCCAATAGTCCTGCAGCTGGCCGAGGTCGAAATAATTGCTCGCAACAGGCTTGCCGTCAGCAACAGCTGAGCCTTTTTCACGCAGCCCGCGTTCAATCCTTTTACGTTTCAACACCTTGGCTTCGACTCGCTCGTTATAGGTAATGGGGGACATACCGGAAGGAACGGATAAACATTTCTGCGTTCCGCCAATCACGGCATCCAACTGCCAGTCATCCGTCTGCACTGAGACACCGCCAATCGTGGCAACAGCATCTACGACCAGCAGCGCATCAACTTCCCGACAGGCCGCCCCAATCCCATCAAACGGTTGGATGCAGCCTGTAGAGGTTTCGCCGTGCACAATCGCAACTATACTCGGCTTCTCACGGTGTATGGCAGCAATGATTTCCTCTGGCTCGAAGACGGTGCCCCACTCCCTCTCCAGCATGACCACTTCAGCGCCACAGCGTTCAGCGATCTCGACAAGCAAGCTGCCGAAGCGCCCGTAGATCGGAACAAGCACCTTGTCCCCTGGCTCAATCACACTGACAAGCACTGCTTCAATCCCTGACCGAGAGGTGCCATCTATCGGGAAAGCCCATTGATTCTTCGTTTGAAAAACATCCCTCAGCATTTCCATCGTCTCATTCATCAGCTCTGTGAACTCCGGATCAAACTGACCAAGAATGGGGTAGGACATCGCGCGCAGAACACGCGGATCGACCTCAACAGGGCCTGGGGTCATAATCGTTCGCAGCGAGGGCGATAAGTCTTTATAAGATTTCATCAGCTTTACCCCCATAGCCATATTGGTATAACACATGAACCAGCGTTTGAAAGCCAACCACCAGCTCCTCCGGTTCCGTGAACTCATCAGGACTGTGGCTTATGCCACCGCGACTTGGCACGAAAATCATTGCCGACGGACAGAGAGGCCCGAATAATTGCGCATCATGTCCTGCCCCGCTTGGCAGCTTCATGCTCTGATATCCATAAGCGGTACAGGCAGCTTCAATTTCTGCCGATATGCCTTCGTCCATCGCCACGGGCGTAGCATGCAAATTTTCCACCGTTTCTATAGTAAGCTCTCTTCGTCTCGCGATTTCATTGAGCTTTGTTAGCAATTTTGTACAAAACAGGTCCATTTTCAACTCATCAGTATGTCGAATATCCAGCGTAAACTCAACTTCGCCTGGCACAACGTTGGAGGTTCCTCGTTTCACATGGAGCCTGCCAACAGTCGCTACGAGCGGCTCCCCTTCTTCCAGCGCCATTTGCTCTGTGACAACGACCATTTCAGAAGCGCCTGCAAGCGCATCCTTCCGCATGGTCATCGGTGTCGTACCGGCATGATTCGAATTGCCTTTAACAACAACGGTTAACCGAATTTGCCCGACAATGGCTGTTACTATGCCAACCTGCTTCTTTTTATAACCAAGGACAGAGCCTTGTTCAATATGAATTTCGATGTAAGCTCCGATATCCTCGCGTTTGGCGGGATGCTCTCCTACGTTAGCCGTTTGAAATCCCGCTTCACGCATCGCTTCAGATAAGGTGATACCCTCGGGATCGGCAACGTCAATACTGCCAACCAAAGACCTTACCCCAGTTACATGTCCGGACCCCCAATAAGCGAGCGGGAACCGACTTCCTTCTTCTTCACAAAATGAAACAACTTCCAGGCTCCGTTTGGGCGACCCATATACCGCCTTCAAATACCCGAGCGCCATCATGGAGGCAACGACACCGTAGGCGCCATCGTATTTGCCGCCGTTTTTCACGGTGTCGACATGAGAACCTGTCAGCACAGGCCTCAGCGTATAATGGCATCCTTGTAATTTGCCATAAACATTGCCCACCGCATCGAATCTGGCTTCGAGCCCCAACTCCTGCATCTTTTCCTTAAGAGCCTGCTGCGCTTGCAGCCATGGCTCCGTGTACAACAGCCGAGTCACGCCACCATCCGGTGCAGCACCGTAGGTAGCGAGCCAATCCAGCACTTCCAGCATGTGCTGGGAATATCGGGACAAGACCTCGTGTGAGTTCGTTAACCTTTCAGCCACGCGACTCACCTCCCGCAGCAGCGTGGCGCAGCCAGGCTCCCTCCGTCTCCCCCACCACACCTTCATGCAGCCCATACACTTGGGTGCCCCGTAAAAAAGTCGCCGTCACACGGCAACCAAAGGTTTTGCCCACATAAGGACTATGCTTATGCCGGTATAACAGATCACTGGCTTGAAGTGAATAGCTTAGCTTCATATCCACAAGAGCCAAATCCGCATCCGCTCCCAGGGCAATTTCACCCTTGCGTGGATACAGCCCAAAGCGTTTGGCCGGCTCGGTTGACAACATTCTGGCGAGCAGCGGCAGCGGCACATCCCTGCGGAGATGACCTTCGTCAAGCATCAGCTCGAGCGAGCTTTGCGCGCTGGATATCCCTCCCCACGCCTCGAAAAAATCCCCTTGCTTCATTGAACTCGGGCATGGTGAATGATCCGAGGCGAGCATATCCAGCTTTCCGCCAATCACCGCTTCCCATAGCCGATCTTGATCCTCGGCTGTGCGAAGCGGCGGCGCACACTTGGCTACTGGACCAAGGCGATCTAGATCAGCGCTCGTCAGAACCAAATAATGCGGACACGTTTCCACCGTAACATCCAGCCCTTGGGCCTTCGCTTCCTCGATCACCTGCACAGCTTCCGCGCTGCTAATGTGCACGAAATGCAGCTTGCAGCCGGTTTGTTCCGCATAATAAAGCGCTCGGCTAACCGCTTCCTGCTCGGCGGCTATCGGCCTAGTCGCAACGAAATCGAGCGGCTCGCGTTTGCCCTCCAGCTGCGCTTGGGCAGCCAGCTTGGATACGATCTCCTCGCTTTCTGCATGCAGGGCAAGCACTAACCCTAAGCGAGCGATTTCTTTCATTCCTTCCAAGAGGGTCAGGTCGTCCACTTCAGCAAAAATGTCTTCCCCTTCTCCACCGGGACAAGACATGAACGCTTTGAAGCCAATCACGCCGGCTTCCGCTAACTCCTGCAAATTCCCGACATTGCCGGGAACAAGTCCACCCCATAGCGCGTAATCCACCGTAGAGCTGCCTTCAGCAGCTTCTAGTTTTCGCTCCAACGCTCCTAATCGCACGGTTGGAGGCACACCGTTGAGCGGCATGTCGATATACGTCGTACAGCCTCCCGCCGCAAGCGAAGCGGAACCAGTAGCAAATCCCTCCCAATGTCCTAGCGCAGGCTCATTGAAATGGACATGAGCATCAACGACGCCAGGCACAATCAGCAGATGGTCCGCGTCATATACAGGCGTTTGCTCCGAGTACACGAGGTTTTCACCCAGCGCAGCAATTTTACCGTTTCGAATACCGATATCCAGCTGGCTTACATCATCGATCAAGACTACGGTACCCTTGCGAATCACGAGATCAAATAGATCTTCCATGCCAAACCCTCCCTCGGAGCCATTTCTAGCCTAACCTTAGCTCCCCCGATAGGTGTTGTACCCCCAGGGAGCGACTAACAACGGCACATGATAATGCATATCAGCGGACGATATTCCGAATCGGACCGGCACTTCATCCAAGAAGGCAGGCTCCGCAAGCGAGATGCCTACACCTCTAAAATAATCTCCAACATGAAAAACAAGTTCATAAATCCCGGGCTGGAAATCTTCCCCGCTTAACATCGGTCCCTCAAGGCGGCCATCACTATTCGTTACGCCCGAGCTTATCTTCTCTGACTTTCCGTCTTGAAGGCGGAATAACGCAATGTACACTTCACTAGCCGGTCTACCGCTGCTAATATCCAAAACATGCGTTGTTATTCCTTTGCTCATAGCCCCTCCAGATCGCGCTTTGTCATCGAAAACCCTTGGAAGCCATATGGCGGTCTAGGTTCCGTAAACACCTTGCCCTCGCCTGCGGAAGCTTGCTCCAAGATCGTTTCCCATGTACGATTATTCGACTCGAAGCGAATTTCTTTCAATTGCGGAAAGCGAATTAGCGAACGTTGTCCGATCCGATAAATGAGGTTTTGGATAGAGGGGGAATGCTGTTCATGGAATACGGTATGCGCAATATCCCGAATTTGCTCAGCGGCCACATATTGGCCGAGATCAGAATCCAAGGCATCCTCCACCTCTTCATAACTCCACGACATATCCAGGAAAATAAACAGCGGACGATCATAGGACTCCGGCAGCGTTGTATACTCATCTCGGACGAAGCCCGCGAAAGAACTGCCTTTTACCTTAATCAGCTTGAGGTCCGCTATACCGCCCGAATGCTCAGCGATGACAATGCCTTCCTCGGTCCGAATTATTTCAACCAGTGCTGTAGGGTGTTCATTCTGGGAGTAACGGTAGACAAGCTCGCTATTGACTAAGCCTTCCACCCCTGGCACTGACAGTACATCGAAAGACACTTGATCTGCTGTCATTTTCACACCTGTCATCTGCGGGTATGTCTCAAGAAGCTTACGCCCGGCATACGCCAGAAAACCCTCCGCTGTAGCACCTTCATATTCCCCGGCCTTGCGCAGAATGAAGTTCTTCATTGAGTCTGTCGCTACGACCATCGTATTATCGCCTTCCGTAAACGAAGTGAAGAACTTCTCACCGCTGACAGCTACCTTGATATTCAACCCGAACAATACGTTATCTCTACCCGTGAAGCCTGATTCCGGTATGACTGTTAAATGAGTCAGCGGCTTGGCATAAGACCGATATACCCACACGTCACCTTTGCCGTAATACATGATTCTCTCTGAACCGGTCGTTTGTTTCATCGTCTTCTCCTCCGCTTCCCTCATCCATATGGCTTCCAGGCGAAACTGCCCAATTTTACAAACCTCTTGCAAGGCCTTGCCCATTTCTTCCCTCACATCACGCTGTATCCTCACCCGTATCGCTTCGCGAATGGCATCTTTGGTCTGTCCCTTGACCGCCATGATAAAAGGAAACCGGAAAGCCTCCGTATACTGCTTGTTATACTTAAGAAACAACTCATATTCTTCCGCTGATAGCTGGTCTAGACCGGCACCGGACTGCTCCTGGACGGAATGGTCCGTCATCTTCACTCGCGTTCCCAGATCTGGATGCGCCCGGAGAAGCGCTAATTGCTCATCGGGATTCGCTCGCCAAACCTCACGTTCGAACGCACTGATCAGATCCTGTTCCGTTGCAAAAGGCTGCGAACTCCAAGCACGCTCTGCAACCCATGGGGAATGCTCGAAAAGAGGTCCGAAGGCATGGGTGAAATCTTCCTGATTCATCGCGTTCACTTGATGCAGCTTTAATTTCATGACATCTTCACCTCTTTATCTAAGTTAGCTCCAGCCATTCTTGATCAAGATTTGTTTCATTGTAAGTGCGTCTTCCTTATGGGTCAATTTATATGAAAGAAGTTTGTAAACTTTCATAACATGAGTAACTTTTTTTGTAAAATAACAAAAAGCCGCCGGGAATATGGAACCTTCCCAGCGGCTTTTGCCTTATTTCAAAACACTTTTTAAAATATCATCAATGATTTTGCTATTAGCAATCGCTCCGCTGTACAGCCAGCTATGAGACTTGTCGAATTCGTAGACATGTCCACTCTTCACGGCAGGAATGCTTTTCCACACTGGATCGTTCAGCAACTGCTCTCCTTCACCCTTGCCGCGAATCAAGAAAATATGATCGGCATCCAATTGAGATAAAGCCTCCATGGAGATGGCTCGCCAGTTGGCCGTGCCTGTACTGGAAATTTGTTTAACCACATTCGGGACCTTGAAGCCAATGTCCTGATACAACACCACTCCGCTCGATAAGCTTTCACTTACAACGTAAACACCCTTCGCCGTTACCCACAAAGCAGCAGCCGACTGTGAGCCATTCGCCTTCACCAGCTTCTCTTTGGCTTCTTTGGCTTTCGCATCGTACACATTCAGAGCCTGCTGAGCTTCCTTCGATTTATCAAAAACCTCGCCAATCTTTAGCAGCGCCTGACGCCAGTTATTGTTGATCTCATCCCCCAGTACAAAGGTTGGGGCGATTTTGGAATACTGCGCATACTTTTCACCGGATACTGCACTCGTTCCTCCGATAATCAGAAGATCTGGATTGAAACCCGTAACCGCTTCAAACGGAAGTTCGGATGGCAGCGTCGGGATGCCGTTCAAACTGTCCTTCAAGTACTCCTGAGTGCCGCTGGCTACAGCCCATTGTGCGACAGGCTTGATGCCGAGCGTGATCAAATGATCTTCGAGATAAGAACCGATGATGCGCTGCGGGTTCGCTGGAATTGTCACCTTATTGCCGAGTCCGTCGGTCATCGTCTTTGCTGCTTTGACAGCAGCAGCCGAAGCCGCTGGCGAGCTGGCTGTTGGAGAAGTAGGCGTCTGGGAGGCGGTATCTCCCGCCTTATTGCTTCCGCATGCTGATATGATTAAAGTCATACTTATTAAACTGACTAGTATTCCTGCAAACTTTTTGCCTTTTTTCTGTTCCACAACAATCTTCCCCTCTAACAATCGGATTTATGAAAATAAGTGTGCAAAGCTGGACTAACAACTTTTACAATGATAACAATTATCATTATCAACGTCAATCGAATGATTACAATAAGGCAAACACAAAAAAGGCCAAACAGTATACAATACCTGCTTGCCCTTTTAGGACTACAATTCATGATCACTCATTTCCAATTCCTCCTATAGGTTAGGCAATGGGTCTATTAAAATCTTTGCTCCCGAATATACGGGACACCAAGCGCTTCCGGCGCACCTGATGGCTTATTGCGATTGCGCCAGCCAAGGAACATCAGGACCAGAATGGTGACAATGTACGGTATCATTTTCAAGAAATAAGAAGGAATATGACTGCCGATCAATTGCACACGGAAACCGAGAGTGTCGAGCACTCCGAAAAAATAAGCGCACGCTAACGCGCGAATCGGGTTCCATCGAGCAAAAATGATGAGTGCTACCGCGATCCAGCCACGTCCCGAGGTCATGCCTTCATTCCATGTCGGTGTGTAGACGAGCAACAGATCCGCCCCGCCAATCCCGATCAGCATCGAACCGATAACTAGACAAGCGTAGCGAACAGCAACGACCGAAATTCCCATCACATCTGCCGTTGCGGGATTGTCACCCACTGCTCTTAGATGAAGGCCCCATGAGGTTCGGTGGATAAACACATGCATCACTAGGACTAGCACGAAGCTAAACCATGTGAATAGATCCAAATGCGCAAAAATCTTCCCGAGAAACGGGACATTTTCCAGCCAAGGCAAGTCCAGCTTCGGAACGGCTCCAACCAGCGGTTGCCCGCTCACAGGTTTTCCTAGATAGGCACTCAGTCCTGCACCGAATATCGTCATCGCTAGACCGCAAACGACCTGATTGGCATGCAGGGTTACACATAGAAAGCCATGAAGCAATCCCAGCACACCGCTCACGGCTAATACACAGAGCAAGGTCAACGCTAGGCTTCCAGTATGAATATAAACTAAACAAGCAATCACAGCCCCCATCAGCATCAAGCCTTCAGCGCCTAACTGTGTGATCCCGGATCTTTCAATCAGAATCCCGCCCAATACCGCAAGCAGCAGCGGAGTACCGGAAGAAATCGCGGATATCAGTATTTGCGTTAGCATCTCCATTGCTTCTCACCCCCCATTCAGCATCATTGTGACTCAAGCTTCCTCAGCGGTTGCTGCGAACACGGAATTTCCCTGCCATATTGCCGGCAATCAGGAAGAACAGGATAGCCCCTTGAATCATGGAGGAGGTAGAGGACGGAAGTCCAATCGTTTGCACACTGTACCCGCCTACGATTAACCCCCCGAAGAGCACTGACGACACAACCAGCCCTAGTGGATTCAGCTTTGCCAGCCAAGCCACGATAATCGCTGTATAGCCATATCCCGGAGAAATCCCGTACATAAGCCGATGCGCCACTCCCGACACTTCCCCCATTCCAGCCAGACCTGCCAAGCCCCCGCTAATCATCATAACGACAATGACGTGTCTGGAAATACGAATGCCCGCATTCCGCGCTGCTTCCGCATTGGCTCCTATCAAACGAAGTTCATATCCCCACCGCGTATATCGAATCATAAAAGCATAAATCAGCAGGGCAACGACTGCAAAAATAATGCCCAGATGGAGTCTCGAAGTCCCCCAAGTGGGTAACGTCTGTGCTGCAGTGAACATCGGCGATCCTGGGAAGTTGAAGCCTTTGGGATCTTTCCATGGGCCAAACACAGCATAATTAAGGGCCAGCATCGCCACATAATTTAGCATAAGAGAGGTAATAAGCTCATTTACTTGAAAATAGTTCCTCGGAATGGCTGTCAGCAATCCCCAGAAGCCTCCGGCAACTATACTTGCTGCCACCATAGCTGGAATGGATACATACATCGGCAGATGTGGAAAATAGACCGTAATCGCTGTAGCCGCCATAGCCCCGGCGAGAAACTGCCCCTCCGCTCCGATGTTCCACACCGAAATCCGATAAGCGATTGAAACCCCCAAACCGCATAAAAGAAGCGGAATCGCCTTCACCAACGTCTCGGTAAGACCAAAGGAGGAGCCGAATGCCCCTTTCAGCATTTTGCTATAGACCTCAATTGGATTCATGCCATTAAGGGATATAAATATACCACAGGCGATAAGCGCCAATCCGATGGATACAAGCGTTACCCACCATGGGCTGTCGCGACCGGCCGGATCAATCTCGAACCGATAGGGTAAACGGAAGCTCGCTTCTCGTTTAACTCCTTTATTTTCAATGGGAAGTGTGCCTGCCGCTTGTTGTTCGCTCACCCTGCATCCTCCTCAGATCCCGCCATTAATAGGCCAATAGACGCGCGATTCGCGCCCTCACGTGGAATATTGCCCACAATACGCCCGTTATACAACACGATGATCCGGTCCGCCAGCTGCAGCACCTCATCCAGATCCTCCGAAATCAGCAGAACAGATCGTCCCTTCCTGCGCAAATCCTCCAGCACATCATGGACACCTGCGGTTGCCCCGACATCAAGACCTTGCGATGGGTGAACGGCTATCATGAGCTTAGGATCTTGGTCAATCTCTCTGGCTAGAAGCAGCTTCTGCTGATTGCCCCCTGACATAAACTGAACGGGTGCATCCATCCCTGATGTCCTCACATCATAACGCTTAACCAGATTCTGCGACCAAGTGCGATTACTCCCCGTGCGAAGCAGACCATAGCGTGATCGCTCCTTGGAACGATAGGTTTTGAACAGTAAGTTATCAACGGTGCCAAGGCTTCCTGCGAGACCACTCTTCATCCGATTCTCCGGCACATGGGCAATCCCCAGCTCGATGGCGGCGCGTACGGACCCGTTGCGCAATTCATGTCCGTCGAAACGGACATTGCCTTGCTTCCAAGTGCGCAGCCCCGTAAGCACCTCGGCCAGCTCCTTTTGCCCATTACCAGAAACGCCGGCTACACCAACAATCTCTCCCTCGCTCACATGAAAATCAAGCCGATCCAGCACCTTACGTCCGTGCTCCGCATACACGTCCAACCCCTTCACTACAAGCATGGGGCTGCCATGTATCTTCTCTCTGACTGCCGTGCGGCTTTTGAAGTTCTCTTGGCCGACCATGAGTTGCGCTAGCCCCCGTTCACTCGTCTCCGTTTTCGCCATCGTTGCAATCATCTTTCCTTTGCGCATGACCGAAATCCGATCCGAAGCGAACATGACCTCCTTTAATTTGTGCGTCGTCATAATGACGGTCTTGCCTTCTTTTTTCATCCTGTCCAAGGTTTCGAATAATGGCTCAACCTCACCTGGCGTTAACACCGAGGTTGGCTCATCCAAAATAATCAAATCCGCCCCGCGGTACAGCGTCTTCACAATTTCTACGCGCTGCTGCTCGCCCACGGATAGCTGCCAAATCGGCCGATCTACGGGGAACGGCAGCCCAAAATGCTTCGAGATCGCTTCAATCTCCTCGGATTTCTTCGTGAGCCAGCCCGGCCCCCGCCAGAACGAGGAGCTCTCTCCAAGTACAATATTTTCCGTCGCCGTTAAGGTCTGGACGAGTCGGAAATTTTGAAACACCATGCCGACACCATGCTTCATCGCATCCTTCGGCGAACGAATACGCACCTTCTCACCGTGAATGCGAATCTCTCCGCTTGTAGGCCGATATACCCCTGAGAGCATGCACATCATCGTACTTTTGCCAGCGCCATTCTCCCCAAGCAATGCATGAATCTCTCCTGCTTTTGCCCGAAAATCAACATGATCGTTCGCCGTTACAGATCCAAACTGTTTGACGATCTGAACCATTTCAACGGAATACCCCGTTGTTGTCTGCATATGAGCCCTCCTTCTCCGTCCTAAAAAGACCCTTATATACTCAAAACAGCATCTCCCTCCCCAGGGCTATGCTGTTGCTGCAAACGATTCTATACTTCTTTGGAGCTTCGTATGTTCCTATTTTTTTCACTATACGGTTAGGTGAATCATACGTCAATTAACATCACATCACTTTTGGTGATTACACGAAAAATGTGTGTTCCTTTGTGCTTGCTCCCAAAGTTCATGTGCCGTAAGCCGTGATTGGTAATTATCCTTCCATAGATGGCGTGGCAAAATAGCAAAATTCACAATTGAAATGGTACTAGATCGAATCCATGGGACCAGACCTGGAGCTCGGCTGCGGCACTGAAAGCCTGCAAAAGTGCAGGCATTTTCAACGAAATCGCCTGAAAAGTGAAAATGCCTGCGATTATGCAGGCATTTTCATACTTTTCATCCAAGAATTAAGAAAAATCTTCAAAAGCATGCAGAAATGCAGGAATTCATATCCATTAGGTTATTTCAATAACAAAAAGATGCCTTTTTGCAGGTTTTCGGAAAATGTAGTCGCTCGTTTCGCTCATGCTGCAAAAAAGGACTGCCCACAAGTAGTTTCGCTACTTGTAGGACAGTCCCTCAGATATTTTATGAAAGAAATACTCCACCATATACAAAACCCGCAACGATCACAAAAGCAGGATGGATCTTCCGTTTTTGTATGAGATAAAAGGCCACCGCAGCTATGCCAAAAAACTGCAAGTACCCGATCGATTTCGTCGACTCCACAAGGCTGCTCCATGTAACGAGCACCATCATAATCGCGATAACGGGTTGAACGAGCAAAGTCATGCCTTTAATGGCTGGAGACTTCTTATATTTTTGCAGAATATTCAGCAGGATTATAAGTGCTATTATCGAGGGAACAACCGTCGCTCCAACGGCTATCACAACTCCGACCCATCCGCCAATCTGGAACCCGACATATGCGGCGATCTTCGTGGCGATAGGGCCAGGCAGCGCATTGCCTAAAGCTAACATATTGGAGAACTCACTGCTCGTCATCCAAGCATGATGCGGAACGATCTCTTGATACATCAGTGGGATCGACGAAGGCCCCCCCCCGTAACCGAACACATTAGCCAGAAAAAAACTAACCAATAAATTCCACCAATCCATCATACGCCCTCACCTTTGCCAAGCGACTTCTTGCCTTTGTTCCACTTGTCCTTTACTTTATGATGGAACGCGCCATAGAATAGGAAAAGGAAAATGACTATAGCCGGATGCACAGAAAAAGTTTGCAGCAACAAGAAAGAAATCACAAAAAAAGTAATGCCTGCCGCCCATCCTAGGCCTTTGATCGCCTTTTCGCCAAACTCGTACGCCATCACGCCCAACATGACCGCTACAATCGGAACTACAGCCGCTATCATGCCTTTAATCACTTGTGAAGTGCTAAAGAAATGAATGAATGAATACAAGCCCACCATCGCCACGCAAGTTGGTACAATATGCGCCAGCACACCAACCGCCGCGCCACCTGCTCCTTTAAGCCGATATCCCAGATACCCCGCCAGCTTCGTCGCGATAGGCCCAGGTAAAGTGTTAGCGATCGCCAGCACCTCCATGAACTCCTCATCTTTCATCCACTGAAAACGCGTAACCGCCTCATACCGAATTAACGGCACGATCGAAGGCCCGCCACCATACCCCAAGATCCCCGTCCGAAACATCGCTAAACCAATCTGTACGTATGCATTCGCCAAACATCTCACTCCTATCTCTACAACCAACCCTGCTCGTCTATGTACACACAAGATTACACGGAAAGAAACTACGCTTTATTGTAAACTAAATTCAGCTACATTTTATGAATCTGTCCTCAACTTTGTAAAAATGACAAAGATTCCTCGCCTTATTGGCACTTGGCTGAAATCGCAGCATTGGTGCGCTGCAGCTCAAGGTTCTCTTAAATAAACAAAAAACCTTACGAGGATTTCTCCTTGTAAGGTTTTATTTGTGCTTGGCAACGTTCTACTCTCCCAGAACCCTGCGGTTCAAGTACCATCGACGCTGGAGGGCTTAACGGTCGTGTTCGAGATGGGAACGCGTGGGTCCCCTCCGCCATCATCACCAAACAG
>NZ_JABMKZ010000047.1 GCF_013204855.1 Paenibacillus alba | reverse complement strand
TTTAATAATCGAAGTCAAGGCAAAGTATCCAATTCAACCTCTTTTAGGTTCTGGATCTATTTGCTTCGAGATAGGGATGGGGCCTAGTTCGCACATGTAAGCTTCAATGCAAAGCTATTGAGAAAAAGCCTCAAAAGCCTGCATAATCGCAGGAATTTATTGATTCGGGCCCTTCCATGACCAAAAAGGATGCATATTTGCAGGAATTTAGCCAATTGGGCACGATGGGCTTGTTCACAAGGAGGCTGATCTTAATCAACTTGCCTACTTAAGGACACCCCTTGCGCGCCCAGCCCATTTCGTTGCTTTCGTTGTGCTCCTGTACTTCTCTGCTTTCGTTGTGCTCCTTCTGCGCTTCTGCATTTCGTTGCTTTCGCTGAGCTTCTGTACTTCTCTGCTTTCGTTGTGCTCCTGTACTTCTCTGCTTTCGCTGTGCTTCTGCACTTCTGCACTTCTCTGCTTTCGCTGCGCTTACAGCAAGAATAAACCTCAGCCTTTTACTGCTGATCCTACGGTTAACGCTTTTTCGACTTGCTCGCTGAACAGCACATAGACAAGTACTGTCGGCACACTGGCAATCGTCATTGCCGCGCCCATGGCTCCCCAGTTCGTTGTGAACTGGCCTTGGAAGAACAACAGCCCAAGCGGCAGTGTTTTCAGCGACTCTTTGGTAATTAGGATCAGCGCCATGGTGAACTCGTTCCACGCTGACAAGAACACGAAGATAACCATTGTCGCAATCGCCGGCTTAATAATAGGCAAAATAATGGCATAAAAAGTCCGGTAAATGCTTGCCCCGTCCATACAAGCTGATTCTTCGAGCTCAACCGGAATGCTGCGGAAGAAACCATAGAAAACCATGCTCGAAAAGGAAATATTAAAGGCAATATAGGGAATAATGAGCGCCCAATACGTGTTGGCCAAGTGGAAGTCACGCACGAGAATGGCTAGCGGAATCATAATAACCTGTACGGGAATGAACATCCCGATAACAACGTAAATTCTGGCTGCTTCTTTCAGACGCCATTGCATTCTCGCAACTGCGTAAGAGAAAGTTACCGCAAGGGCAATCGTTCCTACGACAGTAGCGGCGGCAACCAGCAAGCTGTTGCTGAAGTATACCGGGACATTGAATCTGGACCATGCATCCACATAGTTCTCGAAACGCAGATGCGTCGGGAGACCAAATGGATTCGTAACGAAGATTTCATTGTTATTTTTCAGCGAATAAAAGACCATCCATAGCAGCGGATATACCGACAACCCTGCATACACCCATAAGAAGATGCCCAGGAGCGGATTCTTTTTACGCAATTTGAGTATTCCGTTCATCTGTCATCCTCCTTAAAAGGTAATTCGTTCTCTAGCGATCAAACGGTTAATAGCCAATGTTACAATCAAGCACTCAATCACAAGGAAAGCTGCCGCAGCACTGCCATACCCGAACTCACCGACGCGGAAAGCGGAGCGATACATCAAGTACGTCAAGGTGTAGGTAGAATTCCCCGGGCCTCCGCCCGTCATAATGAACATGTTTGCGAAAGCATTAAGTCCACCCGTAATCGCCAGCACTAAGCAAAATTTGTACGTTTCAGCCAACATCGGAATCGTAATCGACCAATGCGCTCGCCACTTGGATGCGCCATCAATCCGCGCAGCTTCCAAATATTGCTCGGGAACTGATTTCACAGCTGCCAATAGGAGCGCGAATTGATAACCCATGTACTGCCAGGCATTGACGAAAGCAATGGCAAAAATCGCGGTTTTGCTGCTTGTCAACCAATCTTGGCGGTAGGAGATCCCAAGCGCCTCGAACAATTTATTGAACAAGCCGTATTCACTGTTATACATCGCCAGCCAAAGCTGACACACAACCGTAATCGAAAGAACCACAGGAATAAAGTAGCTAATACGCAGAAACTTGCTTCCTCTGAATCCTTCGGCCACGGCAAAAGCAAGCACGCTGCCGATTCCGATCTGAACGACGGCCAGGATACCTGCAAACACAAGACCATTATAAAGCGAAGTATAGAAAATGTTGTCTTGAAACAAGCGGATATAATTGTCCAGATAAATAAAAGTGCCTTCGCTTAGTCCATCCCATTCGAATGTGCTGCGATAAAACGTTTGTAAGATCGGATAAAACACAATTACTGTATACAAAAGGAGTGCAGGCAGTGTGAAGATCATGATAGCTGCCTTATTTCCCATGAATTTGCGCATGTCATCACTTCCCTTTTTTAGTAGAAAACTCACACCGGTCTTGCGTTCCAGTGTGAGTTTCCTTGTCCATAGAAACCTTGTTTATTTCGCGGTAACAGCTGCTTTATTCAAATCTTTCACGAATTGATCCGACGTGTAATTACCCGTCAACAGGTTCTGTGTAGCATCTTCCAATGCTGCTTTGAATTTTGGATTGGACAATCCCCATGAGAATGCCGTCGTGCTTGTCATTTTCGGAATATCTTTGGAAAGCTGCTCCATCATCGGCGGGAATTGCTTCACGATAGGCTTATCCACTTTTGTTGCTACGATCGGGTTGCCGCGGTTCGTGTATTTGTACTCTGCGTATTTCAAAGAAATGAAGGATGCGACTTTGGCTGCAAGCTCTTTGTCCTTGGTGTTGGCAGATACGGCATAGCCGCCAGGTCCGCCGCTGCCGCTGAACGCTGTTTTGCCTTTTTCGTAGGCAGCTGCATCTGCAGCCGGAAGGTACATGTAGCCGGCTTTATCTCCAAGCGCTTTGGTTGCTGCTTCAATTTCCCATTGTCCGTTAATGAACATAGCTGCTTTGCCTTCATGATAAAGCGCTGCCGCTTGATCGTAGTTCAAGTTCGTTGCGCCTTTAGGCAGCATCCCTGCTTTAACGAGCTCAATGATTTTGTCAGCAGCTGTTTTGTATGCTGCGTCCTCTGCTTTGGCAAGACCTTTATCCAGCTTCGTCACGCCTGCAGGTTCTGCACGTGAAACGAACATGTCATAAAGGGCTACGCACGGCCATTTTTCTTTGGCAAAAATAGATAACGGTGTAATGCCTTTGCCATTGAACGTTTGGACCGCTGCCATCATTTCATCGTAGGTTGTTGGCACTTTCACGCCATTTTTCTCAAACAATTCCTTGTTGTAGTAAAGAAGCGCTACTTCATTGCCAGCATAAGGGAAAGCATACGAGTGTCCATCATCTGTAATCAGTGTATTCATGGCACTTGGCTGCATTTTATCCTTGAAACCGAATTTCGTTACGTAGTCATCCAAAACCAAAATATTGTTCGATTTTTTAAATGTATCAATAATGTCCAGCCCTGCTTGGAAAATGTCCGGCAAATTGCCTGTAGCTGCATAGGTTTTCAGCTTCTGACCGTCATCTTGCGCTTGAATATCAAGCTCCAGCTCTACATTTGGCATTTCCTTCTTTAATTCCGCCACAGCGTAGTCATAAGGTGTTTTCGTATCTTCATCCGCATACTGCGCATAAATTCTAAGCTTAACCGGCTTGGCGTCCGATTTCACAGCTGCTGATGTTGCTGCTGCCGTAGTCGCCGGCGTCGTTGTGGCGCTTCCTTCTTTGGCTGTATTCGTGGAACCGCAAGCGGCAAGACTCGTAGCAGCAAGTAAGCTTACAAGCGTGACTGCCATTTTTTTCATTTGGTTGACCTCCCAGGCATGATGTGCATTTGTCTTCTTTACAACCCCAGTATAGAAGGAAATGAGCCTTGTGATAATGGAATAACTGCGGGCTTCTTGTAAAATCCGCACATTTGCGAATAGCCATTACAAGCGATTATTTTCATACTCACTAGGAGAGTAGCCAAAAAACTTCTTAAAGCTTTTACTGAAATAGCTAGGATCACTAAAGCCAATTAGTTCCGCGATATCCGCTAGGCGCATGTTCCCTTTTCCGAGCAGATCCTTCGCTTTATGCATGCGGACATGCGTGACATAATCCGTTACGGTCATCCCGATTTCCTTCTTAAAGACAGCCCGAAGATAGCTGGGATTAATAAATACCTGCTGGGCAATTTGATCCAGTTGCAGCTCAGTGTCGCCATAATGCAGTTCAATATACTCCTTGGCGGATTGGGCAATCTTCGATGAGCGTGTCTTCCGATGCTTGCCGGTGTAGACAATGGCTTGACGAAACAACTGCTTAATCCACTCGGATGTGGCTTCAATAGATGCCAACCGCTTAATTTGACTGTATGGGAAAAAAGCTTCGCCAAAGCAGTCCTCGATCGGATGTCCCGTTTCTGTCACATAAGACAAGCAGACCGAAATCAAGCCCATGCTGATGACATACGTATACTCCAGAGACAGCCGCTGCTCACGAATGGATTGAAAGATTTCTTCCAGCTTAGCTTCAACCTTTTCCTCATTTTGCATGCGTAATTGCACGAGTAAATCCTCGTTCACCTCAGTCGGATAAAACGCCTGTCCACCGCTCTCCAGCGCACCTGACCCATAGGCAATAACCCGATCATGTCCCAGCACGAATTTGTTTTGCAGCGCCTCAAGCGCCTCCAAATAGGAGGAACGAATCCCTTTATAGCCGGACTGACTTCGACCGACACCAACCGTAATCGTAAATTTCAAATATTTCTTGATGAGGAAACATAATTTCTCGTATCCGCCCAACGCCGGTGTTTCCAAGCCACCCTTCCCTTGATGCTCCACCAAGCAAATAATGCGCCCCTCTGGTCCATTGAAGATTAAATGATTTTCCGTTTCCTCCAATGCTTCATTGAGAATGTTCGTTACCGCATATTTCCAGAGCAATCGTTCACTCACTTTATTCCATTTGAGGTCCAAATTATCAATCTCGATACAGGCCACGACAAAGCAGGAGGAATCGAAGGATTCGCCGAATTGTCCCAGCTTTTGACGTGTTTCCTCATCGGAATGATTGTATTCACTGCTCAGCAAATGATTCAGAAAACTCTCTTTCATGAGCTGTTGGTTTTCCTTCAGTGTAGATTTCTCTTCCTGCACCCGCTGATGCTCCTTTTGCAGCTTGAGAAGTGTCAGCGTAAGCTCATCTTTGGAAAATGGCTTCAGAATGTAATCCTCTACACCTAATTTGAGCGCTTTGCGTGCGTAATCAAATTCGTTATGACCTGTAATCAGCACGACACTCGTCACGGGATAGCGTTCTTTGAGCTGCTCCGTCAAACTGAGCCCGTCCATAAAGGGCATCGTGATGTCCACGAGAGCAATATCCGGTTGATGTATCTCGACCTGCTCCAGCGCCTCAAGGCCATTTTTGGCTTCTGCGCAAATTTCAAAACCATAAGCTTCCCAATCCAAGGCCGTACGCAAGTATTCTCGAAAAATAGATTCATCGTCCACAATTAATATTTTCTGCATGTCTTATCCTTCCTCACTTTGAAAAGGGAGCCATAAGGTCACTTTGGTTCCCTGCCCCAATTGACTTTCAATTTGCAGCCCATACTCTTCGCCAAAATAGAGCTGGATGCGATCCTTGACATTGCGCAGCCCATAACCGACCGCTTCCTGCTCTGTTTCCGGCTTGGACACCAGCGCTTCAAGCCGTTCAGGCGGCATTCCGACCCCATCATCACTAACGATGATCCGAATTTTCCCTTCGACGATTTCTCCCGTTACTTTCAGCAGTCCAAGACTCCCCTTCGTCTTCAGACCATGATAAATCGCATTTTCAACCAGCGGCTGAATGGTTAATTTCGGAATAAGACCCGCCAGCACTTCATTGTGCATGTCGAACTCAAATGTAAACACATCGGAATAACGGATACGCTGAATGGATAAGTAATCCTTCACATTATGGACCTCTTCCTCCAGCGTAATCGTTTCTCGCCCTTTGCTCAGGGCAACCCGATAAAAGTCAGCTAACGCTTTGGTCGTTCGCTGCACATCTCTGGCGCGACCCATCTCGGATAACGTATAAATAACGTCCAGCGTATTATACAGAAAATGCGGCTTGATCTGCGCCTGAATGAGCGCAAGCTCATATTCCCGCTTCTTCTTTTGCTCAAAATTAATGTTCGTCAGCAGCTCTTGAATTCGCCGAATCATCGCATTGAAACCCGAGGCCAATAGTCCGATTTCATCTTCCGAATCAATCTGAAATTCATGATCCAATGTGCCTTCCTTAACTTTCTTCATATGCTTGGTCAGCCCCATAATCGGCTTGGCGATTAATTGCGAAAGCATGCCAGCACCCAGCAAGGCAAAAAATAAGCAAACCAAGCCAATCAGCACAATTAGCAGTGTAATCTTACGCGTATCCGCGGTTAACGACTCCAGCGGTGCCATCGAAATGAGCTTCCAACCAAAGCTTGGAACATCAGAGCTGACAACGAGCGTTTTCTCATGTTGGAAAGAAGTCAGATCCGACGTATGCGTGCCGGACGTGATCCACTCCTTCATAGCCGGATCAGCGACTTCTTGAAGCACATCCTGCGGCTGCTGCGAAGAAACAACAACCCCGGTATCGTTGACAATAAAATAGCTGCCATCCTGGATAGAGCCGATTTTCTGATAAATCGCCGACAGCGAGCTTTCCTTAATGTTCAATACGAGAATGCCAAGCTTCTGCCCCGTATAAATATTGACAATCCGCTTGCCCAGCGTCATGACGGTTTCCTCCGAGTCGTGCGTCAAATAGTCGCGACGCTGCATAGGGAACCAAATATTGTTGCCGCTGGAGCCGTCAATCTGCTTCAACATCTCACTGCTGCGGACAAGCTCCAGATTCCGCTCCAGCAGCAGGTTTGAACCAAAGACACGATTGCTCGTATCAATGAACGCAGCTGACTGCACATCCGGGAATACGAGCAAGGCAAAGCTCAATTGGTTCGTAATTTGCGTATACATTTGCAAGCTTGTTTCCGGAGCCCCCTGTGTTTGCGGGTCCTCGACAATGACCTTGTTGAGATTTATCGTCAGCATATTGGCGCAGCTCTCCACGTTCGTCAACATGCCTGTGATTCGCGTAATAATTAACGAGGAATTGTCGGAGACGTTTTTTATCGTCTTTTTGACAATTGCACCGGTATAGACATGATTGGACACGAACCCCAATACAAACAGAGGGACAAAAATAAGCGGAAAATAGATGACAATGATTTTATACCGAATGCGTTGATTGCGAAACCAATGCAGCGAAAGGATATGTTGGTAAAATGGCATAGCGGCCCCCTTATGCATAATTAATCACATTGTAAAGGATTCAGCTTAGCATTGAAATATCGCTTAATCAATTGGTGTTATCGAAGTCATCCAGATCCTGCAAGCGCGCAGCTAACGTGCCCTTTATTGGATTTGAACAATGAGATCCATAGCTATTTTCATATTGGATACAAAAATGGACGGCTGATACAATAAAAACCAATACATATAATTCTCAGCGGAATTATTGGTTTTATCGTTGGAGGAGGTGATCAAATGCCCTATGAAGAGGCATTCATGGAATTGAAAGATGTGAGCGTGACCTACCCCGGCCCGCTGCCAGGCCAGCTTCATCACGTACTAAATCCACTAAACCTTCAAGTCAATGAAGGAGAATTCATCTGTTTGCTTGGTCCAAGCGGGTGCGGCAAAACAACCTTGTTGAACTGCATCGCCGGCTTCCAAACCTATGAAGGTACGATCACGCTGCAAGGTCAACGGATCACCAAACCTGGGAAGGAGCGGGGTGTTGTTTTTCAGGATTATGCCTTATTCCCTTGGTTTACCGTCGAGCAGAATGTTGCGTTAGGCCCCAAAATGAACGGTTTGCCTAAAGCCAAACGCTCCTCTTTAACAGAGCGCTGCTTGCGCTTGGTAGGACTGGAAAACTTCGCCTCGTATTACCCGAACCGTTTATCCGGGGGGATGAAACAACGGGCCAGCCTGGCACGAGCTCTAGCGAATGAGCCTTCCATCCTGCTGATGGACGAACCCTTTGCCGCACTGGATGAACAAACCCGAGAAACCATGCAGAGCGAGCTGCTGGAGATTAAAAGAAAAAGCGGAATCACGTGTTTATTCATCACACACAGCATCTCAGAGGCCGTATATTTGGCTGATCGCATTCTTGTCCTTTTGCCCAGACCTGGCCGCGTCGCCCTTGACCTTACTTTGGATTTGCCGCACATCCGGGATCGGAATGATGATCGTCTTTTCCGCTATCAGAAGTTGATCCGTTCTGTACTCAGAGAGGAGCCGCCTGCGCATGGAGAAAGCAAGCCCAGCAACCAAATCTTGGAACCCGTCCTTGCCTCATATCGATAAAATTACCAAATCCCCCTTGCTCACTTACGGCGGAAAAGCACTGGTGGGCTCCATAGGCATCGTTGTTGTACTCGCGATCTGGCTTGCCATCACTTGGCTAAAGTGGCTTCCGGCTGCCCTTCTTCCCAGTCCTCTGGAAGTTGCCGACACAGCAGCAAACATGCTGCGCAACGGATCACTGATTACACATATACAAGCGAGTCTTCAACGTGTACTGCTTGGCTTTCTCCTTGCATTCATTCTCGCGCTTCCGCTTGGTGTTGCTTTGGGCACTTGGGAATTTCTACGAAATGCCCTCAATCCGCTCATCGAGCTCATTCGCCCGATCCCCCCCATTGCCATGATTCCTTTAGCTATTTTGTGGTTTGGCATCGGTGAAATGTCCAAAATCTTCATTATCGTTTATGGCGCTTTCTTCCCGCTCCTGCTGAATGTCATTGGCGGTGTCAGCCAAACCGAAGCTTTGCACATCAAAGCGGCGCAATCCCTGGGAGCCAGTCGCTTCCATATTTTCTACTTCGTTACGTTGCGTGCTGCCATTCCGAACATTGTCATCGGCATGCGGTCCGGCATTTCCATGGCTTTTATTTGCCTTGTTGGCTCAGAGCTTATCGCCGCTAATGCCGGACTTGGCTTTCTCATTCAAGAGGGCAGAGCCTTATACAAAACAGACCAAGTATTTGTCGGTATGATTGCCATTGGTCTTGTGGGCTTAGCTATCAACCGTTTGCTGATCGCTTTAGGAACTTATCTGATTCGTTGGAAATAACGATTTCATTCTGGAGGCCATATTCCTTATGCATGTATTCAACGTTAAGTCCACTCGCACTCTAACCATCACACTCTTCTTGCTGATCGCTTTATTGGCGACAGCATGCGGGCAAACCCAGCAAGCGTCAGCCCCTGCAGCTTCGCCAGCCGCCGCACAAACTTCTGCAGCTCAATCCTCAGATAAACCGGCTGCGGCCGCTGTCACAAGCACTCCGTCGGCAGCCGCCAAGCTGGAAACGACTTCCCTCACCATCGGTTCCGGACGCGATCCGCAGCTTTCTCCGCTCCTGATTATTGCCAAAGAGCAAGGATTTTTTCAACAAGAAGGCTTAACCGTTGATATCAAACTGTTCGCGGCCGGGCCTGATGTCGTTTCGGCCATCGCTTCCAAAAGCATTCAATTGGGTTCCACAGGGGATATCCCCCCGCTAATTGCCAAAGCTTCAGGTTTGCCTCTCCAAGCAATAGCACAGCATTCCGATATATCCGGCGTTCAGACCCTTGTCGTCAATCCGGATAAAATCAAAAAACCAGAAGACTTAAAAGGAAAAAAAGTCGCCTATGTTTCAGGAACTGCCTCAGAAGCCTTTTTCCTCAAAATTGTTGAAAAATACGGACTTGATCTGGGCACTATCCAATCTTTTAAAGTTGGCCCGACCGAAATTTTACCTGCATTTCAGAAAAAAGATGTCGACGCCTTCGTCATTTGGCAGCCAATTGCAGCTAAAGGCGTCAAAGAAGCAGGCGGCTTTCAACTGCTAACCGCCACACAATCGTACGTCCCCGGGGCTGAAGGACCTCAAGCCTTATTCGCTTCCTACTCCCTGCTCGTCGGCCATAAAGACTTCTTGGACAAAAACCCGGAAACGACCAAAGCCGCACTCCGCGCTTTACGCAAAGCGGCGAGCTTCATCAAATCCAATCCCGACGAATCCGCAGCTTTCGTTAGCAAGACATTAGAAACCGATATCGAAACGATCAAAAGTATCTTCCTGCTAAACAAATATGCTCTGAACATTACACCTCAAGTTGTTGATTCCTTAACAAGCATCTCGACCTTTCTGCTGAAAAACGAAAAAATCAAAGCCACACCTGACTTAAAGGAATTCATCCAAACCTCCTATTTAAAAGCGGTCGATCCCGCCTTAGTGACTTGGGCACCGTGACTAGACATCGGTTGGGGGATTGAATATAGTTTGTGGGGCTGAGTAGTCTCACAGGTATGACTGAATTCCCATAGTTGGGGATCCACGGCTTTCCCCGAGTTAGGCGAACCGTTCATGGAGTGGAAAACCTGCAAAAATGCAGTTTTTTCAACGAAATCGTATGAAAAAGAGGAAATGCCTGCGATTATGCATAATTGCAGGTTTATAGCTAATACAGTCAGTCGCTAAATTCGCTGATACCTCCATCTTTCGGAAGGAATTCTGTGATTCAACGCGCTTGTATAGGTATAAATCATAGCGAAGGAGTTTAGGTAGCCAAAGCTACCTAACTCCTTTTTGTTCTTATATTTGTGTTTGTGCCTGTACTTCTACTTCTACTTCTACTTCTACTTCTACTTCTACTTCCCTTCTACTTCTACTTTGGCTTGTAGATGACATTGATCTTATGTCAGTCTTTGTCTTTAACCTTCTTTAACCTTGCCCTTGACGAAAGGATTTTGGATTTCGCGGATCGAGCTCTTGAGCATACTTAACTTCAACAAAGGTCTCTATTCCATCACGATCCAATGTCCACATGTCAAAGATCGTTTCTACAATTCCTTCATTCATTTGCTGATGGATTCGTAATGGTTGTTCACAAAAGGAAGTTATCAAGGGATTTGTTTCTACAATAACCAAATGATCATACTCTAAATCGCTAAAAAGCCTGACATTTCTGTTCAGTTTCCTACTAAAAGAAACCCAATAATTATTGCTATATTGGTATAGGTGTATACATAATCGCACCATCTCAATCTATTAAAATGGGAATATACTCATATACTTAATTCATAAACAAATTTCATCCTGATATCAATATGTTCGACAAAGGTTATCAGTAATCGCTATTTTCCTACAATTAGCATTAGTATTCTATAGTGTTTCATCCTATAAATGGTAAATTTGATATACATACATATTGTGGAATTAATGGTAATATAGTGTTTACTGGCGATATTTTACTTACCCCATCGTTAGAGCAAATCTAAATTTTTATTGGAGCCAAACTCAAAAAACCGAAATGATGCGCTATATTAGTTATTATCCAACCTTTGATGTCAGAGATTCATCAAAAGCTGGTTATAGTGGTTATTACATTTGGACAGATCTTCCAGACCCGAAATACGATTACGAAGACGATAATAGTGACAGTAAAAATGATGAACTAGAGGTCGTTTCCAGAGATCAATGGAGTATTCAAGCAAATACTTTTTATAATGTTAATACTAGCTGGAATGTTATAAATACAAATGTTAATCCTGCTAATGTTGCTTATGCTAGCTATAGCATTGCACCTTTATTTCCAGGCGGTGATTATAATACTGGTTATGGTTCTGCTGAGTATCTAGGCGGCGCTTATTACGGTGGATTATTTAGCCCAGCCGCTACCTCTTCAGATCAAACCACTTCACAATCTGAAACAAATAATCAAACCATATCAACATCTAAAATAAATGAAAAATATAATGGAATTAAAACAAAGCAAGATTTAGAAAATTTTAAAACCGCTGCACACGAGAAACTAAAAAGCTTGAGTTTAAATAAAAATAGTAATGATGCTCGTGCAAAGTATATCATTACTCTAAAAAAACCGATTGGAGCAGAAAGGCTCTCAAAATTTACTGAAAAAATTAATGTCCAAGAAGTTATTGGAAGGGGTTATAAGGATGAGAAGATAATAACAATCGGGACAAAAGATACTTCAGAACAAGTTTTTAAAGATATAAAAAAAGATAACATTGAAAACTTTAACTTTGCTGGTATTGTTGAAATTTCAGGTGAAGATAAAATATCTGAAATCGCTAAGTATCTTGAAGACTCTGAGATATTTAGCGTGGAAATTCAAACAAGTGACTCGGTTCCACAAGGTCTCTCTTGGAAATTAGAAAATGCAAAATAGTTTATTGTATTTCGGAAAGATAAGGGTAGGCAAATGCCTATCCTTATCTTTCTATCATTTTTTTAAATAGGAGGATTTCATGGAGCGTATTAACTTATTGGCGAAGATTTCACTTGTTTATCTATCATTATATTTTTTTGTTTTTCTATTTGGCTTTTATTCTTATCTTTTGTTTTGGGGGCAACCAGATCATAATAAAGTTTCTTCGGGGCTCTATATTGGATTTTTAGTATCAATAGTTCCATTTGGATTAATAGCATGGAAATTAAATAGCAGGAAAAATGATTATGAAAATATATATAAGTTAGGTCTCTATCTTATATTGATCAATATTATCTTCGAAAAAGTAATTCCGCTAACATTTTCTTACTTTTGGGAACAAACTGATCAAATTGATAACTCTTATATATTTTTGTCTGAAATTTTCACTTACTTTATTTTTAAAGAATATTATCTTCTCGGGAGCATTTCCGTTTCCATTCTTACATTTATTATTGGTTGTAAGATCTCTTCTAGAAATAAATAAATCTCAAATACGAGAAACTAAGATTGTCAGTAGAAATTGAACTTAACATATTTTCAGTATTCAAGACCTTGAGAGTGTTTGAGGAACAGGTCAGATGAGAGCGGACGGTGGCATTTAGACTCGCTAATGCTAAGCGTATAAACGGTCAAAGTGTTGGTGCTCCCTTAAGGAATACAAATTAAAAAGGCAATATTTGATTGAGAAAAAGTGCACTTGAACCAAAAGAAAGTAACGATATCAAAACAAAATCCAAAGTAAGTACCTATCAAATCAAGACGAATATCCATAATAAAAACATTAAAAAAGTTATCAATTATCAAGGCATTCTTTAAAAATCCACAAGGAGGGAAACGTAAGTCTTCTTCATAACGAGATATTCCACCACTATTAGCGCATGACTTGCTTGTCGGTTATTGATTGTTCCTGATCTAATAAGTTCGAGCGTTGTAGTACTCTAATTGTGTAAGCGTCAAACAGCCCCCACCATGCTGTCATGTTGAGGGCTGTCATAAACTATAGCTATTGTTGTTTAAATACTCGGCAAGCGAGCGGTAGCACCTTCGACCACGAAAGCAGCTTGTCTAGTACTTCGAGGTTTCAGCAGCGTTTCACGACTCGCAGACTTTTACAGCTGTACGTAACAATCTGTGCGTCTTGCTTTGCTACTTTCGATTCCTAATTTTCGGTTTTAGTTTTGCCTGCCAACAGGCATGGCGAAACAATGAACATTGCGCGTTAAATGACGGTCTCAGCCATGACTTCGGTATATGTCTGCCGCTGCTAAGCGAATTGCACGTATTTATTAGGACTTAAAGGTTGCAGCAGCTTAATCACCGAGCACCCGGATTCCTTACCTCAGACGATAATCCCGCAAATCGATAGAAACTCTCATCAAAAGGTACCGGTCCACCGGACGTTACAAAACGTTTCGCGCCTTCGCCTGTGTACAAATTGCGGGTACCATGGAAGATTCCCTGCGGCACGTAGATGAGATCGCCGGCTTCGAACGCTTTCCATTCTCCGTTCAAATAAACTTCGCCCGCTCCTTCGATGCCGATAAACAACTCGCTGGAGGACGGATGCTGGTGCACAGCGAAGCTCTGCCCGGGCTCTTGAATGCCGCAATGCAGCGATAGCTGCGCACTGCCCGTTCCTGGCCAGAAGAGGAAGTTCATATTCGCCGGGTTTGTGACATTTTGCGAAGGATCGTTCCCTTTGTAAGCTTTCAGCTGCGTTTCTTCGTTATACAAATGATTAAACAAACGGGGATGAGATGCTCTCGCAGCGCCTACAGGCAGCGGACTCTGCCAAATATAGAGCGTTACTGTCTCTCCCTTGTCCGCATATACGGCATAATCAATGCCCGAAGGTGCGTACAAGGTAGAAGCTGCTGACACTTGTTGCGTTTCCGCTCCTACACGTGCGCTTCCTGAACCGCTATGAATAATCGCTACAATTTCTTGCGCCGCGCCTTTTTCGCAGCTTGCCCATGTACCGCCGGGCAGCAGCCGAACTACTAAACCTGTAACGTGAACGGCACCTTGATCCTCTGTAACAGGTTTGGCGAGCTGATAGGTTCCGCGATCCTCCCAGACTAGCTCCGAAACTTTGATAACCGCACCAGCTTGCAGCGGTTTAACGGCTGTTGTCATGGCCATTCCTCCTCTATTTTTAATTGCTCAAGTTCAATTAACTACTCGTTATCACTCACAATTTCACCTGTTCCAAGTTCAACGATCTCAGTGAAAAGGGCTTCCCGACACTTGTTCAAAGGTTGCGAACGGGGCTGGCGCATAACTCAGTGAACGGCCATCGAATTTACCGAATTGTCCTCGATCAAACACGATTTGACCTCTTCGAATGGTGACCAGCGGAACACCCGTTAAAGGCAAACCCTCGTAAGGCGACCATCCGCAAAACGAATATAAATCCTTAGCACCAACCTCCCAGACTTGTTCATCGTCCACTATGACAATGTCTGCATCCAGTCCAGGGCGTAAACTTCCCTTCAAATGATTCAAACGGAACCGATTAGCCGGACCATCCGCCAGCAGGCTTACCACCTTGCTAAGCTGCTCATCCCGACTCAGCTCAGGAAGATGGCGCCCAAGTCCTGTCAGCAGCACGGGCAGCAGTTCTTGCACGCCTGGCAGCCCTGGCGGAGCCTCGCCGAAGTCCGCTGCTTTTTCTTTCAGTGAATGCGGTGCATGATCGCTCCCAACGGAGGTCAGCGCGCCGCTTCTGACAGCATCCCACAGCCTTGCCCGATCCCGTTTTCCACGAATGGCCGGACTGAGCTTGGTCTTAGTCCCTAAAGCCGCAGCGCTTTCCAAATCAAACCACAATTGGTGCGCCGTCGTCTCGAAGGTCACAGGATAACCGGCACGGGCAGCCGTTTCCAGAAGATCCACTTCTTCCTCCGAAGAGACATGGAGGACATGGATCGAGGTACCATACTTGCGTACGAGGCGAAGTACCCGGGACACGGCTGCAATCGCGCCGCTTCGCGGGGCTATCAGCTCATAGGAAGCCAGATCGTTTGGTGTTCGGTGCACCCGGCGATACAGATGAAGGACAGCATCATCTTCCGCATGCAGCGTCAATGGGATTTGACGCTGCATGCGGAAGATGGTTTCAAGATCCGCATCAAGATCAATCACATTCCGGGCTGTGCGATGGCCGGTTAGAAACAATTTGATGCTTGCCGCATGTTCCTGCTGAAGCCCATCCAAAGGATGTAATTTGCCAGGCACAACGCCGATGTGAAAACCGTAGTCAACCAATGAGTGGCCTTGGATAAGCTTGTCTTTTTGCCGGATTCGTTCAATGGTGTCTGTATAGGGATCTGTGTTAGGCATATCCAACACCGTCGTAATGCCTCCGGCGACCGCCGCCTTGCTTGCGGATTCCCAGTTCTCTTTGTGTTCATACCCGGGGGTACGGAAATGCACATGAGAGTCGATGAGACCTGGGAGGACATATTTGCCGCCTGCATCCAATTCCTGCTTGCCTTGAGGGCGCTGCGAAGCTTCGAAAACAAGTGCTATTTTCCCATCCTGAACGGCGATGCCTCCGTCTCTGACAGCATCCTTGTACACAAGACGACCATTATAAATGACGAGATCGTATAAACCGCTCATGATACCAGCTCTTTTCCGATAATTTCCTTCGCTAGCCGGTTCACAGGCCCCATCAGCGAAACGGCGCGCGCATCGCGCAGCAGTCTTTCCAACTTGCGACCACGTACATAACTCGATCCACCGATAATTTGCTGAGCCTCCCGGCATATTTTCTCACTGGCCTCGGAAGCAAAAATTTTGGATTGATACGCAATTTTGGCCAACTGCTCGCCGCCTTCTTTGGACGCAACTTTATCAACCAGAGCTCTAACCGCTTCCAGCGATAAATGCAGCTCAGAAAGAGCGGACTGCAGCAGCGGGCTGTTCTTTAATCCTTTGCTGCGAACATGCTCCAAGGCCAACTCATACGCGGCTTCGCTAATACCGAGGGAAACCGCGCCAAGCGTCAACCCGCAGCTGCGAATGCCATTAATTACTGTAGGTGCGCCGCCAAGGGAGCCTATAAACTGCTCGGATGAGACAAGACATTTATTCAAATGGATAAATCCGGTCGATGATCCGCGCATGCCTGCCAAATTCGTATCCGCATCAGCAGTAATGCCTTGTGTCGTCTCAATGAGGAAAAAGGTCTGGCTAGAATTGCCATACGTGGATTGTTCATCATTCGTCCCTGTTTGCACGAGCACCAAATATAAATCCGCTAAGCCCGCACCTGTCGTGAATGACTTGGTTCCTTCGATCAACCATTGCCCATCATCCAATTGTACGGCTTTGGTTGATAGGTTTTGCTTATTCGCTCCTGCCCCTGTCTCCGACCAAGCAGACGCAGCAAGCCATCTGCCATCGGCTAGTTTAGGCAAATACTGCTGACACTGTGCAGCACTGCCCCATTCAAGAATCCGCGAAACCACAGATAAATGCTGAAAAGCAATGATTGCAATCGACGGATCGACACCGGCAATCGCTTCTATGAAACGACTGGCGAACAAAGCGTTTTGGCCTAAGCCGCCATATTCGCTAGGAACAAGGCTCCCTAGCAATCCCGATCGGCGCAGTGCGGCAAGCGCCTCCTTCTGCGGCGCCCCGTGCTCATCAGCCGCACTCGCATATTGTTCCAATTGTTCAAGCAACGCAGCTAATTCTAGGCGAACACTTTGGACTGCAGCTCCCATTCACGCGCCGCCCCTTTCTTTAATGGCAGTGATCCGATTAATCGAACGTTTTTATCCGAAATGCTGTTGTACAGCAAATAATCATCGAGCTCCGGGCCCGTCGTGGAAGTGGAAATAATCGTATTTCCCCCTTTGGTTCTCACATTAAGCCGGTACGTGGAGGACTTGGATGCTTGGACGATTCCATATACGACAGAACCTTTCATAGAAGCTGCGGCTCCCACGCAGGCTGCACCCGTCAAGGCAATCGTTGGATGCCACGAAGGAACTGAAATGGCTCTAAACGATAAGCTGCCTGGTTGGTAGCTCGCAACCGCTGCGATTTTGGGAAAAACCCCATCAGGCTTCCATCCCAGCTTCAACGCAGCCGCTTGGCGAATTTCCTGAAGCCGGGCAAGCAGATCCGCTCCCGCTTCGAAAAGCGCCTCCTCTGAGTAGATACCTAATGACTCCGCATGCACGAAAACATAGGAATTCCCTGACGAGACAATGGAAACTTCGATTTCACCAAAAGAAGTCTGCAAATCATTCCTCACTTGGCCTGAAGGAAGCAAGCTGCCTAGGCTTGTACCTTGATTTTCGATAAAATGAGCGGTGCAAGTCATCCCCGCTCGAACAGCATGATCAACCTCGCACACGAGACTGTCTCCTACATTTTCGATATAGACGCGCACCCGCAGTCCAGGGCTTGCACTAGCTACCCAGCCCCACTTCATAGCCACTTGGATAGCTGCCAGAATCGAGTGGCCGCAGCTTCCTTCATAGTCAAAGGAAACCGGATTGCCAGGAACGAGCTGAAAAAACCAGTAGCTCAAATCATACATCGGATGAGTGGAAGGTCGAATGACGACGAACTTCGAAATCAAGCCATGCGGATGCTGACTGTCATCCAAATCAGTATGAATCCGATGCAGCACAGGAATGACATCTATCGGATTCGTACCAAGTTCGGAACCATCGATAATGATGGAAGAAGATACGCTGCCTTCTGCATGGGCCAAATAGGTCAACATGTGCATCACCCCTCAAATTGATATTGCTTAGACGACGAAATTGAAACCTGGAATTGGTCCAGCCAAAGCTGGAAGATGGCTAAGGACCATAAGGTCAATGCGGTTTTGCCATTCGGCGTCGTCGCTTGCCGCTGGAGAAGCTTATCTATGGCTTTTGGATCAAATACGTTTTGCCTGCGGATTGTTTCTCGGTCTAAGGCTTGCTCGATGGCAGCGAACAATGGCAGTCCTTTGCGCATCATGGCATCAATCGGCAGTGTGAAGGGTTGTTTTTTGCGCGTTAAAATAGAGGCTGGCAGAAGGCCTTCTGAAGTGTGGTAGAGCAGCTTTTTCACCCGGCCACCTTCTACTCTCCAGCTATCCGGCAGACGATTCGCCAAATCGAGAATGCGTGGTTGGCAATAGGGAACCCTGACCTCCACAGAATGCGCCATGCTTAGATGGTCAACCCGACGCAGATGATACGAAGGAAGCCGGTATTCGCGTTCAAACGATAAGATCGTATCCAATCGGCCACGATTCGATTGTCTGAGGCTGTGTTCAATATGGTCTTCGATGGACCCATTTTCCTGTACAAAGCTGCGGTAATCGTCGCTATACAGCTCCCAGCGCTGCTGCGCGTCGGCAACCCCCAGCGAGCCAATGTATGGCTTTACCCAATCACCTAACGTATGCACGGCTTCCGCAAAACGATCATAGCCGCCGAACATTTCATCCGCGCCGTCACCGGAAATCGTTACTTTAAAGCCAGCTTGGTGAATAGCCTCAAAAAGCGCATAACTGCTGAGTGTAATCGGATCTGCGTTCGGCTGCCCCAAGTGGGCAACAACGGATGGCAGCAGCTGCTGGAAATTCCTCGGATCCATAAGCACTTCATGGTGTGTCGTACCGAAACGCTGCGCAACTTCTCGAGCATAAGCCTTCTCGTCAAGCGGCCAATCACCTACATAAGAAAGATTAAACGAATGAATGCCTTCCGTGCTGCTGCTCGCCAAAGCTGTAATCAAACTGGAATCCAGCCCGCCGCTGTTCACTGTGCTAACAGGAACATCCGCCAGCAGCAGAAAGTTAACCTCTTCTCCCAATTGCTTTCGCAGGTGAGCAGCCGTTTCTTCAAAATTCGTCGTTGGTATATCGGAAGTTACATATGTAGACCAGCGCTGCAGCCGGGGGCGCTCTCCAAGACGCGCATGCAGCAGCGAGGCAGGTGGCAGTGCATATACACCGTCAAACATCGTCCGCTCCCCGAAGATAACTTTCGTTGTTAAATAGAAATCAACACCAGATAGCCAAAGCTGCTTAGGAATGCGTTCGAAAGCCAATAAAGAAGGAAGCTCGGAGGAGAAGTAAAGGGACTGCTTCAGCTCATCCCAATAATAATAAAGGGATTTCATTCCCGATGGGTCCGTGACAAGCGTTAATGTTACCGTCTCGCGCAGATCAATAATGGCGATAGCGAACATGCCATCCAAATAGCGGACAAACTCAGTTCCGTATTCCGCATATAAGGCCGGCAATATCGAGCCGTCGCACGTATCAGCAAAGCTGTAGCCCTTCAACTCCAGCTTTTGTCTAAGGACATGATGGTTATAAATTTCACCGTTAAATACGATCCGGATATGCTCTCCGCCTACATACGGCTGGCCGCCTCCATCCAGTCCAACGATGGATAATCGATTATTGCCGATCGCCCAATTTCGTTCCGATAAGACAGACTGTTGATCAGGCCCGCCTTTGAATTGAAGATCAGATACTGCTTTTAACCGCTTTGCATCTACAAAATCGTAACCAAGATAACCAAAAATACGGCACATACAGGTGGACTCCTCTCCTTCTCTTTCTCTTATCCGATGGCAACTAACGATGCTCTTTTAGTTCCCTCCTTCTCTCAAAAACCAAAATATTTCTTTAACAAAGTATTCATATAAATTTACTCGACTTACTATTGCAAATGTACCACGCCTTTTAAAAACACGTCCAATACCAGTTCAAATATCGTTTATATCATCCTCAGACTATCGAAGTGTCATCATTTGACATGAAATGACAAATCCTCCGCTGGATACGTGACGGAACCTGCTTCGCCCGTGAACAAACGAATTACGGCAAACTTGCGATCATCCGCTAGCTTGAATGCATGATAGCGCTGCTGCGGTACGACAACAACATCCCCAATGGACACTTCCAACTCAAAGTAACCGTCACCCTGTTGGCTTTTGATAATAAAAACACCTTTGCCTCCAACGACCACGCGGACTTCGTCTTCCCTATGATAGTGCAGGCTTCCAAACTTCTGGAGCATATCCGGTGTATCCACGGAGAGCACAGCAATATCCCAATTCGTATAGCCTTTTTGTTCGGCAAATCGAATAACGTCATCCTCATACACAGCTAATAACTTCTCCTTCTCTTCCTCACTAAAAGCGATCTTCTCCTGCACAAATGCCGGAGTGCGATGTGCGCTCCAACGTTCATAATAAATACCTTCCTTTTGCAAATAAGGAGAAATCCGCTCTCCTTTCACATATTGATGTGTGATTCTTTCATAAATATTGGTCATATACAGCCCTCTTTCCCTATTTAATTGATGGATACTGTTTCGTAACGGCATCTTAATGATTGGAAACGGTTTTGTCAACGTATAGTCCGTGCCCTATAAATCCTATATGGAATTTGATATTGGAAGTCAAAAGGGGGCTTCACTTATAATCCTTATGAAACCTATACGAATGATAAGAAATAGCTGGGGACGCATCCTCCCTCTCTCAACAAAATACAAAAAATGGAGTGAGCAAACATGAGTAAAACGGTTCTTTTTATCAGTGGCAGCCCCCGAGCAAGTTCAAGAAGCAGAGCTGTAACCAATGTTGTGTACAGACTGCTCAGAGATCAACGCGGACATGCGCAGCTTATCGACCTGCATTTGCATGAGCTGCCTATTTTCAATGGCGACCCCGCCCAAAGTCAGCTGCCTTCCGTTCAACAGCTGCGACAGCTGGCAGCCGAAGCAGGCGGCTTCTTCATCGTGACACCTGAATACCACAGCGGCATTAGCGGTGCGCTTAAAAATGCGCTGGATTTCTTAAATTCCGAGCATTTCAACAACAAGCCTGTGGCGATCGCAGCAGCTTCCGGCGGAGGCAAGAATGGCATTAATGCGCTAAATAACTTGCGACTCGTTTTGCGTGGGGTATCTGCGACTGTGCTGCCTGGCCAATTCGCTGCTGATCCGAATCAAATTGATGATAACGGCATTTTCACCGATGAAGATGGCGTCAAATCGCTCAATTACCTTGTACATGACTTGATTGCAGCCCTATGAGCACTAGTCGGCTGAAGCGCGGAAAAGCGGGTATTCGCCTTGCACTCGCTTCCGTCCAGTGGGCTTTCTTTATCTTAACCGGCGGTTTGGTCGCACCGATTGTGGTCGCCGCCGCCTTCCATTTATCAGGCCCCGAAACGGTCGGACTTCTCCAGCGAACCTTGACTGTCATCGGCATATCTTCCTTATTGCAAGTTGTATTCGGGCATAAACTGCCCATCTTGGAAGGACCTGCCGGCGTGTGGTGGGGCGTATTTATTTTGTTAGCCAGCAGCGTTACGGAAGGGCCTGCTTCCTTTACGCTTTTGCGGCAAATGGAGATGGGATTGCTGATCAGCGGGATCATCATGCTGTTGTTAAGCGCCTTCCGTATCATTGGACATGTGAAGAAGCTTTTTACACCTGTCGTCACAGGCACTTATCTGCTCTTGCTCATCTTCCAATTCAGCTCTTCGATTGTGAAAGGCATTTTGGGCGTGGGCTACTCGGACTCCTATATTCATGCGCAAATTGCCATTCCAGCTATCGCGACACTCCTCTTTACCTTTATTTGCGGACGTCTACAGATTGCCTTTTTCCGTCATTTTTCGGTCTTGCTGGGGGTCATTTTTGGCTACATTGCCTTTCGATTGCTGGATTTAATACCGGCTTCCCCTGTGCAAATGCAAATCTTCACACTGCCAACCTGGTTCGCTTGGGGACTGCCGACCTATAACTCAGGCATCCTTCTCACGACCCTTGTCATCGTCCTTCCGCTGCTCATCAATATGATCGCCGCCATCGTCATCGTCGAAAAAGCTGCTGGAAGAGCAGCGCAGAATGTGTACCGGCGTGCTGGTCTTGTCATGGGGATTAACCAGCTGTTATCCGGTCTTTTCTCCACCGTGGGTTGTGTGTCCAATTCGCACACTGCGGGATTCATTGCTTCCACACAAATGACCAAACGACTGCCTTTCATCCTAGGCTGCTTGGTTATTATCGGCACAAGCTTTTTCCCTTTCTTTACAGTCGCTTTGGCCTCTATACCCGTTCCCGTTGCTTTTGCTGTTATTTTTTATTCCTTTACCCACTTGTTAACCGCAGGGCTTCGAGAGTACGAGACCATTCTTAAAGAAGAAAAGAAATTGCTCATTATCGGTGTCTCCCTCTTCGCTGGCGTAGGCAGTATGTTTATTCCTGCTGGCAGCCTGGCTCATACGCCTGATGTCATTAAGCCTATTTTGAATAATGGACTCATTGTTGGCGTCCTCACTTCGATCGTTCTGGAGCAGGGCATTCGTGTGAAAGATAGGTTCATCCTATTCCTGAAAGAGCGCAGAGAGCAGCGCACAATACCCCGTGAAAGGAACCCTCAACATGGCATTAACGATCAAAGTGTACTCTGATTATGTTTGTCCTTTCTGTCTCTTGGCTGAAGCCCAATTAGAGCAAGCGGCTGCCGAACGCGATGTCATCATTGACTATATGCCCTTCTCTCCCCAGCCCTACACCCATTTGGCCTTTGAAGGCTTTCAATTCGCCAAAGAACACGGCAAAGGCAAAGCTTACAATTCGCGGATGTACACCGCTTTTTTCCAAGACAGCTTGGACATCGGCGATATCGACGTTTTGACGCAGCTGGCCGAGGAGCTGGGCCTTGATGGTGCAAGCTTCCGCTCTGCTTTGGAACAGCGGACTTATCAAGAGCATCACCGCCAAGCGCTTCAACACGCTTATCAGGAAGCCAACATAACAGCTGCCCCAACCTTTGTCATCGGCGATACTGTCGCCAAATGGCTTCTTTTCAAAGATCAATTCTTGGAGCTCATTGACACGGAATTAGCCAAGCGGGAGCGGCTGGAACGCTGGACTGACGGATTAAGCTGCAGCGCGGACGGCTGCTCCTAAACAAATCATATTCGAGAAGAGGAGAAAACCAATGTCATTAACCATTAACGTTTATTCCGATTACGTATGTCCTTACTGTATTCTTGCCGAGGGCGAGCTTGAAGCCGCAGCGGCGGAAAGAGGGGTTGAAGTGGCCTACTTGCCCTTCGAGCTTCGTCCCTATCCAACACCGACCTTGCGTCCTGAAGGTGACTATATAACGAAAGACTGGCGGGAACGTGTTTTTCCGATTGCCGCAGAGCTGGGAATCCCCATCGTGAAGCCGCCTTTCTCGCCTCAGCCCTACACGCATTTAGCCTTTGAGGGCTACCAATTTGCGATTGAGCACGGTCAAGGCAAAGCTTACAATTCTCGAATTTATCAAGCCTTTTTCTTGGAAAGCAAGGACATCGGCAACATTGATGTATTAACGGAACTAGCCGCTGAGCTTGGGCTTGATCCTGCCGCCTATCGGCAAGCTCTGGAACTGCGGACTTACAAAGAAAAGCATGGCAAGGCCCTTCATCACGCCAACTATGAAGCCAATATCACCTCGGCACCCACGTTCGTAATTGGCGAAACCGTCATCCGCGGAATGGCTTTCAAGCATCAATTCCTGGATGCGATAGATCGTGAGCTGGCTCGCACAGCGCGTTAAGTTCTTCCACTGGCCCTTGTGATGAAAAGAGGCTGCCGCCAAGGTTCATTTACCTTTGGGGGACAACCTCTTTTCTCTGTTTCACTTCAGCACGTCTAACATGACTCTCTTACTCGTTATTGTGAATGACGCGACTATTCACAACCTGCGGATGCTGCAGCAAATTAAGAATTGGACAAGCCAGCTCCACCGCTTGGTGAAGAGCTGCAATGTCTTCGCTTGTCGCAGGTGATGTAAGCTTCAGCGTGTAGCCAATGTTATGTAAATAAACAGGGATTTGCTCGTAACCTGGCCGCCCTGCGAATGGGTGCATCTCACCGGTTACTTCCACTTCTATCGCATGAAGCTCCACACCGCGTTCTGCGGCTTGTATGAGAGTAATATGCGATAAACAACTGCCAAGCACACCCAACTGCAGCTCTGGGGAACCTGGTCCGAGATTGAATCCGGCAAAGTCCTCCCCGCTGTCGCTGATGATTTGATAATCACGAATCCGGATTTCTCGTATTCCGCTTCTGCCTGCCACCTGTACCTTCGCCTTCAGTTGCTGAGAAGCAATCCGCTCCTCTTGCTCCAATCTATTTTTGCGTGCAAGTAATGCTTTCTTTTTCTGTGCCAGGTATTCAACTAACCCGCTCATCCGCTATTCCTCCTTCAGAAATCTATTTGATTCATAAACCGACTTCCCTGCCGTAAGGCTGATTGACTTTACGCTCAAGCCGCAGTTGTATGTAGCCGAAGATGATTGCCGTCAACCAATATAAAATAGCCGCAGCCAAAAAACATTCCAGAAATTTGTAGGTATCTGCCGCCAGCAGCTTGGCTTTAGCCAGCATTTCCGTTAATCCAAGCGTAAAGCCGAGAGAGGTTTCTTTCAGTATGGTGACAAAGGTATTGCCCAAGGATGGAAGCGCAATACGAAATGCCTGCGGCAGTATAATGCGCTTCATGCTCTGCCATCTGGACATCCCGATGGAGAGACCGGCTTCCCATTGGCCATGGTCAACGGAGCGGACAGCCGCACGAATAATTTCAGCCAAATAAGCGGCGCTATTTAAACTGATGCCGATGATGGTAGCCGTAAATGCATTCATCGCACTAAACAACGGAATAATTTGCGGGATACCATAGTAAAGAATAAACAATTGAACAAGCAGCGGCGTAGCGCGAAAAAATGAAATATACACCTTGGCCGCTGGCGCCAATCCTTTGATATTTTTACGGATCACATGCTCAAGAATGAGTCCCAAAACAAGTCCGAAAAACATGGAAATAACGGCAATACTAATCGTCAGATACATGTACTGAAGCAGCCTCGGGATTGCCGAGAGCATATACGTCAAATCAAACTGCATCCGGCTCACCTCCCTTCCTCTTCAGGGATGCTGCCCTTATGGATTCGTCAAATCTTCCGTAAACCACTTTTTGGACAAATTGCTTAATGTGCCGTCTTTGCGCAGTTCTTGAAAAGCTTTATTGACCTGCTCGATTAATTTCTTATTCTCCTCATTCGTTAGAAACGGATTAGCTGCCGGAAGAACGTTGAACTGCTGACCGGCCAATTGCAAAGGGAGTCCCGTTTTCTTAATTGTCGCTAACGCCGATGCTTTGGTGGAGAACGTTGCATCGACACGGCTAAGAGCCACATCATTGAAGCCGGCTTCTGCTGTTTCATAATTGACAACAGTGATTTCCCCTTTTTTATCAAAATCTTTCACAAAATTAATAAAGTTCGTGCCGGATTGAATGGCTACTTTCTTGCCTTTCAAATTTTCCAAAGATTGTATGCCATCGTTCCCTTTCTTAACGACTAATTGCGCACCGGAATAGGCATATGGCTCATCGAATAAATATTTCTTCTTTCGTTCATCCGTTACAGAGATTGAATTCGCAATCGTATTAATTTTCCCAGTATCCAGAAGTCCAAACAAGCCGCTGAACTCTGACGTTTGCCACTTAATCTCATACTTGATTTTCTTGCCGATCTCCGTCCATACATCGACTTCGTAGCCTTCTAATTTATTCGTCTCGCTATTTTGAAACACATACGGATAAAATCCGCCTGTCGAACCGATGGTCAGCACTTTGCTTGCTCCTGCCGCTCCGACGGATTTCTCGCCACACCCCGATAAGCTTACCGCCAGTAGGCCTACCGTAAGCAAGAACCCTGCTCTCTTTCCAAACTGAAACCCCTTAGAACTAATCATCTGCTGGACATCTCCTTCTCATTTCTGTATTGCCCCCGCCTATATTCTCACTATTCTTATGAGTTTTATAGGAATTAGGTACAAAAAAAATTATAGATGGGCAGCCGATTAATATCCAATATGAAAATCTTACTTATTTATATCGTTCTAAACCTATGAATCACTTTAGGCAAATTGTGTGACTTCAACTTCTCCAGTTTCTGCTGCTGCAAATCGTTGAAATAATGAATAAGAAATAGCCGAAAACGTTCAAAGGCTGGGGATTGCTCCGTACGATTCAGCCAAGAAAGACTTAATGTGCGCGTGCATGCCGGATCTGAAATGGTCAAGCTTTCAGTTTCCGAATCTGTTTCATGCAGGCCAAACAATTCCGGAATGAACGAGATGCCGACCCCTGAGCGAACTAAAGTCTGCATCAAGCGCGGTTCTTCGACCTCGAAAATAATGTTGGGCGAGAACCCAGCTTTTTGGCAAAATTCGTCCGTAGCTTCTCGCAAGCCGAAACCTTCTTTCAAACTAATGAACGGCTCGTTTGCCACTTCCGCCAGCCTAACTTGGCCCCGTCCCGCCAATCTATGGCCCTTGGGAACGAGCAGTCTAATTTCTTCTGTCAGCAAAACCACGCTGGAAACCGATGGAATATCAATTTGCGGAGCCGAAATGCACAAGTCGATTTCACGTGCCTCAAGCAATTTTTTCATAGAAAGATAGCAGCCTTGATGAAAGCGAAAATGTACACCAGGCTGTTTGGCCACGAAGCTCGCAATCGCTTGCGGCAAGAAGGGGAGATGGATTGCCGCAATGGAGAGCACTTCATGCTGTTTTCCCGCCAGCTTGCGAGCTTCTTCCTTCCCTTTCTCCAGCTCCATAAAGACCCGATCGACATGTTCCAGGAATACTTTCCCGGATTCATTTAATCGAATGTTCCTTCCATGCCTGTAAAATAAGGTTACGCCGAGATCTTCTTCCAAGCGAGCAATGGTCTGGCTTAAGGAAGGCTGAGCAATGTTAAGTTCTTTGGCCGCTTGCGTAATATGCTCACGTCTGGCTACGGTTTGAAAATATTTCAACTGTAATAAATCCAAGATGATCCCTTCTTTCTTCGGCTAGTGGCTTAATTGAAACAAAATAGACACGATGCGGATGCGTCGTGTCTACAGATGGCTGCTCAACTCGTATGGATCAAATTGGAAATTCAATAAGATTGTTCCTTATTCTAGGGGAATTTAATCAGGTAGTCAAGAAAACTTTTCAACCTGACGGCTTGAAGTCGTTTTGTTATACGTTGATTTGCTCAATAGACTTTCTCATTTCATCGGTAAGCCCACTCAGCGCATCCGCAGAATCAGCAATTTCTTTGGCGATGACAAGCTGATCATGCGTCAGTTTGTGGATATTTGAAGTGCCGTCTGAGGACGTCTTGGCAATATGGGCAATATCAATGACAGAAGCTGTTACTTCCTCAGCACCCGCGGACATTTGCTCCGTTACGGAGGAAATGTCTTGAATCTGTTCCGTGACGAAACGGAACTGTTCCACAATGTGCGTGAAGAAAGCTTCCGCTTTTTTGGATAAAGTCGCCCCTGTTTGCACTTCTTTCATTCCGTTGGCCATCGCATCTCCCATGCGCTGGACCTCATTATGAATATTTTGCAGCAAGGAGGCTATCAGATTGGCTGAACCTGCGGCATGGTCGGCAAGCTTGCGCACTTCCCCTGCTACGACCGCGAATCCGGCGCCATGCTCGCCGGCTCTGGCTGCTTCAATGGAAGCATTCAGGGCAAGCAGTTTCGTTTGTTCGGCAATTTCCGAAATGGACGACAAAGCGACGCCGATTTCCTGAGAGTGCCCGCGCAGCAGTGCCGCCCGATGGAGCGCTTCTTCTGTCGCAGAAGTGATCGTCAGGAATTGTCCATTCATATTATGAACGATGGCTTGACCGGACTCCGCGCTTTTCAACGCGGTCGTCGAAGCATCCGATACGGTGAAGGAAGCTTCGGAAATGCGCTGAATCGCTGTAGCCATTTCCTCCATGGATCGGGCGCTGTCATTCGTGCTGATCTGCACCGTATTCGCCCCTTCAGCCACCACTTCGATCGACGCGTTCACTTTGGTATTCATATCCAGCAAATGATGAGCCTGCTTATTGAAGTGCCGTGTTGTCAGAACGAACTGGTCAGAGGTCGTAGACACATTGGATACAATATTTTTGAGCATATCGTTAATTTCATTAGACATCTTCAGCATCGCTTTATACACCGTGCCTACTTCGTCAATGGAGCGGACCGGATTCGCTTCTAATTGCTGCCGTGCCAATACGATATCCCCTTTGGCAATACTATCCGCACTGGCGCCGATCCACTGCAGAGGACGAAGAGCCCGAGAAACAAACAACATCACAAGGGCAAGTCCCAGTAAAGTAAGGACGAACATGAGGGCATATAAAACCATATTGCTTTTGATCAAGCTTTTGGAAATCCGCTCCGTCACACCTGCCTCGGTATCAATGCCAAGCACGGCTATCACTTTGCCCTCTGCATTTCTCACTGGCGTGTAAGTGGATATGTACTTTCCATATTTCGGGTTTTCAATGAGATCCGAACTCGTGGATTCGCCCTGTAACAACTTTTGCACAGCAACTGCTGAAATGTCAGTAACCTCATTGATGGGAGATGCTGAATCTGAGTCTTTGGGTTGTCCATCTATCATAATGAGGGGTTGTTGTTTTTCATCAATTCGCACTAAATACACATAAAGAGCACCAATCTGTGTGCGATAAGTATCTAACTGCTGCCTTGTGTTCCAATAAAGATCATTTTCCTGCGGATCCTTAAGAAATTGCTCTAATTTAGGGATATCGAGCCCTTTGCTGTAGCTTTCCGCTAATCGAATGCCATAGCTAGATATCGTCTCCACTCCAGCATGTTTGGCATTTCGAAATTCCATCAGGATGTAGCCCGCCGATAATGCCAAAACAACGATCATAACGGCCGCAACAATGCGAACAACCAAGCGTTTTCTAAGCCATGTAATGCCAAGTAACATCAAAATTCTCCTTTTATTCAACAGTATTCGATTGGTTTCGACAGAAACCAGGGAATACCTGCTTTTCCTGAGAACTTATTTCAAAAGGACTGCCCTCCAGCAGACATATCTGCTCTCGGACAGTCCTTTCCTTATTGCTTAACCAACTGCCATTGTTGGCTCGTCGCGCTGTTATCCGCATTCTGCACGATAGCGGCTCCGTTCGCTGTAGATGCGGCACTCACATCCATCAGCTTGCTGCTGTTCCGATTCTGGAATTTGACATATCCGCCCCCTGCATCCAGCAGCCTCCATTGTTGATTGGCTCCGCCGTTGTCGGTATATTGAATGATTGCGATGCCATCATTTTGAGAGGCATTGGTGACGTCCAATATTTTTCCGCTGTTGCGATTTTTCAGCTTGTAGTAGCCAGCCCCTGCATCCACGAACTGCCACTGCTGATTCGTCCCTCCATTATCCGTGTATTGAATGACAGCTCCGCCATTGGCTGTAGACGCGCCGCTCACATCCATTAATTTCCCGCTGTTGCGATCCATAATTTTGTAGTAAGCGGATGTATCAATCGCCGGTGCGGTGCTTGGCGTGTACTGCGCGCCCGAAATTACGAAAGTTGCAATGCCTCCTGCCGGAAGCGTGTGCTGGAACGTTTTATTGCTCAAGCTGAGTCCGGCAATAGGAGCGAGATTCTCGCTTGTGCTCGTTACCGTTCGCGTCCCCGTTACAGAGCCTGTAATCGAGCTGAACGCCGAAAGATCATACGTAACCGTGTTAGCGGCACTGCTGTCGTTAATGGTGACGATAACGATTTTTTTGGAAACCTGATCATAGGCGGCGATGGAATTTCCATCCTGAATATCAATGATGGTATATCCCGGTCGGATATACTTGCTCCATTGCGCCATCGCCCAATATTTTTTATTTTGGACAGCCGTAAAATTGGAGTTGGGATCATTCAGATCATTGACATCGAGCATACCCCAGCCGCCACCGTCAACGGCCTGCCAATACACCCAGGCGGAATTTTTCATGTATCTTAGGTCATATACAATAGATCTGGCCATCTGCATGCCGGAAGCATCTCCATCGCCATGCTCCGACATCCAAATTTTCTTGCCGGCAGCCGCTTGATTAAACCCAACCCGATCATTCCCGCCGTACGTGTGCACATTGTACTGGGATACGACGGATTTCGTAGCCGCTGAGAAGCTGTTAATCGTATCTCGGCCAACGTCAATACTCGTTTCATCCGAAGCACTAACTGTCGTAGGAGAACCCTGCAGAGTAAGGGCTGCCGCTACCTTTTGAATAATTTGCTCCTGATTCGGTCGGTCAAAATGACTTCCCTCTTGGCGATTGCCATACGTCCACCAAGTTGCCATTGGTTCATTAAGTGCTGTTAACGTTCGGAATGTAACGCCCCAGTAGTCTTTGAAATGTTTATTCACCGTCACCAAATAATCGGCAAACGCATCGTACATATCTGTTCTCAAATTGTTCGCTGCGCCGTAATTGCCTGTCACGCTCCCGCTTTGCGTCATCCACCAAGGTGGAGAATTGGAGAACGCCTCAGCCAGGAACTCGCTGGAGGCAATTCTGGATTTGGCTGCCTGCAGGAACCAGCGCTGGTTCGCATCCTGTGTCCAATCATAGGTTCCCTGTGTAGGCTGGAAACCGGGAACTCGGGCGCGGAGCTCCATATTGTTCGGATAAGCGGGATTCTCTCCGCCTCCGATATTGTAGCGAACAATGTTCATATTCAGTCCGCTTGGGCTGAAGAACTGATCGGCGTAATTGTTTCTTACCGCATCCGGCGCACCGCCGATTCGATTAGCAAACCAAGCAAGTGAGGTGCCCCATCCTTCCCAAGTCTGATACGAAGCATTTGGGTTAACGGCTGCCGTATACGACCCTGCGCTTGCCAGGGGTACGCAAACCGTCACACATAAACACAAGATGAGCATCATGGATGTCACGACAGCTTTCGCTTTTCTATGGAATTTCATGATTTCATTACCTCCTTCTCATTGTGTACTTTGCCTAACCATAAGTTTAGGCTCTAGAACCGTCAGCTTCTTCACCTTTTCTTTCTGAATCAATTTGGATAGTATCGACACCGCCTGCCTACCCAGCTGTTCACTATGCTGCGAAACGGTCGTCAGCTCCGGGTTCATCGCAGAAGCCAACTGCGTATCGTCGAATCCAGCAATCGCGATATCCTCGGGAATATGCATCCCCTGCGAGATCGCTGCTTTCATAGCGCCAATGGCTACGTAGTCGTTGATGCATATAACGGCCGTTGGACGATTCGGCAAAGTTAGAAGCTGCTGCATCAACGTGCTGCCGCAAGACATGGAGAAATCACCCAAACGCACCCATTCCTTGCGATAAGAGAGATTATTCGCACCTAATGTTCGTTTGTAGGCTTGCAGCTTTTCAAGTGTTGTTGTCGTTTCGGCGGTTCCACCCAAGAAGCCGATGCTGCGATGTCCGCGATCAATCAAATGCTGCATGATGAGCTGGGTACCCAAGTATTCGTCCGTTTTTACACGGTAACACGGGTGCCCCGGCAGTGAGCCATTGATCAGCACAATCGGAATTTTCTTCTGAATATCAACGACTTCCTGCACTAGCGCATCCGGGCAATGCCGGGCATTAATTCGGCCGCCCATGAAAATAAGTCCTTCCACCTGCCTTTCACAAAGTGAATTTAAATATTCGGATTCTCTGCTGCAATTGCTGAACGTATTACACAGAAACAAGGTATACCCCAGCTTTTGCGCAGCTCTCTCTGCCCCTCCGAACACCTCTGGGAAAAACATGTTGGTGCTATCTGGAAATAAAACACCAATCATCCCTGTTTTCTTATTCACCAGACTGCGTGCTAGCGCATTTGGCTGAAACTTATGCTTCTCAATGATAGCCATAATCTTAAGCCTGGTGGATGTTCGCACAGGTGCTGTATCATTCAGGACACGGGAAACCGTCGCGACGGAAACATTCGCTTCCCTAGCAATATCGTAGACCGTAATGGATTCCAGAAACACACACTCTCCGATACGTCGAATTGGAAAACGAAAGATCGAAGACCTGTTCCCTAACAGACCTTCGATATCCTACCTCTATTTACTGCTTTCTATCGTCGTTTTAAAAGCGTCCAATTGCTTCTGAACCTCTGCTTGGAGCTTATCGAATCCAGCTGCTTTCAGCTTCGCGCGGAAGTCATTCACGGCTTTCACCGGGTCGCCAGCTTTTCCGTACAGGATGGCAGGTCCCATTTGACCAACAATCTGTGTAACCGCTGTCAGTTCATTCGTTACAGGGGATTTGTCAAATACAAAACGGCCGTATGGATATGCTTTCTTGATTTTGTCATAGGAAGCATACAAATCCCCTTTCCCTACCCAATCGTTGCCATCGGGAATCTCATTTTTGTCTACCCGTCCACCCCAGAAATCGGTGTAGAAGTCGTCTCTTTGCACATCATAGCCGTCTGGACGATAGCGCTTGCCATCTTTTACGACATATTGTACGCCTTCAAGGCCGTAGTTCATCAAACGGTATACTTCAGGGTCTTGGCGAATCAGCTCATACACCATCAGAGCACGTTCTGGATGTTTGCTTTTTGCACCAATGGAAGTTCCGCCATGTGTAATCGACATCGAGACGAGATTATTGCGCGTCGATGAGAAAGGGAAGAATTGCAAATCTGAGCCCGGCTGCAGTTTATCCATTTTGGTCCGCTCGCCTAGGAACGTTTGTGTGTGATGCTGATCAACCGCAGATTTGCCGGCTTCCAGCTCGGAACGGTTATCTCCTTTATAGTTCAGCACATCCTCACGCCAGAAGCCTTTGTCGCCCCATTCTTTCATTTGCTTGGCGAAATTAACGAAGGTATCGTCAAATACGGGACTATATGCCGTATACTTCGCATCATAGGATTTGCCGTAAATTAAGCCGAACATGCCTGTGCTGACCGGAAGCTCGATGGCATCTGTATGCGAATTAATATAGCCGCCGGCAATGTCGCCGCTGGTACCGTTCGGATCCCACGGCATGACGCCCGGTTTCTTGTCTTTGACACCTTGGAAGTACTTGCCAAGCGTTTCCCAATCTTTAATCGGCGCCGTGATGCCGAATTCCTTCGCCCAATCGCCCCGGTAGAGGAAGCCGTGATTGACCCATTGCGTATAATGATCTTCAGGGATGAGCATAATCTGGTTTTTATATTTGGTCTCAGCCCAGTTCTCAGGCGGTACTTCCTTCCAAGTTAGCGGAGCATAGATAGGAAGAAGCTTATCTAAAGATTGGAAAGCGCCCTTTTGCGCATTTTGCCAAGTATCCAGCCAATCCGTCGCAACGGTGATCAAATCTACCGGCTCCCCTGAGGCTAGCAGCAAGTTGTACTTAGTTTGCCAATCCGCCCACTCGACCCATTTAATTTCCAATTTGGCATTCACTTTTTGCTTCAAGATGGCGTTCAGCTTTTCCATGACTTTCTCAAATTGACCATTTTTCGGTTTATCGCCAAGCATGACGTACGAAATCGTTTGAAACTCCGAGGTATCAATCTTGTTGGAAGATGGAGTCCCAACTGCTGTTGTGGCAGCCGCTGTCGTTGTAGCCTTGTCTGTCGAGCTTGTGCCCGTGCTGCTAGGCGTTGTGCAGGCTGTTAAACTTACCGCAAGCGTCGCTGCCAATGCGACACCAAGTGTTTTCTTTTTTCTCTTGATCATACGAATTTGCCTCCCCATCATCATTTGGATATCATCTTGACGTCAGCCTTTGACAGCACCAACGGTAATCCCTTTGATAAAATATTTCTGGACCATCGGATAAAAGAGAATAACCGGTCCTGTTGCGACAACAGCAGTCGCCATTTTCATCGATTCCAGCGGCATATCTCTTGGCTGTACGTTTGAGGAAACGGAAGAATTTTTGATGAAATCAGCGCTAGTGACGACATTGTACAGAAACAATTGCAGCGGTCTGTATTTTAAATCCGGTGAAAGGAACAGCATCGCGTTATACCATTCATTCCAATAGCCCAGTGCAATAAACAATCCGATGGTTGCCAGTGCTGGTGTTGTCATCGGGAGGATCAGCTTGGTGAAGATTTTAAAATCCCCCGCCCCATCCATCTTCGCTGATTCGGTAATGGCATGTGGGATCGAGGTCACGAAGCTTTTCATCATAATAATGAGAAAAGGGCTCATGAGTCCTGGCAAAAGCACCGCCAAATAATTATCCTTCAGGTGCATCCACTGCGTCATAATCAGGTAAAAAGGAACAACCCCGCCTTGGAACAACGTCGTAAAGTAGATGAAAAATGAGATGCGATTCCGATAAGGGAAATCCGGACGCTGCAAGGAATACCCCGTCATCGCCACGATAAATAGCCCAACCGTTGTTCCGACCAACGTAATTCCGAGTGTTACCCCATAAGAGCCAATGATGATGCCTGGATTTTCAAACACAATTTTGTAAGCAAACGTGCTGAACTCTTTGGGCCACAAATTATAACCGTGCAGCGTGATTGACTTTTCAGCCGTAAATGATGTCCCTAGCACAAGAAGAAAAGGCAATAAACAGCATAAGGCGAATAGACCGATAAATAAGTAGCCAAAAGCCCGGATGGCCACTGAGGATATATCAGTTCCCCTTTGACGTGCGATGACTTGCTCCACAATATGTCCCTCCTAAGCGATCTGTCATGATAAATATGCCGCTTCTGACTTAGAACAGCGTATTTTCAGGCGAGACCTTTTTGACCAGCCAATTTGCAGTGATAACAATGAAAAAACCAAACACAGATTGATACAAGCTGACAGCACTTCCTAAAGAGAAATTAAAGTTGTTCATCAAGGAACGGAAGACGAACGTCTCAATAATATCTGTCGCATCAAATAATGCGGTATTGTTAGCCCCGACTAAGTTATAAAACAAGCCGAAGTTTCCTCGAAGGATGCCGCCCAAGGAGAACAGCAGCAAAATAATGAAAGTCGGCTTCAGCCAAGGCAGCACAATGTAGCGAATACGCTGCAGAGCGTTGGCACCATCAATTTCTGCGGCCTCCACAATCTCCGAATCCAGCCCCATAATTGCGGCGAAGTAGACGATAGACCCGTAGCCTGTCGATTGCCACAAATACGTAAGCACAATGATGAACGGCCATATTGCGGGATTGGAGTAGGTCTTCACCGGCTCCCATCCGATGGATTTGAGAATTCCGTTCATCAAACCGTAGTCATAGCTAAGAATGTTATAGGCAATCAAACCTACCAACACGAAGGAGATGAAAAAAGGCAGAAACATCAAAGATTGTGAGATTTTCTTGAACCACTTTTTGCGGAGCTCATTAAGCAAAACCGCGATACTGATCTGCAGCGTATTTCCGATGATGATAAAAGCAAGATTGTAAGCTATCGTATTAAAAGTTAGCTTCCACAGCGCACCTGAGGTGACTAGAAACTTGAAATTGTCAAAGCCAACGAATTGGCTGCCGAAAATGCCGGCTGAATAGTTATAGTTGATAAAAGCGAGATAAAGCCCCGGCATCGGGAGATAAGACATGATGAGGAAAAATAAAATGGCAGGCACACACATGAGCAGCAAGGTGCGATGTGTCCAGAATCGGCGCAGCGAAGATGCACGCTTTGTAACAACAAGCGGCGTGGCCTCAAGGCTGCTTGACGAGGTGGCAGTTTTCATGCGTACGCTCCTTTCCAATTAGATCGCAGCTACAGGGACGAAACGGAGCGGCTCCAGTAAAGCTGCCTCATCCCGGGCTACACTTTCCAACAAAATCACAAGATCATTGCCTGCTTCTTGATCACGGAACCAAGGGCCCGGCAAATAAAAGGAGTCATCGCTCCCGCCCCGGAAGATCGGCCTGTTCGCACCGCCTTGCGTCCAAAGCCTTCCTACCAAGTGCCCGTTAAAAAACACGGTCAGCTTCATATCGCTGCCTTGGACATAAACCCGCCAACCTAACCCATGATTATCGTCAGGGAGCTGACCGTAAAGCCAAGAAAGTGCCCCCGCTGCCAACGATATCGGCCCTTCGGCAGCTTGCTCCGCCGACTTCAACGCCTCGGCCTGCTCCAGCAAGCCTTGTTCCTCACTAGCTGCCAGTGTCCAATCAGCAGATGACATCCCTTCATACAGCGTGAGCTGCCCGCTTAGTGAGCCATACGTTTTATCCAAATACAGCGTTAGTGCTGCTGTTTCCCCCGCTTTTACATAGGGCGTAAGATCGAGGAATGAGTCCAAAGGATTGATCAGTCCAAGGGCATGCCCATTCACGTACGCGTAGGCATAGGTAAAGCTGCCAGACACATGCAGCAGCCAAGTATCCGCTTGATCCGTCAGCTTCACCTGCTTGCGGTAACATTGATGAGCAGGCTGCTCTGCTGACAACCAACCGCCTATGCTCAAGATAGGCCACAAGTGATCATCCACTTCTGTTAACGCAAAATCATCTTTATTTTCGCCAGCCTGCATAAGCCTAAATCGCCAATTTGGGTTCAAGTCCGTTGTTGAAGTAACGCCTATCATACCCGTTAATCCTTTCAAACTGTTCAAATGCAGCCCTGGCAGATTCGTATCATGGAAATTCGTATGTCCCCATATCTCTACTCGTGCAGTAAGCGCAGAATCAACAGACTTTTCCGCGGAAATCGGCAAATAATGGCTTGCTCCGCCTGGTGTTGCGGTCCCCAGATAGGTTGTACCCGAATAGACCGAAACAACATCACTTGCCTGCTGCACGATCACGCCTTGATAAGGATTATTCTGATCTGCTGACGGCAACTGTGCGGCATACCACGCGAAACCTCGATAGGTAGCGTGTTTTTCCAAATAATCCGCACGATTCCCAATGGAGATTGCTGCATTAGCCAACGGAATGACTGGATTCACCCTGCTTTGTGTCCACGTTATGTTCACATCACGGCTTGCTGTGGATCGTTCCGGCGCTGCCCCCACATGCAGCATGCCAGCCTCATCGATGTCGTCGAGTAGCAGCGCACGAGAGCGGCTCATCCCGATAACCTCGATGAGATGACCATCGGAGAGCTGTATCGAAGCACGGACTTCAGCCTCAGCAGATGAATAAACCAGTGTAAGACGGCGCTCCGTCTCTTCCGGTACTTGCATGCCACTGGCTGCCAACTGAAATTCCGCGCCAAAGGAGAAGCGGATCTCGCCAACGCCTTCGGTGTGGAACACAAGCAGTGTTTGACCGGGGAGCCGCTTTATTCGCAGCAATTCAGCGGTCGAGTAATCAAGCAGTCCCGAATCGCTTATGCCCCACAGCTGCAAGGGAACCTGTATCGGCAGTATGGGACAATATCCAGCTTCTGCAACAAGGGTGGAATAACATGGGACCGTCTCATCACGTACGGCTATGTAAACGTCTTCATTTTTTTCGTTGGTATTGCCTACGAATACGAGCTCGCCGCCCTGCTTTAGCGATAAGCGATACGGACCTGATTGGCATTGCAGCGGACACGCTTCCGCTAATGAACGACCGTAGGTTTGTATCACTTGTTGCAGCAATCTGCCTTCGTAGGCTTCCTCCCGAATATGTCCTTCCGGTGTAATCATGCCGTGGAAATCATAATCGGACGTGAGGAACGAGAGAGGGTTGCCCCAATTATTGGCCGCATTCGTAAAGCCATAATTCGTCCCTGATGCTTGCAAGTAAGGGCCCAGCAGCTTTGCCCCTGCCGAGAGCAGTCTTCGCAGCAGAAAGTGGGAGCGATTCGTTTCGGTCACAAGCAAGGGATAGCCGCGACGAGCTAATTCTTCCCTGTAATAAAGCACTTTCTCTTCAAACACCGGATCCCGGTCATTCGGATAGAAATTGCAAGTTGGCACAACGTCTTCGGAGAACCCAGAGGCTTCATATAATCCCCCTTGACCGGCACAGGCAATCATTGGCACGGTTATTCCTTGCTGGGCAGCCAGATCCCTCAATGCGGAGATGTAGCCTTTGGGATCAGCGCAAGGATAGAAATCCAGCTCATTATCCAGCTGCACAGCGATCACTGTGCCGCCTCGTCCTTGTTCAAACTTCCTGATGATCGGAAGAATTTGAGCATACCATTTGGACACATACTGCAAGAAAAGCGGATCATTTTGCCTCAGCTGGAGATTGTCTTTGACGAACAAGTAAGCTGGCAGCGCTCCCCCATCCCACTCGGAGCAAATGTAAGGCCCTGGCCTCGCAATAACCCATAAGCCAGCATCCGCAGCATCCTGCAAGAACTGTGCCGCGTCTTTTTCTCCATGAAAATCCCATACGCCCTCTTGCATTTCATGGTGATTCCATGGAAAATACACATCAATCGCGTTATAACCAAAAGCTTTTACTTTATGCAACCGATCTTTCCATAGCCCCCGTGGCAGTCGAAAGTAAAATAAAGAAGCGCAGAGAATGATTTCTGAATTCCCATTTATTCGCAACCCTTCAGGCGATAATTGGATGACTGTTTCTTTGTTTTTGGATGGATGCAAGGGTTAACCTCCTTTAATCAATGGCATTGTTTTCTTTATGAAACCCGTTTCATTCGCTTCTTAGGCAAGCTATTGTTCCTTTGTTGTAAGTATAGGATTTATTAAAAGCGCTTACATTGAATGAAACTTCAAAATATATAAGAAAACTACGAAGATCAACGCTCTTATAAACAGAAAGAAGCCATGAATTCTATCCGAATTCACAGCTTCTTTCCTTCTATATTTCACTGATTTCTTATAGTATTCACAGAACTATTGGTGGCAGCAGCCCTATAATCAGCAGTCGCTTCTATATTCTTTGACGGTCTTCCCTTCCAGTTCTTTAAATACCTTGCAGAAATACGACGTTTCTTGAAAACCCGTTTTCTCTGCAACCTCATATACTTTCAAGGAAACGTCCCTAAGCAAGAGCTTCGCCTTGCGGATGCGGCACCGATTCACATATTCCACGAACCGCATGCCCGTTTCCATTTTAAATAAATTGGAAAGGTAATTGCTGCTAAGATGAAGCACATCCGCCAATTGGGCTACTGTGATATCTTCGGCATAGTGTTGTTCGATATAAGCAATCGCTGCTTGAATTTCCTTCCGCAGCATTGGATTTTCTACAGGACTGCTGACCACTTCCTTGTTCAAGGCCAGTATTTTTTGTTTGATAAGAGGCAGCGAAGGAAGCGTCTCGATCATGTGATTGATCTGCCTGCAAGCAAGCTCAACTTTCTCAGAAAGCGTGCCTCTCTCCCGTGCTATCGTCGTGATAAGTCCTGTCAGCTCCACGAAAAGTCGCTTTAATTCTGCCAGAGGCGGTTTTCCTTGATTCAGACTTTGAAAAAACAGCTCCGTTTGAGCTTCTGCATCCGCCACGAATCCGCTTCGCATTGCGGCCGCCAATTTCTGAATCGAGAGGCTGTCTCGCTCTGGTTCTGCCCCTTGGGCATTCTTGGCCGCATAGGTGTAGATTTGCCCCAGTCCTTCATAAATCGACTGCTCCAATGCCCTTTCAGCCTGCTTATACAACGTTGGCCAGTCTTTCAGCCCATAGCCAAGCAAGCTGATTCCCACGGTTAGACTGCCCTCTTCCTTAAATCGGTTAACCATAGCAGATACCTGCCTGAATGCTTCCTCACTGCATTTCCGCTCGCTCTTTTCATGCGGAAATGCAGTCACCATCACCGTTCTCTGATTCGATATCGGGATGGTGACCGTTATTTGCTCGTTCGGCATTTCCGAGGACGGAATGGGCGCTATGGGATTAAACAGACCGTCAATGATCATAACGACAGTAGGCCCGCTTGCTTTTGGAAAACGGACAGCACTGGCTTGATCCTCGATCTCCTGAGCCGTCTTCAATTCGCCAAGCAGAAGCTTGCGTCCCAATATGCACCGCATCTCCTGCAAGTTGGCTTCACGAATATTCGCTTGCTTCCTTTGCTCATGATCTTGCAAGATCTTCACGTTCATCTGCTGCAGCAGCTGCTGCAAGGTGTCTGGCTCCAGATCATGCTTTAATAAATAGTCTTCAGCCCCCAGCTTTAAGGCTTCCTTGACGAAGCGGAAATCATCAAAAGAGCTGAGGGCAACAATTTTAATTGACGCATCCTGCTGTTTGACCTGCTGGATCAAATCAATGCCATTCATTTCCGGCATCGAGATGTCCGTTACAATCAGATCCACATGCTGATGCTGCAACAAATCAAGCGCATGCACACCATTGAGCGCTTCGCTCACAATTTGAAAGCCGTAATCCTCCCAGCGAATGATTGATTTAATCGCATATCGGTAGATCGCATTATCCTCAACGATCATGGCGTTCAGCATGCTCATTCCTCCTTTGGCGATGCGTTCTATATGGAATACGCACAATCGCTTTCGTACCAGCCCCTGGCGTGCTTTCAAAGCTAAGGCCATAATTTTGCCCATAATACAATTGAATACGTTCATTTACATTATGAATGCCGATGCTGGTAACGCCTGGGACCGCTTCTTTCTTAGTGGCTGTATGCAATAGATTAGCCGCTTTCACCTCTTCCATGCCAACGCCGTTGTCCTCTACTATAACGAAAAGCTCTTTGCCCGTTACCCTCGCGGATACAACAATGCGACCACTTCCCTTAGACATTTCGATACCGTGAAGAATCGCATTTTCGACCAGCGGCTGCAGAATGAAATACGGCACTTCGCTTTCCAGCCACTGCTCATCCACCTTATATTCCACCTGAAACGCTTCTCCGTAACCGATCTTTTGGATATAAATATAGTTGTTCAATTGCGCTATTTCTTGCTCGAGACTATGAAATTCGCCAACCCGCCGCACGGATGACTTCAACAAATCGATCACTGAACTGACCATTCGCTCTATTTCGGATTGTTGGTTCATACGAGCGTACCATTTGACAGTGCCTAACGTGTTATACAAAAAGTGCGGATTAATTTGGCTCATCAGAACCGTGAATTCCGCCTGCTGCTTGGCGATTTGCTCTTTGTATACGGTGTTGATAAGCTCGTTAATCCGAGCTAGCATGAAGTTGAACCGCACTGACAAACTGCCGATTTCATCTTTGCCTAACGGTACAATGCGCACATCCAAATTGCCATCTTCCACACGCCGCATCGTCTGCTCCAATATTTTGATATTACGGGTCGAAGATTTGGAAAGCAGTACAGCAATTCCCGTTGAGATCAGCACCGCGATCAGAGAAACCAGCACGATGACCAGCACCAGCACCCGCGTATCGGAGAGCAGCGATGACATCGGAATGAAGCATAATACGCGCCAGCCGAGTGTGGAGGTTCTTTCTTGGACGAATAAATGATCGCCCGCTGCTGAATGCTCGACCGTCGCCATCGAGGCATCCTGCTCATTTAGCACATAACTGGAGCTGTTCTTGATCAAATTATCAGCATCCGAATTCCCGCCACCAGCCAACAATTCATTGAAAGCATTCAGAATGGCGACATTATTTTGCTTAATAATCGAGCTTCCGCTCCCTAGAGAAAGAAAATAATCAGCATCCATGCTGAATACAATCGTGCCTAGACTTTGATCAATTTGACTCACATCAACGAAATCCCGCACAAGAAACACCTCATTTCGCTTGCGCAAAGAAGGCGACCATGCCATCGTTCGTCCATGGTTCGTTAAATAGGAAGCAGCGCCCTTGGTCATTTCGGCGACATCTTCCTGATTGAGTGTATGATCGAGCCCCTTCTTATTTTCCCACCAATACAACTGCCCTCTTCCCGTCTTGATCATAATGGCATTCATGTAAGGATTGCCGTTCCCATACTGGGCAAGCAAAAATTCCATCCGACTGCGGAAAGCTGGGTAGTTCTCAGTCGTCACCTGCTCCCCTTGTTCGGCAACGATCTGTCTGATGCTGCTGTCACTGAGCACATAAACCGATGAGGTGAACGCTTCTTTGGCTCTGTTCTCAATATTATCCGCTACCTGATGAATGACTTGCATGGAGAGGTCTCTTGTGTTCGATTCTATAAACTTCGTAGAGGCATAGATCGCAACGCCGCCTATCGCTGTTGAAATAAACAGAATGAGAATCATATTAGATAAAAATATTTTGGTGCGGAAGCGAAAATCTTTGATTCTGCTTCGATACCACGGATTAGCTGCCATTGCTCTACGCTCCTTGCCGACTGTCATTTGGATGACTTGCGAATCCGGTCGAACCCTTGATCCAGCTCTTGGATGCATTGCTCTACATTGTGATTGCGGTCAAGAATGAATCTCGTAAGCGCATTGACGAACACCTTTTGAAGATCTTGGTTTACGAAATCAGTCGGCAAGCTGGACCAATCGTACGTTCTGCCCGTTTGAATATACGTTTCATCCAGCTCCACATACGTAGGATCGAAATCACTCGGCAACCCCTTGATGACAGATAAAGCTTTCTTATTCGTTTGGAAAATAGTGCCCATTTCCTTGGAAGCAAACAGCGCTAACGTTTGAAGTGCAGCTTCCTTATTGGGTGAATGGGGGTTGATCACAATGCCACCAGTCGATTTCAAGCCAAACTTGGCATCGTGCGGATCGTTGGAATAGGGGAACGCGAACATTCCCAGATTGCTCGCAGGATTTTTGGATTTCACCCCATCCACCGTCCATGTTCCGTTAATAATCATACCTGCTTTCCCTTCGGCAAGAAGCAACTGGGCTTGGTTCCAATCCGTTTCAAAAGGCTTTATATTGACATAGCTTAAACGTTCGCCAAATCGTGTTAAAATGTCTTTGAAATGAATTTGATCTTCCGCAAAAGATGTCCTTCCAGCTTCGATTTCGGCAATCCAATTACGATTCTCCGCATGTTGATTAGCCAACAAGTCGGCCGCGATGTCCCAAACAACCGTCCAGCTATCTTTATAGCCTGCGGCGATCGGAATGATCCCGACATTTTGCAGCGCCTTGCATGCTGCTAAGAATTGCTCCCATGTCGAAGGGGGACTATGGATACCAGCCTTGGCGAATGCCTCTTTGCTATAGATGACCCCAGCCCCATTCACATCAATAGGCAGCGCCCAAATATGCCCATTGGCTGTCCGCACGCCGTTCAGAAAGCGCTCGTCGATCTGGGCAAGAAAGGACTGGTTCGTTAAATCGAGCGCATATCCCGTCCGAATCAAGTCCTGAGCGGATTCCAAATTATCTATCATATACATGTCCGGCATATTATTGGAGATTGCCCGCGTACGCAGCAAGCTCATATAGTTCCCTCCATCTACACCTGTCAACGTGAATGTATAGGACGGATGACGCTGGGTAAATAGCTGCGTGCCAGCCTCCAGCCATTTGCGTGCGCCCTCTTCGTCAAAATGATGGATCCACGTCAGCGTTTGTTCCTTTGGCTGTTTCTTCGGAACAGATGTCATTGGCTGCGTTTGACAGGCGGTTAGCAGCAGCGAAACGGCAGCACCAACTGCCAACAAACGAAACTTCATTCCCTTCACTCATTTCATGATAGCGTTTACAATTATTATAGCGGACAGGCGCAATAAAAAAAACCGCCTATTTCCCAGACGGAAAATTCACGGTTTGCTCATGTATAGGTACACCCGCCTTCCCGCGAGTGGCTTCATTAATTCTCGCTTGGGGATATTGAACGGGCATCTGCTTCAATGATATCCATCATCTTCTTCATCGACTGCTTAATTTGTTCGGAAGAGGGCAAAGAAAGATTGCTATAGGTTTGTTTAACAACATCCGTTAACACCGAATCAAACATACATTCAAAATGCTCGTGTTTCATACTGAATTCCCTCCTTATTTTCATTTTATTGGAAATTTACATAATCTTATCTTATCCTGAAGTCAGCTAGATATCAGCGCATAAAATATTTGCATCCGTATACATATTTCTTTCATATTCATGCATTTTTTTTGCGTTAATGCATGATTATGAAAGAAGAGGCTGTCACAGCAGGTTAAAAACCCGCAAGCAGCCTCTTCTTTGTTTTATTTAACCTTCACTTCCGCTAAACTGCCACCTTTTACAAACAAACGTTGAATGTTGGCTTCAACCGTAGGATCAGCAATAAGCGGCGGTGCATGGTGCGGTTTGATACGGGCATCGATGATCAGATTGTCACAGCCCCAATGCTTATTGTCGTAATAACTGTTTACCCCATGAATATCATGGGAGGGATTGCTTCGCGTGAATGTCACCCATAGGAAGTTATTGATCGTTTCACTTACGAAATCACTGTCATCACAGAGGATAATCATCGGACAGGATGGCATGGAACCTTTCAGCTGCAGGTTTGCGCTTAGTTCCTGAGCTTCCTTCTGCGCATTGTCGTACGTTGAAAATGATGATCCTTGCATCGCAACGATCCCTGGCATAATGAAACGGGGATTCGTGAAGGTTGGCAATTCTTTCAGCTGTTCGGGAACTTCTGCGCACAAGTCTCTTATTTTCTCGCCGCTCGCAGCAAAAACCACTTTGCTCCCTTGGTTCAAGCCAGTGCCCGAATAATCCAGCGTATCGATGGTTGTATGCGTTTGAAAATGAATATCCCTATGCAGATCCAATCTCTCTAACATATAAGCTAAAAACTCAGACTCCTTATGGCTATCCAAAGGTTGCTTGTCCTCAGCAGTAATAAATAAATACTTGGCCAAACTAAGTTGCCCGGTTCCTAGAATGCGATTCGCGATGGTCAACAATTCCGCAGGTCGTTTGACTTGCTGGTAAGGCGTATATCGCTCGCTGCCAATCGCAAAAAGCAGCGGATGCACGCCAGCCGCGTCTACAGCATGCACTTCTTTGACACCGGGAATCTCCTGCTTGATGGCATCTCCGGTTAACTCGTGAATCAAAGCACCGAATGACGTGTCTTCTTGAGGAGGACGCCCGACCACTGTAAATGGCCAAATGGCGTTGTCCCTTGCATAAACCTTGTGCACCCGCATTAACGGAAACTCATGTGTCAAGCTATAGTAACCCAAATGGTCGCCGAAAGGCCCCTCTGGCTTGGTTTCACCGGGATAAATGTCACCTGTAATTACAAAATCAGCATCATTGCTAATACAATACCCATCTATATAGCTATAACGAAAACGTCGCCCCGCCAGCATACCAGCAAAAGTAAGTTCGCTTAATCCTTCCGGCAGCGGCATAACAGCAGATAGCGTGTGAGCAGGCGGTCCTCCAATGAAAATACTAACTTTCAAAGGCTCGCCTTTCTTCGTCGCTTTGTCTTGGTGGACGCCAATTCCGCGGTGAATTTGGTAATGGACGCCAATTTCCTTATTCAACTCATAGTCATTGCCATTCAATTGAATCCGATACATGCCCAGATTAGCGTTCATAATTCCCGCATTTTCCGGATCTTCACTATAGACCTGAGGCAGTGTGACAAATGCGCCTCCGTCATTCAGCCAATGCTGGATGAGCGGCAAATCCGAAATATTAATTTCCCGCGCGCTCACAGGTAAACTCGAAGATGTCTTCAAAGGCAGCGCCTTGAAAGCCGTTAATCCGTTACGAATATGGGCAAACGGTTTTTTTAACGCCTTGATCGGGTCTTGCCTGAGGGCAATAACGTTCTGGACATCGTCCCAGTTTTTGCGGAAAATAAATTGACTACGCTCTAAAGTCCCGAACAAGTTGGAAACAGCCCTGAATTTCGAACCTTTTACATTTTCAAATAATAGGGCTGGACCACCTGCTTCATACACTTTCATATGGATAGCCGCCATCTCGAGATAAGGGTCCACTTCTTCCCCAATCCGAACTAAATGACCATGTTTCTCCAAATCAATCAGGCATTCTTCTAAATTTTGATACATATCAGTAACTCCTATGTGTAAGTCATCTTCTTTATTATAGCCGTTCTTTTGCGCTACGTCTTCTTTGACCTCCTTATTGCGGGCAAAATAAGTTGCAAACAGAAAAATCCCCTCCGCACAACAACGTCACTTTCATCTTGGCAGATGACCTTTTATCGTTGTCAACCATGAGGGGATCCTATCATTTAGAACTCGTGGAACATCTGTTCCTTGCAACTTGAGATTTACAGACCTGTGACTTGAACCGGCGTATAACGATTAATCCTTGTGCCGTCTCCAAGTTCGCGCCAATAGTTATGACCCCAAGCCCATACCGTTCCGTCTGATTTTTGTGCCACAGTGAAAACTGCACTCGAAGACACGGCCGTTACCCCGCTTATGCCTGCTACCTGAACAGGGCTTAAATATGTCGAACCCGTCGATCCGTCTCCCAGTTGGCCAAAATCGTTGTAACCCCATGCCCATAGCGTTCCGTCATTTTTAATCGCCAAGCTATGTTGATAATCCGCTTCGACTACTTTTACGTTGCTCAGACCTGGAATCTGAACCGGAGTCGTATGACTCGTCGTAGTGCCGTCTCCGAATTGGCCCTTTGTATTATTGCCCCAAGCCCACACCGTTCCATCCGACTTTATGGCAAGACTGTGAGTGTCGCCGGCCGACACGGAGGATACATTACTCAAACCAGACACCTGCACCGGAGTTGACCGATTTGTTGTTGTTCCGTCTCCCAGTTGACCATCCGTGTTATGACCCCAAGCCCATAGGGTTCCATCCGACTTTATGGCAAAACTATGATAGCTTTTCGTTGAGATGGACACGATATTGCTGAGTCCTGATACCTGCACAGGCGTTGACCGATTTGTAGTTGTTCCATCTCCCAATTCACCGTAATTGTTACTCCCCCAAGCCCATACCGTTCCATCGGATTTTAAAGCTAAACTATGGTAGAAACCAGCTTCGACATCGATTACACCTGTTAAATTATTCACTTGAACTGGGTCGTTACGATTTATATATGTCGTGCCATCTCCCAGTTGACCAGCACCGTTAGTTCCCCACGCGAATACGATGCCATCGCTACGTAATGCCAAATTGTGGTGTTCATTTCCTGCCGAAACATCAATAATATTTTGAACAAGTGTATTTTGAACGGCAACAGCGCTGCTGTTCTGACCTGGACCGGTACCGAATTGTCCGAAGTTTGCATCACCCCAGGCCCATAAAGTATCATCTGCCTTCAAAAATAACGAATGACCCCATCCTGTTGTCAGGACCGTCTTCAATTGAGGTGGATTGGTTGGATTAGTTGGATTGCCCAGCGCTGTGCCTGTAGGTACGATTATCATTGCGAGCAGCATGGAGGTAAGCAGTGAAATAGATCCTTTTTTTCTCATTGTCATTATATTTCTCTCCTTCTCTTAATTAAATGACTAGCATGTTTGGTTCGAATAATAGATTGCATTGCTCTAGTTGAATTTACTCTCCTTTCCTATTAATGTTAATAAATGTAATAGTTTACATAAATAATAATACTATTTTACAAGTTTTTTGCAACAGCGAATATTGACAATATTTGTATTTAAATGTCGAAATTGATAAATTATATAATTAATATTGCTATAACACTTAGAAATAAATTTGGCGCACATGTATGGGCTAGCGAGCGGGCGCTCTATTCGGACAGCTTTAAGGCCGAAAAACAGCCTTAACTCCTTGAAATGCTCGCTTCACGCGCCCATTGCCCATCTGTAAGCTCGTTTTTCGGCCTTACTGCGAGCGGGCGCTCTATTCGGACGGCTTTAAGGCCGAAAAACAGCCTTAAGTGCTTGAAATGCTCGCTTCACGAGCCCATTGCCGATCTGTAGGCTCGTTTTTCGGCCTTACAGCGAGCGGATGGCCTATTCGGGCGGAGTTAGGGCCGCGAAACAGCCCTAAATCCTTGCAAGGCCCTCTTCGCTGGGCCATTTCCCGTCTGTAAGCTCGTTTTTCGGCCTTACTGCGAGCGGGCGGCCTTTTCGGACGGCTTTAGGGCCGAAAAACAGCCTTAACTCCTTGAAATGCTCGCTTCACGCGCCCATTTCCCATCTGTAAGCTCGTTTTTCGGCCTTACTGCGAGCCGGCGCTCTATTCG
>NZ_JABMKZ010000046.1 GCF_013204855.1 Paenibacillus alba | reverse complement strand
TTATTCCAGCCTCAGCAATTCAGATGCTAGCTGCTTTTTAATCCAACCTTCTCTAGCCACTATCCCCTTAGCTCAGATACACTTAAGTAATCTCGCTTCTCCAACATTAGATTCATATAACTACGCACCGCTTCCAACCAATTGTAGATAGCACAGAATTAATGGTCAAAGTAATTAACACGCAAGTACCTTAAAATTAGCTTCTTTTTGCATGTCATAGACGATCTGCTGCAACGAACCCATGGCGGAACCTATATCACTAGTCAGACCTCTCACACCTAATAACCAACTGTTCGCTAACATGAAAACCTGCAAAAGTGCAGGTATTTCCGGCCCAAAAACCAATAAAACAAAAAATACCTGCAATTGTGCAGGTATTTCCAGCCCTTTCACCCTCTAATCCAAAAAGAGCCTGAAAAACATGCATAATCGCAGGTTTTTAGTGATAAAGGGTATTTCTGAAGCAAAAAGGATGCATAATCGCAGGTTTTTCATTCTTTGAACCCTCTATTATTGCACTTCAGCGAGCGTAGGGAGCGCAGGAATCGCTCCCCGGCGGGTTGTCGTAATGGCGCCTACACGGTTGGCGAAGGCGAATACGCGCTCCGCCGCGCCCGGCTCCGCCAGGGCGGCGACGATGCTCGTTGGCGTCACGCCCAGCGACGCCAACTGAAAGAGCATGCCGCCGACGAAGCTGTCGCCGGCGCCGGTCGTATCCACGGCTGCCACAGGCGTGCCGGGGATAACAACATCCTGCCGTGCGGTCACGACACGGCAGCCCTCAGCACCTAAAGTGATGATCACCACTTTAGGTCCCTGCTGCAGCAGCTGCTGCGCACCTGTGGTCGCGTCCACGCCGAGGAGGAATTCAATCTCCTCCTCGCTGACCTTGACCACATCCGCAAGCGGAAGCTGCGCAAGGATCTCAGCCCGCGCTGCGTCAGCGCTCGGCCACAGCGCAAGGCGCACATTGGGGTCATACGACACCAATGCGCCAAGCGCTTTCGCTCGCCGTGCCGCGTCGAGCGTAGCGGTACGGCAAGGCTCGGCAATCAGCGATACCGAGCCGAAGTGATAGACCGCGGCGTCTTCCAGCCACTGCGTCTGGACTTCGTCTGCGCGCAGCAGCATGTCCGCCGCCGGGTCGCGGAAAAATAAGAAATCGCGCTCACCGTCCGCGCGCAGCGAAACAAACGCCAGACCGGTCTTCGCTTCGTCGGTCTGTACAACAGCGGTGTGCACGCCGACTTCGTCAAGCGTGCGCACGAGGAAATCGCCGAACGGATCGCGGCCGATTTTGCCGATAAACCTAGCGTCGCCGCCGAGCTTGGCGACCGCCGCAGCCACATTAGCCGGCGCTCCGCCCGCCGCCCGCTGGAATCCGGTCACGTCCGCCAATGCTTGTCCATTCACTTCCGGCACGAAGTCGATCAATAACTCGCCCAAACACACGATATACTGTTTAGCCATCCCCAACTCATTCTCCCTTATTTTGATAGCCTAACCCATTCAACACGTAGGCTGTCGTTTGATGAATTAATGTTTCTGTATCGAGCTTCTCTTCCGTAAACATAAGCTCAAAAAACTCCCTCTGCTTATAAAAAAAGATCGAACCCAGCACAAACATTAATGTGCTTTCCGTAGAATCAAAATGAAAAATACCATCCTGCCTGCCTTTTTCCAAAAAATCTTTGAGTTTCTTCCAAATCGGGTACACGACTTCTCTGATTTGTTCAACGCGAGAGGTAATCGTGATAATTTCCATCTGCATCATCGTAATTAATTGAGGATCCGCATTTCGCATCCACACAACTTCTTCAATTACCGTTTGAACGCCGACTAGCGGATCTTCAATATCAAAAAAAGTATTCACTCTCTCGTTAGGGAAAAACTGTTTGAAAATCTCCCGGAAAACGCTCTCTTTTCCACCAAAATAATAGGAAACCAGAGCCACATTGGCCCCAGCTTCCTCACAGATTTGGCGAACACTTGTCGCATCATAACCATTCTTTGCGAATAGCTTTTTAGCGGCCAGCAGAATTTTCATTTTCATATCTAACTCTTGTCCAGCCATATCAAGAACGCCCTCCTCATTAGGTTAAGCGGTTTGTTTAAGATGCTGCCCCACAGGCGCAGCCTTTACCTTTTTTAAGGATACAACGATCACATCAATAGCCAGTGCAACCCCTGCGATCAGGAACAGAGCACCAACTTCCTTCCCTGTACCAGACCCGCCAAATAAGATATTCATAATCCCATTAATGGCATAGGTGGCCGGGAAAGCATTGCTGACGGTATGATAAAAGTTCGATAAAAGCTCCCTTGGCACAATAGCTCCTGATGAGACTAATTGCAAGGACATCATTGCGATGTTAAATAGCATACCTGCGTTCCCAAACAAAGTCAAAAACATTTGTGCAACAAGCCCAAAGGTCAATAGAAATAAAGACTCGAACCCCCAAAGAGCGAAAAATCCTTTCTCTACATGGCCCCCTAAAGCAACAACCATCCCCGCACTGATAAGCCCTATACCAACAGCGGAAACGACCGTCACAACAATTCGAGCGCTCAGCTTGCCAAGTTTGGACAGTGATGCACCAAGGACGTTTCCTGTTACAGCAAAGTTCATCCCCATGATCATCATCCCTACAAGAGAAGCAAGAACAAGCATCATCGGAAGCATTTGATTCGGCATATCTTTTACTTTATTTATACTTTGAATATCTGAAGTCACCTTGCTCGCCAATCCTTGACCTATCTTAGCTGCTTGCTCCGAAGGCAGGTTGGGATTCATCTGGGTAAGCACGGCTGTCGTACCCGCTGCCACCGCTTCTTTGTTCACTGTCGCTGTTACATTGCCGGCCACTGCCTGCATGATCGACTTCGTCATCGAAGGATTCGACTCATTAATTGTATACGTAATAGGCACGATTTGACCAGCTGTCTGAAGTTGTTTGGTGAAATCGGCCGTGATATGCATAACCATTTGAACACTGCGATCATTTAGCTGTTTTTGTGCTTCATCACTAGAGGCAACAACCTCGGTATGAAACGGCAGATTTGCTTGTAAGTTTTGAACAATCTTTGTTCCCATAGCCTGATCTTCGTTGACGATGGCAATTTTTAAATTACCTGTGTTATCCGATACCCCTGCGTATCCCGTCATCCAAATAATACTAAACAGCAGCTGAAACGTAATCGCGGTAGCAATGCCTACCTTCGTTGTTCCTTGCTTGAGAAATGCACCTAATGCGTGTTTCAATGTATACCACTCCTTCATTAAACAATCGTTTTAATCGTTCGTTTTAAACGTTTGTTTAAATTATAGGATGGCATTGCCTTCCTGTCAATACGTTACTTTCCGTCCCGGTATGCCTTCGGACTCAGTCCTGTGACTTTCTTGAACATTCGGCTAAAATGCTCCGGGTTTACATACCCAATTTTCTCGGAAATATCGGAGATTCTCAGACCTGTTTTCATCAAACGCTTAGACTCCTCAATCCGCAGGTTTGTCATGTATTGGATGAAGCTGCTCCCCGTTTCCTTCACAAATTGTTTACTCAAATACCCTTCGCTCACACCTACCATTTTACTGATCAAAGTGAGATGCAGATCTTCCTGAAAATGGCCGTCAATGAACGTCTTCGCTTTCATAACAGGGCTTACGGAGTGGGCATACGATTGCAAATGACGTTGGTGCAGCAGTTCAAATATACATTGGCAAATTTCACTTAGCCCTGTTACGGCGGCGGATAAAGTTGGCGAGCTTTTAATCCATTCAAAAGGGTCACTGAAAGCAATATGCTCACCGTCAAAATAATGCAAATCCTCCCACCGGATTCCCTTTTGATATAAGGGAGCACCAAGCTCCCATAAAAAGTCGGATAAAATGACCTTTGTATCCTGAGGATCTTGGCCTTTGGTCTCCCAAAGACAGCTAACAAGCTCGTTATACTTCTCCCTCCACCGCAAGGGATCTTCATGTTCCAACAACCGGATAACCTCGGAACTGATCGCTTTAGCTGACTTTCTAATCTCCGGCATGAGGTTAGATTTACCGTCTTTTTTATAAGCTTCCACAGACAGCAGTTCCGAAAATAATAATTGATCCGAACCTTCATAGTAACTGATCGCTTCAAGTACATAGGCCTGCTGGTACAGACGATGCCAACTGTGGACGCCGCTTGCTGCATCGCTGATGCCAACGGCAATCCGAACATTGAAAAATTGTTCCAAGCGAATTTTGATCAATGAAAAAGCAGCCTGCAGCTGTTCGCGAATCGCCATTGTGCTGCGATATTGCGGCAGGGAGCACAAAAGAATATAGTTCTGTGCATCTTGGCACAGAACCTCATGAAGGATAAACATGGAGTTGAATACGGTTTCCATCGTTTGTATGATAAAGCTTTCTGTTTTCGTCCCGTTTTTGTGGCCTCCCCTTCCTGGGGAATTCAGCTCGCGTGAGAGGGACAGCACAGCTGCGATCTGGTTGGTCTCTCCAAGCCAGCTGCGCATTTGTTCAGCCAAGCGAGCATACTCCGCTTCTTCTTTATTCGCATCCATGGTTAGAAACTGACGAAGCGCTTGCTCTTTATTCTCGCGCTTATCGCTCACTTTCTCGCTGGCCTTAGCGCCTTGAATTCCGCGCTTTTTCAATTCACACAAGGCTTTCATGACAATCGGCTGGATGTGCTCATCGTCCATATCCGTCTTGATGATGAAATCAAAAGCACCAAGCACAAAAGCCTCCCGCACGTATTCATATTCATTAAAGGCACTCAATATGATCGTGATAGGCATTGTACTCGCAGCCTGCGTCTGGAACGTGCGCAGCAGCTCAATGCCGCTCATTTTGGGCATTTTAATATCCATGAAGAGCAGATCAATATCGTCGCGCTGCTGAAGGATGCTCAGCGCCTCAAGTCCGTCCCCCGCCTCGCAGACGATCTGGATATTCAGCTCCTGCCAGGGAATCATCTGGTGCAGAGCCAGTCTAACGAGGGGCTCATCGTCAACAATCATCATTTTGTACATAAACTACCTCCCTCATTACACTGAAGATTTACCGAAGCTATCCTTTAATTGCCCCGTCCATAATGCCTCTGAAAATAAGCCGCTGAAACACAATATAAAACAGAGCGCTTGGCAGAAACACCATCATGATCGCTGCGCATAAAGCGCCTAAGTCAGAGGTATGTTCACCGACGAAGGTAGTTAAAGATGTAGCCAGTGTCGCCAATTTCCGATCCGGCATATACAGCTGCTGGACGAAGATATCGTTCATGATCGTCACGCTTTTCAGAATCGCCAGCGTCGCGGTTGCAGGGAGCAGCAGCGGGAAAATAATCGACCTGAAAATGCGAGGGTACGACGCACCGTCCAGCATCGCGCTTTCATCCAGCTGAACCGAGATTTTCTCTAAAAACTGCATATAAATATATATTTGCATAATATCCGTTCCTAGGTAAATCAGTAAAGGAGCTGCTAATGTATTATAAGCTCCGACCGCGTGTACAAGCTGGAATCGCGCGATTTCTGTCGTATACGTAGGAATCATCATCGAGACCACGAAGAGGAGCAGGATCGTCTTCTTCAACTTGAATTGAAACCGATTTAGTACAAACGCCGTCATCGTTCCCAGAAGAGCGTTGCCAATCATGCTGATCACTACTAATCCTACCGAATTCTTGAGACCAGTAAGGATGTTGCCTTCTTTGAAGGCTCGGATGTAATTTTTGAAATTAAGAAACGTTTGCGGTAAAGCAAACGAGGAAGATGAGGCGAACTCGTTGCTTGTTTTGAACGAACCCAAGAGCACCAATAGTATCGGCACAAAAACGATCACAGCCATCAGAGTAAATACCAAGTAATACACGACATTACTGACATAAGGACGCAGAGCCGAGGATATTCGAGACACCTACTATTCCCCCTTTTCTCTGATTAACCAGTTCTGCACCGTCGATAGAACGACAATAATGAGCAGCAAGATAACGGCTAATGCGGACGCCAATCCATAATTATTGTGCTTGAATGCGGTCATGATGGCGAATAAGCCAAACGTGCTGCTGGCTGTTCCCGGACCGCCGCCTGTGATGACAAGTGGGATATCATATTGAAGGAGGGCTCCAATAACATTCAGGAATAGACATATTTCAATAACACGGCGTACTCCAGGCAATGTCACATACCACTGCTGCTGCCAAAAGTTCGCGCCATCAATTTTAGCAGCTTCATACAATTCACTGGAAATCGATTGCAATCCGGCAAGCATCAAAACAACATGAACACCGGAGAACCGCCACAAGGACACAACAACAAGCGAATAATTGACAATCGAACGATTGCCCATCCAAGAGGTGATCCACGCTTCCAGTCCAACCGCCTTCAATAGCTCATTCAACGGTCCGTTCATCGGGCTATAAATATAACTGAACATAAAAGCTACGGCAATCCCGTTGACAATATAGGGCATCAAAATGGTAAAGCGGTAAAAAGAGCTTCCTTTCAGCGTTCGATTCAGCAGTACGGCCGCAATAAGTTCAAGAGGCATAACGCACAAATGGATAATAAAATATAATCCGTTGTTCATGAGCGCTTTCCAGGCATCCGGGAAATCAAAGATGATCTTTTTGAAATTACTCAAACCGATATAGCTCATCGTGGGACTATACCCATCCCAGTTCGTCAAGCTGTAGCGAAACAACTGAAAGGTTGGATAGATCAGAAGCAATAGCAGCAAAGATACAGGAATCAATAAAAAAGTGAAAATAACGATGTTCTGCTGCCTTTTGTATGTCATGGTTCGTCTCACTCCTAACTTGCCGGGAAAAAGTACGATGATACACCGCACCTTTTCCCTCTATGTCTTTATAGTTATTTGCTTGAATCAATCGCTTTTTTCCATTTATCATTCAGTTCTTTTTCGACGCTGTCCAAAGACTTGCCGGAGAAAATATCTTGCGCCACCAGATTCGGATCATACTGCGCAAACCCTTTTACCTTCGCATATGTTGCGTCTGTTCCCATATAAGTGAATGGTTTGAAAGGGTTCTCCTGATTCGATTTGACGAAAAATGGCAGTTCGGACGTTACGCCGTTCACCGTAGAGGTCTGCTGCACCTTATTGATATACGTTTGGTATACATCCTTGCTGAACATCCAGTTGACGAAAGCTTTGGCTGCGTCTGTGTTCTTCGATTGCTTGCTGATGCCTATGTTCATATCAGACATGGTCATTGACATTAATGGATCGTTCGCCGAATTTCTCCATGGCAGCGGGAAGGCCGCAAGATCATCATCATTTCCTACTTTTTTCTTATAGTCCGGGTAGTACCATTGCCCAAGCGCGATGATTGCCGCTTTTTTAGCTTCGAAGGCTTGTGTAGACTGGTCAAAAGAAATCGATAAAGCGTCAGGCCCTGCCCATTTTTTCGTAGAAATGCGTTGAAGAAACTTAGCCGCTTGATCAAAGGAGGTTCCCTCCGCGAATGGCGCATCTTTTTTGGCGATATTCGCCAAATAGTTTTCATCGCCAGAAAGCATGTGCGGACCGTACTCCATATATGGATAAGACGTCCAGCCGTCTTTCAAGCCGATGGAGAGCGGAATGTATTTGCCGCTTGCCTTGATTTTATCCAAAAGCGCTTCGAATTCCGGCAGCGTCTTCGGCACCTCTAAGGAAAGCTCCTTGAAAATACTTGGGTGGTAATACACGTATTCCGAGAATGAAACGAGCGGATCACCTAAAACTTGGCCATCGATTTTGGTTGGAAACTTATTGTTTTTCGTCGCCTCCAAGTCGTCAAGCGGCAATAGCGCCTGCTTATACACCTGCAATTGCGCAGGCTTCACGAAGAAGACATCCGGCAAATCATTGGCAGCCAATCGCACTTTCAAATATTGACCATTGTTATCCGGTACTTTCTCAATCTCAACCGTCACATTCGGTGCTTGCTTCGTGTATTCCTTCACTTTCTCCGTCCAGAATTCAATATCCGTCTGTGCTTCCCATATCGCCAATTTCAACTTCACCGGCTTAGCAAGCGTGGATGTCCCGGCCGTGGAGGCTGCTGCTGAGGCACCTGGTTGGATCGTGGCGGATGTTGTTTCTGCTGTCTTTCCACATCCCGTTAATGCCGTTACCGACATCATCGAAAGAACCAATAACGAGCTTGCCCATTTCTTTCTGTTCATCTCAAAACCCCTCCGTAAAAGTGTCCGTTTTTGTGGGTTGGCCAACAACCTGCTCTCATTATACGTACAATGAAAACGCAAACAAATGATGATTTACGTACTAAACATGATCTTTTATGTTTTCCTCATCTTGGCGAATGAACGGAATCAACAGCGTCACTTTAGTCCCTGTCGGCAGATTGGGCTCGATCGTAACCCCATATTCCTGACCATAGTGCAGATTAATGCGATGATGGACATTCGCAATTCCCATGCCTGTGAACGTATGCTCTTGACCTGTTTTGCTCGCATTAAATTGCAGGATTTGCTCCTCCGACACACCGGAACCGTTATCTGCGATCACAATAGATACACTTCTCTCCGATGCACGTCCGATGATGTGAATTCTGCTGTTCGTTTCAGTTCCGCTTAGACCATGAATGATGCAATTCTCCAGAATCGGCTGCAGCAGCAGCTTTAACATATAGGCAGACGAAACTTGCTCCTCGATCTCCCAAATGACCTCAAACTTCTTGCCATAACGTATTTCCATGATATAGAAATAGCTTTTGAGATTTTCGATTTCCTCGCTTACCAGCGTCAGATTGCCGCCACGATTGAATGATGATGTTAACAGACGCATCAAAGCTACCGTCATATTGCGGATATTGTCTACTTTATTAATTAACGCCATTAATTTAATGGCATTGAGTGTATTCATCAGAAAATGCGGATTAATCTGGGACTGCAAGGCCGTGAATTCCGCTTTGCGCTTCTCGCGCTCTTCCTTTTCACGCTCAATAATAAGCAGTTGAATTTGATCCAGCATATAGTTGAACGTATGTCCCAGAATCACCGTCTCCGCGCTGCCCGAGGCTTCGATCTTGGCATTCAGGTTCCCTTCCATCACACGGGACATCTTCCTCACGAGCTGAAGCAGCGGTTTGGTTAAGCTGCGCACCAGATAGAACGAAATAATTAGAAATAGAATTGTCCCCAGAAAGGTGGCGATCATCACAAATTTATAAATGTTGTTATAATTTTTGGTCAGCTCTTTATAAGGAACGATTTGGCATATTTTCCAATCCAGCATCTCAGCTGAAGTGAAGGTGATCAGCATTTTTTGCCCATCCATCGTCGTGATGAACTGCCCTTCTTTGGAAGCACTAATGTTGGACAGGGCTGCCATCTTCGCCGCATCTTCCGACGATAAGCCGAAGCTGGTAGCCACGATTTCCGTTTGATCGGATAAAATCATGAAGGAAGATGGACTGTACGGATATTGGCGCAAAATATTTTCGAGCCTGTCCCGGCTGAAAGTGAAATAGATCATTTCCACGTCTTGCAGCCCTTGCATGAAGCTGGGTGAAAATGCGGTGGAGATCACATATTTGTCAGTCGTATCGTAGAGCACATTTTTTTGCAAACCCTGAATTTGCACTTCATCTTGTTTTTCAAGCGTTTTGTGATACCAAATTGAATGGCGCATCGACTGCTCATCAGGTATCAAATTTCGATTATACGAGTACATGCCGCTATCTTTAAAAAAGAAATGAATCGACAATAAATAGCTGGGAATGGAAGAGCTATAGCGTGCGAGGGTTTTGTTGAGGCTGGTTATATACGTTTGACGATCCGCAGCAGTCGCCTGTTTCAGCATGCTGGCGCTGCGAAGCACTTCAGGGTCCACCCCAATAGCCGCAGAGATGTAAACAGCCCTGCCAATCTCCTGCTCAGCTGAATAGGTAAGGGCGCGCAGAGTTTGAAGCGTCTGATCCGTCGTCTGTTGAAGCAAATCCTGCTTATAAATTTGAAGAATGAGTACACTTAACGAAGCAACAGGCATCACAACCATGACAAAAAGCAGTACATACAGCACAGTCGATATCTTCCATGGACTTCTCAATTTATTCCAAAGCTTCATTCGCCCCATCCTCACTTGTCCGATAACACGGTAGGTATACGACTACTCTAGCAAATATGTAGAAATAGTAAACAAAAAAGTAACCCGCCCCGGTCATACAACCCGAAGCGGATTACTTTAGCTAATGGCTAACGAACTAACATTTAATAATGCCGCGTGTAATAATGACGAGTAGAATGAAGAGAACAAGTATGCTGCCTACCGAGTTGTGGTGGTGGTGGTGGGAACAAACTTTAGCTACAGCTACGGGCTGCACAACAGGTTTTGGGAAAACAAACTGTGTTTGTTGGTAGGACGCATGCAGATGGATATCATTGTGGTGGTATGGTTTGTGCATAATAGGCGCAGGCGGTGGAGCCACCTGTATTGGCATTGGCATTGGCGCTGGAGCCGGCATCGGCATTGGCATTGGTTGCATTGGATATGTTGGGGATTTCACATACTCCATGAAAGAGCACCTCCTGGGGGTTTTCGGAAGATTTTTTTGGACCGAGCATCTGATTTCATTTGCTTTGCTTTCAGTCATTTATTGTTTTTGTTGGGTGAATAGCTTACAACATCAGTCTATGGGGGAGCACCTACCGTGAACACGGTAAACACCCAGTTCATCCAAAAATGGTTAGATGTCATGGGCGAACGAGCTTACCCTCTTCAACCAGTCGGGAAAACAGGTGGAAGGCGGAGACTTCCAGAGCGGATTCGCTTCTGCGCGCAAACATCCTTACGAAAAGGAACTGTGTTCCTCTATTTGACTCAGAATCGGATATTTGGAGCTCAAAGGGAAGTAGGATCCCTTATTCCACCTCTCTTGGGTAAAATTCCTCCAAAATAGACAAATTAGCGTACCATAGTTCCGTCTGACTAGCCAAAAGGTTGTTTGGATGAAGAATAAGGGAACGCAGTTCCCTCCCTCAAAATAGTTCCCTCCTTCTGTTCAATGTCAGTCGGATTTGGTTTGGCCACCCAACCCAACACACAAAAAAAAGACCGCCCCCTCAGGGGCAGTCATTCCTTACACATAAGGATTGTTCTCGCGCTCGAAACCAATCGTTGTTTTGGCGCCATGTCCGGGGTACACAATGACATCGTCATCGAGTGCGAACAGCTTATCTTGAATGGAATCAAGAAGCGTGTTGTTGTCCCCGCCAGGCAGATCCGTCCGACCTACCGACAGTTTGAACAGCACATCGCCGCCGAACAAATGCTTGTCGTACAGGAAGCTCACACTTCCCGGCGAATGGCCGGGAGTATGAAACACCTTAAGCTGAATGCCTAGAAATTCAAGCGTTTGACCTTCGTCCAGCGCGAATTCTGCTGGATCTGTTTCAATCAGCACGCCAAGATCAGGCCAGCGGGCGGAGCCGTTTTTCTTCGGATTCGTCAGCCAATCGGCTTCCAGATCATGAATATAAACGGGACAGCGTTTCAGCTTACGAATCTCATCCACACCGCCAATGTGGTCAAAATGAGCATGCGTAAGCAGTATAGCGACAATATCCAAATCAGCGATTTTTTTGATCAGTGACTTCGGATTCATACCGGGATCAATGATGATGCCCTGTTTCGTTTCCGGATCCGATAATAAATACGCATTCGTACCGACAGGACCCAGAACAAAAGATTCAATGTTAATCATATATTCACCTTAGAACGACTCGATTAATGTACGAAGTTCTTTCACGATAACCGCATGGTAGCCGTTACCTTCGCCATATTGACGGCCCATTTCGGCTCTGGCGACTTGAATTTTTTCGTTATAATCAGCAGCTTCACGATCTGGATTTTCTTTTTTGAATTGGTTCATAACCGCTTGTACGTTGGCTGGACGTGGTCCCCAGTGACCAAGAACGAAACCGCCTGTATCTGTGAACACGACGATCGGAATCGCGCGGCCGCCGCCTGTCAGGAATTGGTCAATGACGTCGTAGTTTTGCTCGATAATCAATACTTCTGTAGGTACGCCGCTGTTCTCCAGCGCCTTGAATACGACAGGCACGTTGCGAACAACGTCGCCGCACCATTCTGCAGCAATAATCAGGCAGCGCAGATCATCACGATTATTCAAGGAATCGAAATATTCCTTATCTTCCTCGTTATCCCACTCAAATCCATTATAATAAGCCAAAAATTGCTCTTTATTTTTTTCCATGCCATCAATGAACTGCTGTGGCTTTAAGCCAGTGCGCAATTTGCTTGCCAGATTCGTACTCATCGCTACCCATCCTCCTATAATCGTGTTTCTTCCCTTTTATTGTAACAAATAGAACTGAATGCGCCAAATAGAAGAAGTCTATGCTTTGCCTTTTCTTTTTATGTAAAATTGATAACCTACATATAAGAGGGTTAAAATAATAGCCGCAATAATTAAGGGTTTAATATAAGGCCCTGCGATTTGATCAATCGTTTCCCAATTATCTTTGAGCTTCATTCCTAAGAAGACGTAAAGAAAAGAATAAGGAATTAACGCAAGTGCTGTGTAAAGTGTAAACTTACCAAGCGGCATTTTGGCCATTCCACCAGGAAGCGAAATCGCATGACGAACAATCGGAATGAATCTCGCTGTAAAAATCATACCGGTTCCATAGCGATTGAACCAATTCTCGGCCACATCAATATGATGTTTGCTAATTAGCAAATATTTGCCGTACTTCTCCAAGAAAGGTCTGCCGCCATAACGTCCAATCCAATAGAGCACAATCTGGGCCAGCGTTCCACCGACAACAGCGCAAACAATAGCGCCAAAAAAGTTGATATCTCCCTTGGATACCAGATAACCTGCATAGGCTAACAGCAGTTCGTTGGGAATGACCTCCAGCATGAGTCCGAGGAAAATCCCCCAGTACCCGAGGCCCTCCAAGTAAAGCAAAACATTATGAATCAATTCACCCATCCACGAACCCTCTTTCCCACAGTAATGTTCCGTCTCTAAATCTACCATCATTCTATCACAGACAAGCTCTCATCAACCACTTACACGCTCATTAAGCGCGGAAAAGAAGGAAACCAGGTACTCTTTGCAAGCTTGCGCCGGTGGACTTAATTCCTTGCCTGATCGATATATGAGACCGTGCTCCAAGGGAATCCCTTGTTCCTGCGTTACTCGCATAAGCTTGCCTGCTTGCAGTTCATCAGCAACAGCCGTTAACGGCATTAAGGAAAGTCCCATCCCAACCATCAAGGTCTGTTTAATCATCGCGGAGCTTTCAAATTCCAACGCCGAAAACAGCGCTTGCCCTTTGTCTGCCATGAATAGCGAGGCCATCGTCTGATAAATGCAGCGGCCTCCGAACCCGATGACTTGCGTATTCGCTACTGACTCCCAGCCTTCCAGCTCAATGCGCTGTACTAAGGCCGGCGCTCCCACCCAGATCAATTCGTCCCGGATTAACGGGATAAACGTGATATGGCGTGTTTCCGGGTCTCGCGGAACAATGCCAAGGTCAATGCGGTAAGCTGACACATCCTGCGTAATATCCCGTTGAAAGCCATTTTCGAGCTGCAGCTGAATTAACGGGTATTGTTCAAAAAAGGAGGGCAGCAGCCGCGGCAAAAGCGGCACACAGAACGACTCGAGCGCTCGCAGGCGAACCACGCCTTTAGGCTCGCTCAACCCGCTTAATTTATCTTGAAGCGACTCGCCAAGCTGTAGATACCGATACGCATATGGCGCTACTTCTCTACCCGCTGCCGTTAATTCAACTCCGCGAGGCAACCGCCGAAACAAAGGCTGGCCCATCGTTTGCTCTAGTTGATGGATATGCATCGTCACCGTTGATTGCACATAGCCAAGCTTGAGAGCTGCCTTGCTAAAGCTCTTCTCCTCCATCACGGTGATGAACGTTTTCATGCTGCGTCCGTCCAACTGATCCAGCACCCTAATCCCTCCCTCTAACCCATCGCATTAACAAATGTCACCTATCGTAATCATTCGTTATTCAAATGCTATTTCTCATGATACCATCTGAGTTAACATTCGAAAAGAGGAGTGCAACCTGTATGAATATCCCTGATTCCTTCCGCAAACCATTCGCTGTGCTCATCCCCGGCATCGGTGGCTTCCTTGCCATCTTGCTCTGCAGCCTCATCGGCGATGCCGCTCATGCTTCGCTGCTCATGGCGCCGCTGGGCGCCTCCTGCGTCATCGCCTTCGCGCTCCCGCAGAGCCCGCTTGCGCAGCCGCGCAGCCTTATCGGCGGCCACGTACTGAGCACGCTCATCGGGCTCAGCGCCCTCGCCGCCTTCGGCGTCCACGCGTGGAGCCTCGCGCTGGCCGTCGGCGTCGCCATCACGCTCATGCAGCTGACACGCACGCTGCATCCGCCCGCCGGCGCCGACCCGCTGCTCGTGATGCTCACCGGCGCGGGCTGGGGCTTCCTGCTCACGCCGGTGCTGCTCGGTGCTGTACTGCTCGTGCTCGTTGCCCTGGCCTACCACAGGGCAACCCAAACCCGTTACCCCACGAGCTGGTGGTAACAGATTACGCATGCGCTGACAAGCTTCCGCATAAGATGTACAAGTAGGTAGATACAGGAGGCGGAGCCCTATGTCACGAGTTTGGATTATTAAGCGTAAGCATTTCTATCTGGCGGCCGCAGCGCTGCTCGTTATCTTCGGCGGATGGCTGTATATAAGCCGCGATAGCATCATGCCGACACTTGCAGATTCCGCATCGGAAAGAACCATCCAACTCGTTGTTGGTGAATTCAAATCGACGACCAAAGAAGGCAAAACAATCGAAGCCTATCGTTGGGATCCAGGCACTGTCATCGTCCGCAAAGGCGAGAAAATCAAGCTCAGCATCTACGGCGTTAACGGAGAGAGCCATCCTTTTCTCATCGAAGGCTTGAACATTAGCGGAGAAGTCCAGAAAGGGAAGGAGACGGTTGTCCATTTTACGGCCAATCAGGAAGGAACGTACCGGCTCATTTGTATGACTCATGCGGATGTCGCCCACGGCGGTCCGATGATCGGCTATATCGTGGTGGACTAACGTTCCCGTGACCTTATCTGCGGCCTGATACCCAAACCCGGAGACCCTCTCCTGCGTTTTGGAATCAGAAGTGGCAATAAGGTCTTTTTTCGTTTACACTGTTGCCAAGTTCACTGATTTTTTGAAATGAGGTGCATGCCGCTTGAAAACACATATTCTGGTCGTCGATGACGATGCGCATATTCGCGAATTACTCCGTTTCTTATTTTCCAAGGAAGGCTATACCGTATTTGAAGCTGGCGACGGGGAACAAGCCTCCAAAATCTTGAACGCTGAGCAGATTCATTTGGCTGTTGTCGATGTGATGATGCCGCTGAAAAATGGCTTGGATCTTTGTTCCGAAATCCGCGAGCATTATGATATTCCCGTCATTCTTTTAACCGCCAAAGGGGAGCTTGAAGATAAGGAAAAGGGCTTCCAATCAGGCACAGACGACTACATGGTGAAACCCTTTGAACCCAAAGAATTGTTGTTCCGGGCGAGGGCTTTATTGCGCCGCTATCAGCTTGTATCATCCGAAGTGATCACACTGAATCATACAATCATTAATCGCAATAGCTATGAGGTGACCGTCGGCGATGAATCCCTCCTTTTGCCGCTGAAAGAGTTTCAGTTACTCGCTCAATTGGCCAGTCATCCTGGACGCATCTTCACCCGTGAGCAGCTGATCCAAATGCTTTGGGGCACAGACTATGAAGGCGACAATCGGACAATTGATGTTCATATCAAGCGTTTGCGGGAACGATTTTACGAGATTTCGCAGGATTTCGTCATCACAACGGTGAGGGGAATCGGCTACAAGCTTGAGGTGAATGAAGTTTGAAGACACTCTATACTCGCATCGTAGTTACGTTTATTATCATCGCTATGGTCAGCAGCCTGCTCGCTCTCCTGCTCTCCAATGGCTATTATGCGGCCAAATTAAGAGATCAAAACGAAGAACAAATCTGGACGATTACTAGTGAAATCCGTACCTTATACGAGCAAGTGCCTGATCTTGAGCCCGCTGCTTACTTCACGCATATTGCCAATATGGGGTTTCAATTATATACCGTTAACGATCAGATGGAAGGCGTCTTCTACGGGACTCCGTTCAAGCATACCCAGATGGATCCTGAACAAATTCGACAGGTCATCGCTGGACAAACGTACCGCGGCATGCTGCAGGAACGCCATTTTCTGATGGTGACCGGGTTCTTTGAAAATAGTCTTCGCAACAGTATCGGTGTGCCGATTCAAATGAAGGGCAAGCCCTATGCGCTCTTCGTCCGTCCGAATTTGGAGCAGCAGATCGGAGGCGTTCGCGTCCTCATGGCCTTCCTTCTAGGTCTTACCTTCCTATTCAGTATCCTACTCATTATTATTTTCTCGCAGTATATTGTTAAGCCCGTTAAGAAATTAACCGAAGCTACCAAACGGATCGTCAAGGGCCATTACGAGATTAAGATGGACGTTACGCGGCAGGATGAGATTGGCGAACTAGCCCGAGATTTCACCTTTATGGCGCAATCGCTGAAACAACTCGATAACATGCGGCAGGAATTTGTGGGCAATGTTTCCCATGAAATTCAGTCCCCCTTAACGTCCATCCAAGGTTTTACGCAGTCGATACTGGATAAAAGCACTTCCGAGGAAGAGAAGGAACGCTATCTTCAAATTATTTTAGAAGAAAGCAAGCGCATGTCCTCCTTAAGCAAACAACTATTAACATTAGCCTCGCTGGATAAAGAAAATCATGTCATCAAACGGAGCGCGTATCGGTTGGACGAGCAGATCCGCCAGATTCTCATCCTCACCGAATGGCAATGGACGGAGAAGGACATCGCAATTGAACTTGAGCTTTCGGAAGTGATGATTACAGCTGACGCCCAGCTGCTCCACCAAGTGTGGCTGAACTTCATCACGAATGGCATCAAATTTTCGCAGCACGGAGATACGCTGCGAATCGAGCTCCAGGAGCAGCTCTCCGAAATTATCATTCGCATCAGCGACACGGGAATTGGCATTCCGGAGGTTGAATTGCCGCATATTTTTGATCGTTTCTACAAAGCCGACAAAGCAAGAAATCGGGCTAGCTCCGGCAGCGGCTTAGGCTTATCGATCGCGCAGAAAATCATCCAGCTTCACCATGGAAGCGTCGAGGCGCAGAGCGAATTCGGCAAAGGGACGACGTTTGTGATCCATCTTCCGCAATTGTAATAGATGTGGACTCCGCTCAAATTTATGACTCTCATGACGTATTTGGGACCAAAATCATGTGAACTTGGGCGTCATAGGTACTTGTCTCTAGTGGCCTACTGCCCCCTCTATGCATACAAATAGCATAGAGGGAGTGTGGATACAGTCATGGTCAACAACAAGCCGAGTGAAAAACATAAACAGCAATTCCCCAGCGCACGCGGTATTCGCAGAGCTTGCAGCAAGGAATTGTATCGTACCGTCAAACGCTTGAAAGTTTGGATATCGCCAGAACAAATCAAAGCTGCCGAAGAACTCTATGTGAAAAAGGTCATGCTGAACCTTCCCTTCATCGTCGAGCACGGCAGCAATCGCAAGGCACTCTCCGACTGGTTCGATGAACAGGTCGGCCCTGACATTGCCCCCCTTTGGAACGTGGAGCTCGAAACACTAAATCATGCGTTTCGCGACGCATTCGGCGGGTAAATAAAGAAGCCATACGTATGTTTCTTATACGTCATGGCTTCTTTTGTTTGTGATTCTGTATGCCAATGAGCGCTGCCTTGGCAGGCTCTCTGGGGATGCGCGGGAATCCGCTACCTTTTGGAGCTTGTAAGGCTGTTTTTCAGCCTCTCAAACAAAAAAAAGACTATGATATTCCATCATAGTCGTCATTAAGCCACTACAAACCTAGTGATATTCCGGCAGCCATTTGCCGTGTGCTTCGATTAAGTCATCACACATCGCGACGATGTCGTCCATCGACAGCTCGGCTGCTGTGTGTGGATCTAGCATAGCCGCGTGGTAGATATGCTCGCGTTTTCCTGTAATGGCAGCTTCGATCGTCAACAGCTGCGTATTGATGTTCGTCCGGTTGAGCGCTGCAAGCTGCGGCGGCAGATCGCCGACATAGGTAGGCGTAACTCCGTTGCGGTCTACCAAGCAAGGCACTTCGACGCAAGCTTCGCGCGGCAAATTGGTGATTAGACCGGTATTCATGACGTTGCCGCCGATTTTGTACGGATTGTCCGTCTCAATCGCTTCGAAAATGTAGGATGCATATTCATGGGAACGCTCGTGCTTCAAGTTCGTATCGTTCACGAGATCCTCGCGCATTTGCTTCCATCTGCTGATTTGTTCGATACAGCGGCGCGGGTATTCATCTAACGGAATGTTGAAGCGGTCAACCAGCTCCGGGTAATTGCGTTTGATGAAGTACGGATGATACTCGGCATTGTGCTCGGAAGATTCCGTAATATAATGGCCGAATTTCAGCATCATTTCAAAGCGAACCATATCGGGGTGCTTCTCTTTCTGCTTCTCCGCCGCCCGCTTCTTAATTTCCGGGTACAGATCGACGCCATCCTTCGTCACTTCCAAAAGCCAAGCCATATGATTAATGCCGGCAATTTTCGCTTTGACGCCTTCTTTTTCCATGCCTAAGCTTTTGAACAGCTCTGGAATACATACCTGTACACTGTGACATAAGCCGACAGTTCGAACACCGCCGTAAGTATTCATAACATTCGTCAAGACCGCCATCGGATTCGTGTAATTGAGGAACAAGGCATCAGGGCATACCTCACGAATATCCGCTGCAAAATCCAGCATGACTGGAATGGTACGGAGGTTACGGAAGATACCGCCAATACCGACAGTATCCGCAATCGTTTGACGCAAACCATATTTCTTAGGAATCTCAAAATCTGTAATCGTACATGGATCATAGCCACCTACTTGAATCGCGTTGACCACATATTTGGCTCCGCGCAGCGCTTCCTTCCGATCTGTATACGCCTTCACGGTGGATGTGCTTCCGCCCGTTTTTTTGATGTTATTCAGCATGTTGGCGGAATCCTGCAGACGCTCGTGATCGATATCAAAGAGAGCGATTTCAAAGCCTTGCAGCGCGGGTGTAAGCAAGCAATCACCCAGCACGTTTTTTGCAAAAACTGTACTTCCGGCACCTAGAAAAGTAATCTTGGACATGTGTGATTCTCCTCCGATATAGAGTCTTTTTTCATATCTTCACTATATCGCAGGTTATCCTGCAAACATATGGATCGAATGAACTCTAATATGGACATTTGTAGTTTATTGATGTACGCTAAAAGCAAAAATAGAAAGAGGCCTCTATGAATTCGGATCATACCTATTTCACAATAAGTATTAACCCACAGCACAGCAACAGCGAATTATCCGTCCTTTTTGGCGGGGAAGGCAAACCTGTGCCGCTTCACAAAAATGGGCCCGCCGTTTACGACTATTACCTGATTCATACGGTACTTTCCGGCGAAGGTACTTTCGAGATGCAAAATCGCACCTACCGCTGCGCGGCCGGAGACAGCTTCATCATTTACCCTGGAGAGCTGTTCAGTTATGTTGCTGACGCCGATCAGCCATGGCACTATACGTGGGTAGCCTTCACTGGACGGGCGGCCGGCATGCTGCTTTCCCACATTGGTGTTTCTCTGCAGCATGCTGTGATCTATGGCAGTAATTCCCGTGTCATACGCCATCATTACCGCCGCATCCGTTCCTGCTTCCGACAGTCGGATCATCCAGCGCTTGAAGACCTGGAATCCGCAGGTTGGCTTCGCTTGCTGCTCCGCGAGCTTGGGCAAACCAATTCGCATCGGCTAAGTGTGAAGCCTGTTACTGAAACGGAAATCGACCGTCAGATCGGCCAAGCCATTCGCTACCTAGAACTGCAGTACACGCAGTCAGTCTCCATCGAGGAGCTTGCTCGGAATCTGGGCTATCATCGAACCTACTTATGCAAAATGTTCAAACAGTCCACTGGCCTTGCGCCCATGCAGTATTTGTTCAAAATTCGTATGGAGCGCGCCAAGCAGTTATTGGAAACCTCCATGACGATTGATCAGGTAGCCTCCTCGGTCGGTTTCAATGATGCTTTGTATTTCTCCAAGCAATTTCGCAAATGGACGGGTGCCGCACCCTCGGTCTACCGCAAGGAGTTGAAAGCTTGAAGTCGCTCTTTTATACCAAACAAAAAGCCCCTTATCCTTCCTGACAACGTCATCAGAAGGGCAAGAGGCTTTTCTCATTGCATGTTTCATTAAATCGCGTTAATCACTGAAGCACTCATGGTAATCGGACCTATAACCGTTGCTGTTACTCCTGGCGTTAAAGACTCAATAGACAACGTGTAACCGTGAGAGCCTTGTGGCGGGTTGACGTCGATTGCCTGCAAAGTTGGAACATAGTATTTCTCAAAGCCCGCTTCTATCCCTAACCGTGCATAGTAGATCTCCTGCGCGTCGCGGAAGATACGAAACAATAAACTACCTGTCCCTGTATCTCCTCTTACACCTACCGTCGCTTTCAGTTCAACGACATTGGGATATGTTCCGGGAACACTTACGCGAACTGCAGCAATTCCTACTCCAGCTGGAGTCAGTGGAACAGGAATCTGCACCCCGTCCGTCACCGGTGTAACTGTAACCGCTTGGTAACTTTCAATTTGATTAGCCATCTTATCATCCTCTCCTTTCTTTTAAAAGATAGAATATAGTATGCCTTTGCTAGAATAATAGATTGGACAAATCTCTTATTCCTCACGAATTCCGCTAGGATCCTCATGAGAACAAAAAAAAACGGCCAATAAGGAAGAATCCCCATCAGCCGTTCGTGCCATGCTTAAATTTCGATATCAACAATCAAACTATCCACTCTGCCTACTTCTCTAATATACGCAGCAACCGCTTGGTGCTCCGGGTTAGGACCGTAAGCTTCCAGAGCCGCTTTATCTTCAAAACGTACAGACAATACAACTTGATAGCCTTTATTTTTCTCAGAAAAGTTGATTCCTGCCTGAATATCTACGATGCCTGTCAAATGAGCTTTCAGCGCTTTGAAGCGATCTACAACCTCTTGCATTTGTGCATCTGTCGTTGTTTCTCCGAACTTAACCAGTACAATGTGATCAATCATGTTAGTACCCACTCTCTCTCTCAGAACGTTATCATTAACGTTTCTAATCATAGCAGGAAGAGGCTCTTGCGTCGATATGGAACGATTTAAGTTGGATCATAGATTTGCGGATTCTGACGACGGCATTCTTCCATAACCCACATCTGCTGCCGCACATGCTCCGGCGTGATTTCCAGCGGGGCACCGTCAGTTAACGTATGGTAAAGCATGAGATATAATTTCTCTGTCATATGTTCAAAGGGTGTCTTGCCGCTTGGAATCGCCAGTTCCCAGCTCTCGGAGTGCCAGGCCAACGTCTCCTTGCAATACGCGGGCATTCCATGACTATCGAATAGCGGTTCTTTCGTTAACTGCTGATCCGGCGCTTCTTCCGGCTTGAAATATTTCCATGTTAATTTCTCCGCAGTCCCATGGAGCCCGCCGTTTGTGCCTTGAATATGAAACTGCTCCTGAGGAAAAACATCGCACGATGAGATTTCAAGATCGATCGTCGGAAATCCTTGTTTTCTAAGAATCAGCTTTACATAATCTTCGGCGTCCCCAAACGTATTGGCTCGGTCCATGATACACATGACTTGAGGCAGTCCATCCGTTCCAAGGAATTGCAGCGTTTGATCCAGTGGATGGGGTCCTGTATTCATTAGGCTGCCGCCGTTGTTGCTTTGCAGCGTTTGCCAATCCCAACGACGAGCAAAGTTATTCATGGAGAAATCAATCTGAACGATGCGGCCGAGCACACCGGAATCGATGATTTGCTGAATTTGAACATAAGCTGGCTGATATCGGGATTGCTGAAATACCGCTAATTGTTTCCCGGATCTTTGTGAAGCTTCGATCAGTTGATCGACTTCTTCCACAGATCTGGCGAGCGGCTTTTCACAAAGCACATGAACTCCTCGGTTTAGCAGCGTCAGGGTGATAGGGAAATGCAGATGGCTTGGAGAAGCGTTAATGACTAAATCCAGCTCCTCATTGGCAACCATGTCCTCCCAGCTCGCATAGGCTTTGCAGCCATATTCCTGCTCCGCGCGTGCCTGACGCTCTGGAATCGAATCGGCAACAGCAACAATTGTATAATAGTCTTTAATTTGTGCGAGCAGATTGCCATGAATGTCACGGCCGCTGCGTCCTTGTCCGATAATCCCAACCTTCACGATCTTTTGACTCATAAGAATGCACCTCTTCCTCTATCTATTTTTGCCGAATGTTTTCTTGTATTCCGTAGGCGTGATTCCGCAGCGTTTCTTAAAGGTTCGGATAAAATGACTCAAATGATGAAACCCAACCTGAAAGCCGATCTGTGTAATCGTATGCGTATCGCGCCGGATCAGCTCCATAGCCCTCTCGATACGCACTTCCGTAACGAAATCAACAAACGTTTGTCCCGTTTCTTTTTTGAACAAATGGCTGAAATACGCCGGTGCCATATTCGCGATGAATGCTCCGTGTTCCAGCGGAATATCCTGACTGAAGTTGTCATAGATGTACCGTTTCACTTCATCAATGGGTTGTTGGTCTGCCAGCGCTGGCTGTTTGGCAGGCTTCCGCTTCGCCTTGCGGTACTCACGGTCAACTAGGATGAACAATTTGGCTAAGTTAAGCAGGATGGAGTGCTCAAATCCCACTTCCCGATGCTCGAATTCATCCTGAATATCCTGCAAAAGCTGCTCGACGAAAACCTGTTTGTTTTTGCCGAAATGAAGCCAAGAATGATGGATGAAAGGAATCAGGGGATCCTCATCGGAATGCTGCAAGAGCGGATACAGCGTATCGGAAAAAGGCTTTAATTGCTCCTGAATCAGCAACGGAATAAAATCGACGATCACCACTTCGAACGCTTTATCTTCAATGGCACTCAAGCTATGCTCAATATGGGGAGCAATGATGAAAATATCGCCTCTGCTGGCTGTAAGCGACTTCCCGCGCAATTGATGGTTGCACACTCCGTGAAGGACATAAACAATTTGAATATAATCATGAATATGCATGGGCTGCTTCATCTCGCTGCTGGAGTAACGCATAATTTTAAAAGGAAAGGCTTTATTCAACTGATCCTTGCTTTGATAATAGGGTTTATCTGGCCCCATTTCACTACCACCTACTATCATTCGTTAGGATGAAAAATTTGATAATAAGTCCTCCCGCACAAAAACTTCCTTGCCCGATTTAAACGTACGTTCCAAACGAATTCGGCTTCCTGCTCTGCGAAACAGAACCAAATCAGCCGGAGCTCCCGGCGTCAGACCTGAAGATGAAGGCAGCTTCATACAGCTGGACGGTCTGACAGAAGCCATATCCCAAGCTTCCGCTAAATCGGCCAGCCCCCGATTCGTTACATGCTCAATGCCTTGAAGCAGCATATGCGCCGATCCGGCGAGGAGGTTTTCGTCCTCAGCGAGATGCAGCTTGCCCTCCGGTGTTAAGACGACAGAACCACCAATGTGCGTTGTGTACGCACCTGCTGGCAGTCCGCTCAGTGAAACCGCATCACTCACGAGCATCGCTTGGGCACCTTTCACTTTGAACACAACCTTCAACACCTGATCTGGCAAATGAAAGCCATCCGCAATCACACTGCTCCACAACCGATCCTGAGCCAATTGCTCCCAGATATAATTCGGATGGCGCGGCATCATCAGATGTGCCCCATTGCCAAGATGCGTTGACATCCGAGCGCCCGCTTCCACCGCTTCACAGATTTGTTCCGGTGTTGCTGATGTATGTCCGATCGACACCGTTACGCCGCTTTCTGTACACTTCGCAATAAATTTAGCGCTATCGGGCCATTCTGGCGACAGAGTAACAATACGGATTCGCCCGCCAGATGCTTCCTGCCAACGGGTAAACAACTCCCAATCCGGCGGTTTAACATACTTAAGGTCGTGTGCTCCGCGAGCGCCGTCATGAGCAGAAATAAACGGGCCTTCCAGATGGATGCCAGCAATGCCCTGATCGGCAGCTGCATCCTGTCGGCATGCGAACGCTATGAATTCCAAGGCTTCTTGAATCGCCTGATCACTGTTGGTAATGACCGTCGGAAAGCAGGAAGTTACCCCCTCCTGCCAAAGCTTGCGAATCACCTCACCAACCAGCTTATCAGCATATGGCATATGATTAAAGTCATGGCCTGCATACCCATTTATCTGAAGATCAACTAAACCTGGGGCGACAATCGCCAGCTCTGACGTTCCGCGTGTCTCCGACTTGATCGGCTCTATGCTGCGGATCATCCCCTGCTCCAAACAGATCGAGACAGGCTCACCCGTTGCATAATGAATGGCGTGCAGGTTTATCTCTTTACTTTCCATATGAATCCCTGTCTACATAAAGCGTACAATCTGGATGTTTCCGCAGTATCGTAGACGGACATTCCGTTGAAATAGGTCCGTTAAGCGTTCGCTCGACCGCCTTCTGTTTGGTTGGTCCTGGGACAACACAGAACAAATGTGAGCCTGAGAGCAGAGCCGGAATCGTTAATGTCAGCGCGTGGGTGGGGACGTCCTTGATAGCAGCGAAACAGCCGTCATTCACCTGCTGCTGCCGGCAAGCGTTATCCAATTCGACCATCTTGATCACCTGCGGATCGTTAAAATCGGCAATAGGCGGGTCATTAAAGGCGATATGCCCATTCTCACCGATTCCAAGACATACGATATCGATAGGAGCCTGACGCAGCAGTTCCCCGTAACGGCGGCATTCTTCTTCACTCTCATTGGAGCTGTCAATCAGATGCACCGTGCCCGGCTTTACTTGATTAAACAGACGCTCGCACAGAAAGCGACTGAACTTCTGCGGCGCATCCACAGGCAAACCATTATATTCATCCATATGAAAGGCTGTAATTCGATTCCAATCAATCGCTTGATCCTCCAGCAAATAGGCCAAAAGCTCATTTTGTGAGGGTGCCGCAGCAAAAATCATCCGAATGCTAGGTTTTTCGGACAACAATTGCTTGATCCTTGCGGCAACATCCACACCCGCAGCAGTGCCCAGAGCAAGACGGTTATCATAGACGTTAACCTTCAAGGAATCAATCGTTTGGCTAAAGAGAACGTTAGGCAATTCATTCATACGTCTATCCTCCTCTCAATAATCCATATGGCTGCGCGAAAGATGCTGTTAGTCCATATTAACCTGAACACCCTTCGCCGAGCTTTCATAGATAGCTTCAACCAACTGCACAGCTCTCAATCCGTCCTCGCCAGTAACGAGGGGTTCTATCCCCGTTTCGATGGACGCAATCACGTCTATAAACTGGCTTTGATGAAAATCGGAAACAATGCTGCGAGGATCGCTGACCCCTCCGTACGCTCTCGCTTGCGTCCAGTTCGGCTCGCTTTTGCCGGGAACCGTCCAGTGAACGATGGAGGAACCCTCCAACTTAATCGTCCCCTTCTCCCCGTAGAGGTTAAGGGTTGCCGGGAACCCGGGTTGGATACTGGTTGAAGCCATAATCGTGCCGAATGCGCCGTTTTTGAATTGCAGAAGCGCCAGCCCCAAATCCTCCGCTTCAATGTTATGCGTTTGCGTCGCTATTTTGCCGAAGACCGTACGAACCTCTCCGCCAAACCAAAGCAAAAGATCCAACGTATGGATACCTTGATTCATAAGAACACCTCCATCTTCCGCAATCGTTCCCCGCCAATCCGCCGTGTCATAATAATCTTGCGTTCGCGAAAAAGACAGCGAGGTCTCCACAAGCAGAAGCTTGCCAAGCGCCCCTTCATCCAACACGCGTTTGACGGCTTGATGCTGAGTTTCAAAACGCCTTTGCGAGATGACCGATAACGTAACACCACGTTCTTGGGCTGTACGTACAAGTTCAGCCGCATCATGCGTAGTCATCGCAATCGGTTTTTCCAACACGAGATGCTTTCCAGCCTTCAAAACGTCCAGTCCAATACGCGCATGACTTCCGCTTGAAGTCGTCACACAGACGATATCGACATCCGTACTCTGGATCAACTCGTGATAGTTGGTCGTCCACAAGCAGTCCTCTTGCTCCGCAATCGCTTTCACCTTTGCTTCATTACGACTGGAAACATAGGTTAAGCTTGCATCCTCAATCTCTCGAATCGCCTCGATATGAAAGTCGGCGACAGATCCGCACCCAATAATGCCAAATTTCCATGTAGTCATGGTCCTATACCTCACTTAGAAGGGCACGCAGCGCATCGAGCGTCATACGAGTTCCGGTCATCTGACTACCCCCTTCAGGAATGTAGTGCGTTTCGATCGTAAAAAGCCCCTCATACCCGTCAGCCAACAAAGCCTTAAGATGTGCAATCACAGGCACACTGCCTGAGCCAAGGGGTACACAACGGGCTGTGCCGTCCGCGCACATATATGCGTCCTTAAGATGAATATGAGCCAGAGCATCCTTCATGAAGCTGTAGCCTGCCGGAAATGCCTCGCGACCGCCATATGCCTCATTGCCCGGGTCCCAAAGTCCCCTCAAAGCAGGCGAGTCAACACCTCGCACAATTGCAGCCACTTCCTCCGCAAAGCCGCCATTGCAGGATGGCTCATTCTCAAGCAAAAGCTGTACGCCTCCCTGTTGGGCTATTTGGGCAGCTCGCCTTAGGTGACTGACGATATCTTCCTTATATTTCAGTGGTTCGGCCTCACGCCAGAATGAAAAAACACGAATCCGAGTCGTACCCAGCAGCTTAGCTAGCTGAATGGCACGGTCCAGCTTGGTGAAGTGAGCATCCACATCCTCTTCTTTCTGACCAAAAGTGTCTCCTGAGGCGGTTGGCCTGCTCCCATCCAGCGCACATTTAAACAAAGGAGAAGCCATCGCAGAAATGAATAAACCGCGAGCTTCAACTTGACGCCTAACTTCCTTGGCTTGATCGTCATTTAGCCTGATCACATTGTGCCCGTTAATGACTCGGACTTCCACATGCTTTAATCCCTGCTCGACTGCCCAATCCAACGCTTCTTCAAAATGACCAGAAACTTCATCCGTCAGAACGCCTAATCGTTCTACTATCAACTTATACATCCCACCATTCCTCAAATTCCCCTTAACAAAACATTTTCCTCTATGCAACTTGATTCTTATTATAGCAATTGAACTTTGTGAAAAGTTGACGTTTTTTTCGGAGTATAGTTACATATTTTACGCTTTTTCTCGGTCGAACCTTCACAGACATTAGCCATGAACACGCCTCTTGAACAAAATCATCCACCACGATACGTTCTCAGAAAAAAGAGGCTCCCACACGTAGAAAACTACTTGTGAAGAGCCCCTTTTGTATCGCTGTATATAGCCGTACCCGAGTGGCGGGTTATGGGTAGTTTGCTGTTACTGATTACGACTGCGGTTTGGCTTGGCGGTTGGAGGTTGGCGGTTTAAACTTTAGGATTGCAGTTGGCGGGTACGGGATGCGGGTGCGGGGTTGTGGGGGGCGCTCGCAATTTGCAGTTGCGGTTTAATTTTTGGGATTACAGGATTGGAGTTGCCCCATTGCGATTGCCGGTTTGTCACTTACGATTTGCCAGTCGCCAGTTACCGTATCCAGTTACCGTATGCCAATTGAGATTGCCGGTCTGCGGTTACAAGTAGTGATTTAAACCCGCTCCTTATCAAATTCCTGCAATTGTGCATCTTTTTTCCGCTTTCGATAACCTAAATAAAGAAATTCCTGCGATTATGCAGGCTTTCCAGACCATTTCCCGATTAAAGGATGAAAAGCCTAAAAATACCTGCACTTTTGCAGGCATTCCCTCTTTTCAACCGATTTTATCGAAAAAGCCTGCATTTTCGCAGGTTTTCACGATCAGATGCACCAAAGATCGATCCCGTTTCCCACTGAACATGGACATACACAATAATCAACCATTCCCTCCATGGCCGCTTAGCCACTAAGCTTAGCAGAATGGCAGAACACCCTTATTTTTCCGCAAAATTATAAGCTCAACAACATTTTATAATGCTTGATCGTGCTGATATGCATGCCTTCATGGTACAACGTAAAATTAAGGAACTCTCCGATGGTTTCAAGTCTGAACCCGCTGGAGGTCGTGTACGGCGAAGGTGCTTTATCCGCAAGCTTATCTGCTAACGCCAATTGGATCCGCTGCTTCTGCTGACCTAACCCCTCTATCACTTCCGACATACTTGGCGGGGTCTCCGTCCAGGTTAGCGGTGTTGTCCCAGCGGCGAATAGGGCCATGAAGGATTCCGGAAGCTGTCCGTCAAAACCATGGAGCATAAACGCAAACCGCTCTTGAACCAAATAAATATGTCCAGCGTGCCATAGGATATGATTTCTAAAATTTTCGGGTATGCGAGTGGCATCGCTCTCCGTAACTCCTTCGAGTATCCGAAGGGTATTTTTTCGGGCAAATGCCAATTGATTGAATATCAATGATTCCATTTGATCTGCTCCTTTTAATCGCTGCTAACTGCTCTTTCATAACTCCAAGCCGCCCCAAACCAAACCCATCCTAAATCTCAATACCATCACTTGCTCTCATAAGACTCCAGCACAACCTTCGCCAACCAAAATTCTGCAGCTTTGATTCACTAGCACAACCTCTGCCAACCGAAGATCTGCATCTTTGACCCACTCTCTGGCCTTGCTGGTGTATTAGCTATGAATTCTGGCTCACCCAATCGCATACAGTCTCCGACGAAAAATCTTTTTGTAAGTTATTTTCAAACTTGCCGGATTCATTCTGCTTACCAAGCTCAGCAATAGTCACATCAACAACATTTCTCCACCTATTATCCCATCAGCGCACAAAATTACTTCCCATCAGCCAACTCAGCAATTTGTCCGGAAAGCACAATATGAGCCCCCGTTTTGCCGGATTTAGCAGATTGGATCAATCCAGCGGCTATCGCCTTCGCATGAATAGGCCGATAAGTCCGCAGTCCGCCTATCATGAGCGGGGCTATCGCCCGTGATGCAAGGCTGCCAAGCCTCTCGCCAATTCGCACCTCATTACGGTCTCCGAGAATGAGAGAAGGACGCAGCAGATAGAGCGCCGGGAAATTCAGTTCCCTAAGGCTATCCTCAACTTCACCCTTCACCCGATTATAGAAAATCGAGGACTTGCTGCTCGCCCCCATGGCTGTCACAATGGCAAAAACATCAGCTCCGCCTGATTTCGCAATTTGAGCGAGCTGCAAAGGAAACGTCAGATCGACCTTCCGAAACTGCTCTTGCGACCCCGCCTTCTTAATCGTCGTGCCGAGTGTGCAGTACACATGCGCATGTTCCATATCCGAAGCCGATAGATCAGCTGCCAAATGACTGAAATCCGTCTTAACCTGGAGCAATTTCTCCTTGCCCACGAGATGGTCGGTTGGCATGTTCCGCCGAACAAGAGCAATAACTTTCCCATAAGCTTCATCTTGCAGAAGCAGCTCAATGAGCTCGCTTCCCACTAACCCGGTGCCTCCGGCTACAACAGCAGTAATTCCCATCGTGCCCCACCCCTCCTTCAAGCTGGTTTTACACTTCCCAATCGCCCCTCAGAATGCCATACAGATTTACTAAAAAAGCAGCAGGTTCTTTCGCAACCATCTGGTCCAGTTTCAATGTTCGGGCAAAATGCTGCGCAATCGGCTCAGCCAACTCCGTTAATCTAGCAGCAGGCATCGTCGGAATCCGCTCGACCCACGCCAGCAAGAGTTGCCAATCCTGCGCAGTAATTCGTTCTTTCCCAGCTTCCTCCAGATTCAATACGAGGTTCGGATAGTTCTTCCTGATGATTGCTTTATCCAGCAGCTTTCGCCGCTTCACGCGTTCAAAACGAGCCTCAATCACCACGATCGTACCAGCAACCATATCTCCGATACGCTTGTCTTTAGCACTAAACATGATGCAGACTGCGCCCAAGAAGTAAAAGCTCGGCATCATATCCAGCAATCGAAACAGATTGCGAATCAGGATCGAAAGCATCGTTGCAGATTGCCCATTATTCTGAAGCACACGCAGCCCGAGCAGCCTCTTGCCAACGGTTTGCCCGCCCATGAAAGCTTCTGTACAAATAAAATACCCTAAATTTAATAGGATTAATAAAATAATAGAAAACGCCATTAAATAATCAGCAACGGCTGGCAGCCAGTCCCCTGCGTACAATCGACGTACCAAAAGCACGAAAAAAAACAAAAGGCCATTCACGACCATTAAAATCAACGTATCTAGCAAATGCGCTATCGCTCTAGAGCCGATTCCTGCAGTCTGAAATTGCAGCTGCACCTGCTCCGGGGTAATGATCGTCACTTTTTTATCCAGAGACTCGTTCATCCTATCTCCTTCTGATTTCATAATTATGGTAACAATTGTCTTAAATATGATAAAATAAACACGTTCGCTCAAGATTAGGAGGACCACCATGACGTTAGATATTACGCGTTTTATTCGTGAACATAAATCGCAATGGACTGAGCTCGAAGATCTTATAAGACAGCTGAATAAGCGGAAGAGCAATTTGCAAGCCAGTCAAATCAATCGTTTTACGGAACTTTACAAAATGGTATCGGCTCATCTAGCCACGCTGCAAACACATCGCCCAGCAGACGAAACTACCGTGTATCTCAATCATCTCATCTCACAAGCACACAATGCAATGTACAAAGAAAGCAATAAAAGCAGCTCGCAAATGAAGCAATTTTTCCTTCATTATTTTCCATCGCTGATTCAAGCCAGAAGCCTGTTTGTTGGCTTTGCGCTGATCCTGTTCCTGCTGGGAGGACTTCTCGGCTTCCTTTCCGTTTGGAAAGATCCGTTAAACCTATCGATGATTATGCCCGGCACGATGGCCGAAAACATTGATCCGTCCCGAACAGCCGATCCGCGCGGGGACATCCATTCTCCCCTTGTTTCAACGGCAATCATGACCAATAACATTCGAGTCGCGGTGCTCGCTTTTATTAGCGGCGTGACCCTAGGCATTGGTACCGTGTATTTAATGATCAGCAATGGACTTCTCGTCGGCGCATTGGCTGCTGTCTTCATGAAGTCGGGAAAAAGCTATGTATTTTGGGCGTATATCTTGCCGCACGGCATTATTGAGCTAACCGCTATTTTTATTGCGGGCGGGGCTGGTTTGTATATGGGTTATCGCTTTTTTGTGCCGGGCCCTTATCCACGCAAGCTGCGCTTTCTGGAGTCAGCGAAGGAATCCGCACAGCTGCTGATCGGCACGATCCCTTTATTTATCGTCGCAGGCATCATCGAGGGGTACATTACTCCATCTACGTTGTCCCTCGAAGTGAAATATCTCATTGCCGGCGTTACTTTGCTCATTCTAATCCTGTACTACGGCTATGGAATTAGTAAACGTGCTAAACAAAAACCATTAACCCTATAAATGATCTCGTGATTTTAAGTCCAAATAAGCATTAACGGCGCTAAGCGTTAGCTGGTCGGCAGGAACATCCATCACCGGGATGCCATTGCCGGCCATTTTGGCTACGTAAGCATAACGATCCGTCGTAAACTTGTGAGCCATGCTTTGCCGATAAGCCTGCTTGCTGTCTTCTGCGCGAATGCGTACCCAACCGTGAATCAGAGGGTCCTGCAAAGATAAAAGCAGTACATGATGACTGCGCCGCAATCGCTGCACATACGGCAGCATTTCTTGATCGTACAGATAGCTTTCCATATCCGAAAACAGCACAACCAATGAACGCTTTTTCAGAAAACGCAGCACATGTGTAAAAGCAACATGAGTACTGGACTCAACAAAGTCCGTACGCAAATCATATACAGCCCTAGTTAATGCCTGAAGATGCGGCAGCCCTTTCCCAGGCGGCACATATACCTTCACTTGATTCGAATAAGCAACCAGCGAGACTTGATCGCCTTGCTTCAAAGCCACGGCTGCCAGCGTCAAAGCCGCTTCCAACGTCCGGTCCAGCTTCACCTGACCTTCAAGCTCAATCGCCATTTGGCGGCCGCAGTCCAGCACCAGCGTCACAATCTTTCCTTTTTCCGGTTGAAAAAGGTTCGTCATCAGCTTGGTCGTGCGGGCAGAAGCCTTCCAATTGATATGCCTGATATCATCGCCTTGCACATAATCACGGATATAGGAAAATTCGGAGCCGCTGCGCTGCTTTTTGAACAGTCGATGACCTTCGAGAATCAACGCATCCTGAACAGCCCCCAGCACGCCTCGTACCTGAGATAAATCCGGGTAAACCTCAATTTCCGCTTGATGCTGAATCCTCACTTGCTTTTTCCAAAGCCCCATACCACCCCAGTATCGCAAATAGACGAATTTGAAGTCATATTTGCCTCTTTCCAACGCTTTAACCGTGTAGAAAATGGACGGAGCTGTTCCACGGAATGCACCGCTGAACTGACCGCTCTCAAGCTGGAAAGTTGGCGGCAAGTCATCCATCACCTCTACCTGAACATGAGCGATTCCTTGTGCGCCAAGCTCAATGGATATTTGGGCGCTGCTTCTGACATCCATCTGCTCCGGCAGCTTGCGCTGGACTATCCAACTGCTGCGTTTGGGGAGCAGCAACAGATCAATGCCGCTTAACAGAATAAGCAAAGCATTGTAACTCCAAAATACAGGCTCAACTGAATCTTTATCCCATACAAAAGCAGTGATATTCACAATCGCTCCGACACCAGCAAGGAGGATGAAGCGGTTCGTCGGCAGGATAAAATCCTGGATCAGCCTTCTATCGAGGAACCGGAATAGCGCCGAGCGTTTCTTGGATGATGTGGTCACTGGTTCCGCCCTCCAATTCCGCTTGCGGTGTAAGCAGCAGCCTGTGCCGCAGCGCTGGCCGCGCTACAAGCTTGATATCGTCGGGCGTCACATACGTCCGTCCATCCAGCAGAGCCCAAGCCTTGCTCGCCATCAACACCGCAATACCTGCTCGCGGGCTTGCTCCCAGCTGAACTCGCTTGGATTCGCGTGTCTTGCGAATAATCGTGGCGATGTACGCATACAAGGATTCCTCCACGACGACATCTGCCAGCTTCCGCTGCAGTTCTTCAATGCGTCCCGGTGTCAAAATAGCCGAGAGGGCTTCCTCTTGATGCTGAGGGAAAGGGATATGTCCACGAAGAATCGCGATTTCTGCTTCTTCGCCGGGATAATCAAGCACCAGCTTGAACAAGAATCGATCGAGCTGAGCTTCAGGCAGCGGATAGGTGCCTTCGTATTCAACAGGATTTTGAGTTGCTACAACAAAGAACGGGTTTGGCAGCTTATATGTATTTCCCTGAATCGTCACCTGACGCTCTTCCATCGCTTCCAGCAGCGCCGCTTGGGTCTTCGGTCCTGACCGATTAATTTCATCAGCAAGCAGCACATTCGTGAAAATCGGACCTTGAATGGTCGTAAACGAATGCTCCTGCATGTTGTAAATAACACTGCCCGTAATATCACCGGGCATCAGATCCGGCGTAAATTGAATGCGGCGGTAATCGCCTCCGATGAATTCCGCAAGCGTGCGCGCCATCTTCGTTTTGCCTAGACCGGGCACACCTTCCAGCAGCACATGCCCGCCCGCCAACAGTGCGGTGACGAGCAGCCGGATATTCAGCTTTTGGCCGAATAAGCGCTGCTCCATCGCTTGTATAATTTCGTTCATTACGCTCACTCCTTCTCCAAGTAGGCGATGATCTCGCCCATCTCACGCGTTCGCTGCACGAACGCTCGTGTACTCACGCCCCGCTGCTTCGCAGCGCGGGGCTTCTCAGGGCCGCCGCCCGCAGCCGGCGGCTCCGCCAGCAGGCGCGCGAGCTGCGCCGCCTGCGCCTCAGGCAACCGGCCGCGCGCAGCTTCCGCGGCCTGCGAAGCACTGGCGCTGGGGCTGAGCCCCCAGCGCTGATGCAGCAGCTGCCGCAGGAACAGTTGCTGGTGGGCAAGCGCCTCGCGCTGGTAGCCGAGGCGCTCATACCAAGCGGCGACGGCGTGCACGCCTTCGTCGCCGCGGCGAACCGTCCACGCCCGCGGCGTGTGCACGGACCCAAAGCGCTTGCCGCGCAGCCAGAGCCACAGCAGCAGCGCCAGACCAAGCTGCACGCTGGCAAGCACCAGCCACGCGGGATATACGGCCAGCAGTCCGGGCTTCGTCCCGAAGCCGTGATGGGTCTCATCGACCCACACGGCATCCCAGGACTTCGCGAACAGCGGCCAGATCAATTCGAAATGGGACGCTTCATCAATCGTCCCATTCTGCATCCAGGTCGGGGTCAGCACCATCGTGATGCTGCCTGCACCTTCCTGTATGCGGCTGGCGAGCACGCCGCGCTCATCCTCGAACAGCGCTTGCCCAGCTCCGCTCGCCTGAATCCGGTACGGCGTTTCCACCGTACCTGTGAACTTACCCTCTGCTTGCAGATAATCAGGCGAAGCCTTCATAGCAGAGGGCGTCTTTTTCTCATTCGCAGCCTTATTTCCACGCGCTTCTTCGCCATCAGCAAGCTCCGTCTCCCACATCTCCCAGCCTTCCGGCTCACGATCAAACAACACCGCGTCGTTCCCCTTGCGAACCCACTCCAGCAGTTGTTCCCGATCCGCCTTCGTCACGCCCGATGGCTGAATCGCAACAAGCAGCATGGACGTCCCGCCAGGAAGATGTTTCCAATCCAGCCGCCATTCTTTCACAGCTGCTTGCTTCGTGGTAAGCAATTCCTTCCATGCTTTAGTCCCATCGGTATCAGTGGAAAAGGAAAGATATGGAGGCTGATCTGGCAGCTTCGGCTTCACCAGCCCATAACCTAATGCAAGAAACAGCAGGATACTGAGCGCTAGTCCCACGTGCAGCTTATTCAGCCCTTTCATGGATCAAGCCCTCCTTCCTGTCAATTACCCGAGCAATTTGTTCATACATCCATATGAATTGTTGTTCTGTCACCAATTCTTTCCCATACCAGATACGATCAAAAAGCAGTGAGCTTTCTTCAAATAATGGGATGAGCAGCGAAGCCGATCCTTTCAGCTCCTCTGCATATTCCCAGTTCGTCTTCCACTTCTCCACCCGAATCATACGCTCGGCCTCCAGAAAAAACAGCAGGGAAAGAAAGACCGAACGTACGCCTTCTCTCCAATCACCCATTTCTCGCAGATCAGCAGCTTGCTGCCAATAATAAAGGTAAGAACGACTGATTTCCCCTTCAGGCAAAAACGTTTCTGCCTTTGCCCTTTGCTGCCAGATCAACTGCTTCACGAACCAATAAATCGCAAAAGCAGCAATGCCCAGAAGTACAATCATCACACCGATGGTCAACCAGTCTGTGACCGTGTCAGAAACTTCAAAATCAGGCAGCAAACTGCGCAGCTTCCGGAACAAAGGCTTTAACCAAGACCAGAAGGATTCATGGTCCTTGAGCTCATAAGCTTTATATTCCTTTTGCTCCAGAATTTTTTTTAATTGCTCTTTATCTTCTTGCAAAGATGCGGCAAAGCTTGCTTGAATCATTCTTTTTTATCCAAATTAATAGGTTGTGGGTCATCAAAAGGGTCAAACGGCTCCAATTCCTCCGACTTATCGTAAGGTGAGGAAGATATTGTATGCTCAATCATAGCTTCAAGACCGAAGCCTTCATTTCGTACCTTCAAATCAAAGAAACTCACCGCGTAAGGTAAATACCACAAAGGCATAACGAGAATGGATATTAAGCTTTGCAGCAGCTGCGCCCATAAACCTAAGCCAAATACAGCCGCAATAATCAATTGAATAACAGCCAAAAACAAATACAGAATGAGCGTTAGCACAACATACATGCCCAATAAGCGCCAGAAGCTGCTTCGTGTTAATTTCCAGCTGCGTCCGAGCCCAATGGATTCTTCCTCCAAGGCAACAAAAGGCAAATAATAGCTCCACCGAATACAAAAGTAAGCAAAAGCAAACAGCGAGCCTAGCCCCAGCAGGATAAAGAATAAAATGGTTAAGACCATCCCTCCCCCGCCTGAACCTCCTACAGCGCTCGAGAAGCTTCCTCCCAGTGCGAATACAATGGCAAAAATAACAATTACAATCGCAAGACCTATGTATAATCCAAACATGATCAGCCCATAGAGAAAGGTACTACCTGCTAACGGCCAGAATCGACGAAACGATTTCTTCAAGAGCTGTCCGACCTTCGGCGTCTCTTCCCCCAGCAAGTTAGCTTTAACCAAGTGAACCACAGAAGCCATAGAGGCTGGAAAAAGGCCAAGAAGCATAATAGGAACTAACACGATCATCAGGAGAAGTGCTCTCCAGATGAACTCTGGATCTTGCGCAGCTGGATTACTTTGTAAGTAAGAATCCGCTCCGAACATATCCTCCAGCGATTTGCCACTTCGAATTTGATCAAGAATGGAAGCGGATGAACTTGCCGTCTCTTGATACATCAGCAAATGCTGGAGCAAATAGAAAGGACCGAATAAGATCAGCATGATTAATGTTAAAGCCACAAAATGTTTACGGTACAACTGGAAACTGCGATCCAAAATTCTCCCAATTCCCATTGGTCTTAATGGCGTGCTTTGCATGGATAACCCCCCAAATGTTGGTAATTTACTAACTACTTGACTATTATACACCCGAATCCGTGATCCTTGCTATCGCCTGAAACCATTTCGTCTATGAATTGATTTTAATTTCATATTAAAACTACAGGAATTATATGGTATTATTATTTGGAATAAATACGCCAAAGGAGTGAGTATGATAGCTACTACAACATTTAAAGCGACAGCCCAATTGCAAGAAGGTGTGGTTGTCAAGGTTAGTTCCAGAAACTTTGAGTTTACGATTGATGAACCAAAAAGTTTGGGTGGAACAGATACGGGAATGAATCCTGTTGAGGCATTGCTTGGTTCTTTGGGAGCATGTCAATCGATTGTAGCCAGAGTATATGCCAAAAAGTTTAATATTCATCTTGAGGATTTCCGAGTTGAAATTGAAGGGGATCTGGATTTGGACGGGTTCTTTAAAAAGTCCGATGTCCGTCCTGGATATTCGGATATTCGTTACACTTTTCATATCAAAACAGACGCACCCAAAGAGAAGGTTGAAGAATTTGTTAAGTTTCTAGAAGAAACTTGCCCTGTTGGAGATACAATTGCTAACTTGGTCAATCTCAAATTAAGCGGCATTATCATCGAAAATTAATCTCGCAGAAAAACATCTCACAATCAACGACAACTAAAAAGTCCTCTATCCTACTAAGTAGGATAGAGGCTTTTTGAAGTTCCCAAGAGAGTAGGAATACTGAAACACCTTCAGCGATCTAACTCCACTCTGTTTCTGCCTCCCGATTTGGCACGATAAAGCGCGTGATCCGCTCTCGAAACCATATCTTCCAAAATCATCGTTCCGTATTCCAACGTTTGCGAATATTCGGCTACACCGATGCTCGCTGTCAGCTTCACAGTCAATTCCCCATTCACATACGGTTCATCCAACAAACGCCTTCTAAGATCCTCTGCCAAGGAAACACTCTCCTGTGCGTTTCTGCGAAGGACCAATAGAATAAACTCTTCACCGCCATAACGAGCAACGATCGTGCCCGCGCCGGCATAATGCTTAAGAAGCGAAGCCACATGCTGCAGAACACGATCCCCCACCAAATGGCCATACGTATCATTAATCGTTTTGAAATGGTCGATATCCAGCATCATGACCGAACATGTCTGGTTGGCAGCGATATTGGCCAGCAGCTGTTCATTGCCTTCCAGCATCATATACCGCCGATTATGTATCTCTGTCAATTGATCGACCAGAGCAGAATGTTCAAGCAGCGTAATATTCGTCTTTAGCTTTTCGGACATCAGATTAAACGTATCGCACAGTTCTCTCAATTCAATCGGCGCCATTTTGATCTTTTCTGGATTAATTTGATAATCATAGTTGCCATTTTGAATGATTTTCGTAGCGCGAAGCAAATACCGAATTGGCTTTTCAATCCGAGAAGCGATCGTCATCCCAGCGAATATGCTTACGATGAGGGCAATTAGCGAAATGACAATAATCGTAATACTCAATTGATTAAGACTTTCAAAGACTTCTTTTTGGGTAATCTCGCCAACAATAATCCAGCTTTTTCCCGATGCCCACTTGTATTGACCATAGACAATATCTCCGTGGAAACCAACGTACGCGCTAGTATCATTACTCTTGGCCTTCGCCCTTTGAATAATTTCGGATGTCATCTGTGTCTGGACGAACGTAGGATCATTGCTTGCATCTGTTGAAGCCGTTACTACTTTACCGTCCCGATCGAGCACATAGACTTCCCCGGTTTCACCAAAGCTGAGCTGTTTCATTAATTTATTCAGCATTTCCAGTCGGATCATTCCGACAACAGCGCCTCGAAATTCATTCTGGTCTCCCAGAACCGGTACGGAGAAGGTAATGATGGGCATTCCGGTATCCTTGGAGTAGACAACACCGGAGATAAAGTTTTTCTTATCCATCGCATACTTAAAATAATCCCGATCTCCCACATATACCTTCAGCGTAGGATCTGTTTCTGAGCGAATATATCCGTCTTCTTCCACAAAGCTAATCAATGCGAATTCTGAACCTACGCGCTCATAATCTTGAAATTCTCTCCTTAATTCGCCAATCCGGTGAAACTTCGCATTATCCGATACCGCGAACCGCTTGATGACATCAAGCTTTTCCTTATTCCATCGCTCGATATAGAGACTTTGCAGGGTGACTACTTGCTTTAATTGATTTTCCGCTTCATGTAAGCGGTCTTTTTTCTCTATGAGGTAAAAGGTAACAATAATGGAAAAAGCAAAGAGGACCACTACAAGGCCAATCCATAATTGAAACCTCATTTTGATCGTTTGATTTGAAAAAAAAGCATACTTGCGTCCCATTCTGATTTTGACCCCTCTTTATCCTACATATCCTTATTATACCTTTAAATAGAGACAAGAACAGACAAAATTCACACTTTTTTGACATTTCACACAAAAATATTTATCAGAATTGCTGAATTAGTACGATGTACAGGAGCAATGGACAACCCCTCGCAACCGTTTATGATTTGAAAATATACCTTGTTTCCATTATGCTGATTTGTAGAAAGAAATGAGGTCGTGTTCCCAATGAAAATACTCGTACTCACCGAAAAACCGAGCGTGGCCAAAGAAATTGCCCGTGTTCTCGGCTGTAATCAGAAGCAAAAGCACCATTATGAAGGTGCCAAATATGTTGTCACTTGGGCGCTTGGCCATCTGGTAACCTTGGCTGAGCCTGAGGATTACGATGCCAAGTACAAAACTTGGAACCTGGAGGATCTTCCGATTCTGCCAGAGCGCATGAAGCTCAAAGTTATGAAGGAAACCTCACAGCAATATCGTGCGATTGAGCAATTAAGCAAACGTGGCGATCTAGCGGAGCTGGTCATCGCCACCGATGCGGGGCGCGAAGGCGAACTCGTCGCGCGTTGGATCATGGAGCTGATCCGCTGGAGAAAGCCGTTCAAACGGCTTTGGATCTCGTCGCAGACGGATCAGGCGATTCGCGAAGGCTTCGCGCAGCTGAAGCCTGGCACGGACTACAACCGGCTGTATCAGGCAGCCGTCTGCAGGTCTGAGGCCGATTGGCTGATCGGCCTCAATGTCACGCGCGCGCTGACCAGCAAATTCGGCGCGTCCTTGTCTGCTGGGCGCGTGCAGACGCCCACGCTGGCGATGATGACGGGCCGCGAGGTGGAAATCCGAGATTTCCGGTCCGTCGACTATTGGTTGATCGAAGCGGAGCTGGGGGCTTTCCGCGCGATATGGCGGGACCCCAAAACAGGCGATACGCGTATATTTGACCGTGAGCGCGCCGATGCCCTGAAAGCCAAGCTGCAGGGCCAAAGCGGCAAAATCCAGCAAGTGAGTCAAACCGAAAAGCAAATCCCGCATCCGCTGGCTTATGATCTCACTGAGCTGCAGCGCGATGCGAACCGCAAATTCGGCTTCTCGGCCAAGACGACTTCCAATGTGCTGCAAAGGCTGTATGAGCAATATAAGCTCGTCACTTATCCGCGTACCGATTCACGCTATTTGACATCAGACATGGTACCGACTCTGCTTGGCAGACTCAAAGGCGCTGCAATTGGCCCCTATGCGGCACTTGCCGCACCGTTTATACGCAAGCCTTTAACCATAACGAAACGCATCGTGGATGATTCCAAAGTGAGCGATCACCATGCCATCATCCCAACTGGAGAAGCTATTTCATTAACTACCTTAAGCGCCGACGAACGCCGTCTGTACGACCTTATTTTACGTAGATTTCTTGCCTTATTCAGTGGCCCATGCCGTTATGACGAAACGAAGCTGACGATCGAAGTTGCCGGCGAAAAACTTTACGCATCCGGTAAAGTCGTGAAACAAGCCGGTTGGAAAGATGTCTACGGCACCGTCGATTTCACCGACCCGGATCGCGATGAAGCCGAGACGGATGAAGATCCGTCGCAACTGCTGCCTCAAGCCAAAGAGAAAGATACCGTTACCGTCAAGAACGCTCGCCAGCTAAGCCGCCAGACGAAACCGCCGGCTAGGTACAACGAAGCCTCCCTGCTTTCCCAAATGGAGAAATGGGGCCTTGGCACGCCAGCCACTCGCGCAGATATTATTGAGAAGCTTGTGTCTTCTGACACCATTGAGCGCCAAGGTTCTTCACTCATTCCAACAGGGAAAGGCACTCAGCTCATCGAGCTGGCTTCCGAAGAGCTTCGTTCTCCAGAGCTGACCGCACGCTGGGAGCTCGAGCTTGAACGAATTTCCAAGGGCAAAGGAAGCATGGACCAGTTCCTTAGCGGGATTCGCAAGAAAACAGTCGAGCTTGTTGAGGAAGTCAAGAGAAGCTCAGCCGCCTACAAACCGCATAACCTAACCGGAAGCGTATGTCCGGATTGCGGTGAATTCCTGCAAGAAGTGAAAGGAAAACGTGGTCGTTACTTCGTCTGTTCCAGTCGTGAGTGCTCCTACAAACGCGAAGCTGACGGGCAGCTGACCAACCATCGTTGTCCGCAGTGTCACAAAAAAATGGAAATCCACAACGGCAAAGCCGGCAAATATTTTCAATGCCGTCCCTGCAATTTCGTGGAGAAAGTCGATAGTGAATCCACAGGCGGCGGCCGACGCGCCTCTGCCAAGATGAACCGCCAGCTGATCGAGAAGTTCTCCGATCAGACCCAGCTCGGCAACTCACTTGCCGACAAGCTGCTAGCTGCTATGCAGCAGAAAAAAGACGAATAATCCACAAGAAAAGGGTTGTCTCAAAAGTCGAAAATGACTGCGAGGCAGCCCTTCTGTTTTAGAAGCTCAACGGTGAACCGCCTAACCCTAACTGCAACCCCAACCCTGCTGCCAAATTCCACTGGAATTACTACAGTGTCATCGGGTTTGGGAGGTGGAAATGCTACTTTAACTGGAGTTTATCCAGTGAAATGCAAAAAAAACGCCTCCCTAGAGGCCGCAAACCCGAAAACATTGGACTTACTACAGTGTTTTTGGGTTTCGGAAGGTGGAAATGCTACTTTGACTGGAGTTTATCCAGTAAAATCCAAAAAAACACCTCCCTAGAGGCCACAGAGACAGAGAATAAAGTAACAAAAAGAAATCCCTCTTTGGCAAAATGGAGGTACCACCCAACCATTTGACCAAAAGGAGAGATTTCTTTGTTTTTTACATATTTGTTATTCCAATATGCCGTTTTCTATTGATTGAAACTGACTTACATTTCAACAATGTTACTTTTGAGACGACCTCTTTTCCTCTGATCGGCTGTGCTCTATCTTTTAGGGAAAGTCCCTTTATCCTTCTTGGGCTAATGCCGTAATTTTCCCTTTGACCGCCATCTGCAGCTCTTCCAGGCTCGTAATTCCAAGACTAATCAACGCTTCCCCAGCTTCCATATGAACATTTGCTAGGATATGCATACTTGTATTGGGAACCAATGATTTGCGGAACTCGTGAAATAAAACAGCATTGTATGTGCGGAGGACTGTCATAAACTCTACCGTAGGAGGGACGAAAGCGCGAATCTCGGAAGCTCCCCAGAAAAATTCCCTCACATGCATGATATCGGAACCTGTCCGATTTAATTTGCGAACCATAACAAAAAATTCATCAATCAGTGCCTGCCTGTCCGGCCTCATATCATCATCCCCCAGTTCAACATCAACTCGGTTATAAACCGTCTATCTGAAGGATATCATAAATAGTACTTTTGATCTACATCTATAGTTTAAAAGACCCACATTATTCAAAAACTTTATTTTTGCGGCCAAGGGACTGTCTATAGCTCCAAAACATGTCCAGTACAAATAGCACAACGCCTAAATTAATCGCTAAATCCGCTAAATTCATCACCCCATTGCCTGAGCGAAAGACGATGAAATCCGTTACTTTCCCAAAGAGCAACCGTTCGATCCCATTGCCTATGGCTCCTCCTACCAGCAAAGCCGCACCTGATTGCTTGAGGATGCCTTGAATGCGTCCTTTTTTCCAATAATAAATAATAACAGCCACGATCAGAACGGCCAGTATTCCCAAATAACGTGCCCACCCTTGCATGGTGCTGCCAGCTGCGCCCGTATTTTGATAATACGTAAACGATATAATGTCTTTATAAAACGGCATAGATTCCCCAACACTCAGAATAGACCGGATCTTGTATTTGGTAATTTGATCAATCGCCGTGACGATGAAGATAATAAGATAAAATAACATAACCTGACACCCCTCCTGAAGGCAGCGTTCACCCGTTCTTTCTATTTTACACGATGATTGGACCCGACTGCGAATGTTGCGGTTTCCAATAAGCCAACAACGCAAATAAACTACCTCAGACCTCGTCTGCGGCAGCCGATTGCAGCTCCTCCGAACCTTATCTCTCAGGTTAATGCCAGCAGTGTCCTCATCAGTTCATTCGGTGAGTTCACCAAGTAATCGGGCTTCCCGCTAAGTAATAGGCGCGGTGAGTCATATCCCCAAGTCACAGCAATAATTGGCACGCCCAATTTCTGGCAGGCCTCAATATCCCTTAGCTCGTCACCGACATAGATCATCTTTGAAGGTGGCGTCCCCCACTGTTTCATCACTTTCCGAATTGAATGGTGTTTGCCAAAAAGATGCTTTGCCGAAATGATCTCCTTGAACGCGCCATCCATCCTGTTGTTCTTGAGAAAAGTCCGAATATTCCCTTCGGAATTAGAAGAAAGAATCGAGCTGCGTATCCCTTGCGCTGAAATGCGGGCAATGACCTCTTTCATGCCAGGTACAATGTGCAGCGCACGGATATTGTCTTGATACATCTGCCTGCCCGCTACGACTAGTTTTGGAATTTGGAGGACAGGAACGCCCAACCGATTTACCCGCTCAGAGATCGAAAGCGAACGCAGAAGCGCCAGATCCTGATCACGAATCATCCGGAATTGATACTGCGCAGCCATTTCATTATACAACTTTACGAGCAATGCTCTAGAATCCACCAGGGTCCCGTCAAAATCAAAAAGGATGTGTTTGACCATTACCATTCAGTCGTATATAAAAATAAGGCCGGACTCTCGGGCGGCACTTCGCGGATTTGATTATGCGTAAATTCCTCAATCGGATCTACAGCCACATGCGGATTGCTAACCACACGGACATCTTCCCAGACGCAGGTGACCCCGCGTGCATAACCGTCTGCCTCACCAGCATACATTTTACAACCTTGGCAGAACTGTTCTTTCTGCTGAACATCCAGCTTCACTATTTTATTGCGAAGACAGCAGTAAATTTCGTTGTCGGCATTACATACATTAACGTGAGTAATGAGAGCCATTGGTCAGTCAACTCCTTGCGGCACATTTTGTGTGTAATAGTAAGTTTATCGCTCTACTATTAAGTGTATGACAGTTTTTTGTAAACGGAATAACATTTCTCATGACAAGCTGCCTAAATTTGCTACAATAAGGAAAGAAAATTCCGATTGGAGGTTGTTTCGTGCAAGATTGGTTGCATTATGCCATTCCCTTCGTCATTATTGGCTTCTTTATCTATCGCCGAACGAAGCGCACCATTGGCTTTCAAAAGCTTTCCCGCGGCAGACTTAAGTTCCGCCTCATCCTTTTCAGCATCTTGGGACTCTTCATTTTCCTGCTGGGCTTTATTCACCCCATCCATTTCATCGGCTATATCATTGGGCTAGCCGCTGGTGCGGGTCTCGGCCTCACGGCCATTCGCCACACCCGTTTCGAGCATCGCTTGGATGGCTGGTACTATCGCACCCACTTATGGGTGGAAATTGCCGTGCTTGTGCTGTTTCTCGGCCGCGTAGTCTATCGCGTCGCTTTCATCAGCCTTGCTACGAACGCAACTGCCAACCCATCGAGCATAAACCCTGTCGACCTGACACAATTTTCAAAAGACCCGCTGACTGCTGGCGTTTTCTTCATCATCGTGTCGTACTATGTCTTGTTCATTAGCTACCTGCTTCGTGAGGAGGCCAACTTGGACCCTGCAGCTTTGGCGGCAGACGACAAAACCGATGGCTCTGCATCGCAGGCGAATGTGGACATTGCGAAGTAATTAGCTTTGGAGCCGGCTTCGGCTTATATTTTTTTGTTGCTGAGACGTCCCCTTTTTGGGGCGGGCTCAGCTTTTTTTTGTTGGGGCCTCTCTTCCGAGGCTGCCTTTTGGGCAGGCTCGGAGGGCACTTGGTTACTTTTTGCGGCTGAGACGGCTTTTTTGGCGGGCTCGGATTGCTTTGGCGGGGGTTGGGGGCTTTTTTTCTTCCGAGACTGCCTTTTGGGCAGGCTCGGAGGGCACTTGGTTACTTTTTGCGGCTGAGACGGCTTTTTTGGCGGGCTCAGCTTGCTTTGGCGGGGGTTGGGGGCTTTCTCTATTCCGAGACTGCCTTTTGGGCAGGCTCGGAGGGTTTTGGTTACTTTTTGCGGCTGAGACGGCTTTTTTGGCGGGCTCAGCCCATCCCTCAAGTTGGCGCGGCGCATGCGCACAACAACAAACAGGCTCCCCCAAAAGGGGAGCCTGTCAGTCTCTCTTCCACCCGCCTAAGCCTCGGCGGCTTTGGCGAACTGCGTGCTGTACAGCCTTGCGTACAGCCCATCCAAAGCGAGCAGCTCGCTGTGCGTGCCTCGCTCCACGACGCCGCCCGCTTCGATCACCAGAATGTGATCGGCGGCCAGCACCGTGGAGAGCCGGTGCGCGATCACGAGCGTCGTGCGCCCTTGCATCAGCTCCTCGAGCGCCGCCTGCACATAGGACTCGGATTCCGAGTCCAAGTGCGATGTCGCCTCATCGAGGATGAGGATGCGCGGGCGCTTCAGGATCGCGCGAGCAATCGCGATTCGCTGGCGCTCGCCGCCGGATAGCCGGTGTCCGCGCTCTCCAACCATGGTGTCGTACCCTTCGGGGAGCGACATGATGAAGTCGTGGATGTAGGCTTGGCGTGCCGCAGCCTCCATCTCCTCACGCGTAGCGTCCTCCCGCGCGAAGCGCAGGTTGTCGCCAATCGTCGCGTGGAACAGAAACGACTCCTGCGTCACGTAGGCGATCTGCGAACGCAGCGTGGCAAGCTGGACATCACGGACGTCCACGCCATCCACCTCGACGATGCCCTCCGTCGGGTCATACAGCCGCGCGATCATGCCGATCAGCGTTGATTTCCCCGCGCCGCTGGGCCCGACGAGCGCGATCATCTCTCCAGGCTGCGCGTCAAAGGTAACGTTCCGCAGCGCATACTGCCCAGGCTGATAAGCAAAAGAAACCTGCTTATACGCCACACGCCCCGCGGCCAGCCCGAGCGGCCGCGCATCCTTGCTGTCCAGCACATCCGGTACCATGTCCTGATATTCAAAAATCCGCTGGAACACCCCCAGCGCCGTAGCTACTTCGACCTGCAGGTTAAGCAGCGTGGCTACCGGCATATACAACCGTCCAAGATACGCTGCGAACGCGACAATCGCGCCCAACGTCATACTGCCGGATATGACTGAGTAACCGCCATACATGTAGATAATCGCTGTGCCCAGCGGTCCCAGCGTATTCGTTGCCATGCCAAACCAGCGGCCAACGAGATTAAGACGCAGCTCCAAATCCATAACCTTTTGATTCATCGCTGTGAATTCCTTCTCCTGCTGCTGCTCTCTGCCAAAAATGCGTGTCAGCAAAGCACCGGAGATGCCGAAATTTTCGCTAAGCTGCGAAGAGATATCCGAACGCACCTTTTGCGTTTCGGTGCGAAGTGTTTTTCGCATCTTGGATACCTTTTTTACAGGCAGCATAAAGAGCGGAAGAATCAGCACAGAGATAATGGCCAATTTCCAATCCAGCGCGAACAAAATGCCAATGGTCGAAACAACAACGACAATTTGCGTGATCGAGGAGACAACGAGTGAGGTGACGACACTTTGCACAGCCTGCACATCTCCCGTTATGCGCTGAACGATTTCGCCCGACCGGGCATCCGTGAAGAACGCCATGGATTGGCGCTGCAAATTATGGAACAGCGACTGCCCTAAATCCCGGATAACCCCTTGGGTTACCTTGGTATTCAAATGATTTTGCCACACGCCCAGCATACCGCTTAAGACCGGCAGAACAACCATCAGCAGCGCCATTTCGGCTAGAAGCTTCATATTTCCTTGCGGAATCGCCTTATCAATGATTTCTTTCATGACGAGTGGCGGGATCAAGCCAACAATTGCGGCAAGCAGCGCCAATCCAATAATGACAGCCAACTGTCCTCTATACCCGCGAAATAAACCCAAAATCCTTTTGATCGAAACATCCTTTAACTTCGCCTTAGGCCGATTCCTGTCGGATAACCGCCCCATACCTCCTGGTCCCATCATTCATCTCTCCGTTCCATCCTAAGCTGCTTATCTGATAGGAAAAGCATACTGAATCGCCTGTGCCACTTCATCAGCCATCCTGAGCACATGGTAGAGTGAAGTGGTTTGTAAAATATTATACTGCCTCGGCCCATCCGTATTCACAATAGCTGCAATCGTATAATCGCCAACCTGCGGCAGCACCTTGCCTACTGACTTTCCAGGTGCCAACGGATGATTGGATACTTGAAACATACCTACGGACAGCTTCAGTCCCAAACAAGCATCTATGGCGATGACCACACAGCCCTCCGGAACCTCCAGCAGCCGGGTTTCGATATTACTGGCATCACAGGGGGCCTCTAATGTCCCGATCACATACCGATAGCCAAGCTCCACAAGCTTGCTCCCCACCAAAGGTCCAAGCGAATCTCCTGTAGATCGATCTGTTCCTATGCATACAAAAGCCAGCTGATCCGGCTCCATTCCTGCTTCAACCCTTAACGTTTCCAGAAATAGGGCGAGCTGCTCGCCATTAAGCTTTTTCCAATAGTTCTCGCTGCGCTGCGACCGTTTCTCCGCCATCCTTGCCTCCTTCACACGCATCTTGCCAAATTTCCCATCATCCCCGATGAATGATATAATGCGGTCAACTTCTATTCTTTCATAAGGAGGTAGGCCATGTCCACCCTCGGCATCATCGCAATCCTGACCCTCCTCTACTGGCTTTATATCACGTATGATGCGCACAATGGCATGCATCTTCTGCATACACTGCCTCGATCCCTCAAGCTTCCGGACAAGCCTCCGCTTGTTTCAGTCATTATTGCTGCCAAAGAAGAGGAAAGCACCATTCTCGAAACGGTCCGTCATCTGCTTTCGCAAAATTATCCACGATTGGAGATCATTGCAGTTAATGACCGCTCTCAGGATGCCACCGGCGTCCGACTTGACGAGCTGCGGAGATGGTCGCAGAACAAATCGGAGATCTCTACACCGCTGAAAATCATCCACATCACCCATTTGCCCGATGGCTGGCTTGGCAAAAACCATGCGCTCTATCAAGGCTACCAGCAGGCTAGAGGGCAATATTTACTTTTTACAGATGCCGATATTCTGTTCTCGCCAAACGCCATTACGGATGCTGTCACTTACATGAAAGAGAAAGATGTGCAGCATCTGACCTTGACGCCCAACATGATTGCGCGAGGCGCTCTGCTCAAAGGCTTTGTTCATTTCTTTCTCTTTTCATTCTCGCTGTTCGTTCGTCCATGGCGTGCCAATCTGGATAATGCCCGAGAGCCTGGCATCGGAATCGGCGCTTTCAACATGGTAAGCCGCAGCGCCTATGAAGCCATCGGTACTCACAAAGCCATTGCGCTAAGACCTGACGATGATCTTCAATTAGGCATTTCTCTCAAAAAAGCAGGCTTTCGTCAAAAGGTTCTATCCGGCAAGCATATCCTCCAAGTGGAATGGTACCCTACTCTGAAGGCTGCTGTCATTGGACTGGAGAAGAACCTGTTTTCCGGCTTCCGCTACAGCTATTCGATCGCTTTACTCGCTTGTCTTGGACAGCTGATCTTTTTTATCCTGCCTTGGCTAGGTCTGATTAGCCTTTGGGATTGGCGGGGAGCGATTTATGCGCTCGATGTCATCCTGCAGATTTGGTTGTATCGCAAGCTTATGACTCGCCTGATGGATAAACGCGCTGAGGAAGCCTACCTGCTTCCTGTCAGTGCCTCTCTGCTCCTCTACACCATCATCAGATCCGTGTGGCTTACCTGGAAACAAGGTGGCATCTATTGGAGAGGAACGTTTTATTCCCTCCGCGAATTAAAGAAGAAATGACCTCTGAAAGGAAGATAACCGCAATGCCGCATACGCGCTACCGCATCTTGTCACACACATTTATCATGAGCTGTTTGCTTTCAGCTGCCATTATTCTGCCTGCTTCTGTTTCCGCTCAAGGCACTGTCCAAACTCATAGTCAGACTGTTTCTTATAATGGAAAATCCTTTACTGCGCAGTGGGTCACCGTCGATCTTACCGATCCCTACTTGCGTGTTAAACCAGTAACCGCTGAGGAAGGTATTGGGCATGATGAAGCCTTCTCCTCCATGCTAAGCAGGAATCATGCGATCGCGGGGATTAACGGGACTTTTTTTGACTCTTATGAAAAAGATGAAACCAAGCGCTACCCGAACGGATTGCTCGTAAGCTCCGGCGAAATCATTCATTCCGGCTTAAATCCTGCCTTCCTCGTGAACGCAAACAAAACCGCTGGCTTGCAGCGCTTGCAAACCGAGCAGCAGATAAGCGTTACGCATCAAAACAAAGCCTACACGTTCACTGCATGGGGCGTAAATAAGTACTGGGGCGAGGATGTCGACGATCAAGTTGTCTGGTACACGCGTGACTTCGGTTCCTCTATTCAATTCCCCAACTCAACGAAAATTGTCATAAGAGAAGATCTAGTTACCGCTATTACGACAGATAGCGTCAATATGCCCGAAGATGGGTATGTACTCTTAGTAGGCAATAGCGCGAATAATCGCACTCATGTGCTGCCGAGTATCCATGTCGGGGATACAGCGAAGCTGATTTCTTCTCTTCATAATGAAGATACCGGCGCTGCGGTTCAACTGCCGGCGATTGATGCCGCTATTGGCGCAGGACCTCATCTCCTTACGGACGGTGTTATTGATTTGGATGCTGAGCGGGATGGGTTTACGGATCCTAAGATTACGACAAGCGCTAATGTGCGCAGCTTCATTGGAGTCGACGCTTCCCGTCAACTTGTGATGGGGACGCTTTCTACGGCTACGATGGCTGATATGGCGCAAGTGCTTTTGAAACTAGGACTGACGGATGCTATGAATTTGGACGGGGGAGCAAGCTCAGCGTTGTATGCGAACGGCTCCATGCTGCGAAGTCCGGGACGTGCGCTCAGCAATGCGTTCGTGGTAGAGCGGTTGGATCATCCACAGATTCAACTTGAGGTGAATGGACAATTCGTCCATGAATTTCGAGGGTATTTATTGCAGGAAACCAGTATGGTCCCTTTTCGCGGGATATTGGAAAGAATCGGTGCCAAGTTTGAATGGCAAGGAGATACCCGTACATTAAGCGTACAATATGGGACAACGCGACTTGAGCTTCACCCGGATCAATCCGTCATGAAAGTAAATGGCAAATCCGTTGCGCTTCCTGAGGCGCCTACTATCGTAGACGGTCATATTTATATGCCGCTTAGGGCGATCATGGAATCCTTGGGGGGAAGTGTCAAGTGGGATCAAGCCCTCTATCGGGCAGCCCTTACATTCTAAAGGTTTAGTGTACGCGATTCATTCGGACAACACGGTAGTACAACTGGCTGCTCACCTCTTGCTCGACTTCCAAGTAACCCTCTACATGCACATAGTCGCCTATCATGAAGGACGTGGCATCCGAGGAGCTTGCGTGTGTCAGAAAAAGCAGAGCAGCCCTTTCATTCCCTACCACGAAGCCAACTTGTTCTTTCACTTGGAATTTATCCAGAACGGTTCCATGATGCGACCTTGCTATATGGTGAAACCGCCAAGAGGCATCCTCTTTTATAATAAAATAAAGCACACGATTTCTCTGATTATTACTGAATTCCCTTGTAACGCCGATCATGCGGATATGTTCGCTCAAACTTAGATACTCATCAATGACATAGGATTTCAATCGCAGGCGCTGCTTGTTTTTGTGTTGAATATAAGCTTCCATCTCTTCGATCGATCTTTGATCTTTGGGATCTTGTTTCGTCGCATAAAAAACTTCTCTTATAAACGTATCCGTTTGTAAGCTTCTTGCCCCTTTGAAATGGTTATACGTACGAAAAAATTGATTTATCACGTCACGAAGCTCTTCCGGAATAGCAGGCCCTTGTTCCACGGTGTACACGCTATCGGCTTGATCCAAATGTTTTCTTTTGTGAAACCAGCTTTTCCAGACACTTAATTGCATCGCGTTCGTGTCACCTGCTCTTTCTTCCAAACATTTCTTCATTATAGGCTAAAATCCATAAAAATTCGATAAAAATCGCAAGATTCCGCACAAAAAAAGAACATCTGCTTTCTATGCTTCCGGTTGAAAGATTCATAGAAAACACATGTTCGATGAAGTTGTTAATTACAAGACTCTTTTCGCTCCGACGTACCTTGCACTCCAATACGAGCTGGAAAGACTCTCCACGGTAACGCCTCTGGAAGTAGTAGCTGAAATGAATTGATCATTGCCCAAATAAATGCCTACATGATTCACCGTTTTGGCGGCGAAGAAAACCAAATCCCCAACCTTCAAATCTGTCACCGAATTGCTTAACGAACTATGCATCTCGGCCGATGTTCGAGGCAGATCAATGCCTTTGGTCTCAAACACATAACGCACAAAGCCGGAACAATCAAACCCTCTTGGCGTCGTGCCTCCCCAAGCATAAGGAACCCCCATGTACGCATTGGCTGTCTGCACAATCTGATCGGTCAAAGATGGAGCAGCCACAGCGGCAGCTTTCATGACAGGCGGCGGTGGCGGTGGCGGTGCAATCCAAGCTGGCTTGTGGGACTTGTTGTCCACATCCACAATCGCAATCTGATTAGCATCATTCCATTCTATCGGGGAACCGAACGTTTCCGTAATGAAACGCAGCGGAACGTATGTATTGCCTTGATAGACGGTTGGGCTGCTCTCTAAGCTGATCTTCTTGCTGTTGACGATAGCTTGCTGCTGATCAGTGACCAGTAGAATGGACTGCTGCTTGTTCAGCAGTGTGACCACAATCGCGTCTGCTTGCTTAGCCCAGCTAACTTGATAGCCAAGCTTCTCAGATAGAACTCTGAGTGGAACCTGCATGACACCTTGTTCATCAATGTAAGGCTGTACTTCCGGAAACTGCAGCAATTCGTCGTTGACCTGAACTTTCACGGGACGGTCAGCTGGCGAAGCCTCTGCAACCGGTGCTGCAAAGAAGGGTACTGCGGCGCAAACTACTGCGCAGGAACAAATAAACCGTTTAGCCAAAACTTTCAAACCCTTGCCTCCTTGAAGCCTCCGAGGTTAGTTGACGGGTTCGGGAAGAGGTTCCCTAGCGCACTCGGCAAGCCAAGTGATCATTCACCCCAAGTAAAGAAGTCCCCCGTACCAAGAGCTTTTGCTGCTCTTGGATTCGGCATTTTTTGTCTATGATAGACTAGCACAGTTCGACTGATAGTTACAACTTTTGCGAAATGGAAACTATCGCCAAAACGGTTTGCTAGCCTATTTAATAGCCAATAACGGCTAAGACCCGATCACTAATCGTGTTCAAGGCTGCTAACTCAGCTGCGGACAAAGACAGGGCTGCCGCTTGTAAATTGTTTGCCAGATGGTGCTCGTCCTGTGTGCCGATAATCGCGGATGTCAGCGCTTCTTGATGCAGCAGCCACGCGATAGCAATTTGGGTGACGTTCGTGCCTTTGGCAACAGCCATTTCTTGCATGGCCTCCAGCAGCTCTTTCTCCGCAAGCAAATGCTCAGGCAGGAACAGTCTTCTTTCCGCTCGGAAATCCCCCTCCTTAAGCGCCTTTCCTTGCAAATGAAAAGCTCCTGTCAAGATGCCCTTGGCTATAGAGCTGTAACTCATGATGCCAATGTGGTGTTCTTGGCAAAAAGGAACCATTTCATTCTCAATAGCTCTATGCAATAGGCTGTATTCAGGCTGGATTACGTCAATTTGTGCATACTTCACTGCTTCTTTGAGCTGATCTATGGAGAAATTAGATACGCCAATGGCTCGAATTAGTCCTTCTTCTTTCAGCTTCACAAATTCAGACAATGTCTCTTCGACCGGCACGTCAAAGCTTGGCCAGTGAATATAATAAATATCGATATAGTCTGTTTTTAAACGCTTCAAACTATTTTCTGCCGACCTGCGGACGTCCTGAGCTTTTAAATTACTGCGGCTGACTTTGGTCGTAAGGATGCATTCTTTGCGTACGTCACCCAAAGCCTCTCCGACAACTTCTTCGGAATGTCCATTGCCATACCCTTCCGCTGTATCAAAGGTGGTGATGCCCAGCTCATATGCTTTCCGAAGGAGTTGAATGTTGTTCTGGTCGTTCGTAAACTCCCAAGGACCTCCTCCCAGCTCCCAGCAGCCAAAAGTTATCGTCGAGATATCAAAACCAGTTCGTCCTAATTTCTTCACGTTCATATTCGCCGACCTCTTTCCTATTATTATTTTGCCTATATGCACACGTTAACAATAATTAGTATACGCTTCCATCTCTTCTTTGCCAAGATAGGATGACATTCAATTCACATTAGTGTTAGGATAGTAGATGCTCGGCAGTGGAAGCACTGGCTTTCACAAACCTTAAGTTAACTATGAACTTGTCGCTAGATCGAACGTCATATTCATATCCTATTATAATCTCTTATACAGCCAGGTGAATCTCATGAAAAGAACACGAACAATGTGGGCAATAACTGCCCTAATACCACTTGCTTTAGCAGGCTGCGAGCAATCCTCCACAGCTGTGCAAACCTTAAATTCACAAAAAACGGCGCCTGCTGCTCTAGTCTCTCCAACGCCAGCGGCTTCTCCGGCACCTTCTGCCAAACCAGGTGCTGCGAGCAGCCCTGACACCAAAGAACAAGACTCCATAGGTCAAGAGGTAGGCTCACCCAAAGAAGAACCCGTTATCGTGAAGTCGAGCCAATCTGCCCGGGTCTCCGCACTGAAACCCGTGTTCAGCGTGAGTAAGGGTACAGTCGCAATCACCATCGACGACGGACCCACCAAAGATACTTCCAAGCTGTTAAAGATCCTGAAAGAGTTGGACACACATGTCACCTTCTTCTTCCTTGGACAAAATGCTGAAAAATATCACGAGTCTGTCTCGCAAGCCGTGTACGATGGACATGTTGTGGGGTATCATTCCGATACCCATCCTCAAATGACCAAAATGAGCTACGACGATCAGCTCAAAGAGTTCAAGTCTGGCCTCGACAAGCTCGCCAAATGGGACAAAAATCCGATAACGTTATTCCGTCCACCTTACGGTGCTTACAATAACGATACGAAACTCATTACGGAAGACAACCATATGAGCATGGTGTTATGGAACGAAGACACCAAGGACTGGTCATCCACCAACGCCGCAGCCATTGCCAAAAGCGTTCTCGCCCAAGTCCAATCCGGCAGCATCATCGTCATGCATGATCACCCTTCAACGATCGCCGCACTCCCTGATATTATTAAAGGCATTAAAAGTAAAGGCTATAAACTAGTTACCATTCCGAGTAAATAATTTGCAAGACGCGGCACCTGCTGCGTCATCCTTTCCGGGCTGTCTACAAGTAGAAACACTACTTGAGGGACAGCCTGTTCTTTTGCGTGTATCCTCGCGCCTCCGAGCCAGTGAGCGCTTGCTTCTAAGGCACCCGGATACCGGCTGCGTTTTTCATAAACCTGCAAAAGTGCATCTTTTTTCTCGTTGGAATAGCTTGAAACAGTAAATTCCTGCGTTTCTGCAGGCTTTTGAGGCCTTTTCCTGATTTCAGGCTGAGAAAGCTTGAAAAGCCTGCATAATCGCAGGCTTTCAGAATCTGTGAACCATCAGCCTTGCTCAATGGAAGCCACGGGCACAAACACATGGAGTTGAAAGATGCTCAACTCTTTAATGTAACCTCCACAGTAAAAATAGCTTATGAGCCAGCGCTTCTCCTAGTTCAGAAGGCTAGCCACGGCTGGAGTAATCCAAATTCTAACTACACGGCTTCCTATGTAGGCCATCAGCGAATATTGTTGGACGCGCGTCCAACTTAGATTGTTATCTGGTGCACACACTGAAGATAGTCCGCCTTCAACACCTTCCCTCCCCATACTCGCTCCATTTCGCTTTTCCACTCCCCCTTGTCCGCCTACTCATCCTTCCACTCCCACCTCACTTGCTTCCTTCCCCACATTCCTTTCCACCAATTAATCCTACCCCACACTTCCTCCTCTACCATCCCCACCCTTTCTCGCTCTTTTCCCCTTTTCTACTCCCCCTTGTCCTCCTACTCTTCCTTCCACTCCCACTTCACTCGCTTCCTTCCCCACATTCCTTTCCACCAATTAATCCTACCCCACACTTCCTCCTCTACCATCCCCACCCTTTCTCGCTCTTTTCCCCTTTTCTACTCCCCCTTGTCCGCCTACTCCTCCTTCCACTCCCACCTCACTTGCTTCCTTCCCCACATTCTCTTCCACCAATCAATCCTGCCCATACTTACTCCCCATCCTTGTCCTTTTCCCTTTTCTACTCTCCTGGCCTCCTACTCCTCCCTCCACTCCCACTTCTTCCTTCCCTACTTCCCCTTCCCCAAAAAAACAAAAAAAAGACCACCCAAAGGTGGTCTTTTCTAAAAACTCTAAAGCGGGCGGCGGGAATCGAACCCGCGCGATCAGCTTGGAAGGCTGAAGTTCTACCATTAAACTACGCCCGCGCGTTATGAAATTGATGGTCGGGACGACACGATTTGAACATGCGACCCCCTGCTCCCAAAGCAGGTGCTCTACCAAGCTGAGCTACGTCCCGATATTGTATAGCTTGATGAAAATGGCGCGCCCTGAGAGATTCGAACTCCCGACCTTTTGATTCGTAGTCAAATACTCTATCCAGCTGAGCTAAGGGCGCATATAAAGTTGGAGCGGAAGACGGGGATCGAACCCGCGACCCTCGCCTTGGCAAGGCGATGCTCTACCGCTGAGCCACTTCCGCATGGGTCTATTACTTGCCGCTTTCGTCGATGTTTCTCAGAGGCGACAAGGAATAATATATCAGGATTCCAAGACAATTGCAAATGTTTTTTATTATCTTTTTTTATTTGATGAAAATACCGCCAAAAGGTATGACTTCCTTGGCAATACGGCGAAGCAAACTATCGCTCTGCATATGCTCATCCAGCTTGCGATCCGGCTTACAGGGCTGCATCAATACATGCCCCTTCCCCGTGATCTCCCAATGATAATTCATGTGCTGGCTGGCCAGTGTATTCCCATACACACATAAACGCAGCTGAGCATTCCGCGGGTAAGCGACAAGGCAGCTAATATCGACGTACAGGGGTTCCTTCGCATCCAACGCCATTTGATAGATCGGTCCTGTGGACAGAAGCCCCAACGTACCGGGACCTTTAAACATCATCTTCACGAGATCCTGCGTGATCAAAGTATTTTTAACATTTTGCAAATGAGAAGTGAAACTAACCCCCTCTGTATAGAACAGCACATGCCGAAATTCATACAAGAGATCATCATCAGGTCCAATAGGCACAACCGCCATGCTGTACCCTTCGGGCAGTCCTAACATTACATTTGCCGGGCCGCGGACACGCGACTGAATGAATCGTTTTTTCCTGTACATGCTGGGCAGCTTCATCAAAGAATCTTCTCGCTGAGCTGATCTCCCTTGAAACGCTACGATCTGATTGGGATGCAGCACGTGAACGGACTCATCCTTATCTAGGCGCAAAGTGGCCATCCTTGCCTGTGAGCTTGATTTCTCGAAGGATACCTCCATCTCTGCTGACCTCCCCATTAGCTAAAACTTATTATCTCATATGACGCTTTTGCCTCCGCCAGACGATAAATCGAAACACGCGTCCAAGCACAAAATAAAGCACCACTAATAAAACAGCCGTCACAGCCATATAAAGGATTTTCTTATTCCGCTTGTCTTTATCTAGCGCGACCTGTTCCATTGCTTTCAAACGCTCTTGCAGCTGCTCATTTTCCTTCTTAAGCGCATCATTTTGCCCTAAAAGTTTCTCTTCTGTTTCTTTTGACCGCTGTATCGTTTCGGATAGCTTGTCTCTTTGATCCTCTAACTGCTGTTTAGTCGCCTCATAGTCCTTCTGAATTTGCTGCACATTCTCCGGAAGCTCATAAATATCTTTGATCCGATCCAACCAAGAAGCCTGGGCGGCAGATGCAGGATACATAAACCCGATCAAAATGACCAGTATACCTATACCTTTTGCAATTCCAGCAATATAGCGTGTTTGTGCCTGCATCTGCCGTCCCTCCCCTGCGCTCAATTCGACATCTTCTTCTATCTTACAGCAAAAATCACCCCTCCACCACTTCTATCTCCTGAATAGGATACCGCAAAATCGTCTTCATTCTCGAAGGCTCTACTTTTCTCGGGTCTGATAAATAAATCTCAACAGCTTCCAGCGCCATTCTTCCCTTGGAACAAGCAGGACTTTACTAACACCACCACAAGCCCTCCAGCTTGACCACAGTGAAGTCTTGCTCTGCTTTCTTATAAATCCCCTTGATCGTGTAAGAAAGCGTATAAAGTGCCTCCGCAGCCTGAGAGAAGGCTTGACGATCCGGTCCCCCTTTCCTTGAATCGTTCCGTAGCGAATAGGTTCGAATTCCACGATCTGTGGTTTTGTTGGTGCTGAATAATAACTTTTATACGTTTTGGCTAAATCTAACCATCAAAAAAAACTTACCCTTCGCCAAATATCGCGAAACAGGTAAGTCTCTTTTCATAAAATCATATGTAATTATTCCGCTGCCGGTGGCGTGAACGAGCGTTGTGCAAATTCAGCATCCAACATATAGAAAGCATTGCTGTCTTTGTCGATACGCTTAAGCTTATTGATAATGCTGTCGAACATCGCTTCTTCTTCAACCTGCTCATCAATGAACCATTTGAGGAATTGCATTGTCGCGTGCTCTCTATCATTCAGTGCCAGGTCAGACAGATGGTAAATACGTCTTGTTACCTCTTGTTCATGCAGGTAAGCATGCTCGAAAGCGTCAAGAATCGACTTGTATTCATTGACTGGTGTTTCCATCCCGGCGAAAGATACCTTTTTACCGCGATCATTGATATATTTGAAAATCTTCATGGCATGGAACTTCTCTTCTTCCGCTTGTACCTTGAAAAAATTGGAGAAGCCATCCAAGCTCTCTGCTGCGCAATAACCTGCAATCGCTAAATAGACGTGCGCGGAGTAAAACTCATAGTTCATTTGCTCATTGAGAGCACCAGTTAGTGTATCGTTCAACATTGATGCACACATCCCTTCTGTATGGTTATCTTTTGTTAATTCCCCATACATACAAGATTACCAGAACTCCGCATACAAATACAAACGGAAGTAATAATTTTAACAGATCTATGTTCATGCCATCACGCTTTCAGCTCGGGACTCAGCAATAATTTGTTTTATCCGAGCATAAAGTAAATCAGGCGAAGCCGCGCACAGCAATTCTTTTTTACCGATCATCGCGATACATTCTTTCTTGCAATGTTTACAGTTACCTAAGCAATCTTTCTTCTTCTGCTTGAGGTCAGGATATTCGTTTTTCAAGGATTTAAAAATTTGTTTGGACCCGAACTTCTCGTTTCTACAGCAGTATTTAATCGTTTTCATCTCGATCTCTCCCCGCCAGTTACATCAACCGCTACATTCGATATTAGTGATAATAATAATCAATGTCAACAACAAATTTCGATGAATGCAAAAAAAAGAGCCTCCCCTAGTCCTAGTAAAAGGAATAAAGAAAACTCTTGAGTATCTAATTTTCCTCTTGGTCAAGCAAGGTCTGAAGATCATCAAGCTTGCTGGACCAGAAATGACGATATGACTCCAGCCACCTATCGACTTCTTGAAGCGGCTCCGGGCGTATGGAATAGATGTTTTTTTGTGATACGGATCGTACCTCTACCAATCCGGCTTCTCGTAATACTCTAAGATGCTTGGAAACTCCTGGTTGACTCAGTTGACACTTGTCTACAAGCTCCCCGACTGACCGCTCGCGAATGCGCAGCAGATCTAGCATAGACCGTCTGTGCGGTTCCGACAAAACTTCAAATATATTATTTTTCATAATTCACTTATTACAGAAGCATACTTTTCATGCATTTCCTTAACACGCTCCCAAGGGAAGTCGACATGCTTCTCTTGAAGGATCATATCCAGCATCTCCAGGTGAACATGCCAGCCCGCCAGATAATCAGCAACTATAGCGGATTCGTAGAACGTATGAGTCAGGTGAACAAGGCATCCCTCATCGTAATCACTCAACTCCCATCGAACCAATGATTTTCCTGAAGTCTTCTCTTGCCATGTGTACTCCAACTCATATGGGGGATTTACCTTGGTGAATTTCCCATGCACCAGATCGCCGTTCTCCCACCGAAATGTAATCTGGCCATCCACGATCAGATCAAATTGAGCATGAGCAGTTAACCAATTGACAATCCGGTCGGGAGACGTTATCGCCCTCCATACTTTTTCTACCGGATGATTCAGAAAACGCTCGAAACTAACCACATGTCTTCCTTCATATTGTAGAACCCTGCCGTCCATGCCATTCCCCTCCAATTCACTTATTACCATATTACATTATATATATTACCATTAGGTTATATAACTGTAAAGGAATATAATATTGAGAACCGCAGTTTTCCGGAGGGAAAGATGGACTACATCCAAAGGAATTTCTTCTTAGTTTCTACAATCTTAAGGTCATCGAGAATAACTCCGCGATTTCCTAGGGTTGTTCACACCCTTTGCTTTGCCACAACCGATAATCGAGAGCCTTGAATGACCTATTTTGGGGCCTTACATCGACATACATGTCATGTTAAACAGAAAAAGAAAAAAACCCTTCATTGGAAGGGTTTTTTGTAAGGCTTGATGCGGTCAAGAGGACTCGAACCTCCACGGGGGGTTAGCCCACACGGACCTGAACCGTGCGCGTCTGCCAATTCCGCCATGACCGCAAATAAAATAGACTTTGATCTAGGATCAAAGAATGGTGAGTCATGTAGGATTCGAACCTACGACACCCTGATTAAAAGTCAGGTGCTCTACCAACTGAGCTAATGACTCATGGCCAAGATTAAAAAAATGGCGGAGCTGACGGGATTCGAACCCGCGGTCTCCTGCGTGACAGGCAGGCATGTTAGGCCACTACACCACAGCTCCACAATATGTACAATATCTTCTGCAAGAAGATTGGTTGCGGGGGCAGGATTTGAACCTGCGGCCTTCGGGTTATGAGCCCGACGAGCTACCGGGCTGCTCCACCCCGCGTCATTAAGCATATTTGATTCCAAGAAGTAATATGGTGGAGGCTGACGGGATCGAACCGCCGACCCTCTGCTTGTAAGGCAGATGCTCTCCCAGCTGAGCTAAGCCTCCATGGGATATTAATCTGTGGGAATAAATGGTGACCCGTAGGGGACTCGAACCCCTGTTACCTCCGTGAAAGGGAGGTGTCTTAACCACTTGACCAACGGGCCTCGTAAACAGGCTTCTCAGATGTATAAGCTAGATATGGCGGAGAGAGAGGGATTCGAACCCTCGAGACGCTTGTGACGCCTACACGATTTCCAATCGTGCTCCTTCGGCCAGCTCGGACACCTCTCCATGAAAAGCCTGGTATGTTATAAAAATGGCTCCCCGAACAGGACTCGAACCTGTGACAACTCGATTAACAGTCGAGTGCTCTACCAACTGAGCTATCAGGGAAAACTGCTTGGCAACGTTCTACTCTCCCAGAACCCTGCGGTTCAAGTACCATCGACGCTGGAGGGCTTAACGGTCGTGTTCGAGATGGGAACGCGTGGGTCCCCTCCGCCATCATCACCAAAC
>NZ_JABMKZ010000045.1 GCF_013204855.1 Paenibacillus alba | reverse complement strand
TCTTGATGACTGCGGTTGCACAGAACATCAAGAAGATAGCGCAACACCTCGCCAGAAAGGATGGGCTTGGCTCAACCCTTCTTAACTTGTTCTTTTTCACCTCAAAACCGCTAAGGTCCCGCTTGATTTCATAGTTTTTTTGTGAAAACTAAGGGTTACTCAACAGCCTGAATTGTGCAGGCATTTTTATCTTTTTCAGCCGCTCACCCAGAAAAAGCCTCAAAAACCTGCACAAACGCAGGAATTTAATCGTTGAGGCTATTTCATGAGCAAAAAAGATGCATAATTGCATAATTGCAGGTATAGAGAAAGCAACTGGAGCTCGAGCTCAGAGAAAGTAGAAGGTTCATCAAAAGATTATCAGAACCTGTAATAGCTACAGTGAAATAGATCCGGATGCTCTATTTATACGCATGAAAGAAGATCACACGCAGAACGGCCAGTTTATGTCAGGTTATCATGTACAAATCCGAACTGCCGGTAATCGAAAAGTAAAAGTAAGTTTGGAATAGGCACGATTGAGTTCCTTCGAACCCGCCCCGAGCCCGCCCAAAAGGCAGGCTCAACACGCAAAGATGGCTGCATCCTCGCGAAAGCACGCTGAGCCTGCCGAAGAGTTTCATCTTCTCCAGCCTTCTCATCCAGCCCCTCCCCCAAATTAATCCAGCACCACTTCTGAGGCTGTGCCTCGAGCAAGCTCGAACATCCTCTGCAGCTGCTCAAGGGTGTTTCGCTCAACAGAAAGCGGCGGAAGCTCGTTCTCGCCAAAGAAACCTACGCCGGTTGTTTCCAGACCGGCTTCTTCATGCGCTTTCCCGCCTGCCAGCTCACACAAGATAAACATCTTGTACACGTGGTTGGCTGAGGGCGGGTGAGCGTGCTTTTTCTTATCCAAGACCGCCAGCAGCCTCACCGGCTTAACCTCATACCCTGCTTCTTCATACGTCTCCTTCACAGCGACTTCCGATGGTGTTAGGCCGATATCCGCCCACCCTCCGGGCAGCGCCCAGGCGCCATCTGCTCGCTCTTTGACAAGCAGCAGCTTGTTCTCCTGCAGGATAACAGCACGGATATCAACCTTTGGCGTCTGATACCCTTGCTCGCTCGCAAATAAATCCGTCACCTTATCGATCGGTGTATCTGTGAAATAGCTCATCATCTCCACGCTGATCTTGCGCAGCGCCTCATATCTCTCCAAATCATAACCATTCTCGCCATAGGTCAGTCCCGCTTGACTGATCGCTTGAATTTCTTTGGCCCAATCCAACCAAGGGATATTCATTATTTTCCCATCTCCATTCCGCTATATTCAGTGAGGCCGCGATAGATCGCAACCATCTCCTCGAGCCTCATTCGAACTAGTCCACTTGACGAAGGACAAACGTACTCAATGATACCTTCCACATATGGATCGGGCTGTCTCCCCCACTGCACACTCTTGCGGCCGCTGTAGTGTTCGTATACTCCCTTACCAACGAAACAAACAACACTCGGCTGGTAGGTCAGAATCTTTTGCTTCAATATAAGACGTCCTTCTCGGTATTCATCTGCTGTAATTTCTGCAGCCGTCAAAGTGGGGCGAGCCACGATATTTGTAAACCCATAACCAAGCTCCAACAAATCCTGGTCCTCTTGCGGGGTATACAACCGCGGTGTGATCCCCGCTTGATCTAGAATGCGATAGAAGCGGTTGCTTGGACTCGCATAGTGATGACCGGTTTCACCGGATCGAAGACTCGGATTATATCCGACAAATAAAATTCTTAAACCCTCTCTCAGATGATCCGAGATAGGCTCAATACCCATGATGAATACACCTCCTGCCTTTTCATATCTTTCCTTCTTAGATTACCATTTCAGATGAGCATACGAAAAGCCGAGGAAACCTCGGCTCTGCCTTAAATAAATTTTAAGTTCTCATACGATTTATTGAGCACCGCGGCAGCATCGCCTTTTAGCCATTTATCAATGAGCGTGTTGTACACCGAGCGGAAGTCCACCTCATACTTCAGATCTCCGTTGTCCAGATTGCTGAGACTTGGATACGCGCCATACAGGCCGCCATTCACCTTCCCTCCGATCACAAACATTGGCGCCGCCGTTCCGTGGTCAGTCCCCCCGCTTCCGTTCTCCTTCACCCGACGTCCGAATTCAGAGAACATCATGACCATCACACGATCCTGCAAACCTTGCGCCTCCAAATCCTTGTAGAAAGCGGTCAACCCTTCGTCGACCTGCGTTAATACCTTAGCATGCTGGACCTTCTCATCCGCATGGTCATCGAAGCCGCCAATTTGGACATTAAATACCCGGGTACCTGATTTGCCAGCCAGCAGCTTGGATACGAGTTGCAGATCCTTGGCAAAATTCGTCTTTGGATATTCAATTTTATTCGCATAGGTAGCGGTTAGAGCTTGAATTGCTTCTACACTTTTGTATGCCTCATACCCGCGTCCCGAAATGACACGCAGCTGTTCCACCTGATTTTGTGCACTATACATGTCCAAAAAAGCTTTGGTTAAACGATTCTTGTCAAGCATCGCCGTTTTCGGATCAATGAGATTATAGGTCTCAAGCGATTGTACAACAGGGAAACTTAGTTTATCCGAGGCAAATGCCTTGCTCCCTGATGCCCCAACTTGAACCGCTTTTAGCGGATTGTTGTTGCCGCGCAGTGACAATTCTACATAACGGGCGAGCCATCCGCTGCGGCTAATTTTCTCTGGCTCAGCGGTTTGCCAAATTTCCATCGAGCGGAAGTGAGAGTGATCCGGTTCAGGATACCCTACACCCTGTATAACCGCCATTTTCCCAAGCTTATAAAGTGCTGACAAGCCAACAAGACTCGGGTGCAAGCCGACATGGTTATCCAGTGCCAATACATCCTTCTGTTGGTAGGCCAGTGTAGGCCTCGAATCATAATAGACACCTTGTCCATAAGGAATCAATGTATTAATCCCATCATTCCCTCCACTTAATTGAACGACCACAAGCACAGGATCCTCGATATCCTCCTCAAAGCTGCTGGCTAGAATCGATTTGCCTGTTTCTGTGAACAAAGCCCCGCCCAGCCCGAGTGTGGCGAACAGCGCAGTCCCTTTCAGCAGAAAATCCCTTCTCGTTAATTTCACTTCATCACCCCCGCTATTTCATTTGAGCTTCCGGGCTAATTAAGACTAATTGCAGCAAGCCTCTTAGACCTGAATTTTTCTGCTTCGTATGTACAATTGTATCCTCGGCATAAGCGCTAAGCCCTGCCAAAGTTTTATCCGACAAGTTCGTGACATCTATTCGCTGGCTCCACAGCTTCACCCACGCTTCAGAACGATCCGCTTGCTGCGGTGTAAAATCGGGCGAAGCAAGCACCTTGAGGTTCATCTGCTTGGCAATCGACTCTGCGAACTGGTACCTCGCTAAGAGCGTGTTCGTATTCAACCAGGAGGCTCCGCCTCTCCAGCCTGCGACATCGGGCGGAGAATACAATTCCTGTCCCATCTTTCTCATGGCTTGAGCGTGTCCTTTGGAGACCGTGATTTTAAGTGATTTCAAAATACCTGCCACATAATCAGCCGGCGTTTTGATCAATGCCATTCGCCACTTCTCCTCATAGAACTCGTCGGAGAGGAACAGTTCTTGAAGCACTTCTCCGATAGTGGCCTTGTTTACGATCTGTGCGGCTACTTGTTGAACCCAGCTTTCAGAAGGGTTATCCGCGGCAAAATATTTGAGCAGTTTGGTTGCCAGAAAGGTGGACAGCGTCTTCTGGTGGACAATAATGTCAATGGCCGCTTCCGAATCCAAATTCCCTTTCTCTCCGAGCAGCTGCTTCATATCATTATCATGCTGCTTTTGATTAAAAGCGACCGTATTGTCCTTCTTGTCGTACGTCCAGCCAGTGAACGCGCGTGCCGCTTCCTTGACGTCGTTTTCTGTATAATGACCAATCCCGAGGGTGAATAGCTCCATCACCTCACGGGCGTAATTCTCATTTGGTTTTCCTTTTTTATTGCGATTCACATCCAGCCAAATCATCATAGCGGGATCTTTGCTAATCGCAAGAAGCAGATCTTGAAAGTTGCCAAGAGCAAACTTACGAAACAATGCATTCTGTTGAACCATTAAGGCAACATCATTGACTTTGTAATTCGCCGTTGCAAAATGGCCATGCCAAAACAAGGTCATTTTCTCAACCAGCGGCGCGTCCGAATTAACCATCCGATAGAGCCAATACATTTGCTGGTCAGCCAATTGCATAGGGTCCAGCGCTTTCTTCCCATCAGCAGTTAATTGATCAAATGGAATTAATACAGATGCTTGTGTTAGCAAGCTTTCACCAGCTATTAGACGGCGTACGGTCTCCTCACGACCATACGCTACACAAGCGGCGATCTCTTCTTGCGTAGCGCCAAATCCGGCACGAAGCAATAAATGAACAACTTCCTTGTTGGTCCAGGGTAAGCTCATAATTTCCCTCCTCGCCCTAATTTCCAAACTGTACCATACAAATATGTCAAAAGTGTGTGGAAAGCAAAAAAATAAACCGAAAATTCCGGTTTATTTGGGATCATTTATATGAAGTTCATTTATCGTATGGCTTTCTTACGAATTGACAGATAATTGTTTCGTTAAATCAAGGAAAGAACTTACGACACGTCGAACCCTTTTATCTACATCCGGGTGGATGTCGCTATGCGCCACATCAGCTTGAAAGCTTTTTCGTTGATCGCCGCCGATGGATAACCATTCTGGGCAATTAATGCCATGAAGGTTGCGTACAATCGTTTGCAGCTGGGTTAAGGAGCTAACGGCAATCGCTCCGCCTGCCGAGCTGACGGATAATACAGCTTTATTGTGGAAATAGTCCTGACTAATATGATCAAGCGCGTTTTTAAGTACGCCTGAAATTCCGCTATGATACTCCGGCGTTGCAAGAACAATACCCTCGGCTTCATGCAGCGCATGCTTGTACGTCTCCAAAGCCTCATGACCGCCGTGAGCATCATCCGGTGAATAAAAAGGAAGCGGAGATTGGTACAAATCAATCAGCTTGACCTGATGACCCTCTTGCTGGATCAGGTGCTGAATATATTGGCCTAACTTAGTACTTGTCGCTAATTTCTGATTACTTCCTGCTACAATGGTTATTTTCAACTTTCATCGTCCTTTCTTGCATCCATATCGTTCTACTATTATACAACATTTGCTATCAAATGGAATGGCTAATTGATAACTATTATTAGGAAAGTTTAATTATAAATAAGAGCCGCCTCTTCTATATTTACAATAGAAGAAACGGCTCTTTCGTTATTCATGTATAAGTGCTAATGATTAGCAATCGAAGTAAAGGTTGTACTCGTGCGGGTGAATACGGATTGCAACAGCTTTCGCTTCGCCACGTTTCAATTCGATGTAGTTATCGATGAAATCTTGTGTGAATACGCCGCCTTCGATCAAGAAGTCGGAATCAGCTGCAAGTGCATCCAACGCCTCATCCAATGTACCTGGAACGCTGCGGATTTCAGCTTTCTCGCTATCTGACATTTCATAGATGTTTGTATCGAAAGGACCGTATCCAAGAGCACGTGGATCGATTTTCTTTTTGATACCGTCAAGACCAGCCATCAACATTGCCGCGAAAGCAAGGTATGGGTTAGCTGTGCTGTCTGGTGTACGGAACTCAATACGACAACCTTTAGGTGTCACAGCTGCGATTGGAATACGAACTGCTGCGGAACGGTTACCTTTGGAGAATACAAGGTTAACCGGAGCTTCGTAACCAGGAACTAGACGTTTGAAAGAGTTTGTGCTTGGGTTCGTCAAAGCGATCAAAGCTGGCGCATGGTAAAGGATACCACCGATATAGTTGATTGCCATTTCACTTAAGTTTGCATATGCTCCTTTTTCATAGAACAAAGGCTCGCTTCCGTCGAAGATGGACATGTGAACGTGCATACCGCTACCATTGTCACCAAACAGTGGCTTAGGCATGAAAGTTGCTACTTTACCATATTCTCTAGCTGTGTTAGCAACGATATATTTGTATTTGAGCAGGTTATCTGCTGTTTTCGTCAATGTGTCAAAACGGAAGTTGATTTCAGCTTGACCAGCTGTAGCTACTTCGTGGTGGTGACGCTCGATGCGAAGACCTGCGTCAGCAAGCTTGTTACACATTTCAGAACGAATGTCTTGTTGGGAATCCATCGGAGCTACTGGAACATAGCCGCCTTTAACTGGAACTTTATAACCAAGGTTGCCGCCTTCTTCTTTACGGCCAGTGTTCCAACCTGCTTCTTCGGAATCAACTTCGAAGTAGGATTTGTTCATGCCATTTTCGAAACGAACGTCGTCGAAAATGAAGAACTCGGATTCTGGTGCGAAGAATGCTGTTGTACCTACACCTGTTGTTTGCAAATATTCTTCTGCTTTTTGAGCAATGCTGCGTGGATCGCGATCATAACGCTCGCCTTCAGGCGTATGGATGTTACTCATGATAATCAAAGTTGGATGAGCTGTAAAAGGATCAACGTAGGCAGTTTCTGTATCTGGCATCATTACCATGTCAGATTGTTCAATACCACGGAATCCTGGGATGGATGAACCGTCAAAAGCTACCCCATTTACGAAAGTATCTTCGTCTACTTCAGTAGCAGGCAAAGAAATATGCTGTGCTTTACCGGAAAGACCTACGAAACGAAAATCTACCCACTCGATGTTTTTTTCCTTGATAAGGTTCAACACGTTTTGAACTGACATTTAAAAAACCCTCCCATTTCCGTACATTCAACGTACTTTACATGATTAATGTTCAACTTTTGCTTGTTATCTTGCACATATTATATAGCGATATAGCTTACACAGTCAATACTTATGTCAGGTATTTTTTATTGATGTGTAAGCTAATCTTACACTATTTCATATAATTGTCGCATATCCAAAAATAGGAAAACTGGTTTTCTTCTATAGAGAAGAAAACCAGTCTTCGGAAAACAATTGGCGATTAGACCAAAACAGTCTCTTTTTGTGTATCGAACTTCTTACCAAGAAGTGGTGCCAACTTCTCAAGATCAACAAGCAGTTTGGCGAATTGCTCTGGGAACAGGGATTGTACGCCGTCACCTGTCATGGAATTATCGGGATCCGTATGCATCTCGATAATAAGACCGTCTGCTCCGGCAGCTACGGAAGCTTTGGTCATTGGCACAACAAGTTCTCTGCGGCCTGTGCCATGACTTGGATCTGAGATGACCGGAAGATGGCTCAATTGTTTAAGTACAGGAATTGCTGACAAATCCAAGGTATTGCGAGTGTACGTTTCGAATGTTCGGATTCCGCGCTCACATAACATAACATTCGGGTTCCCGCCAGCTAAGATATATTCGGCTGCATTGAGGAATTCGTCATAAGTTGAACTGAAACCGCGTTTCAGCAAGACAGGCGTTTGAATCGTTCCCAGCTTGCGAAGGAGGTCAAAGTTTTGCATGTTGCGTGTCCCTACTTGCAGGATATCTGCGTACTCCGCGCATACATCCACATATTCCGGCGTCATGACTTCTGTAATTGTCAGCAGGCCATGCTTCTTGCCCGCTTCTGCCATCATGATCAAGCCTTCAACGCCTACGCCTTGGAAGCTGTATGGCCCTGTTCTCGGTTTGAATGCGCCGCCGCGTAGAACCTGACCGCCTGCCGCTTTGACTAGACGAGCAATTTCATCGATTTGTTCCGGTGTTTCTACCGCACAAGGACCACCCATGACAACTAGCTGTTCGCCGCCGATTTCAACGCCTTTGATCTTAATAACGGTGTCAGCCGGATGGAAGTCACGGCTTGCTAATTTGTAGGACTTAGAAATTTTCACGACTTGTTCAACTCCTGATAATTGACGTAACTGTTCTGCCAGCTTAGGATCTGCTTGACCAATAATGCCGATGACAGTTCGGTCCTCGCCTTTGGAAACATGAGCTGTGACACCTTGTTTCTCAATAATTTGGACAATTTCCTGAATACGCTCATCTGTTGTGTTATGGGATGTAATGGCGATCATATGGACACACTCCTTTTGTTATATGGGCTATTTCACTATATCACTTCAACGCTTGTTCGCTTCTATGCTTCTACGCTTTTAACCACTAAAGTAAATATACAACGCTTGACGAATATTCGTCAAGCGTTAATTTATTTGCTTATTCTTTTGTATGTGAAGCTACTAGTTGATCCTTGCGGAGTTTGCGTTTTTCTTTGCGACGATTCGAATGATACTTAAGCAAGAGCATGACCGGGAAATAGGCGATGAGTCCAAGAATGGTTCCCACAACCATACCGCCGACAATCAAGTCCAAGCCGCTCCTAATAATATTAGAGAGCATATGCGGTAAATGATGGATCAGGTAAACCTTGAAGTGCTTCGGCACCAGCCAATCTCCGACTTGCTTGTTCAGGATTGAGAACGGGATATAAATGATTTTACCAAACACAAAACCAATCAGCGCCGCTGGCAAATTAGCCCTTAGTAAGTAGACCAAGGGAAAGATAAGAACGAAAGCAAAACCTGCCGTAGGCAAAGTAAACATTTCTATGGCTAAGCCAATGGAAAAACCTCGCGCTACCTTAGACGGACCGCCTTTGGCCCGCAGAAGACCTAAATATTTATATCTAAACCAGCGTTTTGTGCTTTTCCAATCGTAGCGAGTTTTCATCATTTTCACCTTCTGAGTGCTCTGCATGCTGGTCTCAATCCCGCCCTGTGGAATAATGAAGGTTTACTCACTGCTGGCTGCTTTGGTTTTCACAGCCGGAATGAGCTTCTTCATATTAATAGTACGTGTAATTCCCCAACTGGTTTCATCTTTCGGATCATAAGCTTCCAGGTAAGTTATGACTTCTTTGGTAATAGGAGTCGGAGTTGAAGCGCCTGAGGTTACACCCACCTTCCGCACGTTTTCCAACCAATGACGGTTCATTTCGGAGACATCAGATATTCTATACGCTCTGACTCCTGCAATTTCCTCTGAAACTTGCGCCAGACGATTCGAATTGTTGCTTTTCGGATCTCCGACGACGATCACAAGATCGACTTCCTTCGCTTGTTCCGCCACCGCTTCTTGTCGCACCTGCGTGGCAAGACAAATTTCATTATGAATTTCAGCTTTTGGAAAAAGCTCCAACAACCGATTCATAATGTGCTTGATATCCCACTGACTCATCGTTGTTTGATTCGTGATGATAATACGCTGTGCTCGAATGTTCAGAAGATTAGCTTCCTCAACCTTCTCGATCAAGTGCACATGCCCAGGAGCTACGCCAACAGCACCTTCCGGCTCAGGATGGTTCTTCTTGCCTATATAGATGATCTCATAGCCATCGGCTACTTTTTCACGAATTAAATCGTGCGTCTTGGTAACATCCGGACAAGTCGCATCAACAACAGTCAGCCCTTTATCCCTTGCCCGGCGTCTGACTTCAGGTGAAACACCATGCGCTGTGAAGATGACAGTCCCTTGCTCAATTTGTTCAAGAATTTCAAGACGGTTCTCACCATCAAGGGTAATAACTCCTTCTTCTTTGAAGAAATCCGTCACATGCGCATTGTGAACAATCATGCCTAATATATAAATAGGTCTGGGAAGATTTAAGTTTTTAGCTGTTTGCATAGCAAGTGCCATAGCGTCTACGACACCATAACAATAGCCTCTTGGAGATATTCGAACGACTTCCAATTCTTCCACCTGCCTGTATAATCATATTTCCTTTTATTATAGCTGATTACACAGGCATAGGAAAGTTAGCCGGCAACCAGATCATAAAGCTGCTGCCTTCATCCTTGCGAGTTGTTACTTCGACAGAGCCGCCGTGTTCATCTATAATCCATTTGGCAATGGATAAGCCAAGTCCCGTACCGGTTGTTAAGCCTCGTGATAAATCAGCGCGATAGAATCTGTCAAAAATATGAGGAATATCTTCCTTATCCATTCCTATTCCCGTATCGGTAATTTGGATACCAATAAAATTATGCGTACTTGATACCTCGAAAGATACGGTCCCCGAAGGTGTGTACTTAAAAGCATTTTCAATAAAAATAAACAACAGCTGCTGCAAATAGTCACGGTTGCCCTGTACAACTGCGTTGTCCAGAGCATCCAGCTCGCCAACGCGCCAAACGGCTGTATGTTCCAGGAGTTGTGCTCTCCTCGTCACTTCCTGCACAAGCGGCAGCATCTCAACCGGCTTCTTCTCCATAAGAATACCCGCATCCGCTCTGGCCAGTGCCAGCAGATCGTTGACCAGTCGGCTCATGCGCTGAGCTTCTCCTGCAATGTCATGCATAGCCTCCAAGGACATCTGCATCTGCTCCGGTGTAGAGAGCTCTGTACTTCCAGATGTTTGTTTCCACATCTTCTCAAGCAAATCAACATTGCCGCGGATCGTTGTAAGCGGAGTTCTCAGCTCATGCGAGGCATCCGAAACAAATCTGCGCTGAGCCCTGTACGCTTCATCCAGCTCCAGGTAGGTGATCTGAATTCGGGACAACATCCCGTTAATCGTTTGGGTGAGACGACCTATTTCGTCCAAGGGTCCCTCGTATAAGATCCGTTTCTCCAAATCATCACCGCTGCCAATCTGGTTTGCGGCTTCAATGACGCGTTCGATCGGCTTAAGCGCTTTACGCGCTAAGAACCAACCTAAGGAAGCTGCTACGATAATCGTTAGCAAAGCCCAAATAAAGAGCGTATTTCTGAGCGTTATGGACGTTCGCTCATAGCTGCCAATCGGGACAGCCGCTTGAAGGACACCGATAAGCTGGTCCTGTCCATTAGCTTTCCCCCAGATTGCTTGATGATAAATAAGGAAATCTTGTCCAAGCACCTTCGTTTTTTCAAAAAATCCATCATCACCCTGCTGCAATCGTTCAATCACATTTTTCGCTAACGGCAAGGTCACATCATAAAACTGCAAGTTGGCAGAACGATTAAAGCTTTTGAGCGCCACATTATATAATTGCAAAAACGTATTCGTTGAATAAAAATCTCTGCTTTCCAGTTCCAAATCAACAACAAGCCCTTTTTGGGAAAGGGCGAAGCTCTTCTGAATACGTTGAGAGGTATTGCCCGCTTCTCGCTTGACATCCTGCCGAATTTGGTCATAAAGAAAGTAATTCAAAAAAAAGTAAAGAACAATCCCAAAAAGCAGCATAGTCAACGCCAATATCCCTGAATACCAAAGCGTTAGTCGGAGGCGAAGAGACATCTTAATTCTCTCCTCTCAATACATACCCTGCTCCCCGCACCGTTTGAATTAATCGTTTATGGCCGAATTCCTCTGTTTTTTGGCGCAGCAGCGCAATATAAACCTCAAGAACATTGGATTCGCCACTGTAATCATAGCCCCATATTTTTTCCATAATAACGTCTCGGGACAGCACTCGTTTCGGATTCTGCATGAATAAATGCAGCAAATCAAATTCCTTCGTCGTTAACTCAATCAGCTTCTCGCCACGGAAAACCTCACGCGTATCAAGATCCAAAATGGTATCTTCATAATTTAGACGATTCGTCTGCTGCTCTGGACGCTCCATTCTCCGCCTAAGAAGAACACGCACTCTTGCCAGCAGTTCCTCCAATGCAAAGGGCTTGACCAAATAATCGTCAGCACCAAGGTCCAGGCCTTTGACACGATCACTAATCTCATCTTTGGCCGTCAGCATAAGAATCGGCACCTCGCTGCCGCCTTCACGAACACGGCGCACTACTTCCCAGCCGTCAATATGCGGCATCATAACATCTAGAATGAGCAGGTGAGGCTCTGTTCTCAACATTTGCTTAAGCCCATCAGCACCATTGCTTGCTGTCTCCACCGAATATCCTTCAAAAGCCAAGCCACGTCTAAGCATAGACGTAATTTTCTCGTCGTCATCGATTACCATAATGTTTTCTCTCATCGGTGAGCCCCCTTCTTTTTCTTTCTATTGTACCAAATTCCACCACAAGCAAAAAGAAGCAGAGCCTGCAAGCTTGCGGCCGCGGGTCTCCACTTCCTTTTATACTTACTTTAGGCCATCTCTTATTCAGCAGGTGTTTCCGCTAGCGAGTTTTTGTCCCCAACGGTTACAGGCACTTCCATACGTTTGCCATCGCGAATAAGACCTAAGGTTACTTTGTCGCCTACCTTCGTACCTTGAACCTTCGTGATTAACTCTTGCGAATTTTTCACCTTGGCTCCATTAATATCTATAACCACATCATATTGGCGCAATCCAGCTTGGAAAGCAGGACTTTTCCGTTGAACACTGCCAACCAATGCCCCATCCGTGTTAGAAAGCTTCAGTTCGCTTACCCAGTCTTTGCCGATGTCTTGAAGGCCAACACCCAAGTAAGGAACAGGTTCTTTCGGAATTTGAACGTTGTTTTTAAGGTTTTCAAGAACGGAAGAGATCGTGCTAGTCGGAATCGCAAATCCGATACCTTGTGCTTGAGAGCTAACCGCTGTGTTAATTCCGATAACTTCCCCATTCAAGTTAAGCAAAGGTCCGCCGGAGTTACCAGGGTTAATGGAAGCATCTGTTTGGAGTAAATGCTTGTATTCGCGAGTTCCTTTGGAATCCGGGATGCTGATTGGACGTTCCTTCGCACTCAGTACACCTACAGTTACTGTATGGTCAAAGCCGTACGGGTTACCGATAGCCACAACCCAATCGCCTACATTTACATCTTCTGCTTTGCCCAGTGGAAGAATCGGGAATTCTTTGTCGCCTTCGATTTTGAGGACAGCCAAGTCCAAATCGTAGCTGTTCCCTAATAATTTAGCCTTAAACGGCTTATCGTAGCCTTCAACTGTTACTTGGATTTCATCAGCACCGTCTACAACATGCTCATTGGTCAAAATATAACCAGTTTTTTCGAAAATAAACCCGGTTCCCATGCCTGCTGGCTGCAATTCACCAGTACCGGAATCTTGTTTGTTGCTCTTGGGTGTTGTACTGCCGCCGCCGTTATCCCCAAAGAATTGACGGAAGAACGGATCGTCGAAAAGGGAGTTGCCACCGTTACTGCGAGTAGACTGCTTTGTTTTCACCAAAGACTCCACTTTTACGATCGCAGGACCTGCGTTCTGAGCAATCGCCGCAATGTTCCCCGGACGAACAACATCCAGTCCCACATTTTTCACTTCGCCGCCGCTGCCATTCGATCCGTTGGTCGAAGATACCGTCGTACTGCCTGATGCAAGCGGTTTAGAATTGCCTGTAAACATGTTCATCTTATCAGCGGTAAACATGAGAGCTCCTACAACCAATGCCCCAGCCATGAAAGCCGCGAAGACGCTTTTCACGGATGAACGTTTCTTTGCATGATTCGGATCCCATGGCCCTTGTCCCTGTGAATTCGTCACATCCGGTCCGAAGCTGAAGGGACGCAGGTTTTTGGGAGGCGTTACTTCTACACTGGAAGTTCCCTCAGTTCCTGATGCGGAGGTCACCAAAGATTCTTGTTCATTATTTTCATTGAAAGCCGACTTGTAGGGACCATAGGAATAGTAGTAAGAAGGCCGCTCTTTGTTCGGATCCTGTGGCTCCTGATGATTGGCATTGTCAGGCGTTTCCTTGTTCATGTTATCGCTATTGTTGTTCTGCGACTTAAAAAAATCGCTATAGTCTTTTTTGTTATCTTCCATGGTCTTACCTCCGATTGTTTAATAAAGTTATAAGTGCATGTACTTGTTGGTTGATGTCTTTGTTGTCTGTAGCTCTATCATGCACCCACAACCTTAAACGAATATTAAAAAACAATAAAATGGAGGTAAAAAAAGGGCTTTATTACTGGAGCCAAGCTTGCTCTACTTTTTGAAGCAATCCCGTCGCTTCCTTCACCCATTTATCTTCAATGTCGGCATCCGCGTCCAGCGGAGTTTGGAACTGATCAATGAGCGCGCCATAGGTTTCCGCTTCCGCCTCTTGATCAAGCCCTTCATTATATACATGCTTCAGCACAAAAGGAGTTCCGACCTCAACTATCGCATCGGTAGCTTCTGTATCCCCGTCGATTCTTCCCGTGACGACTTGAAAAGGAATCCGCAGCCACACTTTATGACCTTCATCCAAAGAGCGATCGAAATAACCATGATCGTACTCCCAATTACCGCCTAAGGCAAAATCGAATTCATGCAAATGATCACGTACACTGTCAAAGGATTCTTGCACTTGCTCCAACGTTGATGATAAAGTTTTCATTCAGGCACTCCCTTAGCGCTCATATTATTTGTCCTTACGCATAGAGTGTGCCAAATTGTAGTTTTTATGTGTGATTAATTCCTTATCTACACCCAGCCTTTGCGATGAGCAAAGATAGCAAGCTGTGTTCGATCCTCTAGTTCACATTTCATTAGAAGGTTGCTGACATGGGTCTTGACCGTTTTGATACTGATAAAAAGTTCTTCCGAAATATCCTTATTACTTTTCCCCTCTGCAATCAAAAGCAGTACTTCTCTCTCTCTTGAGGTTAAGCCTTCTTCTGCCGGCAGCTCATTGCGCTGTCTGATGCCTCTTGTGAGCGCCAACGACACTTCCGAATTCATCACAGGCATGCCGCGGTAAGCACTTTGAATCGCATGAATCAATTGATCCGACGAAACCGTCTTCAGCATATAGCTGATGGCTCCCGACTCCACTGCTTCAAGCACCTTCGCTTCCTCTAGAAAGCTGGTTAGCATAATGATCTTCGTCTGCGGAAACTTGCCTGAAATTAATTTCGTAGCACCAATCCCGTCCAGCACTGGCATCGTAAGATCCATCAGGATCACATCCGGAATACGTTCAACTGATTCTTGACTTAATTTATCAAATGCTTCTTGCCCATTGCTGGCTTCCCCTACGACTTCCAATCCTGGCTCCAAGGAAATGTACGTTCGCAATCCAACTCGAACCATATCGTGATCATCAACAATCATAACTTTAATGTTCGGACTCATTCGTTTCTCCCTCTCTCTCCTTCAATACAGTAACAGATTGGCCTGTAAACCTCGGAATGCGCACGCGCACTCTTGTGCCCGATCCTAATTTGCTGTCAATCTCAACTTCCCCTCCGAGCTTTTGCGCGCGTTCCCTCATGGTCGATAAGCCATGTGAGGCGGAAGGAATATCTCTTCGTTCAAAACCTTGCCCGTCATCCTGTAATTGAAGCACATACTGGTGCTCCCGTTCATAAATGGATAGCCGTATCTGTTTAGCTGAAGCATGCTTCACGACATTCGCAAGGCCTTCTTGAATAATGAGGAAAAATTGATGCTCGATCGCTTCCGATATAGATTCACGCAGCGAAACGTCAAGCTGGCCCTGCAGCTCATGATTCCGGCAATATTCCGGAAACCACTTCTCCAGGGCTTCTTGTAAGCTCATATCATTCAGCTCAATCGGTCTTAATTGGGAAATCAAACCACGCATCTGCTTCTGGGCATGATGAGACATTTCGATAAGCTGACTCATCACGGACGGAGCTGCGCTTGGATTTCGCTCCAGAATCTTCGGCAGCGAGGAAGCCGACATATGAATGGCAAAAAGCTCTTGGCTAACAGTATCATGCAGATCCCGCGCCAGGCGCCGTCTTTCTTCCATAACGGCATTCTCCGTTAATTCTTGATCACGTATCGCTTCAGCTTCGCCCAGCTGTTGCAGCAGTTGAACGCGTTCTTCAACGGCAGAAGCCATTTTGTTGAAAGCATCATATAAATATAAGAACGGTTCAACTGGCTCCATCTCAATACGACTGGAGAAATTCCCCTTGGACAACTCCAGCATAGCCACATGGAGTTCATCCACCTTGCGCTGCCAGCGTTTGGTCGCCACGTATCCTACCGTTAAGCAAACCGCAAGAATAGCCACAAGGAACCACATGCGAAAATTCCAATTGGCTAGCTCTGCACTATAGTATTCAAGGACTACATATATACTTAAAACCGTAAGCAAACTGGATATAAGAAAGTAATTCAGCAGCTGCCACTTCATATTGAACATTCGCAATTTGTACATGCCCCATCCTCAACCAATCTTTTTAATAGTAATGTCTCCGATAAACATACTCGTTGTTACGATTAGTTTCCGATCTGCTTCTTCATATTGCGAGGTTTGTGTTCTAACGCTTCGCAAGAAACCACTCTCGCGGCGGTCCAGCACTTTCATATCACCAATGAAAGAACTCGCCATGACTCGAACCTCGACATCGATATCATTCGGGATAAAAATTTTCACATCACCGATAAAAGCCGTAACATGAATGGTGGTTTCACCCAATGGGATAGAAGCACGCGTAAGATCAATAACGGAATCCCCAATAAAGTGCGAGATCTGAATCGGTTTCAGTTCCCATGCTTCTTGGCCAAGATGCACATCACCGATAAAGCCATGGCGATGAAGCACGTCACCATTATCAAAATTCCTTACGAACTCATCGTATTTGTGCTCTTGATGATGAAAAGCATGTGTCTTCGGCTGACGAGGCGCATGAGGTTTCACGGCAGGATCCTTCGTTTCGGGCGATGCACCGATCTCCCATTCCTCGAGATGCTTGTCACGAAACTCGCCATGAATATCCTTGAGCACAGCCTTTTCTTCTTCACTAAGCTCACGCTTTGCTTCATTAGAAGGAAATGCTGCTTCCTTGTTCTTGTCAGTGCTCGCCCCTGACTTGGTTTCATTCCATTTGGGCTGGTCCCAAGGGTTCCGATGCTTATCATCATGCTGCCGTCTTCTTGCTTCTCGTCTTTCCCGTCTGAGCTCTTCTTTGGCTTCTCGAATAGATGGCCACTCCGGGGATTCCTTCCGGCTTGGTTTGAAAATTACATTCAAGCCAAACAAAATCAGGGCAACTGGCGCAAGAAACTTAAACATTTCTCCCAGCGACAGGTTAGTTACATGTAAATTTTTGAGGAGAAAGATCGTCCCAACGCCACATACGAGCAAGCTCCAAATCGAACCTCCCCAGTTATATTTGCGCTGCCAAACGAAGCCTGTCAGTCCATAAATAATCAGAATAACAGGCCAGTAAGTGGAAAACATATACGCAAGATCAATCTCAATTAACCCCATTTGATTAAGTAAAAAGAGGGTACCTGCCGTCACAAGAACAAGCCCCCAGATTATCCGTTGAAACATGTGCGGATTCATACGTTCTTCCTCCATTTGTGTCCATCATCGTTAAGCTTACCTCTAGTCTATAAGATACGAGCCAGATTGAAAAGAGACGAAGGATTGAAGGCCGCCTCGGTCTTAAGGCTGAGTTTTGATTGGTAAACTTGGAATACCTCACATAGCATTTCGAAAAACGAACAATATCGTTCTCATGTTATGTATTCTTACGCATTTCGTTGACATGTTTATCATCAGAACCGTATAATTGGTGCAAAAGAATGCGTCTACTATGAGGAGAGATTAGAGTATGGCTACAATCCAACAGCTTTCCAGCGGTCTAGATACCATCTGGGTTGTTCTGACAGCTGCCATGATTTTATTGATGGAAGGCGGTTTCGCCTTGCTGGAAGCAGGCTTTGTCAGACAGAAGAATGCGGTAAGCATTATTATGAAGGTATTTGTTGACATCGCCTTCGGAGCTCTTATATTTTATTTCATTGGTTTTGGCCTTATGTATGGAAAAGATGCCGCAGGACTCATCGGAACGACAGGCTTCTTCATGGGAGGAGATTTGACACATATCGCCCTTAATATCTCACATGAGACTTATTGGCTGTTCCAATGCGCCTTCGTTATTGCTGTTATCTCCATTGTATCGGGCGCTGTTGCCGAACGTATCAATTTTCGGGCTTACATTTTGTATACGATCGCAATGACAGGCTTTATATATCCAATAGCAGGCCATTGGGTGTGGGCGATTAACGGGTGGTTAGGCAAACTCGGCATGATTGATTTCGCCGGTTCCGCCGTCATCCATGGACTTGGCGGATTCTCCGCGCTAGCCGCAGCGATCATCATAGGTCCAAGAATCGGCAAATTCTCGCCGGATGGCACCGCTAATATCGTGCCCCCCTCCAATTTGCCGCTGGCCTCGGTCGGCGCTTTCATTCTATGGTTCGGTTGGTTTGGCTTTAACTCCGGCAGTACCCTGAGCGCTACCAACACGTCGATTGGGCATATCGCCGTAACGACCATGCTGGCAGCGGCAGCAGGAAGTGCAACCTGCATCTTGTTCACCATGATGCGATACCGCAAAGCCGATCCACCGATGGTCATCAACGGCGCTCTTGCAGGTCTGGTTGGCATTACCGCAGGGTGTGCCTTCGTTAGTGATGTTGCCGCCATCCTTATCGGGGCTGTGTGCGGGATCTCCATGGTCTATGCGACAGAAATGCTGGAAGCCAGACGAATTGATGATCCCGTTGGCGCCTTCCCCGTTCATGGCATTAGCGGCAGCATCGGAACGTTGGCTGTTGGATTGTTCGCACAACCGGACAGTATTCGTGAAGGGACTGCGGGATTATTTTATGGAGGCGGCTTCAGTCTGCTTGGGGTTCAAGCTTTAGGTTTAGTTACGGTTTGCGTCTGGGGCTTTGCTATTACATGGGGATGTCTGAAATTAATTAATCTCATCGTCCCGCTGAGAGTCACCCGCGACGAAGAGCTTGTAGGACTTGACGTTGGCAGTCACGGCGTCCCGGCTTACAGCCAAGAAGATGGATTCCTGGACTTGCAGCAATTGAAGAACGGAAAGTAACAACGAAAAACCCTTCCGCTTCGGAAGGGTTTTATCTTATATTAGGAGAGTAATTCTTCAATATCATCCGGTATTGAAACGACATCGCCGGGTTTGGATTCATTCATAATTTGTCTGACATGGGCAATTTCAGCACGCAGCTTTCTCACTTGCTCCATAGGTTTCTTCACATAATGAATATATTCGACAGCAAGATGATGATCCGGCTTTTTGCCAGAGAACATGCGGCGAAGAGAAGACATGGTCTGATAGGCGCGTTCTTCTTTCATTCTTTTCACTTCATAGCGCTCAACAACCTGTTCAATCTCTAAGACTTGCTGCTCCTTGCGGGTAATGTAAGCTTCCAAGAAAGGAAATACCTCTGCAGCCTTCCTAGGTGTTCTATGAGGATTTCCGTCCAATCGCAAAGCATTCAGCATCGTCACTCACCTGTCTCCCCGTGTCAAGATTCATAACAGTAATCTTATTTTACACTAAAAAAACAGATTTGAGAACCATTATTTCAGAATTAAATCGATTCCTACAACGCCAATCGGGGTACCCATGTCATCTATTATCGCTTTGGATAACGTAATGCATGGTTTTTTGGTAATAGCTGACACATATTCTTGCGAAACGAAGAGTTCTCCTCCCATCGCCCGCTTCCACCATTCTCTCCCCTTGCCATTGACCAAGCCCGCTTCAGGCATCGAAAAAATGAACGTGCCATCGGCGCGATTCGACCAAATCGCTTCTACGCCTTCTGTTTTCTTCAAAATAGCAGCTAAATGTGCAGCATGCTGGCTATCCAACAATGAAGTGATGTCAGGTTGTAGCACAAGAGCGCTCAACATTTGTTTGATCTCTTGAATATTAACATCGAGGACCCCTTCTTTGCTTTTCAGTCCGACGGTTTGGATCGCCTGAATCAATTCAGCAGAGGAGCGGTCTAAATTCTGATTGATACGCTGCAGCATGGATACTTCTTGGCGCTGCTTTTTCATTTGCTCCAAGGTAATCTCCACACTCAACATCGTCTCATTCATCAAATCAACCACTTGCCCAAGGGAGGATCTTGTCCCAGTAACTAAGGACGATTGCTGCTGCGTCGAGCTCGTCGTACTAGCGACAAGATTGTTCACATGAACAATTAATGAGAAGATCGTATCAATCTTTTCTTTCATAATTTTCATTTCGGCTATGCCGTGAGAGACCGATGCTTTCTCTTCGGCAACAGCCGCTACGACTTGCGAAACGCCACTCTCGATGGAAGCAAGGATTTCGGAGGATTTCGTAACCGCTTCATGGCTTTGAGTTGCAAGCTTCTTAATTTCCTGCGCTACAACAGAAAAGCCTCTGCCATGTTCCCCAGCGCGTGCTGCTTCAATGGAAGCATTCAGAGCAAGCAGCGAGGTTTGCGAAACCACTTCGGCAATAAATGTATTGATTTCTTCAATTTTGGAGGTATGTCCGGTCAGATCCAGAATTTTTCTCTGCATCGTATCATTATTCCTATGTAGATCATTCATCACTTCATCCGTTGCATTCAGGGAACGACAGACATCCACAACAGTATCCTTGGTTTGTTCGCTCTCATTATGCATATGCACGGAAGAACTCAAAATTTCATCGGCCGCAGCGGCTACTTGCTGAATCGCGGCAAAAGCTTCTTGTAGCTGCCCAACTGCTTGATCACTGCGGATTTTCAAGTCCTCTTCCCCTTGAATCGAAGAATCCGCTATCTGCAGCAAATGTCCAATGGACCGATTTACTTCCTCCACAGCAGCAGCCAACCTATCTGCAACGACTTGAGACTCTTGAATAAAAGTCCGAAACTGCTCTTGTTGGTCCTGTCCTTGGTTTCTCGATTTCGATGATTTGATACTCAGCCATGTTAAAATACCTATAAACAAAAAAACAGCCAAAGCGGCAGCCGTAAACCAACGTGATGCAGATGATGCAGATAATAAAGCGCCTACACTGACTACAATACCAATGAAGATTAAACCAAAGAACCAAGCTCTTTGTTTCGACTCTGCCTGCATAAGCAACTGGCACTCCTCCCCGAAGAACCTTAATGTTAGTTTTTGTTACATTATATCGAAAATAGGAGGAGATGAAAAGAAATAAAAACAGAGATCGAGCCCGATCTCTGTTTTTACTATGTTTGCTTACACCTTATTTGTTTTGGTTTTGCGTATTTGTTTGTTGCTGCTTGTTTGGCACCGATGTTTCACTGGCAAATTCTACGTCTTGAGCTGCTTTTTTGCTGTTTTTGTTCTTAGCCATGTTCAATCACCTCCTGTATGTATAGAGTTTCCCAAACAGGATATTTTATGATGGAAATGTTTAGCGAAATTGAACTTTATAGCGCTTTGGCCGGTGCAAGAATCTCATCCTTCAATTGATTCCAGATGAGCTCTGTCACCTTGCCATGCCCCTCTTTGACAACGAAGACCTTCACCGTCTTCTTGCCCCACTCTTTGTATACTTGGTCTTTGGTGTCGAAATAAAGATCAATCTTCTTTCCTTTAATCGCACTTCCAGTGTCCGCGACAACCCCATAGCCATACCCAGGTATAAACAAGACGGTACCTAGCGGAAATACACTCGTGTCTGCGGCAATGGTGGACAAAGCTTTATCATCCCTTTTCACCTTAATACCCGAATAAGTAATCCCATATTCCGGATGATCCGGATTCTTTCCCGTCGACTCTTTGCCGGCGAAATAGCCTGTTGCGGTCACCTCAACCGCCCTGAGCTTGGACAAATCGGAGTCCAGTTTCGGCACATAGCGGTAATTGATTTGTTGTTGTTGGCGTTCTTGCACGACCGGCATTGAAACAGGTTCCGTATTTCCTGAAAGCTCCATCCGCTGCGGTGTTTGTATATGCGTGACGGTTTCCCCCGTCGTGTAGCTACCTTGATGGCTTGATGCTTGTCCAAACAGCGCAATGAGAACATTTACGATCATCCATACCCCCAACCATCGAGGTTGAGTAATTAGTTCCCTAAACATTGTTTTAATACCTCCCCTACTATTGCAGGTTCTCCAGTTCATTCCAGCTTTAAACCTCCATATGCAGACTCACTGTTTAAGATGTCCTCCCTACGCTCCCTTATACATACCCAAATGTCGAAATTTGAAAACAAAAAAAGCAGAGAAGAAAGTCTTCTCTGCTTGAGATATTACTTATTATAGTTTTTTACTAATTTCCTCATTAATCATCCCAATGACTTGCTCAATCGGATGCGTACCGAGATCTCCTTGACCGCGTTTGCGGATCGACAAGCTTTCATTCGTCACTTCATTTTCTCCGACGACAAGCATGTAAGGAATTTTCTCCAGCTGTGCTTCCCTGATTTTGTATCCCAGCTTCTCATTGCGATTGTCTGCTTCTACACGGATACCGGCAGCTAGCAAACGCTCTGTAACTTGATTCGAATATTCTTCGAATGCCGGGGAGACCGGAATCACCTTCGCTTGAATCGGCATCAACCAAGTTGGCAATGCACCTGCATAATTTTCAAGCAAGAACGCTGTCATACGTTCCATTGTACTGATAATCCCTCTGTGAATAACAACAGGACGATGCTTCTGACCATCTTCACCTGTGTACTCCAGTTGGAAACGTTCTGGCAGCAAGAAATCAATTTGCGCAGTCGAAAGCGTTTCTTCTTTCTTCAGAGCTGTTTTGATTTGAACATCCAGCTTAGGTCCGTAGAACGCCGCTTCCCCTTCAGCCTCGAAGAATGGAAGACCAAGCTCTTCAACAACCTCACGCAGCATGCGTTGGGAAGTCTCCCACATTTGATCATCTTGGAAGTATTTCTCTGTGTCCTTCGGATCGCGGTAGGACAGACGGAAACGGTAGTCGGTAATCCCGAAATCAGCGTAAACTTGACGAATCAAGTTCACAACACGCGAGAATTCTTCTTTGATTTGGTCCAAACGGCAGAAAATATGAGCATCATTCAACGTCATCGCCCGAACACGGTGAAGACCGGTTAACGCGCCTGACATCTCATAACGGTGCATCGTGCCAAGCTCAGCAATCCGGATCGGAAGATCGCGGTAGCTGCGCATATCACTTTTATAAACCATCATATGATGCGGACAATTCATCGGACGAAGAACAAGTTCTTCATTGTCCATGATCATTTTGGGGAACATATCCTCGCTGTAATGCTCCCAGTGCCCGGAAGTTTTGTATAATTCAACGTTGGCTAATACAGGTGTGTATACGTGCTGATAGCCAAGACGCTCCTCTAAATCGACAATGTAACGTTCCATGGTACGACGCAATTTAGCGCCGTTTGGCAGCCAAAGCGGCAAACCTTGTCCTACTTCACGGGAAAAAGCAAACATTTTGAGCTCTCGGCCCAATTTGCGGTGGTCACGTTTCTTGGCTTCTTCCAAGAGGTGGAGATGCTCGTCCAATTGCGCTTTTTTAGGAAATGCGGTACCGTAAATACGCTGCAGCATTTTGTTTTTCGCATCTCCGCGCCAGTAAGCTCCGGCAACGCTCAGCAATTTGAAAGCTTTGATGCGGCCTGTCGAAGGCAAATGCGGTCCGCGGCACAGATCAAAAAATTCCCCTTGATCATAGATCGTCAGAACAGCATCCTCGGGCAGATCGCGGATCAATTCCAGCTTAAACGGATCTTCCATTTCAGTGAAAATACGAAGGGCTTCTTCACGGGAAACAACACGGCGAGTGATCGCCAGATTTTCGCCGGAAATGCGCTCCATTTCCTTCTCAATTTTCACCAAATCCTCCGGATTCAGTGGAGTTTCCAGATCAATATCATAGTAGAAGCCGTCTTCGATGACAGGTCCGATCCCTAATTTGACCGCTTTTTCGCCATAAATGCGTTTAATCGCCTGCGCCATTAGATGTGCTGTGCTGTGACGATACATCTCTAAGCCAGCTTCGCTATCCAGCGTCAAAATTTCTACGTCTGCATCTTGTTCCAGCGCGAAGGAGAGATCAACCGATTTCCCGTTCACTTTTCCACCTACGGCATTCTTCTTCAGTCCGGATGAAATGGACTCTGCCACTTGTTCAATTGTCGTTCCCACTGCATATTCTCTTACAGCACCATCTGGTAATTTCACTTGTACAACCATCTTCGTTCCTCCTAGATATTCATTTGAACGCAAAAAAGCACACTGCATCCCATAAGGGACGAGTGCGCTCAGCTCGTGGTTCCACCCTAGTTCGACTCGCTGCTTACCCGCTCAGGCAAGACGAATCCTCATCAGCATTCGGTAACGGGAATGATTCCGGTATTATATACTATCAAGCCTACAGATTAGGTTGAATTCCACAATACGGCTACAAAGGGGTAAACGATCCGGTTCACTGAAGGAGATTCCAGCCTAGTCTCCTCTCTCTGAGCAGTTCTTGCAGAAAGTTCATGTCTTTGATCTTAACGCCTTCGTTCATTATTATAATTGGCTCTTTGCCCAAGGTCAAGGGGATAGTTGATCCTGATGCTTCGCTTCGCCCAGATAGATGTCGCAAGTCCGACAATAGGAGCATACGGTTGTCCGATCCTCGAAGATTTGCCGAATTGTTTTGATAATCGTCATTTCCGGATCCCGTGTGTGAATGTAGATATTGGCGGGAGACACCGTAATTAACGTACTGACGATCATATCTTCGAAGTTGATATCCTTCTCCAGCACCTCAAGCTTAAACGAAGCATCAAATTCGTTCGCATCTATGAGCTCAAGCCGATCATTCAAAATAATAAACTCATGACCGCCCTTATGAATCAAATGAGCCACAGGAATCTTGGCTTCCTGAATGTAGACAAAATATTGCAAAAGGGAAATAAATTCTTGATATTGCCGATCCATCATGAACTCATCTATGGCATATTCCGCTATTTCTCTAAGCTCATCCGTATAGTCCTGCAATCGGAACTTGAGAAAACCATCCAAACTTAATCGCGAGGTTTCCTCCAAAGCAAGCAAAAGCTGATCCGACAAAACTTGCTTGCGCCGCAGCCGTCCGCTAATACCGCTATTTAGCAAAGAAGCTTCCTCTATCACAGTCTCCGTGTGCAAAGATTGCTTACAATAGCTTTCAATAGCCTCAACATCTTCTTTGCCTTCGTATTTAAATTCTTTCATTATTAGATTCCGCAGGATTGTGGACTCTTTGTCCACCATAATATGCTCAGCCAAAGCATCTGCCAGACAGGGACTCACTTCCTTGCGAATTGCAGCAACATCCTTTTCATCTATTAAGGCTTCAATATGCAGGGAAGCGTGCGTCTCGAATACTTCATAGTGAACAGACAACCCACATTCAACGATATGTAAAAGCTTGAGCTCACTTTCAATTTGAGCGCTTAGCGAACGTACATATGGTTCTTCCGCTTTCATCACAATGATTGCAAACAGTTCCATGACCTCACTCCTTTCCATCACTACATCCTCCTCTTAAGAGTATATGGTCGATAAGAAGCAGATATACAACGAACAATTTGCCATTTCTTTTCAGTAATTTTTGTCAAATCTTTAGGTAAAGTTATTCCAATCACGCAGATATTCATGTTATGATACGGTTAATAGTGCTTAAGTAGCATATTTTGGAGTGGGTACCTATGCAAATGGACGCATCTAATCAACATAAACAGGACTGGAACCGGAAGTTACTTAATGCCTACTGGTTGCTTGTATGGATACAGTTGCCTTTCCAACTTCTTTATGCCATTTCGGAACAACAAGATTTAACCTTCATCATTAATCGGCTGATCATTCCTCTACTCATCATGATCCTCATCATGTTCCTACTTGAATTCATTAACATGTACAGTAAAATGCTATTGGACTACTACATCATCAGCGGAGGCGCTGTTTTAGCTTTTACCCTGATTTACTGCAATCATGATTTGAAACTTGCTCCACTCTATCTATTTCTCCCCATCCTTGTTTCTATTTTTTACTTTCAACTATCCAAAATCATTTATACTTTAGCGCTTTCCCTCGTTTCCATTTCAATTCTTTATTGGATCAAATTAAGCGTATTCTCGGATTATCATGCCATCGATTTGCTTACCGTCATTCCCGTCCTGATCGTTGTTTCCATCATAGCTTCAGGGATTATGAAGCGCGGCGCCGAAATTCTCGATAATCTCAAAGCCACCACAGAGCTTAAACAAGAACTAATGATCAAAAATATCATTATGGACAAGCTGTCCAAGACGGATGCCTTAACTGATCTTTACAATCACATCACCTTCCACGAGTATTTAGACGAGCTTATCCAGCAAAATGAAGCCGGTCAGTTCTGTATCCATATTGCCGTACTCGACATCGATAATTTCAAAAAAGTCAACGATACGTATGGTCATCGAGCCGGAGACGCCGTCTTGAAGAGTGTCAGCAGTACGTTAAAAAACCGCGTTGGTCTCAATGATTTCGTTGCCCGATATGGCGGAGAAGAGTTCGCTATCATCTTCACGGAGAAAGACACGGATGAAGTATTCGAGCTGCTGGAACGTATCCGCTGGCAAATTTCCCAGATGAAATATGAGGAACTACATGGCCAATCTGTCACCATTTCCATCGGGCTCAGCGAGTATCGGCCAGGGATATCCAAGGAATCTCTTTTCGCCGGCGCCGATCAGTCCTTGTACACCGCTAAGAAAACAGGCAAAAATAAAACCGTTATTCATAACGCGCCTCTGAAGGAAGCCAAATGAAGATAAATGGGATTTTCGCTCAAATCGTGTGAAAACAGAGAAAGCCTGCGATTATGCAGGCTTTCTAAGCTTTTCTACCCTGAAATCGTGAAAAGCTCTCAAAAGGATGCATAATCGCAGGCTTTTCACGATTTCACTCATTCCCAAGTCGAAAAAGATGCATATTTGCAGGAAATATGCCGAAATGTACGACGTAAGCCAATCTGACAGCTTGTGCAAAACTGGAGCTAATCCTATCTTTCAAAACAACCTTCAATTACGATCTTTTCCTTACCATAGTAATCTATGGCATGTTCGCCTAGTTCAATCTCTTTCCATCCCTCAAATAGTTCTCTACACGAATCAATACTATAAAAGTATCTGTCAATCACATGCACTTTTTGCGCATCTTCATCGTTAACAGAATTTAATCGTATTAGGAATAGTCCTTTATCGCTTAGCATTCTTCTAACTTCACCCAAAATCTGTTTGAACAAGTTAACATCAAAATAGTGTAGTGACAAACTAGCTACAATAAACTCAAACCCACCATCCTCAAAAGGAAACTTGTTTTGCGTATCATGATGCAATATTTGAACGGTAGGAATGTTAGATTCGACAATTGACAAGGCAACCTCTGAAAAGTCAGTTGCAGTCACTTTGAATCCGTTGCCCACCAAAAATCTAGTATCATTTCCACTACCACATCCAATTTCAAGGACTTGGTTGAACCCTCTATCATGTAGGATAGGAAGGTAGCTTTTCAACCATGAATTCGGTTCAAAATATTGAATCCCTTTTTCCTTAAATTGACTAAATTGCTCATTCCACATGTCTAAAGCATTACGCTTCGAAATAGTCATATTGCCCTCCTAACAGTCAATGCTGCGTACTTAAATCGCATATTTAAGACCTATCCTTACCAAGCAATTCAATCACTTTATCAAGCTTCTTACCCATTTCAACATCGTTTTTCTTCTTCCAATTAAAATATCTTATGCCACTTATCAACGCAACTACTAGCAATACTATCAAAAGTAACGAAATCAGCTGCATTAAACCAGTTATTACTGAAAACGAATAGGCCATCTAGTATTTTCTCCTCTCAACGTATCAATAAATTCATCAGTTAACATAAAGCATGGGAGCTTTTGATTAAGATAGCAGCCATATCCATGAATCCAAAACAAGTATCGGCAATAAAACCATTTTACCTTTTTATCCCTATTGTACCATTTGGCTTAACGCTTAGTTAATAATTTATCGCTCATTAAGTTTAGTGTCGCTGGTCTAAAGCGCATAGGGTATCCTCCATGAGTTCACGACAAAAAACAACGCATATCCATACTAATCCCACCAGTGGATTTAATATTAGATAAGCGTTGTAGTTATTACACCTATAAAATTTTCACCCTATAGTTCACGAATTGCCCTTTTTCATCCCTTAGTTCTGCATTACGAAATCTTTATCAATCTTCACATTCACGTCATCAAACACACGCAAAGTCTGGTACTTCGTATTCCGCTGCGCAGGAATTTTGCCTGCTTGACGGATGATATCGAGCGTCGAACTCACGTTGACTTTGTGCGTTGTGCCCGCCGCGGAAACGACGTTCTCCTCAATCATCGTGCTGCCGAAATCATTACAGCCATAGCTGAGCGTCTGCTTCCCAACCTCAGGTCCCATCGTGACCCATGAGGATTGGAAGTTCGGTACATTGTCGAGCATAATCCGGCTAATTGCCAATGTTTTCAAATATTCTTCCGGCGTCACTTTCTCCGCCTTCATGTTCGTATTGTCCGGTTGGAACGTCCATGGGATGAATGCCAGGAACCCTGGTGTATTCAGCTTCTGATGAATAACATCGTCCTGTGCATCACGAATGCGCAGCATATGAAGCGCGCGCTCTTCCATGGATTCCCCGAATCCGATCACCATGGTGCCGGTTGTATGCATGCCGATTTTGTGAGCGGTTTGCATGACGTCCATCCAATCGCGCCATGATCCTTTGAGCTTGCTGATTTTGCGGCGAGTCCGGTCATCCAGAATTTCCGCACCGCCGCCAGGCAAGGAGTCAAGCCCAGCTTCATGCAGCTGACGAATAACTTCCTCTAACGATAAACCGTCAGAAACATCTTTCATTTTCATGATTTCAGCAGGAGAGAAGGAATGCATCGTGATGTCAAAACGCTTCTTGATCTCGCGCAGAATGTTCGTGTAGTAGCTGAATGGCAAGTTCGGATTGGTGCCGCCCTGCATAAGGATCTCGGTGCCGTCTACATCAAGTGTTTCTTGAATCTTTTGGAAAATCGTTTCATCCGGCAGCACATAACCTTCCGCTGAGCCCGGCGCACGATAGAAAGCGCAGAAACGACAGTATACGTCACAGATGTTTGTATAGTTAATGTTCCGGCCAATAACGAAGGTCGTGATCGGGTCTGGGTGCCATTTCTTCATAATCTGATTGGCTGTATCGCCAATTTTTTCTATTTGATCGGATTCGAACAGCGTAATGCATTCTTCTACATCAATTCGTCCGCCTGACTGCGCTTTATATAAAATGCGATCGATCGGTTTCATAGCAACTCACTCCTTTAATTTCTAAAAGCTTGTATCCATTCATCGTATCATATTCATGCCAAAAAAGCAGCAAATGCTGCTTTCCTAGAGGATGTACACGTTTTAAATATGACTAATTTTCGAAAAACAGACGCACTAACCCCGCAGTGCTTGTTCCAAATCTTCTATAATATCTTCGATATCTTCCAAGCCAACGGAATACCGTACAAGACCGTCTGTAATGCCTCGCAATAAGCGAACTTCCTTCGGCATCGCAGCATGGGACATCATCGCCGGATATGAGAGGATGCTTTCAACAGCCCCCAAGCTTACGGCAACGAGCGGGATACGCACTTTGCTGAGCAGCTGCTTGGCACGCGCGCCAGAGCCAACATCGAAAGAAACGACAGCACCATACCCGAGAGACTGCTTCTCGTGTACCACTCTACGAGGATGATTAGGAAGCCCTGGGTAGTAAACAAATTCGATATCCGGCTGCTCGGAGAGCCACTGAGCTAGTCTGCGGGCCCCTTTTTCAGATGCTTCCATACGCGCCTGCAAGGTTTTCATCCCGCGGATCAGCAGCCACGAATCTTGAATTCCCAGCACATTTCCCATGCCATTCTGGATTTGCTTCATCCGACGGCCCAGACTGTCGTTAGCCACTACAGCTAATCCAGCAAGTACGTCACTGTGCCCGCCAAGGAATTTCGTAGCGCTGTGAAGGACGATATCAATACCGAGCTCAATAGGACGCTGGTGGTACGGTGTCATGAACGTATTATCGAGCATTGTCAGCAAATCGTGTTCTTTGGCAAAAGCGGCGATTTCGCTAATATCCGTAATTCTCAGTGTTGGATTCGACGGTGTCTCGATGAAAACTGCTTTAGTGTTGGAACGAAGAGCCGCACGGACTTGAGCGATATCGGTCATGTCTACGAACGTAGATTCAATCCCCATACGACTCATAATCGTTGTCAGCAGCCGATAAGTGCCCCCATATACGTCTTCCGTACAAATAACGTGATCTCCTTGAGAGAGCAGCATTAGCGCAGATGAAATCGCCGCCATGCCTGAAGCGAATGCGAAACCGCGGGTACCACCTTCCAAGAGTGCTATGTAGTCTTCCAACGCTTGACGTGTCGGGTTACCCGAACGCGTGTAATCGTACTCTGGAGAAGTTTCCAAATCTGCTTGATGGAAGGTAGAGGCTTGGTACAAGGGCACGCTGGATGCCCCTGTCGCCTTATCAATCTCCCCGCCAAAGTGAATCAGTTTCGTTGCGAATTTGCCTTGAGGCTTGCGTTTGTCATCAGATGGATGGTTCATGAAAGGGATTCTCCTTGGATTTCGGCTTGGGCTTGACTTAAAGCGTTGGAAAGGTCGGCGATTAAGTCGTCAATATGCTCGATACCTACCGAGAACCGCAGAAGACGATCGTCTACACCGATTTGCTGACGAATCTCAAGCGGAATATCCGCATGGGTTTGCACTGCAGGATAAGTCATTAGAGATTCAACGCCGCCTAAGCTTTCCGCGAAAGCAATCAATTGAATATGTCGCAGAATCGGTTCAATCAATCTGGCATCCGTTACTTTAAAAGAGAAAATTCCTGTATTCCCGCTTGATTGTTTATTTTGAATCGCATAACCAGGGTGTGATTCCAACGCTGGGTAGAAGACTTCATCAATGAGCGGATGCTCTAGCAAGAAATTCGCAATCGCAGTTGCATTCAGCTCATGACGCTCCATGCGCAGCGCGAGTGTCTTCATGCCTCTCATCAAAAGCCAACTGTCTTGCGGCCCAAGGACGGCTCCGATGGAGTTGTGCAGGAACGCCATTTGCTCGGAAAGCTCTTTGCCCTTCGTCACGATGAGGCCGGCGAGTACGTCATTGTGGCCACCCAAATATTTGGTCGCACTATGGATGACGATATCTGCGCCTAATTCGATCGGTCGTTGCAGATATGGCGTCAATAACGTATTGTCAACAATCGACACGATGCCCTTCTTACGGGCCCAAGTACAGACAAGTTCAAGATCTGTAATCATCATGAGCGGGTTCGTCGGCGTCTCAATGACCAACCCCTTCGTATTCGGTTGATAGGCCGCTTCCAAGCCATCCAAATCATTCGTGTCCACATACGTCGCAGTCACACCGAAACGCGACATGATTTTCTCCAGCAAACGGTACGTACCGCCATATAAATCCAAGGACACAATCAGGTGATCCCCTTGGCTAAAATAAGCAAAAATAGTTTGCAGGGCGGCCATCCCTGAGGAACAAGCAAAGCCTGCATCTCCCGATTCCAGCTGAGCGATGGCATCTTCAAGCACTTTGCGTGTAGGGCTTTTGGTACGAGCATAATCAAAGCCTGTGCTTTGACCAAGCTTCGGGTGACGAAAAGCAGTAGCTTGGTAAATCGGGAAGCTAACAGCCCCCGTAACAGGCTCTTCAATGGAGCCAATTTGGGCGAGACGACTTTCAATTTTCAACAACGGGAGTTCCTCCTCAGGGATATGGTTTCAATTTTACAATTGTGAGCTAGCCCAGCTTTCATTAATGTTCACATTTAATTCAAAAGGTGTTTCTTGATACACGTAGTAATTCAACCAGTTGGAGAATAACAGGTTCGCATGGGCTCTCCATGAATTATAAGGTTTCCTGCTAGGATCATTATTCGGGTAATAATTGCGCGGAATCTCAATATCAAGCCCCTTGCTTACGTCCCGATCGTACTCCCATTTCAAGGAATCCGCATCATATTCTGAATGGCCTGTGACGAAAATATGTTTCCCGTCACGCGTAGCCGCGATGTAGACACCGGATTCTTCGGATTCTGCCAAAATCTCCAAGTCCGGACATCGAACAATATCTTCACGTTGAATGTCCGTGTGACGCGATTGAGGGACATTGAAAACCTCATCAAAACCGCGCAGCAGCTTCGTATTCGGTACGCCAACGGTATGTGGGAACACACCGAACATCTTTTGATCCAGAGCGACCTTGCGCACACCGAAGTGATGATATAAGCCAGCCTGTGCTGCCCAGCAAATATGCAAGGTGGAAGTAACATTTTGCTTGCTCCAGTTCAGAATTTGCGTCAACTCTTCCCAGTACGTCACATCTTCGAATTCCATTTGTTCAACTGGGGCACCTGTAATAATCATGCCGTCCAGCTTCTCATCTTTAATATCGTCAAAAGTTTTATAGAACATTTCCAAGTGCTCAGCAGACGTGTTCTTTGAAGTATGAGTTTTCGGATGCAAAAGGACGAATTCCACCTGCAGCGGGGTGTTTCCAATCAAACGCAGCAATTGCGTCTCCGTCGTTTCCTTCGTTGGCATTAAGTTGAGCAAAGCAATGCGAAGTGGACGTATATCCTGATGATACGCGACGGATTCATCCATGGTGAAGATGTTCTCTTGGTTTAAAATTTCTTTGGCTGGCAGGTTGTCTGGAATCTTGATCGGCATCCTGTTCACTCCTTTTCATAAGGGTTATATGGGCTGTAAATGCAAAAATGACCTTCTCTGGGATCAGAGAAAGGCCATGGAAAGTCAAAGTCAATGTCCTTCTCTTATCTCCCAGATTCGCGATGATTCGCGTTTCCGCAAGAATTAGCACCGTGCATTCCTTTGTTTCCAAAGGTTTGTCGGTTGCCGGGTGTCATAGGGCTAGTCCCTCCACCTACTCTTGATAAGAAAATGTAACGTATGCGATTAAAAATATCATAGCTATAAATGCAGGGAAAGTCAAGGCGTTTTGTGGCTGTAAAAAGGGATAAAAAAGAGAGAATTTGCCAGGGGTTGTCTGCCTGTGTTATGCTTGATACGAATCGTATCAAGCGATGATGTTTAAACGGAGGCTGATTACGGGTACATATATATCAAACTGTATGTCCATTCAACGCACGCAAAATTGATGCTTAGAAAAGAGGTCCATTATGACAACCCAAACATCGGATCATTTCTCCGCCTTCGCTTCCTTAAATCGATATTTTGCCTTGTCCCAGACGTCCAAACCTACCTTGCAGCAAGCTGAAGAGGCCGCTGCCCAGCTATATCTCATCTATGGCGCTGCCAGTGAAGAGGAGCTGCTCCAGAAGGCAGATTCTGAAATCATTGAAATCTACACCGAAACGAAAAACAAGATTTTCAATGCCGCCATGTAATTTCATGGCGGTTATTTTTTTGACACGAATCAAGCCTATTTCCCATATTGTATCTAAGCAGCAAATCCCGCGAAAAATCAAACTTTTTGGCTTGAAAGAGGATATTCGAAGGGTTATACTAGACAAGTATTATTTGACACGGACGATAAAGGGGGGCATACGTTTGGACGGAGAACCGAGGAGTAGCATCGGCAAATTAAGAGAACAATTTCATAGTGTAGGAATGCAGTCGGTTCTTCCTTCATCCGTAGCCTCGCGCAATTGATGAACCTAACCGACTGATTCCATTCAAAGGGGTGGATCAGATGAAAACACGTTGGGTTCAAGATGGCATATTTACGTTAGTCGATGACGTGTCTATCGCACTTACACCTCCAACAAGAGGCTTTTATTGGATTGACGCAGGGATTGAGGATTTAGAGCTTCTACAGCCTATGTTCCATCTTCATGATCTAGCCGTCGAGGATTGTTTAAGTGAAGAAGAGCAGCGTCCTAAGATTGAGATTTATGATTCGCATTATTTCATTGTCATTAACAGCATTCGATTCGATGATGAAGAAATTTTTCTTCGCGCACTCAATATATTTCTAAGCAAACATGTCATAATTACGGTTACCCGGCAAAAAATTAATGAAATTCGCGCTTTGAAGCCTTTTCTTTGGGAAGAGGAAGTCAACAGCGCTGATCGATTCCTCTATCATCTCGTCGATCTTGTCGTCGATAATTACGTCGCGGTTGGCGATCGAATTGAAGCGAAGATCGAAAAGCTTGAAGAAGACATCCTCATGGCCACGAAGAAATCCCATCTGAATGAAATTATTGGACTTCGTTCCGAAATACTCTGGCTCAAAAAAGTACTTGTACCTCAGCGAGACGTCATTGGGACACTAGGCAAAAAAGAACTTCGGCTGATTGACCATCAGCTCCAGAAGTATTTTGGCGATATTTATGAAAATGCCGTAAAAATTGTCGATACGTTCGATACGCTGCGCGATCTAATGGGCAACTTGCGAGAAGCCTATCAATCCAGCGTCGCCAACCGAGCGAATGATATTATGCGCGTCTTCACTGCGCTGACAACCATTTTCATGCCACTAACCTTCATCACCGGTGTGTTCGGGATGAATTTCGATAATATTCTTGGACTTCATGTCGAACATGGCGATGAATTCGTGCTAGCTTTCATGGGAGCGCTCGGTATTGCCATGTACGTGTTGTTCCGTAAGAAAGAATGGCTATGAGTACCTGCTCATTAGAACAAAGGATAAGGGCTTCTTGAAAGCAGCTTGCTGCGGACAAGGAGCCCTTTTGAGTATGACTAGCCCAACTTAAGTCTAACAAACTTCCGTTTACCAACCTGAACGATATCACCATCTATCGGTGTTATTTTCGCATGGATATCGGCAATTTTCTGCTCATTGATTTTCACAGCACCTTGTTCCACACTGCGCCTTGCTTCCCCATTGGAAACCTGCAAGTCGAGCGCCACCAGAAGCTGAATAATGGAGATCTGTCCTTCTTCCAGCAAATTGACTCTCAGCAGTTTCTCCTCAATCTCATCCGGCAAAGCCTTCTTTTGAAACACCGTAATAAAATGCTGCTCAGCCTCATCCGCTGCTTGAGCGCCATGATACATGCTCACATACGCTTTGGCTAATTTCATCTTGGCATCTCTCGGATGAATCGTACCCTCCTCTAAACCTTGGCTTAGCTCATGCAAATCTGCATGGGACAAGGTTGTTGTAAGCTCGTAGTACTTGAGCATGAGCGTATCGGGAATGGACATCGTTTTGCCGAAAATATCATTCGGATGCTCGTCGATGCCAATATAATTACGCAGGCTTTTACTCATTTTCTGCCCACCATCAAGTCCTTCAAGCAGCGGCATTAAAATAGCGACCTGTCCCTCTTTCATTTCATAAGCTCCCTGCAGCGTCCGGCCCATCAAAATATTAAAGGTTTGATCCGTTCCCCCCAGCTCGATATCCGTCTCGAGGGAGACCGAGTCATAGCCCTGCATCAAGGGATAGAAAAACTCATGCACATGGATCGGCTGATTGGCCGCATACCTGTTGGCAAAATCATCACGTTCCAGCATACGTGCCACGGTGACTTTCCCCGCTAGCTTAAGTACATCATCAAACTTCAGCTCGCCCAGCCATGCGGAGTTATAGTAAAAAGTCGTTTTGCTTAAATCCAATATTTTCGTCAATTGAGTCTGATACGTCTGTGCGTTGCGCTGCACATCCTCTTCAGAAAGCTGCTTGCGCGTTTCGGATTTACCCGTAGGGTCCCCAATCCGCCCCGTAAAATCTCCAATAATGAGCTGCACCTCATGACCCAAATCCTGAAATTGACGCAGCTTCTGCAGAACCACCGTATGACCGATATGGATATCCGGTGCAGAGGGATCGAGTCCCAGCTTCACCTTCAGCGGAATTCCGGTTACGACGGCTTTCATCACTTTCTGTTTAAGCGCCTCTTCCGGCACGATATCAGCAGCTCCACGCTTAATAATAAGCAGCTGCCGCTGCACCTCTTGCTGCTGTTCATCCGTTAATTGCTGCCATGTCATCATACCTTCATTCCTCCTTCTAAGAAAACAAAAAGAGACAATCTCCTCGTCCACAAAGGGACGAGAACATTGTCTCGCGGTACCACCCTAATTAAAGAAATACGCATGCAGATTTCCATATCGTATGATCTTTCACTTAGTTGAATAACGACATATAAATGCCGGGTATAAGCTACTGATGCCCGCAATGGAGCATGTTCCCTCAACCAACTCAGAACTGTAATTCGAAGCTATGCTTGCATCGGTTCGCACCATCCACCGACTCTCTGCTGCAGCGGCATTTCTCCTACTCAGGGCCTTGCCCATGTTCGTCATCGCTTTGCCTAATATTCAGATTATTGACCATTTAAACACAATCACTCCGTCTCTGTCAACCTTAGCTTGCAGCTTGGGAGGCGAGATTCTCCTTCTCCCTGCGAAAACGCAGACGCAGTAAACGCAGCCATTCGTAGGCGCGGTCCAGCTCTTTCCCTTTAAGCTCCTCCGTCCCCATAATACGCTGAAGGACCGGCTTCAAATAACGGTCGCCTTCCGATTCGAAGGCGCTCCATGCCTTGATGTGCTCGTCCTCCGGAACAGAGGTCAGCTCCGCTTCCACCAGCGGATCCATATCGTAGCCTTCCCGGTCAAGCTCCTCCACCCAGAGCAGAAGCTCCCTGCGCGGCAGCGTCAAAACCGCTTGGAGATCAGCCAAGCTGCCCCCGCCTGCAACGATCTCCAGCAGCTTCCGCTTGCTGACCTCGCGGTCAAGCTCCATGCGCAGCTTCTGCTCCTTCTGGGCAAGGAGCCATGACTCAAACTTGGCTGTATCTACGTTCTTGGCTACCCAATCCAGCGGGAAGCCGCTCGCTCGTGTATGCTCCGCTGTACAACGAAACACATCCGCCGCATACATCGTCGTCTTCTGTTCGCCAAAGCCTGGAATTTGCTGCAGCTCTTCCTTGCTCTGCGGCAAAAAGACGGAAATCATGCGCAGCACACGGTTCGTTGCCAGTATATATGGAGCTTTCCCTTCGCGGGCAGCTTGCTCCCTTCTCCACGCTCGCAGTTCTTCATATACCTCTTCGCTTGGATTTTCCTCGCAATAATAGGTCAGCATCTGAGTCATTCGAGCCTTGCCGGACAACGTTTGTGATGATTCCAAATCCGTGCTGACTAACGGGCGGAAGCCAACCCGCACCTTCTCCCTCAGTCCATTGCGGAACGCGCTCAGCATCTCGTCCCAGCTCATGCCCTGATACCACTGATCCTGCTGCAGCTTGCCCCCCTGATCCGGTTCACTCCATAAGACGCTCCAGATCCCTTGCTCTTCCCCAATCGATACTTGCGCCGAAATTACGCGATGATCCCCCGCTTCCTTCTCTAACGTGTTCACAAATACAATGTTCATCCCTTCTCCTCCAAACATCCCAAAATTAGTTTCAGAAAAACGAAAAAGCACCCAATCAGCGCTAGGCTGAAAAGGTGCTTCCCTCTTCCTAATATCCAAATCATACCATGTATGCCAGCTAGGCGCAAGATATGTTTTGTTGACAGGCTGACTTCGGTTATAATGAATAACATACTAGAAAGTGAATGGAGGACCCTCATGTCTGATTATGACTTTTTATACGATCATCAGGAAGAAACGACAACAAGGTTCGTCTGTTTCGTAGGCAATGCTTTGCACCGGTTCGATCTTGCCATTATGACAACAACTCGTTATTTCGGGAAAAAACTTGTTATTGATTTACAATCCGGACGCAGCGCTGTTATTGGTCCCGACGATCTGGCTGAAGAAGGATATCTGGAGTATGTGTTTAAGCTAAATGAAGAACAAGCGCTGGAACTGAATGAGTTCTTGTCGCAAATTATCGGTTCCATTCATTTCACGGATATTTAAGATCTGCTTGGGGGACACTGGAAAAAGCTTGAGCAACCCTGAAGAGGAGGCTTTTTCCATGAAAAACGAATCCATCAAAGACGAGAAACCACGAGCAGTCGGCTTTATATCTGAGGATCGCGATATTTACACCGATTTGGAAACCGTTGAATCCCAGCGCAATGATCTTATTCCGGAAGAATTCCCGGAAGGTCCTTATGGTACTAATTTGACCACCGAAGGTCTTGGTAAAAACTCGCCATGGCGTGAAGATCAACGCCCGCCCAACCGATTCTCTTACGAGAATCGCGAGCTTCACGAAGGCATCAAACGGGATTATCCAGGCGAAGACGACAACCGGAATGAACCCACGAATAGCGATAATGCCTCTAAATAAAAAGAGCCAAACGTTTGTTTATCAAGCGTTTGGCTTTTTTATTATCAAATTAACGTTCCTCTTATTTCGTTACTTTCACTGCCATCTCATCACTCGACCATTCGGCGGTTCCACTTCCTCCAAGACCGTGACACCTGGGGCTTTCAAGTAGTTCGTACCGCTGTTTGCCAGTATATTTCCTCTAAGCACAATACCAGTCCCAGCTTGGAGCCCAATGCCATTGGAGTTCCCGGTAATCGTATTATTCAAAATCTGCACATTTTGCGGGTCGCCTTCACCGATATAGTTGGCTTTATCGTCCCCTTTGTCATGCTCTAACAGGATAGCCCAATAATTAGGGGCTGTATTATTTCGAATGATGTTATTTCTAATAATGGTTCCTGGCCCGTTCAAAACTTTAATGCCTGAAGCTTCATCGACATTCGTCGTGTTTTCGATGACATTGTTCGCAATAATCGTATCCGGGGTTCCCATCGTAACTACAATACCTTCTCGAGAGTTTCGAATGATATTATCATGGATATAGTTTTTGGGACCTGACTTACTATGATTACTTGGCGCTGTGCCACCCGTATTACCAAGACCCACAGCTCCACCCGTGACTATATCGGTCACCAGATTGCCGTATATGTCATTTAAATATTCCAGTTCCCCATGAAGATCAATCGCATCCAGCTTGGTCATATGGAAATGATTGTTACGTACGGTATTGTTATGCGCGACAAATTGAATGAGCGCTCCATGTCTTAAGTAAGGCCCCTCAAAGGATGAATCTTCCACTAAATTCCATCTTGTGTCATTGTCATACCCAAGCCGATCCACCTTCGCCATCCCTTGGATCGCAACTCCATACCCCGACCCGCCAGGGCCTACATCGGTGGCCTTGCGGAAGGTGCTATTTTTTACAACTACATCATGGCTATTATCGATGCGAATTCCCATACGAGTGAACTTTTCAACCGTTACTTGATCTATAGTGATATTGTAGGAAGGATATTCACCATAGTTCGCAATGACGATCAAGCTGTCCGGTCCGCCACTTGCCGGATTGTTAACCTTATGATCTGTCGTATAAGCGCCTGCCCATGTGGAGGTTAGCGTTAGATTAGAAATAACCAGCTCATGCTGATTGGCTGCTTTTAACATCGTGCTGTTTTTAACTTTGTTAAGAGCTGTTTTCAAAACCGTTCCGGATTCACTTTCACCGCGGAGGTTGACCCCCGTTTTCAATAAAAGATTTGTAGTACCGTCAGGAGCTGTATTCAGATTGTACGTTCCATTCGGCAGGTAGACTTCATCCCCTGCAACTGCTGCATCGATAGCCGCTTGAATGGCAGGACGGTCATCCGTATCGTTATCTGCCAGGTCCGCACCGTAATTCAGCACATTAATAACCCGGCCCGATGTTGCATGGGGCATGTGAACAGGATGATTCGTGCCATCCGCATTTGTCATTCCTGGCTCGGTAAAGGGTACGGCTCCCGGAGGCGGTCCTGGTACCACATAAGGAATAATGGCAACCGGAGTATCCCCATTAGCGAATGGAGCATACATATGAACATCCGTTAGGCTTATGAACGTGCTGCCATCCGAGTTGCCATGTCCAGTAATTCTTACGAATCTGGCGTCCGTATCCGGTATATCAAAGGCTTGCATAGCCGTAGTCTTGCCGCTGCTGGAACCGCTGAACCTCTGCGTCCACATTGTTCCGTCAACAGACGTCTCGATTTCGAAATTCGTTGCCCGCACATCTCCCTTATAAAAACCGACACCGACATAACCAACACGTTTGATTTCATCCAAATCGTACATAATCCATTGTCCATCTCCCGATGAAGACCAACGGGTGTAGGAATTGCTGTCTATCGTGTTAATCTCGATGTTTCCATCGCTGCCGCTTGCGGTTACACCTATCACCGGTAAGGGTGTCAGCGGAGACGAAAGCGTTGTTCTGCTAAAAGTCAGCGGAGACGAACTGATATTCCCTGCTGCGTCTAAGGCTTCAACGCTGAAAGTATACGCGGCTCCTGGACTCAACCCTACAGCGTTATAAGAAGTGCTTCCTTTTAGCGCTGCCAGCAACGTATTATTCTGATAAACCCGATACTGGGTTACTTTTTTATTATCTACCGCAGCAGGCCAAAACAAGTTGATGAAATCAGTCCCCAGGTTGGACACTGCCAAATGACTGCCGCTCGGCCATGAGGGTGGAGTGTTATCGTCTGAGATATCGATGATCTCCTTAACAGCTAATCGGGGCCTTGGATTACTCGTACCGTTGGCTTCCTTCGAATAGATGTTTAAGGAAATGCCCGTATTCGCCGCATCTCCCACAACAAAGGCAACCTTGCCTTGAGACGAATGGCTTCTGACATAATCAGATACATCCACACTGTATAATTCCGGACTGGACCCTTTATCAGTCGACACCGTAAATTGGCCAATAAACGCGGCAGCAGCCAGATTATTGAGCGGCGCATTGCCCCATGTCAAGCCTGTTTCAACCCAATCCGTATTGTCTATACCGTAAAGTGACAGCTCCACATTGGTGTTGGAGGAGCCTTTTTTCCCGGCCACTTGAAATATATATGTGTATGCAGGATCGCTCAAGCCCGATAAATCATATTTAAAATAAACATATTTTTTATTGGTGCTTCCTGAGGAAACACTGAATAATCCAGCGCTTGTTCCCGTGGCGGAATTGAAATTCGCATCTGCTTTACTGCTGTCAATGAGGGCATCGTCCGTTGGCAGCAGGCTGCCTATTTCATTTTCTACAAATGGTCCAGGTTCGGGAGGCTGCTGCTGCGGCATCACCGTTATTTCACTCTCCGCATATACCTGCTGATTGACGGAGGTTGTAATAGTTGCCCGGATCTTCGTCCTGCCAGAACTTGCTGCTGTCACCAATGCGGTTGTTAATCCAGAGGCGGAAACGGTTGCAACGCTGCTATCATAAGTTGTCCATGTGACCGTCTGTGCTGCGGTGTCATTAGGTGTTAACGATACGGTCAACTCCTTTGACCCGTTTGCCTCCATCGTAAATACAGAAGGGTCCAATACAGCTGAAACATTTGGACCGCTCGGACTAGTTGGGGTATGGCTATTTTTGTATAAAATGTGTTCCGTCACGGTCCTATTCTTCACATGCTGATCCATAAATGCCCATGCCTCCGCATTGGCCGTTTCGGATGCTGTTCCTGTAAATCCGTGGCCCTGACCGGGAACAACTTTGAAGTCAACGGCACTAACTCCCGCTGCTGTTAGTTGATTAGCAAATGTAACACTATCTGTATAAGGAATCGTAGAATCCGCATCTCCATGCCGGATCCAGAATGGCGGATCATCCGGAGATGCATACGTACCGGGCATGGCGAGTCTTGCCTGATCTGGCACCGTGAAGGCTTTGTTCCCGCCTAGAAGCGCCGTTACAGAGCTATAGTTATTTGCAAAAGCAGTCGTGAAATCAGCAGGCCCAAACCAGTCAGCCACGGCCTGCACTTTATCTGAATATTCCTGCCAGCCTCCTGAGCCTTCCAGATCTGGCACATGCACCGTATTTCCAGTATTGAGGACCACTTGATCACTCGTTAAGAGATCCCCTGAGGTACCTAGCAGTGAAGCAAGATGGCCTCCCGCCGATGAGCCCCAGACGCCGATCCGATCTGGATCAATATAGTACTCAGCGGCATTGGCTCGCAAATAACGAATTGCCAGCTTCACATCCTGGATCTGAGCCGGGAATGGCGCTTCAGGCGTGAGGCGGTAGTCAAGCGAAACGCCGATATATCCTCTTTTAGTCACATATCCGCATATGTTAGCCAGCGCTTGTTTTCTGTCCCCATGATTCCAGCCTCCACCATGTATATAAACAACGACAGGCATCGGAGCCGTAGGCAACGTACTAGGAACCGCTATCGACGCATAGATGGGGCGGGTACCGGCTGTTCCAATTTCTACATCTTCATACAAGTTAACCCCACCGGGTACAGGAAAAGGTGTCGGATCCGTAGATGGCCCAGGTCCAGGCACCGGTGTTACCGCAGGCGGGATTCCAGGAATAGCTTGCCCTTTAATAGACACACTGTCCATGTACATGTTCGCCTGCATGGCTTCTCCAACTCTGAATCTTATCTTAAGGTTAGTGTTATTGTTGGCACCCGCTCCTAGTGCCCACGTTTTCAGTTTGTTGGATTCGCTGTTTTTTTGCTCAGCCGTTCCTTGGGGCAGCTTTAATTCTTCTAATAGCGTCCAACTGCTTCCTCCGTCCCCTGACCACTCCACGACAATACTTCCGCTCATATAAGATGACGCCCTTGTATAGTAGCTCAGCTTGATGTTCCCATAACCGGTCGTATTGAGCGGTAACGTCATTGCATCAGTAGCATCCAATTTGACAAGGTTAGGTAACGATGGAGCGCTAGTTGATGTTGATGTTTTGGCAAGGCTTCCCCCAGTGCCTTCTTGCACCCAGGGAGACGGTATGATTACATTGCCGGCTGAACCGTAGTTGTCCGGATCGTCGAAATTATCGGAAAAGAATTCGATTTCCGGTCCTTCAGGCTGTGGGGTTGAAGGCTCGTTCGGTGTACTATCATAAAAGAGCTGTGTATCCACCGACTCGGCCGAAAGCGTTTCCAACATAAGATTTGGTGAAACAACGGTCATCAGCAGCATGATACATAAGGCTATACGCATCTCCATACTTCGCAGTAAGTACTTCATTATATCCCCTCGCTTACTTTGTTATTCTTGAAAGGTTAACGCCCTCATTTTTGTTGAATCTCTCCGTAGCTTCCTGGATAACTGCATTGCCGCCTTTTTGCTTCCATTCCTCTAAAACTTTCGGATACTCCGAGATCGGTTCCTTGCCATACACCATCTTCAAAACATGCGTGAGTATAACGGGCGGAAGCTTATCTCCAGTTGGAGCGATGTCCGGATTTTTCAAATATCCCTGCAGCTGCGGCTCGAATTGAATACCGTCACGTCCTTCCTTCGCCAATACCGTGTCATACAGCTTCATGAGATTTTGCCCCTCAGGCGTAAGACTCAAAACACCTTTGTTATACGTCGTATCCTGAACGAACCAGAGCAGCACCTGCCGATAGGTCTCCTCATCCACATCCTTTGCATTCGTCGGCGCTTTATAATTAATTTTGCCGTTCTCCTCCGTGTAATTCTCCCCTTTAATCCCAAAGGTGAAAAATGTCTCCGCCTCGCTGCTGACCATCCAATCGAAAAATTTGATGATCGCCGCAGGATCCTTTGCCTTTTTGTTGATCAAATAGGCTCTTGTTACGTTGCCGACAAGCCTTAATCCACCCTTGCCGTCCGGTCCGGTCGGAGATGGAATCAATTTCATCTTGCCGGTTGCCACGCTTTCTCGCAATTGCTGATCCCATTGCATCAGCAAATTGGCATTCATGTTCCAGATTCCTGCTTTTCCGGCTAAAATGTCATTTTTGAACTTCGTCGGATTGGTCGTTTCAAACTCTTTGCTCATCAACCCTTCATCTACCATCGTTTTATAGGTTTGAATGGCCTTTTGCATATTTTCTACGTTAAAGAACTTAGGAACGATTTGATCGCCTTGCTTCATAAAGAAATTGCCGAACACATCATAAGCCCCGTAGAAAGCATCCGCATACACGAAATCCTCCCGTCCCATAAAAGGATTTTCAACGCCCAGTTTCTTGAACGCACGCATTACGTTGAGGTAGTCATCTACCGTTTTGGGCTCGGGCAGGCCCGTCTTTTCCAATAAATCTGTACGTATCCAAGTCGCTCTTCGGGACGGATTCGACAACCACTCCGGGATCGCATAAATGTTCCCTTTGGCGTCCGTTTCTTTCTCCCATGCTTCTTTCGGTATTTTTTTCAAAAGGTTTTGACCGTGCTTTTCCAATAAATCATTCAACGGTAAAAATACACCTGCTTGCACGGACCCTGCCAGCTGCGGATTCGTCAAGCCTGAGCTTGCCTGTACAACATCAGGAATCTCATTAATGGCGAACATCTGGATCATCTTCTGGTCAAAGTCTTTGTGTGTCATCAAGCGGATGTCCAGATCTGTATTCGTTAGCTCCTCCAGCTTCTTTACCCATTTCTCATCGTTAAGGTTCGGATGATTTTCCGCGTACGAAATATTCCCGGACCGGAAGGATATCGAGAAGGCCGCTTTCCCGCCCTCAAGCTTGCCTGCGGCTGCTGTTTCCTGCTTCCCTGCCTGCGAGCATCCTACTGCGGTTGCAGTTAGCAAAGACGCACTGATGATGGATAAAAGCCATTTCTTCCTCATATCAATCTCCCCTTATTTGGAAATAATTGCATCTCTCACGTGTGATTCTCGCAGCTGATTAACAATAGGCAGCATGAAACCTGCCAACTTCTCTCCCATCCGAATATGACCATAATCAGAAGGATGGATGAGGTCGCTAGTCAACGAAGTAAAGTCATCCATGATCTCGTTTCCGTCCAATACGTAGAGGAGGGAGTGATTTTTAGCGGCGGCATATTGCCTTAGAATTTCGTTATAGCGTCTTTCAGCCTCGCTGTACACATGGCTGTAATCCGTGAAATATGTAGCTCGGTTCGGATAAATATAGGTCAGGAAAACTGGCTTCTGCGGGTGTTGTTCAATAATTCGGTCCAGCAGATAGGATGCACGCCGCTGAAATTCCTCAGGAGGAACGACCGCTCGCATATTGACGCCAATCTCCAGATAAACCATATCCCAGTCATTGCGCTGTGCAATATGATCAGACAGTTCTTCTTCACAGAAGCAGGAACCGCTAAGCCCTAAGTTTAACGCATCTATTTCCAGACGTCGGGCAGCTTGCTGGATATAGCCGTTATAATGGCTTATAGCGCCTGCCCCTTGCGTAATCGACGAGCCGTAAGCTAATAGCGTCAATTGAGGCATCTCCTGCGGATGAGGAGGTCTCACCGGAAAACCGAATGCATCTATATGGTAGAAGACCGCGTTAAACCGTTCGCAAAAAATACGCCAAACATTGGCAGAAAACGCCCGATTGTTCAGTTTCTCCGGGATCACTTGAGCAAACCTTTCTGGCTCTTCCAACGGGATGGTTGTCATAACTCCCGCCTCCAACTCATGAGAAGAATGCAAGAAATCCCCTTTGAACACCAGCACTTTACCTTTCGTATCTTGAGAGGCTAGCACCACTTGCACATACTTCGCCTCTGTCACAAAACGCAGCTCGCAGCCGTTCGACTGCACTGCTTTCGTTCTCCCCTTCTCCGTTAAGCTGTGACGAACCTGCTTAGGAAACCGCTGCAGTCGAAGTCCCGGCAGGTAGGAGAGCTGTTCAAGCTCCGATACATTGTGAAAATAGACATCATTATGCAGCATATACGTTCTCCTTCCCTTCATTTTGCGCATTTCATCTGACTCATATCTAACTCATATTATCATGATATCTCTATGTAAGCGTAGTCATTGTAGTTTTCTTTAGTTCGACTTGTGATTTTATGAGGTGGAAATAAAAAAGGCGCAGGCTCTTTAGAGGAGTCTGCACCTGCGTTTATGTAGGAATATGATCAAGAGGAATGAATGATGTTGCTCTCATTAGCTTCTAACAGCAATTGTTCCAATCTAGAGCTAAGATCGGCCTTCGTTTGCAGACCAGACAGGAATAACATAATGTCCCGCTGAATGCATTTTAATTGGTAATTGCTGAGGCCCAAATGCGTAATTAGCCGGAAAGATGGGCATATGTCCCTGTACAAAAAAAATCTCGAAGGGCGATACCCGAACTCCTCCCCCTCCCATTCCATAGCACGCTGGTGAGCGGCAATATTCAACGTTTTACGACGAAGCAGCAATTGAATCTCGTAGGAGCTCAGAAAGTCGACCAACAGCTTTGCTGCCGCTTTGTTAGGAGAGCGGCTGTTCACAGCCAGTCCATTAATAATGAGCAGCGTACTCGAATCCGCTAAACCCGGCAGCTGGGAAATTTCAAAGCTTATGTTCGAATTCCGCAGCTGATTTAAGAAAAAATAAGTCGTCATAATCACCGAAACTTTTTCTTCCAGAAAAAGGGCCTCCGCATCGGCATTGCTTTCCGCAAGAATTCTTGGAAATACATCCGTCATCGCCAGCAAGTCTTGGCAAACTTCTAGACTTTCTATGATCTTGGTTCCATGCAAACGGTAGTTTCCGCAGTCATCGGTTTGAAAGGTTGTCCCACTCTGCAGCATAAAGATCGGCCAACGGTTGCGCGAAGGCAAATAAAAATAAAAGCCAAAACGTTCATTCTTCACAGCTAGTTGTTGACCATAGGTAAAGAGATCCTGCCATGCCCAGCTGCTTTCCGGCTGTGGAACTTGGGACTGTTCGAAATGCTTTTTGTTATAGCATAATACGACAGGCGAATAATTAAACGGCCGAACCAGCGTTTGACCACTTTGTTGGAACGGTTCCGTCAAAAACGGATACAACTCATCCATCAGCTCCATTGGCTCCAATAAATGGGTACAGTCATTTTCCACAAAATCTTGAAAATTATTATTATTCATCATAACGGCATCGAGGAGCTCCGATTCCATATACTGTTTCAATGACTTGGAATAGCTGCCTGAAGGAAGTTCCACTCTTTGGACAGCTATATGCGGATATTGCTGTGTGAACGCTGCCAGCAGCTCATCCAATTCGACAAGACCAGCAAATGAATGAACATAGCCAAATTTAATAACTGTCTTTTGTTGAGAGGCGGCATTTATGACCCTATTGCCTACTCTAGGAATTTTTTCAATGAATCCTTCCTCTACAAGAACTTTCAGACCGTTGCGAACGGATGCATTGCTGAGCTCGAATCGCTTTTCCAGATCACTTTCGGAAGGCAGGTAGCTGCCGATAGCGGTTTGGCCAGACAGAATCTCTTGACGCAGCGTAACAATCATATCTTCCAGCCGAACGCGAAAATGCTTGCGGCTTAATCTCTTTTGCATGCAGGTACCTCACTATCTTACTGTCTTGCTCTTACTTGTTTAATCATACTTAAATCATTGCGGGTCTACAAGCGATAGAAAAAAGCCGACCTCCTAATGGAGGCCAGCTCTTATTATTATTTGCCTAACAATTCCAAATGTCTGCCAATATGATGGCGAAGTCCCGCAGCGAAGACATCTTCTTGTTCGGCCAGCGTTTGGAAGAACTCATCTGCGAATTGCTTGCTGCCATCGGCATTTTTAGCTTGCAGAAGCAAGCCGTACGTGATGTGCAGTAGCTGGCGGGCATTGTTTTCTTCCATGTAGTTCGGCAGATCCGCATCGCTCACTTCAGCCAGAGGGACGATAGCGTCAATATCGGTCGTTACATGATAATAAGCTGTCGCCTCACTGAAATGTTCTAACGCATACTGATGCATACGGCGGTATAAAGAAGGATTGACCTTCGCTACAACGCGTACCGCTTCAAGCCAGTTCGTACCGGCTGTTTTGATATGGAACAAACCGTTCGTGTATTGCCCGATCAGCGGGAATACGCTGAATTTATCACTGCCGGAATGAATGCTCAGCTTGTATTCAAAATGTACGGCAATCGCCGCATGGCTGGCTAATTCACGCTCAAATTGCGCGATATCGCCAATGTAGTCGATTCCCTTCTGGAATTCGCCGCAGAAGCGCGGCGCCATGCTGAAAATCGTAACCCCGCGATCGCGAAGCTCATTCGCTACCAAATAGTGCGCTTCCGGCGAGGTAGGCGTCGCTGTTTCATCAATAGAAATTTCGAAATCGACTGCACGATCCAACGTGACGATGTATTTACGGAAGATCGCTTCCATGAAATTAATCGCAGCGTCATAGATCAGCACATCTTTCTTCAATGCTTCCGGCGTATACGCTAACGCAGCGCCTGGCACATTAGGTGCCGTTTGTAAGTAACGCTGCTCATAATGGCTGCGCAAACTTGCAGGAAGCTGCTCGTATTTGGCTGCGATTTCCGCTTCCGTCAAGGATTCGATCGTATTGTCAATATTTTCTGAGCAGTCCAGTGTCAGCATCGTAAACCCTAGGCGCAGCGCATACTCGATGTCTTCTTCTTTCTTCAAATGGTCGCCGTCCGCGCCATAGCCGTCTTTGTAGCCTTCTTGAAGTACGGCATAAGCAGCAGCATCCAGCACATCCTCATACGTACGGCCCGTTAGCGCAAGCTCGCGGATACTTTGCTGGGCCAGCACAGGACGAATATCTTTGCCGCGAATAGTTTGAATATGGCCAGGGCTGGCAATTCCAAGACGGTCCCCTAGTCCCATGGTAGCTACTTGCGTTCCAAAGGCTTGTGGAGCTGTATATGGCAAAAATTGATTAAGTGTCAAACGATTTTCATGAGATAACGGTGCTACCTTCCCCTCGTCAACGAGTTCCCCTTGCAATTGATCAAACAGTTCGCCTTCACCAACAACGATTAATTTCTTTCCCGCTTCTGTCCGTACCAAAAGGAGTGAAGATTTGCCTACTTGTGTCAATGAAGCTTCATATACGTGAACACTCGGTGAAGAGAACGACGTGATATTGCCTGATTTAATTGCTTTGATAAGCTGTTCCATGAAGTAAATCCTCCCTTATTTTGCAAGCGTTTGCTGATTACCTATAAATTAATCATATCGCAAGTAAGGAGCGTTTTCTCTTCATCTATTCCTATTTTCGGCAAAAACTATTCATATTTTTCACAAGAATCATGCTATACTATTTTCGTTACTGATTGCACTCAAAAGGAGTTCAAGCTATGTCTCGCACCGTCACCTTTGGCAATGAAGAAGAAGGTCCCTTTTATATCCAACATATTCATCGTTCCGGCTCTTTTGAACGGACTCAGCATTTGCATGAGATGTACGAGATTTACTATTTGTATGAAGGCGAACGCATGTATTTCATCCGTGATCGTTCTTACCTGATTCTTCCTGGAGATCTCGTGCTCATTAATCGCCGTGATGTGCATGCAACCTCAGACTCGGATAAATTAGGACATGCACGCGTCGTGATCAATTTCAGCGATAGTTTCTTGGAAAATGCCATCAAGGATGCGCCCTACCTGCTCGATGCGCTTACGCACAAAACTCCCGTACTCCGACTGGATCTGCCGACTCGCCGCTTAGTTGAGGATATGCTGGGCAAAATGCTCCATGAAGCAGAAGTGCCTCAGCTTGGGCAAATCTTCTCCCTGCGGCAGTATTTAGCAGAACTACTGTTATTCACAGCGAGATATATGCGTATACATCCGATCACTTCGCCTGAACATGTATCCCCTCTGCATCGCAAAATTTCCACCATTGTACGCTACATCAATACCCATTTCGGCGAACAAATCCGCTTGGAAGAGCTTGCTGAGCGGTTTGAAATCAGCCCGGCCTATTTAAGCCGAATGTTCAAGGAAATCACCGGATTTTCCATGGTTGAGTATGTCAGTCTTGTTCGTGTACAAGAAGCCCAAAAACTGTTAACCCAAACCAATATGAAAGTGATTCTTATTGCTGAACAAGTGGGCTTTGGCTCTTTGGTCCAATTCGGCCGGATGTTTCGGCAAATCACCAAAACGACGCCGCTTCGCTATCGGCAATCCCGCTATTCTTCAAGTAGTTAAGCTCAAGTAGCTAAGTGAACCTCAGCTCGTTTATGAGCTGGAGCAAGCTGCATTGCCGCTGGATGCGACTGTCCTCTAGGTAAGCCTGCGATTATGCATCCTTTTTGGCTTGATTTCACCCGTTGGAGGCATATTCCTGCGATAATGCATCTTTTTCTGACTTATTATCCATTTCCGGCTCAAAATGCCTAAAATGCCTGCACAATCGCAGGAATTTTCACTGATGTAAATTAGCCTACCAAAAAACGCCTCCATCCCCACTAGGTAGTGGTTTGGGAGGCGTTTTTCACGTTATTTGTAATTTGTGTACTTGCCTTTAACCATTTACGACCTCAGCCAGCACCTTCACCAAGCCGCCGAATTCCAATTCTTCGAACTTTCTTGCGGCAGCCTCATGACGAAGAGCCCACAGGCAATCATTTAAAGCGCACTCCACAGGGACATCCAGTCGAATACGCGCGAGGTCTCTCGAGAGATGCAGCATGTCCAAGTTGTCTTGAATCTTTTTCTTGACACTCGCAGGGAGCATCTCCAGACTTTCGAGGCATCCCTCGACCGATTTATACTCTGTCAACAGCTTAAGCGCCGTTTTTTCGCCGATCCCCTTAACGCCTGGATAATTATCTGCGGTATCTCCCATGAACGCCTTCATATCAATGACCTGAAGAGGAGTTAGCTGCTTCGTGGTATAAAGGGTCTCTAGATCATACACCGTGTAATTGGATCGTCCTTTATTCATAATGACAATCTTAACTTGTTCGGTAATTAACTGCAGCATGTCATGATCCCCGGTTAAAATGTAGACTTCGGAGTCACTTTGAAGTTTATTGGCCAGCGTGCCAATACAGTCATCCGCTTCATAGCCGACTAAACCAATATTGGGCACACCCATCTCGGCTACTACCTCTTTGACCAAATTAAACTGGGGCAAAAGCTCAAGCGGAGCTTCGATCCGATTTTGCTTGTACAAACTATAGGTCTCATTGCGAAATGTACTGCTCCCCATATCCCAGCAACAAATGACGTGCGTAGGGTTAAACGTGCTTATTGCATCAAAAAAATATTGAATAAAACCATATACCGCATTGGTAGGCACGCCTTTACTCGTTTTGCGAATATACCCCGAATAGGAAGTCGCATAAAACGCTCTGAAAAGAAGTGCCATCCCATCGACTAATAAAACTTTTTTGTTCTCGTCGCTCAACCTGATCTCTCCACTCCGAAACTGATTTCTTCCACTACCTACATAGTATCACGTTGCCGCAAGAGTCTCCAACCCAAAATTCTCCATTATCTGCGGCAACACGCACGTGGATTCGACAATTTAATCGAGCCTAATTAATTAAGATAAGCCGCAACTTTCATTCTCATTTCCATCGGGGGCTCTATCCCAAGCTCCTTTTGGTACAGCGTTTCAAATCTGTCATATTGCTTCGCTGCTTGTTCCTTCTTCCCGCTATGCACATAAATATCCATTAACAACTGCTGCATATCCTCATTCAATGGATACTGGGTCAGGTATGTTTCCAGTTTCTGCTCGGCCTTGCTGTATTCATGCTTGGCCATGTCTCTGTCAATCAAACTGCGGACAAGCAATGTGTACTGCTTGCTGTATCCGACCTCAAGTTGTACCTTCCATAGATAATCCTTCCGATCCAGAAGGATCCCTTGATATAGGGAGCACAATCGTTCCGACACCGCTGCATCCTCCAAGCATTCCAATAGCGCCGTTTCATTCTTGGGGAACTCCAGCAGATCGTAGGTGGAGCTTAAAGTATCCAGCATGTACCCATCATTGATTTTGACAATGTCCATGCCCGTCTCTTGCTCTTTCATCATCTTCTTCAAACGATAAATCGTATTGTGCAAGTTATGCGTGACCCTTTCCTCATTCATGTCAGGCCACAGGATATCACTCAATTGCCACTTGCTAATATCCTGATTAGGGTGGCACAGAAAAAAAGCGAACAATTCCTCTGTTTTGCGTGTAGGCCAGCGGACAAGCTTACCTTGTGGATTTCTGACCTCGAAGCCGCCGAAACAACGAATCGAAGCATACTGCGCTTGCGGTTTCATGGTTGCTGGGATGAGCTCTAGCTTGAGAAGGCGATTCGTAATTTTATCAAGGGCTGAAGGTGTAATCGGCTTTAAAATATAGTCAAAAGCATACACCTTGAAAGCATCCAACGCATATTCCTTATAAGCCGTCGTAAAAATAATTTTGGTCTGATCGGAGATTTCATTCATTCTTGCCGCAAGCTCAAGACCGTTAATCTTAGGCATCTCTACATCAAGAAAAACGATATCGGGACGCAGCTCTGGAAAGCTGGCGAGCGCTTCAAGCGGATTGCTGAAGGCGCCAATAATAGCATAATGTGAATTTCTTCCGATAATGACTTTCATTAATTCAAGAATCGGCTTTTCGTCTTCCACGATAATAACATTGAACATCGCTTTACCTCCTTTCTATGATACGGACTTGATCCGTTTTCGCTAAAGGAAAATACATCTTCACCTTTGTTCCATAGCCAAGCTCCGATTGGACATCCAGTGTAGCGCCAGCAATCGCATTCAGACGCATGCGGATATTGGAAATCCCTATGCTGCCGTTTAGTTTCTCGGTGCTGACAATCCGATAGAGCAGATCATCAGGGATGCCCACACCATCATCATGCACGGTGATTTGCAAATAGCGATCGCCCTCTTGAATCGTCAAAGTCACTCTGCCATATCCATCCTTCTCGAATAAACCATGACGAATGGCATTTTCAACAAACGGCTGAATGCATAAAGAGGGGATTGCGACATTTTTCAAACTTTCATCCACAATACAGACAAATTCAAAGCGCTCCCCGAAGCGAGCCTTTTCAATCTCAACATAGGCTTCAATCAATTCCAATTCTTGATGGAGAGGAACGAATTCATCGTTGCGGTCCATGTCCAAAATATAGCGCAAATATTGACTGAGCCGCGATAATAAATACGCCGCCTTCTCGCCGTCCGTATAACAAAAGGAGATGACACTGCTAAGCGCATTATACAGAAAATGCGGTTTAATTTGCGCTTGGTGAAAGGCAAGTTCATGACGGATAGCCTCTTGGATCGAGGTTTTCATAGCAATCAACGTTTGAATTCTGGCGATAAGCGTTTCGGCTTCAAACGGCTTCGTTAAATAATCGTTCGCTCCCGCCCTGAAGCCCATAGCGATGTCCTGCGAAGTATCCTTCGCTGTTGCGAATAAGATAGGCAAGTCCAGAATCGAGTATTGAGAGCGCAGCTGGCGACAAAGCTCAATGCCCGATGTGCCGGGCATCATCACATCCAAAATAATGAGATCGACCTGAGGATGCTCCTTGATTTTGACCCATGCCTCTTTGGCTGAGAAAGCAGCTATCACATTATAGCGATGTCTTTTCAAAATATTCAGCAAGGTATGAATATTGGAGGCTTCATCATCCACAATTAAGACCGTATAGGCATGCTCTTCCAAAATATCAAGCGAGTCAAATTCCTCGAACGTATGTTCGCGATGCGCATTCGCATTGTTGAGCGCATGATGAACAGGAAAGTTCTCTTCATAAGGCAGCGTGAACGCCATGCGAGTCCCTTCTCCGACATCCGACCATTCAACCTGTATGTCTCCCCCCATACGTTCGACAAGCTGGCGGCTAATATACAAGCCAACCCCCATGCCCAAATATCCATCGTCAGGCAGCACCTGATCAACCTGCTCAAAATACTCGAAAATCTTCGTGTGCTTGTCTTCCGGAATCCCAATCCCTGTATCTGTTACTGAAATATTCACGATCCCATTCGAAACTCTTGACCTAACGCTGATTTCCCCTATTTCCGTATGCTTAATCGCATTGTGCACCAGATTGTACAGAATTTGCCGCAATCGGCTTTCATCTGCCTGCACCCATACATTCGGCCGAACCTGATTATCCAGCCGCACCGCCCTGCCCGCAAGCTCAAATTGCAAAACATCGAATACGATCTGCGTCACCGCTCTTACATTGACAGCAGTCATATTCAAACGCAGCTGACCGTGTTTTAAACGAGTCACATCTATCAAATCATGCATGAGCATCGACAGCTTGACCGAAGTATCCTTGATTAGCCAAAGATTCTGTTTTTGCTTGGAAGACAAATTATGCTCGTCGTCATCCAGTAAATAAGAGGTTATGTTCATAATTCCGTGCAAAGGAGTCTTGATCTCATGCGACGTATGCATGAGAAACTCATCTTTGAGCTGATTGGAAACCGTTAGTTGATGCGTCAGCATCTCCGCTTTCTCATAAGCGTTCGTGAACCGCAAGGCAAGCAGGATGTTCATCAGTGTAATGAAAGAAATAACGCCAATTTTACTCAAGACATCCGAAGTAACCACATTTTCTGCATACAAAGAGCTATCCACCAAATAAATCATTAGCGATATGATTACAAAGATAAACAAAATGAGTTCTCTGCGTTCCGAGGTTCCGCTCTGGCTCTTCCTGTATAAGTAGATCATTCTACCAAATATGAAAAGAGGAGCGAGTGCGATATACAGAAAGAACATATATCTCACTTCGTTGTAAATGGCATAGGGCAAAACAAAAATGGCTGCTATGTAACACACAAGCGGTGAGACCAGCCACATGATCATTCGCTTCGAAAGAAGCCTGCTATCAATCGAACTGAAAAAAAGGATGCTCAGCACAGAGCTTACAAACTCACCTACATCCAGCGCCTTGTAGACAATCTCAAAAGGGATGCCTGGGAGCATTCTCTGAAAAATTTTCTCGCCAAACAGCAGCTGGACGAAGGACAGCGAGAATAAATACAAACCGCTGGTCAAGTAGATTTTCTCACGCCTCCGAAGAAAATAGAGGTTCAGATGATATGCTCCGAATATACTGAGCAGCAATATGCTCGCTAGGTCACTGCCCATCAGCAGCGTATTCAGATTCATGATGTCCCCATACCATCCAAATTGAATAGAATTCACGATACCACCGGTAAAAAACACATAGTTCGATACTTGAATCAGAATTTCAATCTCTTTGGTTTGCGGATGAATAAAAGCGCTGTATGGCGTGTTGCCAGGTCGATGGGCTGCCTCCGTTGCGGCAGGGTGCCCGCTCTCTCCTTCCAGCTTGCCATCTATATATAAACGATGAGACATCCGGATGCTTCTCAATTTCACACCGTAGATATCGTCAGAAGCATTCACAAGCAGTTTGAGACGATAGGTTCCATAGCCTTTTCCCGCCATGCCCCCATCTTTATTTTTGCCCCTCCAAGTACCAGGAACAGGTAAATAAGAGACATCGTTTCGCTCTCCTAATTGAAAATCAATAGGCTCCAACAGCTTTCCTTCATAGAATTCCCACTCGCCATCCAGAGTGACCAAGCCTTGTTTATGAAAGTCCCAGTGGGTTAAATCCAGGACACCTCGCTTTGCAGGCTCAGTAACATGATTAGGCAGCATTTGCCAATAGAGACTAAGAAATAATGAGATTAAGAAAAGAGAAAACAGAATAATTCCTATGCGTCTAGGAAAGCTCTTCACGATAGCTCCTCCTTTCTTCGAAATTCGCTACGTTTGATTCTATCATTTCAAACTCACAAAAAACTCACAAGATGATATGTAGTCCTATTATAGCAAGTTGAGACGCTGTTTGAGTAAAAAACGGTTAATGGAAGCTGGCTTGATGTCCTGCCCTAGCAATTAGTTGCGCCACGTGGCGTATTTGCTTCGTAAATAAACACTTTTCTATCCTAATTCCCATATTGTAGACTGTGCATGATATTAACCTATTCTTTAATGAGTTGCCTGAGAAAATGATTTGGAAAGCAGGAGGAGAACATGTACCAACAATATTATCTAAATCACTGTTGGTGTTATGAATACCCAGTTAGTTTTATGGAACCAACACTTCAAATGTATGCACCAGCCGCATTATCCCTAACATATCCAGCCCCCTATCGTGGACCGACGTATGGAGTTTCTCTCACGAATTTCTTTTTCAAAGATAAATCATTTCATTTCGAAACGCTGCGTGCAGTTGGATTCGCGGTTGACAACGGCGCCGATCTCAACGAAGTGCTCTTGACCGCTGCCGCAATCCCGGAGGGTGATGAAGAAGCATGGATGAGGGAGTGGAAGGCTACCGCAGACCGTATTTATGAACGCGGCAACTATTCCTTCGAGTATGGAGACAAGATCAGCGCACGGGAGGCGTTCTTGCGCGCTTCGGCCTACTATCGCAGCGCTGAATTTTACCGTCGCAAGGAACCCCTGAACGATCCGCACGTTCCCGAGCTGTTCGGTCTGTCTCGCGAGGCGTTTGTGAAGGCGGGCAAACTGCTGGATGGTCCCTTCGAGGAGATCTCCATCCCTTACGGCAAAGATAAGCTCCCCGGATACTTGCTCCTCGTGGACGACAGCGGCAAACCCCGGCCGACTCTCATTTATACCAATGGATTTGACTCGACGACAGAGGAAGGCTATTTCGTCATTGGCGCAGCCGCGTTGCGGCGCGGTTTCAACGTGATCCTGTATGACGGTCCCGGTACGGGACGCATGATCCGCGAGAAGAGTATTCCCTTCCGTCCGGACTGGGAAGCAGTGCTTGGTCCAGTCATGGATTATGCTGAGACACGTCCAGAAGTCGACAAGTCCAAAATGGTGCTATTCGGGTACAGCATGGGCGGATATCTGTGCGCTCGCACAGCGGCCTTTGATCATCGTCCGGCAGCCATCGTGCTCGACGACGGTATGACGAGCTTTTTCGCGACGTATCCTCCGCTTCCGGAATTCCTCGTGGAGTGGATCAAAGCCGGACGCGATGAGCAGGCGATACCCGTACTTGAATGGATCAAAAAACACGACACCTACGCCCGCTGGGCGCTGCAAAATGGCGTGTGGGTATTTGGCACTTCGAACGAACCGGCATATATCCGGAAAAGCGGACAGTTTGCCCTCACCACCGAAGACATGCACAAGATCAAGTCCCCCGCTCTAATTCTGGAGGGAGAGAACGACCTTGTGTTCAAGGGCCAGGCAAGCAAGCTTGCGTCCGAGCTAAAAGCTCCATACAAACATGTATTGATGCGGAACGCTGATGGTGCAGACGAGCACTGCCATATGGGCGCAATGCGTCTGCTTCATCAGACCATTTTCGACTGGCTCCATACGACCCTGTGAATTGTTCGTTGAGCAGCATGAATATGGAAAATGTCCGTCACTATGCAAAAAAACCGCCGCCAGCAAAGGTGCTGGCGACGGTTTTCCAAATTCGAATCTTAACGGCTTGTATGCCACTTTATTTCTTGAATGAAGTCAGCTACCGACTGCTGCAAACGAGCGGAAATTTCATCATCCAGAATCGCTTGTCCTTGTTCCCCCCATGTAACTTGCTTATCCAATACGAAAACGCCTTGCAAAATATTCTGTGCACCCAGTGCAGATAACACGGGTTTCAGAGCGTAATCAATCGCAAGCAAGTGAGAAATAGTTCCTCCTACAGCAAGCGGAAGCACGACCTTGCGCTCAAGTCCTTTTTGCGGCAGCAGATCAAGGAAAGCTTTCAAGACGCCTGTATAAGAAGCTTTATATACCGGCGTTGCAACGAATACAGCATCAGCTCCGGCAACAAGCGCGTTAGCGTTCACTATCGCTTCACTGTCGAACTTCGCATACAGCAAATCTTCAGCTGGAATATCGCGAACTTTAATCCAATCTACTTCGATACCCGCTTCGATGAGCGCGGCTTTCGCTACTTCAATAACACCATGTATACGGGACGTGGGCGTTGGGCTTCCTGAGATAATGACTACTTTGGGCATACGGTTCACTCTCCATTAGGTTTAGGTTAAAAAAAAGACTCCACTTTCTTTGCTTCATACAAAGTGGGAGTCTCCAGTTGTCAGGTCGACTTAGTTAATTCATAGTATTTTACTTGGAATAATTTTACCATTGCCTATTGCGAACGTCAACACTTTTTGTTTAAAAGAAATTCCAGCCCGGCAGCCACCGGAGGAAGAAGGAGTACGCAGAGGGAATTATCATCCCTGATAAAATAGGGTAAAACAGACCGAACAAGACAAGCACACCAGCCAAATAGCCATATACCCATCGTCTTTTATGCAGCGGTCCTTGTTCCAAGTACTCTTTAATATAATAGGTCAAGATCAGCACTAGGAAGGGAACCATCGCGAAATAATGATAAATAAAAGTGAGCCTTGGCACCAGAATCCAAGGTAAGTACTGCGAGCAGTACGCAATGAGCAGCACGCTCAAAATTCTATCTTTGCGTTTAAAGGCAACGTAGAACGAGTAGATCACAGCAACAAATCCTGGCCACCAGACCAGTGGATTGCCGAACGAAACGATGCTCGAAAGCATGCCCTGCGGCATCAGCTTTGCTTGATAATACCAGATCGGACGAAGCATTAACGGCCACTCCCACCATGGCGAGGAGAACGGATGCGTAGCTACGAGATCTTTGTGATATTTGTACATATGTACTTGATAAGTCACGACATCCTTCAGCCCATGCCCTGGCCCCGGCACCATCATGAATGGAATGTAAGATAGCGTATAGACACCGAGCGGTACAATTACAAACATCAGTACGCACCAAAGTAATGTGAGCAGCGTATTTCTTAGGAAAAGCTTACTGACAAGCGAAAGCCGGCTGCGTTCTGCTTCTGTCCACTTGTCCCCCTCGCTCTCGGGATCGGGTTCGTCCGAATTTCGCAGAATGCGCCGCGCCAACCTATACTCGCTGTATCGCTCGAGCAGAGACAAGAGAAGCAATAAAGCAAGCCCTGCACCGCCATAAATGACAATCCACTTGGAAGCCGCTCCAATGCCGAAGAATAGACCGGACAACCCTAAAGGCACCAACGTAGTCCACAGCTTCTCCTTATAAAAGCTTAAGGTCGTATAGCGATACATGAAATAGAACATCAGCATGATGAAGAATACCCCATAAACATCAATCGTCGCAATTCGCGTTTGTGCGAAATGCATGAAATCAAAGCTCAACAGAAAAGCAGCGATAAACGCATACTCCGAGCGTCCAAACATACGCTTAGCAAATACGTACATGACCGGAATCATTCCGACACCAAACAAGGTTCCGATAATGCGCCAGCCAAAGGGATTTAGGCCAAACACATAAATTCCAATAGCCATAAGCACTTTGCCAAGGGGCGGATGCGTGCTTTCATAGGGCTCGATTTGGTGTAAATGCTCATATGCAGTTCTTGCATGATAAATCTCATCAAAGTACGTCCCGTTCATATACGTAGGCGTATATGGAACTACGCTGGCTTCATCGAAAAGATTAGCCGTTTTCCCTTCGTCAGCCGGGTTTACATCTTGCTCTGTCACCTTAGCAATCGGAAGAATCGTGGAGCTGCCGTCACCGAAAATACCGATTTCATGGAGGTGCAGCGCAGCGCCTTCCTGCGCATCCATAACCATTTTCACGTAACGCGCATCTTTCTTAGGTTCGACCGTATTCCATGTGAGCACTTTGGTATGATCGGATTTCACCGCTATTTGATCTTGCCACTGTGTGCCATCCATAGAAAACCAGAAGGAATAGGCGCCTTCACCCACACCTGCAAAGCTGTTAATTCGCGTAATGTTATGTGAACTGCCGAGGTCTACAATAACCGCTTCCCCTGCTTGAGTTGGCTTCCAGAACGTTGTAGGAGCCTTATGTCCCCCTAAATGGAACAAGGCGATTATCGTATAAATCACGACGAGGGCGCCGAGATACAGCACATCCTTTTTCGTGAAAAATCGTCCTTTGGCACTTCTTTCGATTCCGTCTTCCTTCGGTTGGATAATCTCCCTCCATCGTTGGGCAGGGGTAAGCTTGCTTTGTTCTGTTCGAAGCGGAGTCTGATCTTGATTCTCGTTCAGTCTCTCCACCTCGCGTTCTTGTTGTGATCCCACGAAAAGCCTCCATCCTAATCTGCTTGCATAAATAAATAAGAGAACATTGATTGCCGATACCTCTAACATCAAGGGATCATAGCGCGGGATGTGATAATCCTGATGAAAGCTGCGCAGAAGCACATCGGCAAGATTGATAAAATGAGTCATGCTAAAGCCGATGAACACCCAAAGTATGCGGCGATCCTTGAGATAAATGAAGCTGGCCAGAGCCAGCAGCAAGCCATAGTGCAAATAGCGCTCATGCATTTTGGTCATGCACATAAAGACAGCGGTTATAAATAAGAAAGCCACGTAGAGTAAAGCTCCGGGCCTGCCATTGCTGCGCACATACAAGAAGCATGTGTATACTAGCGCCAACGGCATCAGTACCCAGCCTAGCCATTGATAAGGAATGTGCAGGAACGTGCTGTTCATATCGATGAAATTTCCACCCAGCAGCGCCATGAGATTAAACGCATTCAATGAAGCGTAGGGATAAGAGGACAGGGTGCCCGAATAGAGCTCAATCAACCAGCCATATCCTCTGCCAATCGCAAAAGGAAGCGCAACGATCGTCATCGTCGTTAACCCGCTTAGAACACTTAATAAGCCTATCATTAGATTACGCTTTCGAACAACATCAATCAGAAGAAAAATACCAAAAAGAAGTGCCTGCGGCTTCAATAACAGGGCTAGCGCGATGAAGATCGAAGCCTGCGGGAGTTTCCCTCTCTGCTGCTGCAGCAGTGTTGCAAGAATAAACAGCATAAAAAACGAGTCGACCTGCCCCCAGACCGCAGAGTTCGCCCATATGGCAGGATTAAAGGCAAACAATGCCGCAATCCCGACAGCTTGCAGCCAGCTGCACGCACCGCCTCGAAAGCTCTTGGCAAGGCGAAACAGGAGGTAAACGGATACAATATCAGCCATAATGGCAGGCAGCTTAAGAATTAATAAGGACTGTCCGCTCTCCCACGGAATCGACAGTTTATGGTGCAGGAACCCCACTACATACAGTACATACATATAACCAGGCGGATAGTCTAGAAAGTAGTCCTTGGCATTCGTATACATGCCTGATAACCCAACCGTATACGCGCGGTCAGCCCATGCGAAAAAGGTTCGAACATCCGTGTCATAACCAACCCAAACGGGTGCAACATATAATCTTAGCAAAAATGCGGTCAATAGCAGTAATCCTAGAAGTAAGTACTTATAGGGGGCTTCCCCCACTTGCTTGAACCAGCTTACCATGCGGCATCTCCTTAACGATTAGACTATTACCATTATACCTGTCCACACTCTTGCAGAAAAGGAAAAAAGCACCGACCGTGGGGTCAGTGCTTAGGTTCAAGCTTTTCGATGCGCTCGCATATTTCATGCAGCCAATCATAGTCACTTGTGAGGGATGCACAAAGCGATAAATTTTCCAACTTTAATCGGTTCCATACATAGCTTGCGTTAGCTTCCATACACAGCAGCAGCTCATCCTGCTCTGCCCGTGTCAATTCGCGCGCTCTGCGTAATGTCCATAACTCCGCCATACGTTGATGAACAGCCAACATCGTTTGGGTGCCCTCCTGCTAGTTAAGTAGCTACTATTATGCAGTATGGACAAAGAAAGGAAAGACGAAACAGATGGATGGGATTTGATCCTCTTTCCGGCTCGAGACTGCCTTTTTGGCAGTCTCAGCGGGGGGTTGTCGCTTTTCTGCTTCTGAGACGGCGTTTTCGAGACCGTCGAACAACTCCTCAACAAACCCCCACCCATCCTCTCCACAGCTAAAACGCAAACTTTTTAGCTGCAAAAAGGCATTCCTCGTCCATTCGCCTCACTCTTTGTTCCCTC
>NZ_JABMKZ010000044.1 GCF_013204855.1 Paenibacillus alba | reverse complement strand
GCCGCAGGCCCATCTATCAGCCACAGATTGCTCCGTGTTTCATAATTCTCTCATGCGAGAAAACCAATTATCCGGTCTTAGCTATCGTTTCCGATAGTTATCCCGATCTGATAGGCAGGTTGCCTACGTGTTACTCACCCGTCCGCCGCTAAGCATTTCCCGAAGGAAATACTCCGCTCGACTTGCATGTATTAGGCACGCCGCCAGCGTTCGTCCTGAGCCAGGATCAAACTCTCCATAGTAATGTAGAATCCCCAGAAAGTGAAGTGAACCTCCGAAGAGAATTCCGATTACTTTCCGTGGGCCCCACAAAAGGACAATTGCTTGTCCGTATATCTGAAAGCTGAATGCTCAATTGACTTGCTAGCGAGATTTTACAATCTCTTTTTTGAACGATTGCTCGTTCGTGCTTACTCACTCGTTGTTCAGTTTTCAAAGATCAATTTCTTTCGCTCACTGCCGTGTTACCGAAGCAGCGAGAAGTAATATACCACAGCTCGTCCATCAATTGCAAGCACTTTTTTTCTCGTCAATTTCTGTCGGTGTCTGTCGGAAAAACCATATTACCATACGTTACACTTGGAAGGCAAATCCATTCAATGTTCATGGTGTTTGCTGCTTCAAAAGCAACGAGGACTAATGTAACATGCTCAGCAACCAATTACAAGCCCTTTGGAAATGTTCCACTATTGCCACTGTTTTGAATCTTCCTACATGCGCATACAAATAAGGAAAGTGCCTTCTCAGGTACCTTCCTATCGTTTCGATATTCCATTGTCATCATCGCAGCTAATCCTTTTTGCTTTCCACTCATTTATTGAAGCTTAATATTCCGAAGTGGTTAGCGAACCGCATGAAGCTCTGCTTTTATATAAAGAAAGCACCTCTTTACCAGAATGACAGCTCTAGTAAAAGGATGCCTGAATTCAGCAGATTATAAAGCTACATTCCTCGTGTTGATTGAAAAAATTCGATGCGCTCTCCGTCCAGTCCATTAAAGAAAAAGTATCTGGAACCATTCGGAAGCGTTGTTATCTCCGTATCCAACTCTTCAACATGCAAGCTTTTGATTCTTGCAAATTCGGTTTCAACGTCATCCACCGTAAAGGCCAAGTGATGAACTTTGCCTTCTTGCGGCAAGTTTCCGTTATAACCTTCAATCAATTCTACTTCCGTTTCATTTAACTGTTCAAAACCCAGAAAGCCAAGTCGAATCACACCGTTCGTATGAAGCAGCGTGCCTTTGTGCTTGAGACCGATAACTTCCTCATAGAAACGAATGGATGTTTCCAAGTTTGCTACCATGACACCGACATGCTCCAATTTCAAAACTGCCATTTAATAGAACCTCCCCAAATTCAACTCCTTCTATTGTAACGAAAAGAGAGTCTGAGGGCTAGTTCATTAATTTAAGAGATACAGATCGTTTCCATCTCTCCGTCCAGCGAATAGAGCGTTACTTCCTTGCTGGTGATATTAACCAAACCGAGATCATCAAACACTTTTTTCACCTGAGCATTCGATAAATGCTTTTTGATCGTTTCAACAGCTGCATGGATATCATCCTGATAAACGGAATCAAAAAACATAAGAACTTCTTTCCCTTCAACGATCATCGTCGTGTGCATCATGCCAGCAACACCCCCACTTTAGATAGCTCAATTGTATATTTGGGAAACAAGGAAAGTGTGAAGACAATATTAGTTATTTGTTAGGTTGCAAAATTTCACTTTGACGTCAAGCTGGGTGTATACTAAAAGAAAGAGGTTCCGATTGGAGGGTATCAGACATGAGATTACTAAAGCTTCTTCAAATCTACGAAGTGGATGGGTTTACCCCGAAACATCGTTCAGAACGATTCGATTTTGATCAGATTCAAGGGCAGACTTTCTGTGAAATGAACCCTACCGAGGTTGGTTCCCCTATGATGCTATCCGCAATCAACCGTTATATCCCTTTCAAAACAACAAGAGTACAAGCGATAGATCGTGACGGAATGGATTTCCGAGTGCTTACACGCAACACGATTTATCATTTTGAAGTTCATATGGACCGCAAAGCCAATTAGCCTCTTGGAAGGTGAACGGCTTTTTTTGTGCATGCTGCTAATCATAATTTCTTTACTTCTCAAAAACTACCAATCTCCTATATACTAATAGATGAACTAATTAACCTGCGTTCTATTAATGAAGGGGGACTCTTACACTTATGAAAAAAACATTGACCACTCGACTCACAGCTCTCGCTCTTGTTACGGTTCTAACCAGCTCTTTCGCTGGCAGCCTGGCTTTCGCAGAATCCGCAGTGCCGAACGCACCCGTTGCGATGAAATCAGACATGCGCCTTGCCATTGACAACGGAGCCATCGAAGGCTATGGAGATACCGACTATCGCGGGGCAAATGAGGCTACACGTGCTGAAGTTGTAACCATGATCAATCGTGCCGCCAAGCTAACGAATGCCAACCCTAGCACAGCAACGTTCTCCGATTTGGCCAATTGGCAAAAACAAGCTGTCGCGAATGCGGTTGCAGCTAAGTTGATTAGCGGCTTTGCGGACGGGACGTTTCACCCGAATGCCTCTGTTACACGTCAAGAACTCGCTGAGTTAATCGTGAAAGTCGTCACAGGCGGTCAATTGCCTAAAGTGAATGAGAATGTACTGAACTACTTCAAAGATTCCTCTTCTATTGCCAAAGAATCTCGCCCTTATGTTGCTTATGCTGTTATCAGCGGAATTTTCTCCCCGACTCTGGACGGAAATTTCAATCCTACAGCGGCTGTAACGCGCGATGAAGTAGCCAAAGCACTTAAACCTATCCTTTTTAAAGTTGTTGATATTTTATCTACTAATGATATTCACGGTAAAATCGAAGTCGGCTTTGACAAAAAACGAAATCAAGAGCAAGGCGGCATCGAAACTTTGGGTGGTATCGTAAGCGATTTCCGCGCTGTAAATCCAAAAGGCACAGTCGTTGTTGACGGCGGTGACGCTTGGCAAGGTACTCTCATTTCCAATACAACGAATGGCCAATCCGTCATGGATACGATGGCTCAGGTGCAGTATGATGCGGCGGCGATTGGTAACCACGAGTTTGATTTTGGCCGTGACGTTTTGATTAACAATATTAAAAACGCCAAGTTCCCTATCCTCGGAGCCAATATTATCGATGACAAAACAGGCAAACGCGTTGACTGGACAGAGCCATATGTCATCGTTGAAAAAGATGGCCTTAAAATCGGGATTATCGGCTTCGCAACGCCGCAAACAACGACAACAACCAAATCAACCAATATTGAGGGTCTCTCTTTTGTCAATCCGGTACCATTAGCCAAGGAACTGTCCGATGAGCTTCGCGCTAAAAGCGTGGATATCATCATGGTCACTTCCCATCTGCCAGGCGAGCAAAACCAAAAATCACAAGAAATTATCAGCGAGCTTGCTGATCTTGCCAACGGAACAGGCAACGGCACACTTGACGCGATTGTTGGCGGTCACTCCCACCTGCGCGTTTCCGGTATCGTGAATGGAATCCCTGTCGTCGAAGCTCAGAGCTGGCTTTATGCGGTAGGTCATATTCAATTGTTTGTTGATAAAACTACCAAGCAAGTCGTTTCATCCAATGCTAGCTTGCTAGAAACCTATACAAACCTAACAACTGCTGATGCAAAAATTCATCAAACGGTTGAAGACTATAAAGCTAAAATTTCAACAAAATCCAATGAAGTAGAAGCCGTAGTTTCGGAACCGCTAAGCCGGAAGTCCTTCCGTTTTGCAGCCAATGGCGGCGTTGAACGCGATGGTACCACGCAATTAGGCAACAGCATCACAGATGCGATGCGTGCTTCTGAGAAATCGGACATTGCCTTCACGAATATTGGCGGCGTTCGCGCTGATTTGGATAAAGGTGATCTGACGTACGGTAAAATGTTCGAAGTGTTCCCTTTCGGTAATTACAACGTTACTGGCACCATGACGGCTGAGCAAATTAAGAAGGCTTTGGAAGTAACCGACAAGTATTCCAACCTTCCTGCGATTCAATTCTCCGGCTTGAAAGTGGAGTGGGACAGCACGAAGCCGCTAGGTGAAAAATATTCTAAAATCACCTTGGTTGATGGCACACCTATCTATGTGGACGGCAAGTTCAACAAAGAGCGTACCTTCAAGGTAACAACCAATGATTTCATGGCTACAGGCAGCGGTGATGGATTTACCGTATTTGGTGAAGTGAAGGATTGGAAAGATGGCGCTGTAATGCTGGATGCTTGGGTTAAATACGCGAATACGCTGAAAACAGCTGGCAAAGAGCTGTCTGTACAGGACGATGGCCGTGATATTCGTTTGGATTTGAAGAAGTAATAGCTAGGATATTGATTAAGTTATAAAAAACTCAAACAGCACGTACTGAGATTTCATTGGTGCGTGCTGTTCTTTTCTATCATTCGAGAACACCCGTCATACTTCCGATCATCAGAAAAACAAACAAAATGAATGGGAAGAGAAGCAGCATGAACACTACGATTTCCTCTTTAAACATTTTCCGTTTAGAACTTATGAGTAAAGACGCTAATATAAGAAACACAATCATAGAAAACAAATTGCTGAAAATAGCTACACCCGGATTCCCACCAAATAAATAAGTAGCAATCCCTGCACCTAGCCATAGAGAAAAGGCAAAATAGGACAAAAATAAAGTCTTTCTCTTTTTTCGCGGTTTCAAATTCTCCCCTCGCTTCTAAACTAGACTATACTACGTACTCATGATAGGAGATACTAATTTTTACTTTACTACTTTACCAAGTTAATGTATTATTTAACTAAAGTAATTATCTATTAAGGAGTGATTGCTATGAACAATCGAACTATGGAAACCATCCGTCCTCGCAGCGTGTTAAGTGAGATGAAGCCTTACTCTCCCGGCAAGCCGATTTGGGAAGTTCAGCGGGAATTAGGGATCGAGAAGGTCATTAAGCTGGCTTCCAACGAGAATCCTTTAGGTCCATCTCCTATGGCGATCTCTGCCATCCAATCTTATGTATCTGATATTCACCGCTACCCTGACGCAGATACAGTTGACCTCAGAGCAGCTATTGCCAAAAAATACGACTTCACTGCCGATCAAGTCCTTGTGACTAATGGTGCAGATGAGCTGATTACACTTATTTCTGAAACCTTTTTGGAGCCAGGGGATGAAATTGTTGTGCCGTCCCCTACATTCAGCGAATATGAATTCGGGGCCAATCTGATGGGTGCCCGCGTCGTTGAAGTCCCACTTCGTGAAAATTATAGCTACGAGATCCAGGACATTCTTGCTGCTGTCAACGAAAAAACAAAGCTGCTATACATTTGCTCGCCCAACAATCCTACGGGTACATATATGAAGAAACAGGATTTGCACCAGTTGATGGATCAGCTCCCTTCTCAGGTACTGGTCATATTCGATGGAGCTTACAGCCACTTTGTAACAGCAGACGATTATTGCGATGGACTCGAGCTTGTGCGCTCAGGTTATCCGATTATCGTTACTCAGACATTTTCCAAAATTTATGGATTAGCAGGCATCCGTGTAGGGTACGGCATTGCAGCTCCTGCCATTTTGCAGCATATTCGTCAGGTGAAAGAACCTTTTAATGTGAATGCCTTAGCTCAAGTTGGGGCTACGGCTGCCATTTTGGATGATGCACATGTGGAAGCGACCCGCAGCATGAATGCAGCCGGTAGAGAGCAATTATATGAAGGCTTAGAGCTGCTGGGGATCGGCTTTACCCGTAGTATGAGCAACTTTGTCTTAATAGAGCTTGGACCAGATGCGAAATCCATCTATGACCAATTGATGGGCAAAGGCATTATTGTTCGCTATGGTGCTGGCTGGAATCTTCCCCTTCACGTGCGTATCTCCATAGGAACGGCTGAGGAGCAAAACGCCTTCCTCGCGGCACTTCGTGAAGTGCTGGATGCAGCAGCTGCTCGCAGCATATAATTGCGACAAGACTATTCAGTTCATGTTGGTGTGATAAAGGCCTAAGAGAGGGCTGTCCCCTAAGCCATGTTAAGTGATTCGGCTCCCCTGACCGTAAAAACCTGCGAAAGTGCAGGAATTTCCGAGCGAATTAGGTTGAAAAGTGGAAATGCCTGCAATTGTGCAGGTATTTTCATCTTATCCAGCCTCAAGTCCATAAAAAGCCTCAAAAACATGCACAATTGCAGGAATTTCATGTTTTGGGCTATCCCAAGCGTAAAAAAGATGCACAATTGCAGGTTTATTCTAAGGAACTGGATCAGGACGACATCAGGGCAATGAGAAAGTGTCAGCAAAAACGAGGGCCGTCTTCAAGCAGCTTTTCTGCTTGTGAGACGGCCCCTTTTTGCAACGCTTATGTCCTGCTAAGCTCATGCGGAAGATCATGAATCCGCGGAGTGACGGTTGATTTGCGAACAAGGATATCACCGCGAATCAGGATCGTTTCTGCCGGCAAGTCTCGATTAGCCATCCGCCAAAACAAGACATCAACCCCCCGCTTCCCGATAATTTCCTTAATCACATTAACCGTTGTAAGCTCCTGCAGATTGGGATAGTCAGCTTCAATATTATCGAATCCGGTCACAGACACCTCGTCCGGGACTGAAACACCCAATGAGCGCAAAGCCGCAACCGCCGCAGAAGCAACGCGGTCGTTCGCGCAAACAAACGCCGACGGCAGTGTGGTTCGCCCCAAATGAGGGCGTAAAGCTTCACGGATCTGTTCCTCCTGCACCTGTGCATCCAACTGCTCCAAGTGGAGCAGCTTCTGAAAGGTCTCAGGCAAGTAGGCGATACCCGCTTCTTCCAGAGCCTCCCGAAATCCTTGCCAGCGTTCACGGAAGCTTTTGGAGAATGCTGTATTCCCGATGAATTGGACAGATCGATGATCGAGTCCAAGTAAATATTGAACAATCCGATAGGCGCTGTCTCGGTTGTTGGCAAACACCTGATCAGCCGAAATAAACGGGTCATCATGATCCAGCAGCACAAGCGGCAGCCCCAGACGCTGCACTTCAAGCAGCAGGGATCGGGATATCTCCCCGACACCAATCACACCAGCTAAGCCTTGCGGCCGCAAGCTGCTGTTAAGTCCCTCTGCTGAGTTCAACGTTAGCGTTAGCATATCAGCGCCTCTGTTTTCAAGCTCCTTGGATATCCCGTCGAGGATTTTGCCCCAATACGATGATTCCTTCGTTTGATGCCGAATATTCGGCATGAGCACAAGCACGGTGCTCCGCCCTTCTTCTGTTCCGTTGGAAACCCAGCGTTTATCCGAATCTGCCAAAGGCGTGTTTGGCTTTTTCTGAGCCAGATATCCAAGCTGTCCTGCCATCTGCACCACTTTTTGTCTCGTCGCTTCACTGACGCCGGATTTACCGGAAAGTGCTTTGGATACGACATATTTAGAAACACTAAGACGATCTGCAATCTCTTGCATCGTAATTTTTTGCGACAAGAGCGTTCACCCATTTCGTTTAGCAACCAATGTAATTGGCGTATACTATTTGTTAGCATTATATTATCATAACAAATGAAATTAGCGCTATCTTTTCATCGTCGAGCGTTTCGAAGAATAACAGGCTCATAGATATGAATACAGACGGCTAAGGTTTATCATGTTAGAAAGCTGCTAAATCTGCTGACGATAAAAAGCCTCAATCGTCTTCCCTGCGGGCTTGCCGTACATACAATAGTCGTCGTTGCGTCCAGCCTCGGCTTCTGGGTACAGCTGCGCTGGCCAATCCCACAGCATGAAGCCGCGGAACCATGGCTTGCTGCCAATCTTCTCCAACATGACGCGATAGTACTCATCTTGTTCTTCCATGCTGACCGAACCTTCGAGGCCCCAATCGTTCGGCAGCAGCGACGAGCCCTCGCGGCTTGGACAGCCGGCTTCCATGAAGAAGAACGGCTTACTATGCTTGGCAGCAAAAGCTTCCAGCGTCGCAACACGTTCTTCCCAAGAATCAATCGGATAGTAGCCGCTCGAGGAGATAACATCAACAGCATCCCACCAAGTGACATTCGTCTCCTGATATTTATCGCAGTTATAAGTGATCACGCCAGTGTAAACTTCCCTCACTTTCCCGATCAGCGTTCTCCACTCATCGGCGCGACGATCCGTCTGTACCATTTCGCAACCGACACAGAACATTTCACACCCGGTATCCTGCGCGATTTGGGCATAATGAAGAATGAATTCCGTATAGCTGGCGAACCACTCGCTCCATTTGGGCTCACACGGTACATCCTTGTCAAAGAAATTAATATGAGCGCGCCAAACACCATTCGCACAGTTAACAACAGGTTTCAAACATACCTTGAGCGCTAGTCCATGGGCTTTCTTAATCGCCCAAACGACTTCGGCATCCGTCACCGTCGGCTCAGCTTTATAGTTAATGCTAGTCGCTTGCGGGTGATCTTGGAGAGCCGACAAGGCGATAGCCGTCCAATTCACGCCTAGCTTAGCCATTTCTGTCATCGAAAAATCAGCGGTTTCGTTGGCCCATGTGCCTCGCGTGCCTACCCAGCCCCATGTCATTCCTTTGATATATTCCATTTCCCACACTTCCTTATCCTCGATCTCATCTCTATCTCTAGCCTATCTAACTACTCTTTCACAGAGCCACTCACAATTCCGGAGAAAATAAATCGTTGCAGGATCAAATAGACGATCATCGTAGGCAGCATAACGATCAGAATCGCCGCACAAATAAGCTCCCAATGGGCACTATTCGGCCCTGCAAAACGCATCAGCGATGTTGAAACCACGCCCAGCTTTTGAGATGGCATATATAAATAGGGAATGTACATATCGTTGTAGATGTTAATTGTTTTCAAAATAACGGCTGTAGCCGTAGCCGGTCCAAGCAATGGAAATATAATCGTCCGGTAAATTCGGAACAACGAAGCCCCTTCCATCATTGCGCTCTCGTCGAGGGAATATGGGATTTTGCTAATAAACTGAAGATACAAATAAATTTGAACAGCATCTGTACTCGCATACAATAAGATTGCAGCCCCTTTTGAATTAAACAAATGAAGACCTTGGATAATACTGAAGGTGGCCACCTGCGTGGTAATTAAGGGGATGAACGTAGCGATGAGATAAGCCGCCAAAATCAATCCTTTTCCTTTAAAGCTAAAGCGTCCCAATGCATAAGCCACCATCGTACCCAGCACGATATTAATAACAAGCGAAGAAACGATGATTACCCCTGTATTCGTAAAAGCTTGGCCTAACTTCCCCACTTCCAGCACTTTCGCAAAATTAGCAAAATTGAAGATGTTCACAGGTAAGCTGAACGGACTGGATGCCGCATATTCTGCCGCACTTTTGAAAGCATTAACAACGACCACATAAGGAGGAATCAAAACCGTCAGTACAGCAAGCAGCAAAGACAAATATTTCAAAAAGCTTAAACTGACAGCAGAGAGTTTGTTATCCATAACTTATTCCTCCCCGCGCAAAATAAATTTGCGTTGAATCGTAATAACAACCATAACGATAATGAGCAGGACGATGGCCATCGCCGACGCAAGACCAATATTATTGAACTTAAAGGCCACATCATTAACCTTCGTTACAAACGTATCACTGCCCGGTGCCGCACCGGTTATAATGTACGGAATATCAAAGACCTCTAGTGCGCCGGAAACGGTCAGCAGCATATTAAGTTCAATAATTTTCCGAATATTTGGCAAGGTAATGTAAATTAGCGTTTTGAACGCGTTCGCACCATCAATTTTGGCAGCCTCGTAGAGATCTCCAGGGATGGATTGCAAAACACCTAAGTAAATAACCATATTGAAACCCATGTATTTCCATAAAGATACGGATGCCAAAGATATGTTGACGAGACTTGTATTGCCAAGCCAGCTTTGCTTATAAGCGCCCAAGCCAACCAAATCCAAGAGCGAATTAAGCGTACCGTGATCAGAATTGAAAATAAATTGAAACATATAAGCTGTTGCCACACTGTTAAGGATATAAGGCAGAAACAAAAAGACCCGGAATACATTGCGCCCTTTTATTTTGGAATTCAAAATAATGGCGAAGTACAGAGCGAGAATGTTTTGGATAATACCCCCGATAAAGTAATAGAGGTTATGACTAAACACGCCGAAGATGTCTTTATCAGAGAAAATTTCTTTGTAATTCGCGAAGCCGATCCATGTAAATGACTTGCCCACCCCATCCCAATCTGTAAAGCTAAGCTGAACCAAACGCAGTGCCGGGTAGAATGTGAACGTCGCAAGCAGAATGAGCGGAATGGTCAAAAAGGATAATAAAATAATCACGCGCTGTGTTTTGTAAGTCAGATTTAGCATGACAACCCCTTCTTTTCCGTAAAATTTGAAAAAAAATGACCTCATCTTGCGGCCGTTCAAGGGAGAATGACCGCAACAGAGGTATCTAGTATGTGATTATTGGCCTACCGCTTTTTTGGCATCTGCCCATTTTTTGTTCAGTTCTTCCAAGCCCGCTTTGAAATCTTTGGTAAGGATCAGCTTCTGCACGTACGTTCCGCCCATAAAGTCGATTTGCGCTTTGTTCGCGATAGCACTGTAAGCATCAGGATCTGGTTTGCCTTGCAGTGTGTTCGGCTTCATAGCTAAGAATTCTTTCAATTGCGGCATTGTGGATTCTTTGGATTTCAACGGAGGGATCATTCCTGCGTAATCCGCATAATCGGACTCTTCAATCATGAATTTCACAAATGCTTTTGCTGTATCTATATTTTTACTGTTTTTGGCAACGCCGTACATATAGTCAGGACCCATGTTCGCATTGTATTTGCCACTGTTGTCATATGGCATTGGGAAGAATCCGATATCTTCTGATTTCGCGCCGTTTTCAATAATTTGCGGGATTACCCAGTTACCCAGGAAGTACATCGCTGTTTTGCCGCTTGCCACATCTTTCTTGGAGGATTCCCAATCTGTCGACATCAAGTCCTTCTCCGTATAGCCTTTGGTAACAAAAGTGTGCAGGATGGTCAGTGCTTTATTGTAGGGAGTTCCGTCCGCGAAAGGCGCATCCGTTTTGGTCATCGAACCACGGAATTCCGGATCTCCAGAAATTTCGAATGCGATAATGTCCCACTCACTCAACGGCCATTTGTCTTTAAAGTTCGTTGCCAAAGGTGTAATACCCGCCGCTTTCAATTTCTCGGCAGCCGCATACAGCTCATCCAATGTTTTGGGAACAGCTGTGATTCCCGCTTTCGCAAAAGCTTGCTTATTATAAGCAACACCGTTCGTGTTCACACCGCTTGGAAGACCCAGCGTTTTGCCGTCAGAAGCTTTGATGTCCGGGAAATATACTTTATCATTTAGACCAAGATCATTCAGAGGCGCATAGAATTCAGCCAATTTGTTATTAGGAACTCCATCCGGAATCATGTTCACGTCGCCAAGCTCACCTGTGGATAATCTAACTTTCATAGTAGGGCCATAATCTTTGATGGATTCAATAGCTACTTCCGTTACAGCAGGGTATTTTTTCTTGAAGGCATCTGTCCATTGTTTGAATTTCGTATCCACTAAGTCAGTACGGTGTGTAACGACAGTAATTTTCCCCTTAATGTTGCCGTTTGAAGCTCCACCTGTATCTGTTGCGGTTGGAGCTTTCGATGCTGCCGGAGATGTTGTTGCCGTACCATTATCTGTTGTTTTGCCACATGCCGCTGTTAAAGACATAGCTAATACTAACGCCATACTGGTTGTTAGCCACTTTTTCATTGTTCATGTACCCCCTTAAAGTTTGGAAATCCACTTGTTATCGCTTACATTACTAATTATAGGGTGCCCGGAAATTGAATAATAGGCACTTTTTTTGTTTTTATTGTATTATCTTCGCATTAAGATCGAAAATTATGCTAACAAATTAGCTAACAATATCTCTAAACTCTTTGGGTGTTAGGCCAACAACCTTTTTAAATTGTTTATTGAAATAAGCCGGATCTCGATAACCAACCAATTCTCCAACCTGATAGGTTTTCAACTGCATTTGATTGAGCAGCAGTTCTTTGGCCTTATTCATACGTACCGATATGATGTACTCAATGATGGTTGTTCCCGTTTCTTGCCTGAAAAGCTTGCTTAAATAGCTAGGCGTGAGAAATACACGTTTGGCTAAGCTATTTAAATCCAACACATCAGCGTACTCAAGCTCGATAATTTTTTTGATCTGATAGACGGTCCCACCGCCTTGAGCGTTTCTTTCGTTCAACAGCCTGCCTAGCCCCTCAATCAGCCTATTTTCAATTAAAGACTTGGCGTGGCCAAAGTTAAAACAATTCTTTAATACGATTTTTCCCCAATCCAGCTCAACCACATTCTGATTGCACGTATCCTGACGTTTCCCCGCTTCTTTATGCAGGGCATAGAACAATGTCTCCACAAGCTCGATGAGATGATTCATGCGGAGTTTCACTACACTGATTTCCCTCAGCATCTCTCTGAGATGCAGCTCCACGCCGGGCACATCGAGAATTTCCATACTCTCTAAGACACGTTTGCGATATGCTTCCACCCGATGCAGGGAACCGAATTGACTATGCGAAGCAAGAGAGAGCGGTGATTTATCTGATCTGTAAAAGTTGATTTCAATCGCATCCAAGGACTCGCGGTACCCCTCCGCCAACTCTTGGGCGCTCCTATGGAGCCGACTTATTCCCACAGAAGCACGAAAAGCATGCTCGCTCGCTAGGATGTAACTCAAATGACTTTGCATGACTTGAATGGAGGACTCTTCTTGTGAATCAAAGATCGCGATGAAAGCGATCGTCCGTTCGTCCATCTCCACCATTTCCAGTCGAGCAACGACACTCTCTTTGCCCGGCTGCAGCCAGTGACGAAATGCCTTACGCGGTACGACCGCATCTGAGACAATAACGACAACGCAATAAGCAGAGTGATTAGCCATTCCCGCTAATTGGGGAATATCCGCCGCGTCTGCTCCAGTGGTTATTTTGCCCAGCAGCCTACTTTTTAAGTGATCATCTTCTTTGCCGCTGAGAGCGATTGGCTGATAGACGTTAGGCATGTCTCTGTGCAGCTTGGCCAGCAGGTCATATAATTCCTGTTTATCAACTGGTTTAAGCAAATAAGCCGATACCCCTGATGCAATCGCCTTCCGTGCATATTCAAACTCTCCAAATCCACTCAATATGACACATTTAATATCCGTATATAATTGATTAATCATCTTCGCGAGTTCCAGCCCTGACATTCCCGGCATCTTGATATCGGTAATCACGAGGTCAGGCTTATGGACCCGCAGTGCATCCAAGCATTCTGCGCCGCTTGCGCATGCCCCAACAATTTCATAGGCAGGCGAAGCTTTGACAATCAGTTTAGACAGACCAAGACGAATCTTCTCTTCGTCATCCACAATTATAATTTTCATTCGCCAATACCCTCCCAAGCATTACAAATTATAAGGCAGCGTCAACATGACAACCGTGCCTTTCCCCTGCTCGCTTGCAAGCTGCAGGCCATAGGCCGGCCCATAATGAAGCTTCAATCTTTCATCAACGTTAAGTAAACCAATGCCTGAGGTCGGCTCCTCTTTGTCTGAATTCATCCCACAGCGAAGCCGTTCATGCAGCTTGTCCAGCCGGTCCTTCGATATTCCGCTGCCGTTATCTCGAATATGAAAGATTAAAATATGGCCGCTTATTTCATAAGAAATCTGAATTTCAATGGTTTCATCGCTAGCTTCCGTTTGTCCGTGCACAACAGTATTCTCCACAATGGGTTGAAAAATCAATGGAATAACAGGATAGTGGTGCAGCAATTTCATATCGTCCAACACAAGCGCAAATTTATTGTGGTAGCGATAATTGACGATTTGAATATACGTTCCCAGATGTTCAAATTCCTGTCCCAGCGTAACGACACCATTGGTCGATTTGGTATGATGACGGAACAACTTGCCGAGCGCCGCTATCATTTCAGCTGTTTCTTCATCATCGTTAATCTCCGCCGTCATGCGAATCGTTTCCAGCGTATTATATAAAAAGTGAGGATTAATCTGATTTTGCAAAGCAGACAGCTCCGCTTCTTTCTTCCTACCTTCAATCACGTAGACTTGTCCAATTAATTCCTTGATTCGTTCCAGCATGGAGTTGAAATGCAGACCTAATCTACCGGCTTCATCCTTGGTCTGCACATTGAAGCTAACATCCAAATCGCCATGCTCCGCTTTTTTCATTAACCTCATTAATCGTTTCATTGGTTTCGTGAGAGCAAAGGACAGCAAAATGGATATAAAGAGTGCAAACGTCACAATTAGGCAGGTGATCAGCAAGGTAATATTCTGTGTCTGCATCGCTTCCTTCATCATTTGATCCAGGGGAATACGAATGATGGTTTTCCAACCCGTTTTTAGAGACTCCGAATAAATGCATAAATATTTAACGCCATTGATTTCCTTAATGAAATCACCGGAAGTTCCCACTGCCAATTTCACAAGCGGATCATCCGAAATGCGCTCGGTCATTCGCTTCTGTTCGGTGTCATAGATGACCTGATTGTTCTGATCAATCATTAACACCTTGCCGTTCCCGGTGGTTTCCAAATCGCGCACTAAGTTCTGAATGACGCTTATATTCGCATCTACCGCAATGGTTCCAATCGGCTCTTGCGTGAAGAAATCACGAATATCACGTATGACCGTGAAGGCAAACTTGCCCGTTTGCCAATTGGCGACCTGCTGTGTACTGAGGAAGATCGATTTGCCGCCGGCTGCTCGCGCAAGTCTTTTCCACTCATCTGCCCGCTCGGCCAAATCGGTACGGACCCCTCCGGAAACAATCATATAGTACGTGTTATTATTATTATCAAAAATATAAATCGAGTTCGTTCCACGTTTGATATTGTTCATAATGCGTATGTAATTTTCCATTTCCACCTGTTTGACAGTCAAGCCCTCCATCTTATCCTCTAACAGCTGCTGAAATGAAGTTAAATACAGAGGGATCTGTGAGATTTGCTCCATATCTCCGATATAATCATCCAGTCGATTCGTAATATTGTTCGTCAGCTGTGCGGCATACAGCGTTGTATTTTTCTTAATCGACTTCGAATAATTCTGATAAGAAATATAGCCAGTGAGCATAATCGGCAAAATAATCAGAAAAACAAAGACGATGATCAGCTTCTTCTCCATCGACATATTCGACATGAGGCTCCCCCTCGATAAGCACGAATTGAGTGCTGCATGATGTACATTATAGACACAAGCCCTCCAAATGAAAATCAAGCCGTTTCACTTTCTACAGAAAATGCCAAAATATGCGCTCCACCATTTGTTTGAGCATTGTAAAATATGCTACAATGCTAACAATTGTAATCTTTTGGAGGTACGCTATGCTGAAGGAATTTAAAGAATTTGCATTCAAAGGCAATATGCTTGATTTAGCAGTTGGGGTTATTATCGGGGGAGCTTTCGGGAAAGTTATTACTTCAATTGTCAATGATTTGGTTATGCCGCTCGTAGGACTGTTGATTGGTAAAGTAAAGTTTAACGATTTATTTATTTCATTGAACGGCAAGCACTACGACACGCTTAAGGCTGCTGCCGATGCAGGTGCACCTACTTTTAATTACGGACAATTTATTTCGACGTTTTTGGACTTTTTAATTGTTGCTTTTGTTATCTTCCTTGTCGTCAAGCAGCTGGGTAAATTACGCAAAAAAGAAGTACATAAAGAAAAGGTCGTTACGACCAAATCCTGTCCGCACTGCTTGTCCGAAATTCCCGCTCAAGCCACGCGCTGCAAGTTCTGCACCTCAGAGCTGGCGTCAGGTCCTAGCGTATCCGGCAGCATTCAGTAACGATAAAAAGCCCGAATCGGCGTTTACGATTCGGGCTTTTTCGTGCGCAGATCGGCGATTTCGCCCTGCGCAAAGGCATTGCTGTGCAGCAGCTGGAGCAGCTGCTGCGCTGCAGCTTCCGGCGAGATCAGCTCGCCGCTTTCGTGCAAGCCCACAAAGCGGTCCACTTGTGGGAAGTCCTCTTCCGATGCAGCGCGAATTTCCCGCTGCATATCGGTGTCCACCACCCCCGGTGCGATCGCGTAAGCCTCCACCGGGTAGGGCTGGTTCAGCTGCTCGACGCCAATGCAGCGCGTCAGCATATCCAGCCCGGCTTTGGCGGTGCAATACGCCCCCCAGCCGGGGTAGGGCTTCTTCGCCGCGCCTGAGGAAATGTTAACGACCCGCTTCACGATCGGCAGCGCCTGCGTCTGCCGAATGAAGCTGTTCGTCAAGACCGCGGGCGCGATAAGATTGACCTGCAGGCTGCGCTGCAGGTCGTCATCGCCAGCTCGGCCGATCGACGTCATCGGCTCGAGCTGGCCCGCATTATTGATGAGCGTAACAGCGTCCGCTCCATCGATGTTCTGCAGGATTCGCTCCAGCAGCGAATCCAAGCCTTCGGTGTGCGCCAAATCGCAAGCATGGAAGGTGAGTTCACCTTCCGCGCGCAGCGCCTCTTGGCGCAAGCTCTCGTTCTCGCTGCGGGAAATGCAGTGAACCGCCGCGCCCTGCTGCAAGAGCTGCCGCGTCAGCGCAGCTCCGAGGCCTTTGGAACCGCCGGTTATGATATATACAGCCATAGAGAAACCTCATTTCATCATCATATAAAGATTATAGCTTCACCCGTTGCAGCCGCAGGGCATTTAACACAACAGAAACCGAGCTGAGTGCCATCGCTGCCCCGGCTACCCACGGCGCTAACAAGCCAAGCGCTGCAATGGGAATTCCGAGTGCGTTGTAGCCAAGCGCCCAAAATAGGTTTTGCTTAATGTTGGCCATCGTTTTACGGCTCATATACATGGCATCCGCAATACTTGTCAGCTCTCCGCGCATTAGCGTCACATCCGCTGCCTCCATCGCAATGTCCGTACCGGTGCCGATCGCGATCCCGACATCAGCTGTCGCTAAAGCAGGCGCATCATTGATCCCGTCGCCGACCATCGCTACGATCTTGCCAGCTGCTTGGAGCTTCTTCACTTCCGCTGCTTTGCCTTCCGGAAGAACTTCTGCCAGAACATGATCAATGCCCACTTGCTTAGCAATGGCATGCGCTGTACGCTCATTGTCGCCGGTCATCATGATAACTTGAATACCCATTTGTTTCAAATGAGCGATCGCTTCTTTCGAGCTGTCTTTGATTGTATCCGCAACGGCTACGATCCCTACATACTTCCGATCCACGGCAACAAGCATAGCCGTTTTTCCTTCCGACTCCAGATTGGTCATGGTCGTTTCCGCAACCCCATACGAAATAGCTTCCTGTTGCAAAAGCTTGCGTGTCCCGACATGAACTTCCTTGCCCTCTACAACGGCTCGAATGCCGTAACCGGGAATCGCTTCAAACTGCTCCGTCTTCGTCAATTGGATTCCTTTGGCCACAATTCCCGCAACAATCGCTTCCGCAAGCGGGTGCTCCGATTGTTTTTCGGCAGTGGCAATTAAGCTAAGCATGTCATTCCCATCTATGCTTTCAATAAGAACATCGGTAAGTTCCGGTTTTCCTTTGGTCACGGTCCCTGTTTTATCAAGGACGATCGTTTGTACCTTTTGCATGGATTCCAAATGCTCGCCGCCCTTAAACAGCACGCCAAGCTCCGCCGCACGTCCCGATCCAGCCATAATCGACGTAGGCGTGGCAAGACCCAAAGCACATGGACAAGCAATGACAAGGACCGCAATAGCCTTCTCCAAAGCCGTTGCAAACTCACCTGGAGCTGCCCAGATAAACCAGATGACAAAGGTTATAACAGCAAGCCCCACAACGATAGGAACAAAAATACCCGAGATCACATCAGCGATACGCTGTATCGGCGCTTTGGAGCCTTGCGCGTCTTCGACAACTTTAATAATTTGGGCGAGCGCTGTTTCTCTGCCTACACGCTTCGCTTTCATCTTCAAGCTGCCGTTTTTATTGATGGTAGCCCCAATGACAGTGTCACCGGCCTTTTTCTCAACAGGGATACTCTCTCCGGTTAGCATCGATTCATCAACAACTGACAAGCCCTCTACAACTTCACCATCGACGGGAATCTTTTCGCCTGGCTTTACCAGAACGATATCCCCAACAACAACCTCTTCCACCGGTATCGACATCTCCTGCTCGTCTCGAATGACGATTGCCGTTTTGGCTTGAAGCCCCATTAATTTCTTGATCGCCTCCGAGGTTCTCCCCTTGGCAAGCAGCTCAAATAATTTTCCCAAAATAATTAAAGTAATGAGAATTGCGCTCGTTTCGTAATACATATCAGGAGCATGGCGATGAATATCTTCAGAAGCTGCCCATTCCAGCGTCAAAAACAAGCTGTAAAAGTACGCGGCTGATGTTCCAAGAGAGACAAGCACATCCATATTAGCGCTTTTATTCCGAAGTGCTTTATAAGCTGAAACATAGAATTGACGACCGATAATAAACTGCACCGGAGTCGCGAGGACGAGCTGCATCCAAGGATTCATAAAGATCTCCGGCAAGTAAATCCACGATGTAAATGAGAAATGGCTTACCATCGCCCACAAAAGCGGGAAAGAAAGGATGGCTGATACGATCAGCTGCAGCTTCTTGCGGTGAATCTCTTTTTGTTTATAATCGCCATCGTTCTGTACTTCCTCTTTGCGAATAGCCTTGTAGCCAAGCTGATCGACCTTTTTAACCATCTCTTCAACAGAAATTTCGGCCGTGCTATACTCCACATGAGCCGTTTCCAAAGCCAGATTCACCGTAGCTGCGCTAATACCCGGCATTTTATTTAAGCCCTTCTCAATACGAGTAGCGCATGCCGCACACGTCATGCCTTCGATATTGAAATCGACGGCATCCTTAACAGTGCCATAGCCCAGGTCCTGAATTTTCCCTTCCATGTCAGCTACTTTAATGCGACCAGGATCGTAGGTGATAGAAGCTTTCTCAAGCGCAAAATTCACATTGACTTCAGCCACGCCTTCTAATCTTTTCAAACCTTTTTCTATCCTGTTCGCACAAGCCGCGCATGTCATACCTGTAATTTGCAGATTTGCTTGCTGATCGCGTTGTTTATCCATATCCAGCCTCCCGCTTAAAATACCCCTTGGGGGTATATTTGTTTCAAAAAAAATAGGTGTTACAGGGGGAGCCGCCTAAGCGACTCCACAATCTTACTTCGCGACATCATAGCCTTGCTCTTCAATTGCTTCCTTGATAGCGTCCAATGAAACTTTAGCCTCATCAAAGTCTACTGTCACAGAGCCGCCATTCAGATCTACTTTTCCCAAAGCCCCAAGCTTCTTAACTGCGCCTTCAACGGAATTTACACAATGACCACAGGACATACCTGCAACTTTCAAAGTAGCTGTTTGCATAATAAATTCTCTCCCTTATTATTTCATTAATTTATTAATCGTAATCATGAGTTCCTTAATAACCTCATTATCGCCTTCTTGAATGCGTTCGATCACACAGCTGTTCATATGATGTTCAAGAAGCAGCTTCCCCACACCGTTTAATGCGGATTGGATAGCAGCGATTTGGTTCAGCACATCATCACAATACGTATCCTTCTCGATCAGACCCTTCACTCCGCGAATCTGCCCTTCAATGCGATTGAGTCGGGATACCAGATTACTTTTTGTTTTATCGGAATGATGACTTTTGCGATCACTGCCGGTATGGCAGCTGTCTTCATTTAGCAGTTGTTTATCGAGTTGTTCCATGATCAGTACCTCCTCACATATTAAATATACCATACCCCCATACCCTATATCAAGTCCCTCTTTATTTTATTTTTCCCCGAAATAAGATTGGGCAACCAAAAAACCAGTTTGCTTCAGCAGCAGACTGGTCTTTTGTTAGTGCACTCCAGATTGCGAGAGGTAATAGGCATATTCCATCGGTCTACCATAAATTATTTTTCTATGTTTAAACCCCTCAATGTCGTTGTAAATATTTTTTTGGGGTTTTCCGTTAAGTTCAATAATCCATAAACGGCTTTGTTCGTCTAGTCCAAAATCTACACTGATTTCTCCCAAAGAACCCATATGAACTTCCGCTTCCTCTGCTGCCTTTAGACTTACCTCGTGCAAAGATTGAAGGATATCATTCGTTTCTTCCTGTGAAAACAATCGCGTTAGAACTTCTGTAACTTCATAAACAGCCTCACACATACTCGTGTTAAAGTAATTTTCATAAGCTACTCTGCATGCTATGGTGGAGATCGTCCATTCTCCGGCCATATCTTTTTGAACAAGAACTCGGATGTCAAAATACTTATGATCCAATTGACGCATTCGAATTCCTTGCTGAACCATGCATTTTTGAGGCCCAAGAAGTTCATCCAATTGCTGCTGAATGCTTTCATTTTTTCTGCAAATATATCTTGGAGCCAAGCTGTGCATGGAGATGTGAATATCTTGACTTTCAGTGAGTTCAACCCGATAGACAGACTTCCCTTGAAATCCATAAATAGGCTTAATATAGACAAGCTTATATTTCTCTAATAGTTCAGATATATTCACTTCCTTATATAAAAATGTGTCAGGTACATAGGAGTGAAGATTTGCTCGTTTTAACTGATGATAGAGATCCCATTTATTAAAAAAATTGATATTATTGAAAATTTTCTTCCTACCAATCACGTTTTCTAGACGTTGCATTGTCATTAATTTCTTGTTAAAACAACGGTTATAGACGACATCGGGAAAAGGAAACGAGCTTTGTATCCACTTGCCTTTTTTCAGGCTAAGTCCAATAATCCGTTTTTTCTTCCAAAGAATATCTGTGGGCGTAAAAGCGTAAAGTTTCAAGTTTAAATTTTGATAACGTTGACAAAGCTGTAAAATTACTTTTCTTCTGTTCCTTTTGCTTACTAAAATACCTATTAGCGGGCAATTCTCCAACCTCATCACTCCTAGCCTTCGATACCTATTATTATCTAATGCTAGCGTAGACTTATTGGCATGGGACAATCACATAGTAGCATAAAAATTAAACTTATTTTAGGTTAATTTACCATTTTTATAGGTTAATAGGCATTTATAGTGTTTGTACTTTGGGACAATTAATATAATGAACTACGCTACAAATTAAGGAGATGAGAGTATGGGTAAATGTAATTGTCCGCCAGGACCTCCGGGACCTGAAGGGCCGCGCGGGCTCCAAGGCCCTCCTGGACCTCCAGGACCTCTAGCAGAAGGATCACAGCTACTTCAAGGACTGGCAGGAGCAATTGGTGCAGTAGGACCAACTGGACTGGCAGGAGTACTTGGACCCGCTGGACTGGCAGGACTTGCAGGAGCAATTGGAGCAGCAGGACCAACTGGATTAGCAGGACTTGCAGGAGCACTCGGTGCAGCAGGGCTGGCAGGAGCAACCGGGCCAGCAGGACCAGCAGGACCAGCAGGACCAGCAGGACCAGCAGGACCAGCGGGGCCAGCAGGTACAGCGGGGCCAGCAGGACCAGCGGGGGCAGCAGGACCAGCAGGTACAGCAGGGGCAACAGGAGCAGCGGGGGCAGCAGGACCAGCAGGTACAGCAGGGGCAACTGGAGCAGCGGGGGCAACTGGAGCAGCAGGGCCAGCTGGAGCAACAGGAGCAGCTGGAGCAACAGGGGCAGCTGGTGGCGTACTAGGCTTTGCAGATTTTTTTGCGTTGATGCCTCCTGATAATGCAGCCACAGTCGCTCCAGGTACAGACGTGAGTTTCCCTCAAGATGGAGTTACGAGCGGAGCCACTATTATCCGTACAGGTCCCAGTTCATTTAACTTGACTGAAATTGGCACCTATTTAGTTATGTTTCAAGGGAGTATGAACGAAGCTGGCCAACTGATTTTAACGCTTAATGGAGCTGACGTAACCAATTCAGTGGTCGGGCGAGCAACTGGTACTTCTCAGATGCCAGGAATGGGTCTTGTGCAAACGTCCGTCATCAATTCAATCCTCACGGTACGCAATCCTGCCGGCAATTCCACTGCACTAACCATGACCCCTCTCGCTGGAGGAACAAGGCCTGTTTCCGCACACCTTGTTATCATAAAAATCGCATAGAGGTACTGACAGCCAGACAAACTGATTTCTATCAGTTTGTCTGGAACCACCAGAGTTCTGTTTTATACATAGAAACTGTTAAGTTAATAGCTTCATCACGAGCTTGTGACAGGTTAGTAACCTCCACTCCATATACTATAAACTATTCATAGAATTCTTTTTGGTGTGTGTATGAAAACCTATCTTTTCAAACATGGTCTTACGCATTTGGGAGTCAATTGATAGGATTGGGAAAGAGTCAATGAGACAAACTACTACTAATGGTAGTGCTAGGGAAAACCTTAGCTCAACAAAACAGCGGCAGTCCAGGACTATTAAATCCCAATCTGCCGCCGTATGTTGTGCTCTTACGCTATAAACTTACACCCAAGCCGCTAATCTCATCCTCCATCTCACGTCTTAGCAACCGCTTATCGGCCTCATCCAGAAACGCGGCATCGACTCCATTCATGATCAGCTTCACGAGCTCCGGTGCGGTGAAGCCAAAACGGTCAGAAAGCACGCGGTATTCGTTCGTTATATCTGTTCCGGAAACACTCGGATTATCCGTATTAATCGTGACGAGCAAACCTTGCTCTAAGTATTCGCGAATCGGATAGGCTTCCCAACCAGAAACGGCTTTTGTTTGGATGTTGCTTATGGGGCACATTTCAAGCGGGATACGGCGTTCTTTGACCATCTCCATAATACTTCTGTTCTCCTTCAATCTCACACCGTGTCCAATGCGCGCAGCACCAAGATTCGTGACGGCTTCATACACATTGGCCGCTCCGGCAGCTTCCCCCGCATGAATTGTGACAGGAATTCCGCGCCTTGTAGATTCAGCAAACACCTCGCGAAAAAATTCCGGCGGATACGTAGCCTCATCTCCAGCCAAGTCGACGGCAACGACGCCTTTGCCCACAAATTTAGCCGCCGCTTCAATCACTTCAAGGTTGCTTTGACAGGAATGGTTTCGCATGCAAATGGCGATAACCCCGCCTCGCACACCAAAGTCCCTTTGCCCTCGCTTCATTCCCTCTACGACATGATGAATGGTTTCCTCAACCGTCAAGCCGTTGTTCCGATGCAATTGCGGGGCAAAACGCACCTCCACATATTTGCAATTATGTTCTGCAGATTGCTGTACAACCTCATAAGCGATCCGTTCCAAAGCTTCGCCAGATTGCATGATTCGCGTTGTGAAATCAAATTTACTTAAGTATTCGATCAAACTGCCGCATTCCTCCCCCACACGCATATGGGGAATTAATCCTTCTCTATCATAAACGGGAAGATCAATGCCTTGATGCAGGGCAAGCTCCAGAAGCGTTTCCGGCTTCACACTCCCATCCAAGTGCAAATGAAGATCAACTTTCGGCAGCCGCGACAACAAATCAAACGTCCGATGGTGTACCATCTTCCATCATTCCCTTCCTTCATTTTGGTTTGAACTACTAGCTTTATTCGATATGCCGCGAGAAAGAATTTTACTTACTTTAAAACAATGTGATGTATATGTCAATATATATAACAAATTAATTCGTTTTATTAATATATGCGTAAGGTTTTATGACGTGAAGAGAACATGAAAAATCCACAACAGGATACTCCCCGTGTGGATCTGAAACCAACCATTATAAATCAGCTTGTTGCGCTTCCTTGCGCTGCATAACTTTTAAAGTTTCCTTCACACTCAAGGGTGAAAGCTCATTCTCTGCGACAAATGCCCGCACAGCAGCGGCATCCGTTTTGGAATATTCGCGCAGCGCCCAACCGATTGCTTTGCGGATGAAGAACTCCTTCGAATCCGCCAATTGCCGGATGGTGCTGAACAACAACGTCACATCGGTGCGCTGCTTATATTTCAACTGAAACAAAATGGCTGTTCGCTGCAGCCACATGTTTCCTGAAGCCAACCATTTCTCAACATGGACTGGTATTTGTTCCGGGTATTTCTGCAGGTGGTATCCGATCAAATGGTCCGCGATGGGATCAACAGAATCCCACCAGGATTGTGTAATCACCATTCGTTCCAGCACCTCGATTCGTTCAGGTCCGGATTCTTTGCGCAGCTGCGTTAGCAGCAGAATGGCTGTATAAGCGAATTCTCGTTCCGGCAGTGCCCACAGCTCATCGGCGACTTTCACGCCTTCTGCGCCTTTCGGAAAGCCGTGTTCTTTCCAGAACTGCTTCGTTAGAGCCATACGTTGGGGATTTCGAATACCCAGAAATGGAAACTGGTCCCGCATATAAGCAGCCATTGCCTCCGCATCCGCCTCGTTGCTATGAGCCCGCAGCCAAGCCTCCAGCTTGTCCGTATAAAGTGATGCCATAGGTAGGTTTGCCTCCTTTATCTTCTCATCCATGTCTCGCTTTATTGTAGCAATTCCTTCATGATTCGGGTATGCTTATAGCAGAATTTTTAGATAGACTACTCATCGGATCGGAGAGGAATATATGACTTACCAATTAGTTGCAGCTGATTTAGACGACACTCTATTACGGGATGATCTGACCATTTCACAAGAAACGATCGATGCCATGCATCAAGCGGTTGCCCAAGGCGTAACGGTTACAATTGCCACAGGACGAAGCTTTCCTTCCGCAGCCAAAATTGCCAATCAAATCGGACTTAATGTACCGATCATCACCTACCAAGGCGCCCTGATCAAAAACCTTCTGGATGAGGAAGTGCTCTACGAGCGTACGGTTCCTGTGGAAAGCGCCCGCTTCCTGCTTGATTTTTGCGAAAAGAGAAACCTTCATCTTCAGCTCTATCACGGCGATCAGCTTTATGCTGGTGAAGATAACGATAAAATCAAAAACTATGTTCGTCTGTCCAAAACGCCTTATATCATCGGCGATCTTCGTCAGTGGATCGACATCCCGCAGCCTAAGCTGCTGATCGTGGATACACCTGAAATTTGCGATCAGATCCGCGAGGAGCTACTTCCTCTGCTTGGCGATCAAATGCATATCACGAAATCCAAGCCGCACTATTTGGAATTCATGCATAAAGAAGGCACGAAGGGTCATGCGATCACCTTCCTTGCCGAGCATATCGGCTGTTCCTTAGAGAACGTTATCGCGCTGGGGGATGCATGGAATGATCGCGAGATGCTCGAAGTCGCAGGGCTTGGCGTAGCGATGGACAACGCTTTGCCGGAGCTGAAAGCTTTAGCGAATTACGTGACCAAAAGCAATAACGAGGATGGCGTGCGTCACGTCATTGAAAAGTTTATTCTGAACGTTTAAATGCCAAAAAACCAACCGATTCGAGCGGCCTACTGAATGTGCCGCCAGAATCGGTTTTTTTAGTTGCAAACGCCTGTTTTTTGGACATAACCTGACCCTCCGGCTTATATATTACAATAGACTCAGACCAACCCCGGAGGTGTTTCCACATGGAAAATTTCCCATTAACGCTGCGCTCTCTCTTTGACCGCTCGCAATCCTTGTTCGCCAAAAAAGAGGTCGTCTCTCGCACAAGCTCCGGCATACATCGATATACCTACGCTGATTTCGGGAGACGGACCAAGCAGCTATCCAGCGCTCTGCAGCAGCTCGGCGTCAAACCTGGAGATCGGGTGGCCACTTTCGCTTGGAACCATCATTGGCATTTGGAAGCTTATTTCGCCATCCCCTGTATGGGAGCTGTTCTGCATACCGTCAACATTCGCCTCCCCTTGGAGCATCTTGTGCACATCCTGAACCATGCCGAGGATCGTTTTCTTTTGGTGGATGAGACGTTGCTTCCGATTATCGAGAGAATTCAAGATCAGCTCACGACCATTGAAGGCTATATCGTGATGACTGACCGTCAGGAATTGCCCCCTACTTCTTTACATCCCGTCTATGGATATGAGAACCTCATAAATAGGGGCGACCCGCAATACGCGTTTATCGACTCATTACTTGAAAGCGCTCCCGCAGGCTTGTGCTACACGTCAGCGACGACAGGCAAGCCCAAGGGCGTCGTCTATTCTCACCGTGGCATCTACCTCCATTCGCTTGCCATTGGCCTTGCCGATACACTTGGCCTTTCGGAACGGGATAGCGTCATGCCTATTGTGCCGATGTTCCACGTCAATGCGTGGGGACTTCCTTTCGCATCGGTCTGGTTCGGCAGCAAGCAGGTCCTTCCCGGACCCGCGCCTACCCCTGACATTCTACTAAGCATGATCGCCGATGAGAAAGTCACGATAGCCGCCGGAGTTCCTACGGTATGGACAGCCGCGCTGAAGGTGCAAGAAGCCATGAATGCAGATATTTCTTCTCTGCGCGCTGTTGTCTGTGGCGGTTCTGCTGCCCCAAAAAGTCTGATTGAAAGCTATGAACAACGGCTCCAAATACCGTTCTATCACGCCTATGGGATGACTGAAACATGTCCACTAGTGACCGTCGCTAGGTTGAAGAGCTATCAGGAAGAAACCTCGTTAGATGAACAATACGATACACGCGCTACACAGGGGCTTCTTGCGCCTGGTTTGGATATGAAAATTGTCGGACCGCACGGAGAAGTCGCATGGGACGGCAAAGAAATGGGCGAAATTCTGCTGCGCGGCGCCTGGGTTGCAACGGAATATTACAAAGACGAAAGAACACAGGAATCGTTTCAAGATGGCTGGTTCTACAGCGGTGACATTGCGGTTATTGATCCCGAAGGATTCGTCAAGCTGGTTGACAGGGCCAAGGATCTGGTCAAAAGCGGCGGCGAGTGGATCTCCTCTCTCGATCTGGAAAACAGCTTGATGGCCCACCCGAATGTGTTCGAGGCTTGCGTCGTTGGCATCCCTCATCCCAAATGGGAGGAGCGCCCTCTCGCCTTTGTCGTTTTGAAGGATGCCGCCTTGCAAGCAGGGGATAAAGCCGATTTACTCACCTTTCTAACGGATAAATTCGCCAAATGGTGGATTCCCGACGATGTCATTTTCCTCCATGAAATCCCAAGATCGTCGGTCGGCAAATTCATGAAGCGCGAGCTGCGCGAGCAGTATCAAACCTATTTTACAGGAGACTAATTAAGCATGATGAATCCCGAATTAGGAGGCTTTCGTTTTCTGCGAAACCGATGCGAACGGGCATCTGAGTTATGTATCCTCCATCATTTATATGGAGCAGGCGCTGAGCCTCGCTACACCCCGCTGCCCAATGATTGGGCTCGCCGAATCGAGCAATTCGAAGCGTCTTTCATCGCTGAATAGTTTTCATGCCGTTAGTCATTAGCCATCTAAATAATCGCTGAAGGGCGGTCATCTTTATGTTCGAGGAAGGCTTGTTGAAGGATAAGGTGATTCTTATTACGGGCGGAGGTACCGGACTTGGCCGGGCGATGGGAGAGAGATTCCTCTCGTTAGGCGCAAAACTAGCGATTACGAGTCGGCGTGAAGAGATTTTGGCCAAAGCAGCCTCCGAAATGAGCGTTGGCGGCAAGGAGGTTTTCTACAAAAACTGTGATGTGCGAGATGCGCTGCAAGTCGCAGAGATGGTAACAGCCGTGGAACAACACTATGGCCGTGTAGATGTTCTCATCAATAACGCTGCGGGCAATTTCGCCAGCCCTACGGAAAAGCTTTCTCCGCGTGCTGTCGATGCGGTGCTGAACATCGTCCTTCACGGTACGTTCTATACCACGCTGGAAGTAGGCAAAAGATGGATCGAGCAGGGGCGGGGCGGTACGATGCTGAACATCGTCACCTCCTATGCCTCCACCGGCTCGGGCTTTGTCGTACCGTCGGCTGCCGCCAAGGCCGGCGTGCTCGCTCTTACGCGCTCGCTTGCCGTCGAGTGGGCGCGATACGGCATCCGGCAGGTCGCGATCGCGCCGGGACTTTTCCCGACCGACGGCGCGTGGAGCCGACTGGCTCCGACGCCCGAGCTGTCGGAGAAGCTCCTGAACCGCGTGCCACTGCGGCGGGTCGGAGACAAAGATGAGCTCGCGAACCTCGCGGCTTATCTGATTTCGGACTTCGCCGCCTATATTAACGGCGAAGTCATCACGATCGACGGCGGCGAATGGCTGCAGGGCGCCGGGCAGTTCAACGATCTGCTCGAGGTGACCGATGAGCAGTGGATTGATCTTGCGGAGCTGACGCGCAAGGGCAAGTCGTGAGCTGAGCGGTAGCGCACCTGCGGTCTGCGAGTCTGCGGGCCTGTGCCGATGAAGTGCACAGGGGCGATTCCCCCCAGCTTCTCGGGCTCGACACTAAAAAAGATGCAAAAGTGCAGGCTTTTTCAATAAAATCATTCAAAAAGTCGAAAAGCCTGCAATTGTGCAGGCTTTTCAGTCATTTTCACTCTGAAATCGAATATGAAGCCAAAAAAGATGCACAATCGCAGGAATTTATCAATGCATGCTATCTAAGGAGCAAAAAAGATGCACAATTGCAGGCTTTTGCTTTTACGGGGACTCAGAGGGTAGATATATCTACTTTAGGGTTCCCTTCGTCTTTAGGCGGCAACTTTAAAAGACAGGTTCTAGATCGAGATAGCCGCGTGGAGTGAGCTTCTTGAGTAGATAGCTGTGCTCTCTTGGTGCAGACTCGGTACTTGAGTAGATATCAGTGTTCTGTTGGTGCAGATCGGCTCTTGGAAAGACAACAGTGCTCTGTTGGTGCAGACTCGGTACTTGAGTAGATATCAGTGTTCTGTTGGTGCAGATCGGCACTTGGGAAGACAACAGTGCTCTGTTGATGCAGACTCGGCACTTGAGTAGATATCTGTGCTCTGTTGGTGCGGCTCGGTACTTAAGTAGATATCAGTGTTCTGTTGGTGCAAGCTCGGTACTTAAGTAGATATGAGTGTCTGTTGGTGCAGCTGGTTCTGGAGTAGATATCTGTGCTCTGTTGATGCAGACTCGGCACTTGAGTAGATATCTGTGCTCTGTTGGTGCAAGCTCGGTACTTGAGTAGATATCAGTGTTCTATTGTTGCAAGCTCGGTACTTGAGTAGATATCAGTGCTCTCTTGGTGCAGACTCGGTACTTGAGTATCTGTGTTCTGTTCATACAGACTCAGCACTTGAGTATCTGTGTTCTGTTCATACAGACTCAGCACTTGAGTAGACAACGGTGTTCTGTTGATGGAGTTGGTTCTACAGCAGATATCGTGCTCTACAGCCAACCCCACCCGTATCCCCCTCTTCTTGCTTGCAATACAAACAGCCACCCAAGGCTCTGCGAAGAGGCAAGGATGGCTGTTTGCACCACGATAAGGAGCTAGTCCTTATACTTATTCGTTTAAAATTGTTTGATATAACGCACGGCTTGCTCAATATCAGCTTGGGGGTTGTCGCCCACTTCGCGCTCAATGGTCAAATAGCCGTTGTATCCGATATCCTTGAGCGCTCGGAAGTACGCGCCAAAAGGGACTCCGCCTTCACCCAGCGGCACTTCCGCGAAAGCACTTCCCGAACCGCCCGAAGCCATCTCGGCAATCTTGGCATGATCCATGCCCTCGAAGCCTAAGGCCCCATATACAAGACGCGGGTCAATTTCCCGATAACGGACTCCGTCTTTGACATGGGTGTGCACGATGTAGTCCTTCAAGGTGTAAACACCTTGGACGGGGTCATCCCCAGTCACCATGACCATATTCGCTGGGTCAAAGTTGACGGAAACACCCTTCGTACTCATCGTGTCGAGGAAGCTCTTCAGATGAGCCGCACGTTCGGGTCCGGTTTCAATAGCGAAGAAGGCCCCTTTGCTGTGGGCGTACTGGCCTAGTTCCTCGCAGGCTTTTTGCATACTGAGGTAGACCGTACTTTGCGTATCGTCCGGAACGATCCCAATATGGGTCGTCACGATATTCGTACCGAGATCCAATGCCAGATCGAGAATTTGCTTGGATTTTGCGATTTTCGCAGGATTCTGAGCCTCATCTTGAAAGCCATGTCCTGCCAAGTCTCCACATAAAGCTGATATTTCTAGCCCGAGTGAAGCGATATAGGCTTTAAGCTCTTGTCTGTCCGTGCTTGTCAGATTATCCGGGTCCATTTCGCCGCTAACCGCATAGATTTGTACGCCGTCTGCTCCCGCTGCCTTCGCTTTCTTCAAGCCTTCTCTGACGCCTACACCAAAGCTATCTACAATGATTCCTATTCGATTCGTTAGAGCCATTTGCTGATTCCTCCACTTTAATCCACTTGACCCGAGGATCTAAACTATGTCTTTACTTGTTAAAATGAATTTCTGTACCTTTTTCACTCGATTCGTAGATGGCACATAGGATTTTGGTCAGCTCTACGCCATCTTCAACAGGCGAAATCAGTTCTTTGCGGCCTAAGCACACTTGTACAAAGTAGTCGATCTCATTGCGGAAGCCTTCCATGAAGTCAAAAGAAGGATGATCGATCTGCGGTGTAATGTTCAAAATGGTATCATGCTTCTCGCTCATAATCGTGAATTCGGGCTCAATCTCCGCGCCGCCTTGCTCGCCGAAGATTTTGACGGCGAATTCATTCTTCTTCGCATGCAGTGTGAAACTCACATCAACCATCAGCGATGCGCCATTCTCAAACCGGATCAGCGCATTCGCCATATCCTCTACATCGTTCTTGGAAGCATCATAGTCTGCTGCCTGATAGAAGGTCAAGTTCTTAATGTTCGAACGGTTGCCCAGCTTCGTATATGTGTTACCGCTGACCGATTTCACCTTCGGTCGGCCCATCAAATACCAACATAGGTCGATGACGTGGATACCGATGTCAAAAAGCGGGCCGCCGCCAGAGCGGTCCTTGTCGGAGAACCAGCCGCCGGGATTGCCGAGGCGGCGCAGGTAGGAAGCCTTGGCGTAGTAAATCTCGCCAAGCTCGCCTGAATCAATGAAGCGGCGCAGCACCTGCGCGTTCGTGCCATAGCGGCGGACGAAGCCGACCTGCAGCAGCTTGCCGCTGCGGCGAACCGCTTCCTCGACGCGCAGCGCTTCTTCGACGGTTGTGCAAAGAGGCTTCTCGCACAATACATGCTTGCCCGCTTCTAGCGCGGCGATGCTCAGCATGCCGTGCGAGTTGTTCCAGGTGCAGATGCTGACCGCGTCGATCTGCGGATCTGCCAGCATGTCGCGGTAGTCTTTGAAAGCGACTTTCGCCCCGTATTTCTGCACGGCAGCCTGCGCCCGCTCCTCGTTTATATCAACAATCGCATATAATTCTACTTCCGGGTGTTCCATATAAGAAGTTAAATGTGCGTCAGAGATTGAGCCTGCGCCAATTACCGCTACTTTAAGTTTCGTCATGTTGGTTTCCTCCGAAATCTGTCTCTTATCCTTTAACAGCGCCAGCCGTCATGCCTTTCATGATCTGTTCCTGGAACAGCAAGAAAACGATAATGGTTGGCAATACGGCAATCGCTAATGCAGCCATCGTTAATTCATAATCTGTCATATATCCCGTCGCGAATGCGGATAAGCTCAGAGGAACCGTCTTGAGTGCAGGCTTGCTTATAAAAACAAGCGCGAACGCAAAATCATTCCAGAAGCGCAGAAACGCCAGAATCGCAACCGTAGACAGCGCCGGCATACTAAGCGGAAGCATCATGCGGAAGAAAATCCCCCAATAGCCTGTTCCGTCAATCAATGCGGCTTCTTCAATTTCTTTGGGAATTGTAACCAAGTAAGCAGCGATGACGAAAATAGCCAGCGGCAGCTCAAAAGCCACATAAGGGAGAATGAGTGCTCCGTACGTATTCAGCAGATTTACTTTTTTCATAATAATGAATAAAGGAACTAGTGTACTGTGGATAGGAATTAGCATGCCTAATAGAAATAAGCCCATGAAAAATGGTTTTAATTTAAACGTAAACCGCGATAATACAAAAGCAGCCAGTGCCCCAATGACTAACGTGAGCAGCAAGGAAGCTACCGTAACGACGGTTGAATTCCAAAGTGAAAGCCCCATCCCCGATACTTTCCAGGCGCGAACAATATTGTCCCATTTCCACACAGTCGGCAATAAAAAGGGCCGCGAATAAAACTCTTCATTCGATTTAAACGCACTAATAAACAACCAAAATAATGGATATAGGGTGACAAGCCCGTATACGGTTAGGCATACATTAATGAAACCTTGCAGCCATGCTTTTCGCTTCTTGCCTCCAGCGGGAAATCCCGTCTGCGTCGATACAACCTGCGCCATAGATGTCCCTCCCTAAAGCATTTTCTTTCTATCGATAATCTTTTTTCATGAGATATTGGCTTCCGACAATCAAAATCAAGCTAAGAATAATGATAGCTGTTGAAATGGCGCTGCCGAAACCAAAGCGGTAGACGTTGAACGTGCTATTGTACATATAAGAAGCAAGCAATTCCGTCGAATGGGCAGGTCCCCCGCCCGTCATCACATAGATAAGGTCGAAGGCCTTCAAGCTTCCGGAGATACAGAGGACGACAGAGACTTTCACGGTATCCCAGATCATCGGCAGCGTGACGGCAAACAATTTGCGAACCGGGCCTACGCCATCGAGCTGGGCGGCATCTTCAATTTCAGGTGAAATATTTTGTAGAGCCGCAATGAACATAATCATGTAAGGACCAATATAATTCCAGATGATCGGCACCATCAGCGCGTACATCGATACTTTCGGATCCGAGAGCCAAGCTTTTTTCCAACTGTCAAGTCCAATACCCTCAAGCATAAAGTTCAAAATACCAATTTGCGGGTGGTAGATATAGCCCCAGATAATCCCGACAACAACCGAAGACAGGACCATCGGCATAAAAACAGAAGCACGGATAGCACGTTGAAAAAAGGTGCTGCGCATCAGAAGAAGCGCTAGAATCATGGCAATGGGAACCTGCCCAAAAACGGATGCTGCTACGACGAGCATGTTGTTTTTGAAAGATTTCCAGAAGATTGGATCTTTAATAACTTCCGCATAGTTGTCAAATCCGATAAACTTGGCGGCCCCGATCCCTTTCCAGTCGAAAAATCCGTAGTAGGCCGACCAAAAAATCGGCACAATCACAAAAAACAAATATAGGACTAAGGCCGGGAGGAGCCCTATGGTAATGAATCCTCTGATTCTTGCAGATGCAGTCATAATGAACCTCCTTCTTGTCTTTTTTGAAAAAAGGCTCCAGCCGGGCATTGGCTGGAGTCCTGGTGCCGTACCTTATTTACCGACGGCTTTAGCTTGCGCGTCTTGAATTTTCTTAGCAATATCCTCGGGCTTGCCGCCCATGAGGAGCTCTTGAAGACCATTGTTTACAACGTCAGCGCCTGAGGAGCTAAGATTGCCATCGTAAACCGGTGTTCTTTTGACAGTTCCCATCAATTTGTACACTTCAACGAACAAGGAGGATACTTTCGTTGTGTCGAGATCAACCTTGTAGCTCACGAGTTGATTGCTCTCTAAGATGGCTTTTTGGGCATCTGGGCCTGATAAAGCATAAATCAGTTCATAGGCTGTCGCTTTCTGTGCGCCAGCAACTTTCTTGCTTAGGCCAATCCCTGTTCCTACGACGCCTGAAAGTGAGTTAGGGTCGCCTTTGCCGTTAGGCACTGACGGCAGTACCGTAACCGCCATGTTCGCAAGCGCTTCTTTCGACGTATTCGCCGCCAGATTGGGAAGTGCCCACCCACCGTCGATCATCATAGCAGATTTGCCTTGAGCAAACATTTGTTCCATTTGTGTATTGTCGATGCTGTTGAAGCCTTCTTGGAAAGCACCGGCCTTGCCCAATTGTTGGAGATACGTCAAAGCTTGAACGAATTCAGGATCTGTGAATTTCGCTCCGTTCTGATCTACCGCTTTCAAGAACCACTCTGTCCCCGTTACACGGTCAGCAAGCGAACTTAGAATGCTGGACTGCGCAACCCAAGCTGCTTTGTTGCCAAGTGCGATTGGCGTAAGATTATTCTTTTTGAACGTCTCCACCAGCTTCATGAGATCGTCCCATGTCTTAGGCGGCTGTACATTATATTTGTTAAATATTTCTTTGTTGTAGAAAAGAATAGAAGTTGGTGATAATGCCATAGGTGCGCTGTAGATTTTGCCATCGATTGTGAAATCATTAAACGAACCAGGCATGAAACCATTTTTCCACTCTGGCTTGCTATCCAGCAGTTCATTGACCGGTTGAATCAAGCCGCCGGCAACTAGCTCCTTCGTCAACACACCTGGCTGCATGACGAACAGATCTGGCATTTCATTCGCAGCAGCAACTGTTTTCAATCTGGCACGGTAGCCATCGGGCGGAATACCTTGTATATCCAATTCCACATTCGGATGATCTTTCTTGAACTTCTCCATGTATTCGCGCATCTTTTTGGCACGGAGATCCTCGCCTGTATAGTTGTGCCAAAGCGATAATTTAATTTTCTCTGCAGGTTTGCCTGTATCTGTCGATTTAGGAGCCGCGCTTCCCTTAGCCCCTTCTGTTGTTCCACTTGCGCCACAACCAGCTAACAAAGCTAACGACATCGTAGCTGCAAGTGTCATGATCAATGACTTTTTCATTCGTTTGACCTCCCTATAGGTTTTGTGGAAACATCACTTTTCGCGTTTCCTCTCTACAACTTGAGTATAGTGGACATTCTCAGGAGGCGGTACGGGAGAGACTTCGGCGCGAAGGGGGACATTATTCAGTCTTTATTCCCTGCCGAAATTCGGAGGGCGTTCTCCCGGTGTACTTTTTGAACTGCTGTGTAAAGTATTTGATATCCTCATAGCCGACTCTTCTGGCAATATCGCTCACCTTGGTTTGAGTCCCTTGCAGGATATCTATGGCGCGTTTCATCCGTTCCTGTGTAACGAATTCAATATACGTACAGCCAGTCTCCCGCTTGAAGACCTCACTGAAATGATTGGGATTGACGTGGACAAAGCCGGCGACCTGTTGAAGCGATATCGGCTGATGCAGATTATCCCTTATGTAAGCAATAGATTTATAGACATAGGCATACCGGTTTTGATCCAAACCTTGATGGAAACGAGTCATCACAGCAGAAAGCACCTTGAAGACTTCATCTTCCGGACGACCTTCTCCCTCGTAAACAGGCAGCGTGCTTAAGGAAGCTGGCCCATTTTGAGTCGAACTGGCGCGCTCCAGCCAGCGATGCCCGGCAATCATCATCGATTGCAAGTAGCCTTGAACAGAAATCGGCGTAGCCGCTGTATCCTCCATCAAAGCGCGCACCTTCTGGTTCACCCAGTGCCGCAGCTCTGTTGCATTGTCGCTCATTAAGATAGCCGTAAGCTCGGCCTCTTCCTTCTCTGTACAAACCGTCCGGCCTCCGCTGCGCTCACGAATATCTTCCATCGTAAACAAACCCTGCGATCCGATCAGCCCTTGATAAGCAAAAACCTCCTTCGCCGTTCGGTACGATTCCCGAAGTCCGTCGAAATCCGGCGCTACCGTGCCCAGCGCTGCGAATGCAGAGCATTTGAGCGTATCCGTGACCCTCTTTAATGCCTTAGTCAGCCCAGCTTGATCGGTGAATCCGGCTTCATGACGAACAACAAGGAGCAAATGATCCTTATTCATCAGGGTGACGCAAGGGAGCAGCTCGAAGAGAATATTCTCCGCCGCACCTTGCAGCAGCTCCATGATCGGCGATTCCCCCCATCCGGAAACGAACACAAGAAGCACCTGCATAGGTGCAGGCAAGCCCGAATCCGGATACACGTCTACGCCATATTTGCGAAACCACACCTGCAGTTGGTCTAGGGCATGCTCATCCTCCTGCAAGCCGCGATTTAGCACCCGGTCTAGCAGCTGACTGCGAAGCGCAGCCTGTTGAAGCATATCTTGCTTCGAGGACTCCCATTTATCCATAATGTTCTGCTTGCACTTTAGCGCAGCCTTAATAATTTCCTCCGGGCGACTCGTCTTCAATAAGTAATCGGTGACACCTTCGCGCAGAGCCTGTTGGGCATAGCTAAAATCATCGTAACCCGTCAGAATCACGATTTCCGTATCCGGCAGCAGCAGCTTCACCTCACGGGCAAGCTCGATGCCATCCATCCCAGACATGCGAATATCCGTTAAAACAATATGCGGCTTCTCCACAGGAATACGCACCAGAGCCTCCTCCGCTGATGAAGCGGCCGGAAGCAGTTCAAGTCCAAGCTCCTTCCAGTCAATGACGGTACAGAGTCCGGTCCGAATAATAACCTCGTCATCCACAATCAAGATTCTCATTGCCCTATCTCTCCCTTCTCCAGCGGAATTGAAAATGAAATTCTCGTCCCGACGCCCAGCGTACTCTCAACCACTAACCCCGAGCCTGCACCATAATGCAATAATAATCTTCGGTGAACATTGATGAGCCCATAGCTTGTAACGACGGTCTTCAAATCTTTGACCGTTTCATTGCGTACACCCAGTTGATGATTCGCCTGCATAACTTGTCCCTGAATGTCGCGGAGCTTCGCTTCTTCCATGCCGATTCCCGTATCTTCCACAACGAATTTCATTTGGTTATCGCGCAGCTCGCCATGCACATAGATATGACCCTTGGCTTTCTTCTTCTGAATACCGTGGATCAGACTATTTTCGATCAAAGGCTGAAGCAGCAGCTTTAACATCGAGGTTTGAACCATCTTCGGATCCATAAAAAATTCAATTTCAAATTGATCGGGAAAGCGGATCGCCTGAATATACGCATAGTTTTGAGCATGCGAAATTTCCTGCTGAACCGAGCAAAACTCTTCCCCTTTATTTAAACTAAACCGCAAGAAATCACTTAACGCTCCTACCATATCCGCGATCTGACGATCCTTGTTCATCAAGGCAATCCAATGGATCGAGGAAAGCGTGTTATAGAGAAAGTGGGGATTAATCTGAGCCTGCAGCGCCAATATATCCGCCTCTTTTTTCATCGCTTCGTTCAGCTGCACCTGATCCTTCAGCCTGCTGATCCGCTCACTGAGCTTGTTGTAGCTGTGAACGAGCAGCCCGACTTCGTCGACACTTTTCACCTCATAGGTGGGAATCGTCTCTTCCGGGTTCAAATCCTTCAGATATTTGGTCAATTTGGTCAAAGGCTTGGTCACCCATTGCAAGAAATACAGAACCAGCCCCATGGCCAAAAGCAGCGCGACAACAATCGTAACGGCCGTTACTGTCAACACATACCCATTCTGTTTCTGGTAAATTTCAGTAGGAATGAAACCAATCAACGTCCAGCCTAATCGAGGAATCTGATTGTACAAAACCGTATGCGGCTGCTCCATGTTCTCCACATTCAGCACACCGCTTGTACGCTCCAGTTTTCCCAAATTCGGAAAAATCTCGGCAAAGGTTCGCGCCAGCCAACTGGGATCGCCACCGGCAATGATCCGGTTATACTGATCCAGCAAAAGCACAAAGCCACTGCTTTCCCAGCCGGCATCCGTCAAATAACGCTCAATTTCTGCCTGATCCAGCGAAACGGTTAAAGTGCCCAATGTCTTAAATGTGCTGACATCACGAATCGGCCTAACAAGGGAAATAACTTTCTTGGGACCGTCCGACGTCTGAATCTCATAAAGCGGCGACCACCACTTCGTTGCTGAATTGTATACGGATTCATATTGCTGCAAAAGCGGCTGTAAGCCGGAATTCGTAATGGTTGTTGTAAAAAGAACAGGATTGCTGTTGCTTGGCGTAATCGTAATATTCAAAATGTACTTCTTGGAATACGACAGATTCCAAAGCGTGCCGACGATTTGTGAGTAACTGTTGACATCGCCTTCTTTACTATTCAAATAGGCTTGAATGTCTCTTTGCCCAATCAGAAAAATCGACATATTTTCAACGTCCTGAATGACAAAATCAAGCTTGTCCGTCATCTGCTTTAAAGTGTTCATCCCTGCTTGCTTCGCTTTATCCTCGGTCACGGATGTTGCGATTTGATAAGAAACAATCCCCATAGAAAGCAGCGGGAGCACCACTGCGAATAAAATGAGCAAAGACAGCTTACGTTTCAGTGATTTGGCAAACCAGCGTTTCACGGGGGATCTCTCCTTTACAATTCCAACATCTTTTTTACATAGTACCAGAGCCCAAACTAAAAATCATACTTTTTTTTAGTTCAACAAACTTTTTGTTTGACATTCGTCGCGTTTGTGTTACTATTTTGCTCAGAATGACCTTTAAAGGGGGATAACGGGTGGAATCCATTCAAGATGAATTTGGCTTTTTAACCGATTTGGTGACAGGGCTTGCCGCTCAATTCGGAGACAACTGTGAAGTCGTGCTCCATGATTTGACCGGATCTTACGAAAGTTCCATCGTCGCCATTGCGAACGGCCATATTACGGGACGCAAGGTCGGAGACCCCGGTACGAACCTGGGACTTGAGCTGCTGCGAGGCAATCACGTGAATGGCAACAAATACAACTATTTAACACAGACGAAGGACGGACGCATCCTGCGTTCAAGCTCGATGTATATGAAAAATAAAGCAGGACACATCATCGGTTCGCTATGCATTAACTTTGATATTACCGAGCTTATGATTGCAGACAGAACTTTGCAAACGCTCATTAATCCAGGGCAGCAAACGGAAGTAAAGGAATCCTTCGTCACGAGCGTCAGCGATTTGCTGGATGCCCTTATTCAAGAAGCTCAAGAGCAAGTCGGCAAGCCTGTAGCCGTGATGACCAAAGAAGACAAGATGCGCATGATTCAGCTGCTGGATGCCAAAGGCGCATTTCTGATCAAAAAAGGCGGAGAGAAAATTTGCGCCTATCTGAATATTTCAAAGTATACCCTTTATAGCCATTTAGAAGAAGGCAAAAGCGCCGCGAAAGAGAGTGAAGCGTGATGACAGAAACCTTAAAAGCCAACGAAACACTGGAAACCTTGGAAACACCGTGCGTAATCATTGATTCCGCGCTTGTCGATCGCAACATCCAAGTGATGGCTGATGCCATTAAGCAGCATCACGTGAAACTACGTCCGCATGCCAAAACCCATAAGATGCCAGCAATTGCACGTCAACAAATAGAAGCAGGCGCTGTCGGCATCACGGTTGCCAAAATTTCCGAAGCTGAGGTTATGGCAGCTGGTGGCATTACCAATATTTTCGTCGCCTACCCCATCGTGACACCTAGCAAAATTGAAAGAGCGGTCCGCCTAAGCGAGCAAATCGAGCTGATTGTCGGCGTCGACAGCTTGGCTGGCGCACAGCAGCTGGAGCAGATCGCAGCTGAGCACGGACACTCGCTGCAAGTTCGTTTAGAAATCGACACCGGCTTTCGCAGAACCGGTGTGCCCTATGAGCAGGCTTCTGCACTTGCGGCGCAAATCGCCCGTATGCCGCACTTGCGGCTAACCGGGATCTACACGTTCCGCGGCTCGTTCCATGCTGGCAAGGCTACGCTTGACGTAGCGGCGGCCGGTCAAGAAGAAGGCACGCTGATGGTGCAGCTGGCCGAGCGTCTTCGTGCCGAGGGCATCGCCATCGTTGATGTTAGCGTCGGTTCTACACCGACAGCCATCTCCGCAGCTGCCGTTGAAGGCGTGACAGAGGTTCGTCCGGGCACCTATGTGTTCCACGATCGGATGCAGGCACGTCTAGGTATTTGCGACATCGAGGATTGCGCAGGCAGTGTGCTCGTCACGATCGTCAGCCGCCCTTCCGCTGATCTTATCATCGTCGACGGCGGCAGCAAAACATTCGCTACCGATGTGCAGCCAGGTACAGACCCCCTTCAGCTTCGCGGCTTTGGCCATATCATGAACCTTGAAGATGCGTATCTCGTTCGGTTATCGGAAGAACACGGCATGATTGAACTGGGACCGCTGGCGCAAACAGCTATCTTGCAAGTCGGCGATAAGCTGCGCATCATCCCTAATCATATTTGCAGCACCGTTAACCTGCACAATCAAGTTGTTATACAACGCGGTCATACCTATGAACGTGTGCCAGTGCTTGCTCGCGGAATGCTAGAGTAATCAATCAGGAGGTGTCGTCAGGATGTTGGATCTTATCTTGAAAAATGGACGGATTGTCGATGGTACCGGCAATCCATGGTTTGCCGGCGATGTCGCCATCCAAGGCAATAAAATTGTGGCTGTTGGCCAGATTCATGAGGAAGCTGCGCATGTCATTGATGTGCAGCAGCAAGTCATTGCGCCCGGCTTTATTGATGGGCACTGTCACTCCGATTTGATGATCTTCGATTATCCGCACAGTGAAATCAAGATGCGCCAAGGGGTCACGACAGAGGTTGTCGGCAATTGCGGCTTGGCGCCAGCGCCTTTCGTTCCCACCCAAGCGGAACTGCTGCAAAGCTATGTCCAGCCTGTACTTGGCCAAACCAAATGGGCTTGGCCTTGGGAAACTGTCGCACAGTATATCGACGCTGTGGCAGGCTCCCGCCCTTCCGAGCATATGGCGACCTATGTAGCCCATGGCGCTCTGCGCATCGCCGTAATGGGCTTTGCCAATCGGCCCGCAACTTCGCAGGAAATTGCGATGATGAAGCAAATCCTTGAAGAGGGCTTGAAAGCCGGAGCGATCGGCTTGTCCATCGGTCTGCTTTATGCCCCTGGCAGCTACACGAGCAAAGAAGAAATTGCTGAGTTGTGCTCCGTGCTTCCTGCCTACAACGGTCTTTTCTCCACGCATATTCGCGGAGAAGGCAACAATCTGCTGCCTTCCGTTCAGGAAGTGATTTGGATTGCTGAGAGAGCTGGCGTTTCCCTCCATATCAGCCATCTCAAAGCTGCCGGCAAGCGCAACTGGGGACAAATTGTCGATGCCTTGGAGCTGATTGAAGATGCCCGAGCCCGCGGCATGGATGTGACCTGCGACGTGTATCCCTACAACGCAGGGTCAACAAGCCTGACGACCATCCTGCCTCCGTGGGTACTGGAAGGCGGGATCGAGAAGGTGCTCGAGGTCCTGCGCGTTCCCGCTATGCGAGCCCGCATTCGTGAAGAATTAAGCCACGAACAGCTTACTTGGGACAATCTCGTCTGCTCGACTGGCTGGCAAAGTGTATTCCTGTCTGCGATGCACACCGAGACAAATCGTCATCTCGAAGGCAAGCATATCGCCGAAATCAGTGAACTTCGCGGGCAGCATCCTGCCGATTGCATGATGGATTTGCTGCTGGAAGAAGAAGGACGCATCTCCATTGTCTACTTCCATATGTCCGACGATGATGTGAAGCAAGTAGTCGCTTACGACAAATCACTCATCGCTTCAGATAGTCTGACTTGCGATACAGGCAAGCCTCATCCACGGCTATACGGGACATTCCCTCGTGTATTCGCCAAGTTTGTCCGCGAGCATCGCGTTCTAACTTTGGAGCAAGCGGTTCGCAAAGTCACTTCCTTCCCTGTTCAGCGCTTTAAGCTGGGCATGCGTGGTCTTATCGTTCCTGGCTACATCGCCGATGTAACCGTCTTTAACCCTGATACCATTCAGGATCACGCCACGTTCGAGGAGCCTAGGCTGTACCCGGACGGCATCCCGCACGTCGTTGTAAATGGAAAAATCACCTTATCCCACGGTGAGCATACCCATGCGCGCGAAGGGATCTTCATTCGAGCGCAGCACTGCTGCCGACACTAGTTAACTTTTCGCAAACCCAAAATCTATCAACCCATTCGGAGGTCAACATCATGTCCCAAATCGAACAACGTTTACAAGAGCTAGGTATCACGCTTCCCCCATCCCCAGAGCCGCGTTTCACGTATATTCCTTGCAATCAAACAGGAAATCTCATTTATTTGTCCGGACAAGACTGCCGCATCAATGGCGAGCTTATGTATGAAGGCAAACTAGGCCGCGAAGTTACCATCGAGCAAGGACAAGAAGCAGCCCGCCAAACGATCATCAACTGCCTCGCTGTCATGAAAGGCTACTTGGGCGATTTGGATCGCGTTGTTAAAATTGTCAAAATGCTGGGCTTCGTCAACAGCGCTCCTGGCTTTGGCGACCAACCGTATGTCATCAACGGTGCGTCCAATTTGTTAGTCGATATCTTCGGTGAACAAGGCAAGCATGCGCGTTCAGCGATCGGAACGAGCGATCTTCCGTTCCATACGCCGGTTGAAATTGAGCTTATCGTTGAAGTGAGAGACTAGGAAACTACCTGGAAACTAGGAAACTGGCAATTGGAAAGAACCTGAGGTGGCTGCTTCAGGTTCTTTCCGTTTATTGTGTATGCGTGCTCGTTCAAGGCTAATTAAATGCTGCCGGAGCGGTCCTTTTTTGGAGACAATCTCAACAACCCACTGCTAACAGGGAACTACAGTCCCTTATTTGTAACAAAACCCGTCTAAAACCACCACAAGAGGAACTACGATACGCTATCTATTCAAATCCATGCTTCAAATCGAGCAAACCACTGAAATAGCGTATCCTAGTTCCCATTGAGCATAGAAACAGGCATTATTGCGGCATATAGCGCACTATAGTTCCCTCTTCTCTCTACTTGTGGCACTCACAAGCATACGACCCTATCTGGAACACACTCTGCTACTCAACGAACCACATTCACTCTACTCTCCCACTTTAAGCTCATTTTCCGGCCTTTCAACACATTTTCCCCGCCGCACCCTCACCTTAAGGCTGTTTTTCAGCCTCTCAGCAGCTCAACGAGACACACTTCCATCTACTCTCCCACTTTAAGCTCATTTTCCGGCCTTTCAACACATTTTCCCCGCCGCACCCTCACCTTAAGGCTGTTTTTCAGCCTCTCAGCTGCTCCACGAGACAAACTTCCAACTACTCTCCCACTTTAAGCTCATTTTTCGGCCTTTCAACACATTTTCCCCGCCGCACCCTCACCTTAAGGCTGTTTTTCAGCCTCTCAGCTGCTCCGACCAACCTGCTAACGGTTCGCACTTCACTTGCTCAGCCAAGTCGCAGCCTTAACTGAACGAAAAAAACCGCAGGCACACCACCCACGGTTCAACTTTATTCTCGTGAATTTCACCGATCATACCAATCACACACGGAATCGGCCAATAAGCGTCTGCAAATCCGTCGCCATGCCGTTCAGCACGGTGGCGGAAGAAACGATTTCCTCCATACTCGCGTACTGACCTTCGATATTGGATGAAACGTCTCGCGCTCCTGAAGCGGTTTGTCCTGCGACTTGATCAATCGCTTGAATGACGTCTACCGCAGCTCGGGTTTTGTCTGAAATGGACGCCGAGCTGCCGGCGACTTCGGAAATCTGTCTGGCGACCTCGTCCATCGCTTCCCGAATCCGCGCGAAGGTGTCGCGCGCAACACCAACAACGTCAAGACCGGTCTCTACCTCTCGGCTGCCCGCTTCGGTAGAACTAACGACTTCCCTGGTTTCCTCCTGAATGCTGGTCACCAGATAAGCCACTTCTTCCGCCGCAGCTCCTGTCTGCATGGAGAGCTTGCGTACCTCGTCGGCCACAACCGCAAAACCTTTGCCAGCGGCCCCTGCACGAGCCGCTTCTATCGAAGCATTCAGAGCGAGCATATTCGTTTGTCGCGCGATGTTCGCAATCAAGTCGTTGGCCTGAACGATTTGTTCCGAACGTTCGCCTAGCCGCTGCACCGAGTCCGCCAGCTCCCTCATCTTCTGATGTATCGCATTCATCTGAGCAATCGCTGTTTCCACAGCCGCATTCCCTTCGCCCGCCTCTTGAAGTGCGAGTGAGGACTGCTCATTGGCGGATTGCGTTACTCTCGCAATTTGAATAACCGCAGCTGACATTTCCTCCATGATCGCAACACCTCGATGTATACTTATTACCTGTTCATCCGTCCCCATCGAGATATGCTGAACTGTATTCGTGATCCGCTCTGAGGATCTGCTGACTTGCTCGGAGTTACTGCTCAGTGCTTCCGAAGCGGCAGCCACCTGCTGGGCACTGCCTCCTACTTGACTAATTAAGCTATGTAAATTCACTTTCATTTGGTTAAAAGCAGTAGCCAAATCTCTTAATTCATCCTGATTCTTCACGTGAATGTCACCGACCGTCAAATCACAAGCAGCTATTCGTTCCGCTGCCCGCACCATGGCACGCATCGGCGTAACGATCATCCGCGAAAGCAGCAAGCCCATGGCCAAAGCAAACAGAAATGCGATCAAACTAACCCAAATAAGCGTTCGGACGGTGGATTCAACCACATCATGATTGCGCACAGTTGCTTCATCCTCGATGCTTTTTTCCAGCTCTTCTATTTTCGCTGCCGCCTGTGTCAATGTCTCCGTGGTTGGGATCGCCCACTGAGCAGCTTCGGCCTTGGCTAAAGCCGCGTTCCCTTTGTTCGCGTATTCCGTGACTTTCTTCACCAGACGAGCAAAGGTCATATTCGAATCGATCATGGACTGGATGGCGCCCTGCTCGTCCTCATCGTGGGCAAGCTCCCCCATCTGAGCGATAATCGAAGCAAGCCTTGCGTTCATATCCGTCAGAAGCTTCTCTTTATCCGGAGTTGGATCAAGCACATAGCCTAACAGCATACTGTTCTGCATTTGCGTTTTCTCCTTGATCTCCGAAACATGACGCAAAATGGAGACATTATCACGAAGCAGCTTAGAGTAAGAGCTGTCTACTTTATTTAAATAGACATATGACATCCCGCTGGTCACCGCAACGAGTAAGGATACAATAACGAAGGATCCTACGATTTTGCTTCTCAAAGACAATGCTGAAATCCTTTTCTTTGAAATAGTGGACCTCTGTTTAGCCATCATGAACACGCCCCTCATTTTGGTAACCGCTTTCACAATTGACGCGATAACAGACTGTCCTTAAGTTGCGACAGCCTGCTTCACTTCTTTGATCTATTAACTTATTTCGAGTTCATGTATTTACGCATATCGAATGCTACCGCAGCGACAATAATGACACCTTTGATAATCAACTGCCAGTATGGGCTGATCCCGATAAACGTCAAGCCATAGTTGATAACGCTGAAGATCAATACCCCGGCAAGTACGCCCGGAACCGTACCAATACCACCGGAAGTGGATACGCCGCCGACTACGCAAGCCGCAATGGCGTCCAGCTCGTACATATTACCGTAGTTGTTCGTGGCTCCACCTGTTCTTGCTGCTTCCAGTACCCCGGCTAATCCGTACAATGCTCCGGCAATGGAGTAGATATAGATTAGGTAACGGTTAACGTTGATCCCGGAAACAGTTGCCGCATGAATGTTGCCGCCAATGGCGTACATGTATTTCCCAAGCTTCGTTTTGTTGAAAACGATCCAAACGATAATGGCAACAACAATGGCAATAATGACAATGTAAGGAATCGAATAGGTGGCATCTGATCCAATGGAACCTGTGCCGATCTTACTGAAGTCCGGTCTCAAACCACCAATAGGCTGAGATTGATTCGGCTTCATATCGAAGTAAAGCGAGTTTGCTCCGTATACCGCAACCATCGTCCCTAGGGTAGCAATGAATGGCGGAACTTTAAATTTCGCTACAATCAATCCGTTAATGAGACCTACCAATAAGCCTGCGATAATTGCTAGAATAATCGGAACCAAGAGCGGCAGATGCGGCAGATCCGGGAAGAATCGGCGACCGTACTCTTGCGTTTGCAGCATGGAAGCGGAGATAACGGCAGTCAGACCAACGATCCGTCCAGTCGAAAGATCCGTTCCTCCTGTAATCAAGATGAATGCAGCACCCAAGGCGATAATGACGCGTGTAGATGACTGCAGCAAAATATCTCTTAAGATACTCACCGATAAAAAGCGCGGATCGTAGATCGCAATTCCGACGACTAACACGACAAGCACGATGTAGATTGCGTATTTGGTCACGAACCCACTGATATCTCTGGATTTTAAAGTTTCTGTCTTAGTACTCATGGTTTCTTGCCCCCTCCATTATGCCATATGCTGTGCAGCAAGGCGCATGATCTCTTCTTCTGTTGCTTTCTTTCCATCTACAATCCCCGTAAGGCGTCCTTCGCACATGACCATGATTCGGTCTGACATCCCAAGTAGCTCCGGCATTTCAGAAGAGATCATGATAATACTTTTTCCCTGCTTCGCAAGATCGGCAATGATGGAGTAAATCTCAAACTTAGCCCCTACGTCGATCCCCCGTGTCGGTTCATCGAGCAGAAGGACATCCGGCTCCGTCAGGAGCCATCTGGCGAGCAGCACCTTTTGTTGGTTACCGCCAGACAAATTCTTAATTAATGCATGCATATTCGGTGTTTTGACGCGCAGCATCTCGATACTGCGTTCCACTTCTACTTTACGTTTCGCTTCATTAATGAAGCCAAGCGGATTCATATAGCGGTTCAAATTGGCGATAACCGTGTTCTCCAGCACGGAAAGCACTGGGAAAATTCCGGTGACACGACGCTCTTCCGTCAGCAGCGCAATTTTATTTTTAATAGCATCAATCGGTGACTTGAGCTTAACAGGCTTGCCATGTATCGAAATGCTGCCAGCAGCCACGCCTCTCATTCCGAACAAAGCTTCAATCAGCTCTGTACGCTGTGCGCCAACCAAACCGCCAACGCCCAATATTTCACCTTTACGAAGATCAAAAGAAACATTTTTGAACGATTTCGGAATAACCGAAGTCAGTCCCTCTACCTTCATCAATACACCATTGGGTACATTGCTGCGCTCTGGAAACCGCTCTTTCAGATCACGCCCAACCATCTTGGAAATAATCATATCTGTGGTAAGGTCAGCCGATGCCCACGTACCAATTTTGGTACCATCCCGCATAATCGTCACTTCATCCGAGATTTCAAGGATTTCTTCCATTTTATGTGAAATATAGATGATCGAAACGCCACGACTTCTTAGATCGCGAATGATGCGAAACAACTGCTCAACTTCATTGCCTGTTAGCGACGATGTCGGCTCATCCATAACAATGACTTTCGAATTGAAGGAAACCGCCTTAGCAATTTCAATAGATTGTACTTTGGAAACCGATAACGTTCCCACAAGGGTATCCGGCTTAATATCCATTTGGAGTTGTTTGAACAGACTCTCTGTATCTTTGCGCATCTTTTTGTGATCGACTAATTTCAAAGGTCCGATACCTTTGAGCGGGAAGCGACCCAGCCAAATGTTCTCCATCACATTGCGATGAGGAACCGGGTGAAGCTCTTGATGAATCATGGAAATACCGTTTGCTAGCGCATCTTTCGAATTTTGAATGGAGACAACTTCACCATTCAGCTTGATTTCTCCGCCATCAGGTTTATAAATACCGAACAAACATTTCATTAACGTCGACTTCCCAGCCCCGTTCTCTCCCATCAATGCATGTACGCTGCCTGGGCGAACTTGGAGGGTAACGTTATCCAGCGCTTTCACGCCGGGGAACTCTTTGGAGATTTGATTCATTTCCAGTAAATAGTCTGCAGTCATGGTAACTCCCCCTACCAGCTCACGATAATCCCCACAAAGTGAAGCCTTTCTTCGAAGCTTATGTCTCTTAGCCTTTGCACGGGTTTCCAAATAAGGAAGGCAAGAGCTTGACGCTGCTGCTCTTGCCCGCTTCACTCTGGATTACTTCGCTTCGTTCATGTTCTCTTTAGTAATCTTTTTGTAGGAAATCCATACATATTTACCGTCAGTTACATCATAGCCCGTTGTTTCTTTGCTAGGCGTTTTGCCGTTGGCAAGAGCCGTTGCTACGTTCGTTGTTGCTGCACCTTGGTTTTTCGCATCGTTCAGAACGGTTCCGAGCAATGTGCCATCGCTAAGCGCTTGAAGAGCAGGAGCTGTTGCATCTACGCCAACAACCGGCAAGAATTTATTGTCTTTGAAATAGCCTTTTGCTTTCAAAGCTTCGATAGCGCCAAGTGCCATATCATCGTTGTTTGCAAGAACTGCTTCGATTTTGCTTTCGCTTGAAGCTAGGAAAGCTGCCATTTTTTCTTGGCCTTTAACGCGGTCCCACATCGCTGTGTCTTCTGCTACTTTTTCTACACCCATGCCTGCATCTGTAATCGCTTGGATGGAGAACTTCGTGCGAAGCTCAGCATCTTGATGTCCTGGCTCGCCTTTAAGCATCACGTATTGGATTTTACCGTCTTTGTTTTTGTCTGCTTCCGGATGAGCTTTGAAGTAGTCAACCAGCAATTGGCCTTCCATTGTACCGGATTGCTCAGCTTTAGCGCCTACGTAGTAAACTTTATCCCATTTCTTCATGTCATCAGCCAAAGGCTCGCGGTTCAAGAAAACAACCGGCACATTCGCTGCTTTCGCTTTGTCGATGATCACGCCTGCCGCTGTACGGTCAACCGCGTTGATCGCTAGAGCGTTTACTTTTTTCGTGATGAAAAGGTCAACTTTATCATTTTGTGTTGGTTGAGAGTTTTGGCTGTCTACGATATCAACCGTTGCTTTGTCCTTGGCAGCATCGGCGATCGCCGCGCGAACACCGGACATGAAAGTATCATCAAATTTATAGATCGCTACACCGATTGTCGGTTTTTTACCTGTGTCAGCTGCTTTAGGCGTTGCTGTCGCTGCTGCACCTGTAGATGCTGCCGGAGTTGGTGTTGCTGTTTTATTACCGCAGCCTACAACGGTTGCTACCAATGCGCCTGCTACTGCAAGAGTAAGAAGTTTTTTCAAAGTAAGACCCTCCCTAAAAGGTTGTTTTATTTGGTTTTGTTTATTTACATTTCCTACTATACGGGATCGCATGTTCAAAACAAATGCAATATCCTCATATGTTCTATCGAAATTCTCATCACTTTATGAAGGGAAATAACAGCTTCTGATTGTCCGACCAGAACATATTCTCGAGGTCAATCGCCCTAATCCCTGTGTCTACACGGTTTGGAACCTTTTTCCCTTTGGAAGCTTCCACCGCGTTTTTGACGCCTAAATAGCCGATGCTGAAGGGATTTTGAACAATCGTCGCTTGAATGACACCTTCTTGCAGCAGCTCCAGCTCTTCAGAAGTGCTGTCGAAGGTGATAATCTTGATCTTGTCCTGTACATTCAATCGTTGTACGGCATCGGCCACGCCGATCGAAGAAATCTCATTCAAAGCAACAATCCCGTCCAAATCCGGATTCTTCTCCACAATACTTTGCGTCATCTGCGAGGCCACCTCGCGATCCGTCAGACTATATACCTTGTCCACTACACGAACATCTGTGTATTTCGATATTTCATCCAGAAGACCTTGCTCCCGAAGTTCTGTATTGCGCTCCCCTTGCTTAAAGCTTACGATGGCGATTTGTCCGCTGGTGCCAGCGAGCTTAATGAGCTGCTTCCCTGCCAGCCGCCCTGCTTCATAGTTGTTAGCCCCTATAAAGCTCTTCGCTTTAGGAGACTCTACTTCCGAATCGATCGTAATAACAGGAATGCCCATGCCCGCTGCATCCTCAACGACCTGAGAAAGCTCCTTGTAATCGTTCGACGCCAGAACAATTGCATCCGGTCTGCTGCTAATGGATTGCTCTACCAAAGCAATTTGTCCCTTCACATCGGCCTCGTCACCAGGTGCGCGGAAATCCAAAGCAACATCAAATTCTTTGGCAGCTACCTCGGCACCCATCTTTACCGTCTTCCAATAATCACCGTTTTGGCTTCTAAGCACGACTTCCAAATGCCTTTTCTGTTCCGTTGGGGTGATTTCGGTTTGTCGCGAGCAGGAAGACACGGAGACGACAGCGATCAGGATGGCAAACAGCAAGGGGCCCAGTTGTTTCATTGTTTTATCCATCGTTTCTCCTCCCTATTCATAGTCCAGCACGATGCGGAATTCATTCTTCATCGTCTATAACTCCTCCGCGGGAATCCAGATCTTGACTAAAGTCCCTTCCTCAAGCTCACTTTCTACATGGACCCCATAGTCGAAGCCGAAATAGAGCTGAATGCGCTCATGGACATTGCGAAGCCCCACACCGGAGCCCTTTTCACTTTTTACTTGACCGGACAAAATAGCAGCGAGCGTTTCTTCGGACATCCCCACTCCGTTATCGCGAATCTGAAAAAGAATCTTGTCATCGATTTTGCTGGCAGATATATGGATGTGACCTTCATCAACCATATATTCAATGCCGTGATATAGGGCATTTTCTACAAAAGGCTGCAAAATTAACTTCAATGTCTTGTAGGACAATATGTCTTCATCCACCTGAATGTCGTAGTCGAACTTGTCCTTATACCGCATCTTTTGGATAATCAAATAATTGCGAATATGCTCGATCTCTTCTCCGATGGTGATGATGTTCTTCCCTTTGCTGAGTGAAATACGGAAAAACTTCGACAAAGAAGTGATCGTCGTTACGACCTCTTCATTGCGCCCATTGCCGACCATCCGCACGACCGAATTGAGTGTATTGTATAAAAAATGCGGATTAATCTGCGATTGCAGAACCTCCAGCTCGTTCTTCCGTTTCGTTTCCTGCTCTAGAATACTCTGATCCATCAACTCTCGAACCCGTGAAACCATGAGGTTGAATCTTCGCGAAAGCTGCTCGACCTCATCCGCGCCGCGAACATGGATATACGTATCGAAGTCTCCCTTCTCCACCATTTCCATGGACTTCTTCAACCGTTTGATTGGCTTGGATATGCGCGCTGACATGAAAGAGGAAATCAATAAAATAAAAATAAGCACAATAACCAGCAGCCAAATCATGAACGTGCTTACTTCCTTGCGGGTTGTCATCATCTCATCCAGATAAGAGACACCGATGATTTTCCAGCCAATGTTGTTAACGGTCCGCACGACATTGAGCCTCGGTTCCCCCTCGCTGACATCCATATACTTGCCATAGGAGAATTTGAGCGCCTGCTCCACATTTTCATATTTCAAACCAATATAAATAAGCTGCTGCTGCGGGTGATACACAATGTTCCCGGCAGAATCGTCAATGATGTACACGTACCCCTTTTTCCCCAAAGAAACCGTCCGAAATACATCATCCAGCGTTTTGAAATTCACATCTACCAGCAGAACGGCATCTTGCCATTTCCCATCATGCAGAATAGATACCCCTTTGCTCATTGAAACCACCCACTTGTAAGGGTCCTTGAAGAGATTCTGAATATGCGGCAGCGAAAATGTTAGATGGTTGGGATTGTCGAGGGCAGAACGAAACCACGACTGTTCGAGAAGGCGCGTGTTTTTACGCATCTCGGTCGTGTGAATGCCTGTAACAAGGCCGCCATCGGCCGTAAACAGGTTAATAGAGACGATATCCTCGCGCGTGCTGGCGATGGTGTCCAACTGCTCGAGCAGCTTGTCCGACGGAATACCGCGGCTCTTCGCAACCTTGGCATCCACCACCTCGAACGTATCGGCCATCCCTTTAATATAGTTCTCCAGGTTAAACTGGACTTGTTCAATCACCTGCTGCGTATTCAGGAAAGCATTCTCTTCCGCCGTTTTGGAAAATTTACTGTACAGCACGAGCGAAACGACCAGCATCACGATCACCGTAATGAGAATAAACGACATCGTAATCGTAAATTGAATGCTCTTCACCCTCATCGTATCCAGCAGCACATCATACAAGGACTTGACTAGTGATTTTACCTTTTGTCTCAAGCCTTCACCCCCACTCTGCAGCCCTTACAACCCTTTTTCACTGTTATTGCGATACTCTTTTGGGGAAATTCCGACATTTTTGCGGAACGAGAAACTGAAATAATTGGCATCGGCATAGCCAACCTTCTCAGCGATTTCCAGCGCCTTCATATCGGTTGAACGCAACAGCTCCTTGGCCGCTTCCATCCGAATATGGTTCAAATAGTTCACGAACGTCATCTTTGTCTCTTTTTTGAAAATACTGCTGAAATAGCCGGCGCTGATATGCAGATGACCGCACACTTTATTGATGTTGATATCCCCTTCGTGATAATGGCTTTTCGTATAATCCTTGGCCATCTCGACGAGATTCTTGTAGGTATACTGCCGATCGGTCGCAATATGATTCATCATATTCGCGCATAAATCGACAAGCCAGTGCTTGGCTTCTTCCAGTGAAGTGAATTTATTAATCTCGGTAAAAGGAACGAAGTTGTCCCCGAAGACCTCGTCCACATTCAGGTTTGAATCCTTCGCCGCCTTGAGAATACAAGTTAATATTTCAAGCAAATAGATTTGGTAGTCCTTGACGGAAACTCCCCCCTCTATTCCCTGAAACAGCTCATCCATCGTCTCGCGAATCTCCAGATTCGTTCCCACTTTAATGCAGCGTGTCAGCGCATGCTCTTTCACATCATCAAAGCGAATTTTCTCGACGGCCCGCTTCTCCACATCATCGATGCAAATGATCCGGTTGTTGCCCAGAATGAGCCTGTAATCAAGGGCAAGCACAGCGTCTTCATACGAATAGCTGATCTTCGTGACATCATTCATCACAGTGCCAATCCCTACCGTTAACGTGAACTTCAAGTATTTCTCTACGTTCTGACGGACTTCTTCCAACATCTTCATTGTTTCTTGAAGCGTCGTATCTCTATCCCTGCTTTCCCTGGCGCCTAACACGACGACCTCATCATTATGCATAAAAACGAGGCCAAGCCCGTGCTTCTCAGCGATTTCCTCCGTAATATTAAGCAAGGCAAAATATTTGAGCGCCTGATCCTCGGAATATTTCAAAGAAACAGACTTCGCCAGCTCGCTGCGATTCTCCAGATCATCTTCATGAATCAACACGCCATCAATGCTCAGAACCGCAACAACGTACCCATTGCCGCTAAGGTCAATCCCATAATTCGCTGCTTTCTCATAAACCTCATCTCGCGGAAGCTTCCGATTCATGAGCGTCGCTAGGAAATTCTCCTTCAGCACAGGCATACTTTTTCGATAATGCTCCTTCAGAAGCTGAACATCTTCCCGATGCGCCACTTCCTCCTGAATCTGCGCCTTGACCTTGAGTAAGGCATGGATGACTTCCTGAGCGGAAAAAGGCTTCAGCACGTATTCATCAATATGCAGCTTAATCGCCTTCTGAGCATATTCGAACTCATCATGCCCCGTCAGAATAATGAGCTTTATCGTCGGAAAACGCTCCCGAATTGCCTCTGCAAGCTGAAGTCCGTTCATGAATGGCATCTGAATATCCGTTACCACCAAATCCGGCTGCAGCCTTTCGACCATTTCCAATGCTTCTCTGCCGTTCTCTGCTGTCTCTACCACTTCAAAGCCAATCGCATCCCAATCAACTTCTCGGACGACGCCTTCGCGAACATCCTCTTCGTCATCCACCAATAACAGCTTGTACATAATCGTCCCCCTATAGCTTCATCTGAGCATAACTGACTTTTTCCGCTAGATTTGGAGCTTTTTCCTCCAATTTTTTACTTTTTGAGCGACATTTTCACCATCATTGTACTAACTGCCTATCGATTACACAACTAGCTGGATGCGTGTATGAGGAAATAATGGTAAAAATCACCTATAGTCTGTTAAAATTAAGATCATCTACAAGGCTCTCATACTCATACCCGTTCCCGCAAAAATCATTCCCCCACACCTAGGAGGTAACTATGTTGGATTTCGCACAAATTAGACGCATTGCTTCACTCATACAAGAAAATGTCGGCAAGGTCATCGTCGGCAAAGAAGACACCGTTGAGCTGATGATCATCGCACTTATCGCCTCTGGGCATGTTCTGCTGGAAGATGTGCCCGGCACAGGCAAAACACAGTTGGCCAAGGCGCTGGCCCGCTCTCTGGATGGCACCATGAAGCGCATCCAATTCACGCCCGACTTGCTGCCCTCCGATGTAAGCGGCATCAATTTCTTCAACCAAAAGCTGGGCGAGTTTGAATTCCGCCCAGGGCCGCTGTTCGCTCACATCGTACTCGCCGATGAGATTAACCGCGCGACCCCGCGCACGCAATCCAGCCTGCTCGAAAGCATGGAGGAACGTCAAGTGAGCATCGACGGGGAGACCCGTAAGCTCGAAGCGCCGTTCCTCGTCATTGCGACGCAGAACCCTGTCGAGAATCAGGGGACATTTCCCCTGCCGGAAGCTCAGCTCGACCGCTTCCTGATGAAGCTTTCGCTCGGCTACCCTTCGGCCGACGAGCAGTTCTTGATCCTGCAGCGCTACCGGCAGCAGGATCCTCTGGAGCTGCTGCAGCCGGTTGTGGGACGCGCTGAGCTGCTCGAAGCGCAGCATCTGTTCACGCAGGTCCGCGTCAGCGATGAGCTGCTGCAGTACATCGTGCGGCTCGCGGAGGCGACGCGCTCGCATGCCGATAGCGCGCTTGGCGTCAGCCCGCGCGGCGTGCGCGCCTTGATGAAATCGGCGCAGGTGTACGCGGCGCTGCGCGGCCGCGACTACGTGCTGCCGGACGACATTAAGGCGCTGGTGAAGCCCGTCTGGGCGCATCGCATCATGCTGCGTACGCGCTCGCGCCAGCAAGACCAGCAGGTGCATGCGCTGCTGGCCGGCATTCTTGCCGCTGCCCCCGTTCCTACGGAAGTGAAGCTGGGGTAGCCCATGGGAATAAGCTGGATTCTCATCATCGCTGCCGCTCTGTACCTTCTCCAGCATATTTGCATAGCCCGCCTGGGGTTTCGCGGGCTGCGCATTGAAAGAGCCTTTAACCAAACCCGCGCTCATGTGGGTGATCATATCGAGATGATCGAAACGATCGTCAATCGCAAGCTCGCTCCCATCCCTTGGCTTCGCTTGGAATCCACGATTCACGCGGGCCTTCATTTCGCGAAGCAAAGCAATCTGGCGGTGAGCAGCGGCGCTATTTTTCAAAACCATCGCAGCTTGTTCAGCCTCATGCCCTATACACAGATCGTTCGACGCCACAAGGTGCAAGCTGCGAAACGAGGCTGGTATAAGCTCGAAACGGTTGCCGCTTCCATCGGAGATCTCGTAGGCATGGAAGCGGCGACAAGAACTCATCGCTTTCAGCTGGAGCTGCTTGTCTACCCTCGCTTGGTGAGCAGGGACGACATCCCGCTGGTCTCCAGCCGGTGGCAAGGCGACATCACAGTCAAACGCTGGATCATGCCCGATCCCTTCCTCGTATCCGGCGTGCGTGACTATCGCTATGGAGATACGATGAACAGCATTCACTGGAAGGCAACCGCCCGCAGCCAGCGACTCCAGGTGTACAACCGTGAATTTACGGCTGACCCCAGACTGCTGCTGGTCGTGAATACGCAAATTACGGAAACCATGTGGGATGCGGTGAGCGATCCGGAACTTGTTGAGAAAGGCCTTTCCTACGCAGCCACATTAGCTGAATATGCGATCAGCCAAGGGATTCCGGTTGGCTTTGGCTACAACGGCTTTGTGCAAGGGCAATCCGGTGTTCCTGTTTATTTAGCGCCTGAAGGCGGCTATTCGCATTTGGAGCACCTTTTCGAAACGATGGCGAAGCTCGCGGTCTCCTGCTCTCGCTCCTGCAGCGACTACCTCGACAACGAAATTGAGCAGGAAGGAAGCGCCATGGACATTATCCTGCTGACCGCCTTCGTATCCACGGGGATCGAAGAAAGTATAGAACGGCTTGAGTCGCTGGGCCATACTGTTTATATCGTACCGCTGCAGCATCATCTTCTTGCAGCAGCGGATAAGGAGGTGCACTCTTCTGATGAATTCACCCCTTCCGGCGCCAGCACGGCGATTTAACTTGCCCCCCTGGCTGAATGTGTTTGGCCTTGCAGCCTTATTCGGCTCCATCGAGCTCATTTTCTTTTATCCGATTATCGTCTTGGTTCACCTCTATGTGTCAGAGGTGCAGCTTTGGGCTACTTGCTTGCAGCTCTGGCTTTGCTTTGTGCTTGGCAGCTATTTAGGCTATCTGAAATGGCTAAACCGTATCCTTTACGAACTTGCCTTTTGCGCGTTGGCTGGCGCTATCACTGCCTTCCTCCTGCAAGGCACCAGCTGGCACAGCTGGGTCTGTGCGACCATCGGCCTATTGCTTGCCTACAGAGGTATTCACTTTACGAAGGATGGGTGGCAGGGCATTTTCTCCATAACGATCGTCGTGATCGCAGCGGTCTTCTATTTCATTGGCGTTCCGGTGATGGGTAGACTGGAACTCTTTGCGCCTTTTATGAAGAGCTTGAATGTACTCGGTTTCTGCTCGCTGGTCATCTTTTTCTTAGCCATCAACCGCATTCATCTCCTGAACGCAACGCTGGCGAATACACAGCAGACTGCCGCCTCTTCTCTCTCTGGCACCGTAAAACGCTCAAGCCGAATTTGGCTAATCACCTTCATCTTTCTTATCGTTATCGTGGCTTATTTCCAATCTATACAGCGAGCCATTTCTACCTTTTTCCGCGCTGCCTTAGTTTGGCTGCTGCAGCTGTTTCAATCGGACTCACCGCCGGAAGTGCCAGAGCCTAGTCCATCTATTCAACCTCCCCAGCTTCCGCCGCCTGCCGCTGCAGACGAACCAAGCTGGCTGAGCATCTTCCTGCACTATGTCCAAATAATTATCGGTTATGTGCTCGTCATTGCTCTTATCTTATTCGTGCTCTACCTCCTGTTATCAAAGGTTGCACCTGCTCTGATGTCACTTCTGAGGCGCTTAATGAACCGCTCACTGAGCAGCTACCAAAGTGGGGATTCCGAGGGCTTTACGGACGAAAAAGAAGCCCTTCTCGCCTGGAAAGAGCTTCCTCGTCTATGGTGGCAGCAAGCCATGCAGCGCAAAGGTAAAGAGAAAGCTCCTGCCAAGTGGTCACAGCTGCCCAGCAATCAAGAAAAGATCCGCTTTCTATACCGCCTTGTGATAGGGCAGGCTGCTCTGAACGGCTATTCCTACAATAACGCCTTAACACCGAATGAAACCGAGCAGGACTTCAGAAGGATAGAGCGACTGCCTGATCAGACCGTCCATGCCGTTACTTCAGCCTATAACGATGTCCGTTATGGAGACACTGAACTATCTGACCAAGAGCTTGAGCAGGTGCTTCAAACCTTGGACTCCCGCACGCGCAATCAGATTAAATAAAGCCGCGCAACAAAGAAGGCTATGCAGTCCTGCCTGCATGGCCTTCTTTTCGTCTTAACTTCCAGAACAGACCACTTTCCTCAGACACTGAACATGTCGTCTACAGCCGCTTATTTTTCATATTATGAAAAAAACACTCACATCTTTTCATGGAGCCGCATATAGATAATTGTTTGAATACATTCGACTGAGGTGGTTTTGAGATGTTAGCATTAAAAACGAGCTGTGAAAGACATGAAGTGGTTCAAACTTTATGTGAGATGGGATTGGATCAAATCGCCAAATGGATTATGGTATTACCAGAAGACAGGTGGGAAAACATGTTTCTCTCGACATGGCCAACACTTGCAAAAAAATGCGGCTTCAACAGGTAAGCTGCTTTTACATAAACATAGGAAATCCCACCATCCATTACGCTCTTTGCGATTCTGCAAGGAGCGCTTTTTCTACCTTCAAGCGGGCTATCATATAGACATCATATGACTATTGAATAGAGGACCATCTTTTTAGCTTATGGATATTTCTTGTGAAGAGCCCTGTCAGAAATTTGGGAAACCCAAACTCGATGAGCTTTTGCTTGACGCGCTCCTTCATTTGTTGAACGGTCATATCTGGTAAAGTGAATTCCCCATCCTGATAGCAATGGCTGCAGTAGACTGTGCTTTTTACGCCGTTCTTCTCTGTTCCTCCGCCCTGTTCATCACGGGCAAGAGGCATTCCACAGCTTTGACAGTTCTTATAGGCCGTTTCCATCTTCTTAAAATCCCCCTAGTAAGCTTTCTCCTTCCTATCATACCAAGGCTGGGTGCAAATGCAATGAAAATGCTCACGATTCCTCCACATACAAACGCTTTCATAGCAGGAATTTCAAGCCTCGCAAGCGAAATAACATAGAAGCTGTTCAAGCAGAGCGTACGTATCCTGTTTGAAGAGGCTCGTTTTATTCATCTACTCATCTAAGGAGGACCTAATGTGAAGCCCGTCACAGTCAAAGATTTGGTTGAGCGCTTCTCGCTCGAGATACTTGCCGGACATTCGGAACTCCACCGTCCGATTACCAAAACGAAGGCGCATCGCCCTGGACTCGAGTTTGTCGGTTATTTTGAATATTTTCCGCAAGCGCATGTACAGCTGTTAGGCCGAAAAGAAATTACTTATTTGCATAAACTTAGCGAACATGAACGCAATCTTCACATCGGTAATATTGTCAAATATCACCCGCCTTGTTTTGTCGTTACGAGAAACCAAGAAGGCTTGAAATATTTAACCAAATATTGCGAAGAAGAACGGATCCCTCTCCTCCGTACAGCAGCGCCTACGAGCAAATTCCAGGACTTAGTTGATTTATATTTAAGTAAATCCCTTGCTCAGGAGATTGCTATACACGGCGTTTGTGTCAATGTGTCCGGTATCGGTATTCTGCTGCGCGGCAAATCCGGGGTTGGCAAGAGCGAAACCGCTCATACCTTAATCCGCAGAGGGCATCGCCTCGTCGCTGACGATGTCGTCGTGCTGAAGAAGATTAGTCCGGAAACACTTCTCGGTACTCATAACGGCAAGACGAAGGAATTTCTCGCGCTGCGCAGCATCGGGCTCGTTAACGTTTCTCGGCTTTATGGCCGCAAAGCGTTTCAGGACGAGACACGGATTGTGCTTGATATTGAGCTGACCCAGTGGAAGGAGCATGAGCTCAACAACGATTTGGAGCTGGAACCGAAGTTCACGGAGTATATGGATATCAAAATTCCGCACATCGAAATCCAGCTGCAGCCTGGTCGAGATGTTGCAGGACTCGTTGAAGCTGCAGCCAACAACTGGTACTTGCGGCAGCAAGGGTACAGTGCGGCTGAGGAGTTTATGCAAAGGCTGCAAAGCGGCAACGACTGAGTGCAAAGTAAGCCGCCCTTTTTTTCAGAGGCGGCTTTTGGCCATGATTGCTCATTCCAAAGCCTGCTCAGAGCTGCGTGTACGGCCCCAAAATCACCTTCATGAGCGAAAGCTGTAAGTGGAGGTGTTTGTCATGCGCAAAAGATGGCCATTTATTCTCGGTTCCATCACCCTTGTTGCTTTACTGTTTTACGGATGGACAGCTTATGCGGCGTCTTCGCCAGCTCAAAGTATATCCTCATCCATCAAAGGCACGTACATTTCAACCAGTCCAGATACTATAAAGTTATCCACAGCTAGTGGCGATCAAACGATTCCGCTTGCCAAATCCATCTGGGTTTACCGCGATGAGCTGAAAGCCCAGCTAGCCGATTTGCAAGCAGGAGACCAACTGGAACTCATCCTGAATAGTAAGCAGCAGGCTGCCTATATCAAAGCAGCTTCAGCTGGATCAGCAGCTGCAACTGTGGAAGCCACAGCGGGAACTGCTGCTGGTGAACAGGCTACGATTGGATCTGCGGCTCCCGTCGCAACTACAGCACCTGCACCTATATCTTCATCTGCACCTGCTGCATCTGCTGTTCCTTCACCAACCCCACTTCCTGCAGGAACGACGAATGACCAGTTGAAAGAAGCTTATCCCGACTTAGAGAGTATGGAGCTCTCCGTAGATGGCAAGCACTTTAAACTGCATATCGGGCAATCCAAAGGTCCGAAAGGGGCTATCTATGATCTAAGTATTAAGCCCGAAGATGCGGGTATGATTCACCTGAAAGATGCGCAAGCAGCCGCGTGGATCCAAGAATTGCTCGCTTCCGTGGATCTCAGATCATCTGGTGCTGAGAAAGCAATCGCCCAGCAGCTTGCTGAGCATTACCGGTTGGATGCGAACAAACTAAACGTCCATATGAAAACCAAATGGATGCCGGATCAAGCTCCTGCTAAGCAAATGAAGTCGGATACTAAGCACAAAGTCAAAGAAAAACATGAAGAGGATCAATCCAGCAAACATGACGATGATCCAGCGAATAAACAGCGCGGCAATGGCCACCGCGACTAGGCTGTCATGCACACAGGCTATCATCCACACACAGGCAAACAACAAAGCCGTCAAACCTCTGCTAGAGGTTTGACGGCTTTCTAACATTTCAATGCTTCTTCCCTTTGCCGTGCCCGTGACTATCGGGCCTATTCTCTTTCTTATCTGACTTATCCGGAGGCGTGTCTGATTGCCCCACTTCCCTATCTCTGCCGGGATTTCCCCTAGTATCGTTCATGATCGGTGCTTCACCGCTCACAATGGGCATATCAAACGGGACAATAGGCGCCCCTGCCAAAGCCCGACCCATCATCTCCCGGAATAAAATCGCGGGAACAGCACCGCCGGAAGTCGTCAGATAATGCTCCTTATCCGTCCGATCATAGCCGACCCAGACAGCAGCCGTAAGCTCCGGCGTGTACCCGACGAACCACGCGTCTTTGGCACTGCCGCTGCTTATACCGTCAAATTCCTTCGTCTGCGGCAACTGGGTTGTGCCCGATTTCCCAGCAACGGGGCGATTCATTGCCGCATTCTTACCGGTTCCCTGTGCTACCGCTACCTGCAGCATCGAAGTCATGGCATAAGCCGTCTCAGGCTGCATGACCGGAACTCCCTTATCGCTATGCTGTACAAGTACATGGCCGCTGCTCGTCTCTATTTTTACAATCGTATGCGCTTGATACAGTACCCCCTTGCCTGCAAATGCACTGAACGCCTGTGCCATCTGGAGCGGTGATACGCCTTCCGACAGCCCGCCAAGCGCAATGCCAAGCTGTCTATCCTGGGCAGGCAAAGGAATGCCTAACTTCTTCGCGAATTGCAAGCCATGATCAATTCCTATTTCATGAAGGAGCCAAACCGCAGGAACATTCCATGAAGAAACAATGGCCTCCTGCATCGTCACCTGCCCTCTTGTCTGGTGATCCCAATCTTGCGGCTGATAACCTTCAATGTTCAAAGGACCGTCATACAGCGGAGTAAACGGCTTATATCCATTCTCCAGCGCAGGCCCGTAGACAGCGATAGGTTTAAAAGATGAACCTGGCTGTCTCTTTAATTGTGTGGCATGACTGAAGCCGCGGAAAACCCCTTCCCCCCGACCGCCAGAGAGGGCGCGGACGCCTCCGGTTCTCTGATCCAGAATGACTGCGCCGCTTTGAATAAGCTGATCCGGCTTACTTGCCGGAAACAGGCTCTCATCCTTATATACCTCTGCTACAGCGTTCTGGACGGATGGATCCAGCTCTGTCGTGATTCGCAAGCCTCCAGTCAACAGCTGTTCCTCCGTGAATCCATACAGCTGAACAGCTTCTTGAATAACCGCATCGACATAAGCCGGGTAGCGCCCCTTCAGCTCATTGCCTTTGTCCGATTTCACGACACCAAGGGGGGATGCCTTCGCTTTCTCATAATCTCCACTCGATATTTTGCCTTCGTCCCGCATCAACGCCAGCACGGTATTTCTTCGTTCCAAAGCCTGCTGCTCATCCTGAAAAGGAGAGTACTTGCTAGGAGCCTTAGGAAGTGCAGCAAGAACAGCTGCTTCAGTCAAGGATATGTCTTGCACATTTTTATTAAAATACGTTCTAGCCGCCCCCTGGACCCCCCAGCTTCCTTCCCCGAAATATATACTATTGAGATACATCTCCAAAATTTGATCTTTATCAAATGTCATGTCCATTTTTATCGCGTAGGCAGCTTCTTTCAATTTACGGCCAAGTGTTTTATCTGCGCTCAGAAACAGATTGCGTGCTAGCTGCTGTGTAATCGTACTGGCCCCTTCGGAATAACCGCCTCTGAACGCATCACGCGCGAGTGCACGGACAATAGATTTCATGTCGATACCCGTATGCGTATAGAATCTTCGATCTTCGACAGCGACAATGGCATCTGTCAGCACCTTAGGCATTTGAGCGATCAGCACAGGATCAACTTTTGACGCGGACAGCTGCGATGCTGCTTTGCCGTTCTTATCCAGCACAAGCGTTGCTTCAGGCAGCGGCTGATTCAGTTTCGAGACATCCAGTCCACGGATATACAAATAACAAGCCAAGAAAACCACTATACATCCCAAAATGAGAATGCCGCAGATTAGCTGCCAAAACCGTTTGCTTTTCCAAAATGATTGCTTCATCTGGTCTTCCCCCTTATATTCGCTTATAGATATTCGCAGCAATTCTAAGGTTAGCGACGCAAGGGGGAAGTTGTGCACGGCGTTTTCGGCTGGCTCAGATCAGCTTTGCTCGGTTTTGATCCTTTTTCACGCCCGAGACTGCCTTTTTGGCAGACTCAGCGGCGGGTTGCGGCTTTTCTACCTCTGAGACAGCATTTTCGAGACCGTCGAACAACTCCTCAACAAACCCCCACCCATCCTCTCCACAGCTAAAACGCAAACTTTTTAGCTGCAAAAAGGCATTCCTCGTCCATTCGCCTCACTCTTTGTTCCCTC
>NZ_JABMKZ010000043.1 GCF_013204855.1 Paenibacillus alba | reverse complement strand
CAATCGATATCAATGGGGATTAAAAAAGATGACCCCTGTGCAATACAGGAATCATCTATTGTTAGCTGTCTAGATTTAAACTGAGTTTTTTCAAGTGTCCTTGACAAAGGGTCCAGATCAAGTTCGTGGTAGGGCTTTTTATAATTGAACATTTGCTCAAAAGAGTTGATAGCTTGTCCGCTGGACCAATCCGTACTCAGCCTGCTCGTATCTAAATCCTCTTGCTTCGTTTCCCATAAGCCGTAGTATTCATGATTTCCCATAGTTGCATGGACGGGAGGAAGCTTGAATTCATACATAATGTTGAAGAGGCTTTTGTAATCGTTATTGATGCCGTTCGTAAGATCGCCATTTAGAACCATCAATTTACTGTCTGGTCGGATGTTCATGTGGTCGGCTAGCGCTGCGCGAAAGCGTTTCTGGGAATCTGTATCTTTGGCTCCAACATGCACGTCACTTAATACGGAGAAGGAGAAAAGCGGCGCTGTAGCTGGTGTCGCCTGTTTTGCTTGCTGGAATTGTGCGGTTAAGTTTTGAAGAGCTAAGCTTGCGACCCGTTGTGAGGCATTCTTAGTCAAGGGAAGCGGAGGCATGATTGATGCAGGTGCCGCGGCTATCGCCATTTTGGCTGGTGCTGTTGCCGTAGCCTCCCAGGCGTATGTATGTAATAGAAGAACCAAAAGCATAAACAACAAGATACGGATCACAAAGGATCCCCTATTCGGTTTCTTCATTGAGTTCACATTAGATTTCATAATCGGCTTCATCAAATAGTTCCTGCCTTTCACATCCGAAATTTGTCGATATCTAGTTTGTAATGTACTTAACCCGTATCTGTGTCGTATAAACATGAACTTTTCGGAGGTCGTAGAAGCGCCCCGACTAAGGTCTAGGATCAAATACCGCCTGCGGTCCGTTTTGGAAAGCTGCATTTTTACCTAGAATAAAGACATGAACAAGAGCACAACAAACAAACGAAAGGCGGTGACGAAACGATGAAAAGAAATACAGGCTTTGCCGCTCTGCTAATCGCATTCGGTGCCCTGATTTTGTTAAATAAACTAGGCATTCACATGGGACCCTTTATCGGCTCGGTGATGGGATACGTGATTCCAATTGCAATGGTTGGCCTAGGTTATGTCGGGATTCAGAATGGCAGCAAAATTGGTTGGTTGATTGCAGGAATCGGCGGAATTATCCTGCTGGGCAAGTTGGCAGGTTGGATTATCATTCTCCTGGCTATCGGGTTGATTGGCTACGGAGTTTCGATGCTGACAAGAAGAACCGTTTAAGTGGAACGAACAAACAGAGATTGAAAAAGGTGGTATGAGAGATGAGCCTATTAAGGCGTATGAGAGACATTACCGTGGCATCACTGAATGAACATTTGGAACGGTCCGAAGATCCGGTTCGCTTGATTGACCAGTACTTAGCTGCACAACGCGAGCAGCTTCAACAGTCTGAGAGGCTGTACCAGCAATGTGTCAGCCACGCAGCTTCACTCAGGCAGCAATATTTGACGGCGCTGGAGACCAAAGAGAAACGTGAGCATCAAGCGCTTCTGGCTCTGAAAGCCGGCGAAGAACATATGGCACGCATCGTGCTGCAAGAGAAATTGCAAGCCGAAGAGAAAAGCGAGCAATATCATGAACTCTATGAGCAGGCCAAGCAGTCGATTCTCGATTTGGATGAGGAACTGCAGCAGCTCAAAGCCGATTACAAAGAAGTGGCAGATAAACGTAGTTACTACTTGGCCCGAATGGAATCCGCGCGTTTGCAGCAAAGGCTGCATGCCCGCAGCAGTGTGACGCAGGATGGCGCACCGCGGATGTTCGGACGCTTGGAAGAGCGCGTTTCCGATATGGAGCTACACGCTAGAACACTCCGTGATGTAAGACGCATGGGACGTGAAAGCTACTATAGCGGGGGCAACCCTGCCGTAGATGCTGAGCTGGAAGCTCTGAGAAACAAACTGCAACAGGAGGGAGCACAAAAATCATGAGCAAACTTTACCGCTCACGAAGAGATAAAAAAGTTACCGGTCTTTGCGGCGGACTTGCCGAGGCCATGAATGTAGATGCAACACTCTTGCGATTGTTAGTGGTTATTACCACCTTTTTCACCGGAGGAACAGTCATTTTCATCTACTTCATAGCTGCAATTGTAATTCCCAAAGAACCAGGTTATGACCAGCCATATGATCCATATGCAAGTTCGTATGGCCGCCAAAACTACAACAATAGTGGAAGCTGGAATACGCACAAGCCGTATCCGCCTCACCAAGCACCGCAGCAGCCTGCGAACTTCAATACCCCACCGTACAATGCAGGTGTACCGACGAACAACATCGATGAGATGATGAAAGACATTGAGAAAAAAGCACTGCAAAGAGAAGTCGAAGAACTTAGAGCCAAAGTCGCTCGTTTTGAACAACAACCAATTGACATTAAAAAAGGAGACGTGTAAACCATGGGAGTATTTACAAGAATGAAAGATATGACAAAAGCATCAATTCACGAGGTATTGGATAAAATCGAGGATCCGATCGTTATGTTGAATCAATATCTGCGCGATATGGAGCAAGAAATCGCACAAGCTGAAGTAACTGTTGCTAGACAAATTGCAAGTGAGCGCAAGCTGAAACAACGTTTGGAAGAATCCGTTCGCTTGGTAGCTGACCGTGAAGCCAAAGCGTCCGCTGCTATCAAAAATGGTCAAGAAGCTATTGCCCGCCAAGCTGTTGAAGAAAAATTGTACCACGAAGATAAAATCGCTGAGTATACAGATCTATATTCATCCGCCAAAGCGCATGCGGATGAGTTGACGCAACAACTTCACGAAATGAAAGACGAATTCTACAAAATGCGCAACAAACGCAACGAGCTCGTATCCCGCGCTCAATTAGCGAAAGCTAAAAAGCAAATGGCGCAAGTCTCCTACAATGGTGTCATCGAAAGCGGCAGCGCATCCCGCGGCTTCCAACGCATGGAAGAGAAAATCATCCAATTGGAAGTGGAAGCGGAAATCGCTCGCAAACCTTATGTACCAGCAGGTTCAGTAGGCAGCTACACACCTGTTGATGTAGCCAAACAAGCCAAAGTCGATGAGCAGCTGAATTTGCTGAAAGAAAAACTAAGCGTTAAAGAAGCTGAGTAAATAGCTGGTCACGAAGGGACTGTCCTCGGGTAGAAATTCTGCCTGAGTACAGTCCCTTTTTTGCGGGTTCTAAACGGAGAGGGCTTTGACACGCTCATGGTCTCGAGCGGTGACTGCTTGCCTAGAGAAAAATATTTACAAAAAAAGTAATTTAATGTACATTTAATGCATTAATGTCTATTTTAGGAGGATGATGAAAAGTAATTAGAATTCATTAGGTACTAGGATCAAATACTTTAAATTGGAGGGATTTATGATGATGAATTGGTTACGAAACAGTTGGACAGCCGCAGGACTCTTAATAATGCTTCGTCTGTATGTGGGATGGAAGTTTCTTTCATCCGGGTGGGGGAAATTATCAGGGGAAAAGTCTTTCGATGCTTCCGGTTTTATCAAAGGGGGAATTGCAAAAGCCGAAGGAGAAAAGCCCGTCGTTCAACAATGGTTCGGAGATTTCCTGCAAGGTTTTGCGCTGCCTCAGGTAGAAATCTTTAATTTCATAGTTCCATGGGGGGAGCTTCTTGTCGGTATTGGCTTAATCGCAGGAACTCTCACGACTTTCGCAGCTTTAATGGGCATCATCATGAACTTCAATTATTTGTTCGCCGGAGCAATCAGCAGCAATCCCAATTTAATTCTTCTTCAATTTTTTATCTTGGCAGCAGGTATGAACGCAGGTAGATTCGGCGGGGATTACTGGGTTATTCCTTTGGCTCGTAAGAGCTTCCGAACTCTTTTCCGAAACGGGAAAACGTCCTTACAATCTCCAACCTGAACAGCAAATGTAAATCCGCTTTTTTATGAACATAGTTGAAGATTAAGACTAAAGAACGCATGAACATGAAGTCCTTACTTCATAATTCATGCGTTCTTCTTTCATTTTATGGTTAAAGGCGGGTGACAAAAGCGACAAAAGGCTAATCCTGCGGATTTCCCGGGAAATATTGGTTTTAATGTCGAAAGGGAGAAAAGGCATACTAAAAAGATCAGGATTTGCATGAAGAGGGGGAGCTTGGATGGGAGTTCAGATACGCAGAACAGGTATCTATGTAATTGGATTAATAATTAGCGCCAATTTGATTGGATGCTCGACTGAACAAATCCATGCGAAGCAAGCCAAGCAGGTTCCCAAACAATTATCAGGAGAAACGGCAAGTATCGACTCCAGCGGCAGCCCGACTTCTACATCAAAAGAGGCAGCAGCGGTAGATGATTTAGATAAGGCTATCGTGGAGACGAGGCATTTTTACACAGGGCCTCCACACGCATCTCCTCCTACTGAGGGCAAAATCGCCTATCTCACCTTCGATGATGGTCCTTCTGAGAACACAAGGAAGATCCTTCGTGTCTTGAAAAGTTTTGGAGTTCATGCGACTTTTTTCGTTGTGGGGTCTGACACCGCTGAGGGCAGGTCGCTGTATAAGGAGATTGCTGCCGCAGGCCACGCGCTTGGAAATCATTCGTATTCGCATGATTATAACCGTATTTATAAATCTCCTGAGGCTTTCATGAAAGACGTACATAAGCTGGATCAGCTGTTGGAGGAAACTGTCGGCTACCGCCCTGATATTTTACGTTTCCCCGGAGGGTCAAACAATCATTTGAGCTGGAAGCCTGGGGGCAAGGGCATTATGAGTAAAGTTGCCCGCGTGGTCAAAGACGAGGGTTACCAGTATTTTGACTGGAACGTCAGCTCGACGGATGCCGCTGCGCCTGTGCAGGATAGGGACATGATCATTGATGCCGTGACAAGCGCGAGCCGCGGCAAGAAAAGCATTATCGTGCTCATGCACGATAGCACTTACAAAACGACAACCCTCGAGGCGCTGCCTATCGTGATTGGGAAGCTGCAAGCAGCCGGCTTTCGTTTCGATAAATTGAATAAATCTTCATTTACATTTCAATTTTTGACGCCATAAAAGAACCCGACAATGATTAATCTGGCGGGTTCTTTTGCTTTTTCGTGATTTCAGCGCAGAGATAATCATAAGAATTTCAACTTTTTTGTAGAGATTTATCCACTCTTTTTCCATTAAATAACAGATAGAATAAGCGATATAACCACAGTACAGTACGAGGTGAGGTCATGAGTGAAATTCTTGTCCGCATGGAAGGAATTGAGAAGCATTTTCCTGGTGTGCACGCCTTGCATCAGTGCCGTTTGGAGTTAGCGGCCGGAGAAGTGCATGCGCTTGTCGGCGAGAATGGTGCGGGAAAATCGACGTTAATGAAAATTGCGACGGGTGTTTATCAAAAAGATGAGGGACGTATCTTGGTCAAGGGCGAGGAAGTGAATTTCTCGCATACACGTGCGGCTCAGCTAATGGGCATTTCGATGATTCATCAAGAGTTGAATCTGATGCCGGATTTGACGATTGCCCAGAATATTTTTATCGGGCGTGAACCGAGATGGGGCATGAAGCTGTTCGTTGATGATCGCAAGCTGAATGAGCAGGCACAGAGGCTGCTGGAGGAGATGAATCTTCAACTCGATCCTCGCACCAAAGTAGCTGAACTCACTGTCGCCAAGCAGCAAATGGTTGAAATTGCGAAAGCATTATCGTTCCAATCGGAAGTGCTGATCATGGATGAACCTACAGCAGCGCTTACGAATGCCGAGATTGAAGACTTGTTTCGAATCATCGAACAGCTGCGAGGGCGTGGGGTTGGCATTGTCTATATTTCTCATCGGATGGAGGAACTGAAGCGAATTACAGATCGCATCACCGTGATGCGTGATGGCCGTTACATTGATACGGTACAGACCAAGGATACCTCCATCGAGCAAATCATTACGATGATGGTTGGCCGCGAGCTGTTCGTCGCTTCGCAGCAGCAAGAATCTGATACGTCGGGTGCTCGGGTGCTTGAGGTGAAGAATCTGAACCGCGGCTCAGCAGTGAAGGGAGTGAACTTTCATCTGGGCAAAGGTGAAATTCTTGGCTTCGCCGGTCTGATGGGAGCCGGGAGAACCGAAGTGGCGCGAGCCATTTTCGGCGCTGACGCGCTAGACACGGGTGAGATATTCATCCACGGGAACAAAGTGCAGATCAAAGCTCCGCACGAAGCGGTGAAACACGGAATTGGCTATTTATCCGAGGATCGCAAACGATATGGGCTTATGGTTGATATGGATGTGAAGACGAATATCGCGATAGCTTCCTATCGCCAGGTGCGGCGCCTGCTCGGATGGATGAATGACAGTAAGATGGATCAGTCTGCTTCGCAATTCGTGGAAGCGCTTCAAATCAAAACGCCAAGTATTCATCAGCAGGTTAAATTCCTCTCCGGCGGTAACCAGCAGAAAGTTGTTATCGGCAAATGGCTGCTGCGCGACTGTGACATTCTGATCTTCGATGAACCGACGCGAGGCATCGATGTCGGCGCGAAGACAGAGATTTACAAGCTGTTGGATGAGCTGGCGTCGCAAGGGAAATCGATCATCATGATTTCTTCCGAGCTGCCCGAAATATTGCGCATGAGCCACCGCATCATGGTCATGTGCGAAGGTCGAATCACCGGCGAGCTGCGCCGGGAGGATGCAACCCAAGAAGCAATTATGAAATACGCCACGATGCGGATCAGTTAGTGGAAGTCTTAGGAGGATTCTTATGTCAATTTGGATTGAACGTAAAAAGATAGTTCCCACCATGCGCAGCCAAACAGGTGCAGCCCAAAAGCTGCTGGCTTTCGCAAGCTTAATTATGCTGGTGATCATATTCTCTGCGGCTTCCGGCAACTTTTTTCAGTTCGACAACATCGTTGCGATCATGCTCTCTACCGCCGTTATTGGCGTACTTGCGCTTGGCTCAACGTTCGTCATTATCACCTCTGGTATTGATCTGGCTGTCGGAACTGTCATGACCTTCTCCTCGGTGATGGCTGGCGTCATCATCACGACGTGGCATTTGCCCATGCCGCTGGGGATTGTCGGAGGCATTCTCACCGGAGCGGTCTGCGGTCTCGTAAGCGGGCTTCTCGTTGCCAAGATGAAGATCCCACCTTTCATCGCAACGTTAGCCATGATGATGGTGACCAAGGGTTTATCGCTCGTTATATCAGGAACGAAACCGATTTATTTCAACGATACACCTATGTTCTCGAAGATAGCCATGGGATCAATTATCAGTTCCATCATTCCTGGCTTGGAAATCCCGAATGCCATTCTCATTTTTTTTGGCGCTGCCATTATTGCCAGCATTGTTTTATCCAAAACGATTATTGGCCGTTACAACTTCGCCTTAGGGAGCAACGAAGAATCCACGAGGCTTTCCGGTGTTAATGTGGACTATTGGAAGATTGTCATCTACTCGCTGACCGGCTTGTTCAGCGGTCTCGCCGGGATCATGATGGCCTCCCGCCTTAATTCTGCGCAGCCTGCGCTCGGCTCCGGCTATGAGCTGGAGGCAATCGCCGCTGTCGTTATCGGGGGTACCTCCTTAAGCGGCGGCAAAGGCTCCATCTTGGGAACCGTTATCGGGGCTCTCATCATGAGCGTGCTAACCAACGGTCTGCGCATCCTGTCTGTCAAACAAGAATGGCAAACAGTTATTGTAGGTATCGTCGTTGTATTAGCGGTCTATGCAGATATGATGCGGCGCCGGAAGAAATAAACATCGGTATTCACTCCATGTCGGAGTTTGATACAACAAAATATGAAACGTAAGGGGAGATCGGTTTGCATACACGGAAAAAGAAATTCGCGGTAGTTTCATCCTTATTATTGGTAACAGCGTTGATGTTAGGAGCTTGCGGCTCCAAAACGACGGATACCAAAACAACGGGGGCAACGGCTGCGCCAGCAGCAACAGCAGCGCCTGTGGCGGCAAAGGCAGATAAGCTCTATATTCCGGTCATTTCAAAAGGCTTCCAGCATCAATTCTGGCAAGCTGTTAAACAAGGGGCGGAGAAAGCGGCCAAAGAATTTAATGTGGAGATAACCTTTGAAGGGCCTGAAACAGAAACACAAGTGGATAAGCAGATTGAAATGCTGCAAGCCGCACTTGGCAAAAAGCCGGCTGCGATCGCTTTCGCAGCACTGGACAGCAAGGCGGCTACCCCGCTGCTGGAGAAGGCTAAGGCCGGCAAAATCCCGGTTATCGGCTTCGACTCCGGTGTCGACAGCGATATTCCGATAACGACTGCCGCCACCGATAACAAAGCAGCCGCAGCTTTGGCAGCGGATAAGATGGCTGCGCTTATCGGCAACGAAGGCGAGATCGCACTGGTTGTGCATGACCAAACAAGCCGCACGGGGATTGACCGCAGAGACGGCTTTACGAATCGGATTAAAGAAAAGTATCCGAATATCAAAATTGTCGATACGCAATATGGCGGCGGCGATCAACTGAAATCCACCGATTTAGCGAAGGCTATTGTGCAAGCACACCCTAATGTCAAAGGTTTCTTCGGTGCGAATGAGGGCTCAGCTATCGGTGTTCTTAATGCAATGGCCGAGCTGAAGAAAGAAGGCAAAATCGTCGTCATCGGCTACGATTCCGGCAAGCAGCAGATGGATGCGATTCGCAGCGGCAAAATGGCCGGAGCCATCACCCAAGATCCAATCGGCATCGGGTACTGGTCGGTGAAGGCAGCTGTTCAAGCGATTAAAGGCGAAACCGTTCCGAAATCGATTGATACGGGCTTCCACTGGTACGACAAAACGAATATTGATGCGGCCGATATCAAACCGCTGCTATACGAATAAGCTGGAAGAGGCTGCGCCCAAAGGGGCAGCCTCTATTGTTATTTTATGGAATTGCTGTGTACAATGAATGTAGCGCTTGATTCCGATCAGAGGTGAAGCCCGTATGTACAGAATCATCCTAATTGATGATGAAGATGAAGTCAGGCAAGGCATCCAGAGGAAGACGAATTGGGAAGCCTGCGGCTTTCAGTTGGTCGGTGATTTCGATAATGGCAGAGATGCCTATGAGGCGGTAGAAAGGCTTCAGCCGGATGCCGTGATTACCGATATTTGCATGCCTTTCATGGATGGCTTGCAGCTTGCCACGTTGATTTCTGCGAATTACAGGGACACGAAGGTGGTAATTGTAACCGGATACGAGGACTTCGATTATGCGAAGCAAGCCATCAAGCTGAAGGTGAAAGACTATTTATTGAAGCCGATTAACTCAGCGGAGTTTACCGAGTTCCTGCATAAGCTGAGACTTGAGCTGGATGAAGAGCGAGCGCAGAGAGAGGATGTTACCTTCCTCCGTCATCAGTTTCGCGAAAGCATGCCGCTGCTGCGGGAACGTTTCCTCGAAAGATTAGTCACCTCTTGTATCAGAGCGGATGAGATTGAACGCAAGTTCCAGCTCTATGGACTCTCCTTGCAAGGTCCGGGTTATACGGCGCTTGCCCTTGATATTGATGAGTTTCATCGCGAGGCTTACATAGATCAATTAGCGGAAGAAGAGCTTTTGCGTTTCGCTGCCTATAACATTTTGCATGAAATTGTGGAAAAAGAGCACGGCGGTATTGTATTCCGAACTCGGGACGATAAGCTTATTGCGCTGATCTCCGGTGATCCGCATCTGATGCAGCTGACCTGTCAAACGCTTGCCGAGCATGCGAGGCACAGTATCGAGAAATATTTGAACATGACCGTAACCGTGGGTATTGGACGATCATACGAAAGCCTGCGAGAGCTGCCCAAATCGTTTCAGGAAGCCATATCTGCCTTGGATTACCGCTTTTTGCTGGGGAAGAACCGAATTATTTCGATCGGAGATATGGAGCACGGGAGCAGCCTAGACAACCTTAGCTACACGCATATGGAGAAGAGGTTGATCTCAGCCATTAAGACGGGTGACAAAGCGGCTGTAGCCCAAACCTTGCAGGAATGGATCGACGAGATGAAGAGGGCTGGCTGTTTGATGGATAAATGTTATGGCAAAATGAATAAATTGCTCGTTGCTTTAATGAATGTTTTGGCTGAAACGGGTTTTGAAGAAGCAGCCGTGCTGGGGGATCATTCGTTCATGGAACTGTATGGAAAGAGAACGTTGGATGATATGCGGCTTTGGCTAGAGGCTATTTGCTTAGCGCTCGTCGAGCTGCTCTCGGATAAACGAACCAAGGTTTCGCAAGCCCAGATGGAAGCCGCAGTTGCTTACATTCATGAGCATTATGCGGACGAACAACTCTCGCTTCAGCAAGTGTGCAGTCAAATCTATATGAGCATGAGCTACTTCAGCGCATTGTTCAAACCTCATACCGGCATGACATTCGTGGAGTATGTGACTCGGTACCGTCTGGAGAAAGCCAAAGACATGCTGGCGGCTTCCCAGCTGAAGACCTACGAATTGGCGGCTAAAGTTGGCTATAACGATCCGCAGTATTTCAGTGTTATTTTCAAAAGGAACACCGGCATGACCCCCAAAGAATTTAGGGCGGCGCACAAAGGCCAGTTGAGCCTATGAGAATGTGGAGTCGCCCTATGCAGTTCAAAAGCATCCATACCAAGATCGCGCTGGCATTCTCCTGTCTCATTCTGTGCACAACGGTGATCCTGAGCTACAGTGCCTATCGTCTTTCGACCGCAGCTGTGACGGATACTTCGCTTGAATATACGAAGCAGCTGATTGATCAGGTGGATAAAAACATTCAAACCTACATTGGCAACATGGAAAGTATTGCTACCTTATCTTTGAGCAATACCGACCTCAAGCGGTACTTGGCGTTGAACAATCCGAATGAGTCCGACGGGAAGCAACTGGCGAATCAGATTAGCAGTTATTTTCATACGATCGTTGCCTCGCGGAATGATATCGCTTCCATTTTATTCGCAGGGTCTAACGGAGCCTTAGTTTCTGAGCGGACGGGAAGCGAGTTTAAGCCTTTTTCCGAATTAGTTGCCCAAGAATGGTATGCCAAAGCGAGCAAAGGCAGTGGGGATGTGACGATTTCCTCTTCCCACGTGCAGCACCTGTATCAGGATGAATACAAATGGGTCGTCTCGATCAGCAAGCAAATGCCGAACCCTCTGCCGGGAGCAGCGAGCGGTGTTCTGCTCGTAGATCTGAATTATAACGTGATTAACGATCTATGCAATCAAATTCAGCTGGGCCAGCGAGGTTATGTGTTCATTCTTGATCAAGCCGGAGATCTCATCTTCCACCCACAGCAGCAGCTTATTTATTCGGGTCTGAAATTCGAGGATATTCCTACGCTTATGCAAGCCAAAGAGGGGACCTACCATACCCAAGAGACAGAGCCTAATAAAATCTATACCGTCAGCACCACGAGCTTTGGCTGGAAGATCGTTGGAGTTACCTATGCGGGGGATTTGATAGGAAATAAGAAGGAAATGCAGTTGACCTCTCTGATGTGGGGGGGCATCGCCCTCATTATTGCTTTGGCGATTTCCATCTTGTTGTCTATTACGCTTACAAGACCAATCAAACAACTGGAAGTTCATATGAAGCAAGTGGAAAAAGGGAATTTCGACATTCGTGTCGATGTGGAAGGTTCGAACGAAATCAGTAAGCTGTCACGCACGTTTAATCTGATGATCGCCAAAATCAAAGAGCTGATGAATCAGGCTCTGGAGGATCAAGAGTCCAAACGGATCAGTGAGCTGAAGGCGCTGCAGGCGCAGATTCAGCCCCATTTTCTATACAATACGCTGGATTCTATCATTTGGATGGCGGAAATGGAAAAGGTGGATGAGGTGGTCACCATGACCTCAGCCCTGTCCAAATTGCTTCGTTCGAGCATCAGCAAAGGGGAAGAACTGATTCCGATCGCAGTGGAATTACAGCATATCCAGAACTACTTGACCATTCAGAATATTCGGTATCGGAATAAATTTACTTATGCGATTGAAGTGGATTCGGATTTGCTGAGCAGCAGCATTTTGAAAATTATTTTACAGCCGCTCGTCGAAAATGCGATCTACCATGGCATGAAGCATCTGCCGGAACGGGGTCATATTCGCATCACGGGACGCAGGAGCGGTGGGATGATCGAGCTTAAAGTAATAGATAACGGCGTCGGGATGAGTGAAGAGCAGTTGAGAGGCCTAACGCTGAAAAACCGGCAGACAGAGTCGGGCAAGGGCTTTGGCTTGCACAACGTCAATCATCGCATACAGTTATATTTCGGCGAGCTGTACGGCTTGCAATTCGAGAGCGAGCTGGAAGAAGGCACGACGGTAACCGTTCGCATACCGGATATCCCGCCTAATGAAAGTCAAAGTGAGAAGTGAGGTGCCAGTTTGAAAGTTAGAGTAAGCGCTATTGCGGTAGCCATCCTGCTGGCTATCCTCGTGACAACTGCGTATTTCCTTCTATCCAAAGGCATAGAAAGCAAAAATAGACCGCTGATCCTTATCCCTAAGACCACAAATCCGCATGTGGAATTTTGGCGTGTTTTGAATCAAGGGGCTAGTACCGCAGCCAAAGAATACAATACCGAATTGAAAGTCATCGGTACCCCGTCCGAGTCTGACATTGACGAGCAGATCAAGCTGGTGGAAACACTCATCGCGGAGAAGCCCAAAGCCATCATTTTAGCTGCAACAGATTATAATCGGCTAGTTCCCACTGCGCAAAAAATCCTTAATGCGGGCATTACGCTCATTACCGTGGATTCCGGCCTGGAAGGCGGAATGTCTGCCAGCTTCATTGCCACCGACAATTATGTCGCAGGGCGCAAAGCGGTGGAAACTATGAAAAACTATGTGCAGGGTCCCGCCAACTATGCGATTGTCAGCTTTGTCAAAACGTCCAAGACGCAGATGGATAGGGAAAACGGGGTTCGCGATCATTTGCAGAAAGATCCGTCCGTACAGATTTTAGACACACTGTATAGCAACGGTTCGGAAGAAAAAGCCTATGAGCAGACCAAAGAGCTCCTTGCCAAGCACTCGGATATTCGCGGGATTTTCGGGCTGAACGAGGTGTCTACGATTGGCGCCGCAAGGGCGCTTAAGGAGCTTGATCCTGAGAGGAAAATTAAGCTGATCGGTTTCGACAGCTCAATGAATGAAATTGCTTTTCTGGAAGCGGGAATTTTGCAAGCGACTGTCGTGCAGAAACCTTTCAACATGGGTTATTTAGCGGTAAAAACAGCAATTCAGGCATCGGAAGGTCATAAAGTCAGCACAACGATGGATACAGGCTCAGAGGTGATTACCAAAGATAATATGTATACCAGCGAGAATCAAAAGCTGTTATTTCCCTTCGTAGAGAAGTAGAATAATGCTTAAGAGAGGGGCTGGCTGCAATGCCTGATGTATTACAGATTGGACCGCTTCAACTGCAAGGAAAATTAGCGGCAATGCTCCTGGCTGTCCTAGTAGGCTTATGGGTTATGCGGATTGTTTCAAAGCGATTCAGTCGAGAAGCTGGGACGCCGCTTGCAAAATCAGTAGATGACATCGCCTTTAACGCGGCTTTGATCGTCATTTTGACTTGGAAATTGGGCATTTTGTTGACACAGCCTTCCATATGGAAAAGTCCCTTGAAAATCCTGATGGTGCCCGGCTCCAGCACAGAGCTGCTGCTAGGATTGCTGCTTGCTGGCGGCTATACGTATTGGCAACTGCGCAAGTATCGCATTCCACTCTATGTGTTCCTCGATATGTTGACAATGGGGCTGACGGCTGCCTTGTTCCTCGTCTGTGCGCTGATTCCGGCTTACGGCTTGCCTACCGCTCTGCCATGGGGCATTGGTGTCGAAGGCACCGTATCTCGCTTTCATCCTTTTCATGCCTATACAGCCCTTTTGCTTGTTCCTCTCCTGATTTGGCAGCATGTTCGGGAAGGGCGCAGCCGTTCGTTAGGACAAGGCATCCTGCTTAAATATTCGCTGCTTTTTGGGGGCGCGGCAGGGATGCTGGCCAGCTTGTTCGCTGCTGCTGAACCAACCGCCGTGTACCTGAGCGTACCGCAGCTTGCGTACCTGTTCATGCTTATTCTTGGAATGCTTCTCCCAACATTGGCACATAATACTGGCAGAAGGGAGCTGAGTACCATGAGTCAAAATGATTCCAAAACCCAAGTTCAGCAAGAGCAGCAAAACAAAGAGCGTGAGAAGGCCGCACCGGCAGGTAAAGAGGGCTTTGTTGATAAAAAACTGGACGGTCCCAACCGGCCATCGACATGAGCAAGGACCAGAAGAAGGCTGTCTCCGCTCAGGACCAGAGTGAGCTTGACCCGTTCGAAATTGATTTTCTCCCGCAATTTGAGCAAGGCCGTGGCCCTCATGAAGCTTTCGTGAACGAGCACGGTGTTGTCATCGGCGATCACGAGTATGAATCCGACAATTCTCCGCTGGAGCAGTGGACGGCCGAGACCGATCCCGAAGTCATGGCGGGGGATGAGTGGGTTCATCCCTATAAGGATATTGGCTTCCAAAGCGCCGAGAACCGCGACTACTTTGAAAAAGGGATCGCGCCGCAAGGCGGTATATTCACGCATCCGGATAAGGATGTTTCTTTCGATCCAGGCGAGAGCACCACGAAGCAAAAGGAAGATGAGGCGTGACCAATCAACCGAATTTACAACAAAGAGGCCTGCCGAGCAATTCGGTGGGCCTCTTGCTTGGTATGCGATCATAAAAAAGTGAACCTTTTATCGACTCAGATTGTTTATAGTGTAAAAAGAGAGGTGAATGCATTGACGGAAAAGGACGTATTCGACCTGCATAAGAAGGAAGTCTATCGAACCTGTTACTTCATGCTTCAGCATGGAGCAGATGCGGAAGATGTTTGCCAAGAAGTATTCATAAGCGTGTTCAGACACGATTGGCGACAGGTCGAATATTTGAAAACGTGGATTCTGCGAGTCGCTGTAAATCAATGTCTGAACCATCTGAAGAAGCATTCTCGTGATCATGCGAAGCGTCTCAGATGGCAGCAAGGCCATACGCAAGCTTCGGAGAAGACGGTGGAAGCTATTCTTGCAGATAAGGAATCAGCCATGGAATGCACGCAGCTATTAGAGCGGCTGCCCGATAAGATGAGAGTTGTCGTCTCCCTGCGTTATTTAAATGAGTACAGCTTAAGTGAAATTGCCGATATCGTTGGCATCCCGCTAGGAACTGTCAAATCGCGTTTGAACAAAAGCCTGCAGTTGATGAGGCGCATGGTAGAAAAGCATAGCGTAGATTCCCGACAAGGAGGCGGCACTTATGGACAAGGCAGAACAAACCTTTTCTCGGTTTTTAGACGATAATCAGGAGATGGCTTACCCGGATTTCGATAAAATGTGGGAAAGAATTGAACCGAGTCTCCCCAGTGGCAGATCGGCTCTGAAGGCTGTGGATTTAGCTTTGCCTAGAAAAAAAAGATACCGTAAAGTCGCAATTCTTGCAGCATCTGCGGCAATTATGGTTGCAACACCGGTCTTTGCAGCTTTTACGTATAACTGGGAGAGCTTATTTCCGCATCGCAGCGGGATTCAGGCTGTTTTGCAGCAAGGGCTTGGTCAAGTCATCGATCAATCTGTTACACATGAAGGCATTAAGCTGACAGTTAATAAAGCCATTGTAGACGATAACCGCACCGTTATTTTATATAGCCTCAGCGCCCAAAAAGGGTCCGTGAAAGATATGTATTTTACCGAAGTGACGATGAAGGACAGCCAAGGCAAGACTATTGAAGGCAATCGGTTTCAGCGCTGGGATGAAGCGACCCAATCGATGAACGGCTACTTCGAAACGGAGTGGACCCCCAAACAGTCGGAAGATGATGTCCAGTTCACAGCGCAGAAACTGCATTCTTTAACGACCATAGAGAGAGAGCTTGATTTCAATCCGATGAGCGGTCAAACAGGATCGTTTGCGATTCACCAAGACGGCATCGACAATCTGACGCTTCAGCCGTTTGAACAGGGGGAAAAGACGTTGTTGAAATCGTCCATCCTCTTTAACGACCCCGAGGCCAAAGCATTTGCCTCCCCGAAAATTGCTGTCTACAAAGACGGGGTTCTTCTCAAAAGTGAAGGCCATGATGCATTTGGGGAACCTGGGGAGCACGGTGAATATACAGGCCGGCAAGCTTTCAAGACGGAGGAACTCAAGGCTTCTGGAATTAGTTATAAACTGAGCTATAACAAAGAAACTCGACGTGTGGACGAGGCGTGGACGTATCAGCTGCATTTGGACAAAAAGCAAATGCTTAGCGGCACGATCAAGCGTGAGCTGAACATTCCGATGGAGGATTCAGGCATCACGATGGTGTTGAAGGAAGTGATCATTACACCGACGCAAATTCGCGTGAAGGCTAGCCATGAGAAATACGTCCAGTTTCCATATAAGAATTATGAATTGGAAATTGACGGAGTGCGATTGACGGGTGGGTCTTCACATAACGAGAAGGATCCGACAGAAAGCATCTACCGCTTCGAACGGCCGATCGGTATGGAGATTAAAGCAAATAAGCCAATCGCCTTCATTGCTTCCTATCATGTGCAGGAACATAAAGATGCCAAGGATCTGATTCGACTTACGAATATTAGTGAGAAGAAGCAGACAATAACGACGCAGGTTGGCGGATATCCCGTCGTATGGACTTACTATAGGCAGGATCATAATCTGTTCGTGCAGAGCGAAAGTGCCGATCCTAGCTTTGGCGGCGTGAACCAGACCTATATGGGGAAAGGAAAAGATGAGCTTCTAGGGAAGCCAGTAACGGCTAATTTTAACGGTGATGGCAATAATCAGGCGATCGACATGTACGCCAATTATGAGAAAAATGAAGCCGAGCTGAACATCTTCTGGTACTATACGGAGAAACCTGAGCAATCTTTGAAGGTAGAACTAATTCCTGCGAATTAATGGAATAGACGTGTCAGCACTTTGCTTTCATCGCCAACGGATGTATAATAGAATGAATACCATTTACGTTTTATTATTAACTATTAAATCCTAAGGGGTGGCACATATGGCAATGTCTTTTGATTCGTACATGAAAGATATGGTTAAACCGATGAGAGAAGATTTGACTCGTCTGGGTATTACAGAACTTCTAACGCCAGAGCAAGTGGAAGAAGCGATTGAAAAATCGAAAGATGGCACGTTGCTGCTTGTCGTTAACTCCGTTTGTGGTTGCGCAGCAGGTCAATGTCGTCCAGGCGTGGCAAAAGCGCTGCAAAACGATACACTGCCAACTTACACGTACACCGTGTTTGCTGGACAAGAGAAGGATGCAACTGCGAAAGCGCGTGAATTCTTGGCGCCGTACCCGCCTTCATCCCCATCCATCGCGTTGTTCAAGAATGGTGAGCTGGCTCACTTCATTCAACGTCACCAAATCGAAGACCGTTCCGCTGACATGATTGCCGGCGATTTGATTGGTGCTTTTAACGAATATTGCAAATAAGGTAAGACGTTATCAACAAAGAGGCTCTTTGCAGTTGCAACTGCAAGGGGCCTCTTTTCTTTGGATATATTTTAAAAAGATAACGGCTACCCTTCTGGTTTTACGCTTAAACAGCAGCTTGTTTATCCATATATTTATGGCATTCAACATAGAATTCATCAGGTTCATCCATAAAGAGATAAAGCCGATCAACGATTTGCCGTTTTCCAAACAGACGGATCATCGTGGTTTCATTTTTAAAATGAAATACCAACGGTCAGAAGTTGATTATTTGCTTGGTACATATGGGATTTAACAATAACGAGGTCAATGAGGATTATAAATAAGCTTAAGCCCATGAAATAACCTATGTTGCTTTTATAAAGTTTGAACATACTGTAAGACTCCTTTCAATATGTATCTCCATCTAATATACAGGCTGGCCTTTGAAATTTGAAGTGCGAAAGTCTATACTAATCTGTAAAGCACAATAGGCTTCCTAAACGAAAGAAAAGGTGGAGAGAACGATGAGTTTGCAAACCGATATTATTGCGAAGCTTGGCGTGAAACCGGAGATCGATATTGATGAAGAAATTCGCAAACGCGTGGATTTCCTGAAAAATTATGTGCTGGGTGCAAACGCCAACGGTCTGCTGATTGCAATCAGCGGCGGCATTGACAGCGCGGTAGCGGCTGGCTTGTGCAAGCAAGCGACGGACGAGCTGACAGCGGAGAAGGGCAAGGAGTACAAAACCGTTGGCGTATTCCAGCCTTACGGGCAGCAAGTCGATATCGAAGACAGCTACGCGGTGGCGAAGGCTTTCGATTTGAAATATCAAATCGAGAATAACATTGAAGAGGCTGTCGATGAAATCGCCATTGAAGTCGAGTATGGACTCAAGCATATCGGCGTGCATCAGCATGTCAGCCGTGGCGGCAAAGGCAACATCAAAGCGCGCACGCGCATGGTGATGCAGTATGCGTTGGCTTTTGAACTGGGCTTGATCGTTGTCGGCACAGACCATGCCTCTGAAGCGATCACAGGCTTCTTCACCAAATATGGCGATGGAGCAGTCGACATTACACCGCTGAGCACGTTGAACAAGCGCCAAGTGCGCTCCTTGGCAGCGAAGCTGGGCGTTCCGCAGAGCGTGCTGGATAAAGCGCCGACAGCCGGCCTATGGGACGGTCAAACGGACGAGAATGAGCTGGGGATTACCTATGGCGACAACAGCGATTACTTGGAAGGCAAGCAAATATCGGCTGAGGCGCAAGAGAAGCTGGAGAAGCAATATTTGAAAACGGAGCATAAACGGATTCCGATTCCGGGTATCTAAAATAACCAACCCCCGACCATTTGGTCAGGGGTTGTTGTTCATCTATGGCATGCGAGCGCCGCGGGAGCTCTCGAGCAGTGTGTACCATTCTTCGCGTGTCATGGTTTCGGAAATGCGCACAGCATCTTGGCAAGCAAGAACGCGCTTATCTGAGGATGTACCGATGACTGGCTGAATGCGCGCAGGGTGTTTCATTAACCAACCCAGAACGATGGATTCTGGTGTTGTTTCTTTTTCGTTAGCTATTTTTTGTACGAGAGTGGCTGTGTTTTTGATCGTTTCAGGCGCATCTTCCGGTAGACTGCCGGAGAATTTGCCTTGGGCCAGCGGGCCCCAAGCTTGAATTTGAATATCGGCCATTTGGCAATGCTCCATGATGCCATCAGCAAAGTTCACGCCTAGGCCGTCCTTTTGATTGACCAAGATGCCTTGTTCAACCCAGTCGATGCGAGCCAAGCTCATCTCCAACTGATTCACAACGAGCGGCTCAGGCAGTGAGTTTTGAATGAAGCGAATTTGGGCAGAACTCATATTGGATACCCCAAAGTGCCGTACTTTTCCAGCGGATCTCAGCGTGTTGAAGGCTTCTGCGATCTCTTCCGGCTCCATGAGCGGGTCAGGGCGGTGCAGCAGCAGCACATCCAAATGTTCCACGCCTAGGCGCTGCAGAATACCATCAACAGAGGTCAGGATATGACCTTTGCTGAAATCAAAGCGCTGTGGATTCACTTCGTCATGAAAGCGAATACCAACTTTGGATTGCAGAATAATTTGGTCGCGCAGATCGGGTCTTTTTTTGAGGATTTCACCAAAAACAGATTCGGATTTGCCTCTTTTATAAATATCGGCATGATCAAACATGGTAATGCCTATGGATAAGGCAGCTTCCACTGCTTTCTCAGCAATGATGTAATCTTCTTTGGTATAAGGGGTGTTGTTCCATTCTCCGCCAATTCCCATACAACCGAAAACGATCCGGCTATTGGAGATTCCGCGTTTTTCTAGCGGCATAATTCTCATTCAGTTGGCCTCCTAGCAATTTAGTCTATGTCCAGTATACCCCTTGTTCAGGGATCGTAGAAGAACTGAAAATAGAGTGACTTACTTACCTTGAAGTAAGCAGGGGGAGGAGAGGGGGAAGAAAAATGGGAGTGAACCTTGACCGCTGGCGCAGAATCATGTAAATTGAACCCAAAATGCAGGAAGAAAAGTGGGGCATAGCCACGATGATTATTGGAGTTGGAACAGATTTGGTTGAAATCGCGCGACTGCGCAAGATGCTGGAGGGCTCGTCAGGCGAAAGATTTCTGGAGCGCATCCTGACGCCTCAGGAGCGGGAGCTGGCACAGCAGCGGCGTGGTCGGCTTGCGGAGTTTGCTTCCGGCCGTTTTGCAGCGAAAGAAGCGATTGTCAAAGCGATTGGCTGCGGGATAGGCAAGCAAATTGGCTTTCAGGACATTGAAGTGCTGCCGGATGCTCTGGGCAAACCGATCTGCTCAGTGAGGGAAGAAGCACTGCTGCGGGCAGGCTTAAATGGCAGCCATCGTCTCCATATTAGTATTACGCATACAGAAACAATGGCTGCCGCCTATGCGATTGTGGAGGAGCTATAAAGAAGGGCCCAGCCAAGCACGAATGATATTGCGTGCTTGGCTAGGCCCTAGCTATACCGCTATGGCTGCTATTTTTTGGAGCTTAGCCAGTCGGTGAGCAGTCCGATTTCTTCTTCGGACAGCTTCGTTTTGTAGACGGGCATGCCGCCCCCGCCGTTCTTGATTTGGTCCGCGATTTGCTCACTGCTCAGCTTGCTGCCGACCTTCTGCAAATTCGTCTTGACGCCGACTTTGCCTTCCAGATCCACACCGTGGCAGCTGATGCACTTGTTCGCGGTGAAGAGCTCCTGCGCCTTCACGTACGCAGGGTTGCTCTCGCTCGCGGCGGTTGCGGCCGGCGCCTTCGGGGTGGCGCTGCCACCCGAAGTGCCGCCACACGCGGCTAGCGCGAGCACGAACGGCGCAAGGATGAGCGCGCCGATCGTTAGTCGCCGCGCTGCGCGCAACGGCGCTGGATAGCAGCCGGATGAATCATCCGGCTGCTTGTTGTCGTTCAGGCTTGCGGCGACGCAAGCCTGTTTGGTTTGTTTCAGCATGAGCTGCCCCCTATGCTTGATTGTGTTTGTTGGCAGCTATGATTCAAGCTGCCGTTTTGCTTGACTTAGCCTCTTCCGGCCCCGCCGAGAGGCCGAAAATCAGCCCTAAAGTGAGTCCAACGCTCACTTTACCAACTTTAAGCCTGTTTTTCAGCCTTAAAGTGGAAGAACCTCGCCAGAGCCTCGCCCTAGCCCGCCGAGAGGCCGAAAAACAGCCTAAAGTGAGTCCAACGCTCACTTAACCAACTTTAAGCCTGTTTATCAGCCTTAAAGTGGAAGAACCTCGCCAGATCCTCTCCCTAGCCCGCCGAGAGGCCGAAAAACAGCCCTAAAGTGAGGCCAGCGCCCACTTAACCAACTTTAAGCCTGTTTTTCAGCCTTAAAGTGGAAGCCTCCCGCCGAGTCCCCGCCAACTGGTCCAAAAATCTACCGCCCCCAAACCCGCAGCATATACCCGCCGGCAATCAGGCTAATGCCGCCCATGCCTTCCAGGATGACAGCGGAATAGCCCAAATACCACACGCCCATCAGGGCAGTCAGCGCGAACATCCACAAGCCAAGGTAGATCATTGGCCTGCCGAGCAGGAGGCCGACCTGCACGAACCCGATGGCGAGGACGAACGCTCGCAGCACAGGGCTGAACAACGGGCCGACAGCGCCGATGGCCTCGAGCAGCGCAATGGCTGCGATGAGCATCACGCCTGGCAGCAGCAGCAGTGCTGGGTGCCCCCATCCACTCCGTTCAGCGGAGTCATCCTTGCGGAAGTCTTTGCGCAGGCTCCAAAGTTGAATTAAGCTCGCCACAACGGCGGTGATGAAAGCCGCTTGCTTCAACCAATCCAAGTCGCGCCAGTAAATCGCGAAGTCCATAATAGCGCTGAACATCCACTCGCCGCCCCAAATGAATAACAAGGGGATTAAGGCGTGAGCTTCGCCAATCCAAGCTTTCCTTTTATTTGCCAAATCAGTTTGCTTCGAGTTTTGCATACATTCACCTCTAGTTTTATGTTCCACACTTCTCGTATAATGGAGACATGTCCATTCATTCATTATAACTGGAACGTGCCCCATAGAGAAGGAGAGCTCATGTACAGCGAAGAAAAAAAGCAATATTTTTCCAGAAACCTACTGGATTGGTACCATACACATAAACGCGATTTGCCATGGCGCCGAAGTAAAAACCCTTATTATATATGGATTTCCGAAGTCATGCTGCAGCAAACTAGGGTGGATACAGTCATTCCGTATTTCCATCGCTTCATTGATCAATTTCCAACGGTTGAAGCCTTGGCGACAGCGCCGGAGGAAAATGTTTTGAAGGCTTGGGAAGGGCTTGGATATTACTCGCGGGCCAGAAATCTGCAAACGGCTGTGAGAGAAGTTCACGAGCGTTACGGCGGTATTGTTCCCCAGACCAAAGAGGAGATTTCCTCACTGAAGGGTGTTGGTCCGTACACATCGGGGGCGGTTCTAAGTATCGCTTACAATAAGCCAGAGCCCGCTGTCGATGGGAATGTAATGCGGGTATTGTCACGTTATTTTCTCATCGAAGAAGATATTATGAAGCCATCGACTCGAACAGTTATGGAAAAGCTGGCGCGTGAATTGATTTTGGAGGGAACCGCAAGTGATTTCAATCAAGCTTTGATGGAGCTTGGGGCGATGGTGTGTACGCCGCGTTCGCCGCACTGTCTGACGTGCCCGGTTATGGCGCATTGCTCTGGGCGCGAAGCTGGCATGGAAGAGGCTTTGCCTATCAAAAAGAAAGCCAAACCGCCGCGCCCCGAATTGCGGGCTGTAGCCCTTATTGAAGGCACAGGTGGGCATGAAGGGAAATGGCTGATCAGACAGCGACCGCAAGAAGGCTTGCTGGCTAGGATGTGGGAGCTTCCGCATGTGGCTTGGGGCTCTGAGGGATGGCTTTCCGATGAGGAAAATGGCAGCCTGCTTCGCCAAAACCTTGCCGATCAAGAGCAAATTCTGATCCAGCCTGACGAATGGTTCATGGATACGGAGCATATTTTCAGCCATATTGTCTGGAAAATGAAGGTCTACCGCGCGAAGCTTGGCGACGCCAATCGTCCGGGTCATGGGGGAGAATGGATCCCGTTTCATTATCGCTGGGTTGGACCGGAGGAGCTGCAGCAGTACGCTTTTCCGAATGTGTTCTTGCGCATTATGAAAGAATGGCAGGAGCGAAGTGTGGATTAGGTTGGTTTGGGGAGCTCGGGGCATAGTCCTGGGGCTCCTTTTTAGTGCGCACAGCAAAAGCTGCCCAGTTGCACGCATGCAAAGGCAGCTCTTCTAGGTCTCTTCAACGAATTTCCTCTTTAATAGCATCCACATTTCGCAAGGTGATCAATTTTTTATCCGTTTGAATAAGGCCATCATCGAGCAGTTCTTGCAGCACCTTCGTAACAGACTCGCGCACGGTGCCGACCATATTGGCAATTTGCTGATGGGTAAGTTTGACGTTAATCAACAGGCCGTCGGCAGTGGGGACACCATGCTGCTCAGATAGTCGGATGATGGTTTTCATGATGCGGGAACGAACGCCTAGGAAGGTGAGATCATATATTTGTTCATTCGCCTGGCGAAGTCTGCCCATCGTTGTTTCTAGAAGCTTTAAGAGGAGCTTCGGGCTCTTTTCCATGTATTGGCCAAATACGGCATGATTTAATATGTAAAATGTACAAGGCTCCAGCGTCTCTGCGGTAGCTGAACGGGTATGCCCGCTGCCGATCAGGGACATTTCCCCGAAGAAATCGCCATCCCGAAACAAAGCAAGGATAATCTCTTTGGATTCATCCAAACGGTATATCTTGACGACACCTGATTTAATAAGGAAGAATTCCCCGCCGTCATCGCCTTCAAAAAATAAAATACTGCCCTTTTTCAACTTTTTTTCTGTAAATAAAGGCGCTAATCCCTCTAAATCATCTTCCGTAAGCTGTTGGAAAAGGGGGACGTTTTGAAGTAAAGAAATGATTGTTTTCATTGTTCATTCATCTCGTTTCGGTCCTAGTAAACGACCAGCTGTTCACGGATTATGGCGGGTGGCGCCATCCATTCAGTTCGTTGGTTCAATTTCTTGACCCTAATTATATCGTACAGCTTTCCAACGATTGCGTAAAGGACTTCTGATCCGTCTTTTTGGCGCACGCACTCCCAAGCTGTTGAAAAACAGAAAAGGAGCTGCCAAGTAGATGCTACTTGGGACAGCCCCTTTTTAGATAAGGAGTTAACGCTTATTTCGCTGCGTCGTAACGTTTGCCAACTTCGGACCAGTTCACAACGTTCCAGAACGCTGCGATGTAGTCAGGGCGTTTGTTTTGGTAGTTCAGGTAGTAAGCGTGCTCCCAAACATCTAGACCAAGGATTGGCGTTTCGCCTTCGAAGATCGGGCTGTCTTGGTTCGGCAAGCTGTATACTTTCAATTTGCCGTCTTTGTCAACAGCTAGGAAAGCCCAGCCGGAACCAAAGCGTGTAGTAGCTGCTGCTGCGAAGTCAGCTTTGAATTTCTCAAAACCGCCAAGCTCGCTTTCGATAGCTGCTGCCAAAGCGCCTGTAGGTGCTCCGCCAGCGTTAGGTGCGATTGTTTCCCAGAAAAGGGAGTGGTTCGCGTGTCCACCACCGTTGTTGCGAACGGCAGTACGGATATCTTCCGGAAGGCTGTTCAGGTCAGCGATCAGGTCGTTAAGGGATTTCTCGTGCAAAGCTGGGTGTTTGTCCAGAGCTGCATTCAAGTTTGTTACATAAGCATTATGGTGACGGTCGTGGTGAATTTCCATTGTTTTTGCATCGATATGTGGCTCGAGTGCATCGTTTGCGTACGGAAGAGCTGGTAATTGATGTGCCATTGTATAAATACCTCCTAATATTATGTAGTTTCAACTTCATTATGAAGGAATTTCGATAATAAAGCAACATGTATGTTTACTAAGTCAGACGCCACGACGCTCAAGCTCGTGAATGATTTGACTATGGATGTGAGTGCCTTGCTCGTTGAGCCAAGGAGATAAATCACTCATGGTCCTATGATTGAATTGAAGTTCAATCTCCGTCCATTCACTGGGCTTCACAGAGCTTAATACTTGAAAATCACGTATATTCCGTGGGTAGGTTGAAGAAGATTCCTCTTGGTCAGACATGGTTTCACCTCGCATTCATCCTATACAATCCGAAGTTTTACCGCTTTTTATACATGTGATGTGAAAATTTGTCGTATGTATTTCATTATTTTGCCGCCGGGAGGCAGACCTCTATAGTAGTACCCTCATTTTCTACACTTGAAACTTTAATTGTGCCGTTGTGATTCTCGATGATCTTCTTGCTCACCATGAAGCCGAGACCCGTTCCGGTTTCCTTCGTTGTTAAGAAGGGTTGTCCCAGCTTAGCCAGAATATGCTCTGGGATTCCGCATCCTTGATCAATGAAGCGCAAAAGTATCGTAGCTACGTTGGTACGGATTAATTGAATTTGGATTTTGCCCCCATGCGGCATCGCTTCAATGGCGTTTTTGATGAAATTGATACACACTTGTTTCAATTGATTTTCATCACCTAGCACGTAAATGGCACATGGTTCAAATTCGGTTTCGACTTGCACGTTGTTCATATTCGCTTGCGATTCCAGCAGTGTTGTGACTTGACGCAGAAGAATCTGAATATCTTTGCGTTCGGTATGAATGAGCTGAGGCTTAGCTAAGATTAACAGCTCGCTTAGAATCATCTCAATGCGTTCAATTTCGGAAGAAATGATATCGAAGTACATGGGCTTTTCGGTCCTGCCGGATCTCAAAAGCTGCATAAAACCTTTGATAGCTGTAATGGGGTTGCGGATTTCATGGGCGATGCCCGCTGCAAGTTGACCTGCAATTGACAGCTTTTCGGAGTTGATTAATAATTCTTCCGCTTGCTTATAGGTAGTTAAATCTCTCAGCGTAAGAGCCCAGCCATTGGGCTTCCCTGCCTCATCTTGGATGGTAAAAAACGAGATCATAACAGGGAGGTCATCGCCATTTTTTTTCTTTCGAACCGTCTCGAGACAATAGGGCTGCAGTTGTTTAAGCGCTTCAACGCAACCGGGCCTGGATTTATCGGGGATGAAGGGGAAGTCAAATACATTGATGCCGACGATTTCCTGGGATGTCCATCCGAATGTGGCTTCAAAGGCGAAATTAATTTTCACCACGTCGCATTCCGTATTGATCATCATGACCGGATCAACATTGTGATTGATGAAGGACTCGAGTTTTTCTTTCGTTGCCCGCAGCTCATTTTCAGCTTTTTTTCGCAGAGTGATATCCCTGCCAACACCAATTACTTGCGAGAGGGTTCCTTGTTCATCGCAAATCATTTTAACCGTCGTTTCGAACCAAACATAATGTCCTTGCTGATGACGAACACGGCATTCAAACATATCGACGTCGCCATCCTTAAAAAGACCTCTCTTAAGAAAGCCTTCCAGATCGTCAGGATGCCATAAATCTGTCATCGTCGTTCCGATCATTTCCTCGGGTTCATAACCAAGCAAACGGCGAACAGCCGGAGAGATATAACGCGTTATGCAATCTGGCGTAGCAAATGTGATAATATCCAGCGCATTGTCGGAAATAAGCAGAGATAAGGCTTGAGCCTCCTCTAATTTCGCCATCATCTGCATACGTTCCGTAATGTCCCTCGTTACGATAATGATTTCGTTTAATTTCCCCGTGTCCGCATCCGTAACGGTAATCCCTGCGGCTTCGAGATGTAAGTATTCACCATCCTTTTTGCGTATTCGATAGGTAAGATTAGAAAATTTACCGGTTTGAACAACCTTTTGATAATCTTGAAGCGCGGTAGCATAATCGTCAGGGTGTATGAAAGCAAGTCCGGATTGGCCGATCATCTCCTCGGGCGTATATCCAAGGACTGCCTGACAGGAAGCGGATACCTCTAAATAGATACCCTCTGGGCTATGAATTGTAATGAAATCAAAGCTCTGATTGACAATGGACCGAAACATAAGATCCTTGCCATGCAAAAGCCGCTCATTCTCTTTCAGGCGATTCTCCACGTGCTTTTGATCGGTCAAATTAATGATTTGGGAGATAAAGAATTGAGGCGTATTGTCTTCATCCACAACGAGCGAAACGGCTAGCAAAGCCCAAATGATATGTCCATCTTTATGAAAATAGCGTTTCTCCAGCTGATAGGAATCTCTTTGGAAGGCAAGCAGCTCGACCAGATGGTGATTATCTAGCTCCAAATCCTCCGGATGGGTAATTTCCTGAAAGGTCATCGTGTTTAATTCAGCTTCCGGGTATCCTAGTATCGTGCAGATCGCAGGGTTTGATTTAAGTACGCCTCCATCCAAATCAACCAGAGCCATGCCAATCGGTGCGTACTTGAAAGCTTGCGTGAATAAAGATTCATTAACTAATCTATGGTCAAGTGACATGATGAACTACCTCCGGATTAATGCATAGGACTCTAGATTCATTGATGGTTTCTACCATAAGCATCTTATTTCCTGCATTTGCCTGCCTATAATTTTGGAGTACGCTTCTCGAGGCCATCTCAATGCCAAAAAGACCCCCAATCCCTTGTCAAAACAAGGAAGAACGGGGTTCATTTCATACCGTATTGATTTACATCTTGAAAGAGTTAAGCAGATGTTCAATATTTGTTCTAGCATACCTCACATGCTTGTTGTCTCGGGTCAAACGGCTTGCCATGATGCCGCCTTCGATCGAGGAGAAGATGAAGGAAGCGAGGGACTCTGTGTCGATGTCAGCTCGATATTCCGCGTCTGCAACCCCTTTTTGCAAAATGCTTTGGATGAAAGCCAACATTTGCTCGTAGGCCCCTACGGCGCGGTCACGAAGAACCGGATAGGAATGATCGCTTTCAATCGCTGTATTCAGAAAAGGACATCCGCCTTTGATCGGAGGATTATGAACGGTATCGCTGTAGACATCGCACATCGCAACCACCTTGTCCGTAGCTGTCGATGCTCCTTCAACCGCTGACGCGAAGTGTTCCCAGAGCACTTGACCAGCGTAGGAAAAAGCTTCCAGCGCAATCTCATCCTTGTTCGCGAAGCTCCGATAAATCCCGCCCTTCGTCAGACCGGTTGCTGCCATTATGTCTTGTATGGTTGAACCTGCGTAGCCTTTCTCATTGAACAGCTCCGCGGATTTCATGATAATATGCAATCGTGTTTTTTCGCCTTTACGCATGTGCAGGTTCCTTTCACAGAGACGTTGACACTCTCATAATATTGTAACATTTTATAAGTGAATCATAGCATAGAATGTTGTACAATAAAAAAGACCGTACGGTTCGGTCTCTAATTTTGAATGAGCAGAACACTTATAACGAAAAGGATGAGATCCCCATGGCTAAAACGGCTAGATCGAAAACGAGCTACCTCTATCCCTTGCTCCTGACAGCATCTTTGATTTATATCGCTTACGTCACTTTAACGAATTTATTTTTCGATCCACAGGCCGTTGATTTTCTGAGCCATAAAATGAATCTGAAACGTCCCATTAACCTCTCGATTTGGTTGAATGTGATGCACGTCCATGTTGTTGCAGCTTGTATGGCGATGCTCACGGGAATACTCAACTTCTCCCATACACTCTTACGAAAATATCGCAAGTTTCATAGAGTTAATGGTTATTTATATGTCATTTTTGTGTTCGTGGTCGTTCTTACTTCGGGTTATATGGCGCCTTACAGCACAGGAGGCAAAGCGAGCAGCTTGCCCTTCAACCTTGTCAGTATCGTTTGGTTCGCGATGACCATTGCAGCCATTGTGCAAATTAAACGCAAGCAAGTCAGCAAGCACCGGAAGTGGATGGTTCGCAGCTATGTTTTCTGTTTTACGAACTTTTTCATTCATTTAATCAGCTACATTCTGCATAAAGGCGGGGGCCTGCCCTATGAATTGAGCTATACACTGGGCGTATATGGAGCGATTTTAACTAACTTTATTTTGGCAGAGATTGTGATTCGGTTTGTGTACGTCAAGGCTCCAAATGTGGCCGCTCAATAAACAGGAAAGGAGAGTTTCTATGCATATACAAATCGTATTATTTGATGGCTTTGATTTGCTTGATGCGATTGCCCCTTATGAAGTATTTTGTGCAGCCCAAATGTACACAGACGAAAATCTGGATGTCGATCTCGTAACGGCGGAAGGTGCCAGGCTTGTCTCGAGCGGCATTGGTGGGCTGCAGATTCCTGCCAGTGGGAGAATTGACCCAGAAAAGGCAGGACTTATTCTGGTGCCTGGCGCATCCGGTGAGGTTGCTGGCGAGGGAGAGCATACGGTGCCCAGCATTTTGAGGCGGGCGATGGAGACCAAGCTGACGCCACTCATGAAAGAAGCCATGCAGCGATCGGATCTGACAGTGGCTACGGTCTGCGGAGGCTCGCTGCTGCTAGCCATGGGCGGATTATTGGAAGGACGACATGCGGTGACGAATCATCTCGGTATGGATGTTCTGGGAGCGACCGGGGCGATCCCGATCACCGCAAGAATTGTCGATGACGGCAATTTGGTGACGGGCGGCGGAGTGACGTCAGGTCTTGATGTCGCAATTTACTTGGTTGAGCGCGAGCTTGGCCCACGTATTGCGCTCAAGGTGGAATCGCTTTTTGAGTTCGAGCGACGGGGAACAGTGTGGCGCGATCAGGGGCTTCCGGTGGTGCAGCAAGCGCCAGTTGCGGCTGATAGTGCAGTTGGGCACGAGTCCTATAACCAACATCAGGGAAGCAAGGATACACCAACTGATAATCTGTTTGATGGGGAGTGGAAAGCAGCTATTTCCACGCCCGTGGGTAAGATGTCTGTCATGCTCAACATCCAGACCCGCGATGGTCACATATATGGCGAAGCCCGGCAAGGCAGCGAGGTTGCCGCGTTCAAAGATCCCGTCCGGAGAGGGAATCAGCTGACTTGGTCACAGCGCGTTACGAAGCCGATGCGCTTGAACTTGAAGTTTGAGGTGATGGTCGAGGGCAACAGCATGACAGGTGTCGCCAAGGCTGGCGTGCTGCCGGCCTCCCGGTTAGTGGGTGAACGACTCGTCGGGAGTAATAAGCTATGAGAGGTTCGCTGCAAGTACATGAGTCGTGTACGCGCAGCGAACCTCTCTTTTGTGTTTCTGGGATAAGGGCTCAGAAGCAGCTTGGTGATGTTAAATTTTTAATCTTCCAACAAAAATGATAAAATAAACTTATCAAGTGTGGTCGTCGGGAGAACTTCGCATAGGGTAGTCCAGTCATGAAGCATTCATCAGGAGGTAAACAATATGGAATTTTCCTGGAAACGAAATCTCATTACGTTATGGATCGGGGTATTTTTTTGTGGGATGGCTTATACCATTTCGATTCCTTTTTTACCCATTTTTCTGCATACGGAGTTAGGTATTGATAAAGGGCTGGAGGCCTGGTCGGGCATCACCTTTGGCATCACCTTTCTGGCCAGTGCATTAATCGCCCCTTATTGGGGATCGTTAGCGGACAAGTATGGGCGTAAGCCGATGTTGATTCGCTCGGGATTTAGCTTAAGCGTTCTGTATTTTGCGACATTTTTCGTTCATGATCCTTACTTATTTCTTGGTGTTCGGATTCTTCAGGGCTTGCTTGCCGGGTTTGTGCCAGCTTCAATTGCATTAGTTGCCACGAATACGCCAGAAAAAGAAGTAGGCTACGCGCTGGGTGTGATGTCAACGGCAAGCGCCGCGGGCAGTGTCATCGGTCCGTTGGTCGGAGGTTTCGTCAGCCACTGGGTAGGCAATCGCGAATCCTTCTTAGTCTCTGGATGCGTCGTATTAGTTGCCGCCTTTATCGGATTATTCGGCGCCAAGGAAACCAACTTCAACCGCTCGGCTGTGCGGTCGGGTGTCATCGATGATCTGAAGTCAGCTGCGCATAATCGTCCATTCATGATGATATTGGGTGTCACGATGCTGGTCGCGACTTCCGTTATGATTGTCGAACCGCTGCTGACGATCTATGTGCTGCAGATGGGCGGCAGTCAGGGCTCAGCTTCGCTAACTTCAGGCATTATCTTCTCGGCAGTAGGCATCGCAACCGTTATCGCAGCACCAAGATGGGGCAAGCTCGGGCAAAAAATCACCTACTCCAAAACACTGTTCATCGGCCTTCTAGGCGGCGGAATCGGCAATCTGCTGCAGCTCGGTACTCATCATTTGCTGGCTTTTGGTATTTTGCGGTTTAGCTACGGGCTGTTTTTTGCAGCGGTCTATCCAGCTTTAAACGCGCTCATTGTGAAATTCACCGATTCCAGCTTTCGCGGCAGAGCGTTTAGCTTAAATCAATCCGCTACGCAACTTGGGACTATGAGTGGCCCGATTATCGGCGGCTTTTTGGGCGGCTGGATCGGCATCCCGCTTGTTTTTGCCGTCAACGGCCTGGCGTTAATCTGCGTGGCCTTCTTTTTCAAATACCGCGGCCCCAAAGTGGCAGCTGTTGCGGCATCGCCGGAGTAGGGCGCGGTGAAAAGGGGAGGGAGCCTCGCCCCGCGAAAGCTAGAAAGGCCTTCTCAGTGGAGAGAAGGCGCTGAAAGCCGCCAGAGCCAGCCGAAGAAGGCAGTCTCGGGAGGAAACTAGGCGGAGTTCCGCGGGGAAACTGACTGAGAAGTCGAAGAAGGGCTGTTCCTCAGGTAGTTGAATCTACTTGAGGATAGCCGGAAGGTCAGCTTTCCACTAGCTGCACAAGTTAATGAATCCTTTCTCCATAGCGCTAATTGTCGAGTTTGCTGATGGAAGAAGGGATGTGCTTCAAGTAGCTAAATCTACTTGAGGCCAACCCGAAAGATCAGTTTTCTACTAGCCGCACAGTCAATGAATCCGTTCTCTCATCATAGCGCCAATTGTTGAGTTTACTGATGGAAGAAGGGCTGTTCTGCAAGTAGCTAAATCTACTTGAGGCCAACCCGAAAGGACAGCTTTCTACTAGCCGCACAGTCAATGAATCCATTCTCTCATCATAGCGCCAATTGTTGAGTTTGCTGATGCCATTTTGCCATGAACGTGTTATTCTCTACCCCGGTACATCTGCATTCTCGCAACCACGGTATATCGCAGCCTTAGTAGGGTCAATTTTACTTTTCCAAATGAGGGATAGGCAACGGGCATAGGTTGGCCGCTGAGGGCAGTAGGCTTGAGAGTTGTTCAAGCTGGCAGTTTGCCTTAGGTCGGTATATTGGGCAAAATTCCTGCGAAAATGCATCCTTTTCGACTAGGCCATAAGCAAAATGGCGAAAAGCCTGCAATTATGCATCCTTTATAGACCTTTTTGCCATTCTAGGATGAAAAAGCTTAAAAAGCCTGCATAATCGCAGGCTTTCTGACGTTTTCGCACGATTTGATCGAAAATGCCTGCATTTTCGCAGGTTTTTCGAAATCGATGTGGTTTGGACATTGCCGATATGATTGCGAACTTTGGAGCAGTCCCGCACCTTGTATCCATCACGATAACCCATCACCATCAGTATCACCAACACCAACACCAACACCAACACCAACACCAACACCAACACCAACACCAACACCAACACCAACACCAACACCAACACCAACATCAACATCAACACCAATACCAATACCAATACCAATACCAACACCAACACCATCACGATCACGATCACCATCTTTATCATCATCACCCATCACGATCACCCCCACCCCCACTGACAAGGCAGTCTCGTCATAAAACCAAAACAACCTAGTCGCTGACCAGGTCAAATTGTTGATCTCTTAGCAGCTTTAGGGGTAAAGGTGGCTCACTTGTCGAAAATGCTGCGTGATCGAGCGAACTGCATAGCGTCAAGGGGCGGCGAAAACTAATAATTAACGTGAAAATTGTTGAAAACGCTTGCATTTAAGCGCTTTCAAGAGAAAAATAGAAAAAAACAAAGATTTTTGTGAATTTTAACACATTTTCAGCAGGATTCCGTAAATTTTTGTCGTATTTACTACTTTACCAGAAAATTAATCCTAACAAATTAATAGGGAATTGGGAGAGAACCGTATGCATGTTCGTTCATTTCAACTTGGTGATACTTCTTCGGTGACAACACTCTTGCAGGACGTTTTGTCGGAAACCTGCTATGAAGAAACGATGGAAGCATTTGCTCGTCAGCTCTCTTGGGATACAGAACTTGTTCTTATCGCGCAAGAAGAATCGCAAATTGTTGGCATGATTATCGGGACCATCGATAACAACAATGGCTACTATTATCGCATTGCAGTTGCCACAGAGTATCAACGTAAGGGTATTGGCAAGGCTTTGATCGAAGCAATGAAGCAAAGGTTCCTCCATCGGAACGTGAACAAAATTATGGTGACGGTCGACGTGCATAATGAAATGGTACTGCCTGTCTACGAGTCAGCGGGCTACAATACTTCTGATTTTTCCCGGGCTGCGCATCGCCTGAGTATTGTAAAGAAAGTCAGCGTGTAACGGATTGTTCGGATGCTCTTGGAATTGAATAGACTGGGTCGAGGGAAGCATATCGGTGCCGCCATTGCATTTGGGGGTCAGATATGCTTTTCTATATAGTAGGGAACTTATCGGCAGCTATCAATAGAGGAGCTTTGAGACATGGAGAATTTCGCGCCGTATGTGATAAAAAGCTTCAAACACGATGGACATCTTCATCGGATGTGGCTGACGAATTGGCGGGTTCCGCAGCATATCCTGCACACGGACCATCAACAGCAAAATATGATGGTTTTTATCAACAGCCAAACGAAAATTCAGGAAGCAGACGGGAAAGAATGGGTTAGCCGCATTCCAGGCGTTTCTTTCTTCATTCCCAAAATGTGGTTTAATATTGTAGCTCTTATAGAAGAAGCTGGGGTTCGATATTATTGTAACGTGGCCTCACCGATGTATGTCGCCCAGCAAGTTCTGACTTATATCGACTATGACCTTGATGTTATACGTATGCCGGATCGTACAGTGCATATTGTGGATCAAGATGAATATGAACGCCATAAGCTGAATTATCACTATTCACCGCTTGTCGAAAGAAAAGTGCAAGAAGGACTGGCGGCTGTTTTGGAACTGGTGAATGGGGACAAGCCCCCTTTTCAGGATGAGATGGTTCTGCATTATTATGAACAGTGGGAAAAGCATAAGAACGGAGGAGCATGAATGAGCTTCTTTGTAAGCCGCAATGAAACGAATAAAGCGACTGCCAAGTATAGACAGGAGGCAGAGTCGAAAAGCTTCACACATGAGCTCTGGGATTGGACGAAATCCATTCTTGTAGCTCTTCTTGTCGTTATTCTCGTGCATCAGTTCGGGTTCAACCTTTCGACGGTGCGGGGGAATTCGATGCAGCCCACCTTGCAAGAGGGGGAGTGGTTGTTTGTGAACAAGGCGATTACTTATTTCAAAGCGCCGAAGCGGGGCGAAATTGTGATCATCAAGGAGTCGGAGGATTTTACGTTGGCGCAGCACCTTTTCCTCGTGAAAAGGGTGGTCGCGGTAAGCGGCGACGAGGTGCAGGGCCGAGCGGGCTTTCTGTACATCAACGGCGTTAAAATCGAAGAGCCGTACACAGACACGCCCATTCAAGACGGCGACTTCGGCCCAACGGAGGTTGGGCAAGGGAACGTCTTCGTCATGGGCGACAACCGCCATGCGGCAGCAAGCGCAGACAGCCGCAGGTTCGGGGCTGTTCCGACCAGCTTGATCCAAGGCCGGGCGGAATGCATTGTGTGGCCACTCACGGTGGCCGATGGACTTTAAATCAACTGACACGAATGAAAAGAGGTGAGACGGATGGCGGTTTCCACTTCCATCGCAACAGGAACGCCTGCGAATTTCAGCAAGCTGCAGCAAGAGATCGTGGATGCCGCGTCGTCTCTTGGCATTGATAAAATCGGCTTCGCTTCGGCGGAGCCGTTCACTGAACTGAAAGACATCCTTCTCCGTCATCGGGAGAAGGGGTTCGAATCCGGCTTCGAGGAGCCGGATATCGAGAAGCGGGTCAACCCCGAGCTGAGTTTCGACGCGCCGAAGTCGATCATTTCGATCGCTGTGGCGTACCCGTCGAAACTGCCGAACCCTCCCCGATCCGAGCCTGGGGCGTATCGAGGCATCATCTCGCGCTCCTCGTGGGGGAGCGACTACCATGACGTGCTGCGCGATCGGCTCGCGAAGCTGGAGGCTTTCATCGCGGAGCGCGTGCCGGATGCGCGACTGATGAGCATGGTCGACACCGGTGTCCTGGTCGACCGGGCCGTGGCCGAGCGTGCGGGGATCGGCTGGAGCGGCAAAAACTGCGCTGTCATCACACCGGAGTGGGGCTCGTGGGTGTATTTGGGCGATATGATTACAAATATTCCGTTTACACCCGATACATCTATTATGGATCAGTGCGGGGACTGCACGATTTGCATAGATGCCTGTCCGACTGGGGCTCTAGTCGGTCCAGGGCAGCTCAATTCAAGCCGCTGCATTTCTTTCATTACGCAGACTAAGGGCTATATCGATGATGAAGACAAACGCAAGATCGGCAATCGCATCTACGGCTGTGATACATGTCAAATCGTTTGCCCGAAGAACAAGGGCATGAACTGGACGCACCAGCCTGAGCTGCAGCCTGACCCTGAGAAGGTCAAGCCGCTGCTGATCCCTTTGCTCACCATGACAAACAAGGAGTTCAAGGAACAATATGGACGTATCGCCGCTTCGTGGAGAGGCAAGAAGCCGATTCAGCGCAATGCGATTATCGCTCTGGGCAACTTTAGGGACCAGTCAGCCGTGCCGATTCTGAGCGAGCTTCTGCAAGCTGATCCACGGCCGGAAATCCGTGCGACCTGTGCATGGGCGCTGGGCAGAATTGGCGGGGAAGAAGCGTCGTCGGCGCTGAATAATGCCCAAGCCAAGGAACAGGAGCCTGCTGTCAGGCAAGATATTGAGAAAGCCATCACTGCTGTAAGCCAATCAGCTTCAAGGTGAGGAGGAACCATACACATGACACGTATGCAACAAGCAGGAACCATTCTTCGCTATACAGAAGTCGCTTCACCGATAGGCCCACTCGTCCTTGCTGCAACATCACAGGGACTGTGCAATCTTGCATTTGGAACTTTTGAACATCATCAAGAGCGATTGCAGGAATGGGCGGATCGCTGGTTTGGCAGGCATGAATGGCAAGAGGATACGGCGCATCTGGCATTGATTACCGAGCAGCTGGAGCAATATTTCCGCGGAGACCGAACGTCTTTTGACGGTGAATTCGATTTACAGGGAACTGATTTTCAGAAACGCGTTTGGACGGCATTGTTAGCTATTCCATTCGGCGAAACAGCTTCTTATAAACATATAGCAGAAGCCATTGGCTCCCCGAAAGCAGTTAGAGCGGTTGGCGGAGCAAATAATAAAAATCCGATTCCGGTTATTATCCCGTGCCATCGTATTATTGGCGCTAGCGGAGAGCTCGTTGGCTATGGCGGCGGGCTGGATATCAAAATACGTTTGCTAGACCTGGAACGGCCTCTTACCGCAACAACAATCTGAATAAAATGGAGTGTATCCTATGAAATATGTCCATTTGGATTCCGTTGAGTCGGGGCAATATTTAGGTCGAACGATATTTGCCAGCAACGGATCTATTTTGCTATCTGAAGGCGTGCAATTAACGGTATTCATGATCAATACGCTCAACCGCATCGGGGTTACGATGATTTATATTAAAGACGAGAGCCTGGAGGATGTGGAAATCCCGGAGATTCTTTCGGAAGAAACGAAACGGATTGTGATGCAGCAAATGGGACAAACCTTCGCAGCGATTCAATCAGGCAAGGAGTTTAACTCCCGTTCCATGAGCATTTCGATCAATACTTTGCTCGATGAAGTGATGAAGAACCGGGATGTCCTTATTCAATTGACCGATATTCGTACGAAGGATAATGAGATGTATGTCCATGCCACGAACGTTTGTATGATGGCTGTGTTGATCGGCATTAATATGGGCTTCAATGAGACGCAGTTAAAAGAGCTTGCCGTTGGCGCGCTTCTTCATGATGTAGGCAAAGTCGAACTTCTGTATGACGATGAATCGCTGGATATCAAGAGACATCATACGTGGAGAGGCTTTGAGCTTTTGAAAAACAAACGGGAATTCAGCTTGCTGATTGCTCATGTGGCTTTTCAGCACCATGAAGCCGTAGATGGCTCTGGCTATCCGAGGGGACTTTTGAGCGAAGATATCCATGTCTATGCCAAAATTACAGCTGTCGCCAACATGTATGATAATTTGCTCTTCGATACCTCCCTAGGTCGGCGTATGCTGCCTTACGAGGCTTGCGAGCATATGATGGCGCTAGCTGAAACCAAGCTGGACCGCGATGTGGTGATTCAATTTCTGAAAATCGTTTCTATTTATCCAACGGGGGCTTCCGTTCGCCTCTCCAGTCGGGAGACTGGTGTCGTTGTGGGACAGCATCGAGGGCTGCCAAGTCGCCCCATCGTTCGTATTGTCAAACAGGATGCTACGGATCGGGAGCTGGATATTAAAGAGATTGATCTGGCCAAACACACGACTCTTTTTATCGAACAAGTGCTATAATCTGGGCGGGTATCCTATTTGTAAACAGATGAACAGAAATGATATGATAAAGCAAGCAATCCATACCAATTTGTACAAGCAGGGGGCATTCACGATGTGGAGTTATCTTATACCTATTCTCACGTTGATTGTGGGCTTAGTCGGCGGGTTTTTCATCGGTGTATTCTATTTAAAAAGACAGCTGGAATCGATGCAAAACAATCCCGAAATGCTGGCCAAAATGGCAAAGCAAATGGGCTACAACATGAATAAGCAGCAATTGAGCAAAGCGCAGCAAATGATGAAAAACCAAAAGTGGAAATAATACGCAGGGTGTAAGAGAACCCTTCTCAGGGGCTGTGCTGTCCACCGTACAAACGGCTGACAGCATGAGCCCTTCCTATTATGGTCAGGTATGAAAGCTATAGGACATACCGGTACTATTCAGAGGTGGCTATTCGATGGCAAGCAACAAAGACCGCATCTTGGAGGCAGCGATGGATCTGTTTCATGACCATGGCTTCCAAGGGACGGGACTGGAAGATATTTTGTCGAGCAGCGGGGTTTGTAAAAGTAATTTTTATTATCATTTCAAAAGTAAAGAAGAGCTGGGTCTTAAGGTGATTGAACGCAAGATTCAGGAGATGCGGCAAGCCGTTCTGGAGCCAAGCCTCGGCAATGCGGATTTATCACCGAAGCAGCGGGTGCTCGGCTTGTTCGAAAGGATGCTGAGCTTCTGCGAAGAGCATGCTTGTCGGAAGGGCTGCTTCTTCGGCAATCTAGCTCTGGAGCTTAGTGACAGCTCAGAAGAGCTGCGTAAGCCGCTGAGCCGTTTTTTCAGCGAGATGGAGGCTGAGGTCGAATCTTGCTTGCAGGATGGGCGTAAGCGAGGTGAGCTCTCTCTACAGGGGCTAACCCCCGTAGAGTTGGCGACACCGATCGTCTCGCTGCTACAAGGCGGAATGCTGCTCACCAAAGCGCACAAAGACAGCAGAGCAATGCGCGACAGTATCAAGGTTCTGACCATTTGTATGGGATAGAAGAAAGAGGTGGGAGAGAAGATGGCATCAATCGAGTATAAAAATACGAGAGTCTCCGAGAATCGGGAACTCATTGAGCAGCATGTTCGGGAGATTTTGAGACTGATTGGCGAAGATGTAGATCGGGAAGGTTTGCTTGACACACCTGCCCGCGTAACCCGGATGTATGAAGAAATATTTTCCGGTTATGAGGCGAATCCCCGTGATGTGCTGGGAGTAACTTTCGATGAGCAGCACGAAGAGCTCGTGATCATTAAAGATATTATTTACTACAGTCAATGTGAGCATCATATGGCGCCCTTTTTCGGTAAAGTGCATGTCGGGTACTTGCCTAGCGGTAAAGTAGCGGGATTAAGCAAATTCGCCCGTCTCGTGGATGTTATTACACGCAAGCTTCAGGTGCAGGAGCGAATTACATCGGAGATTGCCGACATTCTGGATGAAGTGCTGAAGCCGCATGGCGTCATGGTTGTGGTGGAGGGAGAACATATGTGTATGTGCTCCAGAGGTGTAAAGAAGTATGGCAGTCAGACGATAACCTCAGCGGTTCGTGGTTCTTTCCGGACGGATTCAACGCTTCGCTCAGAATTTTTGTCCTTGTTAAAATAAAGGGTACGCGCAAGGGGATGTGCATGGAGACAAAAGTCTTGTGCAGCATCCCTTTTTTTTGTTAAGAATGACGGCTATGACTTGTTGCAAGGTAGACGGATATAGTATTCTTTTATAAACGTTATTGGGGAATAGGAAAGAGCACTTGGGGAGGCAAGCTTATGAATGACATACGAAAATATCGGCCCGGTGAGGCCGCTTCCTCTAAAGTGAGCGAAGAACGAGATGAATTTGAAAGGGATTATGCGCGGCTTATCCAATCACCAACCTTTCGGCGGCTGCAAGGGAAGTCACAGGTGTTCGGTGCCGGATCAGGGGATTATTATCGGACACGACTCACGCATTCGCTGGAAGTTGCCCAAATCGCCAGAGAAGTGGCGAAGCGCTTAGAGCGGACGAATCCGTTTCTGCAAAAGAGAGAGCACCCAGGGCTCATTATCGACCCTACGGTGGTGGAATGTGCGTCGATCGCCCATGATTTTGGACACCCTCCTTTTGGGCACAAAGGGGAAGAAGTGCTGAATCATATCCTGCTGAAGGATTATGGCTTGAAATATGAGGGCAATGCCCAAAACTTCCGAATCCTGATGTTTCTGGAGAAGCGGGCAGGCAGCGAAAGTGGTCTGGATCTGACCTCAGCGGTGCTTCTGGGCATCAATAAGTATCCCTTCCTGATCGAAGAAGAGTCCAGACTCAAGGGTGTGTATGGCTCAGAGTGGGATATCATTCGAGAACTCAGAGCGGAGTGGAAAATGCCGGAGGGCTGCTCCACGCTGGAAGCTCAGTTGATGGATTTGTGCGATGATATCGCCTATTCCACCCATGATATTGAAGACGGCATCCGCGCGGGGAAAATTCAAATGAATGCGACCTTCTTCGAAGATCAGCGGTTGATCCGGCATCTGGTTATGGAGATCTTGAATGATCCTAACAAGCATAAATTCGGATGGGAGCAAGTCGATATTGAGCTGATGGTCAGACAAGTGCTGTCCGATTATCTGGAGCAATGGGAGCAGATATTTGCAGAATGCAATCGGGAAGAATCGCGGACCCGCAGAGAGATGAAAGCTCGCTGGGTGAGCTCCTTCGCCAGCTGTCTGGATATCATTGATGATCCGGATCGCGGCTGGAAAAAGGTTGCGCTCGTCAAAGACGGAGCGGAGGATATGAATCTGCTCCGGACGATGGAAATCCTCAAAAAGCTCGCATGGGTCACCCTGATCAAGGATTTCCGAGTGCTGCGCTTGCAGAAGCGCAGTGAGATCATCGTGGAGCGCTTATGGGACAGCTTTATTGACCAAGACAAAGGGCAGTGGATTATCCCGCCCGACTGGATTGACAGCTATGAGCGCCGCAAGGGCAATTGGAGCTGGCCGCGGTTCGTTGCGGACTATATTTCCGGCATGACAGATGCCTACGCTGAGAAAGTATACGCCGAGCTGTTCGCAAGCAAATCCGGGTCGATTTACGAAATGGATTAGATGCCAGCGGATCGCTGTCATAGAAGTTAAGAGAACGTTGACTCTGTCAGCGTTCTTTGTTTTATTTAGCGCGCAAAAAAATATCGACCCTGCAAGGGGCCGACTTTATAGGAGGAGGGAATACCAACGTTAGTAAACAGGTGCAGTTGAAAGACCATTTAAGAAATTCATCGTTTTGCGAATATAGGCTTTTGGTTCCGCCCGATAAAGAAGCTCGTGCTGTGCTTTGGGAATGATCCATAGCTTGGATTCGGGTGCCTTCTGCTGCTTGAACATGTCTTCTACCATCTCATAGGGAGCTTTGTAGTCCTCGGTTCCGTGGATGAAGAAGATAGGCATCGGGTAAGCGGTAGAGGTGACCTTATTGTAAGGCACTTCATGCAAACTTACGCCATTGAGCAATGGGAAAAATAAGCGAACGAGCGGTAGAGAAGGGAATTTAGGAACGTTCACGACTTGCTTCATATTGTGATAAAGGGTATCCGGATTCAGCAAGAAGGTGCTGTCCAGAATCATCCCTGAGATATCCGTGTTGTTCTGGAGAGCCGCTTGCAGTGCTGTGCCTGCTCCCATCGAGAAGCCCCAGATATAGATTGGACCGCTGGATAGCTGTTTGACATAATTGATGGCTCCGAGCAGTTCCTGAGACTCTTGAATACCACCCGTCATCAGGCGCTTACTGCCAGGATGAACGTACCCATAATCAAACATAAGCACATTGTAATTTTGTAGATGAAGTTCACGGGCCAAGTTGTATAGCGGGACCCATAACTCCTCGCGATTGCCGCCGTAGCCATGAGAGAAAATAATGGTTTTGCTCGATTGAGCGGGAATGAACCAGCCATCTAATTGAGAAGCGCCATTCAAGCTTGGGAAGGTTACACTGCTGAAAGGAAGACCAACCGCTCTCATTGGATCGGAATGGAGAGGGTCGATGTGCGGCCGAGCCAGCGTCCAAGCAATGTAAGCATGAAAGGCAAGCAGCAGAGACATGCATAAGGTTAAGAAGGAGATCAGGATAGTGAGAACCAGCTTTTTTTTGCGTAAAAGCCGTCGCGGAACGACCTGCTCCAGTGTGGGTTGTAATGAACCAGGGGATAGAGATGTTGTTGACATCGCGGCACCCTCCCTCCATATAAAATAGTGTGAGTAATCCCAGTTGCTCTAAGAGGTCATAGGGAGAATGAATCTTGAGATTAATTGACAAAATATTCTGATAAGTAATCTTCTAACTTAATATTATTCTGAATGCGCTTTCAAGTCAATGCTGATACACCAATTGTAAGGCCTCTGTAACCGTACTGTAACAATAGAAGAAACAGATGATTGACCTTTACGCATAGAGGTAGTTTGGTTATACTAGATGTAAATGGGTTTCATATGGTGAAACTAATCAACTTTTCAGATCGACTGGCATATCCTAGATATCCGTATAATGAAAGTGGTGTTCGTCATGGAAGATGGCAAGCTAACCGTGCGTGCCGTTGAGCGCGCTTTAGATATTATGCTCTGCTTTACTGGAGCTACCGAGCTTACTTTAACTGAAATTGCAAGTCGTGTTGATCTGCACAAAAGTACCGTCCATCGCCTGCTTGCCTCACTGGAGGGCAAGGGGTTCATCATGCGGGATGCCGCAACAGATAAATACAGACTTGGTTATCGGCTGTGGGAGCTCTCCGCCAATCTCTCCAAAGAGGGAGACCCCGGCATCATTCTGCTGCCGGAGATGGAACGGCTGCGCGATCAGCTTGGTGAAACGATCTCGCTGTACGTTCAGGACGGCTTGCTTCGCGTGCGCATCCAAGCGGTGCAGAGCAACCAGGCGATTCGCCGCGTAGCCCCTGTCGGGGCGCGAATGCCCTTATACGTCGGCGCCTCGAGCAAGGTGCTCGTCGCCTTCGCTGAGCCAGCGCTGCAGGAGCAGCTTCTAGCCTCGGCCGACTGGCCGACCGGGCTGGATCAGCAGGCGTTCCTGCAGCAGCTCAGCGACACCAAGCTCGCTGGCTTCGCCACGAGCGTGGAAGAGCGCGAGCCCGGTGCGGCGGCAGTGTCCGCGCCGGTACTGGATCGAGGCGGCCGCTTGGTCGCCGCCCTTGCGGTTTCGGGCCCAGCGAACCGATTGACGCTGGAGGTTATGCAAGAGCAGGCGCCGCTGATTATGGAGGCGGCGCGGCGGATGGGGACCATGCTGCGCTAGCGGCGATGGATGTTTATCTTCTAGGAGGTCCATACTAGAAGGAGGGAAAGGATGTGGCAAGTATGAAGAAGGCAGCCTCCATGCTGGCGATCTGGATCAGCCTTGCCAGCAATGTCGTGCTTACCGCCATCAAAATCATCGTCGGTCTCCTCTTCCAAAGCCAAGTGCTGATCGCCGACGGCATCCATAACGCGGGAGACGTGATCGCCTCCGCGACCGCATACAGCTCGATGAGAGTATCCTCCAAGCCGGCCGATGTGGATCATCCCTATGGACATGGCAAGGCCGAGGTGCTCGGAGCTTTCATTGTCGCGATCATTCTCGGCGGAGCGGCCATTTACATGGGCTATCACTCCATCCATGCGCTGTTTGAAGAGCCTGGCAACGCGCATTGGATGGCTTTCGTTGCGGCCGTTATTTCGCTGATCTGGAAGCAAATCCTTTACATCTACACGATGCGTATCGGCCGTGAGCGCAACAGCAAGGGCTTGATCGCTACCGCATACGACCATCTGGCGGACGTGTATGCGTCTATTGCCGCATCCGTTGGTATCGGCTTAGCTTTGATTGGCGAACATTTCGGCTATGCGATCTTAGCTTACGGAGACCCCGTAGCGGGAATCATCGTCTCATTTCTTGTGTTGAAGCTGGCCTATGAAATGGGCAGAGAATCCTTCGACATTCTCATGGAGCGGAGTGTAAGCCCCGAGCATATTGAGCAGTATGCGGCTTTGATCCGCTCTGCGCCGGAGATCAAACGCATTGATCGACTGCGGGCACGGGAGCATGGACATTACATTTTAGTCGATGCAAGGCTGGCCGTTCGGGGAACCTTAACCATCCAAGAAGGCCACGATATCAGCCGCGCCATCAAGCAAAAGATCAAAGACGCTCATAGCGATGTGGATGAGGTGCTGGTGCATCTGAATCCTTGGTATGAAGAATCGGTTTGAAAAAAGCTAAGCTATCCGGCAGGTTGCAGATCTGGGATAGCTTTTTTGTGTTTTTGGAAGGTTCCCCGATGGCGTGGAATCAGGGCCTGCACCAAAACAAAAATGGTTTTCCAAAAAATCATTTTGGATTTTTGAACTTCCACTATTCCTATCAAAAAACGCCTCCCTCCACACTTGCGCAGTGTTTTTGGAGGCGTTTTTGATGTTGTTTGGGACTTGTTCATACATGGATACCTTTGTGGGACAGTCATTTATTTGGAAGAAATCTGGCAGCAGCAGAGTTACATCGATGTTTCTTTTGCTTGTACATACTTTAATCGTGGAGTGGCTTGAGTGGTTTGAGTAGCTTGAATGGTTAGAGTAGCTTGAATGGTTAGAGTGGCTTGAGTGGCTAGAGTGGTTTGAGTAGCTTGAATGGTTAGAGTGGCTTGAGTGGTTAGAGTGGCTTGAATGGTTAGAGTGGTTGAGTGGTTAGAGTAGCTTGAATGGTTAGAGTGGCTTGAGTGGTTAGAGTAGCTTGAATGGTTAGAGTAGCTTGAATGGTTAGAGTGGCTTGAGTGGCTAGAGTGGTTTGAGTAGCTTGAATGGTTAGAGTGGCTTGAGTGGCTAGAGTGGTTTGAGTAGCTTGAATGGTTAGAGTGGCTAGAGTGGTTTGAGTGGCTTGAGTGGTTAGAGTGGCTTGAGTGGTTAGAGTGGCTTGAATGGTTAGAGTAGCATGAGTGGTTAGAGTGGCTTGAGTGGTTTGAGTAGCTTGAATGGTTAGAGTGGCTTGAGTGGTTAGAGTGGCTTGAGTGGTTAGAGTGGCTTGAATGGTTAGAGTGGCTTGAGTAGCTAGAAGTGGCTTGATTGGCTGGAGTAGCTGGGAGTGTCTTGGTTAGCTAGAGTTTGCTCATACTGGCAGATTGCCTCAGGCCCGCCGTACATTTCGCATAATTCCTGCAATTATGCATCCTTTTCGTCTTGGAAATAAGAAAAATCGCGAAAAGCCTGCGATTATGCATCCTTTTGAGACCATTTTTCGATTCTAGGATGGAAAACAGTAAAAAGCCTGCATAATCGCAGGCATTCTGCTATTTTCACACGATTTGATCGAAAATGCCTGCACTTATGCAGGCTTTTCGAAATCGCGAGCCTCAGCTGCGCATCCGCTAACAATGGCTCTGGCGCAGCGTGTGTACAACCAAAAACAAAAACCGTCAGGATTCCCCTGACGGCATCGATTACTTCGCAAAAATATGATGACCAATCCGCACGGTTTGCGGACGTGACCAGATCCAAGCGCTAGTCGCTGTTTCTGGGTTGAAGTAGAACGTAGCTCCCTTGGTCGGGTCCCAGCCCTTTACGGCGTCCTGTGCGGCCTTGTAGGCGGTGCTATCCGGCGTTAGCCAGTATTGACCGTCACTTACTGCTGTGAACGCTCCTGGGGCAAAAACAATCCCCTCAATCGTGTTGGCATACTGACTCGACTTCAGGCGATTCATGACAACGGCGGCTACCGCCACTTGTCCTTCGTAAGACTCACCGCGTGCCTCGCTGTAGACCACTCTAGCCAGAATGTCCAGATCTTCTTGATTTACGGAGTATTTGCGCAAGCTTTGCCACGTATTCGCTCCGACAAGACCATCAACGGTTAAGCCATAATTATATTGAAAATTACGAACAGCCGCGGCCGTTACAGGACCGTATTTGCCATCCACCGGCTGTGTATAATAGCCTAACATTTTTAGACGAAACTGTGCGTCCCAGACGTCTCCGTTTTGAGTACCTAACTGTAAGGCAGCCTCTGCCGCGTAAGTTGGTTGGCTGAACTGGCTTGCAGTATACCCTAACCCAATTGACGCGAACAGCATGACTAAGACGAGCTTTTTCAATGTGTTCATCTTTCATCTCCCCTTTCGCTCTACCCAGTATAGTAGGGGAGAAGGGCGTGCTCAACCCGCAGTTTTTGGAAATGTAAGTCAATCACTTGGGGCTCTAAGGGTTCAACGTGTGGCGCAAATTCGAAAAAAACGCTTTCACAGTCCAATGAGCCTATAAGCAGGCCGCGTCTTACCCGAAATAAAAAATCCGGAAATGCCATAAGGCATTCCCGGATTTTGGCGTGCATACATGTGTGTGTGTTTTGCGTGATGTAAACTGAATTATTTATTCTCAGCAAGAATGGAGCGAAGAACGGTTTGCAGGATACCGCCATTACGGTAGTAATCCACGTCAACCAAGCTATCCAAACGCACGAGAGCGTTGAATTCGAAGCTTGTTCCGTCTTCACGAGTTGCTGTAACTTTAACTGTCGAACCTGGTTGAACATCGTTGCTCAGACCTGTGATATCGAATGTTTCGCGACCTGTGATACCAAGTGTTTTCCAGCCAGTTCCATCAAGGAATTGAAGTGGAAGAACGCCCATGCCCACAAGGTTGCTGCGGTGAATACGCTCGAAGCTTTCTGCGATAACAGCTTTAACGCCAAGCAGGAATGTTCCTTTGGCTGCCCAGTCACGGGAGCTTCCAGTTCCGTACTCTTTACCAGCGATAACGACGAGGTTTTGGCCTTCAGCTTGATACTTCATGGAAGCATCGTAGATGGACTCAACTTCACCAGTTGGCAGGTAAGTGGTTACGCCGCCTTCTGTGCCTGGTGCCACTTGGTTACGAATACGGATGTTAGCGAACGTTCCGCGCATCATTACTTCGTGGTTACCACGACGGGAACCGTAGGAGTTGAAATCTTCTTTTTTGACGCCATGGTTGATCAAGTATTGGCCCCCTGGGCTGTCAACTTTGATGTTACCTGCAGGCGAGATGTGATCCGTTGTTACGGAATCGCTAAGCAGTGCCAATGTTTTGGCGTTGCGAATATCCGCGATATCATCCAGAACCGTACCAAGATCGGTGAAGAACGGAGGCTCTTGAATGTAAGTGGATTTGTTGTCGAACTCGTACAGATCGCCTTCTGGAATTGCGATTTGGTTGAAACGCTCGTTCGCACGGAATACATTGCTGTATTTGTCACGGAACATATCAGCGCTCATTGCAACGCCCAGAGCTTCTTGAATCTCTTGGTTTGTTGGCCAGATGTCTTTGAGGTAAACAGGTTGATTGTTTTGGTCATAGCCGATTGGATCGTTAGCCAAATCAATGTTAACTGTTCCAGCAAGAGCATAAGCAACAACAAGTGGAGGTGATCCCAGATAGTTGGCTTTAACTTGCGCATGTACGCGGCCTTCAAAGTTACGGTTACCGGAAATAACGGCAGCGACTGTCATATCGTTATCGATGATCGCTTTGCTGACTTCGTCTGGAAGTGGACCGGAGTTACCGATACAAGTTGCACAGCCATAACCTGCAACGTGGAAGCCTAGTGCTTCTAGAGGCTCAAGCAAGCCTGCTTTGATTAGATACTCGGTAACAACCAAGGAACCTGGTGTCAGGGAGCTTTTTACGAAAGCTGGTTTTCTCAAACCGCGAGCTACCGCTTTTTTCGCTACAAGTCCGGCACCTAGCATAACGCTTGGGTTGGAAGTATTGGTACAGGAAGTGATCGCTGCGATTACGACAGCACCTGTGCCCATTTTCGCTGTTTCGCCGCTTGGGTAAACGACTTCTACAACTTCGTTGATTTTCTCGTCTGTCAGGCCGTATCCACCTTTGTCGATCGGCGTACGGATGATGGAGTTGAAAGACTCTTTCATGTTCGTAAGCTCAACACGGTCTTGAGGACGTTTAGGACCAGCTAAGCTTGGTACTACGGAACCAAGATCAAGTTCAACGACATCTGTGAACACAGGATCTGGAGTGCTGTCTGTACGGAACATGCCTTGTGCTTTGTAGTAAGCTTCGACAAGTGCGATTTGATCATCTTCACGGCCTGTAGCTCTCAGGTAGTTCAATGTTTCGTTATCAACTGGGAAGAAACCGATGGTTGCGCCGTACTCAGGAGCCATGTTAGCTACAGTTGCACGGTCAGCCAAGGAAATGTTGCTCAGACCAGGACCGAAGAACTCAACGAATTTACCAACAACGCCTTTTTTACGCAAAATTTGTGTAACAGTCAAAGCCAAGTCAGTCGCTGTAGCGCCTTCTGCCAAGTGGCCTGTCAATTTGAAACCAACAACGTCTGGAGCTACGAAGTAAAGTGGTTGTCCAAGCATACCAGCTTCAGCTTCGATACCGCCGACGCCCCAACCTACAACACCAAGACCATTGATCATTGTTGTATGGGAGTCAGTACCAACCAAGGAATCTGGGTAAACAACAGTTTCACCGTCGATTGTTTTCGTAGCTGCTACGGAAGCCAGGTACTCCAAGTTAACTTGGTGAACGATACCTGTTGAAGGAGGAACAGCACGGAAATTATCAAATGCTGTTTGTGCCCAACGCAAGAAGCGGTAACGCTCTTCGTTTCTTTCGAATTCTAAGTTAATGTTCATTTCGAGTGCATCCGGGGATCCGAAAGCATCAACCATGACAGAGTGGTCAATAACAAGGTCTACAGGAACAAGCGGGTTGATCCGTTTTGGATCTCCACCTTCACGAGCCATAGTCGCACGCATTGCCGCAAGGTCAACGACGACTGGAACTCCAGTGAAATCCTGAAGAACGATACGAGCAGGAATGAAAGGAATTTCTTTGTTTTCATCGCGGCCTTCAGCCCAGCCAGCGATTTGTTTCACGTGTTCGCTTGTAATCGCGCGACCGTCGAATTGACGAATAGCAGCTTCAAGCAAAACGCGGATGGAAACAGGCAGATTGTTGATGGTGCCGTGACCTTGGCTTTCAAAGTCAGGAAGACTGTAATACTGGAACGATTTCGTGCCGACAGTTAACTGCTTACGCACAGAAAAAGAGTCCTTGTTGGGCATGGGTAATTCCTCCTTAAAATATCTTCATCCACTGAGTTTCAACTAGTGAAACTCAATTTCATTTATCCCCTACTTCAAGTATACCGTCTCACTGTGTATCAGTAAAGATTTATTTCAATCATTTTTACCGGATAAATGTCATATATTGAATCAATTCAAAGCAAATCGGGCTCGTCCTTCAGAAAATGAGCAGGAAACACTTGCAGGCGGCTCTAAGAGTCGCTAATGGGTCTCTAAGGACTCCTATTATGCCTCAAAAGAGTGCTTTTCAATAAATAGCAGTCTTTGGGGTTTCTTATTGTGTGAATGAGAAGACATAGAAAACTTTTAGGAGGATCCCAAGATGTCCTGGAAAACAGCGCTCTACAATTATGTTCACGCCAAAAATCAAGCAGAACTCGAAGGCTCTGCAGCACCGCTTGAAGCTTATGTCACAGACAGCGCTTATGTCCGCACACAGGATGTCAGAGTCCGGAGGCTGCTGAACAGCTATCAGGATCGTGATGCCAAGCTGCTGCGCGGGGAAACAAAGCTGCGTCTCAGCGGTGTCAGAGAATCGGGGCAAGGAATTATTGCGGATATCCGGCTGCATCGGTATTTGTACTATCAGATTGGTTCCACCGAGCATGTGGAAGAACGCATCGAGACGGAGCGTGTGACGATTGACAGCATGGCGCACCGTTGGCAGGTGAGATACACAGAATCGCTGCAAGCCGAGAAGTCGCTTTCGAGCAGGCAGCGAGGCTTTCTTTTGCCTGAGCCGGAAGACTTCGTGGAAGGGCTGCGAAGAGCGCCCTCTCTTCCTTATATCAATCATAGTATACTGGGCGGCAGTACCCAAGAATCTGCTCTGCGCAAAATCATATATAACCGCCCCAAAGTTGTGGAATATGCCGAGACTTGGTGGGAAAAACCGAACCCTAAATTTGAGGAATTTGAAGTCGATTGCACGAATTTTGTATCGCAGTGCCTCTTTGCAGGCGGGGCTCCAATGGACTATACTGGGAAAAGGGATTTGGGCTGGTGGTATGCAGGCAGAAGAGGTCATCAAGAGCTGTGGAGCTTCAGTTGGGCAGTAGCCAACAGCTTGCAATCGTTTTTATCGCATAGCCGCAAAGGGCTGCATGGTCATATTGTTCATGATCCGCGCGAGCTTCAGCCGGGAGACACGATTAGCTACGATTGGGACGGTGACGGCCGGTTTCAGCACAATGTCATTGTCATCGGCAAGGATGCCAACGGCATGCCTCTTGTGAATGCACACACGTATAACAGCCGCAATCGGTATTGGGCTTATAAGGATTCACCCGCTTGGACGGAGCGGACGAAATACGTTTTCGTTCGAGTTGCTGATGAAATGTGATAGGTAGTACAGAAATAGAACGACTAGACGGAGGTACGGAATGGGCGGCAAAATCAGAATTGGACTCATTTATGGAGGGAAATCCGGAGAGCATGACGTGTCTTTGCAAACAGCATTGGCCGTTATGAAAGCCGTGGACTTCACGAAATATGAGGTAACACCGTTTTATATAACGACAAAAGGCGAGTGGAAGAGCGGCGCTCCGCTACTCGGACCTGCTGAATCCAGAGATGCTTTAACCTTCAGCGCAGGAGAAACAGTGAATGCACCGGTGTCCAACGCTCTGGCCCCGATATTCGGAGCCATTCAAGCCAAAGGCGATGTATCCGTTGCTGCTGTGAATCCAGTTGGGACGAAGGACACAAGCTTGGATGTGATCTTCCCGTTATTGCACGGTACCTTCGGTGAAGACGGAACCATTCAAGGCTTGTTGGAAATGGCTAATATTCCATACGTAGGGGCAGGCGTGCTTGCATCCGCGGTGGGAATGGATAAAGTCATGATGAAGAAGATTTTTGCGCAAGAGGGACTTCCGCAATGCATTTTCCGCCATTTTACACGCACAGAGTGGGAAAAAAATCGTGCCTATCATCTGGTCGAGCTGGAGACGGCGATTGGTTACCCTTGCTTCGTGAAGCCAGCGAACCTAGGCTCCAGCGTTGGCATTTCCAAAGCAAGAAATCAAGCGGAATTGATCGAAGCGGTTAATTTTGCTTTTCAATACGATCGCAAAGTTATTATTGAAGAAAATATCGATGCGCGCGAGATTGAGGTTGCTATCTTGGGCAACGATGAGCCTATTGCATCTGTTGCCGGGGAAATCGTTTCATCCAACGAGTTTTATGACTACAAAGCCAAATATTTGGATGGCAAATCAGCGATGGTGATTCCTGCCGAAATTCCGCACGAAACGGCTGAACAAATTAGACAGCTGGCCATTCAAGCCTATTTAGCAGTAGATGGCAGCGGCTTGTCACGGTTGGATTTCTTCCTGGGCAAAGCCGATAACAAAATCTACATCAATGAAATCAATACAATGCCGGGCTTCACCCCGTTCAGCATGTACCCTTTGCTGTGGCAAGAATCCGGCAAGCCCTATACAGAGCTGCTCGATGATCTTATCCGATTGGCGATCGAACGGCATGCCGCGAAGCAAAATATCCAATATTCTTTTGATGTGGAGTAGATGCAAATGGGATTTCAAACGGAGTTTAATTCAGTATGCAAATTCAAGTCCGCACAGGAGCTTTTTGAGCTTCTGGAGTATGGCCGCGGCAAAATGGTGAAGAGCGGCTTCCGCGTCTTCCCGACAGGTCAGAAGGTTATCGCGTATACACCGGAGAATGAGGCGATTGCGATTGTTCGCATCGTTGCTTCCATCGCGGAGATCAATTTCCAAGGGGAAGAAGTGACCCAGGTAGAAATGGAACTCATTCGCCGATTGAACGAAGAGGAAGCGAAGATTCAAACGGCGCTGGCTTACGAGATGTTTTTCGGTGAGCAAGCGTAATCGATTCAAGTAGAAGGAAAAAGGCGCCGTCCCGTGGGGATGGCGCTTTTTCGTATGCTTATGCTTTCGCTGGGGATCTTTTTTCCGTAAAGTAGTAAAGTAAAGCCACAAGCGGCAGGACAATCCCAATCAGAGTGGTGAGATTCCAGCCCCCATGAGCGTAAGACCAGCCGCCCAAAGAGGAGCCGACCGCACCGCCAATGAAAAAGATGGACATGAATAACCCGTTCAGACGCCCTCTTGCTGCGCTCCCCAATGAATAAATCGCTCGCTGCCCAAGCACGAGATTTCCCGATACGGCCATATCCAGCATAATAGCGGCAAGAACAAGCAGGCCAAGAGCTGTTGTTGAGTGGGTTTGGAAGAGATAAGCCAGCACAAAAGACAAGGCGGCAATCAGCATCGCCAATCCGGTCAAAAGCCGCGTCAGGCCTTTGTCCGCCAGTCTTCCCGCAATCGGCGCTGCGATGGCCCCGCCTACGCCTGCTAAGGCAAATAAGGCGATGCCTTGCTGGGACATTTGGAATTCATCGGCCAACCGCAAAGGCACCGTAGTCCAAAACAGGCTAAAGGATCCAAATAAAAAGGCTTGATAGAGAGCCCGGCGGCGCAGTATAGGCGTTTGTCGTAAAAGAACAACTAACGAGACGAGCAGTTCACCGTAGTTGATCGTAGGCGAAGGCTTTCTTTCAGGAAGAATGCGCCATAAAAGTACCGTCAAAAGCGTAATGACAACCGCCGACAAAGCGAAGACAGCTTGCCATCCCCAGAAGCTGGCAATGAAGCTTGCCACCGGACGAGCAAACATAATGCCGAGGAGCAGTCCACTCATCACGTTCCCCACTACGCGGCCGCGCTGCTCTTCCGAAGCTAAATAAGTCGCGTAGGGGACTAATATTTGAGCGACCACAGATCCTAAACCGATGAAAAGGGACGCAATCAGAAACAGCGGCGCATTCGTTGCGAATGTTGCTCCGATCAAAGCAGCTACCACCACAATTAGCGATATGACGGCGAGACGCCGATTTTCAATGATGTCACTGAGCGGTACGATAAATAAGAGTCCTACCACATAGCCAATTTGAGTTAAAGTAACAATTAACCCCGCCGCTGCGGAAGAAAGACCTGTATCGGCACTAATTGGCCCTACCAGGGTTTGAGCATAATAAAGATTAGCTGCGATAAGACCACAGGCAGATGCCAACAAAAATGTCATCCAGCTCGAAATGCGTTTCCCTTCCATTCCTTTTTCCGTTTGCATAGCAATCGTCCTCCTTATTAAATACTGAACGTATAGTTTACTAATTGATAATTACACAATATACTGAACGTACCGTTTTGTAAATAGGTGATTTTTCTCTGAACGATTATTTAGTATAATAAACGTATAGTTTTTATTTAAGGAGGGATTCGTGTGAGTGTCAAAAGAGGACGTCCACGTAATCTGGAAACACAACAGTCTATCCTTGCTGCTTCGTACGATTTATTGCTGGAGCTCGGTTTTGGGGCAGTAACTGTTGAGAAAATCGCTGAACGTGCCCAAGTTAGCAAAGCGACCATTTACAAATGGTGGCCCAATAAAGCGGCCGTTGTTATGGATGGCTATATGTCCGCGGCTACGGCAAGACTGCCAGTACCTGACACGGGCTCCGTATTTAGCAATGTTCTCATCCATGCGACGAATGTAGCCCGCTTTTTGATAAGTCGGGAAGGTAAAATCATTGCGGAATTAATCGGTGAAGGACAGTTTGATGCAGGATTGGCAGAGGCTTATCGCACGAGATACTTCCAGCCTCGTCGGCGTGAAGCACGGCTTCTTTTGGAGCAAGGGACTCAGAGCGGGGAATTGAAAGCAAACCTTGATCTGGAAATATGTATTGATCTCATATACGGGCCTATATTCTATAGAATGCTGTTAACCGGAGACAAAATAGATGATTCTTATGTGCATAGTCTGGTGACAATGGCTTTTGAAGGGATTAAAACACAGTCGTAGGATAGACAGTACTATAAGAAGTTAGTACTTATGCTTCCTTGCCGGAAAAGCTACAATATTTCTAGTAGATTTCCGGTTTAAAGGAGCGTGTCCAAGTGAATCAAATCATTCCCGCGAATCGCAAATTCATGGCGTATTGGCTTTTCAATCTTATACTTGGCATACCGACGCCTCATGTGCTCATTTATATGATTTTTGGCTTTTATGGCTTCATGGCCAGACCTGCCGCGCATGAGCGTTATATGGCTATCGCAGCGCTTTGTGTCTACGTGTTGGTTTGGGTAGTTGGCAACTATATCGTTTTGCGGAAAGAAGACCGCGGGACCAAGCTCGGCATGCTGGTGCTAAGTTTCCTGCCGCTGACGGTTTCGGCTTTTATCAGCTTCAAAATTATTGCGGCACTATCCTCCTGAACGCGAAAACGGGAGACGTGTGTATGTGCGGCTGTTCCAAAGGGTACCCTATAGAGGGATTTTTTACATACTCATAATGGAGGTTACACGCGCATGATCATTCGCCTGGGGTATGTGGCCATGTCTACCGTTGTTAAGAACGCATCGCCGTCGAAAACAATGACACTCACGAGCTTCAGCAAGCTTCTGGATCGGGAAGCGGCTATTCGGAAGCTGGAACGGCTTGGTGCTGAAAATTTGCATAATACGCTCCGCTTGCTGAGACATAACCGTGCGCATGATATTATGGTTTTTCGCTTTTCTTCCAGGCTGATTCCCCTAATCGGGCATGAAACGCTGGCAGATTGGGACCCGATTCCGACGCTTTCTGCGGAGTTCGAAGAGCTTGGCAGCTATGCCAAGAAGTCGGGCATGCGCGTGAGCTTTCATCCGGATCATTTCACCGTGCTGAGCACTCCCAAGGCAGATGTACTGCAGAAATCCGTTGAGGATCTGGAACGGCATGCCGCGATGTTTAATGCAATGGGGTTAGGAATGGAAGCTATGTGCAACATTCATGTTGGCGGCTCATATGGCGATAAGGAAAAGGCAGCCAAGCGCTTTATTGCAAACTTTTCCACGCTGCGTCCTGAGATTCAAAAGCGGATCACCCTTGAAAATGATGATAAAACGTTCAACGCCCGTGAAACGCTGGAAATCGCCGAAAAGGTGGGAGCACCGATGGTGCTGGATATTCATCATCATGCTGTGAATAACGAAGGAGAGGATGCGGTCGATTTGTGGCCGCGCATTCAGCTGACATGGGCTTCAGCTCAGATTGAATCCCAAGAAGTCGGGGCAAATGCCCTTCCTCCCAAAATTCACGTTTCCAGTCCCAAAAGTGATAAGGATCCAAGAAGCCACGCTGACTATGTGGAGGTTGGACCTCTTCTTGCCTTTCTGCGAGGCATAGCGCCCATTACGCCCAGACTCGATATCATGATTGAAGCGAAGATGAAGGATGAAGCCTTATTTCGACTCATGGAGGATTTCAAGGAACAAGAGGGCGTTACCGTTGTGGATCAAGCCTCGATTGAGCTATAAGCTGTATATTTAATCCTTGAATTGTTGGACAAAATGGGGTAGTTTGGAGAATGGGAATAAATGCCGCATAATCCAATGTTGAGAGGGGTTTTACTACCATGAGTCAACTGTTAACCGGAAAAAATATACTTGTTATGGGTGTTGCCAACGATCGAAGCATCGCTTGGGCAATTGCTCAATCTTTGGCTGCACAAGGAGCAAACCTTGTATTCACGTTTGAAAATGAACGCGTTGAGGAACGCGTCCGCAAGCTTGCGGACACGATTCCAGGCTCAACCTTGATGCCTTGCAACGTAACCGTAGATGCTGAGATCGAAACGTTGGCTTCTACGCTCAAAGAGAAGTTTGGCGTGCTTCACGGACTTGTACATAGTATTGCTTTTGCTAAAACGGAAGAATTGGACGGGCTGTTCGTTGATACTTCGCGTGATGGCTTCGCTCTGGCACATGACATTAGCGCCTATTCCTTGGTAGCCGTATCCAAGCGCATCTACCCGCTGATGACAGAAGGCGGCAGCATCATGACGATGACGTACCTTGGCGCTGAGCGCGCGATGAAGAACTACAACGTCATGGGCGTTGCCAAAGCTGCGCTGGAAGCCAGCGTTCGCTATTTAGCGGCTGACCTTGGCCAATTCGGTATCCGCGTAAACGGTATCTCCGCTGGTCCTATTCGCACCTTGGCTGCCAAAGGCATCAAGGACTTCAACTCCATCCTGCGCCAAGTCGAAGAGAAAGCTCCGCTTCGCAAAACAACGGATACAGCTGAAGTAGGCGACACGGCCATGTTCTTGATGAGCAACCTGTCGCGTGGAATTACGGGAGAAGTTATCTATGTGGACGGCGGCTATCACATCGTCGGAATCTAAGAGGACTGTTCAAATCCGTATTGCTTAACCGCAATACGGATTTTTTTATGCAAAAAGATAAAAAAATGTAAAAATGTACGAATAAATTGGGATGAAACGCTCTAGTATTTAAAACGTATAATTTACTATACTTAAGATACTTTGAAATTATTGAAAAGAAAGAGTTGATATACATGGTAAATGGTGAGGCGGAACCGTTTGTGATTGGGAGCAAGAGCTTCACGGCAGTCGCAATTAACACAGCAGCCAAAGCGGGTCAATGGATCAAAACGAAATTAGGAGACATCAATCGCATAGATACAAAATTCTCCTCGCAGGATTTGGTTACCGAAGTGGACAAAGGCTCAGAGAAGCTTATTCGCAATTTGATTATGACGCATTTCCCTAACCACTCGATCCTTGGCGAAGAAGGTGTGGAGCCAGGCCCCGAGGCTTCAGCCAAAGCGCTTCAAGCGATGAGTGATGAGGAATATCTCTGGATCGTAGATCCGATCGACGGCACAACCAACTTCGTTCATGGCTTCCCGTTCTACTCTGTTTCTATCGCGCTGGCGCACAAGGGAGAAGTTATCGTAGGTGTCGTCTATGACCCTTCAAGAGATGAGCTGTTCGTTGCTGAAAAAGGCAAGGGTGCTTACATGCACGGCAAGAAAACAGAAGTTTCAACGGAAGAAAAGCTGGAAGTCAGCTTGGTGGCTACCGGCTTCCCCGCTGATCGTCAAGGGGCTTTGGTTGTTAATCTTAAAGGCGTGCAAGCCCTCTCGCCTAAAGTACGCAACCTTCGGGTTGCCGGCTCGGCAGCGCTGCACTTGGCTTACGTCGCCGCAGGTCGTCTTAGCGGCTTCTGGGAGATAGGTTTGAACTCTTGGGATATCGCCGCAGGCGCGCTGTTGATTCAAGAATCAGGCGGTCAAGTGACCGATACAGAAGGTAAGCCGTACAGCTTGGCTGTTCGTAATATCCTTGCGACGAATGGCAAGATCCATGAGGAATTACAGCAAGAATTGACCGCCGCTGAAGCGACGGGATTCTAAGCGTATAGGTAGAAATAGGGAGAGCCACTGAGGTGGCTCTTTGTTGTTTGAAGTTGAGAGGTTCTTGTCGTCTCTTCTCGCTCTGAGGCGATCTAAGAGGCGGTTGCTTTCTATAAACCTGCGATTGTGCAGGCTTTTGAGGCTTTTTCTGGATTTGAGGCCGGAATGGCAGGAAATACCTGCACAATTGCAGGCATTTCCGCTTTTCATCCCAATTCGCCCGAAATTCCTGCACTTCTGCAGTTTTTTTCAGTTAGGTGAAACGAACTGGAACACTGTGCTAAAGGGAGATTTTAGAAGATAGATTCTACAGGTTTGAGTCTGGTGTAAACGGTTCATATGCACTATAATATGAAGTAGAAGGTTTATTTAAACGTTTCAATTAACGGGGTGTGGACTCGCGCAACCGGGAATGAATGGAGAGTTTCTATGACGACGAACGCGCAAGTGCAAGCGGCAAATAGTCCTGAGATCGTCACTTTCGGGGAGACGATGGCGCTGCTTATGCCTTCCAGTGGGAAGGGTTTGGAATATTCCGCAGAGCTTCACAGCTTGTTTGGCGGTGCGGAAAGCAATTTGGCGATCGGCATCTCACGGCTTGGAGGCAAGGTGGGGTGGTTTGGCCGGCTAGGGAAGGACCCTTTGGGTCGCATGATTTTCAAAAAGCTCCGTGGCGAGGGCATTGACGTTTCCAGAGCAGAGCTAACAGGAGAAGCACCGACTGGATTGATGATGCGTGAAGTGCTCATGGGCAAAACATCCGTCTATTATTATCGTAAAAATTCGGCGGCCAGTCAGACGAGCGTGAAGCATTTGGACGAGACTTATATTGCCGGGGCCAAGATATTGCATGTGACGGGCATTACACCGGCTTTGAGCCAGTCCTGCAAAGAAGCTGTCTTCGAAGCTGTTCGAATGGCTCGCAAGCATGGTGTTAAGGTCAGTTTCGATCCCAATTTGCGTTTGAAGCTTTGGAGTATCGAAGAGGCACGTCCTGTGCTGCTTGAGCTTGCTCAATTATCGGATATTTTTCTGCCAGGTCTGGATGAACTGAAACTGCTTTATCAGACAGAGGATTGGGATGTCATCGTGGGCAAGCTGCGCGAATTGTCGGCCATCTCGATCGTCAAAGGCGGAGATAACGAGACGTATGTCGTCACTCCTGACACGATTACGGCTGTGCCTTATTTCAAGGCAGAGCAAGTGGTTGATACGGTTGGCGCGGGCGATGGGTTTTGTGCGGGCTTTCTGGTCGGAGTCACGAAAGGGTATGACTATGCAGAAGCCGTACGTATCGGCAATCTGGTAGGTTCCTTGATCGTTCAGACCGAAGGAGATTGGGAAGGCGCCCCAACGTGGGAGCAAGTCGATGCAGTCCTTCATGACATTAAACATATTGAACGATAAATGTTAACAATAGAAAGGGAAGATACCATTGAAAAAAATTAAATTGGTTCAGCAAATATCCAATGAAGGCGTAGTTGCCGTCCTCCGTGGCGAAACGCCGGAAGAAGTCGTTGAAATGGCGGATCAAGCCATTGCAGGGGGCATTAAAGTCATCGAAGTCACAATGACTGTGCCTTTCGCGCTGCGCGCGATCGAGACGCTGGCGAAGCGCTACTCGAGCACAGCGCAGGACGCGGCCAAGTACGCGATTATCGGGGTGGGCACAGCCCTAGACCCGGAGACGGCGCGTGCCGCGATTCTCAGTGGGGCCGAGTTCGTCGTAGGCCCCTCGCTCAACCCGAATACGGTTGCGCTATGCAACCGATATCGCGTGCCCGTCATGCCAGGCTGCATGACGATTCAAGAAATCCAGACGGCGCTTGAGCTTGGCGTCGATATCGTGAAGCTGTTCCCGGGCAATCTCTACTCGCCGGGAATGATCAAGGCCATCAAAGGTCCGCTGCCGCAGGCGAACATTATGCCAACAGGCGGCGTCTCGCTCAGCAACCTCGCCGAATGGATCGAGGCCGGCGCTGTAGCCGTCGGAATCGGTTCCGATTTGACAAGCGAAGCTGTCAAAACCGGCAATTACAGTCTTGTCGCTGACAAGGCCGCTCAATATATCGCAGCCTACAAAGCAGCCAAGAAGTAGGAAAAACGTACGCTCCGTCGAAACCATGACGGAGCGTATTTTTTTATACGAAAAGGAGAAAAAAATGGACCCTAATAAAGCGAAGCTGCTGCTGCGGGTGGATCAAGTGGAGGCCTCGTTAGCCTTTTATACGGGAAAGTTGGGTTGGGAAGTCATTGAGCGCGCAGCTTCGGGTCATGCTGTTTTGCTGCAAGTAGGGAAGGATTACCGTGCTGTGTTGATAAATAGGAGCCAAACAGCAGCCCAGCAAGAAATGGATTCTGAAGAGAGCTGCATAGCCGAGTGGCTTCAACCAAAGCCAATCTGTCCGCAAGCGGGGGATCTCGTCTACATCGGGGTGAACTCCGTTCAAGAGGTGGAGAGAAGCTTGCTGGAGCGGGGGCTGGCTCAGCTGCATAAAGAAGAGGACCCAGGTCATATTCGGAAGCTGCTTGTACCTAGTGTAGATGGGTACATGTTGGTTTACTGGGAGGAGCTTTATGCTGCAGATGAAGAGATTATTGCGATGTACGCAGAAGGCATCGAGGCATTAGACGAAGTTGTTGCCAGTCTGACAGATGTGCAACTGAATCTCAGAGAAGTACCTGAAAAGTGGTCCATCCGCGAACACGTGCTGCACTTAATCGACCTAGAGCTAGTCACCATACACAAAGTGAAATTCGCCTTGGCAGAGTCGGGACGCACCTATGCAGGCAATTCATTTTCACAGGACGATTGGAGTCAGGGGCTTCAGTATGCGAATCGCCCTATCCATGTTGAAGTCCGCATGTTCGTTGCTTTGCGGCAGCATATTCTCAGTCTGTGCGATTATCTGCCAGATGCGCTGCAGCGAACGATAATCACCAAGGACCGCGAGGAGTCTGTAGGGAAATTGCTTAAAATGATGGCGGGTCATGCGATGCATCATATCCGGGCTGTGAGACGTATTCGGGAACGGCACGAGACCTAGTCAAAGCATTTGGAGAAGCCATACAGGATAAACATAGAAAAACCCAAGTCCACGAATGGATTTGGGTTTATTGTTGATTTCTGAAAAGGAAATTGATAAGATAAAGAGTGATTGATAATAAATGGGATAAATAACATTATTATCCTAATATAATTATAGCACTAAGACGGGCTTCGTGTCAAATCACAGGCAAAAGTTAGAAAAGAGGCGATCTTATGAGCTTATTAGAGCAAGATTGGTCAGCTGAAAAGACGAGAGTGCAAGAAGTAACGACCAAGATCCAAACAAAAATAAACGGGCTGGAGGAGCAAATTGGCCAAGTGCAATCCGATGTAGTGGATATTCGGAAGCACTACTGGGATGACGTTACGATGGATATGAGTACGGCCGAGGACGCGGCAGAGTCGATTGCCAGCATCAAACAGCAGGCGGAAGTTTTATCGGAGCGGGAGCGGACACATCGCCAAGCTTCAGCAGCATTGGGGAAAATGAGGAGGCTTGTGCAATCGCCTTATTTTGGCCGGATTGATTTCAAGGAGAAAGACGAGCGAGCATCAGAAGCGATCTACTTGGGCATTGCGGCTTTTTTGGATGAGCAAAAAGAGGAATATCTTGTGTACGATTGGCGAGCGCCCATTTCCGGCTTGTATTATGATTTTGCGCCAGGAGAAGTGGCTTTTACAACTCCGAATGGGGTCGTAGCAGGCGAGATGCTGTTGAAGCGCCAATTTGTCATTCGAGATCGTGAAATTCGACTGATGTTCGATACGGGCGTAACGATTGGCGACGAACTATTAAAACAGGTGCTTAGCCGAAGCTCTGATGCGCAAATGAAGACCATCGTTGCTACGATTCAAAAGGAACAAAACCGCATTATCCGCAACGACAAAGCGCAAATGCTTATCGTACAAGGGGTTGCAGGAAGCGGCAAAACATCAGCGGCGCTGCAAAGAGTCGCCTACCTGCTCTACAAGCACCGCGATCAATTAAGCTCGGATCAGATGGTGCTGTTTTCGCCAAATCCGCTGTTTAATCATTATGTTTCCACGGTGTTGCCTGAACTAGGCGAAGAAAATATGCAGCAAACGACGTACCAAGCCTACTTAGAGCATCGATTGGGCGATAGGTTCGAGGTAGAGGATTCGTTCACCCAATTGGAATATGTGTTAACGAGAGGACTGACTCCTCAGGCGGGTGAAGGGGCGACATTGACTGCAAGTCCTGAGGCTGAGCAACTGTATCAAGCGCGGCTTAGTGGGATTCGCTACAAGTCATCTGCTGACTATCTCGCTGTGATTCAGGCGTATAAACTGCGTTTGGAGCGTGCCGGCATGCAGTTCAATCCCATCCTGTTTCGCGAGCAAGAAGTGGTGAGTACGGCTAGGTTAATTGAACGCTTCTATAGCTACGACACTGCGATTCGGCTTCCGAACCGTTTGGAATTGATGCAGGGCTGGCTTCTGGAGCAATTAGAGCATTTTGCCGAGCGGGAACTGGAAGCGGCTTGGGTGGAAGATGAGATTGAACTTCTTAGCAGTGAGGATTATCACGATGCTTTTGTTCGGCTGCGCAAGCTGGAAAGAGGTCAGGGAGCTACCTTTGATGATTTTGATCAAGAAAAAATATTGCTGGCTCGCATGGTGATCAAGGAGCAATTAAAGCCTATTCGAGCTGCGGTGAAGCAGTTGAAGTTCGTTGATATGATCGGCTTATATGCGCAATTACATGAGGATAGGAAGGCTGCTGCGGCCGACGAGGACTGGGTTCATCAGATCGCAGCGAAGCCTTCCTGCTGGTCTTCGATCTGCGAGCGGACGCGGGAGGAGCTGGCCCAGGCCAGGCTGCCGTATGAGGACGCTACGCCGTTTCTGTATTTGATGGAAGCGGTCTGCGGCTTCCAGACGAACGGCGCTGTGCGCCACGTCATCATCGACGAGGCGCAGGATTATTCCCCGTTTCAGCTGGCCTATCTGAAACGGCTGTTTCCGCGCTGCCGCATGACGGCGCTTGGAGATCTGAACCAGGCGATCTATTCGCACGCTTCCGCGTATAGCGAAATGGATCCGATCGCCGCGTTGTACGGGCCGGAACAAACGGAAGTTATCCGTTTGTTCCGGAGCTATCGCTCCACGCGCGAGATCGTGGAGTTCACCCGCGGCATCGTGCCCGGCGGCGATGCCATAGAGCCCTTCACCCGCGCCGGCGCTAAGCCGCTGGTGATTCAAGCCAGCGATCGCGGATCGCTGCATAGCCTGCTGGCAGCCGAGATTGCGCGGCTGCTCGGCGAAGGCTATGCCTCCATCGCGGTCATTGCCAAGACCGCGAGCGAGAGTCGGCTCGCGCATGAAGCCCTAGAGCCCCAGCTGCAAGCGCCTTTGGGGCTCGTCACCAAACACAGCCCGACCTTTGAGTCGGGCGTGCTAGTCATCCCTTCGTATCTTGCGAAGGGGGTGGAATTCGATGCCGTACTCATCTATGATGGTTCCCATCATCAGTACGGCCACGAAAACGACCGCAAGCTGTTCTACACGGCTTGCACCAGGACCATGCACGAGCTCAGCATCTTCTCGCTAGGCGAACCGTGCCAGTGGATCACGAATCAATCCACTGACACTTATGAATTTGTGGTGGGGGAGGAGTCTGAGATGCATTCCTGAGGGAGGGGGATAGTTGTAGGCAGGTTTGTGTCTATGCTCACTATCCCATTGGCTCAGTGAGTGGTCTGAGATACATTTCTGAGGGAAGGGGATAGTGCAGGCAGGCCTGTGCCTATAATCACTATCCCATTGTCTCAGGTGGGAGTCTGAGGATACAGCCTGAGGGAAGGGGATAGTGCAGACAGGTTTGTGTCTAAGCTCACTATCCCATTGTCTCAGGTGGGGGAGTTTGAGGATACAGCCTGAGTGAAAGGGATAGTGAAGCAGACAGGTCTGTGTCTATAATCACTATCCCATTGGCCAGGTGGGAGTCTGAAGATACAGCCTGAGGGAAGGGGATAGTGCAGATAGGTCAGTGTCTATGCTCACTATCCCATTGTCTCAGGTGGGAGTCTGAGGATACAGCCTGAGTGAAAGGGATAGTGAAGCAGACAGGTCTGTGTCTATAATCACTATCCCATTGGCCAGGTGGGAGTCTGAAGATACAGCCTGAGGGAAGGGGATAGTGCAGATAG
>NZ_JABMKZ010000042.1 GCF_013204855.1 Paenibacillus alba | reverse complement strand
TTTTTTTGTGCATCGTCCAGATAAATACATCAATTAATCCCATATTTAGGTAGTAATTATAAATTATTTAGACGATACTTTTTTCGGATTTCCATGTTAGGTTTGATGCAAAGCTATTGCCCATAAGGCTGAAAAACAGCCCTATCTGCCTCAATTTGGCGCCTTGCCAGTCAATCCCCCACCTGTAAGGACGTTTTTCGGCATTAAAGTTGTGATTTTCCCCTGACTTCGTCCCATAAGACTGAAAAACAGCCCTATCTCCTTGGCTTTGCACCTATAAGCCCAAATGCCAATAAGGGGCCGCCGCAGCAGCCCCTCCCCTTTATATCACGCGTCATTATGACTCTATCTCCATGTTAAATAAGCGTACAGCCCGCTCCAGCTCATCACCGGCAATCACATTTTCCGGCAGCGGATTATCGGAGCGGATCGCTTGCACCACCTGATGCAGCAGGCGTTCAGGCATATCCGCATCATCTGATTCCGCGGTTAATGCCACGACAAGCTGCAGTTCAGGCACGACATAAATCCGTCTTCCGCCAGAGCCAGAGGCATAGAACATGTCGTAGGCTTTTTTACTGCCTTTGATTAAGCCTTGCGGCAAGGTTTTGGACCACCAATAGAAGCCGTACCCGCCTTGCGTACCATTGCTATAATTCAGGGCTACTTTTTTGTTTAGCGACTCTTGTACCCAAGCTTTTGGAATAATCGCTTGACCTTCCCACTCGCCTTCGTTCAAATACAAATAACCAAGCTTAGCCATGTCTCGCAAGGTTAACGCCATCGCCCACGCACCGATGGTGCGTCCCTGCGGATCATGATTCCAGCTCGTATTGGTGATCCCGAGGGGGCCGAATAAGCGGGATTGAGCATACTCATACATGGTCTCTCCTACGGCCCTACTCAACATGGCAGAGAGCAGATGCGCATCACCGTTGCTGTAATTAAAAGAAGTTCCCGGCGCAACGCGAGCCCTACGCTCCAATATATATTGTACCCAATCTGGTGAGTACATCATTTCTGTGGATGATTGTTCGTTGTTGTTATCCCATGCTATCCCTGATGTCATACTGAGCAGATGCTTGATCGTGATGGTTGATTTCGATGGATCGCTCTCCCATTCAGGAAAGAAATCTGCTGCTTGTTGATGTACACTTTCAAGCTTCCCCTCGGACAAAGCAATACCGACTAGGGCTGAAGTTATGCTTTTGGTAACGGATTTCATATCCTGCGGCAGTTCTGTGTGCGTTCTATCGTTATAGGCTTCTGCTACTACATATCCGTTTCGAATGACAGCCACACTATGTACGGCTTGATGGCGAAATATTTTGAGCATCTTAGCGAGGGCAGACGCATGCATGCCTTGCGACTCCGGTGTGCTCATACTCCACCCTGCGGTTGGCCAATTTGCTTTTTGAAAAGACGGCCTTTCCGTTTTCGGCAACATAGCTGACATTTGTTTCATTTGGGTTTCTGCTGCTGACATAGATAGGGTTGACGTGCCCTGTCCACTTCCGACAAGTGGATTCTTTTTATTTTTCATTTCTATCGAATCCTTCCAGTATGGTTTAACCCCTGTTGAAGCATTTTACTCCAAAAATATGAACCAATTATGGCCTAATCCTTAAAATAAAATAAATTTTAGCTTAAAATTAGCTTAAAATATTTGGTTTCCCCCCTCCTGTGTTACAATATTTTCACAAATCTACTTCGGAGGTATCGATGCGCAAACTCATCTTTTTCTTAGGTCCTGCCGGCGCAGGCAAAACAACGCTTGCCAAAGCTTGGGCTCGCCATCACGGCGGGGCTTTCCTTGACATGGATACGCTCCTGCGCCCCGCGGCAGAAACCATTATGCCCCTTGCCGGGCAGGATCCGGATGATCGGGATTCCCCCATCTACAAAACATATTGCCGCGATTTGGGATACCGCATTACGATGGACGCCGCGTTAGAAAATCTCGATCTCGGCTTAGATGCCGTTGTTATCGGTCCTTTTACCCGAGAACTCTCTGATCCACTCTGGCTAGTCAACGAGCTTTCCAAAATCGGAGCGACCATTAGCGACGTAACTGTGAGAGCCATTTTCGTTTATCTTCCGAACGAGACCAGCTACCAAGAGCGTATTCAAGCAAGGGGGTCTGCACTGGATTTGTGGAAGCTGGAGCATTGGCAGGAGTTCAGTCCGTCCCTCCTCCGCAAGGAAATTCAGTGGAACATTGCCCCCTCTTCGATCCTGTATCTGGACAATTCCGGTCCGCCCTCATCCGACAAGCTCAAAAAACTGGAACAGTTCATTTTGGAAAACTAACCTATTCGGTCTACATCTTTTTGTAAAGCATCGACATCTTTTTTATAACTTTACAAAACTCCCTTTAACTTATAAAATTCAAGTCAGATCCACATCAAGGTTAAGGGGAACACCACCATGAATTCGAAAACCTCCATGCAAGACATAGCCGATACGCTGGGCATTTCCAAAAATGCTGTCTCCTTGGCTCTCAACCATAAAGCAGGTGTCAGCGAGGAACTGCGTGCCCGTGTTTTTGAAGCGGCGAATCAACTGAAGTACCGGACAGAGTCCAGAAGCAAAAAGAAGCAGCACCATCTGCTCGTCCTTATCCCTGAACATATCCCCCAGGATGCCATCTTTTTCTCCGAGGTGTTCTGGTCCATTGAGAAAAAAGCCAAGGAACTTGGCTATAACGCCATTATTTGCGGAGTTGCCGAAGAGATGGAGCAGCAGCTGACACTGCCGGATCTCTACCATGAAATGGTGTTCCATGGCATACTGACAATCGGCGTTTTCCAGCTAGACTATGTCCGCATGCTTCAGGATTTGGGAACGCCGCTCGTTACAGTAGACCATTACTACGATAGCCTGCAGTTGGATGCCGTCGTGACGGCCCACACCGAAGAGGCCTATAAACTTACGGCTTATCTAATCTCCAAGGGCCATCGGGAAATTGGGTTCATCGGAGCAGTCCATTTAGCCAAAAGCTTCAAGGAACGCTGGCACGGATTTCAACATGCGATGTCAGACGCGGGACTGACCATCAACATGGATCACAGCCTAGTGAATGCTCCATCCTTAGATGCACAAAGCTCCAATATGGACGAGTTAGCCTCCTTTGTAGATGCGTTGCCTTCGCTGCCCACAGCTTGGGTATGTGCCAACGATCGTCTTGCCATTTCGCTCATTCAAACGGTGACGGCCAGGGGCTATAACGTACCCAACACTATCTCCATCGTCGGTTTCGACGATATTGAAGCAGCCCGGATGATCACGCCTCGCCTCACAACGATTCAAGTTCAACGTGAGCAGCTTGGCTGCGAGGCTGTCGACTTTCTCATTCGCAAAATTGAATATGGCGGGAGCCCTCAGAAAATAGCCATTTATGGCAAATTGATTGAAAGAGACTCCTGCAAGCAACTTGACAACACCTAACATTCGTACACATCCATGTAAAGATAAAAACATCCAATACAGAGAATTCACTCTGCCTTGGATGTCTTTTTTTAATTTACAACTGATTGATTTCACGAATTTTCTCAAATGCGATTTTCGGCTCGCGCTCAATGGTCAACAGGCCATTCAACTCCTGCTGAACATCCGTAAGCTGTGTATAACAGAAGCCGCACACATAATCCAAATCCCGAATTGCCTGCGTGATATTGCGATATCGCGTAAGGAACTCTTCTTCGGTTTTCACCTGATTCCCATAGCCCCACCCTTTATCTGTCGAGAAGGCAATGCCGCCATATTCACTAATCATCACCGGCTGCCCCTGATAGGCATACCCATCGGCAAAGGGATATTTAATATCGTTATGGATGATCTTATTGCTCAGCAGATGGTCTTTGTCCTTGTAACGCTCAAAGAACACCCGGCCGAGCTCCTCGTAATCATGCAGCGTGATAATGTCAGAGATCGTATGCTCCCAACCATCATTCACAACCACAGGTCTCATCGAATCAAAGGATTTGGTCAAATAATAGATCGCTTCCGTGAATTGCTGCTGCGCCCGGTCCACCTTAATGTTCGGCACGCCCCACGACTCGTTAAAAGGAACCCATGTCACAATGCTTGGATGATTATAGTGCTGCTGCACAACTTCCATCCATTCCCGCGTGAAGCTTTCGACGGCCTCATCGCCAAATTCATAAGCGGCCCCCATCTCCGACCATACGAGCAACCCTTTGCGGTCACACCAATATAAGAATCTGGGATCCTCCAGCTTTTGATGCTTGCGCACGCCATTAAAGCCAAGCGCCATCGTCTTATCAATATCTTCAATCAGCGCTGCTTCTGACGGCGGCGTTAGATGAGACTCTTGCCAGTAGCCTTGATCCAGCAAAAGCTTCTGGTAATAAGGCATATTATTAATCAATACTTGCCCTTTCTCAATCGACACTTTCCTGAACCCAAAGTAAGTATACACCGTATCCAGCGGCTTGCCATCCTGCAACAGAACCAATTCCACATCATATAAATGAGGATGATTAGGGTGCCAATGCTTCACTTTCCACTCGCCGATACGATCACTATACAAATGGATATCCGCACTCAGATTGCTTCGATCTACGGCTAGAAGCGATTCTTTGATCAACTGACCCTCGAAGCGAATAATCGTTTGTAAAACAAGTCCTTCCCGCTGCTCCACACCTTGCAGATGGTACTGCATTTGCAGCTGATTCTTGTCGATATTCGGGGTCATTTTCACCGATTTCAAATATTGGGGAGCCACATACTCCACCCATACGGATTGCCAAATTCCTGTCGTCTGGATGTACCAGCAGCCAAAATTATCCTTTATCCATCGCTGCTTGCCGCGAGGCTGCATACAGTTGTCACTATCCTGAACGCGCACAGTCACCCGGTTATCACCCGATACATCTACATAGTCCGTAATATCGAAAGAAAAAGCCGCATACCCGCCTTTGTGCTCGCCAACACTCCTGCCGTTCACCCACACCTGAGCATGGTAATCAACCGCTTGAAAGTGAAGAATGACCCGCTTATTCTGCTGCTCTGCAGGAATCGTTATCGTCCGTTCATACCAAACATACGGATGAAACTCAGGCTCATTGATGCCGCTAGCAGCGGTTTCATACGTAAATGGGACGGTAATCGTGCGTGTCGAAGGAAGCTTCTCAAACCACTTCTCAGCAACCCCCTCATTCGCATCATCAAAATGGAAATTCCACGTTCCGTTTAAATCTGTCCAAGCCTTCCGTACAAACTGTGGTCTAGGATAATTAGGAATGTAAACATGCGATGTCATTTGGACGACTCCTTTTAATTAGATTAACTTGAAAGTTAATTTAATAACTTTAAATTTTATATAATCACTGTAATACGCAGCAAATAACCTGTCAATACTTGTTGTTTAATTAACTTTAAAGTTATACAATGGATAAAAACAATCAGAATGAGGTTTCCACCTATGCAGATCGAAGTTTCCACGAAAAACATGTCTTTTCTCGAGTGCTTCTCCTCTGAAACCAGAGTGAAGATCATCGAACTCCTTCAGCAGGAGTCTTTAAATATTAAGCAGCTTTCACAGCGGCTCGACATTTCCTCGGCCATCGTGACGAAGCATATCCAGAAGCTCGAGCAAGCAGGCATCGTAGCCTCCGAAAATTCAACGGGCATCCGCGGCACACAGAAAATCTGCCATCTGCAACTGGAGCAAGCGGTTCTGCAATTCAAACCGCGAAAGCAGCAGGAGCTGCCAGCTAACACGTTATCAATTCCGATTGGCCAATATTCTTCGTTCGAGGTAAAGCCGACATGCGGACTTGCTTCTTCCACTCAACTCATCGGCGTGCTGGATGATCCACGCTACTTCGCGGATCCAGGGCATGTGCATGCAAGCATCCTCTGGTTCGGCAGTGGCTATGTGGAATACCGCATCCCTAACTTTCTTCACAGCAACCAGAAGCTGCGTTCCTTGGAAATCTCACTGGAAATTTGCTCCGAAGCACCAGGCTTCAATGAGAACTGGCCTTCTGACATCACTTTCTTCCTCAATGAGATTCCTATCGGAGCTTGGACGAGTCCTGGCGATTTCGGCACCCAGCGCGGCGTCCTTTCCCCTGATTGGTGGAGCAGCGGCAATACGCAGCACGGTCTGCTTAAAGTCATAACCGTAAGCCCTTCCGGTTCCTATCTGGACGGCACGAAAATTTCCGATGTTACCATCGAGGATTTATCCGTCACCTTCGCCAAAGAGATCAGCTTCCGCATCGCATCGCTCGAAAGCTCCCCAAATTGCGGCGGCATCACCTTGTTCGGCAAGCATTTTGGCAATTACCCGCAGGATATCGTCGTCACCATGCATGAGGATAAGTAACTTGTGTGCCTAAATGGCAAAAAGCCACCAAGCCCACTTCCACAGTGGTTTTGGCGGCTTTCTATCGATTGCTTGAACATAGAACCAGGTATCGCCTTCAAGGCACAGCTTGACGAATTATTTTTGTAAAGTAATTTCCGTTTCCCTCTTATTAAATAGGAGAATATCATTATTGACATGATACTTGACAGAAAACAACTATCACATGATTCCTATCTTTTTCGCGCAAAAATAAGGTGTTTTTACAGCATAAAAAGAGGGAGAAAGCGCCGATCAGCCATTCGCAATAGCGAGCTGCATGCCCTCCGTGAGAGGAATGAAGTGATGGCGCGTCTCGAAGATGGCATTCAAGGTATGAAGCACATCTTGATTCTGCTGATTTAATTTCACATTCTGTTTCAGCTTGGATAACAGCGATTGATTGGCGATCAGCTCTAACAGTTGTTTTTTTAATTCCACGGCATTTTTCGCTTCAATAGCTGCCCCTAAACCAACCAGATAGGCTGCATTATCTTGTTCTTGACCGGGAATCGGCTTGTACAGCATCATCGGGAGTTCCAGTGCAAGCGCTTCGGATATCGTTAGCCCGCCTGGCTTCGTTACGATCAGATCCGACAGTGCCATCAGCTCATGAATGTGATCGACGAATCCGGTGACTTTCACATGATGGCGCGTCTTCTCGCCGCCCAGCTCCTCTTCCAGCTGCAGCTTCAGTTTCTCATTGCGCCCGCAGACGAAAACGAACTGCACCGGCACCGCCAAATCATCGGATTGTAATACCGACTTGAACTGCTTGCCAATTAAGCCATGTCCGCCGCCCATAACGAGCACCGTTGGCATTTCGCGATGCAAACCATGCTTATCCCTTAGCGCCAGCCGGTCATATTCTCTTGTAAAGGGCATCCGGATTGGAATCCCGGTCACCACAATGCGCTGCTCAGGCACACGATAGCGCAGCAAAGCTTGCTTCACATGCTCAGCGCCAACCAAATAGCGGTCTGTTCCCGGATGGACCCAATAGCTATGATCCGTGTAATCCGTCATCACCGTCACAGTAGGTACTGTTGTCAGCCCATTGCATTTCAAGTAAGACATCGCCGCGGCTGCACCTGGAAAGGTACAGACGACCTCCGTCGGCTTCTCGTCATACAGCAGTTCCAGCATCCGATCCGTGCTGAACGACTTCATCTTTTTGAACATATGTGAGAACGTATTATCATCCCGTGTTTTACGATATAAGAAGCCATACACAGATGGCAGACTTTTTACCCACTGCATGTAGCAATATTTGCCTACGGAATGGAGATAAGGATGGGTCCACTCCAAGAAATCGACCACCTTCACTTCCACACCCGGCTTATAGAACCGTGTCGCCTCCAGAATCGCCTGTGCGGCTTTATTATGTCCGTCCCCTAAGCTGCCTGTCAGGATTAATAGTTTGTCCCTCTGTTTCATCTTCTAAGCCCCCTGTCCATATTATGCTGCTTTGTATGCACTTTTACTTCGATTGATTTTGCTCCCCAACCTTTGCGAATTCGTTCCACGGCGTACATAACGCCCTCTGCTACTAGAACAGCCCCTACAAGATCTAACAAAACATGCTGCTTCACAAACAATGTTGATATAATAATGAGCACTGACATGCTCGAAATGGCTATTTTATAGCCGACCCTTATGGATTTCGAGCGTAAATAGGCTCTCATCATGAGATAGGAAGTTAAGACATGCGTACTCGGAAAACAGTTGAAAGGTTGATCCGTGCGGTACACCCACTCTACCATCCGCAGCAGCCAATCGGTTGCGGTTAGCTCCGGCCGAGGGATAGTGGTTTGATATATAGCATATACCCCGTAGCACAGAAGAAGACCCACTACGAACTCCAAAATAGTAAAAAAATATCTGCGGCGATCTTTATAAGCGAGATACAAGAATCCAACAAGTAAGAATCCGTACCATAATAAGTATGGGACAATAAACCCTTTGATAAACGGAATTTGCCGATCCAAATCCGTAACTAGACTATAAGCTCTGCCAGTTGCCTGATTTAAGTGAACGTAGATTAGACCCACAAGCGGAATCAACAGCAAAGCACTGCATGCCATTACATAGGACCACCACGACCCTTTTCTCACATGAACTCCTCGCTCTCCTTTACGTTATATTCATCTTACAAGAGATCAGAGGTATTCTAAACGCACTTAGGTACTGTCTTTCATTAGCCAAAGGTCGTGAAAAAACCTAGACTAAAGGCTTGTTCTAATTTGTAAAACAAGCATTTGGCGGTTCGCCCCAATGAACATACAAAAACCTCCATCGAGTTGGAGGTTGGGCATCAAAGGGAACTACAATACGATATTCCAAGAAAACAGGCGTAAATCTGTGTGAAATGGAACTCAGGTACGATATTCGCTTAAATTTGGTCAGTTTACCCGGAAAATAAAGAAAATAGCGCACCCTACTTCCCTTTACGATGTCATTTGAACCATTTTAGCTAAAATAGAGTACTCCAGTTCCGTTTGGACAGGTGCGCTTCGCAATGTTGCGCATATCTGCCCCATACTCCCCGACTATTCCCGTGACTACGCCTGCCTGTTAACACGATCTTCCCTGCTCCGCCTCAAAACGGATTACTCATTTCTCCGCTTTACCCAGCGCACCAGTCCATACCCCAATAATCCAAGCACGACGACCAGGATGGAAACCTCAACCCAATTCGTCGACCCAGCTCCCTTGGGAAACTCCGCGTCCTTGACGGCAATCTCTTTTTCCTTCAAAAAATCCAGCGCCTTAGCTGCGCTTGTCACCTTTTGCATAGGGCTACAGAGTGGATTCTCCCACCCGCCGCCGTCTTTTTTTCTTAGAAAATACAGATACTGCGTACCTCTCTCACTTGTTCCCCATGTCATATCCTCTTCCATCACAAGCTTTCGGTCCTGAATGCCCTTGAAGCTGTTCAATACGGTGAGCTGGATTTCGTTGCTTTGCCGTTTTCGAACGATATCATCCACATAAGCGATAACAACAGCATCATAGTTCTCGTAGGCTTGCTCGATCGAGGGCAGTTGCGCACAGGAGAGGGCATACGTATTCGTCGGAAACAGAAATAGGAGTCCAAACAATAGCAGAAGCAGCTTTCTTACCTTCATTAACGTCACCCCTCTTACATCAATGACGTAACAAAACGCATATAGTTGCAAGATATGGAAAAATTCACAAAAAAACCTAGCCATCGGCTAGGTTTCACTTGTATTTGCCCTAAAGAACCTAAGAAATCAAATTCGTCTTCTTCGCTTTCTCCGCCACTCGCTTCGTATAGCCGCTAAGCGGCTTTTTCAAAGCTAATGCCACAACGTAACAAATCCCAATAAATAGAAAGAGGAACACGACATCTTTAATCACAACAGACCATTGCATGCCGCCCACCGTCTCGCGAAGCACCCCAACCGCATAGGTGAAGGGCACAAGAGGATTCAGCTTTTGGAAAAATGACGAGGCCGTGCTCACTGGGAAAGTTCCTCCTGAACTGGAAAACTGCAGCACAAGGAAAATAATCGCCACACCTTTGCCTATGTTCCCAAAAACCGATACAAGGGTGTAGGTGATGGATATGAACACCGCACTGATGAGCACTGCAAACACAACGAACCAAAACTTATCGACGACATAAGTACCCAGCAGATACAGATCTCCCAAGGTGACGATCAACGCTTGAAAAAAACCAACCGTCAGGAAGATCAGCATCCGCCCAAAATAAATATGATACGATTTGAGCTTCCCGTCCGGGTTATCCACATCCACTCTCATCAGGGATACGAGCAGCATAGCACCTACCCACAGGGACAGTGTTGTGTAAAAAGGCGACATCGCCGAACCATAATTCGGAATGGGGAATCTTTTATCCTCTTTAATCAATACCGGATTCGATAAGAAATCACTTTGCTTCTGGATATCGTTCTGGAGCAAACGAAGAATTTCCTCGATGCTGCCTCCGCCTTCCACCTTGCGGATTTGATCAGCTGCTTTACGAACCGCCGCTTCGAATTCCGGCAAATCGCTGCGCACCAGATTGGCAGCCAGATGCACCGCATCCTCCACCTCAGGGAATTTCGTCTGGTAGAGATCGGCAACCTTGCGGATTTCATCCTCCGCGGCAGGCAGATCGTTGCGAACAAAGTTCGATGCCTCATGCAGCTTCTGCTCAACCTTGGGCAGATCGTTCTGAATGAACGGCACAGCCTCGTTAATCCCTGTCGTGAACGCTGCCAGCTTGCTTTGCAGCGTGGCAGACGCTTCGTGCACCTTCGCGCGAATGTCCGGCAAATCCTTCTGCAGCGCGTCTAGCTGCGTCTGCGCGAAATGAATCCCGCTCTGCGCATCCAGCAATATTTCTTTGATATTCGGCATCTGGGTTTTCAGCGTTTGAAGCACGCTCGCCGCATTCTGGGCGACCGATTTGATTTGAGCCAAAGCCTTCGTCATATTCGGCACAATTTCGCTATCGTATCTGGCTAGCAAACTTCCGATAGCGCCGCTTGCCTCTTTGGACAACGTATTCAGGTTATTCACCAAATCCTGAGCAGGCTTCTCGCCGCGTTCAATGGCGTTTTGCAGCTTGCTCAGCGCTTGAATTTGGTTGTTCATATTCGTTTTAATGCTTGTTAGCCTTGTGATATTGTCACTGAATGGCGCATTCGGCAAATAGGTATTTAACCGCGTGTAGAGGTCAATCGTTCTGTCGATCACCGCTACGCCGGTTGTCAGCTGCTTGCTAAGCACCGCCATCACCGGGAGCACCTTTTGCGGGTCTATATTGACGTCCTGAAGCAGTCCCGTCAACTGGGTAACGGCATCTGCCGTCTGCTGCAGCAGAATCAAATTCTGCTTCACCACAGGAATCAGCGCCTGGAAAGCCGCGTCATTCTTCTGTAAATAGTCGGCAAGCTGATCGGCAAAAGCTCCGCCCTGCGTAGCAATCGCGTCAATCTTCGGCAATGTGCTGATCGCCGCATTCACGATTTCATCCGCTTTCCGAGATTTATCGATCGCCGTATTCAGCGCTTCTCCGACCTTATCGAAATTCTGATCCAGCTCCGCAATGCGATCGGCTGCTTTCTGAATCTCAGGGAGCTTCTGCTGAAGGAGCAGAACTTCCTGCGCCACAGATTGAATTTTCGGCCAGCGCTCCTCAATCTTCAGAATAGTGTCTGCCGCACGATTAATATCAGGAATTTTCTGCTCTAGATCGATAATCTTCTGGCCCTTTTGTTTAATCTCGGGCAGCTTTTGTTCAATCTCAAGCGCCTTGTTCCCCATCTCCTGAATATCCGGCAAACGCTTCTCCAGCTCGAATACCTTCGTCTCCATATTGCGAATCGTTGGCAGTTCTTTCTCGAAGTCGATGCCCAGCGCTTTCATTCGTGTAAGGATCGAGCTGCTCACAGTTTTAATGAAATTTTCACTGATTTGCTGCGTGACATTCGAGGCGCCTTTGCTTGTGATTTTGGGCGCTACCGCATTGATTTTCTCATTAACCGTGTAAATAATTTCTGGCTTTTCCATAGTGCCATCTACGATACTCGTAATTTTCTTGGAAAAATCCGCTGGAATAATTAAACTTGCATAATAATCCCCACGTTCAACACCTTCGAGCGCGTCCTGTTCATTCACGAACGTCCAACCGAGCGTATGATTATTTTTCAGATTATCCACAACCTCGGTTCCGATATTAATGGACTTATCCTCAACCGTAGCTCCTAGATCATTGCTCGTCACCGCAATTTTGATACCCGACGTATTCGAATAAGGGTCCCACATCGCTTCAAGGTTAATCCATGCATAAACAGATGGTAAGATAGCAAGTGCAATCATGAGAAAAAGACCTGTGGGCACTTTCCACAAGTTCATAAGATCTGTTCGATAAATACTGAAAATCTTCTTCATCGATGCTCCACCGTCCCTTCGCATTTGGTAGTTAATGTAACCTGACATTCTTATAACCATACAAAATTGTTTAAAAGTCTGCAACCCTTATCATTACACAGGTGTGGATAAGTTAAGTTGTGGATATGTGCACAAACATAGAACATTCTTATGCACAGACCCTTCTGTGGACATGTTGATACTGTGGGTAACTATGTGGATAAGTTAGAAAAAGCGTGAATAAGCTGCCCAAGCCAGGAGGATGAAGGGTTGAAGATGGTCAAAAAGAGGGAGGGACCGCAACATAGCCTTATTTACAATTAGCCAAAGTCATGCTATTCTAATTTCGACAAGTATAGAAATACTAAATGCAACGAAAGGAGCCATCTGAATGGTCGACGTCAGTCTGGAAGCCAAGCAAGCGGTCAAGGTTCATAAAGCTTTAGGCGAGCCAACACGCTACACAATTCTCGAAATGCTGATCAAAGAAAGCAACTTATGCCCTGCCGAGCTGGAAAACCGATTGGAATCGGTCGCTTTATCCACACTGTCTCATCATTTAAAACAATTGACTGACTGCGGCCTGTTGAATTCCGAGAAAAGAGGCACGTTCGTCCACTTCAGCGTGAACTGGGAAACCGTGAATAAATTCGTCCCTTATTTGAGTCATTAGCTTTACTTTTTTGATTAATAATTCTATATATTTAGAAATATAGAAGTTTAACTGTCGCATTTCCAGTCAACAGTCAACAGTTTTCAAGCTGCAACTATATATTTCGATGATTTTAGAAAAATAAAAATAGTAACCAGAAAGAGGTTTTCCCATGTCAACAACTTGGCGAATTTATATGTTAGCACTTCTTAGTTTCTTGGTTGGAACATCCGAGTATATTATCGCTGGAATTTTGGATAAAATATCTGACTCCATGCACATCTCGCTAGTGGCTGCAGGCCAGCTGATCACTGTATTCTCCCTCGTCTACGCCTTCGGTACTCCGATTATCATGGCATTTACCTCGGGTTGGGATCGGAAAAAGCTGCTCCTCTATGCGCTCAGCCTCTTCATTCTAGCCAACATCCTCGCCTTCATCATGCCTGGGTTCGGCTTGTTCGTTAGCGCTCGCGTATTGATGGCGCTAGGCGCCGGGGTTGTTGTCGTCACCTCGCTGAGCATAGCGGCAATGATCGCTCCTTCAGGCAGACAAGCAAGCGCCATCGCTACGGTTATCATGGGCTTCACCGCTTCATTAATCGTCGGTGTCCCACTGGGGCGAATGGTGGCTACCGCCTACGATTGGAAAGTCGTATTCGGCGGAATCGGCGCTCTCGGTTTATTGGCTATAGTTGTCATTGCGCTGACAATTCCCGCCTTGCAAAGTGAAGCTGCCATTCCGCTCCGCAAACAGTTAGCACTGTTGAAAAACCCGAAAATGGCCATGGGTTTGGCCGTCAGCTTCTTCTGGCTCGGCGGTTACTCCATCGCCTACACCTATATTTCTCCGTACCTCTTGTCGATCACGGGAATGAGCGATAAAACATTAAGTATCTCGCTGTTCGCCTTCGGCATTGCCAGCCTAGTCGGTTCCAAGCTTGGAGGCTTCAGTGCAGATCGTTGGGGCGTCCAACGCACCTTGCGATCAGGTATGCTTTTACACATGATTACGTTGATTCTCCTGACTTTGGCTGCCCATTCGCCGAGCATCGTATTTCTGTTGCTGCTCTTATGGTCCTTCTCTGCTTGGTCTTCTGGCCCTACGCAGCAATACAACCTTATAACGCTAGCTCCAGAGTCATCAGGCATCATGCTTAGCTTGAACAGCTCTGTCATGCAACTGGCCATGGCGGCCGGAGCCGGCATCGGCGGCGTTGTCGTTAGCCAGATCTCCCTGACCGCCGTCACTTGGATGGGCGCGATCGGCGTTGGGATCGCACTCGTCATCACGATTTTGTCGTCTAGGCGATCCACCGTCGCCGCCAAGCCTGTTACCACGGGTTCGTCACAACGCGTTTAACTTAGTGAAAAAGGACTGTCACTTATGCAGAGAAGCTGCTGGGACAGTCCTTTTTTGTTATGTGCATTGGTGTTACCGGATTCAGCGACCCAAGCTGCAATTTGCGGAACGCTTTTGGGCATCAATGCTCTACGGTGCATCCCCAATAGCATACTCCATTGCCTACACGATGTGTGCGCGATGTTGTGTACACCGTCAACCCCATATCGCTGAATTCCTGCGATTGTGCATCTTTTTCAGCTTTGAACTCGCCCAAGTCATTAAATTCCTGCGATTATGCATCTTTTTCGAGGTCTTCTCTGGATTATAAGACGGAAATGCCAAAAATTCCTGCATAATCGCAGGCATTTCCACTTTTCACACGATTTCGGTGAAAATTCCTGCACTTTTGCAGGCTTTGGTGAATCTAACGGTTCGGTTAAGTGAGTTGAATCGGCTTTTTTGGCCTCTCGATGGTAGCTACTTCAGATCACCTATGAGTCAATCACAGGGGTCTTAGCATTTGTTCGAGGAGAAGCATCATTGGGGCGTGTTGAGTCGGGTTCTCCTGCCTCTCGATGGTAGCTGCTTCAGATCACCTATGAGTGAATCTCAGGGGTCTTAGCATTCGTTTGAGGTGAAGCGTCATTGGGGCGTGTTGAGTCGCCTTTTCGGACTCTCGATGGTAGCTACCTCAGATCACCTATGAGTCAATCACAGGGGTCTTAGCATTGGTTCGAGGAGAAGCATCATTGGGGCGTGTTGAGTCGGGTTCTCTTACCTCTCGATGTAGTTAGCCAGATGTCCGAAGAAGAACGCCAGTGATTCAGATGAAGAAAAACCGCATAATTACAGATGACATTCCCGTTAAGGATATACTTTGATTCCATTGGAAATGGCCCAGCCTTGATTGCATACCCGATTACGCCCCCTCCGCCAACCCAAATCGCTAAATTCCTGCGATTATGCATCTTTTTCAGCCTTGAACTAGCCAAAATCATTAAATTCCTGCGATTGTGCATCTTTTCGTTGGCTTTTCTGGATCATAAGACGGAAATGCCAAAAATTCCTGCATAATCGCAGGAATTTCCACTTTTCACACGACTTCAGTGAAAATTCCTGCACATTTGCAGGCTTTGGCGAATCTACCGGTTCAGAGTGTTAAGCGAGTTGAATCGTCTTTTGCGGACTCTCGATGCAGTTAGCTACTCCAGATCACCTATGTGTCAATTTCAGTGGTCTTAGCATTCGTTCGAGGAGAAGCATCATTGGGGCGTGACGAATCGGCTTTCTCGGCCTCTCGATGTAATTAGCTACTCCAGGTCACCTATGAGTCAATTTCAGCGATCTTAGCATTTGTTCGAGGTGAAGCATCATTGGGGTGTGTTGAGTCGGGTTCTCCTGCCTCTCGAGGTAGTTAGCTACTTCAGATCACCTATGAGTCAATTTTAGCGGTCTTAGCATTCGTTTGAGGAGAAGCGTCATTGGGGTGTGTTGAGCCGGGTTCTCCTGCCTCTCGAGGTAGTTAGCTACTCCAGATCACCTATGTGTCAATTTCAGCGGTCTTAGCATTCGTTCGAGGTGAAGCTTCATTTCAGCGTGTTGAATCACGCTTATTCAGGGGGCTGCTAAGTCCCCCGAAGTGGCTTATCCTAGTTCCGCTTCATCAGCGGAATTGCAAATAGCGTATCGCAGCCTCACTCTCCCACACCGGGAGAACGATACTAAGATACGCTATGGTTCGAGGTGCAAGCCTCAGCTGCGCAGGCTTTATAAAGGAACCACTTGGCGCCAGCCGCCAAGTGAAGTGACATCTTCCGCGTCCGCAGCCGCGTAAGCTTCACAAACGAAGCCCGGGACTTCCGTGCCGTCCCGGAGCTCAACCTTGCCGATTCCCAGCGGAGCCGGGATCGCCGCCGCGAAGCCGCCGAATGCTTCCAGCGGCATCTCCCAAACCTCCAGCAGGATGGCGGATCCGCCCTGCCGCTGCTTAATCAACCCCGGCTTCGCCGGCGTGGTTGGCAGCTTCACGAGGCTGTACTTCGCCGCCGTTTCATCCTCCCGGATGAAACGCGCGCCACAGCCAAGCATCTGTTTCTCCAGCGGATAGCCGCGCATGTGCAAACCGCAAACCGCAACCAGCGTCACCGCTGGTGCAGAAGCAAATCTCGCCTCAACATTCGGAACTCCTTTTCCAATATCGCTTGTCATGCTCTCCATGTCATTTGCGCGAATGCCTGCAGTAACACTTTCTCCAGCACCTCTCACTACGCTCCCCGTGTCATTTGCGCGAATGCCTGCAGCAGCACTTTCTCCGGTACCTCTCGCAACGCTCCCCATGTCACTTGCACAGAAGCTCGTTGCATCTCCAGTACCGCTCGCCATACTCCCCATGTCACTTGTGCGGAAGCTCGATGCATCAATCACTGCACTTCCTCCAGTACCGCTCCCCACACTGCGCGTATCACTTGCGCTATCATCTGCCCCAGCGCCACGCGTCGCGCTCGCCAAGATCAGCTCGGCTGCGCCGCAAATCAAACTCTCCTCTTCGGCAAGCCCGAAGAGTGTAATACCAAAAGGCGTCCGCACAGCCGCCTCACCCGCCGGAACAGCCACCGCGCACAAATCAAGTAGATTGCAATGATTCGTGTAGCGCCCCATGTCCCGATTCGTGCTTATCGGATCAGCAAGCACTTGCTCGCGGGTCCATGTGCCCCCGCAAGTTGGCATCATAAGCACTGCACCCTTCAACAGTTGGCGGGCCTCCAGCTTGAGCTGCTGCAGCTTGTGCATAGCAGTGAACACAGACGCAGCATCATATTCGGCCGCAGCTCCGGAACGAAGGATCTTCTCTGTTACCGGATAGGCAATTCCCGGATGCGCCTCAATAAAGCTGCCCAAGGCCGCCCAACGTTCGGCCACCCAGGGCCCTTCATAGAGAATCGCTGCCGCTTGAGCGAACAACGCAACATCTACATATTCAATGGAGATGCCCCTTCGTATTCTCCGCCAGCCCTTGCAACCTCGCCACCGCCGCGTCCCAAGCAGCGCTGTACTCCGAGGCATAAGGGCCATAAAAACGGAGCGGACCGTCCGGCAGGAGCAGCCGGTTCGGAAGCGCGGATGAATCCCTCGTCACACTTCGTGACCACGGATCATCAGCATGAACCCCGCGCGCCACGCCGTCTACGGTGAGCGCGTCCTCCAAGCTGTGCGCGAAGACGGTTACACAGTCTAGACTCGCACAGGCCGGCACTACGCCTTTGGTTGGCCAAGCGCCGAGACTCGGCTTATAGCCAACCAAGCGGTTCAAGGCGGCAGGCACGCGGCCTGAGCCTGCCGTATCCGTGCCAAGCGAGAAAGCCGCTTGGCCGCGGGCGACCGAGACGGCCGAGCCTGAGCTCGAGCCGCCGCTGATCAGCTCCGGGCGCAGCGCGTTATGCGTGTCGCCGTAAGGGCTTCTCGCGCCGACGAGCCCCGTCGCGAACTGGTCCAAATTCGTTTTGCCGAGCGGAATCGCTCCTGCGGCAATCAATCTTTCTACGACGCCCGCATGCTCCGCCCGCGTATAAGCATACTCCGCACAGCCGGCTGTCGTCGGCACCCCCGCCAGATCGATGTTATCCTTGATCGCAAAAGGAATCCCCCAAAGCGGAGCATCTTCCATCGGAATCAGCGCCAATCCGTCCAAATATGGCTGAATTCGCTCCATAGAAGGCGCGGTAATCCATATATTCATCCCAGCATCCGCAGCAGAGCGCCGCACAATAGCCGCCGCCACACCTTGCGGGGTCAACGCTTGGCTTTTATACTGAGCCCTCAGCCAAGGAATAGTTAGTTCCTCGGGTAAATCAACAATGAACTCATTTGCATTTCCCATCTCCTGAACCCTCCCTTAAGCAGATTGTGCGATACCCAGAATCAATTGTCCGGCATGAACCTGATCTCCGGGCTTCACTTGAATGATTGAAACAATGCCGTCACAAGGGGCATGCTGCGGAAATTCCATCTTCATGCTTTCCAGAATGGCCAGCTGGTCGCCTTTCTTGACTTGCTCACCCGGCGAAACGAGCACCTTCCACACACTTCCGGGCATAATGCCACGTACAGCAACCGTGCCTGCCGGCAATTCATCCTCAGGCGCTTCGTTCACCGTTTCCTGCTCGGATACATACTCCGCCAAGCCCTTTGCCTTCCAGCTCTCCCGCTCTTCTTTAAAAGCAATCTGCTGCTGCGATCGGAACGTTCGCACATTCTCCTCAATAGCGCTTAGGAATGCTAGATATTCGCCCAAATCGAAGGTTGTTTCCTGAATATCTGCTTCGTACCGCCCTCTCGGGAAGTCTTCGCGCAATTGCAGCAGCTCTTCAGCACTGACTTCATAGAATTGAATTTGATCAAAAAATCTCAATAGCCACGGTTTCCCTGCTTTGAAGCTCTGGGTGGAGCGCAGCCGATTCCACATTTGAATCGTCCGTCCTACGAATTGATATCCGCCTGGACCTTCCATCCCATACACACACATGTAAGCTCCGCCGATGCCAACGGCATTTTCCGGTGTCCATGTACGCGCAGGATTATACTTCGTCGTGACCAAACGATGACGCGGATCAACTGGCGTAGCTACGGGAGCCCCGAGATAAACATCGCCTAATCCAAGCACCAAATAGTTAGCGTCATAAACAATTTTCTTCACATCATCTATCGTGTCTAATCCGTTAATCCGCCTAATAAATTCAAGATTGCTCGGGCACCACGGCGCATCCGGGCGTACACCCTGCTGGTAGCGTTGAATCGCCAGCTGCGTAGCAGGATCATCCCAAGAAAGCGGCAAACGGACGATCCGCGAAGGAACACGGAACTCCTCGAGCGGTGGCAGCGCTGCGTCAATAGCAACGACTTTGCCGGACGCCTCGCTGACCGTAATTTGAGAAGGATCAATGTGTATTTGCAGGGAGCGAATTCCCGGGGTCAGATCCAACACGGGAATCGAGCCTCTTTCCACAATCGCTTGCATCAAAGCCTGCACTTGGAACCGCAGCAGCAAATCCAGCTCAAGCTCCCCGTACTCCACGAGCAAATTCTGATCGCCGCAGCAGCGGATGGTGATTGGGAATCGACGATTAGCCGCTTCATGGAACAGGCGCGGATACTCCGGCGTAATCTTTTCATTCACGGCAGGCAGCTGCACGTGCACCAACCGTTCCAGATCGCCTTCACCGATTGCCCGCAAGTTGTTTTCCTGCAAATCACGCAAAGCCTCGGCTTCCGGAAGCGTCAGCAAGTGGAAACGAATCGTATCTCCGGGGTGCAGTTGACCGAGCTTCCAGAATTCAGCCGACGCCGTCGTCACCGGACAAACGAACCCACCAAGACTCGGACCGTCCGGACCAAGCAGAATCGGCATATCACCGGTCAAATCAAGCGTTCCGATGGCGTAGGCATTATCATGAATATTGGAGGGGTGAAGCCCCGCTTCGCCGCCATCTTCACGCGTCCAGAGCGGGGCAGGCCCTTTCAAGCGGACGCCCGTCCTCGAGGAGTTGAAATGCACTTCCCAGCTTGTTTCGGTTAATTGGTCCAAATACTCTGCGTGCAAAAACTCACCTGTACAATGCGGCCCAGGGATAACGCCAATCGTCCACTCGCGCGTCATTGCCGGTCGATGCTGCGCGGGAAGCTCTACAGCCTCTTGAGCAGGGCTTTCACCCTTGTTCACGCCCAGTACATCCCCAGTCCGCAGGGCTCGGCCGCCATGACCACCGAAGCCACCTAGTGTAAATGTGGACGAGCTGCCTAGAATTGTCGGCATATCCAAGCCGCCGCTGATCAGAAGATATGTGCGCATACCTTCTTTGGCTTGGCCAAAGCTGAGCACTTGCCCACGGGAAGCAAACACTGGCTTATAGGTAGCAATCGCCGATCCATCCAGCTCCGCCTGCATATCTGCGCCGGTGACACAGAACCACATATCGCTGCGGAACTTGTACGAGCCTCCACGCAGCGTCATCTCCAACCCGCAGGCATCGTCAGGGTTGCCCAGCAGCTTATTGCCGATTCGGAACGAGAACGGATCCATCGGCCCGCAAGGCGGCACTCCCACATCCCAGTGACGGATGCGGCCTGGGAAGTCCTGCACTGTGGTTTGGATGCCGCCATCCACAACCTCCAGAGCCTGTTCCACAGGCTCAAATGTATGCAGCAATTGCGTGAAGACGTTCCCGTCTACGCAATCTTTCTCCTGAAGGAGAGCCTGCAAATATTGCAGATTCGTCGTAAGGCCATACATGCGCGTCTCGCCTAACGCTTCGATCAGCTTCCGAATAGCGTCCATGCGGTCCTTGCCGTGGACAATAATTTTGGCCAGCATCGGGTCATAAAGTGTCGTTACCGTCAATCCATCCCTCACCCACGTCTCATTGCGCGACTGACTCGAGAATACCGCACGGTCTAGCTGCCCTGCACTTGGACGAAACTGTTGGAGACAGTCCTCTGCATAAATCCGCGCTTGCATGCTGTGCCCTTGCGGCTTCCGAATCAAAGACTGGATGTCCTGCAGCTCATTCGCCGCTTCACGCACCATCCACTCCACGAGGTCAACGCCCAGCACTTCCTCCGTCACGCCATGCTCAACTTGAAGCCTCGTATTCACTTCCAGAAAATAAAATTCGCACGATTGCGGATCATAGAGATATTCAATCGTCCCAGCACTGCGGTAACCTACTTCCGCGGCAAGCCTTTTTGCCGAAGCAAACATCGCTTCGCGTACTTCATCCGACAAGTTCGGAGCCGGGCTTTCTTCAATCACTTTCTGATTGCGGCGCTGAATCGAGCAGTCGCGCTCGCCTAACGTTACAACTTCACCGAAGCTATTGCCGAAGATCTGCACCTCAACATGGCGCGCTCTTGCGATATATTTCTCAAGGAACATCCCGCCGTTTTTGAAATTCGTCTCGGCCAAATGGCGTACGCCGTCAAATGCAGCGCTTAAGGATGCTTCGTCCGCACATACGCGCATGCCGATCCCGCCGCCGCCTGCTGTGCTTTTGAGAATCACCGGGTAGCCAATCCGCGCCGCTTCCGAAAGGGCCGCTTCAAGCTCCGTTATAAGCGAAGTGCCCGGCAGCATCGGTACGCCGGCTTTTTCCGCGATTTCGCGCGCTGAATGCTTAAGTCCGAACAGCTCCATTTGCTCCGGTGTAGGTCCAATGAACACAAGTCCATTTTCGCGGCAAGCGCGGGCAAAGTCGGCATTTTCGCTCAAGAAGCCATAGCCCGGATGAATCGCTTGGGCGCCGGTTTCCAGCGCTATTTTCATAATCAACTCTGCGTTCAGGTAGCTTTCTTTGGCTGGACCTTCACCAATCAGAACAGCTTCGTCCGCGCCATCCACGTGCAAGCTATCTTGATCTGCCTGTGTATAAACAGCAACGGAGGCAACTCCGAGCTTGCGCAGTGTACGCTCAATGCGCACGGCAATCGCACCGCGATTGGCAATTAGCACTTTTGTGAACATCGTCATCACACTCCTTCAAGTTTCTTTACATCTATTTCTCCCAAATAAGCACCTGAATCGGTGTTGGATTGTAAGCATTGCATGGATTATTCAGCTGCGGGCAGTTACTGATAAGCACCACGGAGCTGCCTAGCGACTCCACTTCCACATAGCATCCTGGAGCGGATACGCCATCATCGAACTTGAGCCCGCCGTCTGCGGTTACGGGTACATTCATAAAGAAATTGATATTAGGCGCCAAATCGCGCTTCGTGTACGCACCATCCTGCCCGGCCAGCTGCAGCATAAAAGTATCCCGGCAGTTGTGCATAGCCAGCTTATCGTGCGAGTAGCGCACCGTGTTGCTTTGAGCTGAACATGAACCTCCGACGGTATCATGACGACCGCAAGTGTCTGCGACGATCCTCAGCAGAGCCTTGCCGGATTCCGCCCGCAGCACCGATCCTGTGCTCAGATATATATTGCCTTGGCCTGCAATCGTGGCAACCGCACTATAATGATCCTCGGGATGATCAGCATCATAAAACAGCGTATCCGCCGCTTGGTTTCCTTCCAGATCGACAATACGCAGCACTTGCCCTGGCTTCAAAACATGCATCCAGCCGTCTCCTGCCTGTATCACTTCACTATGCACAGCATCCTCAACCTTGCGAGAGCTTTCAACTCGATTAAATACCGCCATATTCGTTCCTCCTCCGCCTGATTTATAGGCCTAGCAATGTGTGGTATTCCCATGTATTTTCAAATGCCCGGCGATTCTCCGAACGATAATTCACACAATAATCATCTTCATTCACAGGCTCAGCCATGAGTACTTCTATTTGGACAGGCACCGATGGATAGATCGTTCTGGGATCAAGCGGATTTGGTGTATTCGAAACGAGAAGCAGCGTATCCAGCTCCGTTCGCAGTGTAACGACTGCACCTGCCGGACAATGATCCTGGCTAAAATGCATATTCCCTTGCTCATCGCAAAACACTTTGGAAAACAAATTCACGACTGGCATCATATCCCGCATGCTGAGTCCATTGCGGACCAGCTCCACTGCGAAATTCTCCTGCCCGCTCCGCAGCCAATCATTTCGCAGCTCTTGGTAATTCGTAGCGCCATATTTGGCGTCCGTTGCTTCACGACTTGTATAGCCGCTTAGCGGATCATGCCAGCCAATGCTGTCCTCCACGACACTCGCCAGCGCTCTGCCATTGTCGCTCATGAGCACATTGCCCTTGGTCAAATGAGCCGTATACTGAGCCTTCAGGGTATCGGGCATATTGTAGCGTTCCGTCAAATCTTTGGCGTGGAACAATTGTAGGGACACATTCGCGCCCGCCTCCAGCGCTGTAAAACGAATTAACTTCCCTCTGCCAATCGCACCCGACCATTTGCCTCCAGGGCCTACTGTCTTGTTCCAAATCGTTGTCATGCTGACCACTCCTTTGCCATGTAATTAAACAAAAAGGGAGACATCACAAGACTTTGGGTGTCTTGGTGATATCTCCCAGGTTTTTATCCTTCCGTGTCGCCCTTCGAGAAGAGCGGTTTACTCTCGGACCAGCCCGGTGTTTAAACATCCGGCGGAACCCTAGTAAACAATCGTATTCTTTTGTGTTATCAAACATAACATCGATATGAATACGTGTCAATAAATTCTAGTCAATTTGTATTTTTAACGTAAAATACTTCTCAAAACACGAATTTAATGTTATATTAACTTACACAAAAGAGGGATAATTAACATAACTAATGATTCATCACATAACATTGTTTTCTAGGGTTCCGTGGTTGTACATACGCCGGTCTGGTCCAAGAGAAAACGCACAGCTCACCCTGTGTTCACGGAGGGACAAAAGCCCGGGAGGATATCTGTTTCATAGATATCTCCTTGGCTTTTTTGCATATAAGATGTCTGCCCGATTAAAGAAACCAACAAAAAAGGAGTGTTACCAACATGACAACCGAAGTCCAACTCCGTAAATCCTTAAGCTTATTCCAAGTCGTTTACATGGGACTAGCCTGGATGACGCCTATGATTTATTTCTCCATCTATGGCATTGCCTACGAGAACGCCCATGGAATGCTGACGCAGGCTTACCTGCTTGCCTTCATTGCTATTTTCTTCACGGCTTACAGCTATGGCGTCATGTCCAAAACCTTTCCCACATCCGGCTCAGCTTACACCTATACGAAAAAAAGCATCCATCCCTACTTAGGTTTCCTAGTCGGTTGGGCGCTTCTGCTCGATTATTTCTTCTCTCCTATTATCGCTTGTCTCACCTTCGGCATTTATCTGCATGCGCAGTTCCCGTCGGTTCCGGCTTTTGTCTGGATTATCGGCCTCAATATCGTTCTCGCACTCGTGAATATCGTCGGCATTAAATTCTCAGCTAACATCAGCAAGCTTTTCGTTTGGATTCAAATCTTGTTTATTGCCGTGTTCTGTGTCTTCCTGTTCCGGAATCTGACCGGGGATGCTCATCCCCTGCAGCTATTCCTGCAATCGGATGTGCCTTTCTCCACCATCCTGGCTGGGGCGTCCATCATCTGCTTCTCCTTCCTAGGCTTTGACACTGTTACGACAATGTCTGAAGAGACGCTGAATTCAGAGAAAACCATCCCTCGGGCGATCCTGATTATTATCCTTACAGCGAGCATACTCTACTTGGTTCCGTCCGTACTGACACAGCTCGTTTACCCACACCTCACCTTCGTCAACCTAGATTCAGCCGGCTTCGAAATTGTCCAGCTAGTCGGAGGCGCAGCGCTTAGTTCTGTGTTCATCACCGTGCTTATCCTCGCCATTTTTACCCAAGGCTTATCCTCGGTGACCAGCGTTTCCCGGCTGCTCTTCGTCATGGGACGCGATTCCATCCTGCCAAAAAAGGTGTTCGGCTTCCTTCATCCGAAGTTCAACACACCTGTCATCAACATCGTGATCGTCAGCTGCGTCTCGCTGCTCGCTCTCGTTATCTCGCTGGACAACGCAGTGAAATTCGTTAATTTCGGCGCCCTAACTGCCTTCTTCTTCGTCAACATCTCCGTCATCGCACAAAAGTACATCAAAGAAAGCCAGCGTTCCCCGCAGCAAACTATGCTGTACTTGGTTCTCCCGCTGCTGGGCGCTGGCTTCATTGGTTATTTGCTTTCACTGCTGGATCGAGACGCGCAATGGATGGGCGGCGTATGGCTCGCCTTGGGCATTATGTATCATCTGGTCCTTTTCACTTATTTAAAACCCGTTAAAGCGATTCCCCGAATAATCTGTTTCTGGAAAATGAAAAACAAGACAATGAGCGGGATGACCGACAAAGAGGCGCCCGTCATCACCAACACCCAGCTGGCGCGGTCTTTCAGCTCGCTGGAGAAATAAGAAATCCCTACCGGAATCGTCAAATGCTCCGGAGTTTGCGTGACGATCAGCGGCCAAATAAACGCGTTCCAGCTGCCTAAGAAGGACAGGATGCACAAGGTAGCGAGCGCCGGCTTCACAAGTGGAACGGCAATGCGCAGCATGATGCTCCACTCGTTCATGCCATCAATTCTGGCCGCATCCAATAGATCGCTAGGCAACGATTCCAAGAACTGTTTCATCAGGAAGATACCAAACGCCGAGATCAAGCCCGGAAATAAAATGCCCGCATAGGAATCTACCCACCCGAACTTGACCGTCAGCAAATACCAAGGAATAATCAACATTTCGGTAGGGACCATCAGCGTACTAAGGATCGCAACAAAAATCAGCTTCTTGCCGACAAAAGTGAATTTAGCCAATACATAGCCGATGACTGTATCAAAAAGACAAACACTTAACGTTGTGATCACAGCGACAACTAAGCTGTTTCGAACCCACTGGGTGAACGGGGTCTTTTTAAACACTTCCACATAATTGTCTAGTGTCAGCCCCGTCGGTATCACGCTTAGCGAGAAAGCGTCCGTTGAATCCTTCAACGACGTAGCAATCATCCAAACCAGCGGAAAAATCATCCCGATACTGCCCACACTCAACAGCAAATACCAAGCTGCTTTACGCAGAACCCTCGCCTCCTTTACTCATAATCAACTCGCCTGTTCAGCACTTTCATTTGGATTAGGGACAACGAGAGAATGATGACGAACAGGATGATGGTTGCTGCAGCGGCCTCCCCCATTTTGAAATGCTTAAAAGCCAAATTATAAATATAAAGCACCATAGAAATGGTGGAGTTCAGCGGCCCTCCGCCCGTCATATTTAAGATCTGCGTAAAAGATTGCAGGAAACTTATACTAGCGATGACAACCGAAAATACAATGACTGGGTTCAGCAGAGGCAAGGTGATATGCCACAATCGCTGCCAACTATTCGCGCCATCAATGGCCGCCGCTTCCTCATAGGATTTGGGGATCGTCTCCAAGCCTGTTAGAAAAATCAGCATTTGGAAACCGACACTTTGCCAAATCATAACGGCTATGACGACATAGATCCCCTGGGAAGGCGAACCGAGAAAGAGCTGCGGTTCCAAACCAAGCTTAATCAGCCAAGCATTCACAATGCCATTCTTCAACAGCGTCCAGCGAAACACCCAACTAACAGCTACAACACTCGTGACATAAGGGATAAAATACAAGGTGCGAAATAAACCTTTAAACCGATTCACCCGCTGCAGCAAAAGCGCAATAGCGAGACCGGCCAGCAGCTGTACCGGCACACCAATCACAACGTATTTAACCGTGTTCCGCAAGGCAATGAGAAAGATCTCATCGTGAAACAGCTGAACAAAATTTTGCAGCCCAATGAAGGGCTTTTCTTCCGACAGCATATCCCACTCCCGCAGACTGATGTTGAACGAATACAGGATAGGCGCGATACGAATGCATAGAAAAAACAATAATGGAATCAGCAAGCAGCTGTAGACGAAGACATACTTATGCCTGACCATTATTTTTTATCCTGTTTGGCCCAATACTCGTCATATAGCTTTTGCGTTTTGGCAACGAGCTCGTCATAAGCTTTGTCGTAAGGCACTTTGTTCAATACCACTTGATCGACAGCATCCGTGAAATAGTCTTTTTCCAATTTCTCATCTACAAAATAGTGCGCATGCGCATAAGACAGCTGGCTAATGAACGGCCCCAGCTTCTCATCCTTTTTATAGATATCTTGCAGAGCTACATCTTTCTTGGCCGGGAGTTCCCCCACCTTCTCAACCCACTGCTCCTGTACTTCTTTGCTTGTCAGAAATTGCAAGAACTTCGTTGCGGCTTCAAGCTTTTTGCCCTGCACGTTTTTGGTGATGGCATTCGCCCAGAAGGACACCTGTGTCGCTTTATCTTTATACGAAGGCAGAGGGGCAATGGCATAATTTAAGTTTGGGGCATCCTTCTTGATAGATCCAAGCTGAAAGGAGCCGTCAATGGTAATTGCCGCATGGCCGCCTTTGAACGCTGTAATATCATCATTGTAGAAGTCTTTGGTGCCCAATTGATGGACAAATGACAGGTCAACTAAATATTTGAATGCTTCTAGGCCAGCAGGCGTTTCTTTCCACAAAACTTTGCGTCGATCATCGCTGATATCTTTGCCGCCAGCCTGATAAACGAGCGCATCGCGGTACCAGTGATGCAATTGAGCGTTCGGCTGCCAAGCAAGTCCTTCTACGACGTATTGGCCGTTTTTATCCTTTTCCGTCAGCTTCTTGCCCTGTGAAACCAGTTCTTCCCACGTCGCAGGCGGTTTGTTCGGATCAAGCCCAGCTTTGGTATATAGATCTTTATTGTAAAATAAAGCGAGCGTCCGAACGGCTGTCGGAATCGCATAATATTTGCCGTTCAGCTTCGCTGTGTCCACGAACGGGAAGAACTCTGCCTTGATTTTATCCTCGGAGAAGGCGCTGTCCGGCAAAGGCTGCAGATAGCCGGATGCAACGTATTTGGGCAGCCAGCCATAGTACAGATTGATAACATCCGGACCTTTCCCCGCTGGAACGAGCGTGGCTACTTTTTCGTTGTACTGATCATACGGGAAGTTCGTCTGCTTGACCTCTATATTCGGATTTTGCTTTTGAAAATCGGCGATTAGTTTTGTGATCAGGTCGACCTTTGCGGGAAACTGATACTGCCAGTATTCGATGGTCACCTTTTCAGCTGAACTGGATGCGGTTGCCGCAGCACTCTGAGTTGCACTAGGAGCAGCGCTGGATGCGACTGACGTCGAAGCTGGTTTACTGCCTCCTGCTGAGCATCCGGTTAACAAAATTACAAAACCCAGGGATGAAACGATCGCACCCTTGGCTGCGCGGTTATGGATTGTCATCTTCTTTCTCCTCCACTTACAAGTGTTTGTTGATTGATATTCAGCAGTCTTCTGGCATTATTTCCAAAAATAAGCTCGATGTCTGTTTCCGAAAAACGCAGATCTCTGCTTACCCTTACTTGATCCTGCAAATAACGGTTCACGAAACCTCGCGGAAACGCACTGGAATCCGTTCCAAAAAGGATACGTTCTGGGCCAATTAGCTCGTACGTCTTGCGAAATAACGTCTCCAGTGTCAATTCATAAGGACTCCAGCGAATCCATTGATTGGACCCCGAAGTATCAATATGCACATTGGGGCAGCTCCAGCACAAATGCAGCAGCTCTTGGAAGTAACCAGCTCCAAAGTGTGGAATAATGAATGGAATTTCTGGATATTCCCTGGCTACATTGAAGATCGCTAAAGGATTAATGTTCAAATGCTGCGCAATGCCCCCCGTATGACCTAATAATCCAAAATGGATCAACACCGGCAGCTTTCTTTCCGCCAAAAAGCGCCAAACCGGGGTCAGTTTCGGATCATGGAAAGGAAGCTCCACTAAAGGACCAAAGAGCTTGTAGCCTTTCAAGCCAAGTTCGTCCACGGCTCTCTGGAGCTCCTCAGCCGCATTCGGCTCCTCTATCGCATGGTGGGCAAAGCCCGTCATGCGATCTGGATATTGCTGTATTTGCGCAGCGAGGTCATCATTGCTCCAGGCCGTAAGGAAATTGATTCCGCCAATCTGATGGCGATCTAGTTCATCTATCCAGCGATCAACGAGCGGACGGCTCGCTTCCTCTTCTGAATCAGGCTGGTTGGGGAAATCCCAGGTGAGCCGCATGCGTTCGTTGCGCTCCGCTTTGTGAAGCTCAATAAATTCGTTTCGCGCCGCCCATGGCCATGGGTAAGGCAGATGAGCGTGCAAATCAAACACTTTGAAACCATTTTTAAACAACATGGTATTTCCTCCTTCTGTGTCTCTTGGTCATAAGGGTAGGTTTGGACAACAAAAAGGAGATGTGCCCTATCTTCTCAACAGAAGAAAACTCATCTCCGGGTGTCCGGTCAATTCTTATAGGAACAGCTTTTGAAGCTCGCGCTCAACGTCCTCTTGTGCGGCGCGTATGGCTCTTCTTTTATCGGTGAGCCAAGCTTGATCATGATTTAATCGCTGTGTCTGTCCATGCAAGGCCCGCTCCACCTCATTGGCGTTGGGTCCTCCGATCAATGTCCTGATCTGAACGAAATGTTTGGCGTTCAATGCCAGCGCTAGTGTCTCCTCGTTGAATGACAACTTCCTGCCAATGACCTCCAGCGCTGACTCGTTCAGCACATCCAAGGTCAAGAATCGTTTGTCATTGCCATTAGCCAGCGCTTTGCGCACAGAAGCACTGACGATATGATGGGCCGTGCGGAAGGAAAGCTTCTCCTCCCGCACCAAAGTATCTGCCAGCTCCGTGACGGTAGAGAAGCTTGCTTCTGCTCTGGCCTCCAGCGCCTCCTTATTGATGGATAGCGTTACAATCACATTCGCCAAGAGCCGATACACCGATGAGAGAACGGCAAGACTTTTCCAGGCGTACGGCTGCATATCGTCTTCCGTATCAACAATATCGCCGAAAGGTGTATTATGTATCATACTTAAAACCGTTTGTGTAAGACCAACACAACTGGACAAGAGTGACCTCATATGCTCAATCGAAACCGGATTTCGTTTCTGCGGCATGATCGAGCTAATTTGCACATAGGGCGCCGCCACCTGCAGCACCGCGAATTCCTGCGTACTCCACAGCAGCAGCTCTTGAATGAAACGACCCAGATTAATCGCTGCAAGCTGCACACTCGTGGCGATTTCACCGACATAGTCGGCTCCGCTCACGGCATCGTACGCATTCTCGATCAGACCATCGAAAGCCAGCAGCTCGGCCATCCGCTGCCTGTTAAGCGGAAATCCGGATGTCGTTAACGCTGCCGCTCCCATGCTGCTGCGGTTGCAATTCGCATACGCATTCTGCAAGCGGCGAATATCGCGACTTAAACTATCCGATACAGCTGCCGTATAGTGGCCTAACGTTGTTGGCTGAGCTTGCTGGGTATGCGTATAGCCAATCATGATCGTATCCACATGCGAACGCGCAAACTGCAGCAGATGCTCTTCCAGAAATAAGGCGGATTCCAACGTATGCAGCAACTTTTCTCTTAGCGTGAGCCGATAAATCGCGATCCCCATATCATTGCGGCTGCGCCCGATGTGCAGATTGCCTGCCGCTTCGCCAGCCAACAAGTGAAGCTCCTGCTCCACTTCAAAAAACAGATCCTCAAATTCCCCCGTATAGGAAGCTCCGCGAAGCCGCTCGGCATCTAACGCTTGGAGAGCGCGCCCAATGGCGTCGGCATCTTGTTCATCAATTAAAGATTGTTCGCGAAGCATAATCAAATGGGCTCTGTGAATGTCCAGCATCGGGCTTAGCAATTGCTCTTTGGCGTGGTCGTAGGCAGGACTTAACACCACTTCCGCATACGTTTTGCCTGGGAAAGCATGATTCTGATCTAATGCCGGAGCTGCTGGATTAGGCATCGGAAACTCCTCCTAGTTAAGAATCGTGCGCAAAAATTCAATAATGGCCGTTTGCTCCTGATTGCGTTCTTTGGGACGCTGCTCTTTCAAATAATCGAGAAAAGCTTTGCGCACATCTTCATCTAATTCTGCAAGCGATAGATTCCGCCCCTGCCACTGCGGATGCTGCTCCCAGAATTCATCTTTCCAATCTCGAATACGAGCCGTTATTACATCAGGGCGTTCAATAAATACGCCAAGTTCTTCCCCCGCTTCATCAAAAAAGACATAAGTAGGAATATGATTTTTTCCATCCTCTTGCAAATAAGCGGCGGCAATATCTTGGTTATCCGGGTCACGCAGCAAAATATGCAGCTTCAGCTTGCCTGTCACTTGTTCAATCTTGGCAAACAGCGGCAAATTGGCAACAACATCTCCACACCAGTCATGAGCCAGAACCAACACATGAACAGGCTCAGCCAGCCCTGCGAAATAGGCAAGCTCTTGCTCACTTAATGCATAATGATCGTAATTGTCTTGCAGCCTGTCGACATTTACTTGGGCAGTTGCAATAAATTGCGGATACGACAAAGCTTCCCCAAACGCTCTTTCCCTGCGTTCTTGCGAAATGCCCGTTACTTTTTGAATGCTCATCGGTCATCCTCCTGTTGCCAATTTGTTAAATTCCAATTTGTTTACTTGGTTATTAACGAATGGTAACACCGCCCCCTAAATTCTGTCAAATAGATCTTCTCTATTCAACCTTCATCGGACACATTCCGTATGCTCATCATTTCCCCACTCATCCCATGAACCCTCATAGGGGCGAATATCTGGATAACCCATTAATCGTAAAATAAAATACGTGTGTGCTCCCCGCTGATTCGATTGGCAATAAGGAATAATCGTATGGCCTGGTCGCACGCCAAGCGTTTCGAATTCTTGCTTTAATGTTGTGTAATCCTTGAAATGCACAATACCGTTGCCGTCGGCAGGGCCTAGCGCATCCTTCCACTCTTTATGAACCGCGCCCTTGAGATGGCCGCCCTTCCGATTCGTACGCTGATCGGCACCCGTATACTCGAGCGCTGAGCGAGCATCCAATAAAATGGCGTTATCCACACCCTTTTGTATACTCTCTTTGGTAACGACTAGCTGATCTTGAGCAGCCAGATTAATCCTTCCTTCTGTTACCTCTGCAGCTTGTGTTGACACCGCATTGCCTGCTGCAAGCCAAGCGGTGTATCCGCCGTGCAGCAATTTCACGCGATCCTTCAGCCCGAAATATTCCAGCACATAGAAGATGCGCGTCGCAAAAACACCCGCTCCATCGTCGTACACGATAATCGTTGTATCCCCACTAACTCCGCGTTTCTGAAGCTCGCGTTGAATAATTTCTGGAGCAGCGAAGGCAGAACGTTCTGCATCCTTTACTACCTTCACAGGCAAGCTGATAGCTCCAGGGATATGCCCGGATTCATAGCCTTGCGTTCGCGTATCCAAAACAACGATATCTCGGTTGCTGCTGTTATCTTTCACCCACTGGGCATCGACCAGCAACTGTTGGTTAGGATAACCGGACTGTTCGTACTCATTAGCAATGGTCATAGCTAATTCCCCCTTTTTTCCCTATTATAGACCTAAATTCTCACGCAATGTACGGCCCGTATAGGATTCCGGAAACAAGCCTCTTCGCTGCAATTCTGGGACGACCCGATCCAGAAAATCCTCCACGCCCCCAAAAGACAGCTGAGGCATCACACTAAAGCCATCCGCCGCACCGGTCGTATACCATTCCTCCATCACGTCGGCTATTTGCTCGGCCGTACCCGCAATACAGAGCTGACCATTTCCGATCCAATGTTTCGTCAAAAATTCCCGCAGCGTCAGCTGCTCCTTTTGCACAATTTTAAGCACCATTTGATAGAAAGTTTGATACGCATTGACTTGAGTTGATTCCGGCAGTTCAGGGAAAGGGTCATCGAGCGCATACACCGAAAAGTCGATTCCCAGCAGGTTGGACAGGGACATTACGGAACGTTCGATGGAGCCCAGCTCACTTAGCTCGCTTGCCTTCTCCCTGGCTTCAGCTTCCGTTGCCCCCACGATGACATGCAAACCAGGTAAAATTTTGATGCTGCCCGGAGAGCGCCCCTCCTTCGCCGTCCTTGCTTTCACATCTTGATAAAAAAGCCTGGCTTCCTCGATCGTATGCTGAACCGTAAAAATAAGCTCGGCATAGCGCGCAGCCAAATTCTTACCTTCATCTGAAGCGCCTGCCTGCACAAGAATAGGCCTGCCTTGCGGCGGGCGCATAATGTTAAGAGCACCTCGCACCGTAAAGTAGGTCCCCTGATGATGAATATCATGGACCTTATTGGCATTCGCATAAATACCCGATACCTTATCTTGAACAAGGGCATCTTCTTCCCAGCTATCCCACAGCTTGAGCACGACATCGGCAAATTCCTGCGCTCTCGCGTAGCGTTGAGAATGAGACGGCAACTGCTCCATCCCGAAATTATGCGCTGTTCGCTGCACCCCCGTCGTCACCATATTCCACCCCGCGCGCCCTCCGCTAATATGATCAAGTGATGCGAACAATCTCGCCACATTATACGGTTCATTGAAGCTGGTAGACATGGTAGCGATCAATCCAATGTTCTCTGTCACCGCCGCAATTGCAGATAATAACGTTAACGGTTCAAAACCAAATATGGGGCCATGCTGAACAGCTTTGACTTCAACCGACAAGCCATCGGCCAGAAAAAGCGAATCGATTCGTGCAGCTTCCGCCTTTTGCGCCAGCCGCTGGAAATGCTTGATGTCATGGATCTCCTCAACTTTCGTGCTCGCATGACGCCATGCTCCCCGATGTGATCCGGCATTGTGCAGCATGAGATTCAGAATCATTCTTCGATTTGTTGTACTCATAATCATCACCTTTGCCTGTAAATGAAATGGACTATCAGAGTGAAAAGATCCCTCGTGCTTTAATTGTAAATATTTCCACTCGCTTTGTAAACAAAGTTTAGTGGAATAGTCGGAATTATCCTACTCCGTCAACCAGACAAATTCGGCTCCAGGGGATCGTAGATCCGCTGTTTCTGTGAAAACCACACAATATAGTCGTCTCAACAGTTCCGCCTATGCCACCCTTTAGACCCTATTGCCTCGCATAGAATATTCGCTGTTCCTCTCTGCGTAAAATCCAAAAAAAACCTTCAACCACCACTTTAAAAGTGGAAGTTGAAGGTTCCGGTATAATTACTTCCTGAGACTGGCGAAGCGTTCTCCCGCAATCACCTTTCAGCTGAATTCCAGCTCAAACGGAACTACAGTACGCTAAATCAGCCTAAACTGCCTAAATATCGACTGATAGGGAACTACGTTCCCCTATTCCCAGGCTTTCACCTCCAAAACGCTCTATTCTTCTCAAATAGAGGATCTCAGTTCCGCCTAACCCACCTACATGCCCCTTTTCCCCGAGATAGAGGATCATAGTTCCGGTTCCCTCCCTCTCAGCGTAGGTAAGACCTGTTCTCTTCCCGCGAGAAAATCACAACCGCGAATCCCCAGCAGACCTCAGCAGACTTTATTTCCGATCAGCCGGAAACACAAGGCCCATCTGCTTCCGCGCCTCATCGATAATCCCCACCGTAATCAGCGAATTCGCATGGGAATTCGTTGCAGATTCCAACGTTTTGGTTTTAATCAAACGGATAAACTCTTCTGCCTCATATCGCATATTGCGAGCGGCTTGCACCTGTGTCAGATCTTCGACAGAACCGTCGCGATAGCGGATTTCCACCTTCTCAGGCTGGTTAATTTTGTCGATCACCATTGTCGCGTTCTCACCTTGAATCTCTGCCGGCAGGTAGGAGCTCGAAATTTTCGAGTGCATAATAATCGCATCCATTTCCTTGTAGCTCAGCAGCAAGCTGCCCTCGCCATCCACGCCCGATTCCAGCAAAACGCCGTTAGCTTGCACACGGTCAGGCGCACCAAAGAGAACCGCTAACGGATAAATACAGTAGACACCTAAGTCCATAATCGATCCATTAGAGAAAATCGGATTAAACGCATTGAGCACGGTCCCTTGCTTATACGCATCATAGCGTGAGGAATATTGGCAATAGCTTGCAAAATAACGCCGTATTTTACCTAACTTATGTAAATTGTCTTGAATAGCCTTAAAATTCGGAAGCAGTGTAGACTTAAGCGCCTCCATGAACACAACTTCATTGCTGCGCGCAGCTTGAATCATCGCCGTTAGCTCAGCCGTATTCGACGCCGCGGGCTTCTCGCAAATCACATGCTTGCCATGGTTCATACAATGAATTGCATACTCCGCATGCAGTGAGTTAGGACTAGCAATATAAACAGCATCAAATTCCTCACTCTGCACGAAAGCATCCAGATCCGTAAATCGATGTGTAATGTCGAATTTCTGAGCAAACTCCGCCGCTTTCTCCTCCGTACGCGAATAAACAGCAGTTAAGTCGAACTCTCCCGTCTCACGGGCAGCGTGAATGAACTCTTCTGTGATCCAATTGGTACCAATAACAGCAAAACGTATCATAAATTCTCCCTCACTCCACTCTATGTTTCTCTCACTATATCATGATTCAGAGGGTGTTGAAAAAACTTGGCGTTGTTTCATGAGTTCTACTATAGACATTTTGCCGGAAATGCCCAATGATTGTAGTAAAAGCGGTGTGGCAGAACCGATTCGGGATAACGAAGTGATTCACCACTACATTTGAAGGTAGGGATTACAAATAAACACGTTTGTTTACTTCGTAAGACATGCAGAGTCACTTTACATAGAAGGTATGGAGAGAACGCGAGGATTATCTGAGAAAGGAAGATTAGACTCCCTTCAAGTAAGCGAAATTTTGAAAAAGGAAGACATTGACGTTTTCTGTTCAAGTCCGTATGAAAGAGCGATCCAAACGATTCAAGCTGCCGCTGGCGAGAAGGAGATTCTCTTATTTGAAGATCTAAAGGAACGAGAACTCGGTGAGATCAGCGAATGGACGTTCAAGGACGCAAAACTGAAATTATATACGGATATTCATTATGCATTCCCTGAGGGTGAATCAACTTTCTCCGCTCAAAAAAGAGCCATTAAAGTACTGCGAAACGGCCATGCCGGATATTTATAAAATAGAATTTCAGGAGCTGATCTTCGTTAAAGCGGATCGGCTTTGGCGGTGAAAAACCCTCTTGACACGAAACCAAAAGGTTTCGTATAATCCTTTGTGTAACCAAAAGGTTTCGCATTCTCACTTCAATGCAACACATCACTTCATTCTGGGTACAATACGCGTTGTGAATGAACGAAAGGAATGACGAACGATGCAAGAGGAATTACTGAAGAAGCTGCGCTATAAGCAAGGACGAGCCCTCGTGCTTCATGCACCGGAAGGCTACAAGCTTGGCATTGAAGATTCCGAGGAGCCGAGCGGAACTTACGATTTCATTCAGTTTTTCGTCAATAATGCGGCTGAAGTCATAGAACTTACACCGCAAGTGATCTCTTATCTGAACGAGGATGCTGTCGTCTGGATTACGTATCCGAAGCAAAGCTCGAAGGTGAAGACAGACATCAACCGTGACAGCTTGCTTAGACGAATTGAAGAGATTTCCCCTTACACAATTGTAAGCAATGTCGCCGTAGACGAGAAATGGTCTGCATTGCGTTTGCGTCATCAAGACAAGGTTAAAACAAAATCTTAATCACTCATTGGAGGCTTTTCAACTTATGGAAAATCAAACACAACCTACACTGCCGGATATTAAGCAAACGATCGTTTTCAACGCGCCTATTCAAAAGGTCTGGAACGCCGTTGCAACGCCGGAAGGCATTGCGGCTTGGTTCATGCCTAATAATTTCAAGCCTGAGCTTGGCTATGAATTCATTTTGGAAGCTGGTCCATTCGGCAATTCTCCTTGTAAAGTAACAGAAGTCACTCCTCCGAACCGCTTGTCGTTCGAATGGGGCAAAGACTGGTCCCTCACGTTCGAATTAACAGAGCTGGACGGCCAAACAGAGTTCACGCTCACTCACTCCGGCTGGGATGTGAACAAGGTTACTGAATTTGGTCAACCACACACGATTGTTCGCGAGATTATGTCGCAGGGCTGGGGCGGACTGGCGAAGGCGCTTACCGCTTACGTCGAGGCCTAAGATGGCTGTCCCATCGCAGAAACATGATGTCTTTCAGGCCATTGCTGATCCGACACGCCGTCAGGTGCTGCAGCTGTTAGGTGAACAAGAGATGCCGGTCACGGTCATCTCCGGGCATTTTCCCATAAGCCGCACCGCGGTGTCCAAGCATCTTCGCATCCTCGCCGATGCCGGCCTCGTGAAAGAGCGCAAGGTTGGCCGCGAGACCCGCTATAGGCTGGAGGCAGAGCCTCTCATGGAATTGAAGCGTTGGTTAGCTTATTATGAGCGTTATTGGGAAAATAAATTAAACGTGCTGAAACGATTTGTGGAAGCTGACGATGAAACCAGCGGCGGAAACTCTTTTGCTGCTTTGGAAATCGTTGACCCGAATCAACCTGAATAAGACGAATAGGTCATCTACCTGCTGCTGAGCAGGTGGATGACCTTTTTTTATCGTTGCCCTTATTCCGGAGCCGGCAGCCATTCGGAAGACCACTTCGCGATCTCTCCAAAAATCGGAGCTAATGCCCGCCCTTTCTCAGATAGGGAATATTCAATACGGACCGGAATTTCCGGGAATACTACTCTTCGTACAATACCTTCATGCTCCAGCTCCTTCAACCGCTCCGATAAGACCTTGCCGCTAATATTCGGCAGAGCATGGTCGATCTGGGCGAACCGCTGCGGGCCGGACAGCAATTGAAAAACGATGAGCGATGTCCAGCGTTTGCTGAGAATTTCGACAGCTTTCTCGAAACGGGGACACATTGGCATTGGCATTGGTATTTGTTCCATCATTATCACCTCTATATCTTTATTTATTATAGAGGAAGTTGCCATCCATATACAAGGTTACAAAAAGTAATTTAGTTACTTGACGAAACCTAAATTATATCGTAATATCAGTTACATAAAGTAACTAAGTGATTAATTGTAACTTAAAGGGGAGTGTTTACTTATGATTTCACCTATTTTTGTTGGGCACGGCTCACCTATGATGGCTATCCAGGATACCGCCTGTACGCAATTTTTGCTCGAATATGGCAAATCCATTTCACCGAAAGCCATTGTGATTTTCACCGCTCATTGGGAAACAGAGGTTCTGACGATTTCAGCTTCCGACGATGTGTATGAAACGATCTACGATTTCCGTGGCTTCCCGGACGAGCTGTTTCAAATCAAATACCCAGCCAAAGGCGATAAAGCGCTGGCCAGCCACATTGCCGCACGGTTTCAAGCCAAGGGCATCGCTGTGAATCTGGACGCTGCACGCGGGCTTGATCACGGCTCGTGGGTTCCTCTTCTAAGAATGTTCCCGACACCTGCCGTTCCGGTTATTCAAATCTCCGTCAATCCGTATTTGCCTCCGGCGGAGCAATACCGCATCGGCGAAGCGCTGCGCGGCCTGGATCAAGAAGATATCTTGATTATCGGAAGCGGCGCTACCGTGCATAATTTGCGCGCTCTTAATTGGGAAGCCAAAGAGCCGGATGCTTGGGCTGTTGATTTCGACGAGTGGCTCATAACCAACATGCAAGCTCAGAACTTGGAAGCCTTGTTCAACTACGCCAGCGAAGCTCCCAATGCTCGAATGGCCGTACCAAGACCGGAGCATTTCATTCCGCTTTATATGGCTATGGGGAGCGGAGATCCGTCTCGCACACCGCAGGTCATTCATCGCAGCTATGAAGTTGGATCGCTTAGCTATCTATCCGTTTCCTTTTAAGGAATCAAATGAAAATTGAGGTGTTTCTGCATTGAAGTGGGTTACTCGTATTCTTCAGGCTATCTTAGCCCTTAGTTATTTAATGTTTGGATTTATGAAAGTAACCGCAGTTCCGATGCAGGTGGAAGCTTTCACCACGACCTATGGGTACGGAATTGGTTTCATGTACGTCGTCGGAACGATTGAATTGCTCGCTGGCATCGGGCTTGTCATCGGCTTCTGGAAGCCGCGCATCGCCTTCTCTTCCGCAGGTGTGATTGTCGTCATTATGGCCGGAGCTATGCTGACGCATCTGAAGTCAGGCCAAGGCATGAGCGTAGCAGCGATGCCGTTGATCCTCCTTATCCTAGCTTTGATTGTCGTCATTGGGCGTTCCAAGCGCGCTTAATGCAAGACGTTTTGCAGGCTTTTCCCGCGATCCTCTGGTGAGGTGCGTGGGAGAAGCCTTTTTTATTTTGTACAGCTGATCAAGCAAAAAAAGAGACCCACAGCAACGGGCCGCAGGTCTTAAGTATATATATATTTAAAAGGGGGTCGAATTTCATTATAGGCTCCGAACCTTAAACTAAGATGAAAACAAGATTTCATTTCTATGACAAATCATGCTAGTTTCGTTACACGGATGTATCTGATTTGCTCTTGATCGGGATATAAATATCCATTTCGACCTGCTCATTTTGGAATGGATCGCTGCGCTCATCATACAGTTCAAACTCCACTCCGCCTGCATGCTCATAACCTGAATGAGGAAACCACTCTGCGAAAATAGCCTTCCATGTGCTCTGTATCGAAGCCGCGAACTGTTCTTTCGCAACCTTCGGCGTCGTAAACACAGCATAGTTCGCTTCCGGAAATTCCCGACATACCAAATCGGCAGGCACACCCTCGAAGCTTGTCGCCTCCATCCCGATGATATAAGACAATGCCCCTGATTCCATATCGAAATCCGTACAAAGCCCCAGCTCAATTGGCGAGTCTGCGTGGACACGATTGCCGATGCGGCTTCCTTTATTTTCTTGGATATATGAGGTCCAGAAAGCCGGAATCTCACGGAGGTTCTGCCCATCTTTACAGGTCGTTCGCAGCTCATACCCAATCAGCTTGAAAGCAGGCTTTGTCTTCAGTTGATATTCCATTCGTATTCCTCCTAAATAGGGATTGAATTTCTTTTGCAGCACATTCACCTTGGCATAAACAGGCGTCACAATACCTTGTTTGCGGTAGGCAAGCGGCGTGCGTTCAAACATTTTTTTGAATGCTCGAGTGAAATTCTCGTGGGACTGGAACCCATTGTCGAGGGCAATATCGATGAGCCTTGTATCGGTATGTGCAATTTGATAGGCCGCTTTGGCTAATCTTCTTTTCCGAACATACTCCATCACAGCTTCTCCTACTATGATTTGAAAGACTCTATGAAAGTGAAATTCAGAGAAGCAAGCCACGCGTGCCAAGCACTCTAAAGACAAAGGCGCCGAAAGATGATCTTCGATATAGTCCAAAGTCTTCTGAATCCGCACATAGTAATCGGCGTCCATCCTGCGCCCCCTCCAGCATTCTATAGAAAGTTTACGCTATTTCAACTCATGCTTCTTGATGTTTCTTGCTAAAAAGTACTTAAGCCGCTATCTATGATTTCCAGCTGCCTTTGGAAGCAACCGAATAGGTCTTATAGTTGTTTTTACCTTTAATCTCCAAACAATTGATTTGCATGCCGTAAGCGCACCCGCCATCAATGCCGATTTTATCACGATCAAACCATACATCGGCTTTGCCATGAATATCCTTGGTGGTCGTATGCCCAAATACGACGGTTTTCTTAACGACGGTCCGCTGCTGGACAAAAGGCGCCCGAATCCACAAAAAGTCCCGCTCCGGTTGGGTTTTCCAATCCGTATAGGCAGGGTTCAGTCCAGCATGAACATAAATATGGGTCTCGTCCTCGTAATACAGCGGAAGATTGTTCAGAAAGGCAATATGGTCGCTGCAATTAGCAATAATCCGCTCTTTGGATTGCTTAATATCCAGATTATCCGCACCGCTGAAGCTTTTAAACGTCTGAATACCGCCATGCTCGAAAAACTTCATTTCTGTAAGCGAGTCTACGCCTCCCAGAACATCCACAAATCGCTGATCATGATTTCCTTTGAGCGCTATGGCGCCTTTTTCCCGCACCAAATGCATAACGAATTCTACCGCTTCCCGGCTAGCCGGCCCTCGATCTACATAATCGCCAAGCAATACAAGCTTGTCCTCATCCGCATTAAAAATTACTGTATCCAGCAATTGTTTGAATTCTTCCACACAGCCATGAATATCGCTGATGACTAACGTTCGTTTCATATCTGGTACCTCCTGATAGTGAGTTCTGGACCAAGATTCCCTTTTTCTAGCAGGACCTAACACTATAAATTAGCTTTTCTAATAGTATATCTTATCATAATTTGCTTTGTGCGGGATTCCTTATTTTGCTAGATACAGATTCCCCTGACAGAGGATTATTCGTGATGGCCGTGGATTAGGCCTCTTTCGCGCGGTGAGACGGCCTTTTTCGCAGGCTCGGCGCGCGGCGGCGGCTTTTCTGCCTCGGAGACTGCCTTTTCGGCTGGCTCAGTGGGCATTTGCGCGGATTCCGCCTCTTTCGCACGGCGAGACGGCCTTTTTCGCAGGCTCGGCGCGCGGCGGACGCTTTTCTGCCTCGGAGACTGCCTTTTCGGCGGGCTCAGTGGGCATTTGCGCGGATTCCGCCTCTTTCGCACGGCGAGACGGCCTTTTTCGCAGGCTCGGCGCGCGGCGGCGGCTTTTCTGCCTCGGAGACTGCCTTTTCGGCGGGCTCAGCGGGCATTTGCGCAAATTCCGCCTCCTTCCCGCGGTGAGACGGCCTTTTTCGCCGGCTCGGCGCGCGAAGAAGGCCTTTCTTCCGCTGAGACTGTCTTTTCGGCAGGCTCAGCACACCTACGAGCGGGAAACTTCGCCCCTCTCAGAGAAGCAGCAAAAAGGACGCCCCATGGGCGCCCTCTTCCAATCAATTAATAAACTGAATATGTTGCAATAGTCTTTTCAGCATCACAGTGGCTTCCGAACGGGTCGCAAGAGCTGCCGGGACAAAGGTTGTTGCCGTTGCTCCATTGACAATCCCTACGCTTACCACCCCAGCTACAGCATCTTTCGACCATGCGCTCAGTTCCTTGCTATCGCTAAATTTGTCTAGCTGCTTGAGATCTACTACAGTCGTTTTACCTGCGAACGACATTGCTCGCTTGATCATGACTGCCATCTGCTCTCTCGTAATCCGCTCGTTTGGCTTGAACGAGCTATCTTCAAAGCCTTCAATGATGCCAGCCTTAGCCGATGCACCCACGGTCCCTGCGTACCAGCTGTTTGCTGGCACATCCGAAAAGCGCGTGGATGTTTCTTCATTTAAGCCAAGCGCCCGGGCTAGAAGGGCTGCGAATTCAGCACGCGTAATCTGAGCATTCGGCGCAAAGCTATGGGCAGATACGCCTTGGATGACCCGCTTCGAAGCCAGCAATTCCACATCGGCTTGGGACCAATGTCCTTTCACATCCTCGAAGCTTGCCGAAGACTGAACAACCGCATACAGACTGTTGCCAGGGCGCTTCAGGGTCACTTCTGTTTTGCCGTTTGCCTCGCGGAAAATAGCTGGAACAAACGTCAATTCCCCTGTTTCCGGATGAATCAGTACCGCCGTCGCTTGATCAGCGTCAACGGTTCGATCCAACATCAGGCTGCGGGCTACATAGGTACGCCCAAAATCGTTCACCGCAATCGCCTTGCCATTGCCTTCAGCCGAAAGATGAAAGGCAACTGGGTTGGAAAGAAGGGCAACACCCTGATCTTTGATCTTCGCAAGTAATGAATCCGAGGCTGCATCTCGCTCGATTTCAACAGCCAAAGTCACGCCCGCCGCATCGATTCCCAGCAGTTTGGCTAAAGCATCGACATCGATCACTTGGGAAGGCAGATGGTACGCGACACCATTCGCTCTTATCGAGAGTGTCACCGCTGCTCCGCGCAAGACACTTGCCGGAACTTCCACCCGGGCTGCTGATTCGGTGCTGTTCACTTCAATAAAGACAGTCCGGTTCGCAACCTCATTGTTCTCCAGCGCCTTGATAGCTTTGGTCAAAGCTTCACTGTCAATCACAACGGTAGCTACGGTTTTCCCAGCTATTACCATGTTGATCGCCTGCCTTGTGATAGACACTCCGCCAGGCACAATTTCCACTGTACCCACAGAACCCGAACCCGCGCCTCCACCTGATGATCCCGAAGAGGTGTTTGTGGTACTTGGTGTGTCCGGTGTGTCTGGTGTGTCTGGTTTATCCGGTGTATCCGGTGTATCCGGTGTGTCTGGTTTATCCGGTGTATCCGGTGTATCCGGTGTGTCTGGCGTGTTTGGCGTATCCGGCGTATCCGGCGTATCCGGCGTATCTGGCTTGCCTGTCAGTAATTTAAGGAAATCCCCCCGAATAATGCTGCCGTCAACATCTCTCAAATATGGCAGCACCGGCACCAAGCTCGCAAAGTTAGCATCGGTTAGCTGATCCCCTAATTGATTGAGTGATTTTGTTCCATTAAAGAAGTAATTCGCAGCTGAGTTTAATTGTGCTGGATAGTTATCTTTGGCTGTGTAATCTTTCTGATAAGAAATAAAGCCATCAATTCTAAAATCGGTCTGAATGCCCGAGTACGTTGTAAAATTCAGATTCCCTTTGGCATTGTTGAACGCAATGTTCGTACTCTCCGCTCTAACACCCGGGTTGCTGTTGCTCGCAAAGCCATATGCGCCATTGCCGAAAGCCAGACTGTTACGAATAACATGCGGTACATGGATGCCTTCACCTCCAAGTTTAAAGCCGTTTTTGTCACCTTCACCGACACGGCCGTTCGTTAAAGTGCCATTCTGATAGGCAATGCTGTTCTCGATGAGAACGGAGCCAATAGCGCCCGTACCTGCCTTCGTGTACAAGTCCCAGCCATCGTCAATATTATTATGCGAAATATCGCCTCTGAAAATGTTGCCCGTACCCGATGTCAGCTTGGCAGCAAAGCCATCCGCATTATTATTGGAGGGATCCACGTTATCGAAGGATTCGCAGTTAAGAATAAGATTGTTGGAAGGCCACAGCGCCTTGTTCGACTCCGACTCATCTGTACGGCTAATTTGCAGACCTGTGTCTCCATTGTCATAAAATCTGCTGCCTTCCACGATATTGTTGCTGCCGCCAACGGTAAAGCCTTTGGTATTAGCCGCTGAACGGGTAAAATCAATACCTTTTACGTGCCAGTAATGGCCGCTCAGCACAACACCCTCTGATTTTTTGTCAAAATCAATGATTGGCTTCGCACCTGGGGCTGCGATCAAGTACTTCCTCGCTTCGGCTGTCCCGTCGTTGCCTTTTTGGATGTTGATTTTGGTGCTTCGCACGTAATGCCCATCCAACAGGAGAATGTGTTGGCCTGCCTTGACGTAATCAATCGCCGTATCCAGATCAAGCGGGTTGCCCATTGTACCATCACCACCGCTTGTGGAGGTTGCTGCCGGCGAAACATAAATGTCACCGTTATCGAAGGATTTCATATCCACCGTGAGGTTTTTGACGATTTTATCATAGGAAGTCAGAGACTGCGTATCGTCAGGTACAAAAACCGCGCTAAAGTTCGTATACGTATTGGCGGTAACCGTTGTATCCAAGGCTAACGTCTTCCCTGCCTGCATAGCCGCTTCTTGCGCGATAAAGCTCGATCCTCTTTTGATTGTAACCTTGCCGTCTACATTCGACTTAAGCCCTAACGAGTAGGCCGTCAAGGAAGTCCGCGTTAGCCCTTCAAAGTTAACATCAGGTGTGACCGCTGATTTAGCCGGTTCTTTTCTCGGAGCATCAGTCTCAGCAGCCGTCACCTTCAATTGCTTATTGCTTACCTCAATCGTCGCAAGACGTGCTGTATAGAAGCCAACATACATCTTGCTGCCATCTTGCACCGTCATAATATCCGGCACATAGAAGCTGTCCTCAGTCCCATTATTTAAACGGCCCGTGAAACCATTGTTCGTTTTGATCAGCGTGAGCTTATAATTGGCTGCGGGATAGGTGTTGCTTAAGGCTGGTTTAACTGAGCTTAGCATGCTGTTTTGTATCCCTTGGCTGCCGCCATTCGGAGCGGTAACGCCTGTTCTGACGAACAACTGCGTCCCGTTCGGTTTAGTCGTGCCACCACTATAGCCGCCGATAGCCGCTATGTTCGAAGCGAATACACTGGAGTCCCCAGGCATACCAATGGCATCCCTCGCCATAATTCCAAAGGATTCTTGACCGTCATGCGGTTCTTTGGCATAAGCGATTACTTTAATATCTGCCGATAATTCAAAGTTATCTTCTACCGCGTCCAGCTCTGTGTAGTAGAAGGTGATACCGTCGTGATCGCCGGTTATTTTACCGCCCCCATCTAAGGCCACCAGCTTGACAGAACCATCTTCATTCAATGTGACCGTGTTATTCGTACTCGACGTGGATTGACCAAACCGGATCGATTTCCACGCATACTCCTTTGGTTCAGCCACGGTTACTTTAAGCACGGTTGGCGGAATCGCTGTATGAACAGGAACAATCGGGATCTCGTATACACCAGCCTTCGTATTGTCGAAAGCATCGAGATTTAGCGTATATTGGCCAACTGGCAGCTTCTCCAGCTTACTGCTGTACACCGTTGATATCTCCAAGCCCGCTGGGTCAAAAGCTTCGCCAATCAGATAGGTCGTTTTCGGATACGCTGTAACTTGGCTGCCTACGATCGCTTGGGGATTTACTGTGATGCTGAAAGTGCCTTTGGGCGCACCTTTATAGGTAGAAACTTCGATAACTTTCGTTCCTGCTGAACTCATATCAGGCGCTGTCAGCGTATATTCGCTTCGCAGAAGCCTTTCCTTGGAATTGTCGCTATAATTCCCCGTTACGGCTAAACCGTCTTGTACAAAGGAATCCCCGACAAAATACATCGTCTTATGCGGAGGCTGGATATCCAAACCTGTTAATTGTGCATTTCTAACCGTAACATCGAACGTCTTATAGGTGGTTGAAGTGACGGTGGATCTCGCTGTTACCGTTTTTAGACCAGCCGTTTTGAATTGATACGTAGAATTGAAAACGGTTGCATCTTGAGCCGGAATGGAAAAAGCGTATTGGCCGCTTCCCAGCACCACCCACTCATTGCCATAGTTATACTGTCCAAGCACCGTCAGGCCTTGCGGATCAAAAGCCTCGTTAAGGTAATAATCCGTTTTGGCAGGGAGATATTGAATGTCCAAAGCCGTAACGATTAAAGGCTTAACCTGTAAGGGAACAGCCGCCGTTTGTCCATTGAAATGGACAAGAATGGAACTGGTTCCTACCTTGGTATTATCAAATCCAGAGACAATATAATCATTTGCCGTAAGCTCCTTCTCAAGGTTATCCGGGTATACCGCCGTAACTTTTAATCCGGTTAGATCCAGGCTGTCACTTACGAAATAATCGGTTTTCATTGCGGAATAATCAAGTTTTAATTGGATTGGAGACCTCGTATCCTTGGTGAACGTGACATCACTGAAGGTAACCGTCGTATTTCTGGCTACATAAAGACCCGCATACGCAAGGCTTCCCGTAAAATTGTCGATAACCCTTGTTTCGTTATCAATCCTCACGACGAAGACATTGCCGGATTTTTTGATGCTGAGTTCATAGCCAATGCCTACTCCCGGAGCAGTTGCGCTGAAATTGGTGATCTTCTTCACCGGATTCGTCGAGCTATTGAAAACGCCTTGTTTATAAAAAGCTTCCATCTTCTGGTCCAGTGCGCCTACGGCGACATAATCACCCGTGTAGGATGACTGAGAGGCATTATCCAGCTTATTGCTGCGCAGCATGATACCGAAGGAAACTTGACCGTTGGCTGTCCACGTATTGACTGTAGCTTTGGCCGACAGCTCGAAGTTATCCGTTTGGCTAATGCCTTGATAATAATACGCCATTCCTTCGGAGGCGCTTGTACTAGTGGCAATTTTACCTTTATCGCCAGTGCTTTTCAGGACTACCGTTCCCTTGGCCGCATCTTCTGTAATTGCAAAATTCGTATCGGTCGGCGCTCCGCCAAGATCGCCAAACACGCTTCCCAGCCAGCTGCTGCCGCTTGGAATGCTTATCGCTGGTCCAGCAGCAAACACTGCCATTGGAAGCATCGAACACAACAATACCATTGACATTAGAAATGCCATCCACCGTTTTTGCTTAATCAAGTCTCATTGCTCCTTCTTATTTTTATTTAAAAAAGAACAGACGACTAACAGCTGTGTGATCAGTTGTTGCGTCTGTTCGTTTCTTGAAAGCTTTAATCGACTAATGATTGCACTTCTACACACGCCATAACGAAAGCTCCCACGCCATGCAGATCGTTCTCACTGGTCGGACGCGTCACATAGTTCTCGTAGTCCCCAGCCGACGTTCCGATGCAGATCAGCGGCAATATCACCCGCTCCTGCTCATCGAATTGCAACGTGCGGATTAGTCCTTCGTATCCCTTCACAGCAGCAGCCGCACACTCTTGACCGACAACGCCATGCTTAATCGCTTTGGCAATCGTGTAGACGAAAAGACTCGTACAGGAGGTTTCGAGCCAGTTATCAGGCTGATCCCCTTTATCGACGACTTGATACCACAGTCCACTCTCCGCATCCTGATAACGAATCAACGCATGAACGAAATCATGCAGCGAGTTCACTAAGGTTTCGCGGCCTGGGTCATCCGCTGCCAGCTCATCGAGAAATTGCGCCACAGCCAGACCATACCAGCCAAGCGAACGTCCCCAGAATTCCGGCGAGCATCCGGTTTCTTGGTTCGCCCAAGGCATCGCTCGGCTTTCGTCCCAGGCATGGTAGTACAGCCCCGTCTCTTCGTCTTTCATATATTTGCGCATCAAGGCTTCCTGATGCAGCACAGTTTCCCGCAAAGCAGGGTCTCCGTAGGCGTTTGCATATTTCAAAGAGAACACGCCTGCCATATACAAACCATCCAGCCACATGTTGTAGGCATACTTGTCTTTATGCCAGTATCCACCTTCAGACGTCAGATTCAGCGTGTTCAGCAAGCTTCTTAGCTTATCAGCAGCAAGCCGATATTTCTTGCGGCCTGTCTTCTTCTCTAATCGGAACAAAAGCAGTCCCGCTTGCACCGCATCGAGCTCATCCCGTGCGAAGTAAAGATTGCCGTTCTCATCAATTAAGCCATCAACGTACGCCTGAATATAGGCATCATAACGATCGTCCTGCTGAGCTTCCCACAACATTTCCATACCGCACAAAAATACACCTTGATGGTAATGCCAGCGCCCCGCAGGCGGCAGCTCCATAGGTGTGTAGGTGCTCATAATGGAATCGCAGGCAGCTTGGGCCCATTCGATAGGTGATTTTACATCGTGTTGCGTCATAATGAATTCCCTCTCTATCCTTAAATTGTTTTATGAATCAACGGTCTTATAAACACTTGCATAAGCATGATAAATACGAGGATCCAAGGCAGCCACACATGATCAATTTGCCCCGCTGTCAGCATGAAAAGCAGTACGCCTGCAGCACGGCCGCAGTTGATAACGGACTCACGAATAACGATGGATTCGATCCGAAAGTTCTCTTTGAGCGGCATATCGCCGATCAGTTGATAATAATGGGCTGTGTACGTATTCGCTTGCAGCGGCTTGAACAAGGACGAAACACACATAAACACGATAACAGTCCATAGGGAGATGTCCCATAATAAAACCATCGCAGAACCAACAAAACCCCAAGCCGCCAAGGATAAATAGGCATTCGTTGACGCTTCGTTTCCTTTGACAGACAAGATATAACTCGAAATAATGGATAAGCTGAGGAAAAAAGCGTTCAAATATCCGACCCACGACTCTTGGGGCAGCACTTGAAAAAGCAAGATAGCCGGCACATACATCATGATGCCTTGCGGAAGCCCAATAATGAACCATCCCACCAGCGACCTTGTGAAGTCCGGGCGTTTTTTCAAAATTAAGCGCGTATATTTGAGATAATAAGCCGTGTGGTGTGTTGGCTTTTTCTTGATATGCAAGCTAAGTACAGAGGCCAAAACAAACATCAATGAGGATAAACCAAACACAAGGATATACCCCTTCATCTCCGAAAAGCTTGCGATGATCAGACCCGCCAAGGCAGGTCCTGACAAATTCGCTACATGCGTGACCATGGCATTCCAGCCTAAATACTTATGCCTGTTCTCATTATTTGTCACATCGGAAATCATCGTGAAGTTGCCCAGCCAGTAGAAAGCTGTAGAAACCCCCTTCAAGCAGGCAAACCAGATATAGTAATCCACCATGCGTTCCTGCACAATCAAGATGAGCACATAAAATAAGGCCGTTAAATAAATGCCTGCCCGATAGGCGTATAAGCGATCTTTGATTTTGGCGATTCTGCCGATATACACCGTTGCAATCGGCGCAGACAGCAGCATAATCAATTGGAACGCGCCATTGATCCAGAGGTCGTTCGTCAGCTTCCATAAATAAAGGCTGATGAAGACGCCGGCCAAGGCATTGCCAAACTGATAAATGCCATGATTCCATAGCGTGTTCTTGGCTTCTGTGGATAACTTTCTAGGCGTGGAAGATGCTGTCCCTGGCATCCTAAACCACCGGCTTACAGCTTCGTGTTCGCGTACCAAACATGCTGGCTCGCCTCCAAACTCGGCGCTTCAATGCCAGCTAGCTGGTAGCAGACGGAACGAATGAGCAGCGCCTGCGTCCCTGCATTCATATCGCCCTCCACCTTGCCGCCGCCGATATGAACGGCCTGCGGCATCTCCGGGTAGTACTCGCCCGGCTTGACCTGCGCCACATTCGGCGCTGTCGGCGAGTGGGCGAGCTCCCGGGAGAATCCGCCGTCTGCGCGCAGAAGACGTTTCATATTCACCAGCGTAATCTCAATGATTTCGCGCAGCTCATGGGATGGAATATCCAATTTCATATAGGATAATAAGTGAATCGGATTGCGGATATAGCACATATCCGCCGCTTCTTCATGCCTGAGCGCATAGAGGATGCTCTGATAGATGCGGTCCTCTTTCGGCAGGGGCACGTGGAAGCGGTCATAGAACATGTGCAGCTTGAACGTGCCGGAAATCCGGACATAATGGGAGCCCTCGCCCCATAAACCCGAGTGGATATCCTGACTCCGTGCAAAGAAATCAAACGCAGTCCGCGCGAAGTCCGCTCTGCGCTCAGCAGGCTCAACCTGCTCTACGTACACACTGGACGTAGATAATCGATCACAGCCGCGCCAGCTGTTCACCAGCGGGATGGATTGCAGCCACGCCAGATAGGATTCCGGCGAGCTCATGTAAGCGGGCGCTTGCTGCGCCTCATAAGGCAGCGGATAGAGCGGCTGGCCGCCTAGCTTCCTCAGCGCGTTGCGGCTGTAGCTGATCGCCCGCGCCACCATCACTTCATCATTTCGCATCAGCGGATTAGCGTCATAGAAATAGCCCGAAGCCGCGTCCTGCTTCTGCTGAAAGAAACGGACCAATCCTTGTCGCATCTCGCCTGGCAGATTGCCCAGCAAGCCGAATCGCTCAAGGATATTTAAAGCCTGAGCCGTAGATTCGATGTCCGGCTCGGCGTTCGCAAGACCTCTTGAACTGGCGGCATAATAAAATCCGCCGCTCGCCGCGTCATACTGACCGCCCAGCCAAGCTATATAACCATCAAACAAACCATCCATTTCAGTGAGAAGCCGGCGAATCTCCGTACTGTCTGTCTGCTGTGTCTGCATGTTCATTTCCTTCCCTCTATCCCTTAATCGAACCGATCATAGCTCCCTTAGCAAAATGCTTTTGCAAGAAAGGATACACCGCCAAAATCGGCAGCGTCGCCACGACGATAACCGCCATCTTGATCGATTGTGCCGGCGGCGGCGTCACACTATCCAAATCAACGCTGTGGTCCATCCCGCTGGCGAGCACAACAATCTGTCTCAGAAGAACTTGAATCGGCCATTTGGCGCTCTCATTCAAGTACAGAATTGCGCTAAGGTACGTATTCCAATACGTTACGGCGTAGAACAACGAAATCGTTGCGATCGCCGGCATGGATAAAGGCAGCACGATCCGGAACAAGATGCCAAAGTCGCTGCAGCCGTCAATTTTCGCCGACTCTTCTAATCCCTCGGGGATGTTCTGGAAGAAATTTTTCAGAATAATTAAGTTAAACGCACTGATCGCCGAAGGCAGAATAAGCGCCGCATAGGTATCAATCATGCCTAATTCCTTGACCACCAAGAAGGTCGGAACCAAGCCGCCGTGAAACAACATCGTGAACACGACCAGAAACATAATCACTTTCCTGCCATCCACGTCTCTTCGGGAAAGGCCGTAAGCCATCAAAGCCGTGATAAACATACTGATGATCGTCCCAGCAAGCGTAGTACCAATCGAGACGCCCATCGCTTTGAAAATCGTATTCGTTGAGAAAATGAAGCGATAAGCCTCAATGCTCCACTCGGTCGGAATGATGACGAACTTTTTAGCTGCCATTTCCGCGCTGGTCGTAAACGAACCTGCAACAACGTGTACGAAAGGGATCACCGTAACGAGACCAATAATCGTTAATAACAAATAATTGATGATCCCGAACATCCTGCCGCCTAATGTTTTATCTTCAACCATGGTGTTAACCTCCTAAGCGTTACCATTTAATAAACGCCCTCTTCGCCCATCTTCTTGGCAATTCGGTTCACCAGCATGACTAGCGCCAGTCCAATAAACGATTTGAACAGTCCGATTGCCGCGCTGTAACTGAATTGACCTTGTTTCAAACCAGCCGTATATACATAAGTATCAATGATCTCCGCAACATTTCGGTTCATGGAGTTAAGGAGCAAGTAGACATGTTCAAAACCGAGTTCGAGAACCGCACCAATTTTCAAAATTAATAAAACAATAATGACACTGCGAATCGCCGGCAGCGTAATGTGCCACATCTGTCTGATTCGTCCCGCACCATCCATACGCGCAGCCTCATAGAGTTGAGGGTCAATGGAAGCAATCGCCGCCAAATAAATAATCGTTCCCCAGCCAGCTTCCCGCCAAATGACTTGCAGAATATACATAGGTCTGAACCATTCAGGAGCCAGCAAGAAGTTAATCTTCTCGAATCCGAAATACTCAATCAAATCGTTGATAATCCCGCCATCCATCGTAAACATGACAAAACTAATCGAAACAATAATTACCCAGGACATAAAGTGAGGCAAATAAACAACCGTTTGAAACGTTTTTTTGAAAAAATCCGATTTCACTTCATTCAGCATCAGCGCCATAATGATCGGAATCGGGAAATAAAACACAAGATTCATCACAAACAAGATCAGTGTATTGCTTAAAATGTTGAAGAAATCCGGTTCGGTGAACAGCCGATGGAAATGCTCAAACCCAACCCACTCACTTCCACTAATCCCTTTGAACGGCTTATAATTCTGAAACGAAATGATGAGTCCGTACATCGGAATATATTTGAAAATCAGAAAATACAACACGCCCGGCAGCAGCATGACGTAAATCCATTTATTTTTCCAAAGCCGCCTGCTCAGCTCACTGCTTTGTTTCCTCGCCACCACACGCCTAGCCACATTCACTTCTTGCATATCACTTCTTCCTTTCCGGGTCATTCATACCAACGAGAAGACTGCTGCTCGTGCAGCAGCCCTCCCAACATTCAACCTCAACCAGTGTGACGGACTGCTCATTTTTTTATTTTTTGTACAAAGCGTTGTATTCTTCCATAATTTTGCTGCCTCCACGGCTTTTCCAATCCTCAATCGCTTTGTCAAATCCAGCTTTATCGATTGTTCCGTAGATATATTTGTTTGTTGCGTCTTTAATGACTTCTTGCAATTGAACCCCTTTTTCCAAATAAGTTTTGGAATCCAACGCAGCTACCGGATCCTGCACAGCGAACTTCAGGTTAGCGATCTTCAGCTCATCTGCTTTGCCTTGCGCCGGAATCGTAGGAATGCCCAAGTATCTTCCCGTCGTATCTTCATCGCCAATCGCGGCATCCGTGAACGGCTTCACTTCACGCGTCCATTTCTCCTCATCCAGCTTCTTCGCTTTGTTATCGATGACGCTGTAGTTCGCATCTTTGATGCCCCAGTTTGCGAGGTTAGCCACTTCAGGCGTCATCATCTTGTCAAAGAAAGCTAGAACTTTCTTCAATTCAGCTTCTGTTTTGATTGCGGATTTCGGGAAGAGCACCACGTTCGCAAAGCCTGGAAGCGCCCATGAAGCGAATTTGCCGTTTGGTCCTGCCACCATGCTGTGTACATCGACGACGGCTGTCGGAACGTTTTTGATCAAATCTTTATTAAGTGAAGATACATCCGTCATTGCTCCGATATACATCCCGGCAGTCCCGTTGGTGAAGAGCTTTTGCTGGTCTGTTTTGCTCGTTGCGGCAAAATCTTTGTTGATCAGCCCTTCGTTGCGCAGCTTTTTAAAATAATCCATCGTCGCTACATATTCCGGGAACATGAACTCCGGCTGCAGCTTGCCGTCTTTCTCGCCCCAGTTGTTCGGCACGCCTAACCAAGTCGCTACGGTTTTGAAAGCACCATAGATCAGATCATTCCGATCCGTTAAGCCGATCGTATCCTTTTTCCCATTGCCGTCAGGGTCATTCTCGGTGAATGCCTTCATCATGGCATATAGATCTTCGGTCGTAGCCGGCGGCTTCAATCCCAGCTTGTCAGCCCAGTCTTTGCGATAAATAAGACCTTGACGCGCAATATCGACACCGCGATACAGCGTGTACAGCTTTCCATCCACTTTGGTGTTGTCATTGGTTGTGGATTTCAATTTGCTAAGATTCGGGAAGTCCTTGAGCAGCGGCCCGATCTCCCAGAATTGTCCATCACGAATCGCTGACTTCATCTGAATGAAGGTCGCTTGGTTTTTCAGGTACGTCACCTGCGGCAGTGCGCCTGTCGCAAATGTTGTGTTCAATTTCTCTTCATACGTATCTGCCGGGAAAAATTGATACGTCAGCTTCGTATTCGTTAATTTCTCCAGCTCCTTAATAATCGTATCTGGCGGCGTTTGTGCCGTGTTGAGCGGAGCCATGATCGTAATCGCCGTTGGCGTGTTATCGGCTGTTGCTTTCGGCGCTGCCGTTCCAGCTGTACCGGTCGTAGCGGCAGGAGTAGCCTTGCCTCCATCCGAGCATGCTGCCAGAGCAAAGCTGGAAACTAACAGGACGCTAAGCGGAATCGAAACTAACTTTCTCTTCATATGGGATAGACCTCCGTAAATTTGTGGTGTGCTACAACTTCCACATTACAGGGGCGGAGGGAGGTACCGAAATAATCATTTGCTCATTTCGGCCTTGCTGGACAAGGGTTCTGAGATGATGATTATCGGGTCAGTAGATGATTATCGGGAGGTGTTGTTCCGCAAAAACGAAAAACAAAAAAAGGCCACACTCACCTATACGGGAGACGACCTTAAAGAACCAGAAACCGCCACTATCCAGACTCAATGCTCGCTCCGCATTTTATCCGTAACTTCCAGATACAGAACCTGGAGAAATTTTTTTATATTGATCTTGCTTTTCTCCGACTTCAAATTCTCATCGATTTCTTTCATTTTCAACCGGACATCCTGGAATTCAAAATAGAGCGGCGCATAATGCTCGAATTTCGGATTGCAGTAATCTGTCAAACCGATGCTCGCCAAATGGGTTAGGGCAGCTATGACGGTCCGACGAATCCGCTGCTCGACAGCTTTTCCTTCTTTTTCCACATCAGCTTCTTTCAGCTTGTGGCAGCGGGCTGCCGTTTCATATAACTCCTTCAGCTGCGGTATGCCGTCACCTCTGTGGTGCTTCGTTAGATGCTCCATAATGTCCGTCACATCGCGGCTCCCGCTCTCCCCGACAATCCCCATATCCATGAGAATGGGCTGCAGAATCTCGCGAACGCTGCGCTTTTTGCGAGTGTTTTCCGGACTAATGTTCAACAGGCTCAGTTTGGTTAAAGAGTCCTGAATCTCCTTCAGGGAACGGCTGATTTTCCACTGCTCGTTGACCTTGGAAAGCACTGCCTCCACTTCGATTTTGTTAATCGGCTTTTGAATATAGTATTCGACGCCGGCCTGGTATGCTTTGCCGATCATCTCTTTATTTTCAATCTGCGAAATCATGACGTACTTCCCTTGAAATCCTTGCTCCTTGAGCCGAATAATCGTCTCAATACCATCCTGATCCGGCATCAGCAGATCGATAACAACGACATCAGGAGTCGTTTCGAGCAGCACTTTTTCCCCTTCGCTCCCGCTGCCTGCTGTTCCTACGACTTCGCCTAGCCCGCCTTTTTCAATAATCATGTGCAGCATCAGCCTGCTCACCGCATCATCGTCCACAATGCCAAAAGACAGCATGATCTCTACGCTCCTTTTTTCACCGTATCGGTCAATAAGGTAATCACAAAAGTTGTCCGGGAGCTCATCTCGTCAGAGCGCAAATGGATGTCTCCGCCCAAGGAATGAACAATATCCCGCACGTGGGATAGTCCGATTCCGGTTGCGGCAAAGCCTTCTTGATTGAATTTGGTCGTGAACCCAGGTTCGAAAATCATCGCCTTCTCCAGCTCGGATATCCCCGTCCCCGTATCTGATACAGTCAGAATTGTTTCTGCGCCATGCTCGCTCGCACTGACGTGAATCGCCCCCTGATCTTCGATAGCCTCCACGCTATTGGACAACAGATTATTCATGACGGTTAGCAAAGGAAGGTAATGATCCGAATCATAATCGATTCGCAGATCAGTGGAGAATTGAATGTGTTTGCCTAGCATCGCGCTGTACCCGAGATTGGACTTGATCGCGAGCTCTACGATTTCCGCCAGCCTCATATCCGTAGCGAATTCCCGATCGAACAGCTTCAATAAACCGGCTAGGATGCGCTGCGAATCCTTTTTCACCTCATGAATTTGTTGCGTAATTTCCAAAATCGTTCGGGCATAGCTTTTCAGCCCCGTACCGTTCACTCTTTCGTATAAATCGTGACTTTTGGCCGTTAGCTGCTCAATCGTTTCCATGGACTTGCGCAAATAAAATACTTCGCCATACAGCCCGCTGTTCGTATTCAACATCTGTTCCATACTCTTCTGCTGCTCACTGTGGAGGACCCGCATCTGATGAATGGTGACACTGCTGTAGATGCCGACCACAAAATAGCTCCTCACAAGTGCGGTCAAGGCAATAAACACTAATTGCTGCGAAAATTTGTAGGGTGTATCGAAAATGAAGCTGCGCGCCAGCAGTTCAATCTCATTGGACATGAGATCGGTGAGCGACAGGAATAAACCAAGCACAAGGGGATGGAATTTTCCCGATTTCTGTTTCATCAAGCTCATGCCTACCGCAAAAGCCATGTAATACAGCATCGCGGGCAAATGGGTCTGCATGCTCCAGCCGAGAGACACAACTCCATGCGTCATGATCCCGTCCCCTAAGGAACGAAACAGCAAAACGGTAATTCCGGTGACAATGCCTGTGTAGATATAAGGCAAATGTTTGAGTAAAAGCAGGCATAAGAGGAAGGCGCTGCTGCCTAGACCGATCCGAAATACTTCGCCACTGAAGGGCGTGATTTTGAACTCGCCGGCGATTGCCGTCACAATGGCGATGAGAATCATTTGTAATCCTTCGTTTTTTAAGCGTCGCAGCCGATCACCCCCTACAATAAATCCTATATCTGCTTGCCAATAAGGAGTATGCACATCGCACTTCACTATACTATTCTCGCTTCCATCCTACGCGCTGCTAACGACAATGCATAGTTGACTGCGAAATAGAGCACAGCCACGAGAAACAGAATCGGCATGGTATAGCTATAGCTTTGTCCAATTACTATTTTCGCATGATGCATCAACTCAGGCAAGGAAATAACAATAGCAAGAGAGGTGTCCTTGAGCAGGGAGATAAACTGGCTCACCAGCGGTGGCATCATGCGGCGCAGCCCCTGTGGAATCACGATATGCCATAGGGTTTGGACATAGCCCAGTCCGGAAGAACGAGCCGCTTCAATCTGCCCTTTGTCAATCGAAAGGAGCCCGCTTCGCACAATTTCCGCAATCATCGCTCCTTCAAAAAGCGTAAGCGCCACAATTGTCGCATTCATAGACCCCAGCTTAATGCCGATATCCGGCAAAGCAAACCGGGCAAAAAAAATGATGAGCAATAAAGGCAAGTTGCGGATTAGCTCTACCCCTATGCCCAAAATAGGGGAAATGACAGGCATTTTCGTATATCGAAGCGTACCCACGACACAGCCGACGATAAAGCTTAGAATAATAGAAATCAGGGCAACTTTGAGCGTCATATAAAAGCCTTCAATAATAAATTTTATATTATCTATGGAAAAAGCATGCACGATATCCATTCGTTCACCCCCTTGCCAGCTTACGTTCTAGACGCAGAGCGCCGTAGCTCAGCGGCAGTGTTAAAATCAAATAAAGCACAGCGATGAAAATATACGTATCGAATGTCGCATACGTCTCACTGGCAACCTGATCCCCAAAATACATCAGATCGAAGCCGGCAAATACGCCCAGCACCGACGAATTCTTAACCAGATTAATAAACTGGTTGCTTAGCGGAGGTATGACGATTTTAAGCGCTTGTGGAAGCACGACATGCTGCATCGTTTGCAGATAGGACAGACCTGAGGATCTTGCCGCCTCTGACTGGCCCACCGGGACCGACATAATGCCGGCGCGAATCGCTTCAGCGATAAAGGAAGCCGTATACACCGTTAAACCCAAAGTTCCGCAGACGAAGCCGCTCAAGGTAATCCCCAGCGACGGCAGGCCGTAAAAGAATACAAAGACGACGAGCAAAAGCGGGATGTTCCGAATAAATTCCACATAAGCCGTACCTATCCACTGCAAGGGCTTTACGGTAGAGATACGGAAAATGGCGATGATCGTTCCCAGAATAAAGCTGCCGACTAATGCGATGAGGCTGGCCCAGATCGTGTTAACAAAGCCCTTCATGTAGATATCGAAATAATCGGTAAAAATCGAGAAATCCGGCATCGCCTTATGCTCCTCCCTCATAGACAGAAGATGGGCAGCTTGCGGCTACCCATCTTCTCCTTGTTATTTGGATGGCGCCTCGCCGATCCATTTCTTATAAATCTTGGCGTACTCACCGCTCGACTGCAGCTTTTTCAGACTGTCATTGACCGCTGTTTGAAGGGCCGTTTCGCCTTTTTTCATCGCGATTCCATAAGGCTCATCCGTGAACGGCTCCCCGACGACGACAAAGTTCGGGTCCTGCGCCATCATGCCGTAAAGGATCGCATTATCGGTAGTTAGCGTGTCTCCTTGCCCCGCCTTCAGTGCGCTGAATGCATCCTGGTAGTTATCGAACTCCAGAACTGTGGCTTCCGGCACTTTGGCTTTGATGTTGGCAACCGAAGTGGCGCCTTTTACCGCCAAAACCTTGGTGCCTTTTTTAACATCCGCTACGCTCTTGATCGAACTGCCCTTCTTAACGAGCAGAGACTGTCCCGCTTTGAAATAAACATCGGAGAATTCAACTTGCTTCTTACGCTCTTCCGTTATCGTCATGGTTGCCACAATCATGTCGATTTCCTTGTTGTCAAGCATCGGGATACGTGTTTTGGACGTGACTTCCTTGAGCTCGATTTTCTTCTCATCGCCGAGAATTTCTTTGGCAAGCGCTTTGGCCATATCCACATCGAAGCCTTCTACTTCGCCGCCGGCCGGATTTTTCAAACCGAACAGCTTCGTATCATATTTAACACCTACCACCAGCTTGCCTCTGCTCTTGATCTCATCGAGAACCGATGAACCGCCTGCCGGCTTGGCCGTGCTCGGTGCGCTGCTTGCTGCTGTAGAGCTAGCTGGCGAGCTCGATGCTCCGCCTGTGGATGTTGTAGATGTGGATGCACATCCTGCCAATGCGAATACGGCTGCCATCATAACCACAAAATTCCACTTTTTTGATATCATATTCATTCATCTCCTCATTTTTAATGGTGAAGCACACGCTTAAGAAATAGCCGTGCACGCTCTTCTCTCGGATTGACGAAAAATGCCTCCGGAGGCGATTCTTCGACGATTTGCCCTTTGTCCATAAAAACAACCCGATCCGCCACCTCACGGGCAAAACCCATTTCGTGCGTGACAACAACCATCGTCATTCCTTCATGGGCAAGTGCCTTCATGACATCCAGAACCTCGCCAACCATTTCGGGGTCCAAGGCTGATGTGGGTTCATCAAACAGCATGATTTTCGGCTTCATAGCCAACCCTCTGGCTATGGCTACCCGCTGCTGCTGGCCGCCTGATAATTGCGAGGGATAGCTACTGGCTTTGTCCGGAATGCCCACCTTCTCCAGATAGTACATTGCCGTCTCTTCCGCTTCTTTCTTCGAGAGGCCAAGTACCTTCACCGGCGCAAGCGTGATGTTATCGATGACCTTTTTATGCGGATACAGATTAAAATGCTGGAAAACCATTCCGATATCCCGACGCAGCTTGTTAATATCCGCCTTCTTATTGCTGACTTTGCACTCGTTCACGGTAAGCTCGCCGCTGGTGATCGTTTCCAGACGATTTATGCATCTGAGCAGCGTGCTTTTGCCAGAACCTGACGGGCCGACGACAACAACCACTTCCCCCTGCTTAATGCTGAGGCTAATGCCCTTGAGAACATGAAAATCGCCATAATGCTTCTCTACTTGTTGGAATGAGATCAATCGAACCCCCCCTTCGCCCACTTATTAACAATGTTAACTATTTGTCATGTTAACTAACATTTTATGTATTTAAATCTTACCATAAAACTATGTAATCTTATGAAATCCGACATGCAGCCGGAAAAAATAATTAAAATTTTGTTAAGGCGCTGTATTCACCTGCTTTTATTTGGGCATCCCTGCTATGGAGGGGGGAACCGCGGAATAAGGTGATCTGTTCGTGTTCGTATGCGATTGTAGTGTGAGGCTTAGAGGTAGGGAGCAATGGTCCGCTATTCTGTCTAAAATGCACGTTCCCGACGAGAAACGAAGCAAATAGCTTGCCGTAGTTCCGCTTGCACAGGAATAGTCGCTATTTTCGTCTAAATAGCGTAACCCAGTTCCGCTTCAGCTGCTTTCGGCGGAAATTGGAGCCCTTGGGCGTCTTATTCTGCTGGTAGAGCCTCCCCCCGCCGCCACTGGCAGGGAGTAAGAGCCCACTGGTAAGGAGTCAGAGTCCTTGCTATTCATCGTCGGGCAGCCCCCTCCTCATTTACACCCTCGCACCCTGTTCCCTCACTTTTCTAAGGGGCATTCCACACACAAACTCGAAACGGAACTACAGTCCGCTATTTCCAGCAAAAGGAGCAAAATAGCAGCGAAAAGGAACTATGCTCCACTATTCCTTCCAAAATGCACGTTCCCGACGGGAAACGAAGCAAATAGCGTATCGTAGTTCCGCTTGCACAGGAATTGTCGCTATTTCACCCAAATAGCGGAACCCAGTTCCGCTTCAGCTGCTTTCGGCGGAAATTGGAGCCCTTGGGAGCACTTATTCTACTCATGGGGCCACCTCCGCCACCTTGGACAACAAATAAGAGTTCCGAAGGACTCTTATCTCTCCATTTCCGCTGCTTTCAGCGGGAATAGAAGCCCCTAGCGGCTCTTATTCTACTCATGGAGCCGCCTCCGCCACCTTGAACAACAAATAAGAGTCCCGAAGGACTCTTATCTCTCCATTTCCGCTGCTTTCAGCGGGAATAGAAGCCCCTGGGGGCTCTTATTCCCTTGGTTGAGCTGGCAGCCGGCTTCAGCCGTCACCGCCAGCACCAGCTACCTCCGCACACCTTATCGCAGTGCATCAACTTTTGGCAAAAGGAGCTGTGCAACCTCACCCTAAACTTATACTCTTTTTCGTGGTACCAACGCAACGCTACTTCTTCCCATATGCCTCATTGTACTCGACAATAATCTGGCTGCCGCCGCTGCGTTTCCACCGTTCGATTTCTTGCCGGAAGGCTGCTTTGTCCAGCTTGCCGAGCATATAATTGTACGTTGCGTCGGATATTATTTTATACAATTCAACGCCGCGCTCGTCATACGTTTTTGACTCCAGACCTAAGGTCGGGTCCTTGACCACGTATTTCTCATTGTCCAGGCTCAGTTTATCCGCAAACTGGGACAAGGACTCGCTCTCCGCGAGCTGTTTCACCTGCGGATTATTTAAATCCGCAATCATTAGCGCGTACAGCGCATTCACTTCATTTACACGAAGCTTGGACGTCTCTTCTGTTAACTGCACTTTGCCGCCAATGGTCGTGTAATGCCGTCCTTCCAGCCCGTATTTCATCAAATTGGCAATATCCTTATCCATCGTCCGGTCAAAAAACTGCAGCATCTGCTTCATCTCAGCCTCCGTGCGAATCGCCTTTTTGGAAAACAGATAGAGGGCGCTGTAGTTGGGAATTGACCAGATTTGAAAGCCCTTCGGCCCCTCAATATGGTTGATAAGCGTAAGTTTCGCCTGCGGATTCGCCAGCTGAACCTCGTCGGAAAGCCGCTGCACATCCTGCATGCTGCCGATGTAGGCTCCGGCAACGCCACGAATTATTTTGTCCCGCTGCACGTCCTTGCTCGTTACCGCAAAATCGGAGTTGATCAGCTTCTCCTCATACAGCTTTTTCATGTAATTCATGGTGTCCACATAAGCCTCAGTTTCGAATTCGGGAACAAGCTTGCCGTCTATTAAGCCCCAATTATTCGGCGTGCCGAAGTAGGAGCTGATTGTTTTGAAAGCGCCAAAAACCAAATCATTTCGGTCCGTCAAACCGATGGTATCGTCCTTCCCGTTGCGATCGGGGTCACCGTAAGTAAACGCTTTTAAAACTTGATACAGCTCATCCAGATTCGTTGGCTTGGCCAGCTTCAGATTGTTCAGCCAATCTTCGCGAATAATAATCCCCTGACGGGAGGACGGCCGCTCGGTGTACAAGCCATATATTTTGCCATCCACCGCTGCCTGTCCCAAAATCTCTTTATTCAGCTGCTTCAAATTCGGATAGGCATCCAAATAAGGTCCGATATCCCAGAATGCGCCGGAACGGATCGAATTTTTCATCAGCATATAGTCGGTATATTTCACGTAGGTGGCTTTTTTCAATGAGTTGGTGGTTAGTGCTGTGTTCATTTTGTCGGTGTAGATACCGTCAGGAACCCAATTCAATTCCAGCTTCGTTTGCGTAAGCTTCTCAATTTCTCCAATGAGCTCAGGGATAGGCGGGTGCGGAAAATGCAGCGGCGCCATAATCGAAACAACAGGACGGCTGTCGTTGACTTCCGTTGCCTTCGTTGCAGTACTCTTCTGACAAGCACCTAGCAGCATTATCATCAACAGCCCCACAAACACAAGCACATAAACCTTGAAACCCTTGCTATGTCTAGCTTCTCTCATATGAACTCCCCCTTGCTGCAGCCATGTTTGTCATGGAAATCAGAGATAATGATTATCCCTTCTTCAGATGATTATTGCTCTAATCGTAAGTCTTGACTACAATACATAGATAGTCTATCACGACCATCCTAGGCAGATAAGGTGTTGGATGCGATGCGCTCTTTAAGTTTTCTTAGCAAAATGACCATCTTCGGATTTCTGCTCAGCACGCTTCCGGTTATTTTTATCGGCGCTTTTGCTTTCGTAACCTCGTCGAGCGAGATCCAAAAAAATGTCAACGAAGGCAAAATGCAACTCATCACCCAAATCAATTCCAATGTAGAGCAGAAATTAACGACTGTCAACCATACACTTAATCAGGTTATTAATTCGACCGTGCTCAAAAAAGCGATGGACATGCCCTTAACTGTAAACGATTTCATGATGTATGACGACCTGCGCAGCGAGATCCGGTATATGCAATCTTTCGACACGAAGCTGGAGGATGTCATCCTGATTAATGCTAGGCAGAACTGGATGATTAAGAATTCAGGCTTGTATCGTTTTGACAGTTATCCGTTTTACGATAAGCTTCTGAACCAAATGAACACGCAGGAGAACAGCACTTGGGTCATGAATCCGTCCAAATGGTTCTACACCGAAGAAAACTCGCGGAGCGTAAGCTGCGATTATAGCATTTCCTTGGTGAAAAAGCTGCCGACCACTGGTCTTGAGAAATATGGTATGGCGATAGCGAATATCCCGGCTTGCAGCCTGCAGGATCTGTTCCGCAACGATACGGAGTACCTGGATGACATCTTGATTATGGATGAGCACAACCAGATCATTATGCATCCGGATCCTGATCTGATAGGCAAGCCTATCACAGAGGCGGGATTGACCGATATGGGCCAGTTTGCCACGCCCACGGGCCAATTCACGACAGATATTCGTGATAAACGCTATGCGGTAAGCTTCCTGCACTCGAATTTGAATAACTGGACCTATTTATCACTAACTTCAATCGATAGCTTGACCAAAGAGTCCGGCAAAATCGGGACCTATACCATTTATGTCTGCGTACTGATGCTGCTTCTCTCCATGCTGCTGGCTTGGCTGGGTTCGCGTAAAATGTACTCGCCGATTCAGCTCCTTTTGAACCAAATCGGCGGCCTCGTAACCGTGAATCAGAAGCGCAAAGCCAACGAATTCCAAATGATCGGCGAGCACGTCCATACGTTATTTCAATCTAAGTCTCAGCTGGAACGAGAGGTTCATCAGCACATCGGGCAGGTGCGGACGTTTTTCTTGATCAAGGCATTTCAGGGGCACATTAAGCAAAGCGAGCTGCTTGAGAAGCTGAAACAATTCGGCTACACGAAGCATATTGAGACATGGAAAACGATGTCCGTCATCACCATGCAGATTGACTCGATTGACAATACGCGTTATGAGAAACGCGACATGGAGCTGCTTCTCTTCGCTGTGCATAATATTATCGAGGAGCTTATCCCTTCCGATCAGCGGCTTGCGCCGATCATCATGGATCAGACGGTCGTTACCTTGATCGGCAGCGCTGATGGTGAGGCGGACGCTTTCCGCAATACGGTTTATGCGTTGACAGAGCAGCTGCAGCAGCACATTTTCAACTATTTGAAATTGCATGTCAGCATTGGGATCAGTCTTCCCATCCATACCTTCAGCCAGATCGCTATTGCCTACAGAGAAGGTTTGGAGGCTTTAAGACACCGCATCAAGCTGGGTGAAGGCATCATTATTCAATATGAAAATATTAATTCCGGCAAGCATTATTTGAATTTAAACTATCCAAAGCCAATCGAAAATGAACTGATAGACGCCATCAAGCTAGCTGAAAAGGATAAAACCAAAGAGCTGCTGCGCCAGCTGCTGCAAGCCGTATTCGCAGCTCCGCTTACGCCGCAGGAGTACCAAATTCCACTGGCACGCCTGCTCAATAATCTGCTGATGGTGATGCAGGAATCGGGCATTGGCCTCAATCAGATTCATCCGAACAAAGGCTCCCTATTCGAGGAGCTCCTGAATCTGCATATGACGGCCGAAATCGAAGATTGGTTCTGGACCGAGGTTATCCATCCTCTAATCCGAATTTACCGCGATCGTCAGGATGCCCAGTACCACAATATTTCCGAAAAAATTATTGATCTCGTTCAAAAATATTACGATACAGACCTGACTTTAGAAGATTGTGCATCCCGTTTGCACTACAACGCGAATTACTTAAGCAGTATTTTCCGGAAAGAAACGAATTGTTCCTTCAGCGACTATCTATCTGCGTACCGCTTCAACATGGCGAAGAAATGGCTGTCGGAATCCGATATGCCGATTAAAGACATCTCATCCAAGCTGCGCTACAACAATTCACAGAACTTTATTCGCTCGTTCCGCAAACAGGAGGGTCTTACGCCCGGCCAGTATCGGGATAAGCATAAAGAAGGCAAGGAGCCTACAACTTCGTAGGTCCCTTGCCCTTTTTTACCTGCTTGTCCCAGATGATGGCTGACAACAGTTAGGTTGTTGGCTGTACCGCCGCTTTCAGCGCTGCACGATGATTCCATAAGAAGGAAACCACGCTGTTTCGTTCTTCAAAAAAAGACTCCTTAGGGTCCAAATAGTCTTCACCAAGTCCATGAACGCTGAAACGATCATCCCCATAATTCATAAGGGTGAGCTGTCCTCCGCGTTTGTTGTCAGCAAACACCAAATATAGTTTTTTCCCTGATGCATCCCACTTGGCAAATGAAGAAAAGTTGTCCAAAATCAAGCCAATATCATTCTTCTTTTTAATTTGCATGATGTCGTATCCTCTCTATCATTTTTAATCAAAATGGTAGCGGAGATTGGCTGCAAAGGTTGTCACATGCTGGGGGTGAATGATGAGAAGTTTTGTCGACTTGTTTTTTGGGGGTGTGCAGGGGCGTATAGCAGGCTCGCTTCGCGGGCGATTTCTTGGGCTTAGCCCTCTGTAAGGCTGTTTTTCGGCCTTACGGGTGGGACTCGCGCTTCTGCGGCGGCTTTAGGGCTGTTTTTCAGCCCTATCGCCAATAGCTTTGCATCAAACCTAACATGGAAATCCGAAAAAAGTATCGTCTAAATAATTTATAATTACTACCTAAATATGGGATTAATTGATGTATTTATCTGGACGATGCACAAAAAAA
>NZ_JABMKZ010000041.1 GCF_013204855.1 Paenibacillus alba | reverse complement strand
GACGACGAGGTTGATAGGTTCGAGGTGGAAGTGCGGCAACGTATGCAGCTGACGAATACTAATCGGTCGAGGGCTTAACCAATAGCTGACTAAGCAGCAAATGAAACTACGCCAGTCGTAGTAGAGTTGATCTTACCTTTACGCACGTTTCGTATCTAGTTTTCAAGGCGCAAACCACGCTTTGACTGTTTGGTGATGATGGCGGAGGGGACCCACGCGTTCCCATCTCGAACACGACCGTTAAGCCCTCCAGCGTCGATGGTACTTGAACCGCAGGGTTCTGGGAGAGTAGAACGTTGCCAAGCAACTATAGGAAGCCTTTATAAGAGAAATCTTATAAAGGCTTCTTTTCTGTAGCAATGGTGGATGTTTTTCAAGTCAACCATGGCGATACCATGGTATCGCCATAGTACAGTCCTTAAGGTTTTTTCTGAGCTAAACTTAAGGACGCTGACCTGAAAGGGAACTAGGATACGCTATTTCATTAAATTGGAGCTAATTCGCGGGCAAACGGAACAACGTTACGCTATTTCATCGGTTACTGGTCCAAATCATGCGATTTCGTTCAAATAGCGTAACTGAGTTCCGTTTCACGCTAGTTTAGCTCGTTTTTCCAGAAATAGCGTACTCCAGTTCCGTTTAGCCCCCTGACTGTGCATGAAACTCCCTTAGGGGATGCTAATGTTGTTACAGATGCTAGAGTATCTATTCAGAATTCACACTAACATTATTGTCGTGAGAATATCATCAAACGTAACGATTCCAATCATGATGTCGTCGAACCGGAGTACAGGAATGGCTGGGAGTCCATACTTTTTCATCAAGTGGCCAACTTCCGACAGATCAGAATCGGCCTTAACTGAAATGATCTGAGTTGCCATGATTTCTTGCACCAAAGAATCAGGATTTGAAACGATCAAATCACGAAGCGATAGAACGCCAAAGAGTTTCCCGGTTGCATCCGTAACGTAGAGATAATAGATCGTCTCGGCATGGCTCGCAACAAGCCGCAGGTTCTGAAGAATAGCGGCAACGGAGTCTGTTGCTCTAACGGAAATAAACTCGGTTGTCAGCAGCGATCCAGCCGTGCCCGAGAAGTAAGTTAGCAGCTGCTTGATATCGTCGGCTTCCTCTTGATCCATTTGATTCAGCAGGTAATCGGCTTCTTGGTTGGGCAATAAACCGATAAAATCAGCAGCATCATCGGATGGCAGATCATTAAGCATAAGAATGGCATATTCGTGATCTAATTCTAATAAGCAATTTTTTTGCTGCAAAGGCGGCAGTTCGCTGAATATGTCTCCAAATTCGGAAGGCGTGAGGAACGAGTAGACCCGGGTTCGTTTGCTATCATCCAACGCCATAAATATCTGTGTTTGATCGGCTGGATGAAGCTCGAGGAAATCCGTGCGAAATTGATCTTTGTTTTCTTCTTTGATGGCTAGCAGTAAATAATACGTATATTCTTCTTTGTATCTAAGCTGATTCAATTTAATCATCGTGTGGCCCCGCCTTTCTTCATAAATGTTCGACATCGACAGTCAAGACATTCTCAATTCTTTTAATGTAATAATAAATTTCTGTTGTATAGTGGTGTTCAGGTACAGACAGAATTAAATCCAAGATCTGATTGCCATTATCCAAGTCCTTCAGCTTCATATGTCTTAATTTGTATTCGGATGCTTTACGAAGATCTCCGGTATTTTTGCGTTCGATGGTCTGGATGAGTTCTGTCATTCTGTAGTTAGGTTTTACAACAATTTTGACCGCTACGTCGTGTCTGTTTAAGGTGTTGGATCCGGCAATCTTAATGAGATAGGGGACGACATTGACAGCAATGATCAACAAAATGACCCCGCAGGTCGCTTCTGCATAGAATCCAGCGCCCACAGCAATACCAAGCCCAGATGCTGCCCAAATCATCGCGGCTGAAGTCAATCCGGAGATGACCTCATTGCTTCTTCTCAAGATAACCCCAGCGCCAATAAAACCAACTCCGCTCACGATTTGCGCGGCTAAGCGCATAGGGTCCATATTAGGATGATTAGCCCCAGCAAATTTATCGAACGCATGAATGGATACGATTGTAATTAAACAACTGGTGATACAGATGACCATGCAAGGCCGTAAGCCTAGCTGTTTTTGCTTGATTTGTCTGTCCATACCAATAAGAAGTCCGAAACATAAAGCCAGAATAAGTTTGAAAATCATTTCCAAAGTCATCTGTATCACCTCTTTGTCAATTTGTTAGAGCCACTCGTTAAATTTGCGGATGTACCATTTTTTAACGGTTTGTGTAAGGAAGCAGTAGCTTAGCAAGATAGCAGCAAGCCAAGGGAAGTAGGAAAGTGGCAATGGCTGCAGACCGATGCTGGACCCGAAAGCACTGAAGGGAATGAAAATCCCTGCGATTATTATCAAACTAGTTAGTAGAAGTACAGGCATACTGGCCCGGCTTTGGGTAAATGGTATTTTTTCTGTACGGATCATATGCACAATAAGGGTTTGCGATAAGAGTCCTTCGATAAACCATCCGGATTGAAACAAAGACTGGTTTTCAACGGTATTAGCTGCAAATACAAAATACATAAGGAAATACGTGGCATAGTCGAATATAGAACTGATCGGACCTATAAACAGCATAAATCGACAAACGGACTTGGCATCCCACTTTCTCGGCTTCGCTAAGAATTCCTTATCCATGCGATCCCAAGGAATGGATAGCTGCGAGACATCATAAAACAGGTTTTGAATAAGCAAATGAATCGGAAGCATGGGAAGAAAAGGGAGAAAGATGCTGGAGCCCATTACACTAAATACGTTGCCGAAATTTGAACTGGCCGTCATTTTAATGTATTTAATAATATTGCCGAATGTCAGTCGCCCTTCAATGACGCCAGCTTCCAAGACCATCAAATTTTTCTCCAATAAAATAATATCTGCCGATTCTTTGGCGATATCTACAGCGGTGTCTACGGAAATGCCTACATCGGCTTGGCGCAGTGAAGCTGCGTCATTTATGCCGTCTCCCATGAAACCAACCGTATGACCTTTGGATTGCAGCGCTCGAACGATTCTGGATTTCTGCAACGGATTTAATTTGGCGAATACCGTTGTTTTTTCAGCAAAATCAGCAAGCTGCGCATCGTTCATATGGTCGATATCGCTGCCCAAAGCGATTAGGCTCACATGAAGTCCAACGTCTTTGCATACTTTGCGAGTAACCGCGGCGTTATCACCAGTTAAGACTTTAATATCAACCCCATTAAGCTTTAAAGCCTGGATGGCTGTTTTTGCTGTTTCTTTGGGGGGATCGATGAAACCAACGTATCCAATGAGGGTGAGGTTCTTTTCATCTTCTTTGCCGTAGGGATCTTGTTTAGGCGAAATGGATTTGACGGCAACAGCAATAATACGAAGCCCATCGTTGTTCAATTTATGGACCAACTGCATGGCCTGTTGTGTAATTTGAGGCGTAAGTTCCATGCTTACTCCATGATCCTGCACATGGGAACAAACACTTAGAATTTCCTCCATGGCTCCCTTGCAAATGAGGACATGGCCATTGCCGCTTTTCTCCAGCACTACGGACATTCGGCGGCGGTTAAAATCAAAGGGGATTTCATCCACTTTTGTATAACTTTTTTCTGCGCCAAGGATATCGGTGAGCTCCACATGTTCCAACACGGCAACATCTAATAAATTTTTCAGTCCAGTTTGATGATAGCTGTTCAAATACGCATATTCGAGAACCTTCAGATCTGCTTTGCCGTGAATATCCATATAATTTTCAAGAATAATTTTGTCCTGAGTGAGTGTTCCAGTTTTATCTGTACAAAGGATATTCATCGCTCCGAAGTTTTGGATCGCGTTTAAACGTTTGACAACGACTTTATTTCGCGCCATCACGGAAGCGCCTTTGGCCAGGTTGGTAGTTACAATAACAGGAAGCATTTCAGGTGTTAATCCAACTGCGATCGATAAGCCAAACAGCAACGCATCCCACCAATCGCCTTTGGTGAAGCCATTGATAAAGAAAATAATGGGAACCATAATGAGCATAAAACGAATGAGGACAAAGGTGACACTGTGCACCCCTTTATCGAAGCTCGTCAGTGGACGTTTCCCCGTTAATGTTTTGGCCATCGATCCAAAATAAGTTGAAGCTCCCGTGGATACAACGACGCCGGCAGCCGTTCCGCTAACGACATTCGTACCCATATAGCAGATGTTGCCGAGCTCTAGCGCATTGGCTTGCCGAGGTCGATTGGTTTTGTTGAATCCAGTGACGATTTGGGAATCTTGCTTTTCAACGGGAAGCGCTTCTCCAGTAAGGCTCGATTCACTGACGAAGAGATCCTTGGAGGCCAGCAGCCTGATATCAGCCGGAACCAGATCGCCTGCCGACAGATGGACAATATCGCCGGGAACAAGCTGTTCCATATCTATCTCTTGCTTGATACCGTTTCGAGTCACCGTGGCAGTTGTTCGCACCATTGCTTTAAGCTTCTCGACTGTGCGAATCGAACGAAACTCTTGAGTAAATGTAATCAGAAGACTAATCGCAATCATTGCGCTGATTACGATTTGACCCTTGGTATCATCGGTAAGAAAAGAGAAGATATCCAGTGCTAAGAGGATAAGAATAAAAGGATTTTTAAAGCATACAAGCAATTGCAGGTACCAGGCAGGCGGCTTTTCGTGAGCAATTTGATTTTTCCCGAACTGATTTCGTTTTTCTTTGAGGACGGTATCCTTCAACCCTGCGTGAGATGTTGCTAATTCTGCTAATAGATCCTCTGTGTGGCAAAAGGATGCCTCGACTAAGCGATTTGTTATCGCTGTATGGTTTTGTTCAATTCGGTTATTATTTTTCATAGTTCGTTCCTCCACCGTCATTTTTGGACACAAAAAAGCTCTCCACGAAGGAGAGCCATCGGCTTCGGAACTCGATTTTATCGGATCATCCAGACATGCACGCACTTAAATAAACCTGTCTCTTGCGTGCAAGTGGACAAATTTGGAAAATGTGTTTGGTATGGGTGATTGAGAAAAACGAGTTCCTTCTCTTCACAGGACAATATCGTTCATATTCAGTTCTTGGCCTACTGGGACTACTGTCCATGTGAAATCACCCCTTTCAAAATGAAAATCCCTCTAGGTTCACCTAGAGGGATCATAAATAAGCGCACAAAAAGACACTTAATGCCGGTTCCCCCTAGTCGAGTTTTAGCACTATACAACGTAAAGAGATATAAGATCCCTTAGCCACCTTATGAAAAGCCTTAATCCGGCAATCCCTGTTCTACCCATTGGCATCTTTCGATGTTTCCGGGCAGTGGCCTATGTTTGTATAGGAGCCTCACCTAACGAGGTCATATGTTTTACAGTGAAATACTACACCTGTTTTCTTGTGGATGTCAATAATTAATTTTCTAAAAAAAGTAATTGTGTTACCTGTTCTCCGAAATCAGCTTCAGCAATCACTTGTTGGGACTGGATTGCAGGTGCAGCTCCTTCAATGGAACCATGGACTCCTGTGGAACATAAAATTTAAATGGATCCTCATCGATAACGCCCAACAATTGCTTCCGGTAAGGAGATGCGTTCCCCAGCAGTCGCTCAGACGCGCTGCGATAATCAATCGGTCTCATCCAGATCGGGCTGTAGCCTAGGAACAGCTGACGGCGTGTAAATTCGGACTGGTTTGGCGCACCAGCATGCCACAGATTTTGCGGGAAAATGAACACATCCCCCGGTTTTCCGCAGACTTGTACTTCTCCCGGCACCTGGCCGCGGACATCCTGACTCTCCGGATGAAACGGCTTATTGTGCGAGCCTGGGATAACTTTCGTATTGCCGCGGTCCGGCTGTGTCATGTCGCTCAGAATGTAGCAGGTCTTGATATAATACGTAGACGTAAGGCCGTTTTGTTTAGGAAACTGCGGATGCGGTCCGTCTTGATGCCAATTAATGAAGCTGTGTGACTCGGTTTTCACATCGTTCGGATTCGGCTTCCGAATCGTTAAATGCGAGATATGCAGCTGAATGTTATAGCCAAGCAGATTAACCATCAGAGGCAGCAGCGTAGGCTCGTCGATCAGCGATGCAATTTCATCGTCGCGCTCTACACTGTTATAAATATTATGAGCTAATGATTCCGGCTCTTCGGCAACGATTCGGTCAATGGCGGCATTCAGCCGATTAACTTTATCTTCCGACAGTACGCCAGGCAATATCAAATAACCATTCTCGTTGAATTGTTGAATTAGTGCAGGAATATCCAGTTTTGTTTGTGTCATGTGAATACACTCCTCATATTAAATTAGGGTTATCTTGAATTTTACTCGTGTAAATTTTTCTTTAAAAAGAAAAGGAAGTCGCTTTCTCCTTCCTTTTCCTCGATCTCTACTTCAAGTAGCCGAGTTCTTTGATTCTTTTGTCCGCCGCATCTAAATACGCTTTATAATTCATCGAGCTTTCCAATGTCTTGAGGAAGCTGTCATACTCGCTTAGCGGGCGCTTGCCATAAATGAATTTGGAGAACTCTTCTTCAATGTAGCGACTCGCGTCTGCGGCATTGTAGCCGTTAGGCATATCCACAAATCCAGCCAATCCATCAATGTGCGGCTGTTTGCTTGCGAATTCCATAAACTTAGCCTGTGGTCCGAATTTCACCGTCAAATAATCCATTTCCGGGCGGCCTGCGAATTGATACAGCCAGAAATATCCGCCTTCTTTGCCCATCAAATCTGTCGGAACAACTTTGCTGCCATCCAGATTATAATGCTTGCCTTTCACCCCGTACTGAACTAACAAGGAACCATCCTTGGAGGACACATAGTTCAATAAATCAATGACCTTCTGCAGCTTCTCCGGATTTTTCTCAAGTGACTTTGGAACGGCATACAATGCTGCTGCCTTCCCAATGTCGTAGGCGCTTGCGTATTTGCCGCCTGGTCCTTTGATGGCATCAACCTGTACCCATTTGGCATTCGGATTCACAGCTTTAATTTGCTCAACGAATTGATCCTTCGTAACATTGGGCCAATCCAGATAGACGATTCCCGCTTGCCCTTTGATCGCTTTTTGTTGATGCTGAAGGCCTGAGTTAGCCAAAAGCTCTGGATCCACCGAACCGGAAGCAATCATTTTCTGTACGAAAGCGAGCGCATCCTTCATCCCGGGATCATACAGTGCGTTCACAACTTTATTATCCTTTACATAAATGCTTGGAGTACCGCCGTCCATGCCTACGCCATAAGCTCCGAAAACAGTATCAAACGCACCCAATTTACCGCCTGTGAGACCATACGTATCTTTTTTTCCATTGCCGTCTGGATCCTTCTCGGTAAACGCTTTGGCAACTTCAAGCAATTCTTCCGGAGTCGTAGGAACTTTCAAATTTAATTTATCGAGCCAATCCTGGCGAATCCAGTACGTATTGTAGGGGATCTGCGGCGACTTGGCGATGGCATACGTTTTGCCATTCAGCATCCCTTTCTTCAAGCTGTCAGCCCCAATAAAGTCTTGTACCGGCTTAAGCTTATCCAAATAAGGCGTGAGGTCAAGCAGAAGGCCTTGATCCGTAAATTGCTTTAATTGCTGGCGGTCTACAGCGAATAAATCTGGGAAGTTCGCGGAGGACATGCGCACGTTCAACTGATTTTTGTAATCATCGTTTGATGCATACACAGTTAGATTGAGATCTGTGCCCAGCGCCTTATCCAGCTCTTGCTTAATAACGTCCTGATCAGGAGAAGGAAGACCGCTGCCTGTTTCGATAATGTCAAGCTTAACTGGCTTGGAGCTGGCAGCCGGTTTGCTGCTCTCTGCAGCTTTATCTGTAGGCTTATTCGCTGCTGGCTTTCCACCGCAGCCGGCAATAACTGTTCCACCAGCGAAAGTCATGGCGAGAAGAATTGGTACGAGCAATTTCTTTTTCATAGATACCCCTTCTTTCTTTTAAAAAGTAAAGTTGCTTCTATTGTTGCCGTAGCGGAACGAACCAGGCTGCAGTCCTGATATATTCAGCACACGGGGTCAACCTTTGACGGAGCCCATCAGCATGCCTTTGGTGAAATGCTTTTGAATGAACGGATACACAAGAATGATAGGTAAACTTGCAGCGACAACGGACGCCATTTGCATCGTTTCGGTAGGAAGCATATTTTCGGCATTTTCCAGCGGTTGCTGGGTCAGCATGAGAATCTCGCGAATAACGACCTGTAGAGGAAATAGATTGCGGTCTGTTACATACATAATCGCTTGGAAAAATTCATTCCAATGACCGACCATGTAGAACAACCCAATCGTGAGCATAGACGGAACCGAGAGCGGCAATACGATTTGCCATAAAATCCGGAATTCCTTCGCGCCATCCATCCGGGCCGATTCAAACAACTCTTCAGGGAGGCTTTCAAAAAAGCTTTTCATGATCAGAATATTAAAGCTCCAAATCGCATTCGGTAAAATCATAGACCAGACGGAATCCAGAAGCCCTAAGGATTTCACAACCAAATAGGTCGGAATGAGTCCCCCACTGAACAGCATCGTAAAGACGACCATAAGAAGGAAATAGCTTCTGCCTGGGAGATTGCGACGGCTAAGCGGATAAGCCATCAGCGAAGTCAAAATGAGGTTGACCAGCGTACCGACCACAGTGATGAAGATCGTTACCCAGAATGCTTTTGGAATGTTGGTTTCGGTGAAAAGCTTATGGTACGCGCTAAAGGTGATGGACTTAGGAATCAGGATGAAGCCGCCGTTTTTCAGTACCTCAGAGAAAGGCGTGATGGATACGGCTATCACATACATCAGCGGCACTATCGCCGCTAACGCAGCAAGTCCGAGAATGAGGACGACGATCGTGTTCACGATCCGGTCTTCCCAGCCTCTTACCATATGCCCTCACCCCATTTCTTGGATAACTGATTGGAGCCGAGTACCAGAACGAGTCCAATAAATGATTTGAACAATCCAACGGCTGCCCCCAGAGAGAAGTTGAGCTGCTGCAGTCCTGTCCGGAACACCCACGTGTCCAATATGTCGGCAACTTGATAAACTTGGATGTTATACAAAATATAAATTTGATCGAACCCGGCATCCATAATATGCCCCAGCTTTAAGATGAGCAGAAGTACAATGACATTTCGAATGCCTGGCAGTGTAATATGCCAAATCATCCGCAGTCGGCTTGCGCCGTCCACGCGGGCTGCCTCGTACAAGGTCGGATCGATCGCTGTCATCGCTGCCAAGTAGATGATCGCGCCCCAACCGAGATCTTTCCAAACTTCCGAACTTACCAGAATGGTCCGGAAATAGTCAATCGATGTCATGAAGCCTATTGATTGTCCGCCGGCATCTTCGATAAAGCCGTTGACAATTCCTGAGTTTTGCGAAAGAAGCGCGATTAAGATACCGTAAATAATGACCCAAGATAAGAAGTGCGGCATATACGTTAGCGTCTGTACGACCGTTTTGAACCAGCGCAGCCTGCACTCATTGAGCAGCAGCGCCATAATAATTGGCGGGGCCATACCAAAGACCAGCTTATAGATACTGATAATGAAAGTGTTGGCCATGAGCTGTCCGAAATAAGGAGAATCAAAAAACGTTTGAAAGTGCTTGTACCATGGATCAGCCCAACCACTGCCGAGAATACCATCTAATATTTGGAAATCCTTGAACGCAATAACTACACCATACATCGGAATATAGCGGAAAATAACGAAATAAATAACGCCGGGCAAAAGCATGAGATAAAAAGCACGAAAAGCCCAAATTTGCTTGGCAGATAATTTAAGATTCGCTTCTCTTGTCTTTCTCCCCGCCTTTATTTCCTGCTTGATTGCAATCTGCTGTTCCATGAGGCCACCTCTTTTCCAACTGTTGACTCGCTTCCTAACGGGTTGAGTTTAGTATAGCAAGCGCTTTCTTTGGAAAATATACAGTGATCCTGTGAAAATGTCCGAATTCTTGCAAACGCTTTATTTGGTTTTTTCTACTTGTTCATGTTCCACAGCTGGAAGCTCGATTCGGATCAACGTACCGCGTTCTGGCAAGGAGAAAATGGATAATCCATACCCCGTTCCGAAATGGAGCCCAATTCGTTCGTGGACATTCATAATCCCGATTCCTGTGAATCTATGTTTACTCGGCGCTTTGTGCCGCTCTTCAAACAGACTGTTCAAGATCTCCGAGTTCATCCCGAGCCCGTTGTCCCTGATGATAATGATCAGTTTATCTTTCACACACTTCGTCCGTATACGGATCATTCCAGCATGCTTGAGCGGCACAATGCCATGGAAAATGGCGTTCTCCACAAGCGGCTGCAAGGTTAGCTTTAGAATTGTTTTCGATAGCGTTGCATGAGAAGCGTCAATCTCCATCGTGAACTTATCGCCGTATCGTACTTTCTGAATGTACGCATACATGCGCAGCCCTTCCAGCTCGTCCGCCAAAGTGACGAACTCCGTGCTTTTATCAAAGCTGAAAGACAACAAGCCAACAAGCGTCTTGATCGTTTCCCGAACCTCGTTGATTTTGTGCTGCTTGGCCAAAGAACTAATACAAGCAAGCGTGTTATACAAAAAATGGGGGGCGATTTGACTCTGCAGCATTTTCAACTCGAAATGCTTCTTGCGGCGTTCCGCTTCCTTCGTTTCCTGCAGCAGATGATGAATCCGCTCCATCATAGCGTTATAGCTTCGGGCTAATCGGCCGATTTCGTCATTTCCGGTCGCGTGTATGGTGTGAAGCACCTCCACATCTCGAACCCGGTCCATCTTAGCAACCAATGTACGCACTGGCAGCGTAATATACCGGCTTATCATGTAGGTGCTGACTAAGACAAGGAAGATCCAGAAAGCGCCCGCTGTGCTGAAATTTCGGTAAAGACTGCGAATATTTTGATAGAAAAAGTTATTCTCATAGAAGGCGATAAAATACCAGCCAAGCTTATTCATCCCGGACTTCACAGCAACCAAATCGCCTTGCGGGCCTGTTATTTCGGCTGCTCCTAGAGGAAGCTCTGACACCTTGTCGACAAAGCCGGCATCCAGCTCCGGCGGGAACACAGACGTATTATACGGCAGCAGCCGGTAGGAGTTAAGCGGGAGCCCCGCATCAAACGAATGGACAACATTTTTTTTATTGGTGATGATCGCGAATGTTTGATTTTTCGTATTCATGAATTGAGCGATTAGATTCGTTAACTGAACGAGATCGATTTCCACGACAGCGATCCCTTTGAATGACTTCGTTGAAGAGGATTGAATCGGCAAAACGAAGGCTACTGTTTTACCCGACATGGGGGATTGATAGGGCTCAGTGATAAACATCCCGTAGGTCTCCCTGGCTTTCGTGAGCAGTACGGGGATTTGAGGATTGCCAATAATATCGAAGGTGGTTTGAGAGTTGGAAATAACATGGCCATCCTCACCGACCAAATAGAGCGACTTATACAGCGTTCTGTTCATATTCGCATACGAACGCAGAACCTCCGCAGCTTCCTTCTCCTTCTCTTCGCTCAACAAATCTTCACGGGTCGAGATAAGCATAAGAATATTTTGCACATTATCTAGGTAAGCATTCATATACAGATTGGTTCGGTCAATAATAATTTGAGCGTCCGAAACGACCTGTCTCCGGAATAATCCCTCCGCTTCGCGCAAGTTGATCCAGCCAAGCCCTCCTAATAGAACGAGTGTTCCTACGGACAGAAAAAGAAAATGTTTGGCCAGCATGCTCCAGCTGCCAAACCAAGAAATAAGCGCTTTCATATTGTCATCAACCCTTTTTATAATCTGTTGGTGCTACCCCGGTCCAATTTCGGAAAAGCTGTGAAAAATAACGGTAACTGGGAATGCCTACCTGTTCGGCCACTTCGTACACTTTAAGCTGAGTGTTCTGAAGCAGGTTCACAGCCTTCTCCATGCGCAGGCGAGTGACATAATCGTTGAAGGATTCACCGCTTTCTTCCCGGAACAGACGGCTGAGGTAGTACGAGCTCAACCCAACCTCATCCGCAACGGAGGTCAGCGTAATCGGATCTCCCAGCTTGCTCATAATAATTTGTTGTGCCAGCTTGACTTCTTTTCGAATCTTCCGTTCGTCACGTGTTCCTGCCTGTTGCGGATTGGACAACTCCCGGCGTGTCCGTTCCTGCTCATAATCCCTTAATTCGGTTTCACGTCTGATCGCTGTTCTCGCCTTTTCAATCGCCGTCTTCATATCCTCTTCATCAAACGACAGCTTCGTAAAGTAGTCCAAAGCCCCTAGCTTCAGCGCTTCTTGCGCATAATGAAAATCGCTATGGCAGGTTAGCAGCACAAATTGGATGAGTGGAAATTTTTTTTTTACGATGCGAAACAATTCCAATCCATCCATGATGGGCATCGTAATATCGGAGATAACAAGATCAGGTTCCAAGGCCTTGCACAGCTCTAAAGCCTCTTCGCCATTTTCCGCTTCTCCGACCAGCTCAGCTCCAAACGAAGGCCATGGCATAGATCGGAGTTCTTGTCTTAGCGGCAATTCATCATCAATGATCAGCACGCTTATCGGCGTTATAGACATATAGATCTCCTCCTTATGAGTAAAAAATACATACATTATTATGACAATGATACCAGTAATATAAACGCTTGTTTATATAGACACATTGTAGAAGTTTACTAAGCACAAATCTACCCCAACAGCGGTGGATTGGGAATGGCCATGAAAAAAAGAAGGAATTGGAACAAGCCTATACGTTAAGCAGGGGTATTTTTGTAAATACTGTGAGTAGGTTGTGATTTCTGTGAAAAGGCGGCCGCTGCACAATGTGAGAAGCAGTACTTGTCAAAAAGAAAGGAAATGATTATAATCTAGTTAAGGTCAAAGAAAGTCAAAGTCAATCAAAGTCAATTTACTTCTAGCAGTCTGGGAGGATGAATTGATGCGTAACGTATCAGAAATTATTGAACAGTATTTGAAACATGTCCTGCAGCAAAGTTCCGAAGGGGCCATCGAAATTCAACGCAACGACTTAGCTGATCAATTCCAGTGTGTACCTTCCCAAATCAATTATGTGATCAGTACCCGATTTACCTTGGAAAAGGGCTACATTGTGGAGAGTAAGCGCGGCGGCGGCGGATACATTCGTATTCAGAAGATCGAGCTCAAGAGTCATGGATCTATTTTAGATCATATTTTTCGCACGATTCATACACATATCGATCAAGTCACCTCAGAAGGACTGATATACCAGCTGCAGGAGGGTCACTATATTTCGACCAGAGAAGCTAACCTGATTCGGGCAGCGATATCGAGAGATGTGTTGACCTTCAAGCTCCCGTTGCGCGACGAAATTCGGGCTAAGATTCTTAAAGCAATGCTGATATCCTTGCTTAGCAGATGAGGAGGCATACGAAATGATTTGTCAGGAATGCGGTAAACGACCGGCGACTCTCCACTTTACGAAGATTATAAATGGAGACAAGAACGAGTTCCACATTTGTGAGAATTGCGCTCGTGAGAAGGGCGAGATGATACCGGGAACGTCTAACGGCTTTTCGATTCATAATCTGTTATCTGGGTTACTGGATTTCGATCCGTCATCTCTCTCCGCGGCGAAGTCACAGGCTATCCGATGTGAGAACTGTGGCCTTACGTATTCGCAGTTTAGTAAATTAGGTCGTTTTGGTTGCGGATCCTGCTATCAAAGCTTTTCGGAAAAGTTAGATCCTCTCTTCAAAAGGGTTCATGGCAACATCGTTCATGTCGGGAAAGTACCGAAGCGAAGCGGTGGAATCATCCAATGCAAGCGGGAAATTGATACGCTCAAGAAGGATATGATGGCCTGTATTGAAGCTGAAGAGTTTGAAGAAGCAGCTAAGATTCGTGATCAGATTCGAGACATTGAGAAAAAAATTGCGGGTATGTGATCTTGTCAGGAAGGTGTGAATCCAGTGACATTACAGCGGTTTACGGGAGATGCATTGAGCGAATGGATGAAGGGTGAAGGTCCTGAGTCGGATATCGTCATCAGCAGTCGAATTCGGATTGCACGCAACCTTAGAGACTATCCATATCCCATGCTAGCTACCAATCAACAATCACAAGAAGTACTTGGTCATTTATCTGGGGTTCTCGAGAATGAAGAGTTGGAGACGATTAGTCATTTCTCACTGATTCCTCTCTCTGAACTCAATGAGCTTGAACGAATGGTTCTTGTCGAAAAGCATTTAATCAGTCCAAATTTAGCTAACGAGTCCAGGAATGGCGCCGTTATTTTAAGCGAAAATGAATCCATCAGTATTATGATCAACGAAGAGGATCATCTTCGCATACAATGCTTATGTCCCGGTTTTCAGATTAAGGAAGTTTGGGATTTAGCGAATCAAATTGATGATATTTTTGAAACACAATTGGATTATGGATACGATGAAAAGCGGGGCTACTTAACAAGCTGTCCTACTAACGTCGGTACTGGAATCCGTGCCTCCGTTATGATGCATTTGCCCGCGTTGGTGCTCAGCCAACAAATTAATCGGATTTTATCAGCTGTTACGCAAGTTGGGTTGACGGTTAGAGGATTATATGGGGAAGGCAGCGAAGCTTTAGGTAATCTATTCCAAATATCCAACCAGATTACACTTGGACAATCCGAAGAAGAGATTATTGATAATTTGCACAGCGTTGCCAGACAAATTATAGAGCATGAACGTGCAGCGAGACATAAACTGATTCAAGAGTCGAGAATGCGGATAATAGACCGTGTGAACCGTTCGCTTGGGATTCTGTCTTATGCAGGTATCATTGACTCTAAGGAAGCGGCGCAGCGTTTGTCCGATGTAAGACTAGGAATTGACCTAGGCATCATCAATAATGTTTCGTCGAATGTTCTGAATGAGCTTCTGGTGATGACACAGCCTGGTTTCTTGCAGCAATATGCAGGTGAGAAACTAAATGCCGAAGAGCGTGATGTACGCAGGGCAGAGTTGATTCGCGAGAAATTTGGTAGAATTTAAGCATTAGATTCATCCTTTAGGTTTTCCATAGATATACTACTTTTGGAGGTGTTCTCTATGATGTTTGGCAGATTTACAGAACGTGCGCAGAAGGTGCTTTCTTTGGCACAAGAGGAAGCAGTTCGCTTAGGGCATAACAATATTGGCACTGAGCACATTTTACTTGGTCTTATTCGTGAAGGGGAAGGCATTGCTGCCAAAGCACTCGTTGCTCTGGGCTTAGGTCTTGAGAAAATTCAAGATGAAGTCGAGTCTTTAATTGGCAGAGGACAAGAACAGCCTACCAATATTGCGTATACGCCTAGAGCGAAGAAAGTCATCGAGCTATCGATGGATGAAGCTAGAAAATTAGGTCACACCTATGTGGGGACTGAACATATTTTGCTTGGACTTATTCGCGAAGGCGAAGGAGTTGCAGCACGCGTACTCAATAACTTGGGCGTCTCTTTGAACAAAGCGCGTCAACAAGTGCTTCAACTGTTAGGCAGCAGCGAGACGGTTTCGCCAAGCCATGGCAATAATCAGAATGTAAACACGCCTACACTAGATGGGTTAGCGAGAGATCTTACTGCCTACGCCAAAGAGGGTCATTTGGACCCTGTCATCGGACGCAGCAAAGAAATTGAGCGTGTGATTCAAGTATTAAGCCGCAGAACCAAAAACAATCCCGTACTTATCGGTGAGCCTGGTGTTGGTAAAACAGCGATCGCCGAAGGTTTGGCACAGAAGATTATTAATAATGAGATCCCTGAAACTTTGAAGGATAAAAGGGTTATGACCCTCGATATGGGCTCTGTAGTTGCAGGGACGAAATATCGCGGTGAATTCGAGGATCGTCTCAAAAAAATCATGGACGAAATTCGCCAAGCGGGTAATATCGTATTATTCATTGATGAGCTTCACACTTTAATCGGTGCGGGTGGCGCGGAAGGAGCAATTGATGCTTCCAACATCTTGAAACCGGCTCTTGCCAGAGGTGAGCTGCAATGTATCGGTGCTACAACGTTAGATGAATATCGTAAATATATCGAAAAAGATGCTGCGCTTGAGCGTCGTTTCCAGCCGATCACGGTGGATCAACCATCGCCGGATGAAGCGATTCAAATTCTGTATGGGTTGCGTGACCGCTACGAAGCTCATCACCGTGTGAAAATCACGGATGCTGCGATTCAAGAAGCGGTTAAGCTTTCGGATCGTTACATCACAGACCGCTTCCTGCCGGATAAAGCGATTGATTTAATTGATGAGGCGAGTTCCAAAGTAAGGCTTCGCTCTTACACCATACCGCCTTCCTTGAAACAGCTTGAGAATAAGCTGGAGGATATTCGCAAGGAGAAGGATGCCGCGGTTCAAAGCCAAGAGTTCGAGAAAGCAGCCGGTCTTCGCGATACGGAGCAGAAGCTTCGTGAAGAGCTGGATACGACGAAGAACGATTGGAAAGAGAAACAAGGCCGCTTGGATACAGAAGTTACGCCTGACGACATCGCTCAGATCGTAGCGAGCTGGACTGGCATTCCGGTCAGCAAGCTGGCGGAAGAAGAAACAGAGCGTCTGCTCAAAATGGAAGAAATTCTTCATGAGCGTGTCATTGGACAAGAAGAAGCTGTTAAATCGGTAAGCCGTGCGATCCGCCGCGCCAGAGCAGGCCTTAAGGATCCGAAGCGCCCAATGGGCTCCTTCATTTTCCTTGGACCTACTGGGGTAGGTAAAACGGAATTAGCCCGTGCTTTAGCTGAATCTTTATTCGGCGATGACAATGCGGTAGTACGTATCGATATGTCCGAGTACATGGAGAAGCATTCGACATCCCGACTCGTTGGGGCGCCTCCAGGCTATGTGGGCTATGAAGAAGGCGGCCAACTTACCGAGAAGGTTCGTCGTAAGCCATATTCCGTCGTGCTGCTCGATGAAATCGAGAAAGCACATCCAGAAGTGTTCAACATCCTCCTTCAAGTTTTGGAAGATGGGCGTCTAACAGACTCCAAAGGGCGTACTGTTGATTTCCGCAACACATTGATTATTATGACATCCAATGTGGGTGCCGATGTGATCAAGAAGAATTCGTCCCTGGGCTTTACCGCCGCGGTAGATGCAGGCAGAGACTATACGAATATGAAAGACAAAGTGATGGGTGAGCTGAAGAAAAGCTTCCGTCCTGAGTTCCTTAACCGGATTGATGAAACCATCGTGTTCCATTCCTTGGATGAAACGCATATTGCCCAAATCGTCAGCTTGATGGCGGATGATCTTCGCAAACGTCTCAAAGAGCAAGAGGTTGATTTCTTGCTGACAGACAAAGCGAAGTTGTTCCTAGCCAAAGAAGGATTTGATCCGACGTATGGAGCAAGACCGCTGCGCAGAGCGATTCAGAAGCATATTGAAGATCGCTTGTCTGAGGAGCTGCTCAGAGGAAACATCTCCAAAGGTGATTCCTTGACGATTGATGAGAATGAAGGCGAGCTTGTTGTCCTGAAAGGCGAAGGCGTAGCTGCTAAATAATAAAAGCAAAGAAGCATTTTGCTCCATCCAGCTTGGGTGGGCAAAATGCTTTTTATTTATTTCAGCCCTTTCACGGGCTTCACAAAAATAGTAAACTTTACTTGGTAGGATCATTTTGGACGAAATTTTTGAATTAATGTAGGGAAGTGAATCTGAGTATGAAAAAGAAAACCATATATAAGTGCACCAGTTGTGGTCAAGAGCATCCCAAATGGCAAGGTTCGTGCAATAGTTGCCGTGAGTGGAACACTCTTGAAGAAGAAGATATTATCAATGCTCCTAGTGGCGGCCAAAAGGGCATAACGAAAAAGAAAAATGTTATCATTAATCGTCTTACAGATACCGTATCCCAGAACAGTGATAGGATTGTTACCAAGTACAATGAATTCAATCGTGTAATGGGTGGAGGAATCGTGAAAGATTCTGTTACGATTATTACGGCTGTTCCAGGTGCGGGGAAATCCACACTTTTACTGCAAATATCGGATGATGTGGCAAAGCAAGGATTGAAAGTACTGTATGCTTCAGGGGAAGAAAGTGACAGTCAGATCAAGAGAAGAGCAGAGCGAGTCCTGCAAAATATTCATCAAAACGTTTGGGTTTATTCGGACAACAGCTTGAATAATGTCTTAGGTTGTATTGATCAAGTAGACCCAGATCTTATTATTATAGATAGTATTCAAACTTTTGTATTGGAAGAATATCCACAAAGACCGGGCTCTCCCACGCAAACGATGGAATGTGCCAATGCTCTCCTCAAAGTTGCCAAAGATGCGCAAAGACCAAGAGCCATTATTATGGTGGGACAGATGACAAAAGATAACGAATTAGCTGGTTTAAGAGCATTAGAACATTTGGTGGATGCCGTTCTTGTTCTTGAAGGAGAAGAGGGAGAGGAGCTAAAACAGCTGTTTTCCACGAAAAACCGGTATGCCAGCACAGGGGAGCTTGGATTTTTCACAATGGGCGAGCAAGGGCTGACACCTATTGATAATCCCTCTGAATTCTTTATGACACAACGAGACGAGAATGATGTGGTTAGTGGAAGTGCGTTAACCGTTGTTAAAGAAGGTACACGACCTATTATTTTGGAAATAGAAAGCTTGGTTTCAACTACGTTCATGCCATACCCAAGCCGTATTGCCGAGTGTTTAAAAAAGGACCATGTTAATACACTTATCAGCATTATGGAACAAAGGGCTAATATGCCACTTCATGATAAGAATGTAGTAGTGAAAACAACTGGCGGTATGAGGCTGAAAGAACAATCATCCAATTTGGCGGCAATCATGAGTATTGTATCTTCCTGTAAGAATCAAGGTATCCCCAATGATACCGTCTTTATCGCCGATATTGGTTTAACAGGTGAATTAAAGAAAGTTCCTACGCTAGAAGTAAGAGTTAGAGAACTTGAAAGAATGGGTTTCAAACGTGTCTATGTTGCGCTCAATGGCTTGAAAAGCACAACTACGTTTTCTACAATAAAGGTAATTCCTTGTAAAACCTTGAGCCAAGTCATTCATTCTGTATTTGGTTCTTCTCCCAAAGGCAAAGAGCAGAAAGCACCGTGGGACGAGGAGGAATAATTGATATAAATAATTACAAAAGTAACCATCTCACAAGTCAAAAGAGAGTGGTTGCTTTTTTGTTTTGATTGTTAATAAAAGTTCAAACTTAGTTATAAATTAAACTGGTTAACCTAAGAAAACGAGAACTGTTCGTTCATTGTATACAAATTCTTTTAAAGGAAAGCATTTTCCGTTATACTTAGTTGTAAGGATTTAGCAAATGGACTTTATCAAAGCAGCATGAATTGCGAATGTGAAATGTATGATATATATAGGGATTGTTTAATCGTCAATTATCCTGGACTCGTATTGCCTCCAGTTTATGGATCAAGCCATACAACCCTATGATGTGGTGTTCGGTGAAATCGTATTATGCCAGAGAAAAGTTTGAAGGGGTGGACGCATCCGCCCGGTATGGAGATTATCGGAGTGAACACAGTGGCAGAAGCATTGCGAGCAGCACTGGGTTAACTCGTGGTCATTCAACCTGCAAGCCTTCAGGAGGAAAAAGATGAGTAAAGAAGAGATAAAGCGAGACGTCATGAGCCAGCTGCTGCAAATGGTAGCACCCGGTACGCCGTTCCGCGATGGTTTGGAGAATGTCCTACGCGCCAAAACGGGTGGACTTCTTGTTGTTGGTTATAGTGCGGAGGTCAGAGAAATTGTAGATGGGGGTTTCTCCATCGATTGCGACTTCTCTCCCAATTATTTATATGAGCTTGCCAAGATGGATGGCGCGATTATATTAAGTGAAGACATCAAACGAATTCTCTATGCGAACACACAGTTAATTCCTGATTCCTCCATCTCTTCATCGGAGACAGGAATTAGACACCGGACGGCTGAACGTGTTGCGAAGCAAACGAACAAATTAGTCGTCTCCATTTCGCAGCGGCGGAATGTCATTACCCTATATCAAGGCAATTTGCGCTATGCGCTGAAGGATATTGGTGTCATTCTAACGAAGGCGAATCAAGCGATTCAAACGTTGGAACGCTACAAGGTTGTCCTCGATCAGTCGTTGACCAATCTTAGCGCATCTGAGTTTGAGGAGCTTGTTACGCTTCACGATGTGACGAATGTTATTGCTCGTTTCGAGATGGTTTTACGCATTAAAGCGGAGATCAATCGATATATTAATGAATTGGGGAATGAAGGGCGCCTCATCAGCATGCAATTGGAAGAACTTGTGGGCAATGCGGAACTTGAAGCGCGTTTGCTCGTAAAAGATTATGTAAGAGAATTATCGGAAGATCGCGTCAAAGATATGCAAGCCGGATTAAAGCGGTTATCTTCGGATGAACTGCTGGAGCCGCACCAGATTATCCGGTTACTCGGTTATCCGCATACGAATTCCATTGTCGAAGAACCCGTTTCGCCTCGCGGCTTCCGGATTCTTGGGAAAATACCGAGGCTGCCCTCGATTATTATTGCTAATTTGGTCGAGAAGTTCGATTACCTGCCACACATGATGATGGCGACAATTGAAGAATTGGATGAAGTTGACGGAATCGGAGAAGTGAGAGCCCGCGCCATTAAGGAAGGTCTTAAGAGGATTCAGGAACAAGTCTTCATTGACAGACATATTTAAACTGGATACAATCATAAAGTATCAATGTTGAGGTTTTGTGAAGTCAATCAGGTTTTATTAAGTCAAGATTAGGGTATAGTAAATTCAGAGGTGGACAAAAACATATGTTAACGAAATCGATTCCCAGTCTTTTTACAGTAGGGAACTTATTCCTAGGCGTTCTGTCAATTATTCTTGCTTTTAGCGGAGAACATGGTGTTGCAGCAGTGCTCGTCATAGTCGCTATGCTGCTGGATGGTCTGGATGGACGGGTAGCTAGAGCGTTAAATGCGCAGAGTGAGTTTGGTAAAGAATTAGATTCGCTGTCTGACGTGATTTCCTTTGGTGTAGCACCAGCATTTATCATGTATGTTGTTGCATTCAATGATCCGAGTGTCATTAGTCCAGCGTTTGCATGGATTGTTACTGCGATCTTCCCGATTTGTGGAGCACTCCGTTTGGCTCGCTTTAATGTTGTTGCCGGTACGCCAGGCTATTTCATCGGTCTTCCGATTCCAGCTGCAGGTGGCGTGCTGTGTACACTGGCTTTGTTCGTGAACGAAATTAATGTGTATGTGCTTCTAGTCAGTACGATCATGTTATCTTACTTGATGGTAAGCACAGTGAAATACCCGAACTTCAAGAAAGCGGGCATTCCCAAAGCAGCAATTTGGATTACACCTATTATCGTCGCTGTTGCCATTCTTATTGCCATCAAATGGCCAGAGTCCATTTCCAAAATGATTTTCGTACCTTTGTTAGGGTATGCGCTATACGGCTTAAAAAAAAACGTTGATGGATTCTTCATCCGTCTGCGCAGAAAGAACAAAAGACGCGGAATGGACGATTCCAAGTCCGTCAAATCCGATCTCTAGATCCTAATACGAAAATAAAAAGCATTTATTTTCTTCTGATAACTCAGAAAGGAAATAAATGCTTTTTTTCGTTGTTCATGACATGTTAAAAAGTCCTAGGGTTGTGCATTTCTTAGATTCGTTCTCAACGACTTGTTCCAAATTAATGTCAAGTATGTTGCTTAGTGCGGACATATAGAACAAGTTCCTGCCCAGCTCATTACTCACAACTTCGATGCATTGTTCACATAAGTGTCCTGTTACATGAGTGCCGAGCACATCCTTGGCTTCGTTTAAAGTCATTTCGGGATGATACTCTTGCTTGGCCGCATGAACCTGAATACATCCACATTCGGTAATGGATTTCACCACGGAACGATTAGCAGCTGCGCCTGACTGTTGAAATTTGGATAGAACGTCAAGCAGACTTCGGTGACGGAGTAACAATTCGGATACTTGATCTTGAAACTGCTTTAAAGTCAAGGAGCTCATTCCATCCACCTCGGGTGTGTTGGTAACTTCCAATTTCATTATAAAGGAAGCCCTTTAATTTTTCAATTTTCCATATGAAGAAGTGATTAACGTTGGAGAAATTGGAACATAATTGTAATAAAGCATTTATCAACAAGTTGATTAGGGGGTGAATCTATGATGAGGAAATGGGTACAATTCATTTTGGCAATCATGGGTGGCAGTTTAGGTTATGGATGGAGCGATACGATCTTTCGAACGACAGGATTCATAAGTGAAGCAGGTAAAGGAATTTGGATTAATAGTCTGTGCGCGGTTGTGATGTTCTTCCTTTCAGCATGGGTGGCCGGTCAAGGCATGAAGCTCCTGATGAAGGGGGAGAAGAACGTTGCGGATATCCCCGTCTCGGATTTGCTCTCAGGGACCCTTGGATTGGTCATTGGATTGCTTATATCGGTAATGGTGTTCCCTGTGCTGGAGCAAGCGAAATGGGCAGGTCCGTTTTTGCCGTTTATTGTTTCGGCTGTATTGGCTGTGATGGGTTTCCGAATTGGGTACAACAAACGGGAAGAATTGGTTCAAATTATCGTGAAGAGCCGGTCAACCGGACCGGAGAAGCAGACGCATCGTCCGTATGAGGAACACAAGATTTTGGATACAAGTGTCATTATTGACGGAAGAATCGCAGATATTTGCAAAACAGGCTTTATCGAAGGGACGCTTGTCATCCCGGAGTTTGTTCTTGAAGAGCTGCAGCATATTGCGGATTCATCGGATCTACTCAAGCGGAATCGCGGTCGCCGCGGATTGGACATTTTAAACAAAATTCAAAAAGAACTTGAAGTGAAGGTCCTTATTTATGAAGGAGATTTCGAAGAAATATCGGAGGTGGACAGCAAGCTGGTCCGTCTAGCCAAGGTATTGCAAGGCAAAGTGATTACGAACGATTTTAATTTGAATAAAGTGTGTGAATTGCAAGGTGTATCGGTTCTCAACATTAATGATTTGGCTAACGCTGTGAAGCCTGTTGTCCTTCCTGGGGAAGAAATTATCGTTCAAGTCATTAAAGACGGCAAGGAACATGGACAAGGTGTCGCTTATCTGGATGATGGTACGATGATCGTAGTTGAAGGCGGGCGCGAGTTCATTGGCATGACGCTTGAGGTGATGGTCACCAGTGTGCTGCAGACGTCGGCAGGCCGAATGATCTTCGCGAAACCAAAACTATTGGAAAAAGCGCAGTAAAACCAGTATGATAAGGAGATGTAACATAGCTTACGAAAGAAAGCTTTCGGATGAAAGCGCGTAGTTGGAGGACTTATGGGGAAGCTAGGGGTTATCATCGTGGCGGCGGGCAAGGGCTCGCGCATGGGAACGGCTGAAAGTAAGCAGTACTTACAACTGGGTCAGAAGCCAATTCTGGTACATACCTTGCAATTATTTCAAAACATACAGGAAGTGCATGAAATCATTCTGGTGGTTGGGGAACACGACCTAGATCGCTGTAGAGGCTATGTACAGGACTATGGGCTGTCTAAGACCACTCATGTGCTAGCAGGCGGCGCTGAGCGTCAAGATTCCGTTAGGCGGGGGCTGGACTCCTTACAGCAGGGGATCGATTGGGTGCTCGTTCATGATGGTGTTCGGCCATTCGTCAAAAAAGAACATGTGTTCGATTGCCTGAAAAAGGCCAAGGAACAAGATGCAGCCGTGCTGGCCGTACCTGTAAAAGATACAATTAAAGTCGTAGATTCCGCAAAACGAATTCAATCTACACCAGATAGACGAAGCTTGTGGGCGATCCAAACGCCGCAAGCTTTTCGGCTTTCCCTCTTGCAGGAAGCGCATAAGCGCGCATCCCAAGAGAGCTTTATAGGGACAGATGATGCTATGCTGGTAGAACGGCTCGGAACAACGGTGCATGTAGTTGAAGGGGATTACTACAATATCAAGATTACGACACCGGAAGATCTGCCTTGGGCGGAGTGGATTTTAAATCATGTTAGGGGAGAGGGACAGCTATGATTCGCGTAGGACAAGGATTTGATGTTCATCAATTGGTTGAAGGCCGCAAGTGTATTATTGGGGGCGTGACGATTCCTTATGACAAAGGATTGCTGGGGCATTCGGATGCGGATGTTCTGCTTCATGCGATCAGCGATGCGGTTCTGGGCGCGCTGGGCTTAGGCGATATCGGGAAGCATTTCCCGGATACGGCTGCAGAGTTCAAAGATGCGGACAGCTTAGTTCTGTTGAAACAGGTTTGGCAGCTGGCTAGAGACAAAGGTTATCATTTGGGGAATATCGACTCCACGATTATTGCCCAGAAGCCAAAGATGGCGCCCTATATTCCGCAAATGGTTGACATTATCGCCGACGCGCTTGAAGCTAAGCCGGAGCAAGTCAATGTGAAGGCGACGACGACGGAACAGCTTGGTTTCGCGGGGCGAGGAGAAGGCATTGCTGCGCAATCGGTTGTTTGTTTAATTCGAGATGTGCTAGAATAGCAGGTATTAATTGGGGATAAGAGGAGATAACAGTCATGAATCAACCTTTACGTGTGCGTTATGCACCTAGTCCGACCGGGCATTTACATATTGGCGGTGCCCGTACGGCATTGTTCGATTATTTGCTGGCGCGCCGCCATGGCGGTGCTTTTGTAGTGCGTTTCGAAGATACGGATCAAACCCGTCATAAGGAGTCTGGCATCGAGGATCAATTGAACGGTCTAAGATGGCTGGGCTTGGAATGGGATGAGAGCGTAGATATTGGAGGTCCTTATGGTCCTTATCGTCAAATGGAGCGTTTGGACATCTACCAAACTTATCTGGATCAATTGCTGCAGAGCGGGCATGCGTACCACTGCTATTGTTCAGAAGCCGATTTGGAGCAGGAGCGGGCTGAGCAAGAAGCGAGCGGCGAGATGGGCGGCTACTCCGGAAAGTGCCGTCATTTAACGCCAGAGCAGATCGCTGCGCACCAAGCGGAAGGCCGCAAGCCATCTACCCGTTTCCGTGTGCCGGCAGACCGTATAATTGCAATCGAGGACAAAGTGCGGGAGCATGTTGAATTTGAATCCAATGGCATCGGCGATTTCATTATTGCACGTACAGACGGGATTCCTACGTATAATTTTGCCGTCATTGTGGATGACCATTTGATGAAAATCAATCTCGTTATTCGCGGCGAAGAGCATCTGTCCAATACACCAAGACAAATCCTGATGTATGAAGCGCTCGGGCTTCCAGTTCCTGACTTTGCACATCTGGCGTTAATCTTGAATCCAGACCGCAAGAAGATGAGCAAGCGGGATGAGTCCATCATCCAGTTCATTGAGCAGTATAGAGAGCTTGGCTATCTGCCGGAAGCGGTTGTTAACTTCATTGCTCTGCTTGGCTGGTCTCCGGGAGGCGAAGAAGAGATCTTCACCAAAGAAGAATTGATTGCCCAGTTCGACTTGGATCGCGTATCCAAAAGTCCGGCTGTGTTTGATATGGATAAATTGAATTGGATGAACAATGCGTATTTGAAGAAAACGCCACTCGCGCGCGTGGTGGAATTATGCAAGCCGCATCTGCAAAAAGCTGGTTATATTCAATCGGAGTTGGATGAAGCGAAGGAAGCTTGGGTTACGGCGCTCGTGGGCCTTAATCAAGACAGAATGCGCTACGCGGCTGAGATTGTTGAATTATCGACCATCTTCTTCAAAGATGAGCTTGTCATTGATGAGGAAGCGGCGGCTGTGCTGAAAGAGGAGCATGTTCCTGTGGTATTAGCTAGCTTCCTGACCCAAGTGGAGCAGGCGGAAGCCTTCACGGTAGAAGCTATTCCCGCTTTGTTGAAACAAGTGCAGAAAGATACAGGATTTAAAGGGAAGCAGCTCTTCATGTCCATCCGTTCCGCACTGACAGGACAAGTGCACGGGCCTGACCTGAATGTGTCTCTTTATCTGCTGGGTAAAGAAAAAGTCGCTTCACGTCTAAGGAACTTATTGTAAAGCAAGTTTCTTTTCGCTATACTGAATCTAATACGCAATGCGATGATCAGGAGAGTACGTTTAATTTGGGATTCATCAGAGAGGATAATCGAGGCCTAGCGGCTTCGGCTGTGAGTTATCCAATCCCGCTAACCGGAAATGCACCTGGGAGCTGCCGCGCCGAATCCTCGCAAGAGTAGGGTAGGTGCAGCCGGAGTACCCACGTTACGGGAACCTAAGTTGGGAGACTTCCGAGTCACCAAGCAGAGTGGAACCGCGATAACTACGCCTCTGCAGCCATATGGCTGCGGGGGCTTTTTTGCATGATTTTCTATTGAGAAGCGAGAAGGTGAGAGCATGTGGACATCCATCAAATCTGATATTTCCGCTGTATTCGATAACGATCCGGCTGCGCGCAGCTGGTTTGAAGTTGTGTTTACGTATTCTGGGCTTCATGCGATTTGGGCGCATCGGGTAGGTCACTGGTTCTACAAACGAGGGCTGTATACCATTGCTCGTGTGATTTCACAATGGAGCCGGTTCATGACGGGGATTGAAATTCATCCGGGCGCGACGATTGGCCGAAGACTGTTTATTGATCATGGCATGGGGGTCGTGATTGGGGAAACTTGCGAAATCGGAGACGATGTTATTCTTTACCAAGGGGTTACCTTGGGAGGAACGGGCAAAGAGAAGGGGAAGAGACACCCGACGATTGGCAATAATGTTGTTGTTGGCTCAGGCGCCAAAATTCTGGGATCTTTTCTGGTGGGCGAGAATTCACGCATTGGGTCTAATGCGGTCGTTATTCAGGAGGTTCCCTCTAACAGTACGGTCGTCACAATGCCGGCTAAGCTGGTGAAGCGGGATGGCGTTCGCGTGAATCGTTTGGACCACGGCAACCTGCCGGATCCGATTATTGATATATTTCAGGAATTGCAGCAGCAAATTAACGAACTCAAAGAGCAGCTTGAACTAGAACGTTCAAAGAATGGAGAAGCGAGAGAACATGACGCTCAAAGTGTATAACACCTTAACACGTAAGAAAGAAGAATTCATCCCTCTAGAGCCAGGCAAAGTGAAAATGTATGTATGTGGCCCTACTGTCTATAACTACATTCATATTGGGAATGGCCGTCCGGTTATCTTTTTTGATGTTGTACGCCGTTATTTGGAGACTCAGCAGTATGAAGTCAACTACATTACGAACTTTACCGATGTGGATGATAAAATGATTCGCAAAGCCGAGGAGCTGGCGGTTTCGGTTCCGGAGCTGGCAGAGACGTTCATCCAAGCCTTTTTAGAGGATATCTCTAAGCTCGGCGTTCACGAAGCCAGCATGAATCCGCGCGTAACGGAGAACATCCAGGAAATCATTGATTTCATTGCTGCTCTCGTGGAGAAAGATTACGCTTATGAAGCCCGCGGCGACGTATACTACCGTACGAGCAAATTTGCCGACTATGGCAAACTGTCGAATCAGAATTTGGAAGAGCTCCAATACGGCATCCGGATTGAAGTGGACGATCGCAAAGAGAATCCACAGGATTTCGTTCTCTGGAAAGCGGCGAAGCCAGGAGAGATTTCTTGGGATAGCCCTTGGGGGCATGGTCGCCCAGGCTGGCATATTGAATGCTCGGCGATGGTTCGCAAATATTTGGGTGAAACGATTGATATCCATGGCGGCGGGTTCGATCTGACCTTCCCGCATCATGAGTGCGAAATTGCTCAGACTGAAGCCGTGACGGGTAAGCCAATGGCTAACTATTGGATGCATAATGCTTTTCTGAATATCGATAACGAAAAAATGTCCAAATCGCTGGGCAACGGTATTCTGATTCGCGACTTAGTGCAGCAAATTAAGCCGGAAGTATTCCGCTTCTTTATGTTATCTGCGCATTACCGTAATCCGCTGAACTTCAGCGATGAAAGCCTAAAGCAAGCTTCTAATGCCTTGGAGCGGATTCAGAATGCCTACGATAATTTAAAATATCGTCTAGCTACCGCGTCTGATTCCAGTGAAGTGGATCCGGCGATAACGAATCGACTAGCCGCGATTGCCAAGCAATTTACGGATAAAATGAATGATGATTTCAACACACCGGATGCCATTACCGCTGTTTTCGATCTGGTTGCCGAAGCTAATCTCTATCTGCAGCAGGAGCGGGTGCATGCAGGCGTACTGCAGCTTTTTATGGATCAATTGCAAGCTTTCGACCAAACTTTGGGCATTCTCTCGCAGCAAGCCGACGAGCTGTTGGATGAAGACATCGAACAATTGATTGTAGATCGGACAGAAGCACGCAAGTCCAAGAACTGGGCGCGTGCCGATGAAATCCGCGACCTGCTCACGGAGAAAGGGATATTCCTGGAGGATACACCACAGGGAATACGCTGGCGCCGCAAATGAGCGAAATCTCTACTGATAATGCCAATCTGTTTGTTTTCCCGCCTTCCAAGAGCCCGCATTTGCTGAACCCTTTAGTTTTGGCCTATATTGGGGATGCTGTTTATGAGGTTTATATCAGGCAATATGTCATCTCTGGAGCGAATCATCGGCCGAACCATTTGCATAAAGCCTCAACTGGCTATGTCTCGGCGAAAGCCCAGTCTAAGATACTTGAGGCTTTGATGCCGATGCTGACGGAAGAGGAAGTTGACATGGTGAAGCGGGGGCGCAATGCCAAATCAGGAACAACAGCCAAGAACGCGGAGGTGCTGGAATACCGGCACAGTACCGCGTTTGAGTGCTTGATCGGATATTTGTACTATAAGCAATCCTTTGATAGATTGAAGGAAATATTGGACTTTGCTCTTGCCTACAAACGGCAATCTTAAGCGAAACGTCTAGGAGGAAGAAAGAGAATGGAAGAAGATCAGGAGTATATTGGCGGCAAGCACTCCGTGTTAGAAGCGATTCGTGCAGGCCGGACGATTAATAAAATATGGATAGCGGAGAATGCTCAGAAGCAGTTCGCTGGCCCGATTGTGGCAGAAGCCAAAAATTTAGGGATTCTAGTGCAATTCACGGACAAACGGAAGCTTGACCAAATGGCGGAAGGGCTGCAGCACCAAGGTGTTGTAGCGCAAGTGGCGGCCTATGCTTATGTGGAGGTTGAAGACATTCTGGCGAAAGCCAAGGAACTGGGGCAAGAGCCGTTTATTTTGATTTTGGATGAGATTGAGGATCCGCATAACCTGGGTTCTATTTTGCGGACGGCTGATTGTACAGGGGTTCATGGCGTGATTATTCCCAAACGCCGTTCGGTGGGGCTCACGGCCACAGTTTCCAAAACTTCCGCGGGGGCTGTTGAATACGTACCGGTCGCACGCGTGACGAATATCGCACAGACGATCGAGAAATTGAAAGAACAAGGTGTTTGGGTAGCAGGAACGGACGTATCTGCCGCACAGGATGTCTATCGAGCTAATTTCAACATGCCTATTGCACTCGTTATTGGGAATGAAGGCAAAGGCGTTGGCCGATTAATTAAGGAAAAGTGCGACTTCTTGGTCAAGCTGCCGATGGCGGGACATGTGAATTCTTTGAATGCATCCGTTGCTGCGGGTGTGTTGATGTACGAAGTGGTACGACAGCGTAAACAGAGTTAAATGGGATGGAAGAGTTTCTAATTGTAGATGGCTACAATATCATTGGAGCTTGGCCGGAACTCAGTAAACTGAAGGATACGGATCTGGAAGGCGCTCGGGATAAATTGATCCATATGCTGGCGGAATATCAATCCTACTCCGGGATGAAGGTCTACCTTGTTTTTGATGCTTATATGGTGCCGGGGTTAGGGAAGAAGTATGTGCAAAGCAAATTGATTGTCCTCTACACCAAAGAGAAGGAAACGGCAGATGAACGAATCGAGCGTTTGGTCACGAATTTGATGGGCCGCCGCAAGCAAATCTATGTCGCAACATCGGATATGATTGAGCAGCACGTGATTTTCGGCAAAGGCGCTCTTCGTTTGCCTGCCGGTGAATTGCTGGTCAAAATCAAGCAGAACCGCAAAGAAGTGCGAGAACGCATTCATCCGGAAACATCAACGAAACGCAATCCGTTCGAAGGAAAGCTGAGCAGTGAGCTTAAAGCGCAGTTCGAACGCTGGCGAAGAGGCGAGTGAAATCCTCCAAATGCTAGAAATGGTGCGGTTCCCCGTTGACGGTGTGAGATTTCATCATGTATACTTAACCTAAACTTTTATAGAGAATCTGGGTAGTCCTGCAGGCCGGAGGGATTGTTGGTGAGTGTCGACCTCAAAGAACTGAGAATGTATGATTATGACCTCAAGCCAGATGAAGACATCGTCGAAGCAGTCCGTGAAGGCAATAGCGAAGCGTTGGAATACCTTATCAATAAATATAAGAATTTCGTACGTGCCAAAGCACGTTCTTATTTTTTGATAGGTGCAGACCGAGAAGACATTGTGCAGGAAGGCATGATAGGTTTATACAAATCTATTCGCGACTTCCGAGGAGACAAGCTTGCTTCATTCAAAGCCTTTGCTGAACTGTGCATCACGAGACAGATCATCACGGCCATCAAGACAGCAACGCGTCAGAAGCACATTCCTCTTAATTCCTATGTTTCACTGGACAAGCCTATCTATGATGAAGATTCTGATCGTACCTTGCTTGACGTTATTAGTGGTTCCCGGGTGACAGATCCTGAGGAGCTCGTGATTAATCAAGAGGAGTTTACGGGCCTTGAAGATAAAATGGGAGAGATATTAAGCGACTTAGAGCGCAGAGTACTGATGCTTTATCTTGACGGTAGATCCTACCAAGAGATTGCTGTTGATCTTGATCGACATGTGAAGTCTATTGATAATGCTCTTCAACGCGTCAAACGCAAGTTGGAAAGATATCTGGAAGTCAGAGATTTATAAATTGTACCCGTGCTGCTACAACTGCGCGGGTATTTTTCTTTGCGCGGATGTTTAACAATTCGCAGGAGAGTCTATACTGTTGATACTCTCGCTTTTGTGAGACTTGAGCCTTGACACTCTATCACGGATTGTGATAAAGTATTTCAGGTAGCCCTAAAAGTCGCTTTCTTTTTGACGCGCTTCGAAGGGCTTTAATTAGAACGTGTCTGTAGGAGGTGTACATCATGCGGGTCATCATCACATTAGCGTGCACAAATTGCAAACAAAGAAACTATGCATCCACTAAAAATAAGCGCAACAATCCCGACCGTATTGAGTTGAAGAAATATTGCAAATTTTGCAATGAACATACTGCTCATCGCGAGACTAGGTAGTTCTTTGGAGGTGTAGTTTGTGGCGTTCTTGGCTAGAATGAGACAAAGCTTCGGATCCACTTTTTCCTTCTTCACCGACAGTTGGACAGAACTCAAAAAGGTCAAGTGGCCAAGTCGCAAAGAGATGACTACCTATACGCTTGTCGTTATTGGTACCGTAGCTTTTGTTGCTATTTATTTTTTTGTGCTTGATCTAGGAATTTCTGAGTTGCTGCGCCTTGTTTTTAAATAAACAGGACTATAGGTGAATTTATTCATGGAAAAAAGATGGTACGTCGTACATACCTATTCAGGGTATGAGAACAAAGTGAAAGCCAACCTAGAGAAACGTGTAGAATCTATGGAAATGACGGACAAGATCTTCCGTGTGCTTGTGCCCATGGAAGAAGAATTGGTAAACAAAGACGGCAAGAAAAAAGTCGTCATGCGCAAAGTTTACCCAGGATATGTCCTCGTCGAAATGATTCAAACGGACGACTCTTGGTACGTAGTGCGTAATACGCCAGGAGTGACTGGATTCGTAGGTTCTACAGGATCCGGCTCTAAACCGACTGCATTATTACCTGAGGAAGTTGAATCTATTTTGAAGCATATGGGGATGGAAGAGCCGAAGGAGATTATCGACTTCGAACTCAAAGAAACCGTACGCGTCAAGGTGGGACCTTTCGCAAACTTTGTTGGATCTGTTGAAGAAATTGTGGCTGACAAGGGTAAACTTAAGGTGCATGTCAACATGTTTGGTAGAGAAACCCCGCTTGAGCTCGATTTCGACCAAGTGGAAAAGCTATAAAACAAAGACAACCAAGGGTTTCTGCCAGGTCTATTCCTCGGGATAGACCTTCGTTAGTGGGATCGCACCAGATTCCATATTAAATGCAAGGAGGTGTCTATCATGGCAAAAAAGGTTATCAAAATCGTGAAGCTTCAAGTTCAAGCTGCGAAAGCAAATCCAGCACCACCGATCGGTCCAGCATTGGGTCAAGCAGGTGTGAACATCATGGCTTTCTGTAAAGAGTTTAACGCTCGTACTGCTGATCAAGTTGGTCTTATCATTCCAGTTGAAATCACAGTATTCGAGGATCGCTCCTTTACATTCATCACTAAAACGCCTCCGGCTGCAGTTCTTCTTCGCGTCGTTGCTGGTATCGAAAAAGGATCCGGTGAACCAAACAAAAAGAAAGTTGCAACTGTGAAACGTGCAAAAGTTCGCGAAATCGCTGAACAAAAAATGCCTGACTTGAATGCTGCATCCGTTGAGGCTGCAATGCGTATGGTCGAAGGTACTGCTCGCAGCATGGGAATCACTATCGAAGATTAATTCCGCAAGGAATGCGGTTAACCGTTAAGCAATCGCTTGCGAAGTGAGTTTTCTTCGAGGGAACTCTTCAGCCGCTCGGTGGGAGGATTATCCGCTAATACCACTAAGGAGGAATATCATTATGCCTAAACACGGTAAAAAATACCGCGAGGTATCTCAGCTTGTAAATGCTGAAACCTTGTATGATCCATCAGAAGCAATCGAGCTTGTTAAGAAAACAGCTCCTGCTAAATTCGATGAAACTGTAGATGTTGCAGTTCGTCTGGGTGTTGACCCAAGAAAACAAGATCAGGCTGTTCGTGGTGTCGTTGTACTTCCACACGGTACTGGTAAAACAAAACGTGTACTCGTATTTGCCAAAGGCGAGAAAGCGAAAGAAGCTGAAGCAGCTGGTGCAGATTTTGTTGGTGATGCTGACATGATCAACAAAATTCAACAAGGTTGGTTCGAATTTGACGTTTGCGTAGCTACTCCAGACATGATGAGCGAAGTGGGTAAACTGGGTCGTATCCTCGGGGGTAAAGGTTTAATGCCAAACCCTAAAGCAGGAACAGTTACTTTCGACGTTACCAAAGCTGTTCAGGAGATCAAAGCTGGTAAAATCGAATACCGTCTTGATAAAGCAGGACAAATTCATGCTCCACTTGGTAAAGTATCTTTCGATGCAGACAAGTTGAACGAAAACTTCAAAGCATTGGTTGATGCGCTTGTTAGAGCGAAACCAGCAGCGGCTAAAGGTGTTTACCTGAAGAACATTGCTGTATCTTCGACTATGGGCCCTAGTGTTCGTGTGAACCTGTCGTCCTTCAGATAAGTAGAAGCTTCCAGTTGACTTCGGTTGCTGGGCATGATACTCTATCAAAGGTCCTAAAAATGAATATGCAAACCGTAGACAGTAGGTGCCACCGGGCTTAATTTCCTACCGAGGTGTTATGATATATATAGCGATTTCTTTGTACATCAGGGAAAAAGTGAACACATCATGCCTTCGTAGCGTCTACGAAGGCATTTCTTATTATATAAGGAATGCTGATGCTCCTACTGTTTGCGATCTTGAAAGATAAATGCATAAGAAGTGAGGTGTACTATGGCAAACGCGAAAATTCTTGCAGAGAAAGAACAAGCAGTAGCTGAAGTAACTGAAAAGTTTAAAGCTAGTGCTTCTACAATCATCGCTGACTACCGCGGTTTAAACGTAGCTCAAGTAACACAGTTGCGTAAAACCTTGCGCGAAGCTGGTATTGAATTCGTAGTTCTCAAGAACTCGTTGGCTAGACGCGCATCGGCAAATGCTGAGCTAAGCGCATTGGATGAATACCTAACAGGTCCAACTGCTATTGCTTTCAGCAAAGACGATCTAGTTGCTCCAGCGAAAATCTTGACTGAATTTGCGAAAAAGAATGATCAATTGAGCGTAAAAGGTGGCGTGGTCGAAGGCCGCGTAGTTGGATACGATCAAATCAAAGCACTTGCAGAACTTCCATCCAGAGATGGTCTTCTCTCCATGTTGCTTAGCGTTCTTCAAGCTCCAGTTCGTAACTTTGCACTTGCTGTTAAAGCAGTTGCTGAGAAAAAAGAAGCTGAAGGTCAAGCTTAATTTTGTTTTACAACAACAACCACAAAATATATGAAATGATAATGGAGGTTTAACCATGAGCACAAATGCAACGATCCTAGAAGCAATCAAAGGCATGACAATCTTGGAATTGAACGACCTGGTTAAAGCAATCGAAGAAGAGTTTGGCGTAACAGCAGCAGCTCCAGTAGCAGCTGGCGGTGGCGCAGCAGCAGCAGTTGAAGAAGCTCAAACTGAGTTTGACGTTATCTTGACAAGCGCTGGCGCTTCCAAAATCAACGTAATCAAAGTAGTTCGCGAAATCACAGGTCTTGGCCTGAAAGAAGCGAAAGACCTTGTTGACGGAGCTCCAAAAGCAGTTAAAGAAAAAGTTAGCCAAGAAGAAGCAGACGCTGTTAAAGCTAAGCTTACTGAAGCTGGCGCTTCCGTAGAAGTGAAATAATTTCTTTACCTTAGGAAACCTCTTGAAGCTTGCCTTCAAGGGGTTTTTTTAAACCTAAGTTTTTACCCTTAGGAAAGCCTTAGGAACGCGCTCTGTTATTAGATTTTCCTATAGGTAAAAAGAAGGAGGGAAGCTTAACGTGTCAGAGCACTATTATACGCAGCGGCCTACGGCTAAACGGGATGTTCACACCATGCAAGAGGAGCTGCGCGGCAGGACGTACACATTCTTGACGGATGCGGGCGTCTTTTCGAAAAAAGGTGTCGATTATGGAAGTAAGCATCTGATTGAAACGATGCAATTGAACGAAGACGCCAAAGTATTGGATGTTGGGTGCGGCTATGGACCCATTGGGCTTAGTGCTGCTGTGATGTGCCCGAAGGGACATGTGACAATGGTCGACATCAATGAAAGAGCGATTGAGCTTTCATTGGATAACGCAAAGCGCAACGGCATCGCTAACGTGAGTATTATCCAAAGCGATCTGCTGGAGCAAGTGAAAGATCAGCGTTATGATGCTGTGCTGACGAATCCTCCGATTCGCGCCGGTAAAGAAGTGGTCCATCGCATTTTCACAGATGCTTATGATTGCTTAGTGGAAGGTGGATCCATCTGGGTTGTGATTCAAAAGAAACAAGGCGCTCCTTCGGCGATGAAGAAGCTGGAGTCACTCTATCGTGACGTTGTTGAAGTCTCCAAGGATAAAGGCTATAAGATCCTCAAAGCAACGAAGTAAGCTTCTGAAGCAACAGGCTGAACGTCTTATCGCACAATCGCGGGAATTTGTTTGACTTGACATTTTAGATGTGGTATTATTAAAAAATGTCAGTATTAAGATGGGACACATGTCTTTAGTTAACAAAAATGTCAAGTCTTTTTTTCGTCCGAGATGAATAAAATTTGAACATATAACGTATAATGTTTGAATTTTGGGAAACTCTAACAGGATGAGAAGAAATATTTGGAAAAGTTTTAGTGATGACAGAGAAAAACCTTCATCCATACAGTCGCTTATTCGGACGGGCTCCACTAACGGAGGCGTCCTGAGTGTACGTCGGTCGAAGTTTTTCTTCTTTCTTTTTATTTATTGAGTAGAGTTGAGGGGTGAATGAAAGTTGGCGGGACATCTTGTTCAATTTGGACGACGTAAACGCAGGACTTATGCACGAATTAATGAGGTGCTGGGCATTCCAAACCTGATTGAAATCCAGCAAAAATCGTATGAGTGGTTTTTGGAAGAGGGACTTCGTGAGATGTTTCAGGATATCTCTCCGATTCAGGATTTTACAGGGAACCTGGTACTGGAGTTTATTGACTATAGCTTAGGCGATCCTAAGTATTCAGTTGATGAATCCAAAGAACGCGACGTAACCTATGCGGCGCCGTTAAGAGTCAAAGTCCGTTTGATTAATAAGGAAACCGGCGAGGTCAAAGAACAAGAAGTGTTCATGGGGGATTTCCCTATCATGACTGACACGGGAACGTTCATTATTAACGGTGCGGAGCGTGTAATCGTCTCCCAGCTCGTTCGTTCACCCAGTGTTTATTATAGCACGAAAGTGGATAAAAACGGCAAAAAAACTTACACCGCAACCGTTATTCCGAACCGTGGAGCTTGGCTCGAACTTGAGACTGATGCGAAAGATATCATCTATGTTCGTATTGACCGCACACGTAAAATTCCAGTAACTGTTTTGCTTCGTTCCTTAGGTTTCGGCACAGATGCTGAAATTCTGGATTTGCTCGGTGATAATGAGTACATCCGCAATACGCTCGATAAAGATAACACGGATTCTACGGAAAAAGCGTTAATCGAAATCTATGAGCGTCTTCGCCCGGGCGAGCCTCCTACACTTGATAATGCAAGAAGCTTGATCGTTGCTCGTTTCTTTGATCCGAAGCGTTATGATCTAGCGAATGTAGGACGTTACAAAATCAACAAGAAATTACACATCAAAAATAGATTGTTTAATCAACGTTTAGCAGAAACACTGGTGGATTCCGAAACGGGTGAAATCATTGCAGAAGCTGGACAATTGCTTGACCGTCGTGTGCTTGATGAAATTCTTCCTTTTATTGAAAAAGGAGCAGGTTATCAAGAATTCACGATTCCCAAAGGTGTGACTGGCGCGGACACAATCCCTGTTCAGTGCATTAATGTTTACTCACCAACAGAAGAAGGCAAGATTGTTAAAGTTATCTCCAATGGTGTGATTGATAAAGCAGTTAAGAATATTACGCCTGCCGATATCATTTCATCCATTAACTATTTCATCAACCTGCTTCATGGTATCGGGAATACAGATGATATTGACCACTTGGGCAACCGTCGTCTTCGTTCTGTAGGCGAACTGCTGCAAAACCAATTCCGTATCGGTCTTTCCCGTATGGAACGTGTTGTTCGTGAGCGTATGTCGATTCAAGATGCGAATGTTATTACTCCGCAAGCTTTGATCAACATTCGACCTGTTATTGCATCTATTAAAGAGTTCTTCGGTAGTTCCCAACTTTCTCAGTTTATGGACCAAACGAATCCACTTGCTGAATTGACGCACAAAAGACGTCTATCTGCACTCGGACCCGGCGGTTTGACGAGAGAGCGCGCAGGGATGGAAGTTCGTGACGTGCATCACTCTCACTATGGCCGTATGTGTCCTATTGAGACCCCTGAGGGACCGAACATTGGTTTGATCAACTCGTTGTCGACATTTGCCCGTATTAATGAGTATGGCTTCATTGAGGCTCCTTACCGTTGGGTAGATCCGAAGACAGGTTTGGTTACCGATCAAATCGCGTACCTGACTGCTGATGAAGAGGATAACTATGTTATCGCTCAAGCGAACGCAGAATTGACGGAAGAAAACAAATTCGTTGAAGATGCCATTATCGTTCGTTACAAGGATGATAACTTAACGCTGCCGGTTGAACGTGTCGATTACATGGACGTTTCTCCGAAGCAAGTTGTTTCCGTTGCAACGGCGCTAATTCCGTTCCTCGAAAATGATGACTCCAACAGAGCGCTCATGGGTTCAAACATGCAACGTCAAGCTGTTCCTTTGCTTATCCCTAAAGCACCTCTCGTAGGTACAGGTATGGAGCATAAGGTTGCTAAAGACTCCGGAGTATGTATTGTATCCAAATTTGATGGAATTATTGAAAAAGCTGCTGCCAACGAAATTTGGCTGCGTCGCCAGGAATTGGTAGACGGCAAATTAGTCAGCGGCAACATCGTCAAATATAAGCTTCACAAATTTATGCGTTCCAACCAAGGTACGTGTATCAATCAACGTCCGATTGTGAAAAAAGGACAATTGGTCAAGGCTGGCGATATTCTTGCCGACGGACCATCGACAGAGCAAGGGGAATTGGCGCTTGGGCGTAACGTTGTCGTAGCTTTCATGACTTGGGAAGGTTACAACTACGAGGATGCGATCTTGCTTAGCCAGAAGCTTGTCAAAGAAGATGTGTACACTTCGATTCATATCGAGGAATACGAGTCCGAAGCACGTGATACGAAGCTTGGACCTGAAGAAATCACACGCGATATCCCGAACGTTGGGGAAGATGCACTGAAAAACCTTGATGAGCGTGGTATCATCCGTGTCGGTGCCGAAATCGGCGCAGGCGATATCCTTGTTGGTAAAGTCACACCAAAAGGTGTAACGGAGCTGACAGCGGAAGAAAGATTGCTGCATGCAATCTTCGGAGAGAAAGCTCGTGAAGTTCGTGATACATCCCTTCGCGTACCGCATGGTACAGATGGTATTGTCGTAGATGTGAAAGTATTTACTCGTGAGAATGGCGATGAGCTGCCTCCAGGCGTGAACCAACTCGTACGCGTTTATATCGCGCAAAAACGGAAAATTTCCGAAGGCGATAAAATGGCGGGACGTCACGGTAACAAAGGGGTAGTAGCACGCATTCTTCCTGAAGAAGATATGCCTTTCCTGCCAGATGGTACGCCGGTTGAAGTTGTATTGAATCCACTAGGGGTTCCTTCACGGATGAACATTGGTCAAGTGCTTGAAGTTCACTTGGGTATGGCTTCCAAGTACCTCGGTATCCATGCTGCAACGCCGGTATTCGATGGAGCGCGTGAGTATGACGTGTTCGATGCGATGGAAGAAGCTGGTATGCAGCGTAGCGGCAAAACGATTCTGTACGATGGTCGTACGGGTGAGTCGTTCGAGCGTGAAGTTACCGTTGGTGTCATGTACATGATCAAATTGGCGCACATGGTTGATGATAAAATCCATGCCCGTTCCACAGGACCTTACTCCCTTGTTACTCAGCAGCCGCTGGGTGGTAAAGCGCAGTTCGGTGGACAACGTTTCGGGGAGATGGAAGTATGGGCGCTTGAGGCTTACGGAGCGGCTTATACACTGCAAGAGATTCTTACCGTGAAATCAGATGACGTTGTTGGCCGTGTGAAAACATACGAGTCGATCGTCAAAGGTGAAAATGTTCCAGAACCAGGTGTTCCGGAATCATTCAAAGTTTTGATCAAAGAGCTTCAAAGCTTGGGGATGGATGTCAAAATCTTGTCCGGCGATGAAGAAGAGATCGAAATGCGAGAAGCCGACGATGATGACGAAGTCACTAGCGATAAATTAAACCTAAACTTAGAGGGCTCTGAATTAGGAGTCAACGAATAAAGAACACCACAATAGATCGAGAACGATTCACTGCATAGTGGGTTTAAATTCTTAAAGGAGGGTTGCTCCTTGATGGACGTTAACAACTTCGAGTTTATGAAAATCGGCTTGGCATCACCCGATAAAATTCGCTCTTGGTCCCGTGGGGAAGTAAAGAAGCCGGAAACGATTAACTACAGAACCTTAAAGCCTGAGAAAGAAGGTCTTTTCTGCGAAAAGATCTTCGGGCCTACGAAAGATTGGGAATGTCATTGCGGTAAATACAAACGTGTTCGCTATAAAGGCGTCGTTTGTGACCGTTGTGGCGTTGAAGTAACACGCCAGAAGGTACGTCGTGAGCGCATGGGTCATATTGAACTTGCTGCTCCGGTATCTCACATTTGGTACTTCAAAGGTATTCCGAGCCGCATGGGGCTTGCGCTGGATATGTCTCCAAGATCCTTGGAGGAAATTATCTACTTCGCTTCCTATGTTGTTACGGATCCAGGTGATACGCCTTTGGAGAAAAAGCAGCTGCTTTCCGAGAAAGAATACCGCAGTTACCGTGAGAAGTACGGGTATGCTTTCCAAGCTGGTATGGGTGCTGAGGCCGTTAAGAAATTATTGGTCGACATCGATATCGAACGTGAAGTAGATACGCTTAAAGAAGAACTCAAAACAGCGCAAGGTCAACGCCGTAATCGTGCGATTAAGCGATTGGAAGTTATGGAAGCTTTCCGTAACTCCAAAAACCTGCCTGGCTGGATGATTCTGGATGTACTTCCGGTTATCCCTCCTGAGCTTCGCCCGATGGTACAGCTCGACGGCGGTCGTTTCGCGACTTCCGACTTGAATGATTTGTACCGTCGTGTTATCAACCGTAACAACCGTCTCAAAAGATTGCTCGACCTAGGGGCTCCGGATATCATTGTTCAAAATGAGAAACGGATGCTTCAAGAAGCGGTCGATGCGCTTATTGATAACGGTCGTCGCGGCCGCCCTGTTACAGGACCTGGTAACCGTCCTTTGAAATCCCTCAGCCATATGCTGAAAGGTAAACAAGGCCGTTTCCGTCAAAACTTGCTCGGTAAACGTGTCGATTACTCCGGACGTTCCGTTATCGTTGTAGGTCCTAACCTGAAGATGTACCAATGTGGTCTTCCGAAGGAAATGGCACTTGAATTGTTCAAGCCTTTCGTTATGAAAGAGCTTGTGAATAAAGGTTTGGCTCACAACATCAAAAGTGCGAAACGCAAAGTAGAACGCGTAAGCCCGGATGTATGGGATGTTCTAGAAGAAGTAATCAAGGAGCACCCGGTTCTGCTGAACCGTGCCCCTACGCTGCATAGACTTGGTATTCAAGCTTTCGAACCGATTCTGGTTGAAGGCCGCGCCATTAAGCTCCATCCGCTCGTTTGTACAGCTTACAATGCTGACTTCGACGGTGACCAAATGGCCGTTCACGTACCATTGTCCTCTGAAGCTCAAGCTGAAGCTCGTTTGCTGATGCTTGCGTCAGGCAACATTTTGAATCCGAAAGATGGTAAGCCGGTTGTTACGCCTTCACAGGATATGGTTCTGGGAAGCTTCTATTTGACAACAGACAACAAATTCGCTAAAGGTGCAGGTTCTATTATCAGAACTGTTCACGAAGCGGTTTCTTCTTACCAATCGGGCAAAATGGCGCTGCACGCACGTGTTGCCATTCCTGCAAAAGCTTTGAACAAAGTTAGCTTCACTGAGAAGCAACAAAATGCAATTCTAATCACAACAATTGGTAAAATTATTATGAATGAGATCTTCCCTAGCGATTTCCCGTTCATTAATGAGCCAACCAAAACGAATTTGCTCAATGGTATCCCTGATGCTCACTTTGTTTTTGAAAAAGGTGCTGATCTCAGAGCCATTATGTTGGAACGCGAAGAGAACAAAGCGGTAGGTAAAGAATATCTCGGTTCTATTATTGCTGAGTGTTTCCGTAAATACCACACGACACAAACGTCGATGATCCTTGATAAAATCAAAGAGCTTGGATTCACGTATTCCACGAAAGCGGGTATTACCGTAGCTGTCTCTGACGTTGTAGTTCCAACTGAAAAAGTAGCTATCCTCAAGGATTGCGAAGAGAAAGTACGCGTAGTTACGAATCAATACCGTCGTGGTTTGATTACGGATGAAGAGCGTTATGACCGTGTCATTGCGATCTGGAGTAAAGCGAAGGATGAAATCACAGATATCTTGATGAAATCCCTAGATAAGTACAACTCCATCAGCATGATGGTTGAATCCAAAGCACGGGGTAACAAATCCCAGATTACACAGCTTGGCGGTATGCGTGGTTTGATGGCGAATCCATCCGGTAAAATTATGGAGTTGCCGATTAAATCAAACTTCCGTGAAGGCTTAACGATCTTGGAGTACTTTATCTCCACGCACGGAGCGCGTAAAGGTCTTGCCGATACAGCCCTGCGTACTGCCGATTCCGGTTACTTGACTCGTCGTCTCGTTGACGTAGCACAAGACGTAATCGTACGTGAAGATGATTGCGGAACAGACAAAGGCTTCATGGTTAGCAAAATTCAAGACGGTAAAGAGGTTATTGAAGATCTTTACGACCGTATTGAAGGGCGCTATGCGTATGAAACGCTTCGTCATCCGAAAACAGGTGAAGTTATTGTTCAACGCAATGAACTCATCGAGTCCGGTATTGCAGACACGATTATCGAAGCTGGCATCGAGAAATTGCAAATTCGTTCCGTTCTTAGCTGCCGCACGAATCATGGTGTATGCAAAAAATGTTACGGCCGCAACTTGGCTACTGGCCAATTCGTTGAGGTTGGTGAGGCTGTTGGTATTATTGCTGCACAATCCATCGGTGAGCCAGGAACACAGCTGACGATGCGTACATTCCATACCGGTGGTGTTGCCGGAGACGATATTACGCAAGGTTTGCCGCGTATTCAAGAGCTCTTCGAAGCTCGGAATCCGAAAGGTCAAGCGATCATTTCCGAGATTGATGGTACCGTCAAAGAGATCCGTGAAGCGAAGGACCGTCGTGAGATTGAAGTCCAAGGCGAAGCGGAATCCAAAGTATATGCAGTTCCTTACGGTTCACGTGTTCGTGTTTCATTGAATCAACAAGTGGAAGCTGGAGATGAGTTGACTGACGGATCTATCGATCCGAAAGAGATGCTTCGTATTAAAGGTATCCGCGGCGTGCAGAACTACATTCTGCAAGAGGTTCAACGCGTCTATCGTAACCAAGGGGTAGAAATTAACGATAAGCATATCGAAGTTATGGTTCGTCAAATGTTGCGGAAAATCCGTATCGTTGACGCTGGAGATACAACGCTTCTTCCAGGTTCCTTCGTAGACATTCATGAATACGAAGCAGCTAACAAAGTAGCCTTGTTCGCTGGCAACGAGCCGGCTGTAGCAAGACCAATCTTGCTCGGTATTACGAAGGCGTCCCTTGAGACAGATTCCTTCCTATCTGCAGCATCCTTCCAAGAGACTACACGTGTCTTGACAGATGCCGCGATCAAAGGCAAGGTTGACCAATTGCTTGGTCTTAAGGAGAACGTTATTATCGGGAAGCTCATTCCTGCAGGTACAGGTATGCCTCGTTACCGGAACATCCGTATTACGGATCCTAACGAAGTTGTCGTGCAAGATGAGGACCTTGAGAAAGAAACGGTCGCAGTCGAATAAAGACGATATAATGAGAGAGGGATGCTCACTTTGAATGAAGTGAGCGATCCCTTTTCATTTTTCATATGAAACTATGAGATTGTTGATGGGGAAGAGAAGTTATTCCTTGACACTCGAAGTTCAAAGTGCTAATATATCGTAGTGTGCCTAAGTTGATATTCTTTCCTTTCTTTGAAGGGGGTGCCTTATGTCTTATGATAAAGTCAAACAGGCGAAGAATATACGTGTAGGTACTAAGAAAGTCACGAAGATAGTGGAGCAAGATCAAGCTGTCGAAGTATTTGTTTCCAAAGATGCAGATCCGCGATTGACGATAAAACTGGTAGCCCTCTGTACGCAGAAGGGAATACCTGTAACCTACGTAGATTCTATGAAGATGCTAGGTAAAGCATGTGGAATTGAAGTTGGAGCTGCGGTAGCAGCTGTTGTAAATGAATAAACGCTAATGACGTTTTTGTTAGTGGGCTTAGCATACATAAGTTTTCATGACTTTTGCAGCTGTCCATGGCAAGGACTTTCTATTTGCTCATTTATGACTCGCCTGGATCTGTGGGCTTGCAAGAGAACATCATGTTATGAATGTAGGGAGGAGGTGGCGATATGCCAACAATTAACCAACTAGTACGTAAAGGTCGTCAAGCGAAGGTGGATAAATCTAAATCACCAGCTTTGCAAAAAGGTTTTAACGCTTTGAAAAGAGAAGCAACGGATTTGAGTGCACCTCAAAAACGTGGTGTCTGCACGCGTGTAGGTACTATGACTCCTAAGAAGCCTAACTCCGCACTTCGTAAATATGCACGTGTTCGTTTAACGAACCGCGTAGAGGTGACAGCTTACATTCCAGGTATCGGTCACAACCTGCAAGAACACAGTGTTGTATTGATCCGTGGAGGTAGAATTAAAGATCTTCCAGGGGTACGTTATCACATCGTGCGTGGCGCGCTGGATACTTCCGGTGTTAACAACCGTAAGCAATCCCGTTCCAAATACGGTACGAAACGTCCGAAAGTTAAAAAATAAGAGATAATAATCAGGGATGATTCTTATAAGAAAGGGGGATAACTATGCCTCGTAAAGGTCCAGTTACTCGCAGAGACGTATTGCCAGATCCAATTTATAATAGCAAACTTGTCACTCGTCTTATCAATCGTATCATGATTGATGGAAAAAGAGGGGTAGCACAGTCCATTTTATACAATGCTTTTAACCTCGTGAAAGATCGTACAGGTAAAGAGCCAATGGAAGTGTTCGAAGCAGCTATCAAAAACATTATGCCAGTACTTGAAGTCAAAGCTCGCCGTGTTGGTGGAGCGAACTATCAAGTGCCTATCGAAGTAAGACCTGATCGTCGTTCGACATTAGGCTTGCGTTGGTTGGTCAACTACTCCCGCCTACGCGGTGAGAAGACGATGGAAGAAAGATTGGCTTACGAAATTATCGATGCTAGCAACAGCACAGGTTCTTCCGTTAAGAAACGTGAAGATACGCACAAAATGGCTGAAGCTAACAAAGCATTCGCTCATTATCGTTGGTAGAATAAGAAAATTAATTTCAGAAAGGAGACATAACGACCTATGGCTAGAGAGTTCTCCTTAAAAAACACACGTAATATCGGGATCATGGCTCATATCGATGCTGGTAAAACGACAACAACAGAGCGTATTCTTTACTACACTGGTAAAGTTCACAAAATCGGAGAAGTGCACGAAGGTGCAGCTACGATGGACTGGATGGAACAGGAACAAGAGCGCGGAATCACGATTACTTCCGCCGCTACGACTGCGCAATGGGAAGGTCACCGCATCAATATCATTGATACCCCGGGACACGTTGACTTTACTGTTGAGGTAGAGCGTTCCCTTCGTGTGTTGGATGGAGCAGTTGGTGTATTTAGTGCGAAAGAGGGCGTTGAGCCTCAATCGGAAACAGTTTGGAGACAAGCTGATAAATACAACGTTCCACGTATCGCATACGTAAATAAAATGGATATCATCGGTGCAGACTTCTTGCAAGTTGTTGAATCCATGCGTCTAAAGCTTGGTGCAAATGCAGTTGCTATTCAACTTCCGATCGGTGCTGAGAATGAATTCAAAGGAATCATCGATTTAGTTGAAGAAGTGGCGTATATGTACAAAGACGATCTTGGCAAGGATATCGAGAAAGTTGAAATTCCTGCTGAGTTCAAAGATCAAGTTGCAGAATTAAGATTGGAACTGATCGAGAAAGTTGCTGAGCTTGATGAAGAGCTTACAATGAAATATCTCGAAGGTGAAGAGCTTACTGTTGATGAGATCAAAGGAGCGCTACGTAAAGGTGTCTGTGAAGTGAAAATCTTCCCAGTTATCGTAGGGTCTTCTTACAGAAACAAAGGTGTTCAATTGATGTTGGATGCAGTTATCAACTACCTGCCATCCCCACTTGATGTACCTGATATTAAAGGTGTACTTGACGATGGTACTGAAGTGATTCGTAAGTCTGCTGATGATCAACCGTTCTCAGCACTTGCATTCAAAATCATGACAGATCCTTTCGTTGGTCGTCTTACCTTCTTCCGTGTATACTCTGGTACATTGAACTCCGGTTCCTATGTTGTTAACGCAACTAAAGGCAAACGTGAGCGTGTTGGTCGTATTCTGCAAATGCATGCGAACTCACGTCAAGAAATCAGCATCGTATACGCAGGTGATATTGCCGCGGCTGTTGGCTTGAAAGATACAACAACTGGTGATACACTTTGTGATGAGAAGAACCCTGTTATCCTTGAGAAAATGGTCTTTCCTGAACCGGTTATCCAGCTTGCTGTTGAGCCGAAAACGAAAGCCGACCAAGATAAAATGGGTATCGCATTGCAAAAGCTTGCAGAAGAAGATCCTACGTTCCGTGCTTCTACAGATGAAGAAACAGGACAAACGATCATCGCGGGTATGGGTGAGCTTCACCTTGAAATCCTCGTTGACCGTATGCTTCGTGAATTCAAAGTAGAAACGAATGTAGGTAAACCTCAAGTAGCATACCGTGAAACATTCCGTGCTGCTGCTAAAGTTGAGGGTAAATTCGTTCGTCAATCCGGTGGTCGTGGTCAATACGGACATTGTTGGGTTGAGTTTGAACCTCAAGAAGCTGGCACTGGTTTCATCTTCGAGAACAAGGTAGTAGGGGGATCTATTCCTAGAGAATATATCGCACCTATTCAAGCTGGTATCGAAGAGTCCATGAAAAACGGTGTAATCGCAGGATTCCCGCTCGTGGATATCAAAGCTACTGTTGTTGATGGATCATACCATGATGTTGACTCCAATGAAATGGCGTTCAAAATTGCGGGATCCATGGCTCTTAAAGCAGCAAAAGAAAAATGTAAACCGGTTCTTCTTGAGCCAATCATGAAGGTTGAAGTTACTGTACCAGAAGAGTACATGGGCGATGTTATGGGTGACCTTAACTCCCGTCGTGGACGTATCGAAGGTATGGACAGCCGTCATGGAGCGCAAGTCATCCGTGCTAAGGTACCTCTTTCCGAAATGTTTGGTTATTCCACAACACTTCGTTCGAGAACACAAGGCCGTGGTGTTTACTCCATGGAACTTTCGCATTATGAAGAAGTACCTAAGTCCATTGCAGAAGAAATTATTGCAAAAGGCAAAGGCGCTTAATATAAAACTAATAGTCACTCTAAGGAGGAATCGTTTAAAATGGCAAAGGCTAAATTTGAACGTAACAAACCGCATGTTAACATCGGTACTATCGGTCACGTCGACCATGGTAAAACAACTTTAACAGCTGCAATCACTACTGTATTGTCCAAAAGATACGGTGGAGCAGCAGTAGCTTTCGACCAAATCGATAAAGCACCAGAAGAGCGCGAGCGCGGTATCACAATCTCCACAGCTCACGTTGAGTACGAAACACCTAATCGTCACTACGCACACGTTGACTGTCCTGGACATGCCGACTATGTTAAGAACATGATTACTGGTGCAGCACAAATGGACGGAGCGATCCTGGTTGTATCCGCAGCTGACGGCCCTATGCCGCAAACTCGTGAGCACATCCTTCTTTCCCGTCAAGTAGGCGTACCTTACATCGTAGTATTCCTTAACAAATGTGATATGGTTGAAGACGAAGAGTTGCTTGAATTGGTTGAGATGGAAGTTCGCGACCTTCTTAACGAATATGAGTTCCCAGGCGATGATACTCCAATCATCCGTGGAGCAGCTCGTGAAGCTCTTCAAAACCCAGATGGTCCTTGGGCTGACAAAATCATCGAGTTGTTCGAACAAGTTGATACTTATATCCCAACTCCTGAGCGTCAAACTGACAAACCGTTCCTTATGCCGGTTGAGGATGTATTCTCAATCACTGGTCGTGGAACAGTTGCAACTGGTCGTGTTGAGCGTGGTACTGTTAAAGTACAAGAAGAAGTTGAAATCGTTGGTATCGCTGAAGAAACTCGTAAATGCATCGTAACTGGTGTAGAGATGTTCCGTAAATTGCTTGATTCCGCTCAAGCTGGGGACAACATCGGAGCATTGCTTCGTGGTGTTGACCGTAAAGACATCGAGCGTGGACAAGTTCTTGCGAAACCAGGTTCAGTTAAACCACACACGAACTTCACAGCTCAAATCTACGTTCTAACTAAAGAAGAGGGTGGCCGTCATAAGCCTTTCTTCACTGGTTACCGTCCACAGTTCTACTTCCGTACAACTGACGTAACAGGTATCATCTCCCTTCCAGAAGGTACTGAGATGGTTATGCCAGGTGATAACATCACAGTTACAGTTGAACTGATCAACCCAATCGCAATCGAAGAAGGAACACGCTTCGCGATTCGTGAAGGCGGACGTACAGTTGGTGCGGGCGCGGTTGCTACAATTCAAAAATAATACCTTTTTATAGAAGAAACACTCATCGTTTTGGCGGTGGGTGTTTTTTTATGCGAATGCCTAAACTTTCGCTTGCAATTCCTTTTCAAATTTTATATAATATAAAACGTTGGTCTGTGACGTTGCGATGATGTGAAAGGTTGCCGACACACCTGGCCCCTTTGCCATGGGGATGGTTGTTGGAGAATTTTCACGGAGTATGTCCGATACTAAATTGGGCGATAGAAGGAGGGACTTATATGGCAAAGCAAAAAATTCGTATCCGTTTGAAAGCTTATGATCACAGAATCATTGATCAATCAGCTGAGAAAATCGTGGAAACTGCCAAGCGTTCCGGTGCAGGTGTATCCGGTCCGATTCCGCTTCCGACAGAGAAGCAAATCATCACGATTCTTCGTGCGGTACACAAGTACAAGGATTCGCGTGAGCAATTCGAAATGCGTACGCATAAGCGTCTAATCGATATTGTGAATCCTACACCACAAACAGTTGATGCTCTGATGCGTTTAGACTTACCGTCTGGCGTTGACATCGAGATCAAACTGTAAAACTACTATAGAATTGAACGTTTAGGAAGGAAATGAGGTGTCAACGATGAAAGGTATCTTAGGAAAAAAACTTGGGATGACACAGTTGTTTACTCCGGAGGGTAATGTAGTTCCGGTAACTGTCATTCAAGCGGGACCATGTGTGGTACTGCAAAAGAAAGATGTGGATAACGACGGATATGAGTCAATCCAAATCGGTTTTGATGATGTGAAAGCTAGCAGAATCATTAAACCAGAGCTTGGCCATGCGAAAAAAGCAGGGGCAACGCCTAAGCGCTACGTTAAAGAAATTCGTGGCATTCAGTTGGGTGACTATGAAGTTGGTCAAGAGCTGAAAGCAGATCTGTTTACAGAGGGCGAATTCGTTGATGTAACGGGTACTTCCAAAGGTAAAGGTTTCCAAGGTAACATCAAAAGACATAACCAATCCACGGGCCCTATGGCACACGGATCACGTTATCACCGCGGACCAGGTTCGATGGGTTCCATTCAAGCAAACCGCGTTCCTAAAGGTAAGAAATTGCCAGGGCACATGGGTAACGAAACAGTAACTTTGCAAAACCTGCAAATCATTAAAGTAGATGCTGAGCGTAATGTGTTGCTAGTTAAAGGTTCCATTCCGGGTCCTAAAAACAGCTACGTTAGCGTGAAGTCTGCTGTGAAAAAGTAAGAAAGGAGGAAGACAGATGCCAAAAGTAGCTTTATATAATGTAACAGGTGCTCAGGTAGGAGAAGTTGAACTGTCTGATGTTGTTTTCGGAATTGAACCTCACGTTCATGCGATCCACGAAGCTGTTCTTTTGCAACAAGCAGCTGTGCGTCAAGGAACTCACAAAACTAAAGGTCGTTCGGAAGTACGCGGCGGCGGTCGCAAACCTTGGAAACAAAAAGGAACAGGCCGTGCTCGTCAAGGTAGTATTCGTGCTCCACAGTGGAAAGGCGGCGGTACCGTATTCGGACCAACTCCTCGCAGCTATGGTTTCAAATTGCCTAGAAAAGTTCGTCGCTTAGCGATCAAATCCGCTTTGTCCTCGAAACTTATCGATAACAACTTGATCGTTCTGGATCAACTTGAATTGAATGCTCCTAAGACGAAAGAATTCGTAGCAATCTTGAACAACCTGAAAGTAGATCGTAAAGTATTGGTTGTAGGCGTTGCTAACGACTCCAACGTTGCTTTATCTGCTCGCAATATCCCAGGTGTGAAATTCGTTGCTGCTAATGGTGTGAATGTTCTTGATGTCATGTTGTATGACAAATTGATCATTACACAAGAAGCTGTACAGAAAGTTGAGGAGGTGCTTGCACAATGAAAAATCCACGCGACATTATCAAGCGCCCGATCATCACTGAGCGTACAAGCGACCTAATGGCTAACAAAAAGTATGTTTTTGAAGTGGATCTTCGCGCTAACAAAACAGAAATTAAACAAGCTATTGAAGCAATCTTCAAAGTAAAAGTTACAAATGTAAACACATTGAGAATGCCAGCTAAGCCTAAACGCTATGGCAAACACTCCGGCTACACTTCCATCTGGAAGAAAGCTATCGTGTCCTTGAGCGCAGAAAGCAAAGAATTGGAATTCTTTGAATCGGTATAAACCCCATTTCTTAAAGTTAGGAGGAAATCAGAGTGCCAATTAAAAAATATAAACCAACCTCACCAGCACGACGTGCGATGTCGGTTTCTACTTTTGAAGAAATCACAACATCAACACCGGAGAAATCCTTGCTTGCTCCTCTGTTCAAGCATGCTGGTCGTAATAACCAAGGTAAAATTACGGTTCGTCACCATGGTGGTGGACACAAACGTAAATACCGTATTATCGATTTCAAACGTACTAAAGATGGAATACCAGGACGCGTTGCTACAGTTGAGTACGATCCTAACCGTTCCGCAAACATCGCATTGATTCATTATGCAGATGGTGAGAAAAGATACATCATCGCTCCTAAAGGTCTTAAAGTGGACGATCGCATCGTATCCGGACCACAATCCGATATCAAAATCGGTAACGCTCTTCCATTGGAAAACATTCCAGTTGGTACAGTTATCCACAACATTGAGTTGAAACCTGGTAAAGGTGCGCAATTAGTGCGCGCTGCTGGTACAGAAGCTCAATTGCTTGGTAAAGAAGAAACTTACGTAACGATTCGCCTTTCATCCGGTGAAGTTCGTAAAGTACTTAAAGTTTGCCGCGCAACAATCGGTTCTGTTGGTAACGAAGATCACGAACTCGTGAAAATCGGTAAAGCAGGACGTAATCGTTGGAAAGGCAATCGTCCACAAGTTCGTGGGGTCGTAATGAACCCGAATGATCACCCACACGGTGGTGGTGAAGGACGCGCACCAATCGGACGTAAATCACCTATGTCTCCATGGGGTAAACCGACGCTTGGTTTCAAAACTCGTAAAAAAGGTAAAGCATCCGATAAATACATTGTACGTCGCCGTACGAAGTAATATGAATTCTCTTAAGGTTCAAGGAAGGGAGGAACACCCATGGGTCGCAGCTTAAAGAAAGGTCCATTTATTGATGGATACTTACTGAAAAAAGTAGAAGACTTGAACACATCCAGTAAAAAACTGGTTATCAAAACGTGGTCCCGTCGTTCTACGATTTACCCGCAATTCGTTGGTCACACTTTCGGAGTGTACGATGGAAGAAAACACGTGCCTGTTTATGTAACAGAAGATATGGTTGGACATAAGCTTGGTGAATTTGCTCCAACACGTACTTACAAAGGTCACGACGACGATAAAAAAACCGGAAAACGTTAATTTCATTTTTAACCGAGAGGAGGTACTACCATGCAAGCTAAAGCAATATTGAACCACGCTCGGATTGCTCCTCGTAAAGCAAAGCTAGTTGTTGACTTGATTCGGGGAAAAGCGGTAGGTGAAGCGATCGCGATTCTGCGTCATACGCCTAAAGCAGCTTCTCCAATTCTGGAGAAACTATTGAATTCCGCAATTGCCAATGCAGAGCATAACTATTCATTAGATCCTAATAAACTAGTGGTTTCTGAGACGTTTGTTAACCAAGGACCAACAATGAAAAGGTTCCAACAACGTGCAATGGGCCGTGCTAGCGCGATCAAAAAACGTACCAGCCACATCACAATCGTGGTATCTGAAAAATAAGGAGGGATAACGTGTGGGTCAGAAAGTAAACCCGGTAGGCTTTAGAATTGGTATTATTCGTGATTGGGAGTCCAAATGGTTCGCAGAGAAAGATTTCGGAACTCTGTTGCTTGAAGATGTCAAAATCCGCGAATACTTGAAGAATAAACTTAAAGATTCCGCAGTTTCCCGATTCGATATCGAGCGCGCGGCTAACCGTGTGAACGTTACGATTCATACTGCAAAACCAGGAATGGTTATTGGTAAAGGCGGAGCTGAAGTTGAAGTTATTCGCAACTACATCGCTGCTATGTCCAATAAAAAAGTTCACATCAACATTTCTGAAATCAAAAGCCCTGACCTTGATGCTATTCTAGTAGCTGAAGCTGTTGCACTTCAATTGGAACGTCGTGTTTCTTTCCGTCGTGCGATGAAACAAGCTATGCAAAGAACAATGAGATCCGGAGCTAAAGGTATTAAAGTAGCAACTAGCGGACGTCTTGGCGGTGCTGAGATTGCTCGTACGGAAGGATATAGCGAAGGAACTGTTCCACTTCATACGCTTCGTGCGGATATCGACTATGGTACTGCTGAAGCAGCCACTACTTATGGACGTATCGGTGTAAAAGTATGGATTTATCGTGGAGAAGTACTTCCGCCAGCTAAGAAAAAGGCTCAGCCGGAAGGAGGAATTTAAATCATGTTAGTACCTAAACGTGTAAAACACCGTAAAGAACACCGCGGTAACATGAAGGGTCGCGCTAAAGGCGGTACGGAAGTAGCTTTTGGCGAATATGGTCTGCAAGCGGTAGAACCGGCTTGGGTTTCCAACCGTCAAATCGAAGCAGCACGTATTGCCATGACACGTTACATCAAACGTGGCGGTAAAGTTTGGATTAAAATCTTCCCAGCTAAACCAGTTACACAAAAACCGCTCGAAGTTCGTATGGGTAGTGGTAAAGGTAACGTGGAAAAATGGGTTGCTGTAGTTAAACCGGGTAAAATTTTGTTTGAACTTGCTGGTGTAAGTGAAGAGGTCGCTCGTGAAGCGATGCGTCTTGCTGCTCACAAGCTTCCAATCAAAACGAAATTCGTGAAAAGAGAAGAAGTAGGCGGTGAAGCAAATGAAGGGTAGTGAATTCCGGAACTTAACCACTGCTGAAATTGAGCAAAAAGTTAATGGTTTTAAAGAAGAACTCTTTAACCTCCGTTTTCAACTAGCTACTGGTCAATTGGACAACCCGACTCAAATTCGTGATTTGCGTAAAGAGATCGCTCGTGCCAAGACTATTTTGCGTGAAAGAGAATTGGGGATTGGGTAACCAAATCTAGAAGGGAGGGTTCCTTAGATGGCTGAACGTAACGATCGTAAAGTCCTGATCGGTAAAGTTGTCAGCGATAAAATGGATAAAACCATTGTTGTTGCTGTCGAAACTTACAAAAAACATGATCTCTATCACAAGAGAATCAAGCATACGAAAAAGTTTAAAGCACATGATGAAAACAACCAAGCTAAAATTGGTGACACTGTGAAAATCAGTGAAACTAGACCATTGTCCAAAGATAAAAGCTGGAGACTGGTTGAAGTAATTGAAGTTGCAGTTGTTATCTAATATTATAGACATGAACCTCGAAAGGAGGGAATACGATGATTCAACCATTTACTCGTTTGGCTGTCGCTGACAACTCAGGTGCGAAACAATTAATGTGTATCCGCGTTTTGGGTGGTACTGGTCGTCGCGTTGGTCACATTGGTGATTTGATCGTCTGTTCAGTAAAAGAAGCAACACCAGGTGGCGTTGTCAAAAAAGGTGACGTTGTTAAAGCAGTTATCGTTCGTACGAAGAGCGGAGCTCGTCGTAAAGACGGTTCATATATCTCATTTGATGAGAATGCGGCTGTTATCGTGAAAGAAGATAAAAGCCCACGTGGTACACGTATCTTTGGACCAGTTGCGCGCGAACTTCGTGACAGAGACTTCATGAAGATCGTATCCTTGGCTCCAGAAGTTATCTAAGAACAGTTACGATGTTTGTTTTCCTTACGGGAAACCTCAGGAGGTGTAGAAGCTAATGCCAAGATTAAAAAAGAGATTAGAATCTCATAACAATAAACTGCACGTGAAAAAGGACGATACGGTTTTTGTGATCACAGGTAAAGACAAAGGTAAAAAGGGTCGCGTTATCGCTGCTTATCCTCGTCAAAACCGTGTACTTGTTGAAGGTGTGAACATGGTTAAGAAACATGCGAAACCATCCCAACAAAACCCACAAGGCGGTATCTTAAATCAAGAAGCGGCAATCCACGTTTCCAACGTGATGCTGATTGATCCTAAGAGCGGCAAGCCTACTCGCGTAGGTTACAAAGTATTGGATAACGGAACGAAAGTTCGCATCGCGAAAAAATCCGGCGAAGTTATCGATTAATACAAACAAGCATGGAAAGGAGGCAAATGAGTCATGGCAGTAAGAATGAAAGATCGTTATTTGAACGAAATTACTCCAGCGTTAATCCAAAAATTTAACTACTCAACAGTAATGCAAGTTCCTAAAGTCGAGAAAATCGTTATCAACATGGGTGTTGGTGAGGCTGTTTCGAACTCCAAAGTACTTGACACTGCAGTAGAAGATCTTCAAAAAATTGCTGGTCAAAAACCAGTTGTAACTAAATCCAAAAAAGCTATCGCGGGTTTCAAACTTCGTGAGAATATGCCAATCGGCGTGAAAGTAACACTTCGCGGCGAGCGCATGTATCATTTCTTGGATAAACTTTTCAACGTATCACTTCCACGTGTACGTGACTTCCGTGGTATTTCCAACAAGGCTTTTGATGGCCGTGGAAACTACACACTTGGTCTGAAAGAACAACTCATTTTCCCTGAAATTGAGTATGATAAAATTGATAAAGTTCGTGGTATGGATATTGTTATCGTAACGACGGCTAAGTCTGACGAGGAAGCTCGCGAGCTTTTAACACAACTCGGAGCACCATTCGTAAAATAGGTCACCAGTCGTACCTATCAGGAGGTGTTATATTAAGTGGCAAAAACTTCGATGAAAGTCAAACAGCAACGTACCCCGAAGTTTAAAGTGCAAGCATACACACGTTGTGAGCGCTGCGGACGTCCGCATTCAGTGCTTCGCAAGTTCAAAATTTGTCGGATTTGTTTCCGCGAATTAGCACATAAAGGTCAGATTCCTGGCGTTAAAAAAGCAAGCTGGTAATCACCCTATTTTCGGGAAGGAGGTTTACACAAAATGGTCATGTCAGATCCAATTGCAGATATGCTAACTCGCATTCGTAATGCGAATATCGTACGTCATGAAACAGTTGAAATTCCTGCGTCAAAAGTGAAGAGGGAAATCGCTGAAATCCTTAAAAAAGAAGGATTTATCCGTGATGCTGAGTACGTTGAAGATAGCAAACAAGGTATCATTCGTTTGTTCCTGAAATACGGTTCAAACAATGAGCGTGTTATCTCTGGTTTGAAAAGAATTAGTAAACCAGGTCTACGCGTTTATACAAAATCACAAGAAGTCCCTCGTGTATTGGGCGGATTAGGGATTGCCATCATCTCCACATCTAAAGGAGTTATGACGGATAAAGATGCTCGTCAATCCAAAGCTGGCGGAGAGGTTATCTGCTACGTTTGGTAATACAATTGTAATTGAATGGAGGTGCAAACATGTCTCGTATTGGTCGTAAGCCAATCACCATTCCAAGTGGTGTAAATGTAACACTAGACAATACTCAAATTACGGTTAAAGGCCCTAAAGGTTCTTTATCCCGTGAACTTCATAAAGATATGAAAGTAAATGTTCTAGAAAACGAGATTTCCGTTGAGCGTCCTTCCGATAACAAACTCCACCGTTCCCTGCATGGTACAACACGTAGTGTTGTTGCCAACATGGTAAGTGGCGTAACGGAAGGCTTCACGAAATCTTTGGATCTAGTAGGCGTAGGTTACCGTGCAAACAAAAGCGGTGACAAGCTGGTTCTCAACGTTGGTTACTCCCATCCAGTTGAAATCACTCCTGAGAACGGTATTGAATTCGATGTTCCAACGAACACGAAAATTATCGTTAAAGGTATTGATAAAGAATTAGTAGGCGCTATGGCAGCAAAAGTTCGTTCCGTACGTGAACCAGAGCCGTATAAAGGTAAAGGGATCAAGTATGAAGGCGAGCGCATCCTTCGTAAAGAAGGTAAAGCAGGTAAGAAGAAATAAGATCGTAAGATCGCGAGTAATAGCTAAAAGTTCTCTCGAGAGAGCTTGCTACGTAAGCATAAGCCTCGCATCATAAGATGATGAAAGGAGTGTAAGTATAGATGATTACTAAAAGCGATAAAAACAAAGCACGTCTGAAAAGACACCTTCGTGTTCGTAAGAAAATTGAAGGTACAACTGTTCGTCCGCGCTTAAACATTTTCCGTTCTTCCAAACACATGTACGCTCAATTGATCGATGATACAACGGGTGTAACAATCGCTTCGGCATCGACTCAAGATAAAGATCTGAAAAGTGATATTGGTAACGGTGGTAACGTAGAAGCTGCTCGTAAAGTTGGCGCATTAATCGCTGAGCGCGCGAAAGCTAAAGGTTTTGACAAAGTGGTTTTTGACCGCGGTGGATACCTTTATCATGGACGTGTTCAAGCATTAGCTGATGCAGCTCGTGAAGCTGGACTAGAATTCTAGGAAAAACATATATAAGGAGGTAAAAGACTTGCGTGTAGATCCTAATACTTTAGAGCTAACAGAAAAAGTCGTTAATATTAATCGCGTAGCTAAAGTAGTAAAAGGCGGACGTCGTTTCAGCTTCAGCGCACTTGTTGTCGTTGGCGATGGCAATGGCTGGGTTGGCGCAGGAATCGGTAAAGCTTCCGAAGTTCCTGATGCAATCCGCAAAGGCATTGAAGATGCGAAAAAGAACTTGATTCATGTTCCAATCGTAGGCACTTCGATTCCTCACCTTGTAACAGGTAAGTTTGGTGCAGGACGTGTTCTGTTGAAACCAGCTTCCCAAGGTACAGGAGTTATCGCAGGCGGACCAGTTCGTGCAGTACTTGAACTTGCTGGTATCGGCGATATCTTGACAAAATCCCTGGGTTCATCGAACTCCATGAACATGGTTAACGCAACGCTTGAAGGCTTAAGCCGTTTGAAAAAAGCGGAAGAAGTTGCAAAGCTTCGTGGAAAAACAGTTCAAGAGCTATTAGGTTAGGAGGGGTAAACATGGCGAAACAATTACAAATTACCCTAAAACGCAGCCTGATTGGCCGCCCTGAAACGCAACGCGTTACTGTGAAAACACTTGGTCTGCGCAAGCTGCACCAAACTGTTCTTCATCAAGATAATGCTGCAATCAGAGGCATGGTTAATCAAGTAAGCCATTTGGTAGAAGTTAAAGAAATCGAAGCATAGTAACACATATTAAGATCTAGAGGAGGTGTGCAACGATGAAGTTACATGAGCTAAGTTCTGCTATTGGTTCCCGTAAAACTCGTAAACGTGTTGGACGTGGTACTAGTAGCGGCATGGGTAAAACATCAACTCGCGGACACAAGGGTCAAAACGCACGTTCCGGTGGAGGCGTTCGTCCTGGATTCGAGGGTGGACAAAACCCGTTATACCGTCGTTTACCTAAACGTGGTTTCACGAACCGTTTCCGTACGGAATACGCAATTGTGAACCTTGAAGATTTGAACAATTTCGCAGCTGGTACTGAAGTTACTCCAGAAGTTCTAATGGAGGCTGGTATTGTTAAAGCTCCTAAAGACGGCATCAAGATTTTAGGAAACGGTGAAATCACAGTAAAATTAACCGTTAAAGCGAATAAGTTCTCTCAATCAGCGATTGAGAAAATCCAAGCTGTCGGCGGTCAAACCGAGGTGATTTAATGTTCAGTACCATAGCCAACATCTTCAAGGTAGAAGATTTACGGAGAAGAATTTTATTCACGCTCATTTTGCTTATCGTCTACCGCTTAGGCGCGTTCATTCCGGTGCCGAACATTAACACTGATGTTCTGAAACTTCAAGATCAAGCGAATCAGAGCGATGTCTTTGGTTTGCTTAACACGTTTTCCGGCGGTGCGCTCTTCCAATTCTCCATCTTCGCGATGGGAATTATGCCTTACATTACGGCTTCCATCATTGTTCAGCTTTTGTCCATGGATGTTATCCCGCGCTTTGCGCAATGGGCAAAAGAAGGAGATGTCGGAAGAAAGAAGATGACACAGGTTACTCGGTACGGTACGATTGTGCTAGGTGTGATTCAAGCTTTTGGTCTTTCCATCGGGTTTAACCGTCTTTACAGCGGACTCGTGATTGATCCGGGCTTCACTACTTTTGCCATGATTGCTATAATACTGACAGCTGGTACAGCCTTCTTGATGTGGCTTGGTGAGCAAATCACGGAGTACGGGATTGGCAACGGTATTTCCATTATCATCTTTGCAGGTATCGTCGCGGCGATTCCTACAAGCATACAGCAAATTTACAAATCACTGTTTGCGACCGAAGGAGCTTTGTTCCTGAACATCGTGAAACTGATCATTATTGCTTTGGTTGTCATACTGATTATTGCCGGAGTCATATTTGTTCAACAAGGTGTTCGCAAGATACCTGTTCAATATGCCAAACGCGTAGTTGGTCGTAAAATGTACGGTGGTCAAACGACGCACATTCCACTTAAAGTGAATGCTGCTGGCGTAATCCCAGTTATCTTTGCACTATCGTTGTTGATGTTTCCTCCTACTATCGCAAGTTATTGGAGAGGGAATGTTGTTGCAGAGTGGATCATTAATAACTTGAGTATTAACCAAACTGCACCTTTAGCGATTGTATTGTATGTACTGTTGATTATTGGCTTCACCTACTTTTATACCTTCGTTCAAATTAATCCAGTTCAAATGGCTGATCAGATGAAGAAAAATGGTGGCTACATTCCAGGTATTAGACCCGGGAAGACAACTTCCGTTTATCTGACTCGTGTAATGACTAGAATTACTCTTTCTGGAGCTCTGTTTCTCTCAGCAATCTCGATTCTTCCCATGTTGTTTGGAGGACTTGCAGGTTTGCCTAGTTCGGTTCGGATTGGTGGTACATCTTTACTTATCGTAGTAGGCGTTGGTCTTGAGACAATGAAACAAATCGAGAGCCAATTGATTAAGCGGCATTACAAAGGGTTTATCAATAAATAGCTAATAGGTTCTGATGGGGCAAGTTATGCGACATCGGCACCTATTGTGCTGTTCGTAATGCCGAGTGCGATGGGAGGTTATAAAGTTGAACGTAATTTTTATGGGGCCTCCTGGTGCAGGCAAAGGTACGCAGGCTGAGAAAATCGTAAGTGAATTTCAAATTCCTCATATTTCAACTGGAGATGCATTTCGCTTGGCGATGAGCCAAGGAACACCACTTGGTGTTGAAGCCAAAGGTTATGTGGATAAGGGACTTCTGGTTCCTGATGAAATCACGAATGGTATTGTGAGAGAGCGACTTGCTCAACCGGATTGCGACAAAGGTTTCTTGCTTGACGGGTTCCCTAGAACTGTTGCTCAAGCAGATGCATTATCTGAAATCGTTGAATCATTGGGTAAGAAGATTGAGATCGTTATTAATCTTTCCGTTGATCGCAGTTTCTTGCTTGCTCGACTAACCGGCCGAAGAATTTGTAAATCCTGTGGTGCTACGTATCATGTAATCTTCAACCCACCAAAGCAAGAAGGCGTATGCGATAAATGTTCAGGTGAGTTGTACCAACGATCTGATGATACGGAAGAGAAAGTTGGAACACGTTTGGATGAGTATATCAACAAAACGGCTCCGCTGCTGGATTACTACCAAAAGAGGGAATTATTGCGTGAGGTTAACGGGGAACAAGACATTCATGCGGTAACCGAACAAATTAGCTCACTGCTACGAGGTCTAGCGTAATGATCATTTGTAAGTCCGAGGTTGAACTAGACCTAATGCGAGAAGCTGGTCGTATCGTAGCCGAAACGCACCGCTTATTGGCAAGGGCGATTCGTCCGAACATTACAACGAAAGAACTTGATCAGATCGCAGAGGAATTCATTCGCAGTCAGGGAGCGATTCCATCTTTCAAAGGCTATAACGGTTTTCCTGGAAGCATTTGTGCTTCAGTCAACGAAGAATTAGTTCATGGTATTCCTGGTCCAAGAAAGCTGGCTGAGGGCGATATCATTAGTATTGATATTGGTGCTCAGTATAAAGGTTATCATGGAGATTCTGCTTGGACATATCCTGTCGGTGAGATTTCCGAAACAGCCAAACGTTTGTTAGCTGTGACAGAAGAATCACTCTATCGAGGCATAGCAGAAGCTAAACCGGATACTAGACTCTACACGTTGTCGCATGCAATCCAAACTTGTATTGAAGACGCAGGCTTCTCCGTGGTTATAGAGTATGTCGGTCACGGTATCGGAACGGATCTTCACGAAGAACCACAAATTCCGAATTACGGTGTTCCAGACAAAGGTCCTCGTCTCAAACCAGGCATGGTCCTAGCCATTGAACCGATGGTGGTCGTTGGCGAAAGATATGTCCAAACACTCGAAGACGATTGGACTGTAGTCACTTCGGATCGTACGCTGTGTGCTCATTTTGAACATACGATTGCAATTACGGCAGCCGGTTATGAAATATTAACTTTGCCTAGATCGTAGGTGATGATGTGTGGATAGTGGGATTCCAAAAGTGGGTCAAATCGTAAAGGTGCTTCGCGGTAGAGATCCCGGAGAATATGCGGTCGTGATTGGCATTGTCGATCATCGCTTTGTCTGGCTTGCAGACGGCGTTCATCGCAAGTTCGATCAACCGAAGAAGAAGAACCTGAATCATCTTCAATTACAAGAAACGATTAGCAGTGAAGTCGAGTCCAGCATTAGGGAAACAGGTCGTGTTACTAATGGAAAGTTGCGTTTCGCAATTGCCAAATTCGTTGAACTTATGCAAGATGAAGCACAATTGAAAGGAGAATGACTGTGGCCAAAGAAGATGTAATTGAAGTAGAAGGTACAGTGATTGAACCTCTTCCGAATGCAATGTTTAAAGTTGAATTGGAAAATGGTCATAAAATCCTAGCCCATGTATCCGGTAAAATCAGAATGCACTTTATCCGCATTTTGCCTGGAGATAAGGTTACCGTAGAATTATCGCCTTACGATTTAACGAGAGGCCGTATAACCTACCGTTTTAAATAAATGTTTGGCTTATATGTAAGTTACTCTTTCAAGGCGTATGCTTACGAAGCAAGTTTTCTAACGAAAACGCAACATGGTGCTTACGATGAAATCTTAAAGGAGGGCTTAAAATGAAGGTAAGACCGTCAGTCAAACCGATTTGCGAGAAGTGTAAAGTTATTCGCCGTAAAGGTAATGTAATGGTAATTTGTGAAAATCCTAAGCACAAACAAAAACAAGGTTAAAAGGAGGTGCAATCTGTAGATGGCACGTTTAGCTGGAGTTGACTTACCTCGTGACAAACGAGTTGTAATCGCGTTGACTTACATTTTCGGTATCGGCACTACAACTGCTCAGAAAATTATCGCTTCCACAGGTATCGACGCTAGTACTCGCGTTCGCGACCTTACGGAAGATGAAGTGAGCAAAATCCGTGATGTAATTGACAAAACCCTTAAAGTAGAAGGCGACCTTCGCCGCGAAATTTCTTTAAACATCAAACGTCTAATCGAAATCGGATCCTACCGTGGTCTTCGTCACCGTCGTGGTCTTCCTGTTCGTGGACAACGTACTAAAACTAATGCTCGTACACGTAAAGGTCCTCGTCGTACGGTAGCTAATAAGAAGAAATAATAAAGGGGGTTAGAGCTAATGGCAAAACCTAAAAAAGTCGTCCGTACGAAACGTCGTGACCGGAAAAATATTGAGACTGGTGTAGCACACATCCGTTCAACGTTTAACAACACGATCGTAACGATCACGGATCCTCATGGTAACGCAATTTCTTGGGCAAGTTCAGGAAACCTTGGATTCAAAGGTTCCCGTAAAAGTACTCCTTTCGCAGCGCAAATGGCAGCTGAAAAAGCAGCTAAAGCAGCAATGGAGCATGGTTTGAAAACTGTTGAAGTTATGGTAAAAGGACCAGGCGCTGGCCGCGAAGCTGCAATTCGTTCTTTGCAAGCAGCAGGTCTGGAAGTAAACCTAATTAAAGACGTGACTCCGGTTCCTCATAATGGCTGCCGTCCTCCAAAACGTCGTCGCGTATAATTCGGGATCACTTTGTAGTATAATTTTCCTAAAATCGTGAATAATGGGTTGAAGGATAGGCATACTATTAAATTTTGAAGCGAAGTATCCAGAGGGAAACGACGTATTGAATGGAGGGTACATTTCATGATCGAAATCGAAAAGCCAAAAATAGAAACTGTAGCATTAAGTGAAGATGGCGCTTATGGTAGATTTATCATTGAGCCGTTGGAGCGTGGCTATGGTACAACCTTAGGTAACTCACTACGTCGTATCTTACTGTCCTCTTTACCCGGGGCAGCAGTAACCTCTGTCCAAATCGATGGCGTTTTGCATGAGTTTTCAACGATTCCTGGCGTGCTTGAGGATGTAACGGAAATTATCCTCAATCTGAAAGGTCTCTCGTTGAAAATTCACTCCGACGAGGAGAAAGTGCTTGAAATTGATGCTGAAGGAGAAGGCAACATCACGGCGGCTGATATCCGCGGTGATAGCGATGTAGAGATTCTTAATCCGGATCTTCATATCGCTACCTTGTCTCCAGATGCGCGTCTTCATATGAGGATTCATGCGGGCAGAGGTCGCGGTTATGTCCAATCGGACAAAAATAAGCATGAAGAACAACCAATTGGTGTAATTCCAATTGATTCGATCTACACGCCTATTACCCGAGTAAACTACAGTATTGAGAATACTCGCGTCGGCCAAGTGACTAACTATGATAAGTTGACCCTCGAAGTGTGGACCGATGGAAGTATTCGACCAGAAGAAGCAGTGAGCTTGGGTGCCAAAATCTTAACGGAGCATTTGAATTTATTCGTCGGTTTGACGGATGAAGCCAAAGACGCTGAGATTATGGTGGAGAAAGAAGAAGATAAGAAAGAGAAAGTTCTAGAGATGACTATCGAGGAACTTGATCTATCTGTTCGTTCTTATAACTGCCTCAAGCGCGCAGGGATTAACACCGTACAAGAGCTTATTACCAAAACAGAAGAAGACATGATGAAAGTTCGGAACTTAGGTCGCAAATCGCTTGAAGAAGTTCAAGAAAAGCTCGAAGAGCTTGGTTTGGGTCTTCGTACCGAGGAATAATCGTGTCAGAAGGAGGTTAATTCAATGAACTACAGGAAGTTGAACCGCGATTCCAGTAATCGTAAAGCATTATTCCGTGATCTGGTAACAGATCTGTTCATACATGAACGCATTCAAACTACAGAAGCAAAAGCAAAAGAACTTCGTTCAATCGCTGAGAAGTTAATCACTCTTGCGAAACGCGGAGATCTGCACGCACGCCGTCAGGTAGCTGCTTTTGTACGTAGAGAAGCTGCAAATGAGAATCAAGATGCGATTCAAAAACTGTTCTCCGATTTGGCACCTCGTTACTCCGAGCGTCCAGGTGGATACACACGTATCCTTAAACTGGGACCACGCCGCGGTGACGCAGCACCAATGGTTTACCTAGAGCTAGTAGATCGCGCATAAAAACGGATGGGAAAGGGTGGACGGAATCTACTTAGATTCTGGTGAAGCCCTTTTTTTGCAGTCTAGGCGCGTTCCCCTAGTGTGAGTTTAGCATTGGCTAACCACGGAGATAGGAAGGATGACTCATGGAGGAACAAGCCTTGAGAAATCTACGTTTTACCATTAGCTATGATGGCACGGTCTATTCAGGATATCAGATACAACCCAAAGCAGATACGGTTCAGTATCGTTTGGAGCAAGCTGTAAGGATGTTGACGGGTGAGTCGGTGAAAGTCATCTCATCCGGCCGTACAGATGCCGGTGTACATGCGAAAGCACAAGTTATTAATTTCACCACGAACTCCAAGATCCCAGTGGAACGTTGGTGTTTAGCTCTAAATGCTCGATTGCCTAGAGATATCGTCGCACATACCGCGGAAGAGGTCCCTCCTTCCTTTCATTCTCGCAAAGCCGCGAAACGCAAGACATATTGTTATACGATTCGCTCGGCGCGCTTCCCTGATGTCTTTCACCGCAACTTTGAATACCATCACCCTACGCATTTAAATGTGGAAGCCATGAGAGAGGCGCTCCCTTGCTTGCTAGGAGAGCATGATTTCACTTCTTTTTGTACGGTGAGAACAGATAAGGAAGACAAGGTGAGAACTCTCTACGAGGTTCGTATGGAGACTGAAACCGATGAGATGATGTCGACGGACAAGGTCGCAAGGATCCGTCTGATTGTGACGGGGAACGGCTTCCTGTATAACATGGTTAGGATCATCGTAGGGACGCTGATACAGATCGGTGAAGGCAAGAGAACAAGCAGCGACATGCTGCGTATTCTTGAAGCCAGAGATCGAGCTGAAGCAGGGCCTACGGCCGAAGCTATGGGTTTAACGCTATGGCGAGTTGAGTATTAAAAAGCCTAAAACACTACTTGATTCTTATCGAATCTTCGTGTAAAATATAACTTGGCGTTTAGTGATCGGCTACCCCACAGCCCCTGATCCTCAATTGCCTTGAATACCATCCATCGTTAATGTAATTTAATCATAATAATAATGTTATTGAGATATATTTTTAGGAGGACTAAGCATGCGCACCACATATATGGCTAAGCCAAATGAAGTTGAGCGTAAATGGTACATTGTTGACGCTGCAGGCCAAACACTTGGCCGTCTTGCAAGTGAAGTAGCTAGCATTATCCGCGGTAAGCACAAACCGGAGTTTACTCCACACGTAGATACTGGCGATTTCGTAGTTGTTATCAATGCTTCCCAAATTAAGCTAACTGGTAAAAAAATGCAAAACAAAATGTACTACCGTCACTCTTTGTACCAAGGTGGTTTAAAAGTGACTTCCGCTCAAGATTTGCTTAACAGCAAACCTGATCGCATGATCGAATTTGCCGTGCACGGTATGCTTCCAAAGAACCGTCTTGGTGATAGCTTGAAAACAAAGCTTAAAGTTTACGGTGGAGAAGAGCATCCACACCAAGCACAACTACCAGAAGTCTGGAATCTTCGCGGTTAATATAAGGAGGAACGTTTCGTGGCACAAGTTCAATATTATGGAACGGGTCGTCGTAAGCATTCGGTAGCGCGTGTACGCCTATTACCGGGTGAAGGACGTATCATCATCAATAAACGTGATCTAGATGAGTACTTCGGTCTAGAAACTTTGAAACTGATCGTTAAACAACCATTGGCACTTACAGAAACTGTTGGTAAATACGACATTCTTGTAATTGCAAATGGCGGTGGCATCAGCGGACAAGCTGGCGCAATTCGTCATGGGATTTCCCGTGCATTGCTGAAAGTTGATCCGGAATACCGTGGATCCTTGAAAAAAGCAGGATTCTTAACACGTGATTCCCGTATGAAAGAGCGTAAAAAATATGGATTGAAAGCCGCTCGTCGTGCTCCTCAGTTCTCCAAACGTTAAGAAATGGCGTCTTATGGCGCTCAAGAGAAACCTTTTCGGCATTTTGCTGGAAAGGTTTCTTTTTTGTGTTCATACACTAGCAAGATGGAGTCTATTTTCATAAAGATAACAAAAGTTTATACCAAAATGATGAAAAGTCATTGACAGAAGAAAGATCTCAGCTATAATTAATTGTAAATCATACAATATCAGTCGGGATTAAAGATGAAATAAAAATGGAGGTACTCACATGAATCTTTTTGAAAAAGAGGCTTTTGTAACGAAGGCTGCTGAGGAATTCGAAAATCAATCGCCGGAAGCTTTATTGAAATTAGCGGTTGAGACTTTTCCAAGCTTGACGCTTGCTTGCAGCTTTGGCGCTGAAGATGTTGTGCTTGTAGATATGCTGCAAAAGATTAATCCAAATGTAGATATTTTTTATTTGGACACGAATGTTCATTTCGCGGAAACTTATGAGACTAGAGATCGTTTGGAACAGCATTATGGAACAAAGTTTGTTCAAGTGCTGCCTAAGCTTACCTTAGATGAGCAAGCTGAGAAATTCGGCGATGAGCTTTGGAAAAGCGATGCAAACCAATGCTGCAACATTCGTAAAGTAGATCCATTAACAGATATCCTCAAAAATTATGATGCATGGATCACTGGTATCCGCCGCGATCAAGCGCCAACACGCGCTAATGCGAAAAAAGTTGAATATGATGTGAAATTTGGTTTAATTAAATTCAATCCACTTGCTGGTTGGACTTCTGAAGATGTTTGGAACTACATTCGTGAGAATGACGTTATTTATAATCCATTGCATGATCGTAATTTCCCAAGTATCGGATGCACACATTGCACGCGGCCAGTGGCTGAGGGTGAAGATCCACGTGCGGGCCGTTGGGCAAGTATTGAGAAAACAGAATGTGGACTCCATAAATAATTATTGAACTAGATATCATGGAGGTGCGACGTATGGCAACGATACAACCTCATGGTGGTTCTTTGATTAACCTCTTGGTTCCTGCAGAACAAAGAGATAACTTCTTCGCTTAGCAACTTCATTGAAACAAATTCGTGTATTACTATCCCAAAGATCGTACTTTCCCAAGGGTTTACCCAGCTGCTATGCGTTACGCAGGCCCTCGTGAGGCGATTCTACATGCGATTGTACGAAGAAACTATGGTTGTACCCATTTCATCGTTGGACGCGATCACGCAGGTGTAGGCGATTACTATGGCACGTATGAAGCGCAAGAGATTTTCAGCAGCTTTACTGCAGAAGAGATCGGGATTACGCCATTATTCTTCGAACACAGCTTCTTTTGTGCCAAATGCGGCAACATGGCTTCAAGCAAAACGTGTCCGCACGATAAATCTCACCATATGACACTGTCTGGTACAAAGGTGCGCAGTTTGCTTCGAGGTGGCCAATGCCCGCCTCCGGAGTTCACGCGTCCAGAAGTAGCGGAAGTTCTTGTCGAAGGTCTGAAAGACCCTGGATAACAAGTGTAAGCAAGGTATATTTGTCCACCCTGTCCCATATAGATGATACAGAGTCTATGGGGAACAGAGGTGGATTTTTTATGCGCAAAAGGAAGAAGAGGTTGGTCGTTTGGCTGACTTTTAACAGTAGTCTTAAGCTTGTCCTTTCGACCTTGTTGGTCGCTCTGGTCGTATTCATCTATGCCTATGAGCTGCCGGCTACGAAAACCTGGTCCGATTGGAGCCTGCCCTTGTCAGGCAAAACGATTGCTTTAGATGCTGGGCATGGAGGGCCAGATGGCGGTGCTTCAAGCAAGGAAGGGGTGATTGAGAAAGATATTAATCTTGCCATCACCTTGCAATTGCGGGATTACTTGCAGCAAGCCGGAGCTCTCGTCATTATGACAAGGGAAACAGATACGGATCTGGCTGAGCCAGGTACCAAAGGCTATAGTAAGAGAAAAACAGAAGATCTTCACAATCGTGCGGATCTTATCAACGATAAGGATGTGGATCTGTTTCTTAGTGTGCATTTAAACAGCATTCCCTCTCCAAAATGGAAAGGCGCACAAACGTTCTACTATGCGAATAATCCCAATAATCCGAATTTGGCTTCCCTCATACAGCTTGAACTTAAGAGAAATCTGGAAAATACCGATCGTGTCGCCAAGCTAGCGGACAAGACCGTTTATTTATTAAAAGCCTTAAAAATTCCTAGTGCGTTAATTGAAGTAGGCTTTCTTTCAAATCCGGAGGAAGCGCGGTTATTGGCTGATGAAAAATATCAGAGAAAGATAGCGGCTTCGATTTATCAAGGGGTGCTGCGATATTTTGCTGGGGAAAAAGTGGGTTCTTAATCAGAATGTGTTATAATAAAAGCCACAAATACGATGTCTAAATAAAGGTGCGGTGTGGCTATGATAACGAAAGATCAGCTGTTTGAAGCATTAAAACCTCTTATAGAACCTCAGTATAACAAAAGTGTTGTTGAGCTTAATTTAATTAGAGACGTCTTGTTTAACGGCGAGAACGTATCATTAAGCCTGATTATTACATCAGAAGATGAGGCTTTCAAAGAGAAGGCCAAATCCTACATAAGCCAAACCTTAGAGAAATTGGGTGCAGCCCAAGTACATGTACGTTTTAGACTTATGACCGATTATGAGCGCAATCAGATTGGGAATAACGATGCAGCATCGGCAGAGCAGCCGAAATCTACGCAACCTGTTCAACCGCCGATTGACCAACCTATTTTAGGAGAAAAGTCTACAGTTGAATTCATCGCCATTGCCAGCGGCAAGGGTGGAGTTGGTAAATCCACGGTAACGGTTAATTTGGCTGTAGCTTTGGCTCGGCAAGGCAAGAAAGTGGGCATTATTGATGCCGATATATATGGCTTTAGCATTCCGGATATGATGGGCATAGAAGAACAGCCAAAGCTTGTTGACAATGTCATTATTCCGGTTGAGAAGTTTGGCGTTAAAGTGATCTCTATGGGTTTCTTTGTACAAGACAATGCACCCGTTGTTTGGCGTGGACCTATGTTGGGCAAAATGCTGCGGAATTTCTTCAATGAAGTTAATTGGGGAGATGTTGAATATATACTGTTAGATCTTCCTCCAGGCACCGGTGACGTTGCTTTGGACGTGCATCAATTGATTCCTCAGAGCAAAGAGGTCATCGTGACTACCCCGCATGCGACAGCGGCTTTTGTGGCAGCCAGAGCGGGGGCTATGGCGATTCAAACCAACCATGAGATTCTAGGTATTGTTGAGAATATGTCTTATTACGAAAGCAAGGATGGCACCAAAGATTATGTGTTCGGCAAAGGCGGCGGAGCAAAGCTGGCGGAAGATCTGCATAGTGAACTATTGGCGCAGATTCCACTAGGAGCTCCAGACAATCATATTTCCGAAATTGATTATTCTCCATCCGTGTACAAGCAGGACTCCAATACAGGCCAGTTGTACCTCGAAATGGCCGCGGCAATCATTAACAAATTAGAGAAGTAAACAACAAAAAGGGCATGCGGATGAAAGTCCGCGCGCCCTTTTTGTTGGCCTATGATTCGGAAGAACCGGAGTCCTTCTTTTTCTTCTTGTCATCTTGCTGGTCCGAGTCCTCGGAACTGGAATCGCTTTTTTCGTCCTTCTGCTTATCATCTCCGCTTTTACTTTCCCCGCCGCCACCGCCGCCGCCAGATTTCTTATCTGCGCTTTTGGCTGTAGGCATTTGATCCGGTTTACTTTGCTGCGCAATGGCTGACTTAAGCAGATCTACCATATGTGAGCGGAATAGGGGACTCTGGATGGATTCCTCCATGACGGTCATCATTTGCTGACGATAGGAGGCTGTTTTCATAACATCTAGCATCATTTTCTCGTAATCTGGATTTTTCATCACATCAACGAGCGATTTTTGGTATTCAGGATCTTTGAGCAGCTCTTTAAACATCTGCTTCGTTTCCTTTTGAATCGCCTTGGCGAAATCTCCCGCAAACTTGGGATCCTTCATCATGTCGGTAAGGAACATATTATTTTCTTTGGCTGTGAGAACATCCTTAACGGCCATTTGCAGCTGTAAAGATTCATTCGCCGAAAGAAGTTTGATTTGAGATTGACCAGCAATGCTATTGGTCCCAACATCGCCATTCATGATGCTGCGGTTTGCAGCGCTAATGGCTTTTTTACCATCATCTGACTTGAGGATGTCGAGCACCATGGTCTTTTGTTCTTTATACGTATTGGCTTGAGATTGACCTTGTGATGAATTATCAGACCCACACGATGAGAGAAGCAAAGCGATTGAAATGAACGGTAAGACTTGCAGTTTTCTTAGCCTTCTTATGAACATAAAAGCATGCTCCCTTCCCTAGCTTAATAATGTTAGTATGTGTGGTTAGGGAGATATTATAAGGGGGATTCATTGGCTTTTTATCTCAAACGTTGGTACAATTAACAATTAGAGTTGAAGTGTGGAGGTAATGATCTTGACGTTGCGTAAATGGTTTCATTTATTTTGGACAACACTATTATTAGGAATGGTTGTATCTATAGTTATTGGACTCATATTACAATATTCCGACAAAGAATTTTCTGTCATGGGGTTATCGGCGGTTGGATTTAATGTGCTGAACATGCTTCTTGGTGGGGCAACCATCAGTGTACTCAGCCAAATGGGCTTTTTTGCTTATCTAATTGTAAGATTTATTGCTGTGGGGATTATTCGATCCAAAACGGTATGGGATCTCTTGCAGCTTGCCGTTGTCATTGTTGTATTGTTTGACCTCGTCTATCTCAGAATGACTAATTTTGAAGGCACCGGCTCGGTATTCAGTTACATAGTGTTGCCAATCCTTATATTAATTATTTCGTTAGGCGTTGCTTACTGGAAAGTAAAAATGACGAATCGAAATGCGTTTATCCCGACTTTGTTTTTCATGTGTGCGGTAACTGTTTTGGAAGCTGTGCCTGCGCTTAAGCTGGATAATGCAGCATCGAGCTTCTTCATGTTAGCCCCATTGCTTGTATGTAATGCATGGCAAATCCTCATCCTACATAAAATATTAGATAACAAAAAGAGCTAATCACTTAGCTCTTTTTTTCGTACAGACCCTTATTGAATTTGCTTCATCGCGCGATCTTCTACTGGCGTTGTTTCCACTTTGGTTTGTTTGATTAACTCGCTTACGGTAACGAACTCATAACCTTTGGATTTTAACTGATCAATGATGACAGGGAGTGCTTCATGTGTTTGCTGGGAAGAATCGCTGGCATGCAGGAGGACGATGTCTCCGGGATGAGCTTTGGAGACGACGCGATTAATAATGGTATCGACCCCTTTGTTTAACCAATCTTGCGAATCGGTGTCCCATTGAATAACAGAATAGCCCAAGTCCTCTGCAATCCGCAGAACCCGTTTGTCGAAGTCGCCATTGGGTAGCCGTATCAAATTCGGCTCTTTTCCGATCAATTCCGTCAAAATACCGTGTGCTGTACTGATTTGCCTGCGTATTTCCTCGTCACTAAGCGTGCTGTAATTGTCGTGTTTGTTCCCATGACTGCCGATTTCAAAGCCATCTTTTTTGATCTTTTCGACAATTTCTGGGTGGCTTTTACTCCAGGGGGAGGATAGAAAGAAAGTCGCATCATTCACACCTTTATCTTTAAGTATTTTTAAAATAGGCTCTGCACGCTTCTCACCCCAGGAAATATCGAAGGTCAGGGCAATGACCTTTCTCTCCGTCTGGACACTATAAATAGCCGAAGGTTCCGTGTTTGAGAAAACAGATACATTGCTTTGCTCGGAATAGACGATTGCTCCCGCGAACACAATAGCAAGCGCAATAAACACATATTGTTTGAATTTCCTAGCGTTGACAACGAAAAAGTAGTTCATCCGTAGCTTGTACCTCCTTGTAAACCTCGTCCTGGGCAGGCAAGGCTTGTATACTCTTTATTAAATACTGTATGCTCGTACACAGGACTTATGCTTCCGAAATTGGAGGAATGGAAGATGACATTCAAACCGCTGCTTCACCATTTTAAAGAAATGAAACATTATTTCATCGTAGTTGTGTTGGTATTTGCATTCAGCTTTTACTTGGGCTGGTCCAATTCAAGTCAGTTCTCGCACTTTCTAGAAGGGCAAATTCAGGGGCTTAAGTCGATTAGCCAGTCACTTAGCAACAAAGACAATCCACAAATTTGGTATTTTGTAATCATTTTTTTGAATAATGCTATTAAGTCTGTCCTTATTATTTTTCTTGGATTGCTCTTCGGTATTTTACCGCTCTTTATGCTTGTCGCTAATGGTATGATACTTGGCTATGTACTCACCCTGCAGACACATGAGAGCGCATTGTCGGCAGTTCTCAAAGGGATACTTCCCCATGGCATTATAGAAATTCCGGTTATTCTGATTGCGTGCGCGTACGGGCTTAAGCTAGGATTATTGGTTTGGAAATCAGGCTTGCAGCTGTTTGTTCCCGTTAAACTCAGAACGGCTAGTATCGAATTGAAGAAAGTAATGTCTCTCACGAAGCCGCTTATAGTAGCTATTGTTGTCTTGCTGCTGCTCGCAGCTATTATTGAAAGCACCCTTACGTACTGGTTGGTGCATCTGTAAAATATTTTCAGATCCTTGTCATAAAAATGGCAAAATCTGAGCATAACAGTAAAGCGGTAAGGAGGTGGGCTGTTTGATCAGGCTTATCTTCCGTTAACCCATTACTGGCAGTGCCATAAATCTCTACAGCTGAGAGGGGTTTGGATGGATGTATGCTCGGATTTTTGTTCAATGAACGGGAATGCAGAGAGTTAGATTATGTTTTGCGCAAAGAATTAGATGAAATGCTATTCGATCTTAATGACAAACGAATGGATCAAGAAATTAAAGGGGCCATAGAATCCAGATATAAAGTCATCTTCAGGATGTATGCTCGTTTAGCGTCACCAAAGGAAATATCCAAGTATGCCAGAAACCGCAATAATCAGGCTCAAAAAAAATAGAGGGTAGTTCTTGACTTACCCTCTCTTTCTATGGTATTTTATATCTCGCCCCTTCGAAAAGGTGGACAAGCAAGAGCGTTGTTGAAAAGAATTTTAAAAGTTCTTGAAAATAAAACTTGCATTGTGCTAAGTCGCTGTGGTATATTGAAAAAGTCGCCGCTAAACGGAAGGCGATGAAATAAAGAGAGAAATTGATCTTTGAAAACTGAACAACGAGTGAGTAAGCACGAACGAGCAATCGTTCAAAAAAGAGATTGCAAAATCTCGCTAGCAAGTCAATTGAGCATTTCAGCTTTCAGATATACGGACGAGCAATCGTTCGCTACTATGGAGAGTTTGATCCTGGCTCAGGACGAACGCTGGCGGCGTGCCTAATACATGCAAGTCGAGCGGAGTATTTC
>NZ_JABMKZ010000004.1 GCF_013204855.1 Paenibacillus alba | reverse complement strand
CTTTGTTGCGTTGCTCCAAGTCTTTCACAATCTGATCATGGCTACGAAGATTCCCACTACCAACAAAGGGCTCATCTGGAAATTGGCGATATTTACTGACCCAACTGCTCAATGTCTTCGCAGGAATGTTCAATTCGCTTGCAATATCCGGAATCGATTTACTATGTTGTTGAATGTACTTAACCGTTTCCTCTTTAAACTTTTGATTGTACCGTTGGCGGAATTCACTCATCTCGGACACCTCGTAATTTGGATAGGTCTATTATCTAATTTCCCAATTCGTTGTGTCCACTGTTAAGTCTAATTGCATAAAGACTCTAATCTCTGGACAAACCCAACTAACCATACGCCAAAGCTGTGAAAACAGAAAATGGAGCTGCTAAGTAGATGTTTCTAAAGATTCAAACAAAATGACTTAAAATCACTTAAATATTTGTTTTAATTACTTAAATATAATGATAAAATTACTTACAAGAGGTGAAAGTGATGTATCAAGAAGAACGATTATTGAAAATACTTAATTACCTAAACGAAAAACATGCAATGAGTGTTATGGAGATCTGCTCACTTCTAGAAGTGTCCAGAGATACGGCTCGAAGAGACATCGTGAAACTCGTACAAGAAGGGATCGTAATTCGAACACATGGAGGTGTAGCATTACCTCAATTACAAAGGGAAATAGCTACCTATCAGGAGCGATTAATTGATGAAACAGACGCCAAAAGACAAATTGGCAAGTTAGCAGCCCGGCTGATTAAGGATCGGGAGACCGTCATTATGGATGTATCAACGACTGTACAGGCGGTAGCTGAACAAATTGCTGCCAAAGCGATTACCGTAATCACGCATTCTCTCGACATTGTAAGCATTCTCTCAGGTAGAGAGGACCTTCAAGTTTATGTGCTGGGCGGCTACTTGCATGCCAAAAATCGCCTGTTTTATGGACCCTCGGTCATTGAGAAGCTAGGAGAATTAAGAGCCGACAAAGCCTTCATCGGGGCAGCAGCCATAAGGAGCGATGGGCTTTACTTCCCATACGAAGATGATGTTTCAGTTAAAAAAGAGATGGCCCGTAGATCCGATCAGGTTATCGTGGTGGCTGATTTTTCAAAATTCCTAAGCAAGTCGGTGTATCGTCTAGACTTCGATTTGGTAGATATTTTAATTACCGATCAAGAGGTGCCTGCCGAAATAAGAGACGTCCTCGATAATAAAAATATAACGATTATTCAATGTGAAGAAAAAGCGAAAAACGAGGAGGAAAACAGACATGAGTCTTAAAATTGTGCACAACGTAAATGTGGTTCAACCAACCGACCACGTTCAGCCGGCCACACTTTGGATTAGAAATGGAGTCATTGAAAAGTTGGAAATCGGTAAAACATCTCTTCCTGAAGGCAATTATGAACGTATAGATGGTCAAGGACACTTATTAATACCTGGCATGATTGATGTGCATATTCACGGTGCTAACGGGTTTGATATGATGGATGGCACGGAAAGGAGCATACAGGAAGTTTCGCGGGCTTGCGCTGCAACAGGCTGCACCTCGTTTCTAGCTACATCGGTCAGCTCTACAATGGAGGATTTACTGGCCATGATTCGCAGTGTGAAACGTGTCATTGGGCATGAAATAGGGGCCAAAATTGCCGGGCTTCATCTGGAGGGCCCCTATCTGAATCCGAAGCGTAAAGGCATGCAAAATGAGCGCTTTTTGCGGCATCCTAATCTAAAAGAAATTGATGATATTTTTCATGAAGCAGAAGGGCTCATTAAAATGGTTACAATCGCTCCCGAGCTGCCTGGCGGCTTGGAGCTCATTTCTTATCTGAAAGATAAGGGTGTCATCATCGCTGTTGCGCATTCTGATGCGACATACGAGGAGGCCAAGCTAGCTTTCAAAGCCGGTGCAAGTCATGTTACACACTGCTTTAATGGCATGAGACCGATTCATCATCGGGATCCCGGACTGGTTGCAGCGGCTTTTGAAGAAGAACATGTGAGCCTCCAAGCGATAGTAGATGGCATTCATCTGCATCCTGCAATCATTCGCTTGATGCATCGCTTGAAAGGGCCGGAGGGGATCGTGCTCATCACGGATGCTTTGCAAGCTATGGGACTTGGTGATGGGAATTATATGTTTGGCGGCCATCATGTGACAGTTGCAGGCGGTATAGCCCGATTGGAGGATGGGACATTAGCCTCCAGTACGGTAACGATGAATGAGGCATTACGTTTAACGATAGAAACTGGAATTCCATTAAAGGATGCTGTTCAGATGGCGTCAACTACGCCTGCAAGAATACTTGATTTAGGAACAAAGGGGAAGATTAGCGCGGGTTGCGATGCGGATCTTGTTTTGTTAGATGAACAATTCCAAGTGCAGTGGACAATGATAAACGGTGAATTGATAAATGATTAAGCAAGAAACTTAGATATAACGAAAGTTTAACTGGCATTGTACAATCCAAGAGACTATATTGGGCATACATGGAAATTTGTCAGGAGGCCTTGCAATGGCACCAAAACCAGACGTGAATGAGATCATCAAATACCTTCGTGAATCAGGGGTCATCGAATCAAATGCCATGGGGATGAAGTCAATGTCGGGTACAACGGATGGACTTGTGTATGCTCTTATGGTCGATAATGAACCCAGTTATGTACTTAAATTGGATACCCCGCAGAATTTAGAGCAGGTCGAGCTGTTGCATCTCACTTATAACGAAAGCACATTATTGCCTAAGTTGCTTTATACGGACCCTAACAAAACCTATATGTTGTATAGGTACATTTATGGTACAACGCATTACAATCGTGGATCGAAAGCAGATTGGCTGACACGTTTAGTCAATGATCTTTTGAATCACTACACCGTTGATCAGGCAACGGAAAAGTGGGGCTTTTGGAAGGAAGAACCTTGTCAGACGTGGTCTGAATTTCTGGATAAGGGCGTAGAATATGCGAGAATGAATGTTGGCAATCTTTTACCTGAAGGGGATTATGATAGAGTCAAATCACTTGTGAGGAAGTCTGAAGGTGTAGCTGAGGAAAGGTATTTATTGCATGGTGATTGTGGTGTGCATAATTTTGTGTTTGATCGGAATTCCTTACAAGCTGTCATTGATCCTTCTCCGATTGTCGGACCTGTTCGGTATGATTACATATATGCCTTCTGCTCTTCTCCGGACGATTTAAACCTAGAAACGTTGTTTCGAAGTTACGCTCAGCTAACTCATAATTCTTTGGATAGGCAAAGACTTATGGAAGATGTGCTTATTCAGCTCTATTGCCGTATCGGGATTTGCTTGAAACATCATCCGCATGATTTATCCGAGTACCTTAAAGCTTGGAACTACTGGAAAGAGCTTGTTTGATAACTATGCATCTGTTAATGAGGGGGCGCTAGTTAATGGAAGATATATTCAATATCCAAAGTCTGAATGTTGAAGAGGCTACGATTATAGACTTGCAACAAGCGATAGAGAAGGGGGAGCTAACCTCAAGAGAGCTTGTTATGTATTACATGTACCGCATAGCGGCTTATGACCAAAGCGGACCTTTGATCAACTCTATAATGGAAATCAATCCAGATGCGATTTATATTGCTGAGGCACTTGATCAAGAGCGGCAGCTAACTGGGGCAAGAAGCATTCTGCATGGCATTCCTGTTGTGTTGAAAGATAATATTGAAACCATGGATAAAATGCGTACGAGTGCGGGAGCGTTGGCTTTGCAAAACCACATAAGTTCAATGGATGCTTTTCTTGTGCAAAAGCTGCGAGAAGCTGGCGCAGTTATTTTGGGGAAATCGAATATGACGGAATGGGCAAATGCGATGTCTTCCTCCATGTGGGCCGGTTATAGTTCAAGAGGAGGACAAACGAAGAATCCATACGGTGATTATTTTACGGGTGGGTCCAGTACGGGGTCAGCTGCTGCTGTAGCGGCAAATTTCACAACTGTTGCGGTGGGGACGGAGACGTCGGCATCTATTTTGAGTCCCTCTATACAGAATGCTATTGTGGGTATTAAGCCAACTGTAGGTTTAATAAGCCGCACAGGGATAATCCCGTTCACTTATTCACAAGACACGGCTGGCCCTATGGCAAGAAATGTGACGGATGCCGCGATTTTGCTAAATGTTCTAACAGGGAAAGATTTAAAAGATCCTTCAACATGGCGAAATGAGGAAGAGGGTGGAGATTATACCGCATTTCTAGATAAAAATGGCTTACAGGGTACGACGATAGGGGTCTTCAGGAACGTGCCAACTGCAAAGTATCGTGACATTGGTGAATATGACGAAAAATTATTTAACGCTGTTGTAGCTACGTTGAAGGATTGTGGTGCAGAAGTTGTTGATGACATCGAAATTCCTTCATTCAATCGAAATTGGGAGTATAACAAAATTAATTTCGAATTCAAGCATGCTGTTGAAAATTATTTACAAAGTCTTCCTGCTCATTTACCTATCCACAGCTTGAAAGAATTGATTGCTTGGAATGAGCAAAATGCCGACAAAGCCTTGAAATACGGACAAGATTGTTTGAAATATAGGATGCACCTAGAGAACCCTTTGCAAAATAAGGATTACATCTTGGAGACCCTTACAGATTTATATTATTCCCAGAATGAGGGGATTGATTTCGCATTACAAAATGATGGATTAGATGCAATCCTCTTTCCCTCCTATGTCGGTGCGGATCTTAGTGCAAGAGCCGGTTATCCTTCAATCGCCGTACCTGCGGGATTTCAGGCCGATGGCAGGGCATTTGGCATTACTTTCGCTGGAACAGCGTTTAGTGAAGCGATGCTTATCCGAATTGCTTTTGCCTTTGAACAAGCAACACATCATAGGAGAATGCCTCAGCTGCATAAATCGTAAAATAGGCGGATGCACGGAACGATTGGTCTGAATTGAGGTTCCTCCGAAACTTTTAAATCCATTCCGCGTCTAATATCTGGGTGATTATGGATGAAGAACAAAACGGTTCCTTATTTGGTTGTTTATTTGTTGTTAATAAATTTCTTGCTGCCTTACACCATCTCAGCAGATGCTTTTTACCACAAGCGGCTTTCGTATCCAATCATCATCAACAATTCTAGAAATATTGATCCTGTCATCAAATATATGAAGCAAAAGGTAGACCGTGAAAAAGCGAAAAATTATTTCATCCTGTTAGGCGATTCTGTCTTTTATGGAAGTCCAGGCAATTCGGATCAAAGTATAAGTGCATATTTGGAGCAGATGCCGGAACATCCCTTGGTATTTAATTTATCATTCCCAGGTTCACAGCTAGGTGATCTATACACCCTACTGCTTATGCTGGATAAGAACGGAATATCAACGGATCATGTAATCCTGAATGTACGTTATGCCAGCTTTGTTCCCCGCGTCCCGTATCAACCGATTATGTCCTGGTGGGCTGACCGTTTGCGCAAGGAAGATCCTGAGGCGTACTTGATAGTTAAAGCACAAGAGGAAGAGAGAGCCGCGTACTCGAAGTATGAAAAGCCCTATGATTGGCTGCAGGGTACGCTCAAAAAGTACGTTTATCCGTATATCACGTTAATGGCCTATCTAGATTATTATCAAAAGTATGTGGATTTGCAATGGGATAAGTGGCGCAACCGGGCGATGCCCGACGACTCGTTAGCCCAGCCGGAGCCGTGGTACACCAAGGATTCAGAAGCTTTGAGCGACATGCTTCAGCAGACGCAGCTTAAAGCTGCTTTTACGAATCTGCCATTGAATCTAACCGATTCAAATCCTGATATCTATTTCACGAAGCAAATTATTGAGCATCAAAAAGGAAAAGAAACGTGGGTCGTATTGGCCGGAACGAATCATACCTACATGAAGGAATTTGTGAACCAACCGGGATATGTAGAAAACATGAAGAGGCTGGATGATTTTCTATCCCAGCAGCCCATTCATTACTTGAATTTAGAAGGACAAATTTCGGATCAATTGTTTACAGATTTCACTCATCTCATGCCGGAGGGTTACAGGCTGATGGCCCAATTGATATGGGACGCTTACGGACAGAGAGGGGCAGCCAAGCCGTTATGATGTTCAATACGCCGGAATTTGCTTTGTTATTAGTCATTACTATGTGTATGTATTACTTGATTCCAAGACATCGCCTTTGGCTGCTGACAGCGGCTAATCTTATATTTTACGGCGTAGTGGGGCCTGGTTATTTACTCTTATTCGGCGTTATTTCGTTAGCTGTCTACCTATGTGGTCTAGGTATCGAATACACAAGCAGGTGGCGGCGAATCCTCTTGACTTTAGGTATTTTGCTGACGTCAAGTAACCTCATATTTTTCAAATATACGGATTTCGCTCTGAGAAGCATAGAGAAGGTACTTTCTATTCATCTTGTCGCCCATCAGTCGGAATGGCTGCATTACGCGCTGCCTCTGGGCATATCGTTTTATACGTTTGAATTGATTTCATATCTGGTCGATGTGTACAAAGGCCGAATTCCAGCCGAACGATCCTTGCTGCGATTTTGGATGTTCATCATGTTCTTTGCTCATATGATTGCCGGACCGATCATGAGAGGCAAGGAATTTCTGCCACAGATTCGGCAGTTGGATACGATTCGGTTTAACCCTGCCCAGCTTCGGTTGGGTGCTTTCTTCATTGTGCTGGGTTTAGCCAAGAAAATGGGAATAGCGGATCAGCTAGCACCCTATTGTGATAGCTTCTTCTCACAAGCAAGTACTCTGAGCGGGGCTGAAGGCTGGACGGCATCTGTGCTCTATGCGTTCCAGATTTACTGTGATTTCTCCGGTTACAGCGATATGGCTGTCGGTATCGGTTACCTCTTCGGATTGGAACTGGCCCGAAATTTCAACACACCGTATTTAAGTACGAATGCTACGGAGTTTTGGCGGCGGTGGCATATCACGCTGTCATCATGGATTCGAGACTATATCTACATCTCATTAGGGGGATCGCGTCGCGGTGAAGTACGACAATATGCCAACCTTTTTGCTGCAATGACCATTTCGGGCTTCTGGCATGGCAGTCAATGGACTTTCATCGCTTGGGGAATGTATCAAGGGGGATTGCTAATTGGCCATAAGCTGTATGTGAACCTGCTTCAGAAGCTGCGGATTATTCAAATTCAAACGTATATCTGGTATCGAATGTTATCGCTTTTCGTTTTCTTTCTGCTAACTTGCCTAGGCTGGGTCATCTTCCGCACGGAGGGGATCCATGTCGCAGCGGGACTGATTATCCGTATGCTCAATCCAAAAGCTCTTATCATGCCCCAATGGGTATGGCATTTCTGGTGGATTGCGGGGGGACTTTATGCTCTGCATGTGCTGGAGTGGTACTTGCTGAATCGACTTGATCGAGTCTCCTCCTTGTGGCACAGCTGGATTCCATCGCCGATAAGGGCGGCCGTATATAGTTTCCTTGTGTTAGTATTCTTATATATGCTAAAGCAAGGGCAGAGTTCTTTTATTTATTTTCAATTCTAACCTATCGCCTCATGAATTAGGCGGTAGGTTTTTTCTTTCGTCTTTGACTTCAGGTCTCAGCGCGGAAAAGGGTCCCATCGTCTCGGAAATAATACGCAATTTCATCCGTTTTTGTGTTCAGTCGCACTGATTTTTCGGTGAATTTATCGATGATGCCTCGATCTACTTCGCAATAGACACCATTAGCATCTGGCTGCCAGACGGAAACCGGGGTTTGTGAGAGCGCCGCGATAAATAGATCAGCGTCAGATTCCAATGACTTAGTCATTTGTGGCAATCTCCTTTGGTTAGCTTAATTGCGATTTATCTATTACACTTAATAAAAAGTATATGTTATCGTTTATCGTCCAACGACTTTTTTATCTGCTTGCCATTTGGACTCTAAACGGGTGATATGTGTTAAATCAAATTAGGAGATTGCTTACGATGATTAAGAGCTTAAACAAAACGAATAAAGTTTATATGCTGCAATTGGCAACCATTTTTATCGGATTTATTATTTTTGGGATATCGGAGAATATCAAGGGTCCTGCCATACCCCTCATTCAGCATGATTTTAACTTGGATGAGAAACAGCTTGGTTCGCTATTATCACTTAATGCTTTGGGGTATTTAATTGCCTGCTCGTTTACGGCTTATTTGACCCGAAGATGGGGTATTAAAGCGGTTAGTTTACTTGCCTTCGGTTCCATGCTGGTTTCTGGGATTCTCATCTTTTTTTCGAAAAGTTATCCCCTGTTTTCATCCTCTTATTTTATTATGTACATTGGTAACGGGATGCTTGAGATTGCGCTTGCCATTCTCGGAGCTCGAATTTTCGTCAAAAATACGGGTACAATGATGAATCTCTCGCATTTCTTCTACGGGCTAAGCTCAATTGTTGCCCCTTTAATCGCAACGGGAATTATGTCTGTAAGCCTATTCGGACATCCGATACAATGGCGCGGGATGTATATCATTATGCTCTCCTTGTCTATTTTGCCGATGATTCCGGCTTATTTGGGCACTTTTCCAGGAGACGAAGCTCAACATAATGATCAAACCTCTGTGAAGGCGCTCATTCGTGATCCTGCTTTATGGCTCATTGTGCTTATGCTTACTTTTGGCGTCGTCTCGGAAATGGCAGTTGGAGGGTGGTTAATCAATTTCTTGGAGAAATCGTATAGGTGGGATACAGCTTCTGCATCAAGGATGCTAGCTGCGTTTTTCTTATGCTTTTCACTCGGAAGGCTTGTCTTGGGGCCTATTACAGATAAAATTGGATTTAATGTATCTATCGTTATTTTTTCCGGATTTGCCTGTGTATGCACGTTCGCTGCTATCGGGGGAGGAGAGTCTGTGGCTTGGCTGTTTGCTGTCGCAGGCTTGGGAATTGCCGTCATTTATCCAACGGTGATGGCTTTAATTGCCAGAAGATATCCGCAAGGCAGTGATACGGTTATTACCTTTACTGTGACACTCATGGGGATAGGCAGCGTAATCGGAAACTATATCATTGGGGCTGTAACGAACGGTGTGAAAATGTACTATGGAGGCGAAACGGAGCTTGCCTTGATTAGAGGACTCCAAGCAGGCTATGGCTTTATTGGCTTATGTGCTGGCCTGTCTGCCGTCTCAGGCTGTGTTTTGTATATTTATTTGAAAAGCCGCAAAGAGCTGTTGTAAGAATTCGCAGGATATGAATAAATGACCAATTTATCCGAACATAAGACCAAAATGACATCTTTGAAGCGTTTACTATAGGGAAGAGGACAATGATTGAGAATGAATAAGCCTGAAGTGCCTGCCAAATTGCAGGCTCTTCTGCTTTTCCAAAGATACGCTGCAAAACTGCATATTGCCAGTGACAGTTCCAGAGGAAGGTTATGTATTATTTTGCTATAATAAGTTAAGAATCGGAGGGGAAATGATGTTTAACTGGATGATTATCAAGAGAAGCAGTGTTCAGCACAAAATGTTAATCTCTTTCCTTGCTTTAGTTGTTCTGCCTCTGGGTGTATTCAGCTATTTCTCGTTAACCATCACAAGAAATACGATTGAAGAACAAGCAGGAGCAGCCAAGCTGAAATCTCTTGGGCTTATCTCCCAGAAGTTAGGAATCATGGCATCCGATTTGAATGCGATTTCAAATATTTATTTCTCGAACGAGGAATTAAGATCTCTACTGAAAAGTCCTTCTGGCAATCAAGCCTATCAAGAACGGCTGCAGCAGCAATTTTTGACCAAATTAATTGTCACTTATCGGTACGCATATACCTGGCTTGAATACTATACTTCAATTTTTGGATTCAATGGTGTTGAGCTGCACACATTTTATAATGGACCTAAGTTTGGCATTGGGGCACTCCGAAACTATCCGTGGTTTCAAGAAGTGGAGAAGCAAAACGGCGGTATCGTGTGGGAGTCCAACCCTTCAACTTACCTTACGCCTACTTTGAATGAGGAACATTATGTCTCTGCGATTCGGCTGCTGAAGGATTTTGAAAATAATTCGACCTTAGGTCTATTGATGATAAATGTAGGTGAAAGCTTCTTGTACAAGCAGTATGCGGCTGCTGCCACAGCGGATGAGCAGATGCTGATTTTTGACAATAATGGCATCGTTATATCGGCTGCTGATAAGAAACGGCTTGGAGATTCGATTCGAAGCACCTCTTATTTTGCTCAATTTGCAGGAGCCGAAGGGCATTTTAACGTTAAAATCGACGGGAAGCCGATATTAGTGACTTACCACAAAGTGGAGAGCACGGATTGGACCATTGTTTCTTACACACCGCTTGATACACTGCTCCAAAATCTCAATAAATCCAAATGGCTTACACTTATTGTTCTGGCTGCTCTGTTAGTCCTTTCCGTTCTGGTTTCGTATGTCATCGCCAGCCGCTTGTCCGTACCGATTCGAAGATTATACACCAGCATGAAGCGGGTAGAGATGGGAGACCTGAGCGAACGATCTGATATTCAGAATAAGGACGAAATCGGTGAGCTTGCGTTTAAGTTTAACCGGATGGTTGGACGTATAGAGGAGCTGAGAGATAGAGTTATTGTGGAACAGGATTTAAAAAGGAAAATGGAATTGCAAAACTTACAATCCCAGATAAATACGCACTTTTTATACAATACATTGGCTTCGATTCGCTCGATGCTTATTACCGATTCTGTGGATAAAGTTGATCATGTCATCGTTTCCTTGGTTAAGCTGCTGCGAAAAACGCTTTCAGATGAAAGTGAATACATCACGATTGCCGAAGAATTAGACAACTTGCACAACTATGTCAACATTCAGTTAGCACGTCAGTACGACAAGCTGCAAGTACATTTCAAAGTCGACGAGCAGATCGGCTCTTACAGGACGCTTAAGCTGTTGTTGCAGCCAATTGTAGAAAATGCCATTTTCCATGGCATTGAACCGATGACAGGGTCAGGAGAAATACGTATTGCAGGTTGGCTTGAGAACGATGAGATCCTGCTGCGCATTTCTGATAATGGCGTAGGCATTGCGGAGCTGGAGGACGATAAGGATGGAGACTCCTTCACGGAGAATATGCTAGCTTCTGCAAGCGGGATGGGACTGCGAAACGTTCAGAGCCGATTGAAGACCCATTTCGGAGAGCGCTTCGGATTGGAAGTTGAGTATTCCAATGAGCAAGGAACGAGCATTTTATTAAGATGGCCTGTTTTCATTCGAGTGGAGGAGCTGAAGCAGCATTGAAAATTATCATCGTCGACGACGAAGCCCAAATCCGCCGCTGGTTTGAGATTCTCGTACAAAAGACAGGTTTGCCCGTCGACCTCATCGCCTCGTGCAGTAACGGAAGAGACGCATTAGAGATATGCAGGACGGAGGAAGTGGATATCGTGATTACGGATATCAAGATGCCAGTCATGGATGGCATTTCCTTTATTCGTCAACTGAAAGAGGAGCGTCCGTCGATTAAGTGCCTGATTTTAAGCTCCTATAGTGAATTTCACTATGCCACAGAAGCGATTAAAGCAGGGGCAAGTGATTATATGCTGAAGGCAGAAATCACAGTCGAGGGAATCACCAATGCTTTGAAGAAGGCGGAATTAGAAATAGAGCGAGAGCTAACGCGTGACCGCGAAGTATACAATTTGAAAAACACGATTCATGTCAACCAATATGCGCTGCGTTCTTTCTATTTTGGAGAGCTGCTGCGAGGTAAAAGCACGTCTACGCAAGATTTTGAAGAGAAGATGGTTACACTGCGCATTCCACTACATAGCAAACATCTTATGGTCATGGCGATACGAAGCGACGAGCAAGCTATTGCCAAAGAACAAGCAAAGATTCGTGATCCTGATCTGTTGGATTCGGCTGTTATTAATATTATTGACGAGACGCTGCTTAATGAAGCTAACAGCGGCTGCTGTTTTGTTTTCGAGAAAGATTATTATGTAGCTATCTTTAATTGCGGGCAAAGGGGAGAAAAGTCGCTTAGGGAAATAACGCTCCAATATGCTCATCGCATAGCTAGTTATTTACAGGATCATTTACACTTATCAGTTTCGATTGGCATCAGTCTACCTTCCCTGGAGGTTGCCTCCTTAGGCCAGCAGCTTGAAGAGGCGAGTGGCGTGTTGAACCATAAACGGTTCTATGGAAGAAAAAGCATCTCATGGTATTCGGATGAATCCAATGCCAATGAGATTGGCGTTCATGCCAGACGGCAGAACTATTTAGAGATGTTATCGCTTCAACTGGATCGCAATCAGTTCGATTCCTACCTTCACTTGCTGGGTCAAGTCTTGGAGGAAGTGGGTATACAGATGCTTTGGTCAGAAAAAGAAGTGAGAGCTTTTGGCATGGAAGCCGGATTTCTGCTGCAACGAACGCTGCGACGCCTAAAAACGTCTGTGGGAGCCGTTAACTATTCTTGGGAAGCCGAGACGCCCCATATAGAAATTGCTGATTTACCCACTTTCGAACACGTCAAACAATGGCTGCTGTCGCGGGCATCGAATGATTTGGAGGCAGCGGAATCACTGCTTCACCCCTATAGCGAGACGATCCGCAAAGTATGCGAATATGTGAGGACGCATTATGCCGAAGGCGTTTCTTTGCAGCAGGCTGCGGATTATGTCCACTTGAATCGCAACTATCTCAGTGAGTTGTTCAAGAAAGAGACTGGCAAAAGTTATAATGATTATTTGACAGTAGTCCGTATTAATAAGGTGAAAGAGCTCATTCTCGAAGGGGAAACGCAAATCGGACTGCTCTCTGAGACCGTGGGATATCCCGATGGAAGCTATTTATCCAAGGTGTTTAAGAAAGTAACAGGGATGACGCCATTAGAGTTTAAAAGAAAGAAAATGTAGCGTTTAACATCCTTCTTTGTTAGGGCGTGTCTGAAAACTAATAACTAATGCTCGCTGCTACTGGGAAAATGGAGTAGATGTGAAGAAAACCCGCGTTAAGCGCGGGCTTTTGCTTTGCAACTATAGTGATGGTGATATAGAGTACACAGATACATACATGGTGCCGGAACTAACTGATACACTAACGGATTTCATTCCTCAGCTTAACACGCGCTGATCCTGGAGCTCCGCTCCGATTTTTACTCGCTTTACTTTAACAACTACACCGCCGATTCGAACCACTACCATGGCTATAGCCATCAGGACGAATGCCGGTGCAATTAAATTCAGGTCAAAATGATGCTCAACCGAATAGAGATAAGCCTTCTCCAGATGATGTGTTACCCATTCGACCAGTAAAATACGCAGAATGAAAACAATTGCCATTACGGCAACGCTAGCAATACCGGTTGTTACATACGTTTTACCTTTGTCATCACGTTCGACTCTGGCGAGGCCAATCAGCACGGCGCCGATCAGAGCGCCGAACAGAGTAGATGCTGCAAGAAGCCAGCCATTGTTGCCGCCGGTCGGCACATCCTTCAGGTAAGTGGCGCCGAAGTATCCGAGGATGCCGACAGGAATTAGAAGACGAAAGCCGTTAAACGATTTGCGTCCGAAAGTGCTGAGTACGATTACTGCAAAAGTGGCGATGATGGAAATCCAGATACTAGTTGTCATTTATTAAGTTCCTCCTTGGTTGTTGTTTCGTTTTGGGTTGTCTTCATCTTACCGGACTTAAGGAGGCACCGCGTCCATCGGTGGATGGATTCTGCTGTCCGCGCGAATCAATCTGCAGGTGGATAGACGAGTGAATACTACGGCGTGGATTTTGGTATTTCGTCCACCACGGGAAAGCCCGATTTCTTGGTGGGTTTCGGCGTTTTCAGCCCCTTTTCAGCCCCTGCTGCGTGCTGATGCGCTTTACAGGAAGTGCTGTCTAGAGAGACATCCTGCAAGTCCGCATCACTAGACAAGGACTCAAATATCTTTTCAAAAAAATCTGCTTTGCTCTGGCGTCTTAGCATAATTTCACAATCTCCTTATGATTCATTCCTGTAAAATTATGCTGCGTTTCGCTTATGAAGCAATATCTAGTTTTCAGACCCGCCCTAGTGAAAGAAGGATTTTTCCTTGCGAAGAAAAGACCAAAGGTGCCGAAAATAAGAACAAAAATCCGCAAGCACATTTTATATAATTAAGTCATCGGCCAGCTAGTAGCCGTATTAACTACACAAAGGGCGGGGAATCACTATGAAAGCATGGAGTAAAATGGCAATGGGTGCTGCAGCGATAAGCGTACTGACGGCATTGACAGCTTGCGGATCGAATTCAGAATCTGCCCCATCGGGCGGCACCAGTTCCACTGAACCCAAGAGTACAACCAACGGAACAAAAAATGCGCAGCCGGTGGAAATTTCATTCGCTAACTGGATTTCCGTAGAGGATGGCACCAAAGAAGCGTACAACCAAATGATAGCTGAGTTCGAGAAGAGCCACCCGAATATTAAAGTGAAGTCCATTGGGATTCCATTCGCTCAGTTCAAGGACCAAGTATTGGTAAGCTCAGCTGGTGGAAATCCACCTGATGTATCTATGTCCAATCAAAACTTCACGCCGGCCTTTGTTGGGGCCAAAGTGGCTGCTTCTGCCCAAGATGTGCTTGGTGCAGATATGGTTAATGATATTGTGGATGGAAGTAAAGCAGGGGTGACTTTCAACGGAAAAGTGATGGCCATGCCATGGGCACCGCATCCAAGCGCTCTTTTTTGGAACAAAACCTTGTTTAAGAAAGCGGGCTTAGATCCTGAGAAACCGCCCACTACGTGGGATGAGATGATCCAATATGCGAAGAAAATAGCGGCACTTGGGAAAGATGAGAAAGGAAATCCGATTTATGGGATTGGCGAAACGGGAGCATCTGATTCCTATACGGGGAATATGCTGCTGAGAATCAGTTACTCTTATGGCGGGAAATTCGTAGATGATCAAGGCAATATCGTATATGACCAAGGCACAGCTTTGAAGGATTCGCTGACCTATATGAAGGATTTGATTAATAACAAGGTATCTCCGAAAGGAGCTGCGATGGCAGAGCTTCGCCCGATGTTCGCAACTGGAGCGCTGGGCATGATCGTTGATGGCGATTTCGGCCGTACGAACTTCCGCAACATGAGCGGGAAGGGAGCCGAATTTGATAAGGAATGGGGCGTAACCACGGTACCAGTCGGCAAAACATCCCGCAGTGAAACCTTCTTCACAGAGCATCAGCTCATTGTTTCAGCTGAAGGCAAGCATAAAGGAGAGGCTGCAGAGCTCGTGAAGTATCTCGTTTCCAAAGAAGCGATGAGCATCTACCACAAGCTGAATGGCGTAATGTCCTCGCGCAAATCAATCGCTGCTCTGCCTGAAATGAACGAGGATAACTATTCCAAAGTGTTTAATGAACAGATGAAGACGGCTTCCCCGGTCCCGGCTACGAATCCGAAGTTCGATAATGCGATGAAAAGCTCCACGGATATGATCGTCATTGTCACAGAAGGCGGCAAAAGCCCTGATGAGGCGATATCAACCGTCATACCGAAAATCAAAGAATTGTATAAGAAATAGAAACGAACAATTCGGATGGGGTGGAGACATTGAACATCAGGCTAACCCGCCAACATAAAAACTTCGTGTTCGCAGCCATTTTGCTTTTGCCTTCTATTATCCTTCTGGCTCTGACCATTATCAGTCCGCTAATTAAATCCGTCTTCATGAGCTTTACGGACTATTCGCTGTTATCATCAGAACAGAATTGGAACAATCTGGCCAATTATAGTGAACTCTTGCAATCCTCAGAATTTTATCATTCTTTGCAAATAACCTTGGTTTACGTATTCATAACTGTTCTTATCGATTTACTTCTTGGCATGGGCCTTGCGCTCGTACTGAATCGGGATATCCGCTTCCGGGCTTTCTTTCGAAGCATTATTATGATTCCTTGGGCGATTCCGACCATCGTAACGGCTCTCATCTTTCTATGGATTTACCAGACGGATTATGGGGTACTCAATTATTCCTTGCTGCATCTGGGAGTGATCGACGATAATGTCAATTGGCTTCAAAGCACGCGCTTTGCCCTTCCGTCAATTATCGTTGTCGCTATTTTCCGGCAAACACCGCTTGTGGCGGTCATGTTCCTTGCCGGCCTGCAAGGAATTCCAGGTAGCTTGTATGAAGCAGCTCGGATGGATGGTGCCAGCGGCTGGAAGCTGTTTACGCAGATAACGCTGCCTATGCTGAAGCCAGTCATCAGCAGCGTTACCTTGATTATGATTGTCAATAATTTCCAAATGTTTACATTGTTCTTTTCACTTACGAATGGCGGACCGGCCGGTAGTACGACTTCACTTGCCATCCTCACCTATGTAACAGCATTCTCCAGATACGAAATGGGAAAAGCATCGGCAATCGGTGTCATTTGGCTTGTGCTGTTGTTCGTCTTTTCCATGATTTTCACCCGCATCATGAATCGGGACGACAGATAGCTGGGAGGGATTTAACTTGCGTACAGCCAAAGCAATGCCACTGATGAATATGACGAAAACAACCAGCCAGCAACCTCGCAGACGAGAAGGATGGAGCTACGTTTTTCTGGGAATCATACTTCTCTTTCTCTTATTTCCGGTTTATTGGATCCTCGTAACCTCTTTGCATACGAATAGTGATTTATTAAAGCTTCCGCCAAAATGGTTCCCTGTTCATGTAACATTTTCCAGCTATATCGAAATTTTGCATTCATCCGTCTTTTTAACCTTTTACGAAAATACGATATTAGTCGCAGTTGGAGCTACAATTCTATGTATTTTTGTCTCTATCTTCGCCGGTTATGCGCTTTCGCGGTTTAAGTTTAGAGGGAGCAATGTATTAACACTGTTATTCCTGTCAGCTCAAATGTTCCCGACGGTAACCTTAGTCATCGGTCTTTATTCGCAATATCAAGCTTTGCATCTGTTAAATACTTTGTATGTCTTAATTTTAGCCTCGACCTCTACATCCTTGCCTTTTAGTATCATGCTGATGCGCACATTTTTCAACGGAATTTCCAAGGATTTGGAAGAGGCTGCCGAAATAGACGGGGCTTCCAGATTCAAAACGTTATTCACCATCATTGTTCCGTTATCAAAGCCTGGCATTATGGCGATTGCCATTTATACGTTTCTGATTGCCTGGGATGACTTTCTGTTCGGCTTAACATTAGTTAGTGATATTGGCAAAAGAACGCTTAGTCCTGGCTTGTCGCTCACATTCCTAGGGGAATATTCGGCTAACTGGTCAGGAGCTACGGCGGCAGCGGCAGCGGCAACCATTCCTTTGCTTATTGCCTTTATGTTCCTTCAGCGGTACATGGTAGAGGGGTTAACAGCAGGGGGAGTCAAGGAATAATCGATAGGAGAGAAACGAGGAGGGAAGCTATATGACGCAACAGCAGCGTCCGAATGTTATTGTTTTTTTCACTGATCAGCAGCGCTGGGATACGTCGGGTTTACATGGCAATCCGCTTGGATTAATGCCGAATTTTGATCGGATGGCTCTGCAAGGCGCTCATCTTACGCAATCTTTTACGTGCCAACCGGTCTGTGGTCCCGCAAGGTCATGCCTGCAGACAGGCAAATATGCCACGACTACAGGCTGCTTCGTCAACGGTATTCCCTTGCCGGAAGGTACGCAAACATTAGCAGATTATTTCAATAAGGCTGGGTATCATACGGGTTACATTGGTAAATGGCATTTGGCCAGCGAAGAACCGGTACCCGTAGAGAAGCGTGGCGGCTATCAAGAGTGGCTGGCGGCAGACGTTCTTGAGTTTAGCTCGGATTCGTACAATACAGTCCTATATGACAATGACAATAAGTCTGTCAAGCTGCCTGGCTACCGAGTGGATGCCATGACGGATGCCGCTATCCGATACATAGATCGTCATCAGGAAGACCCCTTTTTCTTATTTGTCTCTTTCCTAGAGCCTCATCATCAGAATCATCGGGATGACTATCCCGCACCGGATGGATATCGCGAAAGATATACGGGGGCATGGATTCCGCCTGATCTGGCTGCTTTGGGAGGATCGACGTATCAGCATATTGCCGGATATTATGGGATGGTCAAGAAGCTCGACGAGGCTTTGGGGCGCATGCTTGATGCCTTAAAGTCGCTTCAATTGGATGAGAATACCATTGTACTTTTCACTTCCGATCACGGCTGCCATTTCAAAACGCGAAATGACGAATACAAACGTTCCGGGCATGATGCGTCCATCCGAGTACCTACGGCTATAACAGGTCCGGGCTTTTTCGGTGGACGTCAAATTCGCGAATTGGTTAGCTTAATTGACTTGCCTCCTACTTTGTTAGATGCTGCTGGTCTTCCAGTGCCGGAAGATATGCAGGGGCGTTCCATCCTTCAGTTGGTTCGTGGGGCAGATGAGGAATGGCCTGAGGAAGTGTTCGTACAAATTAGTGAAACGCAAGTTGGACGCGTAGTGAGGACCACGAGGTGGAAATATGGCGTAACAGCGCCAATGCAAGATGGTTTTAAAGATTCGGGGTCCAATCATTATGTGGAATCGTATTTATATGATTTGCAGTCTGATCCTTATGAACTGACCAACTTAATTGGATTAGAATCTCATCGCACAGTTGCCGATGTTATGAAAGCGAGATTGTTAACCCGCATGCACCAAGCCGGGGAACATACGCAGCCAACGATTGAGGACGCGCCCGTCATCATGGCTGGACAACGACGGGTGAGTCAAGATGAAATCAGGCGTTGAAGTTCAGTTTTACAAGTAAATGGAAATGACAGCTATCCGCCCAAAGACTAGAAGAGGCAACGCGATCTTCTGGTTTTTGGCTTTTGTTAATATTTTATTGACATAAAGTAAAGGGATGGAATAATATCTAAGTAAGCGCTTTTAATTTTAGGATAACGTTTGGGCAATAGCGTGGAAAACTTGTCAAAGCAAAAAGGAGCTGTGTGAATTGCCTACTCTCAAAGATATTGCAGAATTAGTTGGCGTTTCAATTTCTACAGCCTCTCGTGTGGTACGAAACGATACCAGTAGGCATATTAACCCAGAAACCAAAGCCAAAGTATGGGAAGCTGTTCGACAGCTGGATTACACACCGAACGAGTCGGCACGCCATTTAGTGAATAAACAGAAGGCGCAAAGAAAGCCAACCAAACAAATTGGCTGCATTATACAAACAGCTCGCTTGAATGACGATCATCCTTATTATTCGCCAATCATTACTTCTTTTACGAAAAAGATATTGGAATCCGGTTATTCCCTAGCCTTCATGCATACATCAGATGAGCTTGCCGACGATGCCTTGCTGCATCGCTGCATTCATGAAATACAAGTAGACGGTGTTATTCTCGTGGGCGAAGTGGGACCAGCCATTGTAGAATACCTGCAAAAAGCAGAAGAGTTGGCGCTAATTGGCATCTGTACGAATGGCACAGAAATTACAATGGTTGATTATGATCGCATTCATGCTGCCAAATCAGCTGTAGACCACCTTATTGCTCAAGGACATCAATCCATTGGCTTTGTTGGAGGACCTGGACACACCGGAGAATTAGGCAGCGAAGAGAGATTTCAAGGCTTTAAATTCGCTATGTATGATGCGGGAATTCCCTTGAACAAAGATTGGATCATTGATACACGCTGGGAAATCGACCGCAGTTATGAACGCGTAATGGAGCAGCTGAAACGGACAGACATAGAACGTCCAACGGCTATATTCTCGGCAAGCGATCAATTGGCAATACCGGCCATGCGTGCAATTATAGAGAGCAATTTGAGTATTCCTGAGGATGTAGCTTTTATTTCTATGGATAACATTGATTTCGCTCAGTACACGACACCGCCGCTTTCATCGGTGCATGTACCCAAAGTAGAGATTGGCATGACAGCCGCTGCGACACTCTTGGATATGTTGAAAGGTGAACAACCACAACTGTCTAAAGTGCTGCTTCCACATAAATTAATTGTCAGACAATCGTCTACATACCAAAGAAATTAAATTTTTTTAGGATGTAGGATAACGTTCTCCAGAATTTGGTGCCAATTAATTTTTGACGAATTGAAGGAGGTGAAATTTGCTTTAGCGGCCGTAATAATTTGATATTGATGTGAAGTAGGGACAGGTTCTTTCACAAAATATGAAAAAGGGTGATCTTGAGATGGTTAAAATTACAAAAAAAGCAGCTTTCGCAGCAATGATTATGTCTTCAATGGTAGCAGTAAGTGCGTGTGGCAATTCGAGTTCTACCGAACCAACCTCATCTGGAGCTCCTACAAGCGATTCGAAAGCAACTGCTGCGGCCGGTGAGAAAGTAACCATCACATATGCTGGTTGGAAACTGGATACGATGACAGATGTTATCAAAGAGTTTCAAACTAGCCATCCCAATATTGAAGTCAAATTAGAGAATACACCGTACAAGCAATACTTCACCAAATTAGAAACATCTGCGCAAGGCGGGACAATGCCTGATGTGCTCTGGATGAACGGTCCGAATTTTATTAAGTATGCAGAGAATGGGATGCTAAGAGATCTATCTGACAATATCAAGAAAGATCAGGTGGATTTGAAAAATTATCCGACATCGCTCATTTCCCTGTATAGTCTTGGTGGTAAAAATTATGGGATTCCCAAAGATTATGACACGATTGGACTCTGGTACAATAAGAAGCTTTTTGATGAAAAAGGTGTTTCTTACCCGGATGCCACTTGGGATTGGAATAAGCTGACAGAAGCAGCCAAGAAATTAACAGACACATCCAAAGGCATTTATGGCTTCGCTGCCCCGATGATGAACCAAGAGGACTATTATAATACGATTCTTCAAGCCGGCGGCAGCATCATTTCGGACGATCATAAAAAGTCGGGCTTCGACCAGCCAGAAGCGATTGAAGGCTTGAAATTTCTAACAGATCTTATTCAGGTACATAAAGTATCTCCAACCCTGGCGCAAATGACGGAAACAGCTCCATCGGATTTGTTTACGTCCGGTAAACTAGCCATGTATTTCGATGGTTCATGGGCTGCCTTCACGATTAATCAAAGTGCGGATATGAAAAACAATGCAGATGTTGCTCCTCTGCCTAAAGGGAAGAAACAAGGCGTTGTCATTCACGGACTAGGTAACGTGATTTCTGCGAATTCCAAACATCCCAAAGAAGCATGGGAATTCGTAAAGTTCCTTGGTTCCAAGCAAGCAGCTGAAGTTGCCGCCAAACAAGGGGGGGCGATCCCAGCCTATAAAGGCAGTGAAACGGCCTGGTTAGCGACATTCCCGCAATACCATGCCAAAGCATTCATCGACATGACGGAGTATGCAACGCCGTATCCGGTGTCCAAGAATACTTCTGTGTGGACAACGTATGAAACGGAAATTTTGAAAAATGCCTGGACTGGCGATAAATCAGTGGCAGATGCAGCCAAAGAGCTCGGAGCCAAAATGAACCAAGCGTTAGCAGCAGAGAAATAAGTCTTTGGCAGGGAGATTCGCGGTAGCAAGCAAGCGAATCTCCCGCCACTAATTCACTCATGGGAGCGTGAGTACTCATGCGAATCAGCTCGAAACGCCGGTCCGACTGGATGTGGGCGTACATCATGATTACACCATTAATGCTTGGTTTGCTCGTTTTCTATATTTGGCCCGTGTTTCAGACTTTTTATTTCTCCTTCACCGATTGGGGTGCTTTTGGAAAGTACACATGGTCCGGTTTATCCAATTATAAGCAGCTTTTTACCGATAAAGATCTGCTTTATGCCTTCCGCAACACAAGTATTTACATTATTACAGCAGTTCCGATTGGCATTATTTTATCTATTGTATTAGCGGTGCTTTTGAATCAAAAAGTAAAAGGGTTGTCCCTTTATCGTACGCTCTATTTTCTACCTGTTGTCACGATGCCCGCTGCAGTCGCGATGGTATGGAAATGGCTGTACAACTCCGATTTTGGTCTCATCAACTATGTATTGGGACGTTTGTCAATTACAGGACCTCACTGGTTGACCGACAATCGCACAGCGCTTTTATCCATTATTATTGTTGCTATCTGGAGCGCGATCGGCAGCCATATGATCATCTTCCTGTCGGGACTTCAAGGCATCTCCGTTTCCTACTACGAAGCAGCAGATATTGATGGGGCTGGGGCATACACCAAATTTATAAAGATAACACTGCCTCTATTAACCCCAACTATCTTTTTCGTCATGGTCACGTCTCTAATTGGAGCTTTTCAAGTATTTGACTTCATCTATATGATGGTTGGCGATATTGTTATGGAATCAACGCAATCAGTCGTTTTCTTATACTACAAGTATGGGTTTCTCAAAAACAGCAAAGGCTACGCCTCATCCATTGCCGTGCTGCTCTTTGTTATCATTATGATCATTACGTATATTCAAATGAAAATCCAGAAGAAATGGGTTCATTACGAATGAAGGGGGCGAGCCAATGACAACCAAATCTCACCAACAGAAGTCGCTTCAGATCGGATTAATCCATCTTATTCTTATTCTGGGAGCTGTCATTATGGTGACTCCTTTTATATGGATGTTTCTAACCTCGGTGAAAACATTGGGAGAGTCCACAGCGATACCGCCAGTGCTATTTCCAAAAAGTTTTCAGTGGAGCAATTACTCGAAAGTTTTTCTGAACTTGCCATTTTTCACTTTTTATTGGAATACATTTATTACGACGTTAATTAAGGTTGTTGGACAGCTGATTATCTGTTCGCTAGCGGCTTATGCGTTTGCACGAATTGCTTTTCCAGGTCGCCACTTCTTTTTTATTCTCATGCTTTCTGTACTCATGGTGCCTGGTCAAGTATTTCTCATTCCGCAGTACATGATTATGAAAGATTTCGGCTGGCTTAATTCGCTTACAGCTTTAATCGTGCCTGGCTTGTTCAGTGCATTTGGCACCTTTTTATTGCGTCAATTTTTCATGACGCTCCCGCATGAGCTGGAAGAAGCGGCGAAGCTGGATGGCTGCAATCAATTTCGGATTTATTGGCAAATCATGCTGCCGTTGGCCAAATCGGGCATGGTTGCGCTCGCTATTTTCACGATGCTATGGTCTTGGAATGACCTCATGTGGCCATTAATTGTGAACAGTTCACCGGACAAAATGGTGCTTTCTGCGGGAATAGCCTTTTTGGAGGGAGAGCACAAAACAAATTATACGATTATTATGGCAGGCTCTCTAATGGCCATTTTACCAATGATTGTAATTTTCTTTGTCTTTCAGCGCTCCTTTATTCAAGGGATTGCTTTTACCGGAAGCAAGTCGTAATTACCGTAAGGATTCATTGACATACGAAGTCATTTGGAGGAATTTATTATGCAAAAAGTTACTGCAATCCTACTCGGAGCCGGAAATCGCGGAGCGCAAGCGTATGCGCCATATGCGCTTAATTATCCGCACGAGCTTGATATCATAGCCGTCGCAGAACCGGATGATGAGCGTCGCGCTGCTTTCGTGTCCGCACACCAAATCGCTCAGGATCATTCATTTTCGAATTGGGAGCAGCTGCTGGCGCTGCCCAAAATCGCGGATATCGCGATCATTTGCACGCAGGATCAGATGCATTATTACCCAACCTTGCAGGCTCTCGAGCTTGGCTATCACGTTTTATTAGAGAAACCCATGTCTCCAAGTCCTGAAGAGTGCGTGGAAATGGAGCTTATGGCGAAAAAGCACAATCGCCTGCTGACGATCTGTCATGTTCTTCGGTATACAGCCTTCTGGACAGCGATGAAACGCGTGATCGAAGAAGGACGAATCGGCCAAATTGTCAATATTCAGTTGAATGAAAATGTCGGCAATATGCATATGGCACACAGCTTCGTACGGGGAAATTGGAACAATTCAGATACGTCCAGTCCGATGATTTTGGCCAAATCGTGTCACGATATGGACATTCTCTCCTATATTATGGGCGAGCCCTGCGAGCGTATTAGTTCTTTTGGATCGTTGATGCATTTCAAATCGGAGAATGCACCTGTGGGAGCACCGGCTCGCTGCTTGGATGGATGCCCAGCGGAAGCGACTTGCCAATACTATGCGCCGAAGTATTATTTGGGGACTGGCCGCAGCTGGGCTGGTAAATTCACAACGGATACAAGTCTTGAAGGGATTATCGAGGCGCTGCGCACGACCCCTTACGGCAAGTGTGTCTATCACAGCGATAACAATGTGGTTGATCATCAAGTCGTGAATATGGAGTTTGCGAGCGGGGCAACGGCGATGTTCAGCATGTGCGGATTTACGAGAGACAACACGCGTATTCTGCAAATCATGGGGACGAAGGGCGATATTCGTGGCAATATGGAAGAGCACGAATTTACGATCCACGACTTTGTGACGAATGAGCAAACGACGATTCATGTGCAAGCATCCGAAGAAGGACATAACGGGGGAGATGCCGGGATCATCCGCAGCTTCCTGCGCGAGGTCAGAACGTATGCCGGGGGCGAAAGCGAGTCTTCCGCTTCGGTTTCCGTGCGCAGCCATCTCATGGCATTTGCTGCGGAAGAATCCCGTGTGAACGGCGGCAAGCCAGTCGTCATTGAAGAGCTCCATAAACGTTTGGCAACGGTATAACGGAAATATACATATCGAACACAAGCTGCCGATCCCTGTGATTGGCAGCTTGTGTTTTTTCTATTTTAATCCACGATAAGGAACTGTGTGTTCCCTTATACATCGATAAAACAGACATTTGGTCAATTAGACGGAACTAGGGTCCGCTATTAGGCTGAAAATTGCCAAATCTCACTCCAATGGGAACTAGGGTCCGCTATTTCATCATTTTGTGCTCAGAATCAGCATTGTTCGCTTCAATAACGTACCTCAGTTCCGCTACATGCTGCTTTTGCCCTGATTCTCTCCATTTAGCGGATCGTAGTTCCTTTTTGCGAGGGATTATTCTTAATAGCAACATAATCGAGCAGACTGGAATCCGCCTTCATTATTTTGTTTGAAAAAGATGAGAGGCTACGATATAATTATCAATAAACACATATGTACATATACTGATCATATGTACATATTGGATTTGGAGTGCGATAATATGGCTGAACGCAATCAAGATCGATTCCGTTTGTTAGTTAAGATTTGTCAGCTTTATTACGAAGATGGATGGAATCAGTTGGATATCGCCAAACGTTTGGGAATATCGCGGCCGCATGTTAGCCGTATGCTGACAACAGCTAAGTCCGAAGGCATTGTAAAGATTTCTATTCACAATCCGTTTTCGGCCGAGCAAGAGCTTGAGAAATCGCTGTTAAGTCTCTTCGGGATTCAGGATGTGCTTATCGTCGACTCGACAGACATGAAACCAGATCAGCTGTACTCCTTACTCGGACGAACCTGCTCACCCTTAATCGAATCTGTCCTGAGAGACGGGGATCATGTGGGGATTATGGCAGGGCAAACGATAGCGAGTGTTGCCGAGGAATTGGATTATTTTGCAAGTGAAGGCTTGCAGTTTGTGCCCTTGGTGGGGGGCTGGGGATCAGATGGAGCTTCTTGGCATGCAAACACGAATGCAATGGCATTTGCCAATAAGCTGAAAGCGAAATATTCAATCATTCATGCACCAGCGGTTGTCGCCAATGAAGGAACAGGCACCCTTCTGCGTGAAGAACCAGAGATTGCCAAGGTTCTTCATCAGGCACAAAATAGCCGAGTCGCGATTGTCAGTATCGGAGATGTGAGCGAGCAGGCGACGATGGTGAAGTCAGGCGGATTCAGCCCCGAGATGATGAGAGAACTGAAAGAGAGAGGCGCTGTGGCAAACCTATGTGCATCCTTCTTGGATGCAAACGGTCAGGAAATCGAATTTCCTGAACAAAATAAGATGATCGGCTTGTCAGCACGGGAACTGCGCACTATTCCAACAGTCATTGGTATCGCAGGCGGCGAGCACAAAGTCGAAGCGATCACAGCAGCTTTGCGGGGCAAATGGATTGATATTTTGGTGACAGACACGTTGGCAGCGCGTGAAATCCTGTCATCCTTTCAAAATTTGGAATGAATAGAAAGGGAAGATGATGACCATGCCAGACAAGGTGAAGGCAGCGACAATTGCTTCTGTAACGACGGATGAGTTTATCGCAGAAAATGGTTACTACGGGGACTATGGCGGCTCTTTTATACCTGAAATTCTAGTTCCCGCATTTGAAGAGATTAAGGCACATTTTGAAGCGATTCGATATGACGAAGATTTCTGGCAGCAATATCGCGCTTTGCTTACGAACTATTCTGGGCGACCTACGCCGCTTACTTATGCGGACCGGCTAACTGAGCACTATGGTCGAGCCCACATTTATATTAAACGCGAGGATCTTAATCATACCGGTGCTCACAAATTAAATAATGCGCTTGGTCAAGCCATGCTTGCCAAGAAAATGGGCAAAACGCGGATTATTGCCGAAACAGGAGCAGGGCAGCATGGGGTGGCAACCGCAACGGCAGCGGCGAAGTTAGGTCTATCTGCAACGATCTATATGGGGCGCGAGGATATGGAGCGGCAATACGCCAATGTCTTCTGGATGAAAAGGCTCGGAGCGGAGGTCATTGCGGTCGATTACGGGTCTCAGACGTTAAAGGATGCGATCAATGAAACGCTGAGAGATTGGGTATCCAGCTTTGAGACGACGCATTATGTGCTTGGAACAGCATCAGGCGCGCATCCTTTTCCGGCGATGGTTGCTTTCTTTCAATCGGTCATCGGGATCGAGGCGAAAGACCAAATCCTGCGTGCAGCAGGCAGGCTGCCAAGTCATGTCTATGCCTGTGTAGGCGGCGGTTCCAATGCACTCGGCATCTTCCAAGCCTTTTACCCGCATGACGATGTGAAATTGACCGGTGTTGAAGCTGGCGGGAAAGGGAAGGAATCTGGTCAGCATGCAGCGAGAATCGCCTATGGCGAGGGCACTTTAGGCGTAGCTCAAGGCTATAAGACGCTGTTTCTGCAAAATAAGGATGGTCAAATGAACGATACGTATAGCCTTGCCGCTGGTTTAGATTATGTGGGCGTATCGCCCATCTTGGCTGATTTATCCAACCGAGGAAGGGTGCAGTTCAGTGCTGCTACGGATGACGAAGTGATAGATGCGCTGCAAACCGTTATGCAAACGGAAGGACTCATTCCTGCTCTGGAATCTACGCATGCTTTCGCAGGGGCATTCAGGGACATTGCTCATTCTTCGAAGTCGGATATTTTCATCATTAATATGTCCGGTCGTGGCGACAAAGACATCTTTAATATAGCGGAGGGATTGCAGGATGAAGAATGGAAAGCATTTATCCACCGAAAAAGCAACCAGTTCAGTCGTCAGGCTTGAGGACCGCATTCATCGTAAAAGCGGAGAAAAGCCCATTCAGATCATGACACACCAGATTCTCGGTTATCCAAGCTTCGAGACGAATTATGAAATGATTCGTTTGTTCAACGAGAATAAGGTTGATTTAGTAGAGCTTCAGCTCCCATTTTCGGAGCCTATTGCCGATGGACCTGTATTCCTAAGAGCGAATCAAGCCTCGCTGACGAATGGGACGACGACGCAGCAATGTTTGGATTTCGCCAAACGTGTTGCAGCTGAATTTCCAAATCTGTCATTTTTGTTTATGACTTATTATAATGTTATTTTCCAGTACGGAATCGAAAAGTTCATAGCAGAATGTTCAACGATTGGCATCCATGGCCTAATTGTGCCAGATGCCTTTCCCGATGAGAGCAGCGAGTTTATGGCAACTTGCCGTGACTATCAGGTAGAACCGATTCTAATTGCTACCCCTTACACCAAAGATGTTCGTCTGGCTTATTTGGCTGATGAAACCGGAGGTTTTATCTATTGTGCTGCCCGCAAAGGTGTGACAGGCTCCAAAACCTCATTCGGTGACGAGACGGACGTCTTCTTAAAACGTGTGCGCAGCTTTGCTAAGACTCCTATCGCTGTTGGCTTCGGGATTCAGAGTAGTGCGGACGTTCAGTTTCTAAAAGGGAAATGTGATATTGCTATTGTTGGTACGCAATTGCTTAATGTTCTGGAAGAAGATGGCCTTGACGGTGTGCATCGTTTTTTGCAATCTTTGACTTCTTGATAATAAACGTCCATCTCGTTGTGAACCACGATCAATTGGGTTAAAAGATGGGTGGGGAAAGAGGGCTGAAGCTGGGCTCAAGATGGGAGCTAGGCTGAAAGCCTGCAGAAGTGCAGGCTTTTGTAACGAAATCAGATGAAAAGTCGAAGAGCCTGCAATTATGCAGGCTTTTCGCGCATTTACCTTCCAGAATCGATAAAGTCACTCGAAAACATGCATTATTGCAGGAATGTATGTTAAAAGCTGCTCGATCAAGGAAAAAGGATGCATAATCGCAGGCTTTTAGAAAGTATAGTTACTTACAAAAATTTAAAAAACACTTTTTGCTGATTTTGCTGATATTGCTACTCTTTGCAGAGGAGTTCGCTTTCTTCTGCGCATCAACCTCTTGTTTTCATCCTCGCATTCAACACATTCAGGCAGAACTTAAAAGCAGCACAATATTCACTCCTACAAGCGTGTGTATCCTAGTGACTGACTGCAGTAGAAATGAAGCATGTGCAATTACCTCATTTCTAATTTGTAAGCTTCCGCCCTTCCGGCATATGCGCAGGCTGTTCACGTAGAATCGAGCCGTCAGCAAGGTGGAGCCACGTATCAAATGCACGAACACCCTCCGATAGCTGGATTACTCTGGCTCCTGTCATGAAAGGACGATCTAAGTAAGCGTTCCGAGTCGTTCGCCCATAGCAAAGGCGAATGCCGTGCAGGGTGCCCCAAAAATCATTGCCATGGTCATGGCCAACAAAGGTTCCCATCACATCACCCATTTCCACCATAGCCGCGAAGAAGCCTGTGTTAATCCAAGGCGCCGAGCAGCCATAATCCTGTCTCTGTCCATAACAGACGCTGAAGTCCCAGATATCATTGTACTCAGGCAAAGGAATATGGAAGAAAGCAAGGGAAGGCAGCGGTTGCCCGCCGTTCTGGGCGGTTAATTGGTAGGATTGATCGACATACCAATTAATCTGGCTTCTTCGAATCCAATCGTAGAAGCCAAGCCGCGAATATTCGAGTGGCGAGTAGCTGCCTGAATCTAGAAAATAGAGCGCAGCAGCCGGATCATTGTGCTTATCATGAATGGTTAAGACATAGTTGCCGACGCCGTCCACGTGAGGCGGATCGGGCTTCGCATAGCTAAACCGATGAGCTAATTGAAGCGCATGCAGCTGCTCGCGCGTCATATTGGCAGCTTCGGAATCATGATTGCCGAAAACGACAGCCCAGGGGATTTCCAGCTCTTCAGGAACTGCCACCGCATTGCGGAACAGTTGAGCTACATCCGTGCTGCCGCCGCTTGCAATGACATCTCCGGTATACACAACCAGATCGGGCTTCTCGGACTCGAGGATATGGCGCATCATCGCACTCATGTTGATTTCTTCCTCCGCTTGACTGTTGCTGAACTCCACATCAGCGAATTGTACGATTTTGAATGTGCCATCTTCACGAAATCGAAGTTGTCTCTTCATGTCAGAACCCTCTCATTTTCCGGAAAATTGTAACAAGAAGCAGAAACCGCCTCTAACAGTCGCCTATGTGCGAGATCAAAATGGGTGGGATCGGTTTCAACTCCTGTAAAGCTGAAGAAACAGGATTGAAGAATCTCATCTGCCAACGGTTTATTGACACCAGCAAGCAGCTGAAGGAGTTCATAATCTTCGACCCCTGAGCGCATTGCTTCTAATCGCATGCTAAACATCGGACCCTCGGCGTCTGGGTAGACAATATGGGTGTCTCCGGAAGGGACTCTTTTGGCATGTATGCCAGGCGCGAGGTACGGACAAGTTAATTCAAACGGATTTTGATCGTCCAAATACATATTGAAACCCCAATGGAGATAGCCTTTTAACCCATATTTGTAATTCCCCCAATGTAAATACCGTGTTTTTAACAAGGGAATATCCAAGAAGCGGTTTAGGTAATGTCCGCCGGGATTCCAACACGTATAGAACCAGACGGTTTCTCCCAGATTCTGAAGGTGCTGAAAGTGAGCTTGATGCTGATCAAAGCCTTCGTTCGTTGGCACCCAAATATCTATGGAGCCTTCGATATGAGGATAGATCATAGCTTCGATGAGTTTGACACCAGGCATGAACTTCCGCACGATGCTGGAGAGTATACGGAAATCGCTGGCTGATTCCTGAATCGGTTCATCGGCCACATGCTGAATGGTGCGATCCAACCAATCGTTCTGCAGGAGAAATTGCTGCCAAGCTGGAAGGAATTGGGCGAGAAACGTATATCCTTCCGGCGATGTCGCTTTGATGTCATTTCGGCAGCTAAGCACGAATAAAGGATCGTCCCAACCGATGCGAGAAGCTAGATGTCCACCTTCAATCCCCGTGAAACCAAGTGATAGAAAGAGTTCGATGTACCTTTTCACCTTCGTAAAATCAAACGTATAGTGCCCAGTATCCTCTTGGATATCAATAAGCTCTAGTCCAACTAAAAAATGTGTTTGGCGCGTCCTGCGCATGGCTTCGCCGTATTTTCTCAGCATGTGCCAGTGATCCTCAGACCATAGTTCTAAACCATGGTAAGTTGCGGCATTTTGATTGGAAAGCCAATTCGTTATCGCCAAAGTCTCCTGCTGAGGGACGACTGCCTGGAAAACTTCCAAGGTTACTGGAATGTTAATTGCTTGGTCACCTGTTGTTAGGCAAAGCTCCCCGCTATAAATGGCAGGGAGCAGGGAAGAGGGAATGTGCCAGGAAACATAGAGCGCTTCTTTAGGACTGCTGGTGGTGAAAGGTTGATCAACTCGCTGTAAGGCGTCATACACACGAAAAGGAGCGGGGCGAGTGACATAGTCAGCAGGAGTCCCGGCGGGAATGGTCGAGTATGTAGGGCCTGTATTCTCATTCACCAGTACGTCTCTCAAACGAAAGACTTCCATCTGGATATTATCGCAGTTCATTGCGGCTGAGGGAGTAGGAATGTAAGTCCACGCAAGAGCAGCGCCCACGTCTTCCAACTGAATCAGGATTTGGCAACCCGCACGAGATCCGCGCGCCGTTGAAAGGGAAATGCTGTCTGGCCCAGATTCCGTGATGAGGCTATCCGGATACAACCATTCATTCGCAGAAAAGACTTGATATGGCATAAGGCATTCACACCTTCCTAAATAATGAGCCCGGCAGCTGTGCGTCCCATAAAGCCGGTATTTCCAAGCCTAATGCATAGGCAGCAACAGCAGCCGTGTCAACGATTGATAATGGAGGCAGCTGCGTGTTGGCATCAATACCAGGACCCACGCATCCCCAGAATACTTGTTTGTCCATCGGATGATCGCTGCCGTGATTATAGGCATCAGCGCCACCACCGCCATGGTCAGTTAATAAAATGATCAAACTATCCTCGAGCAGCTGCAATCTTTCAATGGCATCCAGCACTTTCCCGAATAACTGATCACATCTAGAGATGGCTTTTAAATAATCTGGTGAATTTGGCCCATAACCGTACTTATGGCCTGATCCATCCGGCTCGTCTAACTGCATGAACAATAATTTAACGTCTGGATTGTTATCCAAATAGTTTTCAAGCGCAGCTACAAGCTGATCGTCGGGAAGGGAGACTTTGTGTATCTCCTGCTCGTCTTCAATAATGCCGTCATTAATTGGAGACCATCCAACAAATGAGGCTAATTTGGCATCCGCCCAAGCTTCTCTGGTCAAACGAAAGATTGAAGGGTAGGGAGAATCCACCGGGAACTTCTCGCTGGCTGCAAGCTCATTGGTCAATAAATGCTTCTCTGGACGAACGCCATGCAGAACCGAGCCCCAGCATTGTGCGCTAATTGTCGGTGATTCGGCCTGTGCGCGATAAGTGACGGCTCCCTTTTGCAAAAAAGAATCAATTACGGGTGTTTCTGTGTGCTCTAAGAACGAACCTGCACCATCCATGCCAAGAATAAAAACACGCTGTACGGGAATTGAATGTGCCATAGAAATACCTCCTCAAATCGTAAAAAGAATAAGGGACTTTCTGCCAAAATAATCATTTCGCTCTAAGCATAATGAGTCCCCATTCGAGTGTCAATATCGTTGAGCAGCGATTCGTACAACAAGTCACAATTGTCGTATTACGAAGTCATGATCCTAGTGGTCGATGAGATTTTGGTTGTAATATAATGGCACTGTAAGCGAGAGAAAGTCAGAAAGGGTGGGCACATGAAAGTAAGGGAAACCGTTTCAATGCAACCGCAATATGCAGCAATAACGAGGAAGAAGAGTCGAGTGTGGTTGAAAAAGTTAAATAAATTCAAATGGCTGCTGCTGATGACCCTGCCAGGCATTCTGTATTTGTTTATTAATAATTACATTCCTATGTATGGATTAATTCTCGCTTTCAAGAACTTCAATTTTGCCAAAGGGATGTGGGGAAGCGACTGGGTGGGGATGGACAACTTCAAATTCCTATTTAACAGTCCTGATGCCTATATCATCACACGAAACACGATTTTATATAATGTGGTGTTTATTGTTCTTAATTTGATATTGGCCTTGCTTGCCGCACTATTCATAAATGAAATCAAAGACAAAGTAATTTCTCGGTTTTACCAAAGCACATTTCTCTTACCCCATATCATTTCTATGGTTGTTGTCGCCTATCTCGTATACAGCTTCCTCAATATGGAAAATGGGCTCATCAACCGTCTTATGGGCAAATGGTTTCACAAAGAGGCTATATTTTGGTACAGTGAAGCTGCTTATTGGCCATATATCCTCGTCATCGTCAATGCATGGAAGCATGTGGGTTACTTGTCCATCATTTATTTTGCTGCGATGTTAGGCATTGATAAGGAATATTATGAAGCCGCAACCATTGACGGGGCCAACAAGTGGAAACAGATGACGCGAATTACGATTCCGTTAATTACACCCATTATTACAACGATGACTCTATTAGCCGTTAGTGGTATTCTACGTTCTGACTTTGGCTTGTTCTATCAGGTACCGATGAATACGGGGGCGTTGATCCCGACAACGAATACCATTGATACATTCGTATATCGAGCTATGGGACAATTAGGGGATATCGGCATGTCTTCCGCAGCAGGACTGTATCAATCTTTCATCTGCTTCATCCTGATTCTGGCTGCCAACTACGCCGTGCGCCGAGTGATCAAGCAAGAAGCTTTATTCTAGGGAAGGGTGTACCTCGATGATCAAGACGAATAGAATCGGTCAGGCCAGCATTCATGTTTTCTTTTGGTTGTTTACAATCGCTTCCTTATTGCCTTTTCTCCTTATCTTTATGGTTTCGATCTCGGATGAAACATCTATAGAGTCTAATGGCTATTCGTTATTCCCGAGCAAAATTAGCTTCGCTGCGTACCAGTTTTTATTTTTTAACTTCTCGGAAATTACCAAAGCCTATGGGATCACGATCTTTTGCACGATTACGGGTACTGTGTTAAGCTTATTCGTTACAACATTGATGGCGTATCCGCTTTCCAGGGCAAATTTGCCGTTCCGCCGAAGCCTAGCTTTCTACATCTTTTTTACGATGTTGTTTAGCGGGGGGATGGTCCCTTGGTATATGACATTTGTAAATCTGCTGCATATGAAAAATTCAATGCTGGCTATGATCATTCCAGGCATGCTGTTAAGTGCTTTTAACATTTTGTTAATGCGCAGCTTTTTCGCGAACTCGATCCCCGAATCCGTCATTGAATCAGCGACCATTGATGGAGCGAGCGAAATTCAAATTTTCTGGAAAATTGTAACACCGCTTTCACTACCAATCCTAGCTACAATTGGGCTGTTTACAACGCTAGCTTATTGGAATGATTGGTACAATTGCATGCTGTTCATTGATAAACCTGCACTCTATAACATTCAATATTTAATGACCAAGACACTCACCAATATCCAATACCTCATTATGAAATCCAACTCCTCTGCACAAGCGGGTGAACTGCTCGCCAAGATGCCGAGGGAAACCGTTCGTATGGCGCTGGCTATTGTCGGAATAGGACCGCTGCTTCTGGCGTACCCGTTCTTTCAGAAATACTACATCAGCGGAATCACCAGCGGAGCCGTGAAGGGGTAATGTGGTTTGTTGATGAAACTAGGATTTTACTTTGAGAGGGGAAACTGGATCCATGAAGAAATCTTTCAAGATCGTCTTTGCACTTATGATTGGCAGCGCATTCACATTATCCGCCTGCAGCAGCGACACGAACAAGGGGGAATCCTCAAGCACAAGCACCACGACTTCAACGGATTCAGGTTCCAAAGCTTTGGCTCCATACAAAATAACACTCGTATACCCAGCATCCGCACCGAAAGATTTAGCCTTGGTTCAAGCAGAAATGAGCAAATACTTAACGGAAAAGATAAACGCAACCATCGAACTTAAGCCAATTGAGTGGGGCTCATGGGATGATAAAACGAATCTGATGAAAATATCGAATGAAACGTATGACCTCATGTTTACAGCCAGCTGGTATTATTATCCACGTGATGCGGCCAAGGGGCAGTACCTGGAATTAGATGATCTCATGTCCAAATACGGGAAAGACATTCCCGGCGTGCTTGGTCCTGATTTCATCAAAGGCTCACGCATCGGCGGCAAGCTCTTCGCGCTGCCCACGAATAAGGAGTTTGGCCAAGGATTTGGGTTTTTATTGAACAAAAAACTAGTGGATAAGTACAATTTTGATACAAAAGGCATTAAATCCATGGACGAGCTTGAAGCGATGTTCAAAAAGATCAAGGATAGTGAGCCAGGGGTAACGCCTATCATCAGCAGTAAATTCTCTAACATTTGGAATGCAGCTAACTATGACAGTATTGTTGCAGGTCTTGCGATTCCGCGCGGTAGCAAAGAGCTGAAAGTTGTGGATACGCTGGAGGATCCGAACGTACTCAATTTCTATAAACGGATTAATCAATGGAATAAGAACGGGTGGTTTGATAAAGACGTGCTCACTTCAGATTCGGACCAAGCGATGAATATGATCAAAGCAGGCAAAGGCTTCGCTGTCGCTCAATCCTTGAAGCCAGGCAAAGACAAGGAAATGAGTCTTACTTCGGGGACAGAGGTCGTCCAAATTGAGACCGCAGCTCCTTTTACAACAACAGGTGATGCCCAAGGAGCAATGTTAGGAATCTCACGTACATCGAAAGATCCGGCGCGAGTTATGATGTTCCTGAATTTGCTGTATACGGATGCCAAGCTGCTTAACATGCTCGATTGGGGAATTGAGAACAAGCATTACGTGAAGAAATCAGATCAAATCATTGACTATCCTGCTGGGATGACAGCTGATACAGAAACCTATCCGAATCCAGGCGGCTGGATGTTCGGTAATCAATTCAATTCCTATTTATTTGCCAATGAAGACCCGAACAAATGGAAAATGTTCAAAGAGTTCAATGACCGATCGGAACGCTCAATTGCCCTTGGTTTTTCATTTAATCAAGAACCGGTGAAGTCCGAGCTGGCCTCGATCACTAACGTCGAGAATGAATTTAAATCTCTCTACACCGGTGCCGTAGATCCAGAGAAAACGATGGCCAAGTGGAAAGAGAAGCGGGCAGCAGCGGGCTTTGACCGCGTGAAGGCAGAAGTCGAGAAACAATTGAAAGAGTGGGCGGCTTCCCAAAAATAAGTGAACGTCGCTATCCTGGAATACCCTACCTTTACTCTGCATCCCAAAGGTAGGGATTCCTTATTTTGCCTATACTAACTATAATGGTTGTATTCCCTAGCGTTAGGAGAGACCTGAATCGATGACAAGTTCTCTTCGATTTAAACTGATTATCGGATTCATTGCCATTGCGATTCCTTTATTGATCCTGTTGTTAGCGAACAATTTGTATGCATCCAGCACAGTCAGAGAACAGGTAGCTGAATCGAACAAAAATGCAATTATTTTATATTCAAATCAAATTCAGGCTGAACTGGATCGGGAGACTAATTTCTTATACAATTTGGCCTACGAAGATCCCAATATTTCGTTGTTATCGAGAGTTAAGTCAGATCCAACGGAGTACATTCTCACCAAAGAACGGATTATTAATGAATTAAACCGATATCACCGTTTTGACAGCAGCGTGGATTTTCAGTTTATTTATTCCGTCACGAATGAAGATATCTTCAACACAGCGATCAAAACGAAATCGTATGACGAGCTTATTGCCACTCAAACGACGTTAGCTGCGCTGCTAAAAGAAGCACAACCAGGCAGTCCTTTTTTTCAAAAATGGAATGCGGTTAAATATGGCGATGAGTATGCGTTAGTGAGATTGGTGGATACAGGAGAGGGCTATTACTTAGGGGCTTCTGTCCGTTTAAGGAACCTGATGATTCCGCTCGACTTAATTCAACTAGGATCTGACGGATTTGCCTCTTTTATCTCGGCAGAAGGACGGATTATTGCGAATAAAGACTCCTCTATGGAGCTTTCTATTGAACCTGAAATCCTCAACCAGAAAGAAGAAGCCTATCAGCTTATCCGCATAACGGATAAAAGATATATTGTTGTCTCCAACCCGATTAAGGGGACGGATACGATGTTAAGCGCTTTTATTCCTGAAAAGAAATTAGTTCAGAAATTGACGTACTTCCGTGGATTCATTTTCATCGTACCTGTCTTGGCGGCAATCGTTCTAATCTTCTATGTCTTCTATTTGAATGAAATGGTCCTGAAGCCAATTTACAATCTGATTCGTGGGATGCGGAAAATTAAACATGGCGATTGGAGCACGCGTCTTATGCCTTCCCAAACGAAAGAATTTACGATCATTAATGAAACGTTTAACGATATGGCCTCGCAAATTCACGATCTGAAGATTCATGTCTATGAAGAGCAGATTAAATTACATAAAGCGGAAGTGAAGCATTTGCAGCTTCAAATGAATCCGCATTTTTTATTGAATGCTATTAATATTATTTACAATCTGGCACAAATTCAGAAATACGACATCATCCAGCTTATGAGCTTGAATCTGGTCAAATATTTCCGCTTTACGACACAGACGCATCGAAATGTTGTTTCCATTGCAGAGGAACTCGAGCATATGGAGAGCTATATGAATATCCAGAAGCTTCGCTTCCCAGATCGCATTACCTTCAACTTTGAGGTTGAGGAACCGTTGCAAACGACATGTATTCCGCCTCTGATCATTCAGCCTTTCATCGAAAACAGTATGAAATACGGCTTTGATTTCATGGACCATCCGTTTCATATGCATATTCATATTCGTTCAGACATGCAGTCACAAGCGATGGAAATCGTCATATCCGATAATGGAAGCGGCTTTCGCGAAGATATGCTTGCAAGCTTGCAAAATGGCGAGTACTTTGTTTCTCAAAATGGGGAGCATTTAGGCATTTGGAATGTCCATCATCGTTTGCAGTTTATATTTGGGCATGAGGCAAGCCTGAAATTCACCAATTTGCCAGATTCGGGCGCGTGCATTGTGATACGCTTGCCCATTCGTCATTTGGATTCATTCAGCTAGTCCAAGTCGCTCGGTAGGGGGATATTCATGAACAGAAAAGCACTCATTGTAGATGATGAAATCTACGCCGTAATGGGAATTAGGAGCGGTCTGAATTGGGATGACCTGCAAATTTCTGATGTGTATGAAGCTTATAATATTCGTGAAGCCATGAAAGTATTTGAACATACCCACATTGATATTCTGATCTGCGATATTGAGATGCCGAAGGGCACAGGCATTGAACTGCTGGAATGGGTCAATGTGCATTCCCCTGCAACGGAGACGATCTTCCTGACCGCACATGCTGACTTTGGTTTTGTCCAAAGAGCGGTCCAGCTGGATAGCTTCGATTATATGCTTAAACCGATTGAATTCAGCTTACTGCAAGCGACAGTTGCCAAAGCTCTGCAATCCATACAGCAAGAACAAGCACTCCATCAGCTTCGTGAGCAATATAAGCCATACTATGAGCTGTGGTTAAAAAATAAATCGGTCCTAACCGATACGTTCTGGAATCAGTTGTTTGCCAAAAGAATCGGTTGCAAACAAGAGAATGCAGCGAGTTTCATAGCGGACCATCACCTCCCCTTAACGCCACAGTCACGCATTGTTCCGATTGTGATTAGTGTTGAATCCTGGGAACGCGATCTGAATAGCGGAGACGAGGAAGTTATGGAATATGCGCTCCGCAAGGCGGCTTCCGAGGTGCTGCTTGAGGGCAACAAGGGAGAGGTTATTCAAACGAAGCAGGGTGTGAATGTGGTTCTGTTTTTCTTGGAACAAGAGGAACAGATGGATTATACCGACCTAAATGAGAAAAGTACAACCTACATAGCGTCTTGCAAGCAATATTTTAGCTGCAGCATTTCCTGTTATATCGGGGAGGCTTCCAGCTTATGTGACATCCGTGAAACGTATATGAAGCTGCTGGATATGGAATATAATAATTTGCAAAAGTCCAACAAAGTGTACTGGCAACAAGATTATCAAGTAGCCCCGATGACGCTTAAGCTCCCAGAGTTCTCGGCATGGACAATTCTCATTGAGCAAGGTAAAAGGGGGGAGATGGAAAAGGAGATCCATCGCTCTCTTATGGAGCTGCGCGAAGATCCGAGGCATGGCGCTCAGGCACTGCAAGCCTTTTATCACGGTTTTCTGCAAATGATTCATTACATTTTACACAAAAATGGATTATCAGCCCATGAACTTTTGCAGAATCATCAAGATATGTTGAATGGGAAATTGCCTCGTTCCCTTGAGCAGCTGCAGGCGTGGGCACTTCAATTAATCTCGGTGGTTTCTGATTGTTTGCATCAGAATGACTCTGTCATTCAACGGGTTCAGTGCTTCATTGCAGATCATCTGAGCGAGCTGATTACCCGAGAGCAGCTTGCTGATTTCGTCCATTTGAATCCTGCGTATTTGTCCAGACTGTTCAAGAAAGAAGTTGGCGAATCCATAACGGACTATATCTTGTTGGAACGCATGAAGCTGGCTCGAGAACTCATTGGCAATTCATCGATCCCGATCTCCGACATCGCGAAGTCTCTGGGTTATAGTAATTTTTCTTATTTCGCAAAAATGTTCAAAAAAGTGTACCACCATACGCCTCAGCACTATCGGAAGCAAATGGCTCCACTGTGCGAGTAAGAAGAGGCCTTAATACAGGTTTTCAACTAGTTCGTATTTTTATTTTGAAAGATAGCGCAGACGCCCGATCATTTGCTAGATTACCAGCATAAAATAGAACTAGAAAAAGAGAAAGGAGGCCAAGTCTATGACCATTTTTTTGGACTTGAAAACATCTCAAAATGCTAGTTATGCTAATTCGATCTCGATCCCGATTACCGTAATTAATACACCCCAATTGATTGCTCAGCAGACCCTTAATCTATCGGGAGGCACAGCCAATCTGACGCATGTTGACTTCTCTGGCGTTGTCGCTGTGCAGCTGCCACTGCTTCCCCTAGTGACAACTGTTTTGGTAAGTGTCGTACGCGGAGCGACCGCTCAGGATATCATTGTATTTTCAGCCGCTCAGAACCTTGATCTTTCCATACTCGGACCTCAGCTAATATCGTTCTCTGGTTCTGATTTCAATGCTCCTAATATTGCTGGAGCCGTCTATAGTGTATTCATACAGGCATCTGCTTTAGGAACGATTCGTGTAGGCCCCGAAAGCTTCAATTTTACCGGCGTATCCGATGCCTAGTTGCAAGTATGGACACTAAAACATCAAATTCTTGCATAAAAGCACAACTAGACGATCTTAACAGGTCTGTCTGTTGTGCTTTTATTTTTCTTAAGTGGCTGCTTACCAATAATGCATAAAAAAGGAATTAAGTTAGATACTACTAATAAACAGACCTTCCCCAACAGCAGGAGATTACGATGGCAAACGTTGAGCAAACGATGGACGAACATTTGAGCGAGAGTCTAACAGACAATTTGCTGCTAATCCTGGAGGGACTAGGAAACAGTGACGATGTGGCTATTCGGGAAATTCAAATTGATCTTAGCGCCGATCGATGTATTCAAGGTGCAGTCGTCTATATGGAAGGTTTATCGAATCTGCATGCCATGATTGATTCTCTGCTTTCGTGCTGCGCCAGTGGCGAACAACAACACTTTAGTTCGGATGAATTGCTGGAGTATTGTAAAAATGTTGTCATCTCAACGGGTACTGTACATGATCTAGATGGAATGGAAGAACTATTTTCAGCCCTATTGTCTGGCTACAGCATCCTGCTGCTTGAAGGCTGCCTGCGTGTTCTGGCCATTGGAACGAAAGAACTTACAGCACGGTCGGTTGAAGAACCGAATGTGCAATCTGTCGTCCGCGGGCCAAGGGAAGGCTTTACAGAAGTGCTTCGCTGGAATACCTCGATGCTTCGTCGTAAAATCAAAGATCGGCATTTATGGATGGAATCGATGCAAATCGGCAGGATTACCAAAACGGATGTTGTCATTGCTTATGTGAAAAATATCGTGTCCGAAGAGGTTCTGCTGGAAGTCAAGGAGCGATTAGCGAACATCGATATAGATGCTATCCTTGAGAGCAATTACATCGAGGAGCAGATCAAAGACAAGCAGCTTACCTCTTTTCCAACTGTTTTTAATACGGAGCGTCCCGATGTGATCGCTGCAGGGTTAATGGAAGGAAGGGTAGCTATCCTGGTAGATGGAACACCCTTTGCGCTGCTGGTCCCCGCCTTGTTTACGCAATTTTTTCAATCGAGCGAGGATTACTACCAACCTGCGGATTTTTCTACATTAATTCGGCTGCTGCGCTTCCTTTCATTTGGCTTGGCGCTGTTAACCCCTTCTTTTTACATTGCAATTACTACTTTTCATCAAGAAATGCTGCCGACTACGCTGCTTTATAATTTAGCCAGTCAGAGGGAAGGCGTACCGTTCCCGGCTTTCATTGAGGCGATCATGATGGAGGTTACCTTCGAAATCTTGCGGGAAGCCAGCGTTCGGATGCCCAAAACCATTGGCCAATCCATCTCGATCGTAGGAACGCTTGTCATCGGTCAAGCCGCGGTAGAAGCAGGTCTCGTTAGTGCTGCCATGGTTATTGTGGTGTCGATTACGGCGATATCGAACTTTGTTCTTCCTGCTTTTAACCTTGGAATCACCATTCGGATTATCCGTTTCTTATTAATGATGCTGGCTGCGTCGTTTGGGCTTTTTGGTATTTTCCTAGGCATCGTTGCGCTTGTTGTCCATATGTGCGGGCTTTCCTCATTCGGAGTTTCCTATATGTCACCGCTTGCCCCATTCCATTTATCTGACCAAAAGGACACGTTTTTCCGCTTTCCACTCACGAAGATGTTTACTCGGTCGAAAGCTTTCCCCCAGAAAAATCTCGTTCGCCAGAAACGCAGGTGAGGAGGTAGATCATGTGAAACAGCGGTTGCTCGCAAGTTTCTTCCTGCTTTCTCTCATGTGCTTGTTAAGCGGTTGTTGGAGCAGACATGAGTTAAACGACATCAGTATTGTTGTAGGTTTGGGAATCGATAAAATGGGAGAACGCTATAAAGTTACCATTCAGACGGTTAATCCAAGTCAAGTCTCGGCGAAAAAAGGAACATCCACAAATGCTAGTGCTGTCGTCACGTATGAAGAAACAGGAACAACGGTTCCAGAAGCCTTATCCCGGATGAGCGTTAAAGCTCCGCGTTTTTTGCATTTCTCACATCTGCGAATGGTTATCATTAGTGAAGATGTTGCCCATCAAGGAATCAGCAAAGCAATTGACTATTTATCCCGCAATTTGGATATGCGTACGGATTTCTACTTTGTTGTCGCCAGGCAGGCGAAAGCTTCCGAGGTGTTGAAAGTAATCAGCTCGATGGATCCGATTCCCGCCAATAACATGTATACGAAGCTGGAAACCTCGGATAAATATTGGTCCGCTACCGGCAGCATGAATCTTAATTATTTGCTTCAGGCTTTAGGAGCTAAAGGCAAAAGTGCTTCTATGACCGGAATTGAAATTATTGGAAATAAGAAGATGGGAGACCAAACGGCAAATACCCAGTTCGTGGAACCTCTTGCTCTTCTAAAATATGCCGGAATGGCGGCCTTCAAACGAGATCGGTTTGTGGGCTGGTTGGATGAGAGTGACACGAAGGCTTTAAATTATGTGCAAAACTCCGTTTATCAAACAACAGGTTTTATTCCATGTCCAGGATCTAAAGGCAATATTACGATGCAGGTTATCCGTTCCAATGCGGTTATGCATCCCCATTTGGTAAATGAGAATCCTGAATTCGATGTAAATGTCAGAATTGAGCAGGATATCGCTGATATTGAATGCAAAATGGATATATCGAAAGTCGGAATTGTGGCGGATATAAAGAAGTTGAGCGACCAGAAATTAGAAGGTCTTATCAGCGAATCGATCGATAAAATCCAACAAACTATAGGGACCGATATTTACGGCTTCGGCGACGCATTTCATCGTAAATACCCCAAAGCCTGGCATCAAATCAAGGATTGGGACGAGGTTTTTAAGACGATTAAAGTGCATGTTCATGTAGATACAAATCTCCGCAGGGTGGGGACAATTCTACAATCGGTTGATCAAATAACGAGAGAATAGGGAGTACCTCATGCTGCTTTTCATTGGGATTTTCCTTACGTTAGCTTGGACACTTTGGAAGGATTTCCCTCGCATGTGGAAGGAAAAGAAGTTCAAAGAGTTTTGGATATTGGCTATGATAACGCTCACGGTGTGTGTGATCAGTACCGTTAAAAGCTTGAATATCAATTTGCCGAATCCACTCGATTGGATTGAAATGGCATTAGGGCCTTATCCCCGCGCGGTTTACTCGTTACTGCAATGAAAGGGGCCTTTTCTGTGGAGAAAAAAGAGATCATTAGCCGAGGCTCATTTGCCGTGCTCATTACTTTCTTTATGATTGGGACATCTATTCTTATCACACCTTCTGCGCTGGCTCATGAAGCCAAACAGGACGCATGGCTGGCTTGCTTAGTTGGCATCGGGATGAATGGTCTCAATGCCTTCTTATACGTTGTACTCGGGGAGCGATTTGCAGGACAAACGCTGGCCCAATACTGCGAAATCATACTGGGCAAATGGTTTGGCAAAGCGGTCTGTCTAGCTTTTGTATTGTTTTTTTACTTGCTTGCTTCTTTGATGATGGGTGATCTAGGTTTTTTCATAACCTCCCAAATCATGCAAGAAACTCCGATAGAGATGCTGCAAATATTGTTTACCCTTATTGTCGTGATGGCCGTCCGATCCGGATTCGTCGTGTATACACGAGCGGCTGTTGTCTTTTTTCCCTGGCTGATTATTTTATTTCTGCTGCTTATTGTGCCGCTGCTGCCTAAATTCAACATGAATAACTTTCTACCCGTTATGGAATATGGCGTCAAACCGATTCTGCGTGGTGGATTCTCATTTTACGGCTTGCAGGAGATGAGCGTTCTGCTGATGTTTTATCCATTTGTCGCCAAAATGCGTGGTCTCAGAAGCGGTTTCACAGCTGGGATAGGAGTTGGCGGAGCCATTCTTTTTATTACGACTGTTGGCAGTATTGCCGTTCTTGGTGAAGCGTTAACGACTAACCAACTATTTCCGGCTTACACACTTGCCAAAAATATAAGCATCGGTCATTTTCTTGAGCGGGTGGAAGGCATTTTAATCTCAATCTGGGTGCTGTCCATTTTCATCAAAATTGTCTTGACCTTCCACGCCTCTTTGCTGGGCTTTGTTCAAATACTGAACATAAAGGATGAGAAACCGCTCATTGCCCCACTGGCTTTGGGAATGATTGTGCTCTCATTAATGTGTTACCCCAATACCATTTATATTAATGACTACTTAGGAAGAAATTGGGCGCCGTTTTCTCTTATTTTCACCTTATTCCTGCCATTGATGCTTCTTGTCGTGTCTTGGATTAGACGAAAACGCAGCTTTCCGCATCCGTAAAGCAGCAAGGTCAATCATGCGAAAAACCATCGCTGTGGGTGCGATGGTTTTGTTTTTTTATCATTTCATGGGGTTTGATTAATCGGTAGAGACTCTAGTGAGGATGTTTTTCTATACCATAACAACATTAACACGGAGCACAAGCTTACTAGAAACAGAAGCTCATAAACGTGCCGGAAAGCTTCAACAGGCGGTCTGTTTTTTTGGTGCTCAAGCAGCAATCCGCATACAGCAACCGAGATGGAGCCGCCGAAAAACTGAATCAGCTGGAGGAGACCCATGCCAGAGCCGATCTGCGTTCTGGGCAGAATGCGAGAGGCTTCATTATTTAACGATGCCATCGTTGCAGAAAAAGCAGGTGAGAAAAAGAGGTAGCCAATAAGAATGACTGTTGGTGAATATGAAAGCAAGATTGAAAAAAATAGTAGCACAGCAGTCAGAACGACATGGCCGATCAGCAAAAACCGCAAATTGCCATAGCGATCAATCCATTTCCCAACAAAACGCGTCATGATTGCCGAGAAAATGGCACCAGGGGCGATCATTAGTCCAATGGTCATCGCCGATTTGGCGAATAGACTGGCAAGCACCAAGGGCATGAGGAATAAATTCCCCAAATTCAGCACCAGAATACAAAAACCAACGACTAAGAGCTTTCTGTAGTCTGTTTTTTTGAGCAGGTCGAGGTTGATGAAAGTCTCTTTTTTTCTTTTTAAGTGCCAAGCATGCAAAATAAACGAAAGAATACTGAGAGCGAGCCAAACAAAGGATTGCTGGGTTACTGCGGTAAGCAGTGTTACCGTATGAACGATGGTTAATGCAGCGCCCCAAATGTCAAAGCTGGCTGTTTGTAGCTGACTATCCTTGGGCAGCAGGCGCAAGAGGAGGGGAAGGACAACAAGTACACAACACGTGACCGCGAACAGCCCATTCCAACCAAAGTATTCGCTGATTAAGCCTCCTACAATCGGGCCCAGCCCAAATGCCATTGCGCTGCCAGCCGAAATCATGGCGATGGCTCGACCGCGCCGTTCAATGGGGATATATCGGCTGGCCAATACAAGTCCTAATCCTGCCATTGCTCCCGCCCCGGCGGATTGCAGAATCCTCGCGATTAACAACGTCTGAAAATCAGCTGCAAAAACGCCAAAGATGGATGAAAGTCCAAGAATCAATAGCCCCACAGTCAATAACCGACGAATCGAGATGATGTCCGAGAGCCTGCTATAAATAACAGTAGATAAGGCATAACCCAGAGAATAGCTAGATATTATCCATGAGCCAAGATCAGCAGAAATATGCAGATCATGAATGATGCTGGGGATAGACACATTGAACATGGTCGTGTTCATGACAACGATGAAAAGTCCAAACGTCCATATCGGCATTACAATTTTATCATTCAAACGCGGTTCATCCCATTCGTTCCATATTTATTGTGATAGATGATTTGTTCCTACACCCTCTCTTATCATGGAAAGGGATTAGGAAAGATATACGTCTATTCGCAATTAAATCTCCGCAAGCTTATCTACATAAGCACGTAGAACGTCGTGTTCGAGTACGAGGCTCATGAATTTGCCTTCACGAAGGCATTGAACCAAGCCTGCTGTCTCCAATTCCTTAATGTGATGGGAGATAGTTGCAGCGCTCACGGGGTGGCTCAGATGCAGCGTACTGCAAGGAAGAGGCTCGGTTGCGGCACCGATTTCTTTGAGCATTTGATAGCGCCTGGGTTCAGCCAAAGCACGTGATATTCTCGAGAACTGTTGGTCGGATAGGATTGTCATTCTGAAAAACTCCCTTCATGTGACATGTGTTCTTATAGAAGCAAAACGATACATTTTTATCATCATCATACCATATGTGCTCAAAAATTTCTCTCCACCCGAGTCGATTAGGGATGAATCGGTGCAGTTGGTTGTCACCTGACTGGTGCGGTTATGAGGAAAAGCGATTGTGATTGTGCAGGCTTTTTTATGAAAGAGGAAAAGCCTGCGAATGTGCATCTTTTTTGGCTTGATTTCATCTGTTGGGGGCAAATTCCTGCGATAATGCATTTTTTCTGCAATAGAGGGCAATAGAGGCTGAGAAATGATGAAAATGCCTGCACAATTGCAGGCATTCTCATTTTTCAACCAAGTTTGTCGGAAATTCCTGCGCTTTTGCAGGTTTTTACTATCAGGTGACCGAACGATCGATGCTAAACAGAAACTTGGCTTATGGGACAGCCCCAAAATCAGCTGGGATCGATATCAACGCTGAGATGACGTTTTTTATTAACCAGATCTACTTTTTGGGGATTGTAACGCACAGTTCTTAGCATAATAGACACTAAGCCAAGCACCAGGAACAGTAAGCCGCTCCAAATCACATGCTGAGTTCCCATTCCTGCAATAAAGGATCCACCAATGAATGTACCAATGGTTACACCCAGATTAGCGAAAGAAACAAATAACCCATTAGCGAAGTCAGGTGCTTCCGGAGCCGCAGAAGTAATCCAATATTGCGAAATATTAAGTCCTAGGGTGAAAAGAACGCCCCATACCGCAATAATAATCGTCATTGGGAGAGAGAAACTGCCTAAGAAAAAGACAAGTAGATATATGGCGGCAAAGATAAATGGATACACAAGAGCGGTAGCTTTCGCTTTATTGCTAAGCAGCTTGCCAGCCAGCAGATTGCCTGCAATACCAGTAATACCGAATAAAACTAACATAAGACTGATTTGCTTTCCTGACATTTGAGTAACTGTGTCCAGGTACTCTGCAAAGAAACTATAGACGGCATACATCGCTGAATTTATGAAGATGACCGTCACAATGCTTAACCAGACAAGCGGTTTTTTCAAAACACTTAACTGCTGCCCGTAAGAAAGTCTTTCTTTCACCGGCATGGAGGGGACGAAAGCAAGAATGCTCAGAAAGGCAATCGCATTGACCACGGCGAAAAACCAGAGTGAGGCATGAAGCGATACGATGTCCGCAATATAAGAAGTGATCGGTGTGCCAATGACCATTCCAGCGGTAACCCCCATAAATACTTTGGAAATTGCTTTGCTGGTTTGTTCTTTGCTGACCGTATTGGCAGCAGCTACAAAAGCAACGGAGAAGTAAACAGGATGCAGGAAGGCAGGTACAACACGAGCTATTAAGAGTACAGTGAAGTTAGGCGCATAAACAGAAACTACGTTGGCGATGACGAACAGGCCGAGTACCAATAGCATGGCATTCTTGCGATTGATACCTGAGAACAATAAAGGCATGAATGGACCGGAAATTGCTACAGCTAAGGCGAAAAGACTGACAAGCAATCCTGCTTGTGAGACACTGATGCCGAATTGCTGGGCAATCTGCGGTAAAATGCCGATAACACCCATTTCGGTATTGATGATACCAAAGATGCCGAAGGCGAGGATGTAAATGATGAAAGATTTAGAATTAACCACGTTTAAATTCATCTCCTAAATATCATGTAATTTCACAAATGTGAAAGAAAATTGCTGTAATAAGGCATCTAGAATCTGAACAGCTATAACACGATGAACAACCCCTTTACATTAGTCAATTAGATGATTGTATAACTATCACATTAAAAGAATGTTTCGTCAAGTGCCTTTTTTTTACCTGTGTAGTAACAGTTCAGTTGAAAATAGATGAGCTTGCGCCATTGAACAGAGTAGAGTGGATCATGATATAATAGGATTTAGTAAAAATATCCTGAAGAGAACTACACGAATACATATCACCAACAGGTGCTTAAAGGGATAGCTTTGGCAGCCTGTCATGTCATGGAGGGACACCGTTTGGAAGTATTTATTATCATTCTCATGCTGTTGGTTCTAATTGGCGTATCCAATGTCTTATACCGATTCGTTCCGTTCATTCCCGTTCCCCTTATCCAAATTGTGTTGGGTGCCAGTCTGGTGGTCGTTCCGTTAGGTATTCACCTGCATCTGGAACCGGAATTGTTCTTCATTCTGTTCATTGCCCCGCTCTTGTATAACGATGGCAAGCACACGCCGCGCGATGAGCTGTGGAGATTACGGGCTCCAATTCTGCTGCTTGCCGTCGGTCTCGTCTTCATCACTGTGTGTGTTGTGGGATATAGTGTCCATTGGCTGATTCCTTCGATTCCACTGGCCGCTGCTTTCGGACTTGCTGCCATCTTGTCTCCAACGGATGCCGTAGCGGTAGGCTCCCTTGCCGGTCGCATCCATCTTCCGCGCAGCTTGAAACGGCTGCTTGAAGGGGAAGCCTTGATGAACGATGCCTCGGGTCTCGTTGCGTTCAAATTCGCTATCGCTGCGGCAGTTACCGGCGTATTCTCGCTGCCGAAGGCAAGCTTCAGCTTCCTCGTCATATCGATCGGCGGTTTGCTCGTTGGGGCGATAGTCGCCTTTCTCATCGTGGGTCTTCGCCATCTCTTGCGGCGGGCAGGGCTCGAGGATGAGACGATGCATATGCTGCTGCAAATTCTTACACCGTTCCTGCTTTATTTGATCGCTGAGGAGCTTGGCGTGTCGGGCATCCTTGCCGCCGTAGCCGGAGGACTTGTGCATGCGATTGAGAATGAACGGATGCCATTTACGATGCCGAATCTTAAGAGCGTATCGAATCCGACTTGGTCCGTTATTTTATTTGTCCTGAATGGATTGGTCTTTGTTCTCTTAGGTCTGCAAATCCCAGACGTATCTCGGACGATTCTGAGCGATCCGGCTTTTGATAATTTCAAAGTCATTGGGTATGCCGTACTTATTTATGCCATGCTGTTGGTGCTGCGGTTTGTATGGACGTTTCTATTCTCTAGAGGGGGACGTTGGTTCGGGAACAAAAGCAACGAGGTGCCAAGCCTGCGTATCTTAACGTTAACTTCTATTTCAGGCGTGCGCGGCGCAGTTACATTGGCCGGTGCGTTCTCTATTCCGCTCTTGCTCGAAAATGGCGATCCGTTTCCGCAACGAGATCTTATTATTTTCCTTGCGTCTTCCGTCATCTTGTTGTCGCTGCTTACGGCTAGTATTGTTCTTCCGCTGCTTGCCAAGAAGAAAAGCACAACCGATGATGCCGAAAAAGAAAGATTGGAACGGGAGTGGCAGATTGAAGTCATGGGGGCGGCGGTTCGAGCCCTGCAGAAAACGAGCAACGAAGAGAACGAGATGGCTGTGAGCACGGTGATCAGCGATTACAAACTGATGATGCAGCAGCTCGGCCAAAAGGATGGCAAAACGAAACGTCTGCCGCGTTCCCGGCAGGAAGAAGCAGGGATGCGCCTGCTGGCGTTAGGTATTGAGCGCAAATATGTCAATGATCGTCTGGAAAGCGGACAAGTCAGCCGCGAGCAGGCCAATTATTATTTGAACATGCTGGAGCAGGTTGAGCTCATTCTGGCTAATAAGCTGGATTTGGGCAAAGTTATCCTCAAAACCCTTTGGCGCCGGTTGAAAATGATCGTGTTCGTCCGCCAACCGAGCGTAGTTTCCGGTATTAGCGAGCCTGATATGACAGCACTCCGCACGCTGAAAATGCAATGCAGCCAAGCCGTTGTCGACGAGTTCTCCGAGCGCTGCGCTCTTCAGAGCGATGAAGCGACAGAAGGTGTGCTCGAGTACTACCGTCAGATGTTGGACAGGCTGCGCAGATACACGATCGGTTCGCGGCGTAAGGACCGCTCGTTCGACGAGTGCCGCAGAGAACTTCACTGGATAGCGGTTCAAGCGGAGCGCGATGCGGTGCAAGTGTTTTTCGAAAAAGGAGATATCACGCGTGACATGGCTGCTCTTCTGCGAAGAGTGATCCGCAACAGAGAAGCATCGCTGTATGAGCTTGAGGAAATTGTTTGACGCAGGTAGCTAGCATGCCGAGAAAGCTGCTTGAAAAAAATAGTGAAATAAAGTTGACATTCTTTAGATCTTAGTGTAAAAATGTATTAACTAAATGTTCTTATCATTAATCAAATTCGTTAACGAGAACGAGTACGCTAATCCATTTGCTTCCCAGAGAGTTGGCCATGAGCTGAAAGCCAATATGCAAATCCTAGCCGAAAATCCTCTCCGAGAAGGAAAGCTGAAAGTTTCTGAGTAAGCTGCCCCGGGATCCCGCCGTTAAAAGGGCCACGTATGTTAGTACGTAGTATGAGGAGCTGTAATGATCATAAGTGGATGGTCATACGGAACTAGGGTGGTATCGCGAGATGTAATCTCGTCCCTTACGGGGCGGGATTTTTTTGTTTTCCCTTAACACGTGTCCCGAACTAACCCATTACGTAAATAGAGGAGTGTAGCCTAATCATGAGAAAAGTTGATGTCAAAGAAAAAGCGAGAACCCGCGAGCTGCGCATTCTTGAGCAGTGGAAACAAAATAACACGTTCCATCAGTCGATCGAACATCGGAAAGGCAAACCAAACTTCGTCTTCTATGAAGGACCGCCAACGGCCAACGGATCACCCCATATCGGTCACGTGCTTGGCCGTGTTGTTAAAGATTTCATCTGCCGCTACAAAACGATGTCTGGATACCAAGTTGTTCGCAAAGCAGGTTGGGATACGCATGGTCTGCCTGTTGAGCTTGGCGTCCAAAAGCAGCTTGGGATATCGGGCAAACAGGAGATTGAGAAATACGGGGTAGCCGAGTTCGTCGAGAAATGCAAAAGCAGTGTGTTTGAGTACGAAAAACAGTGGCGAGAGCTGACTGAAGCCATTGCCTACTGGACGGATATGGATAACCCGTATGTGACGCTCGAAAACGATTATATCGAGAGTGTTTGGCATATTTTATCCGTGGTGCATAAGAAAGGATTGTTGTACAAGGGGCATCGTGTCAGCCCTTATTGTCCGGACTGCCAAACAACGCTTAGTTCTCACGAAGTAGCTCAAGGCTATGAAGATGTGAAGGATTTGAGTGCCACCGTTAAGTTTAAAAGCAAAATCGGAGATGAAATTTTCCTAGCTTGGACGACAACGCCTTGGACGCTGCCAGCCAATATAGCATTAGCAGTGAATAAGGATTTGGATTATGTGAAAGTGAAGCAGAATGATGAAGTGTACATTGTTGCCAAACGATTAGCTGAAAAACTGTTCAAGCAGGACTACGCTATTTTGTCTGAGCATAAAGGATCGGAATTCGTAGGTATTCCTTACGAGCCTCCATTTGGCTATATCCATCCCACTAAAGGCCATATCGTTGTAGATGCTGACTACGTCATGGATACAAGCGGTACAGGTATCGTTCATATTGCCCCTGCCCACGGTGAGGACGATTATCGAACTGCGCGTCAACATGAGCTGGATTTTGTGAATGTTGTCAATTTGGCAGGACGTTACCAGGATCAAATATCAGATTTCGCTGATCGCTTTGTCAAAGATTGCGATGTGGATATTGTCAAATATTTGTCCGAGCGCAACCTGTTATTTTCGAAAGAACGGTATGAGCATAGTTATCCTTTTTGCTGGCGCTGCAAATCCCCGCTGCTCTATTATGCGATGGAGAGCTGGTTTATCAAAACGACGGCTATCAAAGAGCAATTGATTGAAAACAATAAGAAGATCGAATGGTATCCTTCTCATCTCCGGGATGGACGTTTCGGAAAGTTCCTCGAAGAGCTTGTTGACTGGAACATCAGCCGCAATCGTTATTGGGGAACCCCGCTTAACGTTTGGCTATGTGGAGACTGCGGATCGGAGTATGCACCTGGAAGCCACAAAGAGCTAAGAGATAAGTCCATAACGCCGATTGATGAAAGCTTGGAACTTCATAAACCATATATCGATGCTGTGAAGCTGCGCTGCTCCTGTGGCGGCGTCATGGAAAGAACTCCCGAAGTTATTGATGTCTGGTTCGACAGCGGCTCCATGCCCTTTGCGCAGTATCACCATCCGTTTGGCGATGAAGCAGAGTTCAATGAACAGTATCCCGCGGATATGATTTGCGAAGGGATTGACCAAACAAGAGGTTGGTTCTTCAGCCTGCTCGCTGTTTCAACTTTGTTCAATGGTAAATCTCCTTATAAATCCGTCCTTTCCACAGGGCATGTGTTGGATGAAAACGGGCAAAAAATGTCCAAAAGTAAAGGCAATGGCATCGATCCTTGGGAAATCATCAATGAATTTGGTACGGATGCGTTCCGCTGGGCTCTGTTGGCAGATAGCGCACCGTGGAACAGCAAACGATTCTCTAAACAGATCGTAGCCGAAGCGAAGTCCAAGCTGATTGATACGATCAATAATACGCATGCTTTTTATGCGCTTTATGCGGAGATTGATCAATATAATCCGGAAGATCATCCGTATCACAAGTCTGAGAACGAATTGGATCGCTGGATCATTTCAAGGCTGAACAGCACGCTGCAGCTAGTAATCAAGGGCTTGGAAATCAACGATTTCTTGAACCCTGCCAAGCAAATCGAAGTCTTTGTCGACGAGCTGAGCAACTGGTATATCCGACGTTCCCGCGACCGTTTCTGGGGAAGTGATATGAATGTAGATAAAGTGTCTGCTTACCAAACACTGCGTGAAGTGCTGCTGACGCTCTCGCGAATGATCGCACCCTTTACCCCACTGATTGCTGAAGATATGTATGGCAACCTTGGCGGCGAAGGCAGTGTGCATTTAGCTGACTATCCAAGGGTGAGTGAATCGGCCATTGATGAAGAGTTGGAGAGCGAGATGGGAATTGCCCGGCAAATCGTTGAGCTGGCACGGAATATCAGGAACGAAACGGGGATCAAAACTCGCCAGCCTCTCTCCGAGATGTTCATTTCGCTTTCTAGCAAATTTGACCTAAGTCGATTCGAAGACATCATTAAAGACGAAATGAATCTGAAAGAAATTCGTGTAGAACGAAATGACAGCGGGTTTGTGGATTACAATGTGAAACTGAATTTGAAGGCAGCAGGGAAGAAGTATGGCAAATTCGTCAATCCCCTGCAAAATCACTTGAAAACTTTGGATGCTTTGGAAACCAAACAGGTGATTGACAATGGCTTCTTAAAAGTAGCAATCGACGGGGAAGAGCTCCAAGTCGAGCTAGATGAGCTGCTAGTAGAGAAACAAGCCAAAGCAGGTTTTGCTTCAGCTTCCAATAACCAGATCACAGTGACTTTAAATACGTTAATAACGGAAGAATTGAAACAGGAAGGACTTGTACGTGAAATGATACGGGCAATTCAGGATTACCGTAAAAAACTGGAGCTGCCGATTGATAAACGAGTCCATCTTGTGCTCGATGTCCAATCACCGTTGAAGGAAGCGTTGGAGCGTTATCAACATATTCTGCAGGAAAACGTGCTGCTAGCTAGTGTGCGACTTGAGAAAGTGGCAGATATGGAGTCTTTTACGATTGGGGATAACCAGTTCCAGCTTCATATGGAGTAAACAAAAGTAAAAGCCTGCGAAAATACAGGAATTTCCGGGCGAATTCGGTTAAAAAGTGGAAATGCCTGCAATTGTGCAGGCATTTTTATCTTTTTCAGCCGCTCATCCAGAAAAAGCCTCAAAAACCTGCATAAACGCAGGAATTTAACAGTTGAGGCTATTCTATGAGCAAAAAAGATGTATAAATGCAGGCTTATAGAAAGCAACCGGAGTTAAAGCTCACGTACCACCGAGAAAAAAAGCCTGGCAAAAGGAATTAGGCAAAAAGCTGTCCCCCCCATTGAGCCGGCGTTTTTGGTTGGCTCAGCTCGGCTTTGATTGTTTTTGAGCCTTCATCGAGCATGAGCCTGCCTTTTTGGCAGTCTCAGCGGGGGTTTGCATCTTTTCCACCCCTGAGCCGGCGTTTTTGTCTGGCTCAGCTCGGCTCGGCTTGGATTGGTTTTGAGCCTTCTTCGAGCTAGAGCCTGCCTTTTCGGCAGGCTCAGCGCGGGGCAGCTTTTCACCTCTGAGTTCGTAGTGAAGAAGGCTGCGCGCTAGCAGTCAGGCGGGTGATTGAACCGAAGCCTATGTTCGATTACATCAAGAACAACCGTGAATTCAAAGGATTCCTGCTTCGAGGCTTATCCAATGTAAGGCTGAAGGTTGGGTGGCTTCGCTTGCCCATAACCTGCTAAAGAAAGCAGTTGAAGCAAAAAGCAAAGGAGTTAAGCAGATCCAAGCCGCTTAACTCCTTTGCTCATTTTAAAATTCATTTCCCCTGAATTTCAACTGTGTCTCGCGTTTTTAAATTCCACTTATAGGACAACCTCTTCCTTTGAAATGGAATTGACAAAAATTAGCGAGTAGCTATAGACTAATAAACAATGTAGAAAGCTCCTTGGGCTTAGATATGAAAAAACATCACCGCATAGAGACAGAGAGGAGACTTGACTTGGTCAGTTTGGGTACATTATTCGCTTTTGCAATCGTTTCATTAGGTATGGTTTGTTCGCCAGGTCCAAACATGATCTACCTGATTTCGCGAACCCTTACACAGGGCCGAATAGCGGGGATTATCTCTCTTTTGGGTGTCATGCTTGGGTTTCTAATTTATATTATGGCAACGATGCTAGGACTTACAGCTCTGTTCACTGCAGTACCAGTTGTCTTCGATACTGTCAAATTTGCTGGCGCCATTTACTTACTCTGGCTTGCTTGGAATGCCATAAAGCCAGGTTCAGCATCAATTTTGGAACCTCGCAAGCTTGCAATTGACACACCAAAGAAATTATTCCTTATGGGTTTTATGACTAATCTTCTTAATCCTAAGATTGCAGTTCTATACGTTTCACTATTGCCCCAATTTGAGGATCCTGCACGAGGATCGTTGTTGCTGCAAAGCGCAACTTTGGGTTTTACGCAAATTACGGTCAGTTTTATTGTAAATCTCCTCATTGTATGTACAGCTAGCAAGATTTCAGTCTGGTTTGGCACACGCCCCACATGGTTGCGAGTACAACGGTGGCTAATGGCTAGGCTTTTGACGGGGCTAGCTGTACGGCTTGCATTTGAACACGAGAAATAAGAGTCGCAATTTGCAAAGCATCAAATTAAAAAAAGGATGTCCCAACTCGCCATGAAGGCAAGGGGACATCCTTTTTGTTCTTAATAAGCTAATGCAAAAAGTCCATGAATGTGGGACAAGTAACGAACATTGCTCGCTTCTTTCATGAGGGAAGCCGGCAAGCCTTTCAGCTGCGTGTTATTGCCGCCGATCGTGCCGATACCATCTTTGCGACCAAGGCTGCCCAGCGTTCCGGAGAAGACCGGAGTGAACTTGTCCATAGTGCCGCCTTTAAGCTGAACGGAAAGGTTGAAACCAACGGTTTCGCCCATCTGCCAAGCCAGCTGAGCAGTAGGAGGGTAAGGTCTTTCACTGCCTTCGGGGAAAACAACCGCGCAATCGCCTGCAAGGAAGATATCGGAGTGCGATGTGGATTGCAATGTCGATGTTACGGTAGCGCGGCCACGATCTTCAGCGATGCCACAGCTTCCAACAACTTGGTTACCTTTGACGCCGCCTGTCCAAATAATCGTGTTCGACTCGATGGTTTGTCCACTTTTCAGTGATACGGAATTTTTCGTAGCTTCTGTAATCGCAACACCTGTCAAGAAAGTAACGCCGCGCTTCTCAAGGCTTGTGACCGCACGCTCGATCAATACTTTAGGGAATACCGGAAGGACAGCCGGACCTGCTTCAACGCAATAGATGGAAACATCGTTGAAATCGATGCCTTTGCTGCGGCATACTTCAGGAAGCTTATCGGCAAATTCACCTACAAGCTCAACACCTGTCAGACCGCCTCCGCCAACAACGATCGTTGCGTCTGCTTTATTACCGGAAGCTTTATAAGCGTCAAGACGAGCTTCAACGTGCTCGCGGATGCGGTTAGCATCAGCAGCCGATTTCAATACGAAGCTGTTTTCTTCCAGACCTTGAATACCGAAGTAGTTGGTCTCACTACCCATAGCAACGACAAGCGCGTCATACGTATGTACAGCGCCGCTGCTTGTAAGAACTTGCTTCTCATTTGGCTTAATCTCTTTAATCGTGTCAACAACAATGTTCACTTGTTTGTCGCCTAACAGCTTTTGAAGAGGCAGCGCAACGGCTTGCTCTTTGATCGTGCCGCCAGCCAAACGGTGTAATTCTGTAATAATTTGGTGTGTTGGAAAGCGGTTGATGATTGTTATGCTGGCTTCTGCCGCCGTCAAATGTTTACGTGCTGTCAAAGCAGTTAGAAGACCGCCATAACCGCCGCCAAGAATAAGTATTTGTTTAGCCATCGTGATCACCCCTTGTTCGTATTAATGTTTCCGTTCCGAAAGTACATTCAAGAATGATTGAGCAAAACGAAGTGTCTTCTGCACTTCAGGATCCTTCAGCATTTTGAGCATACCGAAAAGACCAATCGTTGTTCCAGCCTCAGCTTGGGAACGTTCGCCAGCTTCAATCGCTGCTGATGCAATGTCTTTTGCTCTTTCTTGTACCGGTTTGACGAATTCGCCAATACCTTGGGCAAAATCGTTGATCAAAACTTTGTCCGTAGCGACGCTTTGTGCGAAGTCGTAAGCTTTCGTTAACATCGTAACCATTTCTGCCAATTTAGGCAGATTTTCGACAAGAACAGTCAGGGATTGCTGCACCTCAGGCTTCAGCAATTGGTCTAGTACGTCTAGCGATCTTGGTTCCGCAGCAAGTGTTGCTGCTACTTCTTGAACAGCAGGTGTCTGTGACATAAGAAAAAATCCTCCTTTGCGTTGAAAAAAAATCGGGTACTGTCGCAATGTGTACGGGACAACTATTTCGTTTCCCAAATGGTTGTAAGATATTTCACAAGTGAAAATGCCCATCAACATCGACACAATTGGATTTAAACCGTATCTAGATATTCTACACCTTTTGACACTATTTTTAAAAATGAAAATATTTCAAATTGGTGAACATAATGCGATTCTGAGCGAAGAATTTGCAAAAGATAGGTCTTGACATTTGCTTTTTCAATTTCAGGAAGAAGTTTTGCTCTGGGAAGCGGCATGGAGATGATAAATTTGCTCTTCTAGGACGGTGCTCGCTTTGTCTAAAAACTTCGTGATGAGGGCAAGCTCTTCATCTGTATAGGAGGAAGCAAGTTCAAGCATTGCGGTGTGAAGAGGGTGGTACGTATGGCTAACTTCCGCTTTATGCTCATACGCAGGGACAATAATCACTTTGCGACGGTCATGGGGATCATTTTGCCGGCGAACATAACCGATTTTTTCGAGGCGATCTATTAAAGCCGTCGTGCTTCCCGTAGCAAGTCCGGTTAATTTGGAGAGTTCTCCCGCGGTGATGGGACCTTTCTCACGAAGGATATCCACAGATAAGTAGTCTTGATTGTATAACCCAAGAGTGCTGGCAACGCCATGCTGGTATAAAACCGTTCGGGTTCCGAGTCCACGCATATAGGAGATGAACTGTTCTTTGGGATCTGTGATTGGAGCTTGTTGATGTCTTGACAAATGACAAACCTCCTTTTATGATGTTTATATCTTGATTATCGAGATATTTGATAGACGAGGTATTATTGAGATTCATTTTATAGGAACCATGACGATTTTGCAAAGGGTTTTGATTGCTGCAGTTTGAAACATATAGCGACTTCACAGTGAGGGGGATTTATGTGAAAGACACGATTTTTATTGTCGGTGCACGGGAAAATAACCTGAAAAATATCTCACTTTCAATTCCAAAGTATAAGTTGGTTGTGCTAACTGGTCCGTCAGGATCAGGCAAATCGACGCTGGCCATGGATACTCTTCAGAGGGAATGTCAGAGACAGTATTTGGACTCCATGGGCTTGACGTCCGATTCCATTCGTAAGCCCAAGGTGGAGTCCATTGAAGGGTTGTCTCCGTCCATCAGTGTTGGGCAGCATATTACGAATCGCAATCCGCGTTCAACAGTGGGGACGGTAACAGACATCTACACGTTTGTTCGGTTTATCTTTGCTAGATTGGGAGAGCGGATATGCCCTTCCTGCAGCGGCAGAATACCGCCTTCATTTGAGCCTGCCGGTCTATTGGCAGATGAAGACGAGGGAATGGATCATAAGACAGTAGACTGTCCGCATTGCGGAGTTGAACTTGAGAAGCTGGGCATGTCACACTTTTCATTCAATAAGCCCGAGGGGGCTTGTGAAGCGTGCAGCGGTCTTGGTCATGTGGCAAGTATTAATGAAGCGGCTGTTTTCAATTCAGAACTCACTTTGCGCGGCGGCGGCGTAGCATCGCTGAGTGGCGTTCATCGCGATATTCAGATGCGGATTTTGGTCGCGGCCGGCAAGCATTACGGCTTTGACTTTGATCTGGATCTGCCATTGAAAGATTACAATGAGATTCAGCGTGATATCCTTTATTACGGAGTTGAAAGTGAGGCATTTAAACGTCATTATCCGAATGTGAAGCCAGTCCAAGGAACTAAGTTTGAGGGCGTGATTCCCGGCTTGTGGCGCCGTTACAAGGAGAAAGAAGGAGAGTCTGCCGGTCAAGAAAAAGAGGGTGGCTTTTTTCATGAACAGCAGTGTCCCGAATGCCGCGGAGCTCTCTTGAAAAAAGAAGTTCGTCTTGTTCGAGTCGCTGACGCTTCGATCACCGATGTGTCGGAATGGTCGCTTGGCGAAGTATTCGAGTGGACCCAAGGCTTGACGGCGACGTTGCCCGCTGAAGGGCAGCATCTGTTGGAGCCGATCCTTCATGATATGCCCACGCGTTTGCAGCGGATTATCGATGTCGGACTCGGTTATCTTTCGATGAATCGGCAGACGGTAACCTTGTCCGGGGGCGAAGCCCAACGGCTGAGACTCGCCTCGCTGCTAGGTTCAGGCTTAACCGGTGTGTTGTATATCTTGGATGAACCCACAACAGGACTACATCCGCGGGACACAGTAGGACTCATTCGTGTACTTCAGCAGCTTCGCGATCTAGGCAATACGGTGCTCGTTATTGAACATGATATTGAAATGATGCGGGCTGCAGATCATATCATTGATATCGGTCCAGGTGCTGGATTGCACGGCGGAACAGTAGTAGGCGAAGGAAGTGTCGAAGACTTGATGGCCAGCGAGCTTTCGGTTACAGGTGCCTATCTGCGAGAAGAGAGTCTCCCGACAGTCATGCGCACACGCAGAAAAGGGAACGGCAAATCCATCACGATACGTGAAGCACATGCTCGTAATATAGATATTCCGTCAGTTTCCTTCCCACTTGGACGATTAGTGTCCGTAACTGGAGTTTCGGGCTCAGGCAAATCTACGCTTGTATTCGATATTCTGGCGCAAGGAAATTCCAAAGAAAAAGCACCGATAGGCTGCAAGGAAATTACGGGCTTGGAGCATGTCGGAAATATTGTGATCTTCGATCAATCGCCAATGGGCAGAGTTCAACGATCAAATGTTGCAACCTATACCGACGTATTTACCCAAATACGTACCTTGTACGCAGGTTTGCCAGAAGCGAAGGCAAGAAAACTGACAACCAAGCATTTCTCATTCAATACGCCAGGCGGCCGTTGCGAGACTTGCCAAGGGCTTGGCGTGCTTTCCGTCGACATGAATTTCTTGCCTGACCTCGAAGTGAAGTGCCACGATTGCAAGGGCAGAAGATTTACAGATGAGGTCTTGCAGGTTCAGTACAAAGGTTACTCGATCTCCGATATACTGAACATGTCGATACAAGAAAGTTTGCCAATCCTCATGACAGAAGCCAAAATGGCTGGCATTATCGAAATGCTGTGCGAGGTTGGACTTGGCTATCTCCAATGGGGGCAATCGGTCAAAACCTTATCCGGCGGCGAGGGACAACGAATCAGGCTGGCCAAAGAGCTGAGCAAGCCGTCCAAGAATCATACGCTTTATCTGTTGGATGAGCCAACAACCGGCTTGCATCCGACTGACATCTTAAGGTTGCAAGTTTTACTGGATAAGCTGGTGGATACAGGAAATACCGTTGTGGTTGTGGAACATAGTTTGGAGCTGATCAGAGAATCCGATTGGGTCATTGATATCGGACCAGAAGGAGGCGCAGCCGGTGGGAAGCTTGTAGCCGAAGGCACTCCAGAACAGGTCGCCGAAGTGGCCGCTTCTTACACGGGTATGTTTTTAAAACGGATTCTGGCTGAGGGGCTCTAAACATATATTGAGATTGATTTCGTTCGTAAGGAATGAGTGTTGATCTTGTGAGAAATAGTAATTGATATGGCAGATGGATAGTGTGGAGGGAACAAGTGAGATGGCAAAAGGAAATAAAATGAGCGTTATCTTAGCAGGCTTGCTGCTGGCAATTCTGATGGCTTCGATGGATAACACGATCGTAGCCACCGCAATCGGTACAATTGTCGGAGAGTTGGGCGGTTTTGACAAATTAATGTGGGTAACTTCTGCTTATCTGGTAGCAGAGATGGCCGGTATGCCGATTTTCGGTAAATTATCGGATATGTATGGCCGCAAAAGGTTCTTCGTTTTTGGTCTTATTGTATTTATGATCGGGTCTGCCTTATGCGGTACGGCTGATACGATTATACAGCTCAGTATTTATCGTGCTATTCAAGGGATTGGCGGCGGGGCGCTTATGCCAATTGCATTTACGATCATGTTTGATGTTGTTCCTCCGGATAAACGCGGCAAATTAGGCGGATTATTCGGCGCTGTATTTGGTCTCTCCAGTATTTTCGGGCCGCTTCTGGGTGCCTATTTGACAGATTATATCAATTGGTCTTGGATTTTCTATATCAACTTGCCTTTGGGATTACTGGCATTCATTCTGATCGCCTTTTTTTACAAAGAGTCTGTTGAGCATTCCAAGCAAAAAATTGATTACCTTGGCGCTTTTACGCTCGTAGCTTCAATCGTTTGCCTCATGTTCGCTCTTGAGCTTGGCGGCAAGCAATATGCTTGGAATTCCGGCGTGATTATTGGGTTGTTTGCTGCTTTTGTGGTGCTTGTCATTGGTTTTGTATTCGTCGAGCGTCGTGCACAAGAACCGATCATTACCTTTGGCATGTTTAAGAATCGTCTCTATACCACGAGCAATGTCATGGCTATGTTCAGCAGTGCAGCGTTCATTACGGCCTCCATCTACATCCCAATCTTCATCCAAGGTGTTCTTGGCGGATCAGCAACTAATTCGGGTCTCGTGCTGCTTCCGATGATGCTCGGATCCGTGGTTACTGCCGCGGGTGGCGGCGCCATGCTGACGAAGTTCAAATATCGTTCGATCATGATTCCAACTTTGGCGCTGCTTGTCATCGGCATAGCGCTGCTCACGACATTAACGACAGGCTCTACACGCTTCATCGTTACGATCTTCATGATTCTAATTGGTTTGGGGATAGGCTCATCGTTCTCCGTTCTAAGCAACGCAGCGATACATGGCTTCTCGGCAAGGCAGCGCGGCTCTGCGAGCTCCACGCTTAACTTCTTGCGGTCCATGGGAATGACGCTGGGTATTACCGTATTCGGTATTATTCAAAGTCACACCTTTACAAGTAAATTGACTTCAGCGTTCGGTGGTGGCGGGCAGATGCCGCAAGGCTTCGATCTAAGCGATCCACGTAAAATTCTGACTCCCGAAACACGGGACAAAATTCCTGCGCAAATTCTTGATAAGATCACCGATGCGCTTTCCTCATCCATCGTTCATACCTTTGCTTGGGCGATTATCCCGGCTGCCGTTGCGCTGCTTGCGGCATTGTTCATGAGCAAAGAAAAATTAGACCCGGCTGCCCAAATGGAAGAATATTCGGCCGGCCATTAAGAAGCAAAGGGAGTCCCGCAGCTCAAGCGGGCTACTGAGAAACGTTTGTTTTGATTTTGTGAAATTGGACTAAAGTAGGTAAAGAGGCTGTCTCAAAGTCGAAAATGACTGCGAGGCAGCCTCATCTGTTTTAGAGGCTCCAACTGGTACCGTCTAACCGTAACTGCAACTGCCTATTTAACTGCCCCAACCCTGTTGCCAAATTCAAGATAACACTGGAATTACTCCAGTGTTATCAGAGTAAAACTGCAAAAGTGCAGGCTTTTTCAACAAAATCGTTAAAAAAATGAAAAAACCTGCAATTATGCAGGAATTTATCGATTATTCTTCCTAAAACTAGAAAAAATCTAACAAAAGATGCATATTTGCAGGAATTCAGGTTTTGCAGGTAGATTCTGAGCAAAAAAGATGCATATTTGCAGGTATTTGATCCTGCAGTTGCTTCAAAGTCATCAAAAGATGAGCAATCTCAGGAATTCAGGTTCTGCAGACAAGGTTTGCTTCAGAAGAAATGCTACTTTGACTGGAGTTTATCCAGTGAAATGCAAAATCTGCCTTCCTAGAGGCCGCAAATGTGTTATGCTTTTCATCATGTTTTCTACTTTGATAACATTGAGATTCACAGTGAATATAGCAATTGCTCCTTGTGAATGCATGCCAATCCTGAGAAAGATGCAACATCATACTGAGACTGCCTTTTCGAGACTGTCGAATAACTATTTTAGGGGGTCCAAAATTGCGTATTGAACAGACTAACTGTCTCTCAGATCGATTGTAATCGATTTTTTTTTTTGTTTGAACCCACACATAAAAATCGATTACAGGGCAAATCTTCTAAAGTTATTCGACAGTCTCTTTTGAGCAGTCTCAGCTTCCATAAGGGAGGAGACTGCCTTTTTCTGTGCCCTCCTGCCGAAGCGGGGCTTTTTCTTATTTCACAATACCGCATTCCCATCTCATTTACATAAAATACACACTTCTTTTAACCTTCTGAACATCCCTACAGACTATAATGTGTCATATAAAAGTAGAATGCTCGAGGAGAATGGATACATGCTGTACAAAGAAAAAATCAGAAGTCTATTGAGCGGCTGGAAAATGCTCCTTTTTGTTCTTGTCTCCTATAGCGTGCTGTTTCTAATCGCTTTTCAAGGATTGATTATCAGCAAACAATCCACGACGACGATTCAAAAGCAATACAATCAGATCATATTTGATAAAATGGACTCCCTTTCCGTCAATCTTATTAACTATTTGAATTATATTGATGATTTTGCCCGCACGTTATCGGTAAAGACCGATTTGACGCGTAGAATTCAAGACAACCACGATGTTCCCAAAGACGTGATCGAAGGTTATTTGAGCTACTTCCGGCTGCGCCTTCCTTTATATATTCAGATTCTTACGGATCAAAACCGCGTGTTTGCCTACCCGCCAATTGATCAAGAAGAAGAGGAACGGTTCAAATCCACGATGGCCTCATTCCCTTGGTACGGGACTCGGTTGTATTTGGACAACAGCTTCATTCGCTCCGACGTAGCCCCCGATTTTCATTACAGCTCCTTTCCTCAAGCCTTATATGTCAGTAAAAACATGACCCAGGATGACCATTCGCTTGGAACGCTTACGATTAAAATGAATGGGTCTGCGATCGAAACGCTGCTGGATACGGTAAGAATTAACCCTTTGAATGCTGTTTTCATCTTGTCGCCGGAAGGGAAAGTGCTTTTTGCAAATTCGCAGCCTTCTTCAGAAGTTTCTGCTTATCTCGAATCCATGGACAGCAAACAGCTAGATGAGCTGATTGGGAGAAACGGGAATGCCGCAGGCTCGGGCAAATTAAAAATTGCTGGTCAGGACTGTTATTTTATTTACAAGCAGATTCCTTCAACAACATGGGAGGTGCTGTCCATTATTCCTATGGAGTCGCTGCATGCGGAGAGCATTAGTGTGTGGCAGACGACAGCCATTACGACGGCTTTTTCCGTGCTGCTTATCCTTACTTTTGGCTACATTCTTTATACGAAACTGCTGCTCCCACTTCAGCGAATGTCTCGTATTGTGCGAACAGCGGGAGAGGGCGAGTCCCCAGAGAGGTTTGCTTATAAGGGGTTTAAGGAACTTGAGACTTTGCATGCTGGCATTTATCGCTTCTTCGAGCAAATTCAGCAGCAGATGCAAACGCTCAAAGAGGTAGAGAGCGAGAAGCGAAGATTAGAATTACATGTGCTGCAGGAGCAGATGCGGCCGCATTTCTGGCACAACTCGCTGAACGCACTGCGCTTTATGGCCGTTCTGCATGGAAATGCAACGATGGCTGACGCGATTCTTGCACTAACCCGCATGCTGGATTACACGTTAAAAAACTCAAATACGCTGTTCAGTAAAGTTGAAGAGGAGAAGGAGTATGCCCTCCAATATATCCGGTTTCAGGAAATTCGCTCTATGAAGCGGATAGACCTGAATTTGGAAATTGACCAGCAAGTGCTGCATGCCCGCATCCCCAAATTCACATTCCAACCTTTGCTCGAAAATGCGATTACACACGGCTTCTGTACGCCATTTGACCGTAAGCCGTGGCTTAACCTTCGCATCCATGCGTGTGAGGAGGGACTTCGTATTTGGATCGAAGATAACGGAAATGGCATTGAGCCGGCAACACTGCGGACGCTGCTGGAAGCGAAGGAGCCAGATAGGGATGGGATGGGGCCTACTTCGGGCATCAGCTTGCGTAATTTACAGCAAAGAATTTCATTGGAATATGGCGGCGCCTATGGTATTCAAGTTCATAGTCGACTTGGCGAAGGTACGCAAATTGAAATTATATTGCCTTTGCTCATTATGGAAGAGAAAGCAGGTGGCTATTATGAAGGTCATGATTGTTGAGGATGAAGTATTAGTGCGTCTGGGTTTAAAAAAGGCGGTCCCTTGGTCAACGCTGGGCATGGAGCTTGTCTGTGAGGCCAGCGATGGTTCGGAAGCTTACGAAATGTTCGTACGGCATCTTCCCGATATCGTGCTGGTAGACATTGAGCTGCCCAAAATGGACGGGTTGCGGTTTATTCAATTTGCCAAAAAACACCGGGAAGATACCAAATTTATCATTTTAACCTGTCAGCAGGATATCAAATATGCACGAAGCGCTATTCAACTGCAAGTGACCGATTTCTTGTTGAAATCGACGCTGGATATGAAGGAATTATGCGATATATTGCAAAATATTTCCGTCGAATTGCTCCTCAAGCGACATGCAGGCAGCGAATCCGGTTCAACCGATGCCGACAAGGCTCAGCGTAAAAAAAGGTTCCTCCAAAGCTGGCTCGATGGGGTACTGCCTAAATCCCAGCCCGAGCGATCAGACGTACAGCTCCAAGAATTTGCTTCGCTTCTTCAAGCGGCAAACTATCAAGCCTGGGTCATTCAACCAGAACGGCATGTGGCCGCTAGGGGGATCTGGCCGAGCAGTGACGCGGACCTGGAGCAGCTGGCTATCCAGCACTTGGGAAGCCGTTATATAGGCGCAGTCGAGGATGCGGCCAAAAGCAAGCTGCACCTGATCATAGCGGAAAATCCTCCTGCAAGTGAAGCTCAAAGGTGGAAGGAAGCGATGCAGGACAAGCTGGGCATCACGATCACCATTGCGATCAGTTCCACTTTTGACGACCCGTATGATTGGCGTGTTTATGCTCTTCAGGCAGCCGAGCTTCTTCAGCTTGATTTCTATCATCACAGCGGCCGCATCGTTAGGGAGAGTGACCGATTGATTCGCGATACGCTCACAGAGCCTATTCAAAAGATGAAAAAAGACATCTACGAGCGAATTGGAGCGCTTCAGTTTGCTGACATCAACCCGCAATTTGAAGCACTTTGCAAGGCGCTAATTGAGCCGCCATTTCTACATCCGCATATTGTCAAAAATATGATGACAGAAATGCTCTTTCGTCTATGGTCGGCCTGCGAAGAAATCACGACCGCTTCCATATCAACGAATCATCAGCTGGTGGATCGGATCTATGCGGCCAGCCGGCTAGAGGAACTGTCAGAGCTTATGCTGGAAGAAGTACACAGTGCGGAGAAGGCTGTGGCGGATTGTTATGCGCAAGATGACAAATCGAAGCTCATTCTATTAATTAAGCAGTATATCAAGTCCAACATGCACCGAGAATTCTCCCTTCAGGATATAGCGGACACGTTTCATATGAATAACTCGCATTTGAGCCGCATGTTCAAAGAAGTGACAGATTCCAGCTTCACCGATTATGTCCTCTATGAGAAGACAGAAGCTGCTATGGCGCTGATGAAGAGCGGTTTGCCGCTCACGCTAATTTCCGAGAAGCTTGGCTATCAAAATTTGAGCTCATTTACCCGCATGTTCAAAAAAGTAAGAGGTGTTTCTCCTTCGCGTTACCAGGAGTAGCTGATAAATGTTTGGCAAAAAATGATAAGTTCGCAGGGCAAAGCTCGAAGTGGTTTACGTGCTCTTTAACAAAGCGATACAATTCCTCGTCATCAAGCCTCCGATTCACAAGTAGATAAATAATCAGTCAAAGCCGGTCATGTCCAACTACCAGAACAGCTTCTATACTAAACGAGAAGGGTGCAATCAAGCCTATGTAAACAAGAAAAAGGAGAGAACCAACCCATGCAAAAGCACTTGAAATGGCTGCTGCTGCCAACTGTCGGGATGACACTTCTAGCAGGCTGCGGTCAAACGAGTACCAAAGGCACAACAGCGAGTCCCAATCCTTCTTCACCAGCTTCTTCTGCATCAACAACACCAGCCGAGAGCGCCAAGGCAACGAATGAGCCGGTGGAACTGACCTTCTATTACCCAGTGAACGTAGGCGGTCCGGTCATGAAGGTGATCGACGGAATGACGAACAAATTCATGGAGTCTCATCCGAACATCAAAGTGAAGCCTGTTTATACCGGCAACTATGGAGACAACACGATCAAAATCCAATCTGGCATTCAAGCGAAGCAGCCGCCAGATGTGGCTGTCATGATGTCAACGGAGCTTTATTCCATGCTAGACTCTAACGCCATTATTCCGTTGGATGATTTCATTGCGAAAGATCCCAGCATCAATATTAAGGATTTCTACCCCGCATTTGTTGAAGATACGCAAACAGGCGGCAAAACCTACAGTATTCCGTTCCAACGCAGTACTATCGTTTTGTACTATAACAAGGAAATGTTCAAAGAAGCCGGACTCGATCCAGAGAAACCGCCGAAAACTTGGGACGATCTGATCGAATACGCCAAGAAGCTGAAGAGAGATGGACATGCAGGCTTGGAAATTCCGGGCAATGATGATTCCTACTGGATGCTTCAACTATTCGCGCTTCAGAATCACACGGACCCTAAAGTAAACTTGATGTCTTCGGACGGTAAAAAAGTGATGTTCGACCAGCCTGAGAACGTCGAAGCACTTCAATTCTGGTTGGATCTTTCGCGCAAGCATAAGGTTATGGCGGAAGGCATTATTGATTGGGCTACAGTACCAACCGACTTCATCCAAGGCAAAACAGCGATGATGGTACATACAAGCGGAAATCTCACCAATGTAAAAAATAACGCAAAATTCGATTTCGGTGTCGCCTTCCCGCCAATGAAGAAACAATTTGGTTCACCAACCGGCGGCGGCAACATGTATATCTTCAAAGACACGGAGCCGAAGAAACAAGCGGCCGCGTGGGAATTCGTCAAATTCATGACAGAACCGGAGCAAGCTGCGCAGTTTAGCGTAGGAACGGGATATGTTGGAGTTCGCAAATCGGCTTTTGATACCGAAACGATGAAAAAATACGCAGCCAGCTTCCCGCAGGCGCTCGTAGCCCGCGATCAGCTTGAATATGCGCACGCAGAAATGTCTACGCATAATCACGGTAAAGTATCGACAGCGCTGACGAATCAAATTCAAGCTGTGCTGTCTGGAACTATTGATCCCGCAGGAGCATTGAAGAAAGCGCAAGAAGAAGCCGAACGCGCTCTTGCACCATTCAATAAGTAAACAACGAAGGTTTGCGAATCAGGCAGTCCATCGGACTTGCGAGCTTACCTGCTTGTCCGGTGGGGCTTTATTCACAGAAGGAGAATCATCCTATGAATTCCATTTGGAGTGAACGGCTGAAGCGGAACAGCTGGGGTTGGGGATTGCTGCTGCCCTCGCTGCTTATCCTCGGTGTATTCACCTACTATCCGATCTTGAAGACGATATGGCTAAGTTTGTTCCGGCTGGACTTGGCGACGCCTGTGCCTGTATTTAACGGGTTTGGCAACTATGCTGGGCTGCTGGAAGATCCCGTGTTCGTGAAAGTGTTCATCAACAATGTCTGGTTTGCCCTTGGAACGGTGCCCACTTCGATGGCACTTGCCTTTGTCATGGCCTTATTCGCTGATAAAGCCATCCGTGGCAAGGGTTTGATGAGAGTTGCCTATTTTTATCCGAATATGATCCCTATGATTGCTGTAGCAAATATTTGGCTATTCTTATACACGCCTAAATTTGGCTTGCTTGCTCACGTGGCCTCCTGGTTCAGTCAACAAGAGGTTAGCTTACTCGGCCAACCCAAAACGGTAATGGCTGCGCTGATCGTCATGATCATTTGGAAGGAAGCAGGCTATTTCATGATTTTCTACTTAGCCGCTTTGCAGCAGATCCCCAAAGATTTGTACGAATCTGCTTCTGTGGATGGCGTTGGCATGTGGAAAGTGCTTGGACGCATCACGATCCCGCTAACAATGCCAACAACACTCTTCGTGGCCGTTGTGGCCGTGACGAATGCCTTCAAGCTGGTCGATCATTTATGGATCATGACCAAAGGAGGACCTGACAACGCCAGCAGTCTGCTCCTTTATTACATCTATGAAACGGCATTTAGCTACTACGACCAAGGCATGGGTGCGGCGATGACGATGGTGCTTGTCGTTCTTCTGCTGATCGTATCCTCGCTGCAATTTTTTGGCTGGGATCGCAAAATTCATTATGACTAAGCTGGGTTTGGACAAAGCCTGAATAGGAGGGATGGCATGAATCAAATTGAGGCGCAGCTTGGGCATCAAGTTGTGAAAAGCCGCAAGCGAATCCTGCTTGGAATGCAGTTCCCTTCAAGCATTGGCCGCTTAGTGGCACAGTCGCTATGGCATGCTTGTATGTATATACTTGGCTTGCTATGGCTCATTCCAATGGTGTGGGTGGTGTGGACAGCCTTCCGCCCGAAGGAAGCTGCATTAGGCTTCCATTTCACATGGGAATGGACATTGGACAATTTCATTACGGTATGGCAGGGAGCTCCGTTTGGCCATTACTATCTGAATACGATCATCCTTACTGGCAGTGTGCTGTGTGTGCAGCTGTTTAGTTTAACGCTGGCTGCGTATGCCTTCGCGAGAGTCCGATTTGCAGGTCGAGACCTCGTGTTCATGCTCTTCTTGGTACAGATTATGGTACCGCCGGATGTGCTTATTTTCTCCAATTATCACGTGCTCAAAGAGCTTGGCCTCCTGGATACGAAACTGGGAGTTATGCTTCCTTATTTTGCTTCTTCATTTGGGATCTTTTTGCTTCGTCAAGCCTTCAAGCAGCTGCCTTATGAGCTGGAGGAAGCGGCTCGTGTGGAAGGATGTTCACGTCTGGGGCTGCTGTGGCGCATTTACGTACCGTTGTCTCGGCCCGTTTACTTATCCTTCGCAGTTGTGTCCTTCAGCTACCACTGGAATAATTTCTTGTGGCCGCTCATTGTGACCAATTCTGTGGAAAATCGCCCGCTTACGGTTGGTTTGGCGCTTTTCGCCAAATCCACGGAGTCTGGCGGCCAGTGGACGGAAGTATGCGCGGCTACACTTCTGGTCGTAGCGCCGATTTTTATTGGCTTCCTATTTTTTCAGCGACAATTTATTTCCAGCTTCATGCATTCAGGCATTAAAGGGTAGAGGATCGGAGGTTTTTGCGGATGAAAATTGCGATGATTGGGGATTTACATTATCCGTCCATGGTCATTAACCGCCCTGAGGTGGTGAAAGCACGCGACGCTTTTTTTGAACATGTCTTATCTGCATTTCTCGAGACAGAAGCCGATTATCATATCTCTATTGGAGATTTGACCAATGTTGGAGAGCTTGCAGAATTTGATTATATTTTCAGTAAAGTTAAAAGCTATGGGAGCCGAGTTCGATTCATTCATATCATGGGCAATCATGATACGTACACACATGCTAAGGCGGATGTGCTAGCGGCAACGGGAAGAGAGCCCTATGGCCTCATCAAGACAGAGGAAGCGACAATCGTCATGCTGGATACAGCGCGTGAAATCGTGACGGATTGGAGCGGGTTTATGGAGGATGAACAGCTGGCATGGCTGGAAACCGTTGTGCGTGATCATTCCGATAAACCAATGCTCGTGTTCGCCCATCATCCGATCTATGGGACAACGGCTAGATCCAAAGAAGCGATGATGTCGCTGCACGAGACGGTTGAATTGCGGCAAATTCTAAACAAGCATACCGGAATTGGCTTTTATTTCAATGGCCATAATCATACCAATTCGATTGTCAATGAGTGCAACTGGTATTTCGTTCAGACGGCCGCGATGCTGGATATTCCCGCTTTCCGTCTAATTACGGTGGAGAGTGGACAAGTTAGCGTCGACCTAATTAGGCTGGAGGACGAGAGTATGCTCGAATGGGCGTATTTCTTAAGCCGGCATATGCCTTATTTCGAGCCCTTCCCGTCTGCGGAGGGAGATGAGTTCTCAACCCGCGTTTGCGCTTATTTCCATTCCTCGTTTGGAGGGAGCAAGGGATGAGAACTTCGCCACTGCGCCTTGCAATCGTGGGAGGTAATCGAGGGGGACGGTTGGAGCGAGCCCTTCAAGTACTAGCTTCGGAAATCCAATTGACAGCGATTTGCGATGTGAACGAAGATGTCTTAGCGGCGTGGAAGCTTCAATATCCAGGTGTTGCGACGTATCGCGACTATCAGCATATGCTTCAAGACGAGCTCATCGAAGCCATTTATATCGCCAGTCCAATGCCTTTCCATGCGCGGCAATCTGTAGAGGCTTTGCTGGCGGGGAAACATGTGCTTAGCGAAGTTCCGGCGATTCAGACAGTGGATGAGGCTTGGGAACTAGTGGAGACCGCTCAGCGAACAGGTCTTTGCTACATGATGGCCGAAAATTACTGCTTTTCCCGCTCGGTTTTAACCGTTGGTCATTTAATCGATCTAGGGTGCTTAGGCGAAATTACGTATATGGAAGGCGCGTATCTTCACGATTGTCGTCATCTCACTGCACAAGCGGATGGCTCGCTTACATGGCGGGGGCAGCTGCATCGCGATTTCAACGGCATGAATTATCCAACGCATTCCCTTGGCCCGCTGGCACATTGGCTGGGAACGAATAAGCCGGATGGAGATCAGCTGAAATGTTTGACGGCTTTCAACTCGCCTTCAAGATCACTTCGAAATTATTTCCATGAGCAGTTTGGCAGCCAGCATCCTGCCGCGCAGCAAGGCTACTGGCAGCAAGGGGATTCATCGGTGGTGATTGTCCAGTCAGAGCGCGGGGTATTAATCACGTTGCGGGTAGACTGGACATCTGCTAGACCTCCCAACCCGACCCATTATATCGTGCAGGGAACAGCCGGAGCGTATGCATCAGGCCGTCATGAACGGGAAGAGGATTGGATTTGGTTGGCCAACCTATCTCCCAAAGAACATGATGACCGAACGGACCAGTGGGAGCCGCTTAGTCGTTACCAGCCTCAGTTCGATCATCCGCTCTGGCAGGAGTGGGGCCATGAGGCGGCTAATTTCAGACACGGCGGAGGTGACTTTCTCGTCTTCGTGGAATTTGCTGCTGCTATTAGGGAGCAGCGGTCACCAAAAGTCGATGTGTACGACGCGGCGATATGGAGCTCGGTGTTTGCGCTTTCGATGGAATCGGCGGCAGCAGGCGGGAAAACAATGTTTTTTCCGGATTTCAAAGCGAAAAAGCGAGGAGATGCTTGAATGCAGGCAACACCTTCGAAACTTGTTATGGAGAAAGCAAGCTTATTCGCTCTGCCAGCGATCGAGCTTCCGCCTGGCTATAGTCTCCGCCATTTCCGCTCAGGCGACGAAGCCGTCTGGGAGCATATTATTGCGCGTTCTTTTGCAAGAAATGTTCCATTTGAGGCCAAAATTGGCGGATTTCCTTATTTTCAAGAGGAGCGTGTGCAGTTTATTTGTCAAGGGAGCGAGCCGGTGGCTACGGCAACAGCATGGGAATCCGAAGAAACAGGCGATGATAGAGGGTATTTGCATATGGTGGGAGCGCTGCCCGAGTATGCTGGCCTAGGTCTTGGCTATGCAGCAACCCTCGCTGCTCTGTACCGAATGAGAAGTGAAGGCCGAAGCCGTGCGATTCTCGAAACCGACGATTTCCGGCTGGCGGCAATTAAAGTCTACTGGCAGCTCGGATTTCGGCCCATCTACCTTGATGAGAGTCATGAGATGAGGTGGACACCCATCCTGAAGCTCATTGGCGTCCATTGAATGATCTGAAAATAGGTGATCAATTTGAAGCTTTCTATCATTTCTAGCGAAAAGCTGGGATGGGACAACGTACGTTTCTTCTATTGGCAAAGCGTTCCTGCCCATTTCATGGATATGGATGAAGCGAATGCAGAGGTTGACAGCAAGCAAGTCGTTACGATTTATGGCTGCTCCGATGGTACGCCTGAAAGCGGTAAGCTTCATATATGTCCACACGGTTACCCGTCTAGGTTGATACAGCACGGTTTCTCACTCTTCATTATCCAGATTGTTCCTTCCTTCCTCGATACCATTGCCTATGAGTCGGGGTACGGTCAGATAGGGGCTATTGAAATTAAGCACAAAGTCTATGTGCAGGATGCGAAGCTGTGGCAGCTCGGCAGCTGGATGCTGGAGGAGGTCAGAAATGGGGGTGTCCATGGCACCCTGTATCGCGATTCTTTAGCCACAATGACAGTTCTCCATTTGCTCCAGCATTATGCTTTGATTGCTCCACTTGATAGAGCTCCTAACCGATCGACGCATCAACAAATAGCAGAAGTCATCCAGTACATGCGCGAGCATCTGGATTCAGATCTCGAACTGACGGAATTAGCGTCGGTAGCTAATGTGAGTTCGCCTCATTTGATCCGTCTGTTCAAAAAGCAAACCGGGTATACGCCTCATCAATATTTTATCCGCCTGCGGGTGGAACGCTCCAAGGTGCTGCTCCAATATGGCAAAGAAAGCTTGAAAGCTATTGCCATTCAGGCCGGGTTTGCCGATCAAGGCCATTTCACAAGGCTGTTTAAGCGATTGACTGGCATTACGCCCATGCAGTATGCGAATGAGCTCATTTCTAGGCGATGAGAGCGGAGTGGGTTGGTTCGTCGCGGAGTGTTGAAAATAGAGAAGGGGCTGAACGATCTGTCCTGCTCCTTCTCTATATCGAGATGGCTTTCTGAGAGTCCTTCGAGCAATGTACTAGGATCAACCAACGCTAGCGAATCCTGAGCGCACGTTGTCGCCGCCGCATCGCGGCTGTCAAACCCCGACTGTGAAAACCTGCGAAAATGCAGGAATTTACGAATAAAAGGACTAAAAAGCTAGAAAACCTGCGATAATGCAGGCTTTTTTAGCTTTTTCTTCTTTTAACCATGAAACGGTTCAAAAAGGATGCATTATCGCAGGCATTCAGTGTTAGAGCGAGAATCCAGCAAGAAAAAGATGCATTATCGCAGGCATTTCTGAAAATGCTCAATTTTAGCCGGTGAATTTGTACTGATTCGGCGGGAGCGCCTGAAAACGCTTCGATCACAGGTGTAGATACAGATACCACAGTCACAGCTACAGCTACAGCTAGAACCACAACTATAACTATAACTATAACTACAGCTACAGCTAGAACCACAGCTACAGCTAGAACCACAACTACAACTACAGCTACAGCTACAGCTACAGCTACAACAACAACAACAACAACGACAACAACAACAACAACAACAACAACAACAACAACAACTACAGCTAGAACCACAACTACAGCTACAGCTAAACAGCCAATCCATCCAAGCATTCTATTGTTTTTAAAAGGGGACTTTCTCATTTCTCTTTATGGCACCCCTTACTATGCACCTTTAAAAAAGCTACACAAATGACGACGTTTTTGTTCAATGAATTACGCGTTTTGTTCAATAAGGAATGGTGGAAAAGACTTAAGCTATAGAAGAGTTAAGTTTACAATTCTAAGGAGGAATGAATGATGAAAATGGTAAAGAAAATCTCCATGTTGGCGGCAACTACACTGCTCTTAGGCTCACTGGCGAGTGTTGCATCGGCTGCGTCATGGCACCAAGTATCCAACCAAACTTATTGGCTGCTAGATGCATTGGAACGCGGACAAGGTGTTACCTCTGATGGGATAGGCTGGATCTTCAATTCGAATACCGGTTTACTTCGCACAAGCATTGACGGCAAAACGGTTCAAGCCCGCAACGCGTTGGCTATTCCTACGGCAATCTCCAATCAGGGCGGCAATCACATTGGCGATATCAGCTATTACAATGGTAAAATTTATGCGCCAATTGAAGACGGTTCAAACTATCAGCATCCTTTCATTGCCCTCTTTGACGCACAAACGCTTCAATACACAGGGACTTCCTATGCACTCCCGTTGAACCTGCATCCAGGTGGCGTTCCTTGGGTCGCAGTTGACGCTCAACGCGGTCAAGTGTATACAGCTCAATGGAGCAATGCCAGCAACTTGAATGTATTCAGCCTTGATGATATGCATTTCATCAAAACCGTTCCAATGACTCAAAGCATTGATCGTATTCAGGGAGCAGAAGTGTACAACGGTCAGCTGTATGCATCTACGGACAACGGCACGCAATCTGTTTATACGATTGATCCAGACAATGGCACCGTAGCGCTTGCATTTAACCGCAATTTGTCCAACGGTACGGTAGCACAGGGTATTGCGGTACTGCCAACTTCGAATGGCGCAGCGCTGCATATTCTTGATGTAGGCTCCAACCGCATCAGTGTCAACTTCCGCCACTACGCGGAATAAGGCCAAATAGGCTGCAGATCGAAGTGAAAAAGGACGGTATCCCGAAGTCTTTCGACTTTTGGGATATCGTCCTTTTTATGTAGGAGAAGATTTGCTGTTTCTAGTCGTGTTGAGGTGTTCAATCTGCTCTTCCAAGACCGTGCTTGCTTTCCCTAAAAACTGGGTGATGAGCTCAAGCTCTTCGGCTGAATAGGTGGAAGCTAACTTCATCATTGCGGTATGAAGAGGGAGGTATGTATTGCTGACTTCTTCTTTTTGCTCATACACAGGGACAATGATCACTTTACGTCGGTCTTTCGGGTCATTTTGCCTGCGAACGTATCCGATTTTTTCAAGTCGATCAATTAAGGCGGTCACGCTGCCCGTGGCAAGTCCGGTTAATTTGGACAGCTCCCCGGCCGTAATTGGACCTTTCTCGTGCAGGATATCTACCGAAATGAAATCATGATTATACAGCCCGAGAGAGGCGGCGACACTTTCCTGATATAACACAGTACGGGTTCCTAGACCACGCATGAAAGAGACGAAATGCTCTTTGGGATCTGTAGTTGGATCTTGTTGATGGTTAGACAGAAGACAAACCTCCTTGAATAATACCTCGGGTAGTAATTTATAAGTTTACGAGCCGTTAGCTTCGCTTTGGTTGCAGTTATTTTAAGAATGATATGGTAAAGCATAACACAAAGCCTAATAGAATGTACAACGAATGGAGCAGTAATAGGATCCCTCGAAATGTAGAAAAGCAGCACAAGGGTCGCCCCTTATGCTGCTTCACCGTGACAGTTAATTGGGTATTACCAAGCAAATGCTACTGTAATGATGACCAAAAGGATAAAGAGAACCAAAATACCTGCTGCACTTGTCACTCCATAACCTACTCCACCAGCTTCATATCCCACAACAAACACTCCTTTATAAAGAGAAGTTGTATTACGTGGTTATTTTATTCAATAAAAATATGAAATGTCTGGACTCAACTAATTTTGGGTGGGGAAAAGGAATGCATCCAGCGGCGATTATTTGACTGGCAATGTAAATTCAAGCGCAGGAATGTAAACCTGAGTGAAAGGTGCGACTAGTTTCGAAGAATGGCCCTCTTTATCGGTAACGTTTTGGACCTGCCGCTTGATCACTATGTGCTGCTAGCCGCGGTTGGCTGCTCGTACATATTGAAACCAAAAACTGCGTAAAATAAACTTGGGAAATCATCTTCGGAATAAACGAACATGGTTCTTTACGAACGGTGTTCGTTGTGGTATAAATAAAGCAAGTCATTTCAAATCTAATTCCGAGGTGGTCATCATGATGACAAACACAACAGCAAAAAAAGAACAACGCATCGCAATTGTAGGGGCAGGCCCTGGAGGTCTGACATTGGCGCGTATTTTGCAGCAGCATGGGGTGAAAACAGTCGTCTATGAACGCGAAACATCCCCCGTTAGCCGCAAGCAAGGCGGGTCGTTGGATATCCATCACGATTCTGGGCAAAAGGCGCTAAGAGAAGCTGGGTTAATTGATCAATTCGAGAAGCTTGCTCGATATGAAGGGCAAGAATTCCGCCTTCTGGATAAAACCGGCAAAGTCTATATGGACGAGGGGGCTGAGTCAAGTGAAGGGGATCGTCCGGAAATCGACCGCGGGACATTGCGTGAGCTGCTTTTAAGCTCCATCGACCCTGCATTCATCCACTGGGGGCATAATTTAATCGAAGCGATCCCGCTAGATAATGGCCGGCATGAACTTCATTTTGAGAATGGGGATGTGGATACCGTTGACCTTGTTGTGGCGGCAGACGGCGCTTTCTCCCGCATACGTCCGCTTCTTACGGATTCAGTGCCTGCTTATTCTGGCCTGAGCATGGTTGAAATGTATGTTGAAAATGCCGCTATCGCTCATCCAGAGATCATTGCTCTCAATAGTCGCGGTAAAATGTTTGCCCTTGCCGATCATAAAGGCATATTAGGGCAGCTGAATGGAGACGGCCGTATCTGCGTCTATTTGTCTTTTGAAATTGAAAAAGAGTGGCTAGACACCTGCGGCATACCGTTTGATCAGCCTGAGGCGGCCAAACAGCAGCTGCTGGAACATTTTGCGGATTGGGATGAGTCATTAAAGAATTATATCCGTTCTGCGGAGGGGCCTCTGCTCCCAAGACGTATCTATATGCTGCCTGTCGGTCTCCAATGGACGCATAAACCAGGTGTCACATTGATCGGGGATGCCGCGCATCTCATGTCTCCATTTGCCGGAGAAGGCGTGAACTTAGCGATGCTGGACGCAGCGGAGCTAGCCTTATCTATCATTCAACATGATGATATCAACCAGGCTGTTGAAGCTTACGAGAAGAAAATGTACGTCTATTCGTCCCAATCCGCCGAGGAATCCGAAGCGAATCTCAAGCTGATCTTCTCCGACGATGCCGCGGCTAAATTGAAGGATCTGATGAACCAGTATCAGGACCATTTTAACGAAACATCGAACCGGTGATTTACTAATTCTTGCTAGCATGATATAAGGGAATTATGAATAATCCAACTCGAACCATTATTAGTCGTCGTTCGCGGCCTGCCAAGGAACCGCTAAGCAAAGATATCATTGTGAAGACCGCCCTAGCCTTATTGAAGAGCGAAGGCTCTTCCGGGCTGAGCATGCGCAAAATCGCCAAAGCTTTGGATACCGGCCCCTCATCGCTATACGTATATGTCACCAATCATCAGGAATTAAGTGCTTATGTATTGGACGCTGGTATGGAGAGTGTCGTGTTATCGAATCATGAAGGAGTATCCTGGGAGATTAGACTTTACGAGACACTACACTCTTATCTAACCGTTCTTATGGAATTCCCAGGTGTCGCCGAACTTGCGCTAAACACAATCCCAATCGGACCTCATTCCCTAGCGCTGACGGAGTATATTCTTGAACGCTTGCATGAAGCCGGAATTCACTCAACTTCCGCGGCGTGGGGGCTGGATCTATTAATGCTCTATGCTTCCTCCGTTGCCTTTGAACAAGCTTCACGTGACCAGAATGGGACAACACTTCAGGCTATCTCCGCTTCTTATCGATCGCTTAACGTTAAGCAATATCCGATGATAGCGAGTTTGCAATCGGAGTTGATTACTTCCGATGGAGAAGAACGGTTTCGTTGGGGGCTTGAAGTAATCCTTCAAGGGATTTTGCAAAGGCAAAAGTAGATTCGGGATATAAGTCGGAAAGAAAGGGAAGGCGAGGAAGCAGCCATTTGACAGAGAATTGATGTTCGTTTCGCTTCCTGGCAGAGGTGTTTATCAATGAAAACAATTGGTCTCTTAGGTGGAATGAGCTGGGAGTCCTCCTTGCTTTATTACCAAATTATCAATCAGCGGGTAAAAGAGAAATTAGGCGGGCACCATTCTGCCAAAAGTCTCATGTATTCGGTAGATTTCCACGAGATCAAAACGCTTCAACAGCAAGGGAAATGGGATGAAGCCACAAGCATGATGATTGAATGTGCCCAAAAGCTGGCTTTGGGGGGCTCAGATTTCATTGTCATCTGTACAAATACGATGCACAAAATGGCAAAAGAAGTAGAAGAAGCAGTATCAATACCCTTGCTTCATATCGCTGATGCTACAGCAACTGAGATTGTTAAAAGTGGAATCCAAAAAGTCGCATTGCTCGGCACCGCTTTTACGATGGAACAGGATTTCTACAAAGGCAGACTTATAGATAAATTTGGACTTACGGTTATCGTTCCGAACGAAGCAGCAAGGAAGATTGTACACGATGTTATCTATGAGGAACTTTGTCTTGGGATTCTAAAAGAAAGTTCTAAACAGTCCTATTTAGCGATTATTCAAAGTCTTGTCGAGGATGGAGCAGAGGCCGTTATCCTTGGCTGCACTGAAATCACCCTATTAATCTCTCAACAGGATTGCCACGTGCCGCTATTCGATACGACGAGAATACATGCTGAATATGCCGTGGATTTTGCTCTAAGAACAGATAATTGTATTTGATCATGTACAACCTAGATTCGTAGCTTGGAGCTGTGGGTCTTTTTTACCTCTAAAAGCCGCCTCTCATAAGACTGATGAAAGGATACTTACTATGACAATTACATATCGAAAATTAAGCGAGTTTTCCATTGAGGAGATTGTCCGCATTTGGAACTTAGGATTTGAAGGTTATTTTATACGGATGGAAATGACGATTGATTTATTAATAACAAGGACGGTGAATGAGGGGATTTCTTTGGAAAATTCGCTTGCCATTATGGTGGATGGAGAGCCGGCAGGGTTCGTCATGAATGGCTTTCGCGATATAGGCGGAAAGAAACTCGCATGGAATGGGGGGACAGGTATTGTCCCGGCTTTCAGAGGGAAGGGTATCGGTAAAGCGCTCATGGCAAGAAATTTAGAGCTGTATCGCGAGCAAGGGGTAGGAACCGCAACACTCGAAGCATTAGTTCAGAATGAGCCGGCCATTCGATTATACCAACAAGCAGGATATGAAATTTCGGATCATTTGCTGCTTTTGCAGCACACAGGACCAATGATTGATCCGATTTTGACGCAAACTACTGCACACCCTTTCGTCATTTCGAGAGAATTGGCTCATGATGCAGCCGGGCTGGATTTGTATCGTGGATTATCGGCTTGGCAAACACAGTGGCCCAGTATCAAAGATGGTGAATCGTTAATTATTAGACAAGGGAGCGAGCCGGTAGGTTATGCCTTGTTCAAGCGTAGTTTTGATAAAGAGGGCAACCTGTCCGCGATTACACTCTATCAATGTGAAGCGCATCCTGAGCGGGATGATGCCGAGCAGATTTACAAAGTTGCACTTAGTGAACTGTTTGCGCCGCTAGATTATGCTGGCAAACGAACAACACTCAACCTCCGCAAATCGAATCTGCTGCTGATAGAGCTGATGGAGAAACTGGGTTTCACAACAAATTTTGAACAAGTGCTGATGGTACGAAATATGCAGGATGCGTGACCTGGGGATTGAACTTAGCGCGCGGATGATGTACTGGAGAGGCTGTTTCAAAAGTAGGAGCTGCTGTTACAAAAGTAGAAAGCTACTTGAGGATAGCCTCTTTTTTGTGCTTTGGTGATGGATTTGGTTTGGTTTAGCGTTTGGAAAGCATAGTTCGCAAAATACCTGCGATAATGCATCTTTTTTGCTCTTAAGAGGTTCAAAAACATAAAATTCCTGCGATAATGCATGCTTTTGTGGCCTTTTCTGGATTCCAAGATGGAAAGGCCTAGAATACCTGCATAATTGCAGGCTTTCTTGCTTTTCACGCGATTTCGAAGGAAAAGCCTGCACTTTGGCAGGTTTTGGGTAGTGGTGAGCTATCGGATTGCGTCATTAGCGTGAAAATTGTGAATGCATTTCTGAGCTTAATATGATTAAACAAAGCAACCACTGCTCGCGCATACGACACATGTGGAGTGTGTGGTAAGGATATATCGGGAGGATTAAATTTTAATAGTCTATTATATACACTCAGCCCTTCTGACATCAGAAAGGGTTATTTTTATGTCCAAAATTAGATATTAGCGAAATTCAGTGTAATCCGACTTAATTCGAGAATATCTCTTAATCAAAGGAGAAGAGTCATATATGATTAGGAAATGGAGAAAGAGAAAGAGATTTTCAAGTGTAGCAGTAAGCGCAGTTTATTACATTGAAATTTTTACCATAACTTGCTATATTCTTTATAAAGAACATAACGTTCGTAATAAGGCATATGGAGGAATTATGTGAATAAAAGATACGAAGAATTGGATTCTTTACGTGGACTTGCTGCGGTGTGTGTTGTGTTTTTGCATATGTATTTAATTGTACCATGGGATAGGCTATTCAAAATTGTTTTTGAATTCACTCCTCTTCGCCTATTTATTTCTGGCGGAGAGGCAGTTATATTGTTTTTTGTACTTAGTGGCTTCGTCCTATCGTTACCATATTACAAAAATAAGCAGATTAATTACTTCCATTTCATGCTAAAACGAATATTTAGAATTTATATACCTTATATTGTTTCATTTATCTTCTTTATTATAGGAAAAGAAATGCTTTATTCAGGAAAAGTTCAAGGTCTTAGTAATTGGTTCAATTCTTTCTGGTCAAGTCCCATAACCACTAAAACAATTTTAGAACATTCAATAATGATCGATTCATTTATGAGCAACTTAAATCCTGTTGTGTGGTCACTCGTCCATGAAATGAGAATATCGTTATTGTTTCCGATCTTGATGATCCCTCTAGTGAAGTTAAATTGGAAGAAAAATTTAGCTCTTTGTGTATTATTTAGTGCGATTGGAGTTTTGATATTTTTGAGTTTCAAACCTTCAAACAATGGCACAGAAATTGCCGCAACATTCAACTATACAACAATGTTCATAGTGGGAGCTTTGCTTGCTAAATATCGTGAAAATATTAGCCGAAGATACCGCGCCATCAATAACTTAACTAAAATTGCAATTTTTATGTGTGGGATATTCATATATCTATTTATACATCCATCATTTGCAGTTAAATTGTTACTGTTTCCAAACATCTCTCCTTTCTTTAGAACTGTAATAGACTCTTGGGCAGTAATGCTGGGTGCTGTCATTTTGATAATCTTTGCGTTAAACTCAACTGTATTTTCAAAAATATTAAGTTATAAACTAGTTAATTATTTGGGTAAAATATCGTATAGTCTATATCTTGTTCATATTGCCGTTATATTTGCTTCCATTCACGTACTCAATGGAATAATTCCTCTGTGGGGCATACTGATTATTGCTTTGTGCATAACATTCATACTCTCAACAATGATGTATAAGTATGTTGAATTACCATCAATAAAACTTGGAAAAATATTAGTTAATAAGATGACTAAAAATCCAGATCCAGCAAATATTACGCAAAATGAATTACCACAAATTAAACAAACGAGCGCATTAAAGAATTTGTAATAGCAAATAAAAATTACAATTTCATAATGAAAGTGTAAAGTTCGAGCACCCATGCAGTTGGGTGTTTTTTATTTTACACTTTTGTATAAACATTTCGGTGTGCTCGCCATGGTGGAAAACCTTTTTACAGCAGTATTGTGTTTCAGAAAAGAGCAATATCCTGAATTTGTAAATTGATGATATAATAAGGCAGCAGGGAATAGTATTCTATACTACTTAGACGGACAACTAACCTCGCTTTAAGTGTTCGCAGTTCTGCAGCATCATCAAATCATTGACCAGTATTCAAATGAAAGGAAGAAAACTCTTGGTAAATCCTCTTGCGAATGTGGACTGGGTAGAGAAACATGAAATTATGGATGTTTTATTAAATCAACAATCCATGTTAATGCTTCAACCAATAGAGCAAGGATTTGAAGCTGAAGTCGTGAGGATAAATTCCGAGAATGAGAGTTTTGTATTAAAAGTTTGGAGTAAGAGTTCTAAACCGGATATTAGGTTTCAATTTCATTTATTGAATGCTCTTCATGACCGAGGGGTACCCGTTTCTATGCCAATTGGGTGGGGGATAAATCCAAACGGAGATCAGGTGTTGGCAACATCTTTCAATGGAATACCTGTTCTTAAAGTGAATGCAAAGAAAATGGCGGTTATTGCGAAAATACTGTCCCAAATACATAAAATTGATATTGTTGAGATTGAGAAGATACAATTTCCAAAATATGATTTCCAGGCGTATTTTTTTCCTCAGATCGAAGATCATTCAGATCTATATCAGTTATTAGTTCCTCTAATTCAGGTGGCGAATATTAGACATGATACAATTATTCATGGTGATTTCCATTTAAGAAACATTGTAGAGGAAAACGAGCGGTACACCGTAATAGATTGGACGAATGGACAATTAGGGGACCGAAGATATGATTTAGCTTGGTCGTTTATTCTTAAGATGATATATGTGACAGAGCGTTATGCCGTTGCGTTTAGAAATGCTTATTTATTAGAAAATAATATTAAACTGGAGGAACTTGAAGTTTTTGAAGCTCTGGCATGCCTCAGATGGCTCTTATTGAATCGAATTGGCGGTACTCCTATGGGACCAAATACGATGAAAAGGATCAAAGGTTTACTTGCAAAAAATGACTATCTAAAAGATTGGAATTTGCTCGCAAAAAAGCAAGGATGAATGTGGAGTGAAGTTTGAAGTAAAACGTTTTCAAAACTTGCTTTACGCACTCAATACCCAAGGATATAATGGCTTATACGGGAGGCATCTGAAATTTGAGATGGTAATATGAGTAGGAGATCTTTGGTGATATGATCAAAATTACACTTAGACTTTTAGTATTTCTACTTGTCACGATGACAATCGGGTGCAGCGTTACTCACACCGTCCATACGAAATCAACCCAATCGTTAACAAAAGAATTGAAACAAATATCCAAAACAATTGAAAATGTTAAGTTTACGTTTACTCGCCCTGATCTGTTTATCGAAATTAATCTGAAAGAAGTACCTAGTAATGAAATACTCGACTCCATTTTGTTACAAGTAAAAGCTTTTGCTACCATTGACAATATGAATGAAATAGCCAAATCCGTTAAATGGGGGTTAGAGGTATCAGAAATTCATCTAATTGTTAATAGCGATAAAGGCGATCAATCTGAGAAACATGCTTACTTTGCCAGATACTTCAAAACGTCCGATGCCTCTGATAAGTCTCAAGAAAATATGGATGCGTACCAGACTTGGTTTAAAGAAGAACTGAAAAATCCATAGATTAGGAGTAGTGTACAATGATTCGTTTGTGTGAAAAGAAGGATGAGGAATCTATTTATCAGATTATTAACGATGCGGCTAAGGCTTATCAGGGGATTATTCCGGAAGATCGGTATCATGAGCCTTATATGAGCAAAGCTAAACTCGTTCAAGAAATTGAAGACGGTGTCATCTTTTGGGGATTTGAAGATCAGGGAGAGCTTTGTGGAGTTATGGGTATTCAGGATAAAGGTGAAGTAGCTTTGATTCGGCATGCCTATATCCGAACAGCTCAGCGCCAAGGCGGTATTGGATCCAAATTGTTGACTCATATTTCGAAGCATACGGATAAGCCAATCCTAATTGGCACATGGGAAGCGGCAACTTGGGCAATTTCGTTTTATGTAAAGAATGGCTTTGAACTTGTACCTACTGACGTGAAGAGAAGCTTGCTTCAGAAATATTGGGATATACCGGAGAGACAGATTGAGACATCCGTCGTTCTTGCGTCTCCAGGCTATGCTAAGGGTATCTATTCTTTGAAACGAGAATAAGCGAGTGCCATCTGTCCAAGGCCAAATGGAGGAAGAATAATGAGGAAGAAGTCACTGCTGATCTTCGTGTGTATTTTATACATTTTATCAATAACAGTTATAGAGGTTCATGCTAGTATGCCCAAAACGTCTGCGGATTTCACAGATCTTAAAGATATGGATGTTAAAACAAAATTGAAAGTAGACAAATGGTTATCTGCAGGTTTAATACAAGGGGTATCGGAAAATAGATTCGGTCTAAATGAAACGATCACCCGTGCTGAATTTGCGAAAATAGTGGCTCTTTCAATAGGAGTAGAAATCGACCCAGAAGTGAAAACTTCAAGCTTCAAAGATGTAAAAGCTGAGGATTTAATTTATGGGTACAGTTTGCCTTATATTGAAGCGCTTCGCCAAGCAGGAGTTATCGATGGCACGGATATAGATCGGTTCAACCCAGGGGAAGAGGTGACCAAGGAGCAGTTTGCTGTTTTTTTAGTTCGTAGTCTCGGTAAAGAGGCAGAGGCTAAACAAACGGAGGATGTGACCGATCAAACGGTTTCAACCTATGCAAAAGGCTATGTGGCATTGGCTTTGCAGCTTTTTTCATATCTACGTTCTGAGGGAGCCTACAACGGTTTGATTCCAATTACACGTCAAATGGTCCTTCTCGGATTGGATGACTTGACGGTTAGATATTGATATTGCGTGGATTCATTATGAGTGAAATGAGAAACGGAATTCGGATGAATTGGTGGAACTAGGATGCAATTACCAGTTGGTGCGTCGAATAACGCGTTTAACGAATTAAATGAGTATGTCCTAAAGATAAGAAACATGATTTCTGCATCAGCCGCATCCACATATATCATTCAAGATGGTTGTGTTGTAAATGAATGGTATGCAGGTTATCACGACAAAACAATAGGCAGTCGAGAGATAGATGTCCAATCTAGATCTAATATTGCATCAATCCGCCATAGTTAATTCTGTGGTAAACTGCTGGTATTATGGTTATTGTTACCTATTATTTCAAAAAAAATGAGGGATCATATGGATCAATTCGTATTCAAGCAACTTGCATTTATTCGCCAACTTACGATTAAAGCTGTTCAGGGATTATCAGAGGCTGCGTTAGATAACATACCTGAAGGGTTCAATAACAATTTAAGATGGAATTTGGGACATATTTACTTGGTTCAAGAAAAGTTTGCCTTTCATTTCGCCGGTGAGCCGATGCAACTACCTGAGAATTATGATCGATTATTTGCCAAAGGTACCAAACCAGCAGATTGGAAAGATGAACCTCCTACTCTGGATACGTTGCTTGAAATGCTTGCGGAGCAGCCGAAACGTATTCACGCTTCGTTACAAAATCGATTAAACGAGCAGGTGAAAACGCCATTGACTACTGGCGCTGGGTTAACGCTTAGTACTGTAGGCGAATTCTTAAGTTATTCTTTATATCATGAAGGCATGCATTTTAATACGATTACGATCCTCAAACGATTCGCCGATAAAAAGTAAGTAGATAATCGAACATCCAGCTGCCATGCTTGGCGATGAGTGTACATAAGGAGCTGAAGCCCCATGAAAGATGAACATAAATTCGAAACACGCCTTTTAAGCTCGTTGTCTAAAGTATTTCCAGACGAAAATTTAACAGATTCGCCGTTTGCGAATGGTTCGATACTAAGGAATGAGACGTTTTCCTTTCAACTGGCTTTTCGTTCGGAGAAGCTTTTGAAACAAGTCAAAGTACATATTACGGTGGATAGTAGTTTGAAAGCAGCGGTACGAAGTGTTGGGGTCGTTCCGTCGGAATTGCCAGTTTATCCTGATCATGATGAGCATGTTATTCGATCAACTCCAGGGCTCTATCCAGACCCGTTATATCCTATCACAGAAGAAGGATTAACGGCATTCCCAGGTCAGTGGCGCAGTGTTTGGATCACTATCGATTCGAATGGGCAGCCAGGCCATTATCCAATCGGAATCAGATTGGAGTCCGAAGAAGGTCTCACACTTGGAGAAGAGCAATTTGAACTGGAAGTACTGTCTGGATTACTTCCAGATCAGACACTCATTCATACGGAGTGGTTCCATGTGGATTGCCTCGCCAGTCATTACAAGGAGGAGATCTTTAGTGAACGCCACTGGGAGCTCATCCGCAGTTATGTACAAACAGCAGTCAACAACGGCATGAATATGCTTCTCACACCACTCTTCACACCCCCTCTAGATACACAAGTTGGCGGGGAGAGACCGACTGTCCAATTGGTTGACGTTGAGGTAATTGCGTCAGACACGTATGCCTTCGGTTTCGATAAGCTGAACCGCTGGGTTGATATGTGTAATGAGGAAGGCGTCGCTTATTTTGAGTTCTCGCATTTATTCACCCAATGGGGTGCGCAGCATGCTCCTAAAGTTGTAGCCTTGGCAAATGGGGAAATGACGCCTATTTTCGGTTGGCAAACAGAAGCCTCAAGTGATGAATATCGTTCGTTCCTGCAGCAATTTTTACCTGCGTTAAGGGAATGGATCAAGATCAAAGGGATCGGAGATCGAAGCTATTTTCATATCTCAGACGAACCATCTCTTGATCAGCTAGAGTCATACCGAAAGGCTAGTGAGATGGTGGGCAGTTTGTTAAGCGATTTCCCAATCATAGATGCGCTCTCGAATTACGATTTCTATGTCAATGGACTGGTCAAAACGCCAATTGCTGCGACGGATCATCTAGACAAATTCCTAGAGCATGAAGTAAACCCGCTATGGGCGTACTATTGCTGCGCCCAATATAAAGAGGTTGCGAATCGTTTCTTCAGCATGCCGTCGGCTCGTAATCGAATTTTAGGTATTCAACTGTACAAGTATCAGATTACGGGATTTTTACATTGGGGATATAACTTCTGGTATTCCCAGTATGCTCGGAAGGAAATTGATCCCTACCGTACAACGGATGCGGAAGCAGCATTTCCTTCCGGAGATGCTTTCATAGTCTACCCGGGTGAGCATGGCCCGATCGAGTCAATTAGGCTCAAGGTTATGCAAGAGGCTTTGCAAGATCTAAGGGCTCTGCAGCTGCTAGAAAGTCTAATTGGCCGGGAACGGGTCATTAATGGTTTAGAAGAAGGACTTGACGATCCCATCACGTTCAAATGTTATCCGCGTGAAGCGGATTGGCTTCTTGCCAAGAGAGCTTGGATTAACCAGACCATTCACTCGTACAGCAATTCATAACCAAGATCAAAGTATAGCTGGAGTTTTACCCAAGCTGAGAGTTTCTTCAGGTCCGCATCCATATTTCGCAAAATTCCTGCGAATATGCATCCTTTTCGTCTCTGGTAGAAGCAAAATACTGAAAAGCCTGCGATAATGCATCCTTTTGACTCCTTTTCTCGATTTCAAGAGGGAAAAGCTTAAAAAGCCTGCATAATCGCAGGCTTTCTCTGTTTTCACACGATTTGATCGAAAAAGCCTGCATAATCGCAGGTTTATACGAAATCGGTCACAGCCTTTTTTTATCTTCACTTTCGATCAGGTGATCACGTTCACTCTCATCCATGATATTGCGGGTCGAGTTGCGGAATTCACGCAAGGTATCCCCGAATGCTCTTCCAAGCTGCGGCAGCTTGGAGGGTCCAAAAACAATTAAAGCAATGGCCAGAATTAAGATTAAACCGGATACGCCAATATTGTTGAACATATAATCGTCCTCCTTTCTTGTGTAGGTGTCAGTCAGCTATTTGCAAGCCGTTGCTGCATCGCCCGCCATTGCCAGCCAGCAACAAGTGCACTAATTTCAAACAGCAGAATTAGGGGCACCGTAACGGAGAGATGGGAAACCATATCGGGAGGAGAGATGCACGAGCCTATAATCGTCAAGCCGAGATAAGCGTATTTCCTTGACATTTTTAACCGCTGCGGGGTCAATAGACCGATTTTAGTCAAGAACAGCAGAACAACGGGTAATTCGAAGGCAATCGCCATCGGAAACACGATATGGAATAGAAAGGCGAAATATCGGTCGATCCCGTAGGTTTCGACTGCACCTATTTGGTGATTCATACGCATCATGAAGCGAATCATCATGGGAAAGACCACCCAGTAGCTGAACGCTACGCCGATGATAAACAGCGCGAATGCCGTAGGTATGTAGGGAAGGGCGCTCCTAGACTCTGCCTCGGTGAGACCTGGTCGAACGAAGGCCCACAATTGGTAGAGAATCACCGGCATTGTGAACAACAAAGCAAAGAGGAAAGCACATTTCATATAGATCATAAGCCCATCGGTAAATGAAAATACATTCCACTGTATCCCGCCGATCAATGGCTGCGATTTCATATACAAGAGGATCCCGGGCGAAAGATACAACCCCGCGCTTAGTGTTATCACAAACCATATGGCAACGATCAGCAATCGCTTGCGAACCTCGGTCAAATGAAAGATCCAGTCTTCCTGCTCCATGCCTTCCCTCCCTGTATGTGAGACATGTTTGTTCCTCTCTTACACAATCATGCCGCCTTGTTTTAAATATTTGGCGATCCCTTCGACGGCTCTATACGCCAGTGCTCCTACGGTACCGGTCGGATTATAACCGCTGTTATGAGCGAAAGCCGATGCTCCAACAACGAATACGTTTTCGGCATCCCACATCTGCATGTACGAATTCACAGCTGAAGTCGCAGGATCTGCCCCCATAATAACGCCGCCGGTATTGTGTGTCGATTGATACGGCACAATATTGTAAGGTCCTAATTGATCGGAAGACCCGATGGTTGTCGGATTCATTTCCTTCATAATCTCGGCAGCTTTCCCACTCACGAATTTGATCATTTGCCGATCCTGCTCTTCAAAGTCGAACGTAATCCGCGGTAGAGGAAGCCCATAGGCATCTTTGTAGGTGGGATCCAGATCCACATAATGATGTTTCCATGGCATGCTGCTGCCTTGCGGCGAAACGGCTAGGACGCTGTTCGCATATTTAAGCGATTTTTGCTTGAAATCCTTCCCCCATGCTGGCGTGCCCTTTGGAACTGAATTAGTCGCAATAGGACGCTGACCGGTCTGGGATATACGGATTCCTGCTCCATGTATGAAGTTAAGGCTGCTATGGTCAAAATTGTCACCGTTGAAATCGGGAATCTCCATGCCAAGCGAGCCTGCGCCCGCATACAAATTGAATTCCTTTTCATCAAAGAATCCGGTAGCCGAGCCGCCGTTAGTCTGATAGCAATAATTTTTACCGATTACTCCTTTTCCAGAAACCGGATCGTACGGCTTGCCCAGCTTGGAAGTAAGCAGGAGCTTAATATTATTGAAAACGTAGCTGGCCATGATGACGACGTCAGCTGGCTGCTCGAATTGTTCTCCTGTCACCGTGTTCACGTATACGACGCCGCTGGCCTTTTTGCCGTCATTCAGAATTTGGATCACATTGGAGTAGGAACGAAGCTCGAAATTCCCCGACTTCTGTGCGACCGGAAGGACGGTGACAACGGCATCAGCCTTCGCGCCATATTCACAGCCAAAGCGTTCACAATAACCGCAGTATTGGCAAGCAGCCCGAGTGATGCCATCCGGATTTGTATATTGTTCCGACAAATTGGCAGACGGCATCATATACGGGTGATATCCCAGCTTTTTCGTAGCATCTTCAAACAATTTCAAAATAGGAGTTTTCACCATTGGCTTAGTTGGGAAGGGGGCTGAACGTTTGCCAACCATAGGGTTCTGATCAGGGTCACCAGAGATCCCGGCCAACTTTTCAAATTTATCAAAATAAGGTTCCAACTGATCATAGGTAATGCCCCAATCTTGGATGGTCATCCCTTCGGGTATTTTCTGCTTTCCGTATCTTTCCACCGTTTTGCTGTAAATTTCGAAATCATAGGGGAGGAACCGATACGTTTGCCCGTTCCAGTGAATGCTTGAACCGCCAAGACCTTCTCCGAGGAGGAAGGAGCCATACTCACGCATAGGAACTGCTGCTACTTTCTCCGTGTTTCGAAACGTTACGGTTTCCTTAGAAAGATCCTGCATGAGGTCATATCTGGAGGCATAACGCAGCTCATCATGGACCATATAATAGTCTTGGGTACTCCGCGGCTTTCCACGTTCTAATCCAACGGTTTTTACTCCTTGTTTGGACAACTCAGCGGCAATGATGCCCCCGACCCATCCCATCCCAACAATAACAACGGGAACTTTCGGCATTGTAGTAGCCATAAGCTATTTTCCTTTCCAAAATAGGTGTTGTTTCTTAATGTACGAAGTGATCGTGCAAGCTGCGCGGCTCCATCGCGATGAACTGATCTTTATCCATAATGCTCGTGTAGCTCATTTGATTACCTGGATATTTGCGCATCTTCCAACCCTGCATATTGCTGTTGCCGCCGTAAAGCGGATCGGAATACACACCTTCCATAACCATTGTGCGGAATAAATTGAAGAAGGTTTTGCCAGTTATGCCGTTGACAACTTGAATCTCGCCTTTTTCCATGGAGGTAAGAATCGCATCCATCTCCTCGGGAGCCAAGTCGACAAAGGATTTGGAATATTTGCTCTTGCTCGTTTCTTCCATACTGTGGAGACCCATCGTAATCAGTTCGTGGCGCTGGATACTTAAGTAATCCCCCTGAGTGACTTCGCCTTTGACAAAAGGACCTGTCCGATAGGTGCGAGCGTTCACACCCCAAGGACTAGCCAATTGATGATCAATAAAAAAGGCTACGCCGAGCTCCGAGGCGCCTGGACCACTGTCGTCTTTGGGGAAAATACGCTCAGACGCAGCTTCTGTCATTTGCAGCTGCGTTTGGTTGAAAAACATTGGAGCCCGATTATAATCTCCAGCAGGTTGAGCTTGAGGTGAGGCAGATGGCGAAGGGACCGCAGACTTTTTGGTAAAACCACCTGATACCGCGCTGCCGATAACGCCTCCCACGACCACTCCACCAATGGCGGTGCCTGTGTACTTCAGGAAACGCCGCCGCGAATGGTCCGGTGAACTGTCCATTTTATTCTCAGCCAACTCTTCATTCCTCCTTGGAATTTCATGTATTGGGTTGTTGTGGATATCATTATCCATGGCTGTTTTTCTTATTCATTCCTTGCATGAAAATTTGGATTCACGGGCATTGTAGAAATAGCAAAGGTTCACGCAGTGATCTTCCAAGAAGAGCTTTGTGACTGCCGTGTCATCGTGCAATTACCTTATTATGCTAAGGAGAAATGGGCTCATGAACAAAAAAGTCGTCATTCTCGCTTTACTGCTTGTCAGTTCCTTAACCGCTTGTGGTAAAAGCAATTCAACACCATCGCCAAGCTCATCCAGTTCAGCAGCACCAACAGCGACAAGCTCGGGAGCTACAACCAAAGTTGACGCCCAAGCTGTGTTCAAAGCCAATTGTGTCAGCTGCCATGGGGCTAATCTGGAAGGGATGGTCGGACCCAGTCTTCAAAAAGTGGGCGGTAAGCTGACCAAAGAACAAATCGTGACTACGATTACGAATGGCAAGGGGGCAATGCCCAGCTTCAAAGGAACGCTTTCCGCTGATGACGTCAATGCATTGTCTGCTTGGCTTGCTGACAAAAAGTAGGTATTCATAAAGGCATAAAGTCCCACCCTTCCTCGAAGCGAGAAGGGGTGGGACTTTTCATACATTAATTCCCTACCGAATGAATGAGCATTCTATGTTAAACTACAACTAAATATCGAAATTTGTCTATTTTTGAACTCGATTCCTGCGAGGATTTATTTTATAATAGCGACATACCTTTCATACAACAACATACTTCGACAAATAAGTGTTTACTGTTCCGTAAAGGAGGTTAAATATGAGTAAAAGACGCAGTATTCTGCTTAGCAGTATGGCTTTGTTGATGTTCCTAACCGCTTGTGAAGCGGATGATTCAACAGCAAAGCAATGGGACGCTTATCAAGCCAAGCATGCCTTCGGCGAGCAGCTGCATGTGACGGGAAATCGTGACATTTTGTATCAATTTATAGCGAACAATCTATCAAGCAATGATGGGATTTACACGAATTTACTAGAAACGGATCAAATAGGCGAGGCAGCTTCAGGTCATGAAGTGTTGAGTGAATCTGCTGGCCTTATGCTGAGATACTATGCTTTGACTGGGCAGAAGCAACAATTTGATGCGCAGTGGCAGCGTGTGAAGCGAACCTTCGATTTGACAACGGGATTTAGCTACCGGTTCAGCCCGAAACAACAGAAGACATATACGCTTAATGCTGCTATTGATGATCTCCGGATTCTTCGTGCCTTGGCTGAAGCCTCCGTTGTTTTCCGGACTTCGGAGTATAAGACAGACTTGGATACGTACGGGAAACGATTCTATCAATATAATGTCGCAGATGATCATTTGTATGATTTCTACGACGAAACCTACAAAATGAGAAATACGTTCGTTACCTTGTGCTACATAGATAATCTTTCTTTGAAGCTTCTGCCGATACCGGAACCTAAGAAAGCTGCGCTAGAAACGGGAATGCTTCAAATCGCCCAGAAAGGCTATTTGTCTGACGAATTTCCTTTCTATCAAACGCGATATGATTACAATGCGAAAGTTTACCAATCTGATAATATCAACACGGTTGAGTCTTTATTGACGATTTTGAATTTGGCTGAAGCTGGCAAACAGCGAGAGGCGAGCATTCATTTTATCAAGGAGCATGTCCAGTCAGGCACTTTGGTCGGTCAATACACGAAGGAAGGCAAACCGTTGAATGATGTGAGGTCTACGGCGATTTATGCCATTGCGGCTCAAATCGCTTCCGTCATCGGAGATAAAGAGTTATATGAAGACAGTATCCGCAGGATGAATGAATTTCAAATATTAGATGCTCAAAGCTCTTTATATGGTGGATACGGAGATACGAATGCGAAGCAAGCGTACTCCTTCGATAATCTGATGGCTTTAATCGCGCTAGTTCATTAATAGGAGAGGGGTGCATGATGTTCAGTAGCGTTATGCGAATGTTACCTCGTTATCTGTCACCTGCTGCTTTCGCCGCTGCTGGCGTGCTGCTGATTACAGCTGCCGCACTATTTCTACAACCCTATATCGGAATGGCCGATAACGGAGACTTTTTTCGAATTTTGTACAGCAATGGCCTTTATTTCAATGATCCGAATTATAACAGCCAATATCTTGGCTTTTTTGTGAAAAACTATGGAATCTTTCAATACTATAACGAGAACGGTGCAACTTTATTTTCATCGCAATCGTTGTTTATCAAAGTAGCGATATTACTCAATCAAATATTCCATGATTCGCAAAATTTTGATATCCGTTATCAAGCCTGGATGTACCTGATCTTGTACGTGGTTGCTGTTTATTTGCTGGTAGAGGCTTTTACTTGGAAAATGTCCAAAAAAGCAGGCTACCTCGTCGCGGCTATCGCGATTTTCATACTAGGGGATACTGGTTATACGGCATACTTTAATTCTTTTTATAGTGAAAGTATCGTACTCATCATGACGGTTTTCATGTTCGCCTCGGGTCTATTGCTATATCGGAAAAGATATAACGATTATGTCATGTTATCCTTATTTATTGTAAGTGCAATCGCCTTGACGACAAGCAAGCAGCAAAATGCACCGGTAGGCATCATTATTGCGGTTCTTGGCTTTTTTCTTATTTATATTCGTAAAAAAAGAACTTATCGGATCGTCACGTTCCTATCTTTGATCATTATGCTAGGTGTGGGTGTCGGTACTTACGTACTCATTCCGAAAGAGTTTGTAAATATAAACAAATACCACGCGATGACGAGAGGAGTGCTTCTGGATTCAACGAACCCGGAGAAGACGCTGGAATCCTTCGGAATTGATAAGCAATACGCGATGTTAAATGGCAGTTTGTATTACGATCCTTATGCCTCTGTTGATGTCGATTCCGAGTTACTGGAAAAGAGTTTCTACAGCAAATATGGCTTTGGTTCTATCTTCACTTATTATGCGGCACATCCTGATCAAGCCGGTAAAATGCTCAACCAAGCGGCTCGTGACGGATTTACTATACGGCCGAAAGCGATGGGGAATTACGAACAATCTAGTGGTAAACCTTTTGGAGCCCAAACGGTCTTTTTCTCAGGATACAGTCTGTTGAAAGACGCGCTCTCGCCCAAAACATTCGGATTTATCATACTTTGGATGCTGATTGTCGTGGGGTTGTACATGCCATCGTTTGTTTCTGCGATGCGGACATGGCGATGGAGAGTGGCGCTAAGGCTCCCGCTGATCTTGATGATGATCCTTATGGGTTTATCAGGAATATTCGTATCCATTATTGGTGCTGGAGACGCGGATTTGTCCAAGCATGAATTTTTATTTACGTTGACGTTTGACTTGGTATCGCTCTTGACGGTTGGTGATTTATTGGGTAAACGTTTATGGAGCAATGAAGCTGTTGAGGCTGACGAACAAGTGAAAGACGACAGATAAGGAAGTGGACATCATGCTGAAACGGCGAATCTTCATGGCGGGGCTTCTGCTCCTCTATTTGCTAGCTGGGCTTGCTTTTCCAAAAGGGATGGAGGCCCGTACATCGAAGACTGCATCCGTTCTGCTTATTTATGACAGCGCAGCAATGAGTACGCCAAAAGAAGGCAATATTGAAGCTCTTGAACGTGTTCTTGCTTCTTTCGGAGCACAAGTGACCGTAATTAATTACGATCACTATGAAGCTGGCATGTTGAATAAGTTCAACAAGGTCATTTCCGTTCGAAATGCGGATGATTTATTTCAGCTGCCTGACAGTTATGTGAGGGATTCGGCTACCTATGAGGGGAACTATTTACACATTGGAAATCAAGTTCCTGAGAACATTCGGCAAGCGTTGCAGTTGGACAGTGTAAGCGCAGATCAAGATACGGCCAAATTGGAAATAGGCCAGCTCCAACAAACCGCCATGACCGTAAGCGGAATCTCCTACTTGACCAAATTCAAAGGCAAGACGTACGGCAGCTTAAGCTCGGAGAAATTGAAGATAAACTCTCCATTTGCTGTGATGGACGGGAAATATGCATACATTCCTTATCTGGTAAAAGGCAACTTAAGCGAGCTTGCAGCAGCTTATTTGCTGAAAGACTGGCTAAATGTGACTACGAGTAGTCATACGTACATGGTGCTGGATCAGATTTATCCTTTCTCCAATTTGGACTTGCTTAATGAGATGGCTGATCGATTATATGAGGCGGGGATTCCCTTTATCGCGAGTGTACAGCCGGTTCTCAGCAATCTCGATTATCCTGCTGTCCAGCGATACCTCGAGACGTTAAAACATGTGCAGTCCCGCAACGGGACCATTATTGTCCAAGCCCCGGTTGTCGCTTCTACGATTAGTCAAGATATCTCGGTATTGAAATCGGAGATGCTTGCGTTTCTTGATGCTTTAGGGGGATATGGCATTGTTCCACTTGGCGTGGGGTCGGAAATGTATTGGACGTATGATCAGCATTATGCTGCGAACGGCTTGGCTTATTTTGATTCAAGCGTCATTTTCCCGAATGAGCGTGTTTTGTATCGTTCCCAAACCGCAACGTCCAAAGCATTTCAATCGGCGGTTTATACGATCCGAAATGATGAATTAAGCCAATATGTTGCTCCTGGGGAGATTCTGGAACCATTGCCGATGGATACAGCACTTGTGTATGCATTCCCGGAAGACCGTCAGAAGTCAGAAGCTTTAATAACCAAGCTGCTTTCGGACTGGACAACGTTCTCGGATTACAAAAATGAGGCGCACACAGTTCGAACTGAAGCGAATGAAATGGGATCAAGCAACGGTCAGCTTCGCATCAATGGGCAAACCATTTTGCTCAATAACAATAAGCAGGATGTCAATTCCGAGCATGCTTATGTACAAGAAGGCAAGAAAAGTTTAGCAAACTTGTTTTCAGTGCAAAATAAAGTATTCATTATTCTAATTGCAACAACACTGCTGCTATTTACGGCCTTTTTGATTATCGGTTATCGGTTATATAAACGCAAATACACACATATGGGGAGACAATTATGACAATTGCAGACATTCTTATGCTAATCTCAGTCATTTGTATTTGGTCTCTCCTGCTTGTGAACGTCGTTCTCATTGTGGCTGGATACTTGTACTATATTCAAATTGAGAACAAACCGCTTCCACCGCTGAAAGGAGAGGCGCCTTTCGTATCCATCATGGTGCCCGCCCACAATGAAGGGAAAGTGATTACGAAAACGGTCGAATCGCTGCTCGCTTTGGAATATCCGCATGACCGATACGAAATTATCGTCATTAACGACAATTCTTCCGACAACAGCAGCGAATTGCTGGGTCAACTTCAATTGAAATTCCCCGGAAGAAATCTGACGATTATGAATACAGATGGTGTTACCGGAGGAAAAGGCAAGTCGAATGCTTTGAATATCGGTTTTCAGAAGAGCAAAGGGGAGTATATCGCGATTTATGACGCGGATAATACACCGGAGAAGAAGGCGCTGCTCTATCTGGTTTCGGAGATTACGAACGATCCTACGCTCGGCGCAGTGATCGGGAAATTCCGAACGCGTAATCGGGATGCCAACCTGTTAACACGATTTATTAATATTGAGACCTTATCCTTTCAATGGATGGCGCAAGCCGGCAGATGGAAATTGTTTAAGCTCTGTACCATTCCTGGAACGAATTTCATTATGCGCCGTGAAATCGTTGATCGTATCGGAGGTTGGGATGTGAAAGCGATCGCTGAGGATACCGAAATCAGCTTTCGCATTTATATGATGGGGTATCGGATCAAGTTTCAGCCCAAAGCCGTAACATGGGAGCAGGAGCCGCAAACCGTTCAAGTATGGTTTAAGCAGCGTACAAGGTGGGCCAAGGGGAATATTTATGTCATTGTCAAAAATATTCCGATGCTGTTCAAACGCGAAGCCCGAAATATTCGGTTCGATATTATCTACTTTTTGTCCATCTATTTTTTGCTGCTCAGCTCATTAATCTTATCTGATTTGCTGCTTGTTCTTCATGCACTTGGGTATGTCTCTACGACAATCGCCGGCTTCAGCTCTTTTTTGTGGGTTCTGGCCATTACCTTGTTTGTAGTTGGGACATTCATCACTTTGGTCACTGAAAAAGGTGAAATGAGATTATCTAATATATGGATTATTCTGCTGATGTACGTCTCCTATTGCCAGATGTGGATGGTCGTCGCGGCGTATGGAATGTACACATTCCTGAAGGATTTGGTCTTTAAAAGAGAAGCTAAATGGTACAAAACAGAAAGGTTCTAAATTAGGGGTGATCGTTGTGAAAAAAAGAATGGTAGGGCTCGCAGTTATGTTCACGATGATCATACTGCAATTGATCTCAGGCATTAGTGCTTCGGCTGAAGAGTTAGCAACGGCTGGAACGAAGCACTACCAGACGAATTTTACAGAAACTTCGTTATCCGGCCGGGATACATATATGGAACAATTTTTTCAAGTAGAAAGTTATTGGCAAGAGGAGAGCGTTGAGGTTCATCTTGATTATACAATCTCGCAATTGACTCAAAATGAACGTTCCAGTATCACACTTTCTATGAATGGGACACCTTTCCATTCCTTTCGTCCGGCTGCGCAGGAGACAGGAAAGCAGCAGCTGTCGGTTCAGATTCCCGTAGAAATGATTGTGAAGGGTGTTAACACTTTGATGGTTCAAGGTCACCTGGAATCAACAGCTCCACTCGTGGCGAATGTTTGTCTACCGACAGAAACGAGAGAGAACTGGCTGCAAATCGCCAAGTCTTCCCGGGTCGCAGTAAACTATTCAGCGGAACCTATTCAAAACAGCATTCGTGATTTTAATCAGCATTTTATCGGTCTAGGGACGATTAAAGATGCTCAAAATGCGATAGCGGTTCCGAAAGCGAGCATGGCCGCTGAGTTAGAAGCGGCAACTTATGCTTTGTCCGGCTTCGCTAAAGCAAATCCAACGACAGAAAAGCCTATCCCATTAGCGGAATATAATTCAGACAATATGAAGGGAAAGCAGGCTGTCGTATTGGTCTCACTCTTCGAGAATCTTCCTGATGAGATAAAACCGCTTGTTCAGTCGGATAATCTAGAAAATAAAGCAACCCTGCAATTAATCAAGCAAGCTGATCGCTCGGTTCTGGTCATCACATCAAGAAATGCTGATTTATTGGTCAAGGCTGGTCGATTAACTGCGAACCAAACGTTATTAAACCAAATGGATGCCGATCACAAAGATGTGGATAACACGACAGAAGTGGATACTCCCACTGTCAATATTAGCCGCAATCTCACATTAACGGAAACTGGCGATAAACTAACGGGAGACAGACATCGGGAGAAATCCTATTTCATCTCGCTTCCGGGCAACCGTTCAATCGCGGATGCCAGCAAGCTGAACATCAAGTTCCGGTATGCCAGAAATCTGGATTTTGACAGGTCCATGGTTACCGTTCTGATTAATGACACGCCGATCGGCAGCAAAAGGCTTTCCACCGAACTTGCCGATGGCGATCATATGGAATTGATTATTCCCAAAACGCTGAACATAAGCGGTAATTTCACAGTGAAAGTAGCCTTTGATTTAGAGCTTAAGAACGCGTGGTGCATTGAGAATCAGGGGCAAATGCCTTGGGCTTTCATTGACAAGGATACGATGCTTCAGCTCAATACCAAAGATAGAGCAGACCTCTTGTTTAATAATTATCCGTATCCTTTCCTGCGGGATGGAAGCTACAATAAGGTAGCTGTTGTGCTCCCGAAAGAAAGGGACGGTTACATCTATCAGACTCTTACCAATTTGTTTAATTTAGTAGGCCGTTACGCACAAACGAACACAGGAGAGATCCAATACTATCAAGACAATGTCAATGCGCAGCAATTAAAAGATCGAGAAATTATTGCCATCGGCAGCTACCAAGACAATCAAGTCATACGTGATACGAATAAAAATCTATACTTCCGTTATGACGCGAGTGGCCGCGGCTTCGTATCCAATGAGAAAATGAGCATCGACGCCAGTTATGGGACACGTATCGGTACCCTTCAGTTGATCGACTCGCCATATGGCAATGGATTTGGTCTTCTCGCCGTTACGGGCAGTGAATCGAAGTATACTTATCTGGCATCGAAGCTTATCGGTTCGGAAGGTACGTTATGGAAAGTATTTGGCGATGGGGCTGTGACGGACATTGACGGCAACATCAAAGCATTCCGCTTCAAAAAAGAAACGACACCAGAATCCGCCAATGTACTGACCGAAGTGCTTGAGCGCCGCGATGTTCTTGGATTCATGATTGCTTCAATGCTAATCGTATTGTTGGTTCTTCTCTCGCTTATTCTAATGATTCGTAAATACAACAAGAAACGGGGCGGTCGTCGATGAAACGCTCTCGAAGTAGTGTCGTATCGGATGGCGCGTTCTTGCTGCTGATTCTTGCTTGTTTCATCAGCATCGTATTCACGTCTGGAAATCCGAATCTGTATATCCAAAACATCATCTTTCTGAATCTAGCCTTTCTAATCGCGGTGGTGACGTACTTTACTACAGTGACAACGGGGCTGATTCTGAATATTTTATTCATTTTCGGCTATGGAACGTTTACGCTGTATCAGACCGTAGTTGTCGGTGGCTTGATTGGGACACAGAACTATTTCTGGCTCATTATGACACCTTTGTTTACTGTAGCAACTTGGTTGTTAACCTTGGGGAATAGGCAGCTGCAGCAGGAAAATGACCAATTGATAAAAGCAAACGAGTCACTTGCGACTGTCGATGCCAGAACGAGCTTAAAGAACACCTTGTCCTTCCAAAGCGATGCTTCGGTGTTCATGGCTCTATCGGTTAGATACCAAATTCCTTTAACTCTTATGGTTATCAGCGTGAAGTATTGGGATGAGCTCCGGCGTATGATCGGGGAGGAACAATTATTGGAAGCTATCCAGGATCTGTCCAAAATGAGTCAGGTCAGCATTCGTACGAACGATTCACTTTATTTGTTAAATAAAGAAAATCCGATGTGGGGCATGCTTTTGTTCACGGATCTCCCTGGCGCTATGATCGTCATTGAGAGGTTGAGAAGCAGGGTAGATGAACGGAATCGAGACGAATTCGCGAATAAATATCGGGTGGAGCTTGTTCTGAAAATGGGCGCTGTGGCGTATGATGCCGAGCAAATTTCGAATCCTTTGGAATTCATTGCCCAGGCGAAGAAGCAGGTTGAGTATGATGTATAAGCGCTTTGTGGAGATATCGTCTTCCTAAGCCATCTGTACAAATAGTTGATTCCTAGTCTAAATAACGTACAAAAGAAACCTCATCTTTGAGTTTAATGGTTGCTAGACACTTCCATTTACCAAGGTTTGGTTTCTTCTTTGTTTATGAAGGATTACAAGAGATTAATGTCTTATTATGCACGGTTCCTATTTTGCTCCAATCGCGTTGCGAACAGCTTGAGTGCAGTTGTATACTAACTTTAATTTATTTGTTAGTCACAATAACTTACTTGTTACCTAGGGAAATGTTGCACGGGTCAAATAGACATAGAAGGAGAGAACCAGTATGATTTCTAATGTTAAAAGCCACAATGAGGAAGCCCAACTGCCACGCGATTGTACATTTTCTCCACAGGATTGGCACGTGTTATCGCAATATTGGTACCCTGTGGCGCAAGCAAGCGAGATTGTAGACAAACCAGTAGCTGTGAAGCTGCTTGACGTGAAGTTAGTGTGCTACCGCAGTAACGGAAAGATTGTCATTGCCCGTGACTTGTGCTTCCATCGCGGTGCGCCGCTTAGTAAAGGATGGGTCGAAAACGGAGAAATCGTTTGTCCTTACCATGGATTCCGCTATAGCTGCGAAGGAAAGTGTACGGCCGTACCTGCTCATCCTGATACCAAAATATCTCCCAAACTTAAACTGATTATGTATCCTGCTGTTGAACGCTATGGCCTGATATGGACATCTTTGGCATCCTCAGAGGAGAATATTCCTGAATGTGCAGGTTGGGATGACCCTGATTTCCTGAATGTATTGCCGCCTGCTTTCGATATTGCGGGATCGGCTGGACGCCAAATGGAAGGGTTTCTTGATGTATCGCACTTCGCTTTTGTGCATACAGAAACTTTTGGAGATCGCAGTAATACGGATGTTCCTCAATACGAAGTCAAACGTATAGGCAACGAATTACTAGCCGAATATTGGAGTACGGTCAGTAATTACGGGAAAGGGCAAGACAATCTTGCGCCAGAGGGGTTTAGATGGCTTCGTGAATTTCGTGTGTTTCCGCCCTTTGCGGCTTCGCTCACCGTCTATTTCCCCAACAATGGAAAGCTGATGATCCTAAATTGCGCATCGCCAGTTTCAGCCCGTTATACAAGGTTGTTTAGTCCAATTTCGCGAAATTTCGATAAAGATGCTTCGATTGAAGACACCATTTCTTTTAATCTCCAGGTCTTTCATGAGGATCGGGAGATGGTGGAAGCTCAGACACCGGAAGACTTGCCGCTCGATTTGCATGCGGAAGCCCATATCCCTGCAGACCGCACATCCATAGCTTATCGTCAACTGCTCAGTGAGATAGGGCTTGGAAGGATTTATACGTCATAAGTGTATTTCTATAAAAAACAGATGAGATCAATCATTGATCTCTCTGTTTTTTTTGTTATAAAATGATCACTAGGAAACTTTTGGAAGTGGATATTATTTGGAGATGGCCTCTATTTAATTAAACGCGTCCCTTAACACATAGATTAGGTGCAACGGGCCAGTGAAACGGCACAGAATTTGAGTTCAGGCTGAAAAGAGATGGGATCGACCGCATCATGGGTCACCTCGTTGATCGTAAGATGCTCACCGTAAATGTCGTTCCAGTGAAAAGGGGCGAAACAATTGCCTTGACGGACTCTGTCGCTAATGACGGCAGGAAGCACGGCATGACCACGGCGTGACCTAACCTCGACGAGGTCCTTCTCGCGAACGCCAATCATTAAGGCATCCTCAGGGTGAATTTCGATAAAAGGACCTGGATTCAATTTGTTCAGCATCGCAATCTTGCCTGTTTTGGTCAGTGTGTGCCACTGATGCTGCAAACGGCCTGTGTTCAGAACAAACGAGTATTCACTGTTCGGCATTTCGGAAGGCGGTAAAAAAGGACGCGCAAGAAAAATGCCTTTACCGCTTTCCGTTGCAAAAACGAGGCGCGGATGGGTGCCATCGGCATTTTCTTTTCGTTTTTGGCTGATGCCATTGTTCAAATAACGGATAGGATTGCGGTCATCCTCACTATTTGGCGCACAAGGCCACTGTATAGATGTTTCACGCAGCCGCTCGTAGGATGCGCCACGAATGTCGTAGCCTGTTTTGGGATTCCATGCTTTTTGAATTTCGAGATATACATCAGCAGAAGTGCTGTATGTAAATGCAGCCGCAAAGCCCATTTCACAAGCGACACGGGCAATAATCTGCCAATCAGGCAGTGCTTCTCCTGGTGGATTGACGGCTTTTTGCATGAAGGTTAGGTTGCGTTCAGAGTTGATCATTACCCCCTCAGCTTCAGACCATAGTGCGCCGGGAAGCATGATATCTGCATACCGATTGGTCTCTGTTTCCAAGAAAGCATCTTGTGTGATAACCAGTTCGGCTGCCTGCAGCCCTGCGATGACGTTCTTGCGGTTGGGGACAGTGGTAACCGGGTTGGTGCAAATGATCCAGCATGCTTTGATTTCTCCAGCTTGCATACTTTGGAACAGAGAAATGGTGCCCGTACCTACTTCGGTGCGCAGAGACCCGCGCGGGATGCTCCACATGTCTTCAATAAAATGCCTGTCGGCTTCGACAAGCACGCTTCTCTGTCCAGGCAAGCCTGGCCCCATGTAGCCCATCTCGCGACCACCCATGGCATTCGGTTGGCCGGTGAGCGAGAAGGGACCGCTGCCGGGACGGCATATAGCGCCAGTAGCTAAATGCAGATTGCAGATGGCATTGGTATGCCATGTCCCATGTGTACTTTGGTTAAGTCCCATCGTCCAGCAGCTCATCCATTCGCGTGACTCACCGATCCACTGCGCCGCTTGGCGGATATCTGCTTCTGGAATTCCTGTGATTTTGGACACTTGATCAGGTGGATAGTCCTCGAGAAAGCTCGGCATAACCTCCCAGCCTGAGGTGAACTCGGCGATGAAAGCTGGGTCCGTGTGACCATTTTTGACGAGTAGATGAAGCAGCCCGTTAAGCAGTGCAAGGTCGGTGCCTGGTTTGATCTGCATAAAAAGCGAAGCTTTATCTGCGGTAGCATTGCGCCGCGGGTCGACTACGATCAGCTTGGCACCTGCTTTGACCCGGTCCAGGACGCGCTGAAACAAGATCGGATGACAGTCGGCCATATTGGCCCCGATGACGAAAAACAGGTCCGTACGATCCATATCCTGATAGGAACCAGGGGGGCCGTCGGCTCCGAGAGACAGCTTATAGCCGCTGCCGGCACTGGCCATGCATAAGCGGGAATTGGATTCGATGTTGTTGGTTCGAACGAAGCCTTTGGCCAATTTATTAATAAGGTACTGTGCCTCGAGCGACATTTGTCCCGAAACGTAGAAGGAAATTGCATCGGGGCCATGTTCGTCGAGGATCGCACGCAGCCGCTTCGCAGTCTCGCGTATCGCTTCATCAATACCGAATGGACGCGGTTCAACACCTCGAGCAGAACGTATGTAAGCATGTTCCATTCGTCCTGTTTCAGCTATGGCTTGTGCGCAAGTAATGCCTTTGGTGCAAAGCCTCCCGAAATTAGTCGGGTGCTCTTTATCGCCTGTAACTTTAAGCACCCGGTTCTCGGAGACTTCAAGTACAATCCCGCATCCTACTCCGCAATAGGGGCAAACACTTTTCACTTTATGAGTTGTCATCATTTATCTCCAGTGTTAACGTGCACAGCACGTTATACCTATTATGTTCTATCGATGTAATATAGCATATTTATCGGATTTTCTATAATTGAGATTTAAAACTGAGCGACAGGGAAGTATTTAAATATCGGGTTATTATCGGACCAAAATTCAATGCTATGTTGATAGGGAGCGGGTTTTTATCATCTGAGCCTGCCTTTTTGGAAGGCTCGGGGTGCGAGAGCTGGTTTTTGCCTTCTGAGCCTGCTTTTTTGGCAGGCTCGGGGTGCATTTCCGGGGATGGAGCCGGTATCAAGGGTTGAGCCTGCCTTTTTGGCGGGCTCGGGGTGCGAGAGCTAGGTTTTGCCTTCTGAGCCTGCTTTTTTGGCAGGCTCAGCTTCAATTCCCGGGGAGTCTCAACGCGAAGTAGGATGCTTTTGTCCTTTTCTTGTAAGTATGATCATTTTTTTGCAAAAATATGGTAATATTTAGATAGGATACGAACATTGCTTCATAAAATTGAATCAATAAGGAATGGTGTACACGGATGGTTAAAATGTTAGGTACAGTAATCCTTTTATCCGTAGTGTTACTATTGAACGCATGCGAAGATAGCACGCCAGTAGGGAGTGATCCCTCTACACAAACACCAATCGCATCACAAGCTCCATTTCAAACGAGTACTGTTGCCGCGAGCTCTGATGTCCTCATCCGTAGCAAGTTGCAAAGTCTTAGCTTCGGTCAACAAAATAGCAGAGGCGGCTATGTCTTTTTGGATTGGAAAAAAGAGGATGTCCCTAAGGAACCTTTTAATATTGTATATTACTTGGAAGACGTCAATGTGAATGCAACTTTTACCGAGTTGAGCCAAGCGGAACGACTGAGATTAACCAACCAAATTCGCATTGAGGGCAATGTAGAATGGAAGATAGACGAGGGTTCTAATTTTCCCAATAACGTAAGGATCCAATTTATTAAACCGAGTACTTCATTTGTCCTGCATTTAGGTGATCTGCCCGCTATGACGTTCATTCAGAAGGAACCTTTGAATATGACTTTCACCTCGAACGCTGAGCGTAATATCCCGCACCTTTTATTATGGGCAAACGAATACGCGCCTCGGCTGCTTGTAACGAACGAAGAGAATTCAGTGAACTTGACCTTTTCGGAAGAGATGCGCTTAAATCTCCCGACGACAATTGAGGGTGCACCTATCGCTGCCCGTTGGATGGACAACAAGCATCTATACATTCAGCTCGAGCATATGCGCGAAAGCGAGCATGGAATTAAGGAGCTTACTCTGCGTTTGGATTCCTTGATGGCTCAGAGTGGCAATCGCTTCGGTCAGGAGAAGAGAAGTCTTGTCATTCAACAAATGCCTAAGTATGAGTGGCGGTATGCCAATTCAGGTGAATTAGTTGAAGGTGGCCCGCGTGAACGGTTCTACGATCAGATACTTCTCTCTAATGATAAACAAAGCTATATAGGAATTATTCGACTTGGCGGGTCATTAGGAGATGGAGACGGAACAAGTTATTCGTTTATTTTAGAACAACAAGGAAAGGATCCTGTCGTTATTGAGGATGTATTCTATTCCACTATAGAGCCTGATCAGATGCCGATCCAATGGATGGATTCCAGGACCCTGATGTACGCTTCCTATTTTGGGGTTTATGCTTATGATATTGAAAAAGCTGAAAAACGGGTTCTTCATGATAATCGTTCGAATGAAGAACATAACTTTAATTATGCTTCGTATGACAAGACGACAAAGCTGCTTCACCTATTAGCATACGAAAATCGAAATGAATCGGGTCAATTGGAACTTTTGACATACACGCCAGGGAATCTCACACCACAAATAACCAAAAATTTCACAATGACAGTTCCAATTGCTAAATACTCCGATTTGGATATGACAATTAGTCCGACGCCGGAAGGAATCTATTGGACACGGATACGGGAAGGAATCCCTTATACTGAATTTGTGGGTAATTCAGGAGATCGGGCAATAACAGAGGGAATCACTCGTCTTGTATCGGAGCAAGGAGCCTATCTAGAACAATACCAAAAAACAGACAATCGGTTGCAAGCTTTAAAATGGAAGTTCTGGAAACCAGGCGAATCAGCCAAGGCGATTGAAAAGCCTCCCGAAGGCAGCTATACATTTGTTAGCGGTTCAGATTTATTTTCATTTCAGGAATCAGCTTACAATAAGTTTGATCGCACTCTAAACAAATGGGTGGCATGGCGGGCACCTAACGGAGAAAAGAACGCTGAACCTATTCGTGGGAAAGATGGGTTGTACCGCTCAAGAATAGAATAGCGAATTTTCAGCAAGCTACCTGAAAGCTGAGCGAATAGTCATTACAAGCCGCTTAAAATGCGGTTTTTTTGTTTCCCAAAGATGAACAGATGCTCAAACTGAAAACAAAAGTTAGGAAAAGTATTGACACAGATTGGAAATAAGGATTAAATGATTATAACAAAGTGATATTAACAACTTGTTCGTAACATAACATGATTATCAAAGAATAGGTGGTTTCCATGGATATCGAGCAGCCTAGAGACAAACAAGGACTAACTGAAGCTGAGTTTTTGGAGAGTTATGATGCGAGTATATACGAAAGACCATCTGTAACAGTAGATATGTTAATTTTCACGGTCATGGATGAGGCTAAGGAAAACTATAGAAAACTTCCGGAGAAATCACTGAAACTGCTCTTAGTTAAAAGAGGTGTTCATCCTTATCTTGGTCAATGGGCTTTACCGGGTGGCTTTGTCACACAGACCGAGAGTTTGGATGAAGCCGCACTACGCGAGCTGAAAACGGAGACGAATGTTGATGAAGTATATATGGAGCAGCTCTATACATGGGGGGATGTAAGCAGAGATCCTCGTACACGGGTTATCAGCTGTTCCTATATGGCATTGGTTGATGGCAGCTTGCTTGAAGTGAAGGCAGGAGATGATGCGGATGAAGCAAGGTGGTTCAACGTTAGCTACCGTGTGCTTGAGGAGAAGAAAACGTTGCTCGGGAAAGACTTTGTATTTGAAAAAGTGGTGAGAATAACGCTTTCTAACCATACCGATACGCTGGAGGCTGTCGTCAAAGTCATTGAAAAATATGTAGGGAAAGCCTTCATGGTCGAAAGAGAGATGGTTGTTGCGAATGGAATTGCTTTTGATCATGCGGAAATGATTCAATGTGCCGTGGAAAGACTTAGGAATAAAATTGAATACACAGATATTGCTTTTAATTTGATGCCGGAGCTTTTTACTTTATCGGAGCTTCAACAGGTGTATGAGGTGACTTTGGGAAAAGAGCTGTTATCTGCAGCTTTCCGAAGAAAGATCGCCAACATGGTTACGGAAACCAATCAGTTTACAAAGGATGCAGGGCATAGGCCGGCCAAATTGTTCAGATTTAATCCGAATTGGCGATATTTGTGAATGGAGCGTCAAGGTGAACCCTCGATTAATATGACTCATTTCGTGAAAGAGCGCATAAAAATAAGGGAGGTTAACAAATGAATTCAACCATAAAGTCTGCTAGAATTGCGGGTATATTGTTTCTAATTGCAACGGTTACCTATATGTTAGGCAATGGACTCATTGAAGCAATTCTCAATGATCCAGAGTATCTTCTTCATGTTTATCCTCACCAAACCCAAGTGACTATAGGGGTGCTCTTAGAGTTTATAAACTCAGTCGCTGCTGTGGGTATCGCCATCACGCTTTTTCCAATCCTGAAGAAACAAAATGAACAGATAGCTCTTGGTTACGTTGCTTTCAGGGCTATTGAAGCCGTAATTCTGATTGTTGGCGCAATCTGCCCATTATTACTAATTCATGTGAGCAAGGAATATATAGCGGCTGGTGCTCCGGCTGCCTCCTATTTTCAAACGATAGGTTCAGTAGCCTTACAAGGTAAATTTTTGAGCTTTCAGTTGGCGATGATTGTTCTTGGCCTATACAGCCTGTTGTTATGTTATTTATTGTATCGATCCAAGCTCATTCCGCGGTTTCTATCCATCTTTGGGTTAATAGGCTATGCCTCGTTGTTAACAAGCGCATTATTAGAGATTTTCGGGCATAGTGCGGGGATGCTGTTATTTATTCCAGGTGCTTTATTTGAAATTTTTTTTCCGATATGGCTGATTGTCAAAGGATTTAACAAACCCAGTTTATAAGAACCACCAGACAAAAAGGTGTTAGAGAGGAAGCTTTTCATGAAAGCAATGGTCTATACCAAATACGGAACTCCAGACGTTCTGAAGCTCGAAGAGGTAGAAAAACCTACCCCTAAGGACAATGAAGTACTGGTGAAAATATATGCGGCATCCGTAAATTCATGGGATTGGGATCTCCTGAGAGGTACACCTTTTATCGTTCGTATCGGGGGACTGTTCAAGCCCAAATACCAAATTCTTGGAGCTGACATTGCTGGACGGGTTGAAGCAGTTGGCAGAAACGTTAAGCAGTTCCTTCCTGGTGATGAGGTTTTTGGAGATATTTCTGGATGTGGCTGGGGCGGCTTTGCGGAGTATGTATGTGCTTGTGAGGAAGCATTAACGCTGAAACCCGCCAGTATGACACACGAGCAAGCTGCGTCTATCCCTCAGGCTGCGGTCCTGGCCTTGCAGGGACTTCGTCATAAAGGTCAGATTCAGCCAAAACAAAAGGTTCTAATTAATGGTGCGGGCGGCGGAGTGGGTACATTTGCAGTGCAAATGGCCAAATCCTGCGGAGCAGAAGTAACGGGCGTGGACAGTACGAAGAAATTAGAGATGTTGAAATCGCTTGGTGCCGATCACGTCATAGACTATACCAAAGATGATTACACTCAAAATAGACAGCGATATGACCTGATACTTGATGTGGCGGGAAATAGGTCGATTTTTGATAATAAACGAGCATTAAATCGCAGTGGGACATATGTTATGGTCGGAGGCTCTCTAGCTCGAATCTTCCAAGTCATGCTCTTAGGACCATGGATCTCAAGGACTGGGAATAAGAAAATGGGTATCCTAGTGCACAGGCCAAACAACAATGATCAACAATATATGATGGAACTTTTTGAAGCTGGCAAAGTAGCGCCTGTTTTGGATAGACGTTATCCACTAAGTCAGGTTGATGATGCTGTTCGCTATTTTGCAGATGGGCAGCACAAAGGAAAAATCATTGTCTATGTGGAACATACTAATGATGCCTAATCAGAAACTAAGCAAACTTAGATCTACTTGTAGGAGGGTTGAACTTGACCATGCTTTGGTTGATATTAGCAGTAATTGTGATTGTCGGTGCTATTCTGGTGATCTATCAAATGATTGCCAAGAAGAGAAACAAAAAAGAAACGAACAAAGTTATCAATGTCTCATTTGGCGGTAAAAAGACGTTAAAGGGTGGCAAGCAGGTATGTTCCTTTTGTCGTAAGAAGGCTAATAAACTGTCTTTTTACTCGGATGAACAGGGGAAAGTCGTAGGCGTTTGCCAAGTATGCAAACCGCATGCAGAACGAAGAGCGTTAATGAGGATTTAATGATCTCTGCAGTTTGTACCAATAAAATCATCAAGTTTCTCCATTGCTAAGAAAGATAAACAATATTATGCTTTAACAAACGATAATGATTATCATTGTCTTTGGTAAACTATCTTATTGGGGGAAACAAAGCGAGATGCAAACAACACGTAGATTTTGCGCCATAATAGCCGTAACAACTTTGATGGTCGTGTGGCTTTCAGGTTGTGGAAGTATAACGAAGGAAACAGAAACAACGCCAGCAGCCAAAGAATCAAAGATAGAGCCGGCCAAAAGAACTTTTACAGATTCTAAAGGACATACAGTTGAAATACCAACTCAAGCCAAAAAGGTCATATATACAGGAAGTGATTTAGGGGATCTTCTGGCTTTGGGAGTTAAACCCGCCGGTGCTGCACTTGGGGTCATTGCCAAACAGGTTGCTTACCCTGATTTATTGACAGGTATTGAGGACATAGGGGATGTAGAAGCGAATCTGGAAAAGGTAATCTCTCTGGAACCAGACCTTATCCTAATGGATAGAGGCGGTACTTACTATAAAGAAAGCGATTATGATGACCTCAAAAAAATTGCTCCAACAGTTACCTATGACAGGCTTCCAACTTTCAAAAGATTACTTGTTATGGGAGATATCCTTGGAAAAAAACAAGAAGCAGAGAAATGGATCAATGACTTTAAAGGTAAAGTAACGGGATTAAAGGGGGAAATCGGGGTCAAAGATGGTGAAACTGCGTCGGTATTCATTCGGCTAGGCAAAGAATTCTATGTAATGGGAAATAGTGGTTTTGCCACGATTCTTTACGACACACTAGGTTACACACCGGCACCAAAGATTAAGCAAACGTTAATTGATAAAAATCTAAGATTCAATGATGTCAGCAATGAAGTGATGCCTGAATTCGCTGGTGATTATCTTTTCTTACTTACGGATGATAATGAAGCGGCTAGAGCTGCCGCAGATTCTTTTACACAAGAATCGGTTTTTAAATCAATTAAAGCTGTTGCGAACAAACACGTATTTTATATTCCAACGAAGTGGAATTTTGATGACCCGGTTACGAAGGAACGATTATTGGACGAACTCCCGAAGCTGATGAAATAAGGCTATTAGCCTTCTGAGAAAGTAAGAGAAATGATTGATGAGGGGATTGACTTTCAAAGAATTTCATCTGATAGGATAGAGAGCTATGCGGGGGATCGGCTATTTTTACTGGTGGGGGAGGATCAGCGCTCCATTCATAGCGCAAAGGAACTCATGCAAAGCCCTCTTTGGCACGAATTGTCACCTGTTAGAAATAATTTAGTGCACATCCTGGATGCTAAATGGAATTATGATGATTCGATTACGCTGGAGCGGCTGCTTATGGCGTTGCCAGGCATTTTGACGAATAAGTGGTCAAGTAGTTTCTAATGAAGTTCAGACGAAAAACCGTATGCCCATGTGGCTCATACGGTTTTCATGTTTCTAGTTATGTTATTTTTCAATCGGACCCGTATCAACGACCTCAAAATCGCTGCCTTTGAGCTTGCTGAGTTTATGCAAATCATCGTCATCCCATTTGGGATCAGGCGCGCCGCTGACATAGAGATCACTGCCGTTGTCAGCAACAATCATGCCGTATTTCTTCATCGCTCGGAGAATCGCCTGATTCGTGGACGAATAAGCAGATATATCAAAATCGCTACGCAGTCGGAGCCGGAGTCCCATCGGCGGAAGGTTGGGATCTGTACTGCTGGAGGCGTAGTGGGTGGCAGGGGCGATGAATCCCCGTTGTGTCTTCTGCACAGTGAATCGCAGCGCATGATTAATTTCACCCGTGGAGGCTTCCTCATACCGGACGAGTCCGGGGAAGATAGGCAAACCGGCAGCGTCAGCGGATGTCCAATACTTCGGTCGAAGCGCGTTTGATTTCAGATCCCACTTGGCGCCGTTCGAGGCTTGCCAACCATTGGCTGTGAACTGTGCGTTGTACAATTCATACAGCAATTGGTTGTCTTTATCGACGACGATGACATGACGGTCCCCGTCACTATCCGGGCCGCCTTCTATCGAAGCATTCGCTGGTATCGGGTAGGGTCCCGGATCGCTCTCATCCCCGTAGTCTGTGAACCTAACGTTAACTTTCGGTTGATCGCTGCTTACAATCGAGTATGGAATTCCGATCGGGGCTCCTTGCCAAACCGTACCGAAATCTGCATGTACACTGGTACTAAAGCCAATAGAAGAGATGAATTGCTTTGAATTCTGGTGAACCGGATATTTAGAGATGTCTGTATTCCATGGATTATCCGTAGGAAATACTTGCAAAGCCGCAGCTCCGGGTGCTGGATTGTCTTTACCTGTTGTTGGCGTTATTTGCTGTTTCGGCTTGTCCCCGACATAAATCGAGCTTGTAGCATCATCCCAGCTTACCGGCTTCCCCAATGATTCAGACAGAAATCGAAGAGGCACATATGTGGTATCATTGTAGATGAATCCTTTCAGGTTTTGCGGTGGCTGCTTGTTCGCTCCATCGAAATAATACTGGAGATTGCGAAAATAAACGTCAATTTTGACCGCATCCGTCGCCGCATAGGTAAGACCTGAGAAAAATAAAGCACCGCATACGAATCCAATTGTTCCCGTTTTCCATTTACTCAAAGTTGAACACACTCCAATTTCTTAGTCATTAGATTATTCGAAGGATAGTCTACTATTTATGTCTCTTGCTTTATTTTTATAAATCCAAGTAATGTTTGGAGTTGAAATGAATGTACTTGCGCAGCCTTGAAATTCTGAGAGGGCAAAATACAGATCCGAAGAGCTATCCGTTTTCAATACCTGCTGTGAAATCTTTAAAAAAGCTTGTGTTCCGATCCAATGTCACCTTTCTTGTTGGGGAAAATGGTTCGGGCAAATCCACACTTCTTGAAGCCATCGCCTATCAAAGCGGGTTTAACACGGCAGGAGGAGGGAAGAACAATTATTATGACGTAGAGGCCTCCCATTCCATTCTGGGGGATCACGTCCGTCTTTCATGGCTGCCGAAGATTACGAATGGCTTCTTCCTAAGGGCAGAGACATTCTATCATTTTGCTTCCCATTTGGACACATTGCCTGAAAGCCTTAAATATTATGGTGGCCGTTCGCTCTATGAACAGTCGCATGGCGAGGCTTTTCTATCCCTTTTTAAACACCGTTTTGGGAAAAAAGCAATCTACTTGCTCGACGAACCAGAGGCCGCTTTATCCCCTGCACGGCAATTGGCCTTAATGCGGGTCATCAAGGATTTGGAACATGAAGCCCAGTTTATCATTGCAACGCATTCTCCCATCCTTCTCGGATTTCCAGATGCTCAAATTATTAACTTTGATGTTCAACCTGTTGAGGAAATTCAGTATGAGGATACGCTGCATTATATTATTACAAGACGGTTCCTCGAAAACAGAAAGGCGGTCCTTAAGGACTTGTTTGACGATTCAGATGAGAGTGTGATGGACGAATAGCAAAAGGAAAGAACTGCGGGTATATGAGATTATGAAGCTATCCAAGATTAAAATCGTATTCCTAAGCTTTGTTTTGTTCATTTCAATTGCTTATGCTGTGAATTATATCAAATTATTTATAGATGCAAGACACATAGATACTAGTCCAGAAGCAAGTATTGAACAGTATTTAAGATTCAATACCAATGGTTATCAAATCAAAAGTATAGATTTAATAAAAATAAACATCATGGGAATATTTCATTGGATTTATTCCAATGAAAGCTAGTTTGAAGAGTTTGAAGGACGGTTTCAGTGGATAAACTCCAATGGATAATCTAAAAAGCAGGCCGTTTTCGAGGTTTTATGGATTATCATTGGACTAATTCCAGTGCAAGCTTGCAATAAGCCCTTTGACGGCTGATTTCATTGGATAAATTGCAATGAGAAGTATTAATACCTGCTCCCCGTAGTCCGCGTGCGTAATGAAAAGCACAGAATGGATCCTTTTTCTTAATTAAGTTTTGACAAAGCCAGAGGAGATATCTTGTTTTTGTTGAATTGGAAAGGATCTGGTAATGAAGAAATTTATTGCTCGGATGAAGAATACCCATTTAAAGCGGGAATTCAATTACTACGGATAGACCTATTAAAGTTAATTTATTTAAGGACAATAAAGGCTATAGGAGTGAAACTATGCACCCATATGATTTTAATAGAGAAATACAAAGTGAACGCCTCCTTTTAAGAAAGATGACTTTAGAAGATGCAGTTGACATTTTCGATTATGCGTCAGATGTGCAGGTTTCAAAATTCACCACTTGGGAAAATCATAAGAATATCGAGGATACACTTACTTTTTTGAAAATAATTATGCAGAAATATGAAAACAATCAGCCAAGTGATTGGGGAATTGTTCATAAGGAAACCAACAAGGTCATTGGGACGTGTGGGTGGGTATATATCAATGAGTCTCATCATCGTGCAGAAATAGGATATGCGCTTTCACCAATATATTGGAATCAAGGCATAATCACCGAATCTATGAAGCAGGTGCTAAATCTAGGGTTTAATGAACTGGACATAAATAGGATTGAAGCTAGATGTATGATTGGGAATTTGGGTTCAGAACGTGTCATGATCAAGCTTGGAATGCAATTCGAAGGGCTCATAAGGGAGCAAATGTTTGTGAAAGAAAGCTACATTAATATAAAGATGTATTCCATCTTAAAGAATGAATGGATACAGCAACGTTTTCCTAACTGAACAGCGAGTAAGTACATAACGAGGCTACTGCGGATCTTGCGCAGGAAGGGAGAACTAGCGTGTTAGACAAAGGCCTACTAGAGGACGGACTGATCATTATTTCCCAATGCAAAAAAGAAACTGGAGATATTTGGAACGCGCATTTTGGTGCCGCAGCGATTGCAAGTTATTTTTTTATAAAAGAAAACAATTTGCCTCCTGACGTAGAACGAAAAGTAATCGCTCAAGCTAGAAAGATGGTTAAGAAACACACTTTACCTTATAGTAGTAACGGGCACAAACGAAGTGATATTAGCCATGCAGAGCGTATTATTTTAGAATCGCTAGATCGGACAATCGATCAGCTTCACTGGGTCGGTCATAATGTTATTTACGCCGCATTGAGTTTATTGGCTATTCATGAGCTTAGCTGTTTTGGAACCAATGAGGATCTTACAGGAATCTCCGAGCTTGTAAGTTCTTTTGACAAAACCATTCCAGGACGTTCTTGGTTAGGTTTTTCCGCATCCGACGTGAAGAGACTGGACATAGTGACATCTGACAACATCTCGGAAATAAATAGTGCTGAGCAGCTTTCTGAGTTTGTTCTTAAGGAACTTGCTGCATTTAACGTTATTTATAGAGCCGAGTCACACCATGATCTAATCGCTCATATGCTTACTTTTTCACATGCACTGAACATTTTATATGATCTCGGACATGTCACGTATTTCAAAAGAGGAATTCATCCACTTCTTAAATTGGTCAAAGTTCTTCGAGCCAGCCGTGACATTGAGGCAGATAGTCCTATTCAATTAATCTCGCCAGTTGACCGCAAACCGTTAGAGAAATCAACCCGGAGCCCTCATCTGCCAATCGAGCTAGGATTTTGGATCAATGAAAATGATGATCATGATTGGGATTTTGGTCATCAGTTTAAATTTCCATATAGCTTTTACAATCACATGAACCGAGTAAAAGAGGTAGATGAATTAAGCGTTGAAAAATTTCGCTATTTAGTAAAAGGGTAGGGGCATTTCGTATATCCTTCAAGAAAACAGAAGTTCAAAGGATGTTAAGTAAATGCTGTAGCTATGAGCATTAATAAATATTGATCGATGAAGCCGTAAGGCTGAAAAACAGCCCTAAAGTGGTGGGAAAGCCGTAGATGACCTCCGTAAGGCTGAAAAACAGGCTTATCGGGAGAGAAAGGCATGGATTTTCCAAAATTGGTGATTGTAAGGCTGAAAAACAGCCCTAAAGTGGTGGGAAAGCTGGAGATGACCTCTGTAAGGCTGAAAAACAGGCTTATCGGGGGAGAAAGGCATGAATTCTCCATGGAGGTGTAAATATGAAGTATTTAAGCATTGGTCTAATCATACTCTCTATGCTGACACAAGGATGTTCAACGAGATCCGATCCCGACTATGGTAGCAATCCTGAAATTGCTTTGCGTTCATATCTCCTAGGATGCAAAAACAAAGACATCGCAACGACAATGAAGTTATATGGGGGGGACTACTCCATACTCGATAATTGGATGAATGAAAAAAACCACAAAAAAGCTTTCGCAGCATATTTAGAGGAGTCATGCCCAAATCTAAACCAAATCAAAGAAATGAAGAAAATTAGTGATGATAAATATGAAGCGACTGTTACTTTTAAAAATGATGATGGTACGCCTTTTCAGGTTAGTCGTAGTGATGCATCTTGGGAAGAGTTTACATATAACTTGAATAAAAAAGAAGGAATATTTAAAATAGATGAGTTACCTAGGCCATAACAACATGACGATTGATGAAAAGATTGGCTAAATAAAAAACCATGATACTGAGATTTAGTATCGTGGTTTTTTGTGTTTTATTCACGAAATGTGCGGATAGTCTATGTAAGCATGGCTTGATAAATTAACATTTCTAGATATGTTTTCGCAGTAAGTGTGATACCACACCAGCGGAAGTCGTTTTCATTTGCAAAGTTATCCATCATTGAATACGTTTCCATACACTAGTCATTATGCTAGAATCAGCAGTAACAACTACTAGTTCCCCAGAAAGCTAAGGATCGAGGGATCATCCATGTTCAAAGCCAAATTGCCCAATATCCTCCGCTGGGGGAGAATTCGAATGCCTTACAAGCTGCTGCTTGTTTATATGCCGCTCATCTTGCTTCCCGCATTAGCTGGCACCTACCTGCTGACCAGCAGTTATACAGATTCATCCAAAGCTCAAACTTCGGAATATGCCACGGATCTGCTTAGTTTAATGGGCCAAAAGATGGATGACCGTTTGATCAGCTACGAGAAGCTAAGCAAACAGATTATGACAGACGATGGACTGCTTTCGTTAATATCGCTTAAACCAAGCTCGAATTACGAGAAGTTTCAGATTCAGAATGCGATTAATGAGAAATTGAACGTTTTCTGGCTCGGTGCCGATCAAAATGTATATATTCGAGCGATAAAGATTGAGACGCCGGATGCTCAGTATACCTATGGCAAGAATGCAATTGATGATTTCGCGGTCGGGGATGCAGACTATAAGCAGCAAATAGAGGATATGAAGGGCAGTGCGCTCTGGTTCATGCCACACCTGTATAGTGACGGGTATGAGAAGTTTGAGGCGTTTCGTCTGGGCCGTTCTGTGCGAGATAAAAATTTGAATGTGCTTGGTACGCTCACTATTATTATTGGCACCAATACGATTACGGATTTTTTCTCCAATTCAAAATTTCAAGAAGGTGTTGCGATCAAGCTGCTGTCACCCGACAACGCGCTCATTCTTAGCAATGGCGTCAAAATCAATGAAGATGAGCGTCAACTGCTCACCTACTCGCAGAATCAGCTGCACAACAATTGGCATCTATCTGCACAGCTTTCGCTGAATAAGCTCTATGAGCCCATTTATCGCATAGTTCGATTAGCCATCTTCATCGTGCTTGTCTGTATTGTCATTGGACTAGTCGTCACCCAGCTGTTAGCGATGGATTTGGTCATCCCCATTAGACGTTTGATGATTAATATGAAGCATGGCATCAAAGGCGTACGCCCTGGAAAGCTGAAACAATTTGGCGGCGCCATTGAGATTGTGGAGATGAATGATACGTTCATTTCTGTGATGTATGAAATCGAGCAGCTCGTCGATGAGGTATCCAAGCAGGAAGCCAAGAAAAAGGATGCAGAAATTCGGGTTTTGCAGAATCAGATGTCTCCTCATTTTTTATACAATACGCTGAATTCTATCCGCTGGATGGCTATGATCCAGAAACAGGACAATATTAAGGAAATGGTGGATTCCCTGAATCAAATGCTCACCTATGCGCTGCGCGGCAAAGGGGACCCGGTCAGACTGGCGACGGAGATCGCGATGCTGCGGAATTATGTAACGATACAAAAGGTTCGCTTCCAACACTTCCAATTCATCACGGATATTCCGCAAGAGCTGGAGGATATGAGGGTGCCGAAGTTTTTGCTGCAGCCATTGATGGAGAACGCCCTTATTCATGGGTTGGCCCAAGCGGATCGGCCTGGCGAAATCACCATACGGGTTAGAGCGGAAGACCACGTGCTTCTGCTGACCGTGGAGGACAACGGTATAGGTATTGAGCCAGAGCAAATGCTCGAGATCGTTGGGAGTTTCAAGAAGTCGGATGATCACTTCGGTCTGCACAGTGTGCATGAAAGAATCCAGCTCCATTACGGCAGCAGCTTCGGCTTGTCTATGAAGAGCGTGCCAGGTCAGGGAACTGAAGTTACCGTAACATTGCCACTACAGCTTCAACCTAGAGAGGAGGACGAGTAACATGCGCAATGTCATGATCGTAGACGACGAGTCTCTCGTACGCATTGGGCTCCAATCCATCATTGCTTGGGAGCAGCATGGTTATCATATTACCGGCGTGTTTAAGAACGGTGAGGAGGCGCTTGCAGCGGCATCGCGGCAGCACTTTGACGTAGTGCTTACGGATATTCGGATGCCTGGCATGGATGGTTTTGAATTGGTTCGTGAATTGAAGCGGCTAGCACCGAACCTTCATGTTATTGTGCTTAGCAGCTACAATGATTTTGAATATACGAGACAGGCAATCCGGCTTGGCGTGAATGACTATATTTCCAAATTCGAAATGGAGCCTGACGAATTGCTGCGTGTACTGGCTTCGCTGCCTTTTGCAGACCAATTGGAAGCAGGCAAAGTAGTTGGAGATGGCGCTGCACATATGTCCGATGCTCCACTATTGGCAGAAGTGAAACAACTGCTCGATAACAGCAAGTCGGAAGAAAGTACATCCCTTGCGATGAAGTTTCCACTGCTTGCGAAGAAGCTGGCTGATAACGGAGATGGATTTCGTTGGGTGTCTCTGCTGCCTTGCCCGCGTGAAGCCGGCTATTCTTCAACGGAGCGAAAAGCCATGCTGTTATTAGCGGAAGAAATGTTCTCACGGCTCCGCAACCCCATCCTGTTCGGTGAAAGCGGCGGATATTTGCATGGCGGCTACGCTTGTGAACTGGGAGGTGGAGCGCTTGCCAGCCGGGAAGAAAGTCTCCGAATGGCGGAGGAGTGGACTTCTGCGTTCGCTCAGAAGCTGAACGTTTCATTGGCTGTTGGCTTCGGGAACATGTTCGCTTGGAGCGGGAGCTGCGAGGAGGCGCGTCGGGAAGCTGAAGCAGCAGCGGAGCTGTCACTGTTCAACAGCAGCATTCAGTTCTCTGAAACTTCGGGAGAACGGAGAGCGTTTACGGAAGAGGAATGGTTAAACTTATACAAGCAAATCAAGCAGCGTATTCGGTATATGCAATTTCGCCCGTTGGCAGACGATTTGACGCGCTATATGGATGAGAGATCCGATCTTTACAAGCCATCGGAATGGATACGACTCGGAGTTGCAGCGGTATCGCAGCTGGCCGATTTCATGATAGAACGGTACGACCCTGGTACGGCTGAACTGCGGGAAAAGTTTGGTTCCCTTTGGCCGTTTGCCGAGACAGCAGGAGCAGTCCGTACGGCTATGGCATGGCGGCTAATGCTGCAGGACATAACAGATCGTATCCAGCAAATGGTTGCTCATCGGCAAGCAAAGGGAGGCTGGATCGAACGCGTAAAGGACTATTTGAAGGTTCATTACGGGGAGCAAATCCGGCTTGAGGATATGGCTCAATTAGCTAACTTCAGTGAGAATCATTTCAGTCAACGGTTTAATCAAGAGACGGGTCAGGCTTTCTCGGATTATTTGACCGATTTGCGGATCCAGGAAGCCGTTAGGCTATTCCGCGACACGGAGTTGTCAACGGAAGAAATAGCTGAACGGGTTGGCTATTCAAGTCCGAATTATTTTATCAAAGTGTTCAAAAAGAAAACAGGCCAAACCGTCAAACATTTCAAAAGTACGCAAAGATAGGTTTAGTTGGCATCAAAATCGAGAAATATAGAACATACTGCAACCGGAGCCAAGTGGGTTCCGGTTCGTTTGGCATGAGAACAGAGAGAGCGCGCATGGAATGAGTACTTGTTACCGTTTACAATAAGAGTAGATCGCGATCCGAACGACAATACGCTTTAGCAATGAAAAACAGACATGGGAGGGGTTCATTTTGACAAAGAACAAAACAGTTATGCTCCTGACGGTTACTGTGATGAGTGTACTTCTGCTCCAAGCTTGCGGAGGAAACAGCAGCACCCCAGGAAGCTCATCCGCGCCAAGTTCATCCAATCCGAAGTCGAGCTCATCGCCAAGCGGGGATAAAGTCACGCTTAAGGTTTGGGGTGATCTTGGCAACCAGGCTGTTCTGGAAGAGCCGTTCAAAAAGATCAACGCAGCCTTCGAAGCCAAAAATCCCAATATTAAGATTAAGTACGACTTTGCGCAGAACGATCAAAGCTTGAACGTGGCGCTGCAGGCTAACGAGCTGCCTGATTTATTTTGGGTGCAAGGAGACAAAACGTCCAAGATGAGCGAGATGGTCAAAAATGGCTTCCTGCTCGACCTCACCTCAGCGAACATGGATCTGGCAAGGTTCAAAGCACCAGAGAAAGACTACTGCACGGTGAACGGCAAGCTGTATTGTTCACTGCCTTCATTCTTCGATACGAATGTGGTCTATTACAACAAAGATATCTTTAATAAAAATGGACTTGGCGTGCCTAAAAATTGGGACGAATTTGTCCAAGGCCTCGACAAACTGAAAACTGCAGGTGTGACACCAATCGCCTTGGCTGGCAAAAGCGAATGGGATCGCGCTTGGCCGGTCTTTGCTTTAGCTCCAGCTTTTGCAAACAATGCTATCCAGGCTGCGCAGTTGGGTAAAGGCAAGCTCACCGATCCAGCCTTCGCTCAAACCCTGCAAGCGTTCCGTGATTTTGCGGAGAAAGGCTATTTCGGTAAAGATTTCCTAGCGCAAGACATGGCAGGGGCGCAGTTCTCTTTCACGAACGGCAAGTCAGCAGCCATTATCGACGGTACGTGGAATAATGCGACGTATGTTGCCTCAGGCATCAATTTGGGACGCTTCCCGATTCCGAACAAAGAGGGTAAACGCGTCGTACAATCCAGCTACAGTAATTTCATGACCTATGCGATATCAGCCCAGACGAAGCACTCTCCAGAAGCGATCAAATATTTAAGCTTTTTGAGCGGGCAGGAGGCCCAGCAAATCATGGAGGACTCCACAGGTCTTGTACCGACGATCAAGGACATTAAGCCAAAGGATGATGGCGTCAAGGAGATGGCAGTTTTTGACGAAGCGGGGCTGAACATTTATTCTGTGCTGACCGTGTTGTCAACGCCGAAATCGAATGTGGCTGACACTTTGATGAAGGAAGTCATTCCGAAGTTGATGACGTCTGCCATTACGGGTGAGCAGGGAGCTGCGATCCTCGATAAAATCGCGACCTATCCGGCACAACAATAACGTTAGAAATCCGCAGAATGGTCAAGCGGCGGGAGAAGAAACGCCGCTTTGGCCTGCTTCTGCATGAAAGCAGGTGGTCCCCGTGGCATGGATTCGCAGAAAACCTTATCTCTGGTTCATTTTTCCAGGTTTTGCCCTTTATACGTTATTCTCTGTATATCCGATTGTTTCAGCTATTCAGATCAGCTTGAACACGTGGGATGGTATTGGGGCAAAAACGTTCGTTGGAATCGACAATTATGTGGAATTGTTCTCGAACCCGGAGCTTTTTTCTCAGCTTAAGAATGCGCTGTCTCACAGCTTCACGATCTTTGCCCTTAACGCACTTGTGGTGCTTCCAGTTCAATTGTATTTGGCTTATGTTTTATATGGGCAAATCAGAGGGCACCGTTTTTTCCAAGCTATGATCTTTTCCCCGCAATTTATTGCAACCCCCGTTATTGCCTTCATGGGCGTCATGGTCTTCGATGGCAATATCGGCGTGTTCAACAAGCTGCTTGAGGTCGTTGGTCTTGGCGATTGGACGAGGCCTTGGATGGGACTTCCTGAGCTAGGCATTTACATTGTTTGGGTATTGGTTGCTTGGTCAGGCATCGGGGTCGGCATGATCTTTTTCCTAGGCGCTATGAAAATGATTTCTGTGGAAACGATTGAAGCTGCACTGCTCGATGGCGCCACCTATTGGGGAAGGTTCTTCCGTATCGTCGTGCCTCAAATCAAAACGACCATACTGAATATGCTCATTTTGACCTATATTTTCGCTTTAACCTTATTCGATTTCAGCTTCATTCTAGGCGGTGCTTCGGGGGGAATTAACCGCAGTGTCGATGTGATGGCTTTATTCTTCTACCGGATATCGTTTGGTGACAACAGCTCCGTCGGAGGCTCATCCAATATCAACGCGATGGGCATGGGCACGACCATTGCCTGTGTGATGTTCATGATCGTCTTCCTCGTTTCGCTGCTGCAATTATTCCTTATCTATCGTAGATCGGAGGATTAAGATGAATCTGAGACCGAAAAAAATGCCGATCAGCGCAGCCATTCTGTGGGTTTACTCGCTTTTTACGTTGTTCGTGCTTGTCTATATGACTTACCAATCGTTCCGTCCCAAGAAGGATCTGTTGTCAGCAACCTTCGCGTTCCCCAAGCATTTGTACTTCGGAAATTACCGTAAATTGTTCATGGAACAGGGCTTTTTCACTTATTTGCTCAATAGTTTATTGATCGTAGCGGCTGCATTATTCCTTGTGGTCATGTTATCGACAATGGTGGCTTACGGCATAGGGAAATTTAAGTTTAGATTTAAAAATGGCGTGCTGCTCTATTTTCTAATCGGCTTAATGTTCCCCGTGCAGCTTGGCATTGTACCGATCTTTCTGCTTATTCGTCAGATGGGTCTGCTGGATAGCCAATTCTCTGTTATTCTCGTGCTGGCGTCAGGGCTTTCCATGCCTGTGTTTTTGCTGACGACTTTCTTTGCCAATTTGCCAAACGATCTCTACGAATCTGCCAAAATCGACGGGGCGGGTGAATGGACCACGTTTATCCGTGTCATGTTTCCACTAGCCAGCCCGATTACGTTCAGCATCTGCATCATTATGTCGATGCAAATCTGGAACCAATTTTTTGTACCGCTCATTTTTCTGCACAGCGAGTCGAAGAAAACGATACCACTGATGATTATGAAGTTCACCAACAATGCCATTTACAATATGGATATGGCTATGGTTGGCTCTGTCATGGCGACGGTGCCGCTGCTGATCCTGTTCTTTTTCTTCTCGCGCAGAATTATCGAAGGTGTTGCATCTGGCGGTGTAAAAGGATAAACCTCCAATTAACGCCAACTTGATTATACAAATAGGGAGGAAAAGGATATGGATCAATCAATGATTATCAAGCTTCGCACGGAATATCTGGATTGTCCGCTAGGGATTGATACGAAGGCTCCGAGGCTTGGCTGGATTATGCAATCCAAGCGGCGAAGCGCGAGTCAGAGCGCTTATCGCATCATTGCAGCTTCTTCCCAGCAAGTTTTGGATCAAGATGAGGGGGATCTGTGGGACAGCGGCGTTGTTGTCAGCTCCCAATCCCAGCATATTGTCTATTCCGGCAGCCCGCTGCAATCCGAACAGAGAGTGCACTGGAAGGTGCGCGTCTGGGATGAACAAGGGGAGGCCTTAGCTTGGAGCGAAACGGCGTCATGGACAATGGGGCTGCTCAGCCGCTTGGAATGGGAAGGCTGCTTGATTGGCCGTGCAAGCGGACGCAAGCCTTCCCGCGAAGAGCCGCTGCCTGTCGTTTATTTGCGTCGCTCGTTCCGCTCGGAAGGCGCAGTTCGCAGAGCGACTGTTTACGCTACAGCATTGGGTTTGTATCGGCTTCACCTAAATGGAGTGCGTATTGGAAACGATGCGCTCACGCCGGAATGGACCGACTATCATGTACGTACGCAATATCAAACCTACGATATTACCTCCTGCATTCAAAGTGGCGATAATGTGATTTCGACCCTGCTGGGACACGGCTGGTATACCGGTTATATCGGGATGTACGGGTATCAGAGATATGGCATGGAACCTTCGTTTCTGCTTCAGATGAACATTGAATATGAAGATGGAACGCGCCAAAGCCTCTCTACGGACGATGATTGGAAGGCAGGCTTTGGACAGATCGTCGGTTCTGATTTGCAAATGGGAGAGAATTGGGACGCACGGCTTGAACCCCATGGTTGGCAAGAGCGCAGCTTTGACGATGACAGATGGGCTTCCGCCTCACGAATGCATGATTATCGAGGGAAGCTGGTTGCCCAAATGTCTCCGCCCATTCGGGCTCTTCAATCAAGAACGCCAAGCGATATTCGAAGATTAGCGGAAGAAACCATATTGGTGGACATGGGGCAGATGACGAGCGGTTATCTTCGCATTGTTGTGCAAGCAAGCGAGGGCACTCGTTATACGCTGCGCTATGCAGAAGCTTTGGATGAAGAGGGCCGGCTGTACACGGAGAATCTCCGTTATGCCAGACAGACCGATACTTACATCTGCCATGGCAGCGGACGCGAGACTTTTGAGCCTGTTTTCACTTATCATGGCTATCGATATGTGGAAATTAGCGGTGGACCAGCACCCTTGCCTGAGGATATCGAGGGAATTGTGGTTTACTCCAGCCTACCGGAGGTAGGGACACTGGAGACTTCGAATCCGCTTGTGAATAAGCTGATCGACAACATCCGATGGACGCAGCGAGCCAACTATATGAGCGTTCCGACGGATTGTCCGCAGCGTGACGAGCGGCATGGCTGGACCGGCGATGCGCAGATTTTTGCCCCGACAGCCGCTTACAACATGGACGTCTCCGCCTTTCTTGCCAAATGGCTGAACGACATGGAGGATGGGCAGAGGCCGACGGGCGCTTTCACCGATTTTGCCCCTTTCATCTTCGGTCCGAAGACGGAGTTTGACAATGATTTCACCTACACTCACACCGCCTCTGCGGGATGGGCCGATGCGCCGCCGATCATCGCTTGGCTGCTGTTCGAGAGATATGGAGACAGCCAATTATTGCGCAAGCATTATGCCTCCATGAAACGATGGATGGACTACAACGAAGCCCTGTACCCTAGCGGAATCCGCCGTGACGCTCCCCAGTACGGCGACTGGCTGTCAATCGATGAAAGGCCGTTCACGGAGACAAAGGAGGAATTCGGTTGGCAAGTGGATGCTCACTCGACAACACCTTATGACGTTTTTGCGACCGCTTATTGGGCGAATGGCGTCAAGCTGATGTCCAACATTGCACACGTCATCGGCGAGGAAGCCGATGCCGCACATTACGATAAGCTATACGAGTTTGTGCGAGCAGCTTTTATCCGTGAATTCGTCAGTGATGCGGGCGAAATCAGGGGCGATACGCAGACGGTTTACGCGCTTGCTTTGGCTTGGAGCTTGGTGCCGGATCAGCTCAGAGATGCCGCGCTGACGCGGCTTGTCGGCAAGATCGAAGCGGCTGGCGATCTAGCGGCAACGGGCTTTCATGGTACGAAGCATCTTATGGAAGTGCTGTCCGAGAACGGTCATGAATCGCTTGCTTTCCGTTTGCTGCTCAGGGAACAGTATCCTTCATGGCTGTATTCGGTTCTTCAAGGGGCGACAACCATCTGGGAGCGTTGGGATGGATGGACGGTGGCGAATGGCTTTCAGGACCCAGGGATGAACTCCCTTTGTCACTATGCATTCGGTTCGGTTGGCGAATGGCTCTACCGCCATGTAGGGGGTATTCGTCTAGACCCTACCGCGTCTGGCTTTAGTCGATCCGTGATTCGTCCACGCCCACTAGGCGGTATTCACTCAGCCAAGTGCGAGTATGACTCCATTCAAGGTCTTATTTCAACGAAGTGGACGCTGCAAAGCGACGTATTCGAACTCATGCTTACTGTGCCTGCCAACGGAACTGCCTTTGTTCATATGCCTTCAGAGGAAGGAACGTTAGTGACAGAAGGAGGGCTGCCTGCGGCGAGTGTGCCTGGCATTAGGGTTATGGGCAGGGAAGGGGACTGCGAAGTTTTACTCGTTGAATCGGGAAGCTACCAATTTAAATCTTTTTATGAGACTTCGCGACATAAATAAGCTGAATAACGACTCCAAAAGGGCTGTCCATCAAGGTCTTCTAATGACCTCTTGGACAGCCCTTTATTTACTGCTCAACAATGGATACCTCGTTTATTCGTAAGTAATTTGCCATTTCGTTATTCTTCCGCGCGGCACCCATTCGACGACAAGCAGATTTCCTTGGTTATCGAGGCATAACGCGTGCGGGGAAATGAAGTGATCATCCTTCCATTCTGACTCGGGAATGTCAGGCCAACGTTCATCCACCCATTGATTAGGGTTCTCACCGATATGCGTGATCACCCGAAACTGGGCATCCGTTATCGTCACGCGACTATTCAAATCGGGAATGTAATAGTGGTTTCCGTCACCAACCAGATCGCAGGGCAGCAGGAAATCACCGATATAGGTGCGCAGCAGCTCACCGTCTAACGTGAAACAAGGAAAGCGTTGATTTCTTCGATCGGCCACGTACAACAGTGGCTCTGCGCCACTTGTGTCGATCCATAAGCCATGGGGTTCCTGAAATTGTCCGTCACAGCTGCCCCGACCGCCCCAAGAGCTGAGCCATGTTCCAGCACAATCGTAACGGTGAATGTAGTACTCCCCATAGCCATCGACCACATAGATATCGCCATTAGGCGCAACGCTCACATCCGTTGGCTTGAATTGCTCTGAAGAAGGATAAGCTGTTGAGAGAGGGGGAGCGCTGATTGTCAGCAGCTCCCGTCCATCCAATGTGTATATGGCAACCAGATGCCTGACAATGTCAGTCAAATACAAGAATTCTTCGCCGTTTGCTTCGCGGCTTAGATGCAGGCCATGCGCACCGCGGGCAAATGCCTCGCCCCAAGAAAACAGATAGTTTCCTTCAGAGTCGAGAACAACAACAGCATGATGGCTCATGTTGAAGATAAAGATTCGATCCTGAGAATCAACGGCGATGCCGTGCGTGTAGCCCAGCTCCACGCTGCTTGGCAGACGAGGCCAGCCAATGACCGGCTAGGCGATTAAGCGCGGCTCAGACATTAGCTTTTACCAACAGAGGGAAACGTGGTCCTGCAATCAGCTCGCCTGCCTTCAAGCCGAGTCCGTCCGTCACGGGATGTTCCTTGCCATCGAACGTGACGCCGTCCGGCGTGAAGATGATAGCCAGTACACGGCGGGGCTTATCCGTGGAATTGGCATGGGCATAGTGGAAGGTCAGACCGTTGTGAAACGTGCAGCTTCCCGCTTTGAGCGGAACAATAACAGGCTTCTGCCCCTCGGCTTGACCTCCTTCGATATAGTCGAATATATTTTGCGGGTTGAGGAAATCGATGCCTGTTAGTTTGCCGAGTTTATGCGATTTGGGTACAAAAGCCATGCAGCCGTTGTCCTCATTCACGTCGTCAAGCGTTATCCAGATCGACATCATGCCCGCTTCGGATTCCTGAATGGGCCAGTAGGGGGTGTCCTGATGCCAAGGCGTCGCTTTGGAATCACCTGGCATTTTCCAAAGTCCATGATCATGGAAGAATCGCATACCTGAGGCGCCGGACAGCTCGAGTGCCGATTGGGCGAAACGCGGGTGGAAACTGTAGGACCCCATTCCTGCATGGTCGCGCCAAAGGTTGATCTTTTGGTTCAATACGCGGTAATAGGAACCGCCTTTGTGATCCGCTGCTAGAGATCGGTCGCTTTCCGTTTGCATGGCTTCTTCCAGATAGACACGCAGCTCCACCAGTTCTTCCGAAGTCAGCATGTTGTCCACCTGCACAAATCCATTTTCCCTATAAAAGTCGATATGCTTTTGCGTAATCGGGGTTTGTACTTTTGACTGTAGGTTCATTGTTTAAATCCTCCTTGTGTCTGGGTTTATAGCAATTATAATAGGAGGAGAGCAGAAGAACGATGGAGGAATTTCCTCATTATTTGTAAAAAAGTCGAATGAATATAAGGTGAAATAGATGAGCGAAATATTAAGAGTTGATTACCGAATGCTGTCTCCTTATGTCCGCTATGTGCATGAGGTTGAGCTTCCCGCAGGAAGCCGATTGCCGAAGCGGCATATCTACGATTACGAGTTTATTTATGTTCTCAAAGGCAGCGGTACAATCTGGATCGAAGAACGGTCCTATGCGATTCGGAGTGGCGATCTTGTGCATATCAGGCCCCATTTGGTTAATGAAATGTTAATTGCGGATGAGGCGCCAATGCTTTGTTTTGCCGTTCATTTTGATTATGTCTTTCTTGGAGAGGGCTTGGATTTTTCACCTTATTCTGTGTATTTGGGCAGGAAAGCGGAAGGAGCGGAGTCTACCGGAGAGAGCTGGCTGGCTAACAGACCTACCGTAGTCCTGGCGGAGATGGAGATTCCAGAGAAAATGCAGCCCTTGGCGGCTCAGCAGTTCTATGAAGTGTTCCGGGAGCTGCGACATTACTTCGAGGAATCGAGAACGGATGCACCGCTGCGGCTCAAAACGTTATTGCTTCAATTAATCGGACTCATCCACAGTGAACTGATGTCCAAAGAAGGCGTACGAATAGGGCATTCTCACGCAGATTTGGTGCTCGATGCCATCACTTATATGGAAGCGCACTTTACTGAGCGAATCAGTTCGGGATTGCTGGCCAAACGAGCGGCCCTTACACCCAAGTATTTCGGGACGATATTTCGGCAGGCTACCGGACAATCCGTTGCTGATTATTTGCTGCGACTGCGAATGGAAGAAGCCAAGCGATTGCTGCGGTTAAGAAAGTATTCCGTACAGGAAATAGCTGAAATCATAGGAATTGGTGATCTGTATTATTTTAGCAAATTATTCAAGCGGGTCGAAGGGATCCCTCCAAAACGATATGCGGATTCCATCTTATGGCTGGAGAGAGGAAATGAATAAGTTGTTTAGTCCAACCGAACAAACATGTAAAAACAAAATTCAATTCTGTATACGGATAAGCCTGCAAAGGCCATATTATAGTGGGGTGTTTTCCTGACGTTGATACAACGAGCCTATGATACTGAAAGAGGATAGGGTGATGAGATGAAAGCTTTAACTTACCAAGGAATGAAAAATGTCAAAGTAAAAGAGGTTCCAGATGCGAAAATACAGAAATCGGACGATATTCTAGTTCGGATCACCACAACCACCATCTGCGGGTCGGATCTTCATCTGTATAATGGAGAGATCCCTAATATGCCAGACGATTTTATTATTGGTCATGAACCGATGGGCATAGTTGAGGAAATAGGGAAAGATGTGGTCAAGGTTAAAAAGGGAGACAGAGTCATTTTGCCTTTTAACGTTGCCTGTGGTCAATGCTGGTATTGTACACATCAGCTTGAAAGCCAATGTGACAATTCCAATGAATATTTGCATGGGGATACAGGGGGGTATTTCGGTTATTCCGAAACGTTCGGAGGCTACGCAGGAGGACAAGCAGAGCTCCTCAGAGTTCCCTATGGGAATTTTATTCCCTTTAAAGTACCTGAAGATGCAGAAATGGAAGATGAGAAAATCCTCTTTCTTTCTGATATTGTCCCTACAGCCTACTGGAGTGTTGACAATGCAGGGGTGAAACCTGGTGATACCGTAATCATCCTGGGTTGTGGGCCTGTTGGGTTGCTGGTGCAAAAATTCGCTTGGCTGAAAGGGGCTAAACGCGTCATTGCCATCGACCATGTCCAGTATCGTTTGGAGCATGCCCGCAAGACAAATCATGTGGAAGTTTTTAATTTTAAGCAACAAGACGACCTTATACAACATCTAACGGAGCTTACAGGTGGTGGAGCAGATGTTGTAATTGATGCTGTAGGACTGGATTCTGAGAAAACCTTTGTGGAAAAGATAGAAACGCTATTAAAGCTGCAAGGCGGTGGACTCGGGGCTTTTCGAATGGCTGCGAAGCTGGTGCGCAAAGGAGGCACAATACAAGTAACTGGTGTCTATGGGATGAATTATAACGCATTCCCTTTTGGCGATTTGTTTAGTCGTAATATTACACTGAAAATGGGGCAAGCACCTGTTATCCATTATATGCCTGAATTGTACCGTCAGATCAAGGAAGGTGTGTTTGATCCGACGGATATTATTAGCCATAGGGTTCGACTAGATGATGCGGAACACGCCTATAAAATCTTCAATAACAAAGAGGATAATGCTATTAAAATTGTTTTGAAACCTTAACAACGTATGTGTCTAAGCAAAAAGCCGACTAAGTATTCTGTCGGTTTTTTTTAGCAATATTTACATCTAATTTTCATCTTGTTTTAATATAATGCCCGTATACTTGCTATGATAGTGCTTTGCACTTGATTTATAGGCTGGAGGGATACTTGTGTTTATTCAAAAAATCAGAAAAATTGCCGTCATCACAACAATTACCGGACTTATTGCAGCTTTCCCAATGTCGGCGTTTGCGGCAACGAATTCGGCGACCCAGCACACATCGGTACATATCAGCAAACAAGCAACTACGTTGCAGTCCCAGAAGAAAAATCTGGAAAGTCAGCTTGCCAGCATTGAAAAATCAATCGAAAGCACTAAGAAGCTTTTGGAACAAGCGAAAACTGCAAAATCCAAGTCGAAAATTGCGAAATACGAACAGAAGCTTAAATCATTGGAAGCTAGTGAAAAGAAAATTAAAGATAAGCTAAAAGCAATAAAATAAAGACGAGCTCCATGCAGATGTTTCCAATTCATACGTTTACTCTGACCGCCTAATTGCTTAGGTGGTCTTTTCTTATTTGATTCCAAGGATACAGCTGAATAAATCAGAAAACCTCAGTGGATAGGGCTGGACAGGCAAGTGGTTGTTTCATAGGGGGAAACTTGCCATCGTACAGGCTTTTTTAACGAAATCATCTAAAAAGTGTAAAAGCCTGCGATTATGCATCTTTTTTCGCATGATTTCACCTGTTGGAGGCATATTCCTGCGATAATGCATCTTTTTCTGACTTATTAGCCATTTCAGACTCAAGATGCCTAAGAAGCCTGCACAATCGCATCTTTTTCAACTTTTCAAGCGATATTTTAAAAAAAGCCTGCATTTTTGCAGTTTTTATGGGGTGGGGTGGAGTGGAAGCCAAAGGCGGCATGAGCTTTAGCTTGATTAGCTGCTTCAGTCGTGTAGATTAGCTACACCGCTTGTGAAGTAAAGCTGCTTCAGTCGTGTAGATTAGCTACACCGCTTGTGAAGTAAAGCTTCTGCAGTCGTGAAGAAAAGCCTCCCGACTAAACCAAGCACCAAAAGATGCATAATCACAGGTTTACCCATAAATGGGCAGGACGCTTATCCCAGCTATTCCCGAAGTGAGCACGGGACGTTCCTCAAGACTTTTCTTTTAGGAGTACTTCTCGTGGCAGCTCGATAAAAAAGGTGAAATGCCCATTGGAATGAGTCAGCCCAATTCGTCCGTTATGGAGCTCGACGATGTATTTGGCAATGGATAGACCTAGTCCTGCGCCCGTAAGCATGTCGCGATCGCGCCGCGAAGGCTCCGCCTTATAAAAACGTTCGAACAATTGCTTCTCTTGATCCTCGGTTATCGGGATCCCCCAATTTTCAATGGCGAGCATAATTTGATTGTTATGTTCGGTAAGTCGAACGGTAATTTCACCGGATTTCAAGGAGAACTTGAGTGCATTCATGAGCAGGTTATCGACTGCCCGAACGAACTTTTCGACATTCACGTTAGCAAGGAGAGGCTTCAATTCCCAATCCTTCCTGACCGTTAGGGAGAGTTCTTGGGCAATCGGTTCGAACTCAATGATGATTTGCTCCAGCAAGCTGCTGAGATCAATTATTTGAAAGGAGAGATTGACGTCGCCGCTAGTTAGACGGGTATACTCGAAGAGATCGTCGATCAGCTTTTTCAATTGCTGGGTCTTATTATAAGTGTTATTGATGTATCGTTTATGTTCATCCAGGTTTTGATAGTTATCATTTTTGAGCAGGTTTAAATAACCGATGATGCTTGTTAAAGGCGTGCGTAAATCATGGGAAACATGCGTGATTAGCTCCATTTTGGACATCTCGATTTGTCGTTCTCTATTCATCATGCTTTGCAATTGCTCCGCCATATAATTAATGTTTTGGGCGACAACCCCCAACTCGTCTTGACTCGTTAAAGGAACACGATAATCGAGATCCCCCTTGGCTATCGACATGAGCCCGTCGGCAAGAGTCCGGATGTAACGGACGATATGACGCATCAAGAAGAAGGAAACGAGCAGGAAGATGCATAGAAAGGACAGGAAGGAAGTGGTTGCAGCGACTAATTCAGGCATGGCAATATGAGGAAGTAGAAACAGCCAAATATTAGCGAGGACTGTTGTTCCAAAAAATGAAACAATTAGGCTTAAAAGGAGTGACCCCAGCAAGCGCAGCCGAATGCTTTTTTTCCAGTTCAAGAGAGAGAGAAATTCACTATTCAACTTTATATCCCACTCCCCAAACGGTTTTGATGAATCGCGGTTCACGTGGATTGTCTTCAATCTTCTCACGAATATTGCGCACATGGACCATTACCGTATTGTCGGATAGAAATTTGTCTTCCTTCCAAACATTCCTGTAAATTTGCTCCACGTTGAACACTTGTCCGCGATGGCCGGCAAGCAGCTCGAGAATGGAAAATTCGATTGGCGTAAGTGTCGCTTCTTTGCCGCGAATTGTCACCAGATGCTTATTCTTATTGATTACTAAATCGTCGATTTCCATAAAGCTAGTATCGGAGGCTTTGCTGGCTTCAGTTCCTTCCGTGAACATCTGCCTGCGCAGCTGTGCTCTTACTCTGGCGATTAGCTCGAGCGGATTAAAGGGCTTGGCTAAGTAGTCGTCCGCTCCCGTGGTAAGCCCTGTTATTTTGTCAATATCCTCGCCTTTGGCAGAGAGCATAATAATGGGTATTTTCGTCATTTCTCTGATTTTGAAGCAAGCCTTGATGCCATCCATATTAGGCATCATGATGTCGAGTATAATCAAGTGAACCGGCTCTCGGCGCAGCAATTCAATAGCCTGAACGCCATCCTCCGCCTCAAACACCTGGTATCCTTCGTTTTGCAAATAGATGCGAATCACATCGCGAATTTCTGGATCGTCGTCGCTAACGAGAACCTTCATCGTCATAAGGAATCCCTCCTTTGTTGGTTTTACTTCTGGCATAACGAATAAGCGCCCAAACCACGAGAATCACGAACGGCACCCAAATGAATCGCAGGCTGTATTGGTAAATTAAATTTCCGGCTTCCCAAGCATGATCACCAATGTATCGTCCAATCATAAAGTACAGAAATGTCCAGACCAGCCCTGTTGTATAGGAGTAGAGGGCGTACTGTTTGAATGTTATTTTATGAGAGCCAACCACATAGGGCATTACATGACGAATGATGGGAACAAAATAACTGATGCATATTCCAAAGTTACCATATTTTCGAACAAGAGTCTCTGAAAAAAGCAAGTATTTTTCCATTTTCTTCTTGCGCTGCAATTTAGCTAACACGGGTGAGCCCACGTATTTGCCAAGCACATAGCCTAAAGATAAACCTGAACAGACACCCAAATAGGTCAGAATAAAAGCGGGAAGAGGCAGCAGCAGCGCATTAACCGTTACGGCACCACTAGTCATGACAACAACTTCATCCGGAATCGGGATGCCAACTATGCCAAGCCATAAAGCCAAAAATAGAGCTGCATAGCCATATTGCTGAATAAGTGAAAGAAGGGTTTCATAATTCATAAACAATAGCCTCCTTATATGGATTTTGCGTAAGCATCAGGGTAACCTTTTTCGGCAGACGTATACGAATGCAGGTGGGACATTCAAGGGGACAAAATGAATACGCTCGATATCGAATTGTTGGTTGAGCCGTTTTCTCATCTGCTGCGAATATTGGAAGGCGATAAATAACCCCCCAGGTTTCAGTGAGACTTGGATTTGCTGGATGAGCTTCTCGCGCAATGGTTCTGGAAAATTAAAAAATGGAAGTCCGCTTAAGATGCAATCCAGCTCATTGATTCCTTCGCTCTGTACGGCCGATTGAAGCATGCATGCGTCCTCATGGCACGTATAATCGGGAAACCGTGTGATCAATTGGCCGCGCAGAAATGAGTCTTTCTCGAATAACATCACTTGTGTTTCTTCCTGTAAAACGTTATTCATCTGCTTGGTTATCGCGCCTGTACCTGCCCCGAGTTCGGCGACGTTCTTCACCTGTCCCCAGGGAACGGATTCGAGCATCTTTTTGGCTAGAAAAACAGAGCTAGGTGTCACGCTGCCAATTTGCTTCGGCGCACGCATGAACTTATATAGAAAAAGCAGTTGATCTTTTAGTCCACTCAACATGTAAGTGATTCTCTCCCTTCAGTAGTTCCGATGACTACATCGTAAAGAAATATTCTGCAGAACGAACCAAGGAAAATATAAAGGAATTCTGAAGAAAAACTGAATATTCATTTGAATCGCCGGTTGGGGCAAATGAGAACGCCAAAAAGACCGCCAGTACATGCGCGATCTTGTTATTTTCTTATCAGATTATCTTTGCTTACACGATAGAATAGTTGACCCAATCCCCTTGGGCTCCGCCTAATTTATCAAATAAGTGCTGGGCTCGCTTATTTTCGGGAGCTGTTATCCATGACATGTAGGCATATCCGTGATCTCGCGAGTAATTTTGACAGTGGACAAACAGTTCAGCTTCCACTTCTGTATGTCTAAACTGCTCAAGCACAAAGAGATCATTCATAATCGTGATTTTGTCAGCTTTCATCGTACTAAATGCAAAATACAACGTAGCGAAGCCAATTAACTTTCCATCTTGTTCCGCTACAAACTGAATACCTTTTTGCTCGTCCATAAGGGTTTGAATTAAAGCATGTACTTTTTCCGTGGCTGGTCTAGGTTTTTGATAAAAACCAACGATGTATTCGTACATTAACTCGGTTAAGTGGTTTACATCATTAGCTTGTGCATTTCTTAGATAAAATGTCATGATAAATTCTCCTATTTGTGTACATTATTTTTGTATAATAATACAGCATAATGAATTAATATACAAGAAAATCAAAGTTTTCATAGTTAGTAGAGCAGACTACGGGGTAACCCTCAGGGATGCATGTCGTGTTCATGACTTCATCGAGTATCTGTCTGGATTCTGGGCTGTTGACTGGCTGGCGGTTGATAGCAATGAAAAGAGGAATAGTACCGCTGCCTACATCCAGAGTGAAAAATGGTAGACGATCTCAAAAGATTCAGATAATGTTAGATCAAAGGGGTTATAGTCACATAGAGATCGGTAACGAAGTCATATTGATCACCAAACTTTGAGTTGGGATGGAGTGGTTATTTTATGAGTTTGAATGTGAAAAACGAGCTTGCTTTGCCCCGCAGCACCCCTGAGGCACAGGGTCTGCCCTCGTCAGCCATTGTGGCATTTCTGGGAGCGGTAGAAACACACAATCTGGAGCTTCATAGCTTCATGCTGCTCAGAAACGGCTTCGTCGTCACCGAAGGATGGTGGAATCCGTATGTGGCTGAGCTTCCGCATTTACTATTTTCGCTCAGCAAAAGTTTTACTTCAACCGCCATCGGACTAGCTGTTTCAGAAGGCATCCTCTCTCTGGACGATCAAGTGATATCGTTTTTTCCAGACGAGACGCCGGATGAGGTGTTGCCGAATTTGTCGGCCATGCAAATTCGTCATTTGCTGATGATGGGAACAGGGCATGCGCAAGATACGTTGGGTTCGCTTAGGAAGAATGAGAACGGCAACTGGGCCGAAGCCTTTCTGCAGCAGCCGGTCGAGCACGCACCGGGAACTAATTTCGTATATAACAGCGGGGCAACTTATATGCTTTCTGCGATTTTACACAAAGTAACCGGACAATCTCTGATGGACTATTTGCAGCCACGTTTGCTCGATCCACTCGGGATCTATCATGCAACGTGGGAAACATGTCCGCGCGGCATTCACGCAGGTGGTTGGGGGCTTAGCCTTACAACGGAAAGCATCGCCAAATTCGGACAACTTTATTTGCAGCAGGGGATATGGAATGGAGATCGTATCATTCCTGAAGCGTGGGTGGCGGAAGCAACTTCGAAGCAAATTTCGAACGGCGACGGCGGTGAGAGCGATTGGGCTCAAGGATACGGCTATCAATTCTGGAGCTGCCGACATGATGCATACAGGGGCGACGGTGCGTTCGGGCAATTTTGCATCGTAATGCCGCAGCAAAACGCTGTCATTGCGATTACAGCAGGACTGAATAATATGCAAGCAGTGCTTGACGCAATATGGACGCATTTGCTGCCAGCTATGGTACCAACACCACTGCCGTATTTAGAGGAATCAGCTATCGAGTTAGCGGAGCGGCTACAGCAGTTGTGCCTTCAACCACCGCAATTAGGAGTCTCATCTCCCCAAGAAACGGCGTTTGCCGGGCAGTATCAACTTGAGGAAAATAGTCTGCGTTGGGATACGTTCACTATTCGCTTTGACGAGGGTGAAGCGAGTATCCAGCTTCGAGATCAAATTGGCGATCACCATTTCCGGTGCGGCCGGGGGGCGTGGATCGAACAAAAATCCAGCTTGAATCAAGGCTTGGAACAGCAAGTTGCAGTCAGCTTTACTTGGAGAGATCCGGATACGCTGGAGCTGACTGTGAGATATTTAGAGACACCGTTTTGCCATACAGTCGTTTGCCGTTCAGAGGGGACACAACTCACATTCGAAATTATTCTGAACGTTAGCTTCGGGCCGCAAGAAACGTTACTGATGAGAGGCGAACGGTTGTTGGAGCAATAAAGTATGGGGTTCTAAATAGGAGTGGTTTAAGTTTGAAATATCGTAAAGCAACGGATAGTTTTAAAAAAAGAGTAGCTGCCACGGCAGCTGCTCTTTTCGCATTTATTGATTAGTTCCATATAATGGGTTATATTTGGGTAGGTACTAATACTAGGTACTAAAAAAGGAGGGACGCAGTTGAAGTATTTTATAATTACTGGGACATCGCGCGGTCTAGGCGAGGCAATTACCTATAAGCTTATTTCTCCGGACCATCACCTCATTTGTATATCAAGAAAAATCAACGAAAGCTTAATGGCAAAAAGCAGTAACATGGATTACTTGGAATTTGATTTAAACAACGTCGAACAAGTGGATGCTATGATGGAAAAAGCATTCAGCAAAATGGATAAGGCAAGTATAGAAGGAGTCTATCTGATTAATAATGCAGCAGTCATTTCACCGTTGTCTCGGGTTGAACAAGGAAGTGCTCAAGAATTTAAACATAATCTTACAGTGAATTTACTTGCTCCGATGCTATTGACCTCATTATTTATTCGTTTTTCCGAGGAACTTCAGGTTGAGAAACGGGTACTGAATATTTCTTCCAGCTCTGCTAAACATCATCTTCCTGGAATGAGTGCTTATTCTGCTTCAAAGGCTGGCTTGGATGTTTTTACGAAATGTGTTGGAGTCGAACAAGGAAACCAAGCATTCGCAGTGAAGGTAGTATCGGTTTGGCCCGGGATGATTGATACGTGTTTGCAGGAAGAAGCAAGAAATACAAAGATAGAAACGTTTGCTTCTGCGGAAATTTTCAAAATGGTAAAAGATCGCGGGATGCTTGCTACCCCAGCTGCTACAGCTGAACAATTAGTCAATTTATTGCTTGGGGATCAATTCATTCAGGGCACTGTTGTTGAAGAGCTCTAGGGATAGCGGCGGCGCGTTGCGCTAAAGCGAAGGTGTGTAACACCTGCGAAAGCTCTCATGACGTCGGAGAAGACTTCCGCATAACGGCTTAAAGCCATCGCTTCTTAAGCCAGACACGGTAAACGACGTAGACGGACGCCAAAAAAAGGACATACACGCCGACGGACAAAACAAGCTTGCTGGTGCCAGCAAACAGATTGCTGCCGATGAACGCAAACAGGAGCATGGCAGGAATTTTGCCCAATGCGGACGCAACGGCGAAAGTGACGACCGGAATGGAAGTAATGGCAGGAATGACATTAACGACAGCCTGAGGAATAACCGGGATCAGTCGAGCCAATAAAATAGTCAGGAACGGATTTTTTTCAATCGCGACTTGGAGCTTTTCCAGCTTCTCGTACTTGGACAAGTAAGCGCGGCCCTGCTTTTGAAACAAGTAGCGTGCCAGCCAAAAAACAATGACAGACGCCACGGAAGCAGCAGTCCAACTGATCAAAGCGCCCAGCAATGGACCGTACATAAACCCGAGCATGCCGATAACTATTTTGTAGGGGATGACCGGCACGATAATAAAACCGAGCGCAGCCGCAAAAATAAGCAGAATGGGCGCATCCCCATACTGCATCCAATGCAAAATTTCATCTTTGAATACATAGACAATGAGTATGAGCACGAGATACGTGCAGATGGTGTACCATTTCTTCATTTGGTAAGGTGGCTCCCTTGGTCTGAGTCTTTCTTTTGGCGGTGTTGATCATACTTAGTGTAACACACAAACGGATTGTGTTATTCTGATTTAAATGATTTAACGCTCAGCAGGATTAAGAAGGAAAGAACTAAACTTTTATATCCGTATTTAAACGTGTTTCTTGTAAATGACTACATCGCTGAAAGGAGCCATTCCAGCATGGTTTTGATCCCTGATACATTTATTAAAAGAATGCACGAACTCCACGGTGAGAAAGGCGTCGCATGGTCGGAGTCGCTACCTAGACTGATCACCGACTGTGCAAGCCGCTTTGGCTTTAGTCCACAAGCTCCATTTTCCAATTTATCCTATAACTTCGTGCTCCGCGCAACCCGCAGCGATGGGACACCAGTCGTCCTTAAATCATCTTTCATGAAGGAGGAGCTGTTCAGAGAAGTTAGTGTTCTTCGCGCTTATGAGGGCCGAGGGGCGATTCATGTGCTTGATGCTGACGAGGAATGGGGAGTAGCACTGCTGGAGGGGGCCGAGCCTGGCACACCGTTATCGGTAATTGATGATGATGCGCGTGCGACGGACATCTTTTGTGACGTATTTCGCCACCTTCACCATTCGCCTCCAACTGGCAGTCTGTACCCGTCAATGAAGCAGCATTTCGGGGCAATTGAGCGATACCGAGAGCGATTCAAAGACATGAAAGATGACATGCCTCTGCCTCCGAGCTGGGTGGAGAATGCCGAAGAATGTCTGGAATATCTCATCGCGACCACAAATGAGAATCTCTTACTGCATGGCGATCTGCATCATGATAACATACTTCACCAAGGCGAAGAGAAATGGGCTGTCATTGACCCCAAAGGTATCATCGGCGACATCCATTTTGATACGATCCAATATCTGCTTAACTACGAGGATCGGGGTGGGGACTGCGAGCAGGTGCTTCGGGACAGGATAGCGTTTATGGCCGATCGCCTTGGTCTTGACCCTCGTCGAATAGCGATGTGGGGTGTGGCGCGAGGTGTGTTGGAGGCGTGTTGGACGATTGAAGACGGAGGAACGGATTGGCAGAGAGGCATCCAAATTACAGAACGCTTTGCCAAATTTCTGGATTGAGGTCTATTATAAAAGGTAATACAATCCTTCAAATCTTTATTTGTCATCATATTTTCACGAAAAAGAGGCTGTCTCAAAAGTCGAAAATGACTTCGAGGCAGCCTCTTCTATTTTAAAGGCTCCAACTGGTACGCCTAACCCTAACTCTAACTCCAACTGCAACTGCAACTGCAACTGCAACTGCCTATTCAGCTACACCCCCAACCTGTTGCCAAATTCCACCGGAAATATGCCAGTGTTATCCGAGTAAAAACTGCAAAAGTGCAGGATTTTTCAACAAAATCGCTTAAAAAATGAAAAAAACTGCAATTATGCAGGAATTTATTAATTATTCTTCCTAAAAATTGAAAAACTTCATCAAAAGATGCAGATTCGCAGGAATTCAGGTTCTACAGGTAGATTCTGAGCAAAAAAGATGTAGATTTGCAGGAATTTGTTCCTGCAGTTGCTTCAAAGTCATCAAAAGATGAGCAATCGTAGGAAAATAAAATAGGAATGGAGAATCGAGTGAGGGTGTCCCATAAGTCATAGAAATGACTGGAACCAACTTTCACGGCCAATGGATTTGGAGGAAGACATTTCTCAAAATCACCTCGTTCGCGTCGTGAATGCAGCCGTGAACCGGCTTGACGACACTATTTTTGACGCGGCTTACCCTGGAGGCGGACGAGACAGCTATCATCCGAAGATGCTCACCAAGGTCATCATCTACGCCTACACGCAGCGCATCTATTCCTCCTGGCAGATCGCCAAGGCTATCCGTGAAAATATCATGTTCATGTGGGTCGCCGGCAGACAGCGTCCCGACTTCCGCACCATCAACCGGTTTCGCTCCGAGAGAATGAAAGCCGTTCTGGAGACTGTGTTTACGGCAGTTCTCCAATTTCTGGCCGAGGAAGACTACGTGCAACTTGAACACTACTTTGTCGATGCAACCAAAATCGAAGCCAATGCGAATCGGTATACGTTTGTTTGGGGCAAAGCTGTCGTAAAGCACAAAGCCAAGCTTCAAGAAAAAGTTCAGACGTTGTTTGCCACCATCGAAGAAACGGAGAAACAAGAAGAACGAGCACATGGCGGCGGGGATCTGTACGAACTAGGCGAAACTTCGAAGATAACGAGTGAAAAGCTGTAGAATGCCGTTAAGCAACTGGAAGAAAAGCTGCAAGAAAAACCAAAGGACAAGCCACTGAAGAAGGCGGTGCGTGCGCTCCGTAAAGATTTACTCCCTCGCCTTCAAAAATATGAATACCATGAAGAAACTCTAGGAAATCGGAACAGCTACAGTAAGACCGACAAAGACGCCACGTTCATGCGAATGAAGGAAGATCACATGCGTAATGGTCAGCTCAAGCCGGGCTGCAATGTGCAGATTGGCACCGAAAATCAATTCATCCTCGGATACAGTGTCCACCAGCGGCCTACAGATACGCGATGTCTCATCCCTCATCTTGAAAAAGTAAAATCGCAGCTGGGTAAGATTCCAAGCACCGTTATTACTGATGCAGGCTACAGCGGCGAAGAAAATTACGATTATTTAGAGCTAAATGAAACTGAAGCTATTGTCAAATACAGCATGTATCACCGTGAAAAAAGCAAGGCATGGCAAAAAGATATAAGCAAAATCGACAACTGGACCTATGACGCCGAGCAAGATACATGGACATGCGCTGCTGGACAAACCCTCGTATTTCGCAGAGTAAGCAAGGAGAAACGGAAAGCGGATACGAAATCGAATACCGTCATTACCGGAGTGCAAGTTGTGAAGGCTGTCCACTAAAATCGCAGTGTACCAAAGCACAGGGGAATCGCGAAGTTAAAGTAAGTTTAAAGTATTTACGATTAAAGAATTAGGCACGAGAAAAACTTCGCAGCGAAGAAGGCTATGCGTTAGCAGTCCGGCGGATGATTGAACCGGAGCCTGTATTTGGTGATATCAAGAACAACCGAGGATTCAAAAGATTCCTGCTTCGTGGCTTGCCTAAAGTAAGCTTAGAGGTCGGGTGGCTTTCGCTTGCCCATAATTTGTTGAAGAAAGCGGCCGTAGACGCAAAAAGCAAAGGAGTTAAGCACATGAAAGCCGCTTAACTCCTTTGCACTTTTTAAAAAAACATTTTTCTGAATGGCAGCCATGTCCTAGAAGTCATTAGTTCTTACTTTTGGGACGGCCTCTTCTTGCACTTCAAAACTTACTTGTCACCCAACGGGACTATGATCACTTTTATTTTTGGTAAAATCGTCGCGCTTTGGCACGATTACCGCAATCGGCCATTGAACACCAGCGGCGGCTCCGGTTCCGGCTCGTATCGAAGAATAACCATCCACAAGCGTCTCCCTCACATTGTTTGACTCGTTCCAGGTCGTTTTTGGAAACGAGTAAATCTACAGCAGATTGCAAAATCGGAGGGAGCATAGTGTCCAAGGTTTTCTCGGTATGCTTGAACTTCAAAGTGTAATGATCCTTTTCTTGGATTACTTGCAAAGTTTGATAGAAGTGGCTCACTGCTACATTGAAACATTCCAGGTCTGGCGGGTGGGGCGATGTTTCCTTTGAAATGGATTTGAAGATTCGATACATGGTTTCCCGCATTTCGATTGCCTGCTTCAGAACATCTTCCGCTTCAGACGGTTGCTCCTCCGCTTTTAAAAGAAGAGCTTTTGCTTGTTGTCCGGTCAAGACTTCAGCATTGATGCACCAGTCGACCAATTTGGCGTAACTGGTAAACCAATCCCGCCTTTTCTCAGTACTCTCCCGCCAACTGACGGTATTAATGAAATCCATACACAAACGTTCTCCGACCATCATATAAGGGTTCGCTTCAGACATGATCAAAACTCCTTTACTATAACCATCTAAAGTAATTTTGATGGTTATAAATAAATTCAGGAGGTACTGAGATGGACAATCCGATGTTGGAAGCTGTTAGAACATTGTTGAAGGAAACATTTGATGGACCTGAAGAAAACGCAAGTTGGTACACAGAAGCGAAGCCTGGTAGCGGTTTATTCGGAACGCTTGAAAAATTATCGGCAGAAGATGCTTCGATACCTGTCAATGGTACAACAATCGCCGCACAAACGGATCATACCCGCTATTACTTATGGGTTGCGAATTACTACTTAAATGAAGAAGAACCCAAGAAGGACTGGGACGCGTCATGGGAAATCACAAACGTTGATAAAATCACATGGACACAATTTAATGATGAACTTCAACAAGAATACACAAAACTACTTAAAAAGATTGATTTACTTGACTCCTTAGATGAACAGAAATCGAATTGTCTGTTGGGAGTGATCGCTCACTCCGCCTACCACCTCGGTTCGATACGACAGATGATCAAAGCGATCAAAGTCTAAGTCAGACATAAACATTAAAAAAACTGGAGTATCATGTCATAGGAGCTCTCAACGGAGAAGCCAATGATTGGGAGATGCCTGGAGTAGCGCATATTCTCGATTCGACCCGAAAGCAGGTTGGATGCGGGAGCATCCTTCTCTTTCATGACGGCTTCGGGGACCGGTCCCAAACCATGGAAGCCGTTCGAATTTTGAGCAAGGAATTAACAGAAGAAGGTTACCAGCTTGTAACGGTTAGTGAGCTCTACATATGCCCTAATCATAATCAAAAATAGTGATCGTGAACAAGATCTCGAAAAGAACCTAGCCAACGGCTAGGTTCTTTCCGTTATTTTTGTGTTTGACTGGGATTTTGCTAACGAACTCATTCGAAGGGATAAACGTTCATCATCTACAAATTTCTGCCCTTAAACTTGATTTTACCGCATTATTGCCAAAGGAATCCCTTGATATAATGAATCGGCGGACGAACAAAACCAGAGATTTGTTTGCACAGTAGGAGGGAGGCATAGGCAGATGTCAACAGTTAAGCGGTTATTCAGTGTGATCATGACAGTTGTTTTTGCGGTAGGGTTTCTTTTTAACCCATTGAGTACAGGGGTTGAGGCGGAAGGAGGGGCTAACAGCCATACAGCAGTGCCGAAGGCAGTGATATTTCCCTACAACCAACCTGGAAAGTATGCCGCTTCAGTCAATTACACCTTAAAGGCGAATGGCGTGGATATTCCCGTCATCAAAGCTTTTGACGATTATGATTATGCGAATTTTTCCATGTCCGATGGACCGGTTACCTTTGAGGTTACGATTCTTAATACGGACAAAGTTCATGACTACGCGATCAGCCCCATGAAACTGGGGATTAAGCCGGACAGCGTAGTCGGTCGGACTTTGACGTTCACCACGCAGAAAGACGAGTATTTGATTGTGACAATGAATAGCAGGAAGACGCGTCTCGTAATTGCGGCTGACCCCGCAGAAACGGATGTTCCCGCATCCACGGGAGCAGGAATATTCAATGTCGGGCATGCCCCTTACCAAGTAACCTCAACAGGAGATCAGACGGGGGTTGCAGCTAGAACAGCAGCGATTCAGCAAGCGATTGACGATGCAAGCAGCTACGGAACAACAGCAGGGAATGGTGTGCAAGGGATCGTTTACATTCCTGCTGGGCAATATTATATTGGCAATCTGGTATTGAAAAGTAATACAGCGCTTTATATGCAGCCTGGGGCAGCGTTTATAGGAACGGGGAAAACGACCGATTATAAGGAACATTGGTACAAGGATTCAATGAGCAGGCCAGCAACCTGGTGGATCTCCACCGCTTTTGATTCAACCAATATTAAGCTGTATGGACGCGGAACCATTGATGGGAATGGCGCAGCGCTATATGCTGACAAATCGACAAATGGAAAAGGTATGATTAACAATCTGGTTGTACCTATCGCGACCTCCAATTTCAAAATGGATGGGATTATTATCAGAGAATCCGCTGCTTGGGCGGTTACCCCAGTGAGATCCCATGATCTTAGTTTTACGAATATGAAGTTTTTTAACAGTTTGGGTATGGGGGAAAATGACGGAATAGACGTCTGCGAGTCGCAGAATGTCGTGGTAAGAAATGCCATCGGCATTGCACTCGATGATCCGTTCTCGACGAAAGCATGGAAAGAGACGACAGATATTGCTTCAGGAAAAGTACCCTGGCCTGGTAGCCCACAGCCTGTGAGCAATGTTCTCTTTGAGGACGCCATCTCCTGGACGTTATGTTATGGCTTCAAAATTGGCCAAGGGGTTATGCAAAATCAGAATAACATTATCTTTCGAGATGGAGTCGTGTACAAGGCTGCTGTTGGATTTGCGATTCATCACAAATATGGCTCTGGTGCTGTAAGCAATGTTACTTTCGAGAACATGGATGTCGAGGATATTAGCGGCTTCAACGAGGACAACAGTGCTTGGATGACGTTGTTTACGGCGAATGGCGGCAATTTGGGCGTAGGTCCTATCTCAGGAATTACGGTCAAAAATATTACCGTGCGTGATGTTGGCGAAGGTGCTGCCAAAATAAAAGGCTTGCCGGATGCCCCCATAAGCGGAGTTACATTTGAAAATGTCTACTTGCCGGGAAAAACCCAGCCTGCAACAAGCTTATATGAGATGAATTTCACGAATAAGGATAATTATAGCGGCATCACCATTAAACCGGTTCAGAACCCGGAACCTAGGCCAAAGACGAATTTGGCCCTTCGTCAACCGGCGGTTGCATCTTCCAATGACAGTGCGGTGGATACGGCGCCGTGGGCTTTTGATGGGGATATGTCAACGCGTTTTGGCTCCAAGCGAGCCATTGACCCAGGTTGGATATATGTCGATTTGGGAGCCATGAAGTCTATTAATGAAGTAGGGCTTTACTGGGAAACTGCGTATGCCAAAAGCTATCAAATTCAGGTGTCGAATGATTTGCAAGCCTGGAATACCGTGTATAGTACAACCACCGGCAAAGGTTTATATGAGAAAATTACTTTTAATCAGACTGATGCCCGCTATGTAAGAATGTATGGTACCGTGAGGGCTACGCAGTATGGCTATTCCCTTTGGGAGTTTGAAGTGTATGGTCCAGAAGTATTACCGGAAACGATCACGTTGAACAAACCAGCTTTAACCTTAATCCCTGGCGAAACCGAGTCATTGACAGCAGAAGTGCTGCCAGCAAATACAACAAACAATCAAGCGATATGGTCTTCAAGTAACGTGAATGTAGCTACGGTTGACAAGAATGGAGTTGTTACTGCGGCAGGTCTTGGCAACGCTTCCATCACAGCCAAAACAGCAAATGGTGAATTCAAGGCTACGGCGACGGTTACTGTGGCGGAACTTAGCAAGCCTCAACTGCAATCTGCAATAGCGGGAGACGGTTACGTGAACCTGAGCTGGGGTAAGGTGGAAAGGGCCACGAATTATCACATCTATGCCAGCACATCAGCTGGTTCATACGACTCACCCATAGCAACAGTTGGTGATAATGTCTATACGTACAAGGCCGAAAAGTTAACTAACGGTACTAAGTATTATTTCGTCGTTAAGGCCATTCGTAGCGCAAGGGAGAGCGAAGTTTCCAATGAACTAGGAGCAACGCCGCAAGTATCAATACCAGGAGCACCTATAGTGACGTACGCAGTTCCCGGCAATGCGCAAGTGCGCCTTAGCTGGGAGAAGATGGATGGTGTAACGAATTATCATATCTTTGTTAGTGATCGTTCAGGCTTCTATGATAGTGAAATTGCGACTGTGAGCGACTCCGTTTATACGTATGATGTCACGAATTTGACCAATGGAATAGCTTATTATTTTATTGTAAAAGCGGACAATCCAGGTGGATTAAGTGAGGCATCCAACGAAGTGAGCGCAACTCCGCAAGTGTCTCCTCCTGAAGCGCCAGTCATTAAGTCCTCTGTTGCTGGAATCAGGCAAGTGCGCCTTAGCTGGGAGCCGATGGATGGTGTAACGAAGTATCATATCTTTGTCAGTACGAAATCGGGTGAGTATGGAAGCGAGCTTGCAACCGTAAGCAGCTCGGTGTACACCTATAATGCAGCAAACTTGAACAATGGTACGACTTATTACTTTATCGTTAAAGCTGATAATCCAGGCGGAGAAAGTGGAGCATCGAACGAAGTGAGTGCAGTGCCTTATATGGAGGAACAATCGAATAGTGGGAGGAGCAACACATCTACCCCTTCTCCGGAAAAGCCTCCTGTTCCTAATGGAGCAGGAGAACTAGGCACCATAGCCAAAGAAGAAAAAGGCGCTATCTCCACAACAATATATACTATTGATGCTAAGAAGCTGGAGCAGCGCTTATCCGAGGGCGGAGATGGAAGTCTACTTATTTTGTTAAACTCGGATAAAACAGATGGGTTCATAGGGAAACTGACGGGGCAAATGGTTAAAAGTATGGAACAAAAGAGGGCTGTGCTAGAACTACAAACCGAGGTAGCCACCTATACCTTACCAGCAAGCCAGATTCAAGTTGAAAGCTTGCAGAAACAGTTCGGTGATAATGTGGAGCTTCAAGATATTGTCATCCAGATTCAAATTGTTAAACCGACAGAAGATATGCTGCAGCTTGTAAAGAATACTGTTTCCAATGGCGATCTGAAACAGAAATCTTCACCCGTTGATTTTAAGGTGATTGCAAGCTATAAGGGACAAACAAAAGAGATTTCACAGTTCAGCAATTATGTAGGAAGAATGCTGGCTATCCACAATCAAGCCGATGTGGGTCAAATCACGACGGCAGTTGTGATCGACCAAGACGGTACCCTACGACACGTACCGACTAAGATTGTGTACATCGATGGCAAGTATTGGGCCCAGATAAATAGTTTGACGAATAGTGTTTACGTTCTGATCTCACACCGTATCGAATTTGAAGACGTTCAAGAGCACTGGGCAAAAAAAGAAGTGAATGATTTGGTTTCTAGAATGGTCCTGCAGGGACAAGACGAGAAGCACTTCAACCCGGATCAAGCTATTACGCGAGCGGAGTTCATCGCTATTATCGTTCGGGCGTTAGGCTTGAAGCCGCAAAATGGAAACGCATTATTCGTCGATGTTGCATCGACTGACTGGTACCACGCTGCGATACAAACTGCCGCTGCTAACCAACTGATAGCAGGTTATGAGGATGGCAGTTTCCGGCCAACGAATAAATTGAATAGAGAACAAGCGATGATGATCATGGCTGAAGCGCTTAAGTTAACAGGCATTCAGGAGAAATCAACGAATACAACTCTCTTGAACAAGTATCAGGATGCCGATCAAGCTTCAAATTGGGCGCAACAAAGTATATCCATTTGCTTGCAGACAGGTCTCGTTGCTGGGCGAGCGGAAAGTGTTCTTGCACCAAAAGGGAACATATCAAGAGCTGAGGTTGCCGTAATGTCGGAACGCCTTCTTCAACAGGCTGGTTTGATCAATCCGTAAAAGGAAAAGAGCTGCAAAGTCGCAGCTCTTTTTCTTATTTATTAACTAAACATCCTGAAAATTGAACGTAAGCCAAATTTGTTCCAAAAACTTCTCGGACGAATAGCCTCGCTCTTCTTTTTGAAAGGAATAGGAATCACTGCTTAACGCCATCAGCAGCATGTCGGCTTTAAACACGCTGTCCGGTGGGGTATGTCCGGTTACCGTCATTTCGTCCAACAGCCCGACGAGCAGTTGATGCAGCTCAACATACAGAGGACTTTGCGTTCGGGATCTAAAGCGATTCGTTGTAGTGGATTCCTCGACGCCTGTAAGCAGCTGGGATTTTTTCTCCCTGAACCGGATAAATAAAATGAGGACGCCTTTTAACCGCTGACTGGCCGGTGCTGTCCGATTTTGAGTCAAATGAGCTTCAATATTTTCAAAAAGAATGATGATGTTTTCTTTCATTAAATCGAGGCATAATTCGCTTTTGTTACGATAACGGCGATATAACGTACCCGGACCGATCTTTGCTTCCGTGGCAATTTGATTCATGCTGACCTGCTCGACGCCGTTATGCTCGAATAGCCGGAGGGCCGCATCTAAGATGCGCTGGCGGTTCTCGGCGGCATCGCGACGTTCGGAGCGTCCTTGAGTTTCTTCTGTATCATTCACGATTTCATCACTTCCTAAACATCCATTGTGAAGTACTATTGACAAGTGGAGACGTCTCCGTTTATTATCAAATGGAGAGTTCTCCGGTTAATACTAACATAATAAAAAGGAGCGTACAACATATGCTAAATCAATCTAATCACACTGCACTGTTGCTCATGGATGTACAAAATGCCATTACTTCGCGTTTCTCGGAACGTAGCGAAGCGTTGGTTCCGTTCCAAAAAGCGTTGGAAACTGCGCGGCGAAGCGGCATCCAAGTTATTTTTGTGCGGCTCGCATTTCGTGATGGGCATCCTGAGATAAGCCCGCGGAACAAGTCGTTCTCACGGATTTCTGAAACGGGAATGGGCGCAATGGGCCCTACGGATGCAGCTACTCAAATTCATTCCTCCTTGGAACCCAAGCCAGGCGAGCCAATTGTGACTAAGCTTCGTGTTAGCGCATTTGCGGGGAGCGATCTGGAAATCATCCTTCGTTCCCGCCAGATCAACACGCTGGTTCTCGGCGGCATTGCCACGAGCGGCGTTGTCCTATCGACATTGCGTGAAGCCGCAGACAAAGACTTTGCACTTACTGTTCTTTCAGATGCCTGCCTGGATGCCGACCCTGAGGTTCACCGTGTGCTCATAGAGAAAGTGTTCCCACGACAAGCGGAAGTCATGACCGTAGCTGCATGGGCAGAAACTTTGGATTAAAAATCAGGGTTCTTATGGCCCTGCGAAAGAAGGCTTCATTTTCATGCCGATATGGAAAAGAAATTTAATCGTTTGCTGGTTCGGAATGTTCGTTTCCGGCGTAGGAATGAGTATGCTTGCGCCTGTATTGCCGCTTTATATCCATCATCTTGGCGTTACGAATACAGCCTCAATTGCCCAATTATCCGGATTTGCATTTGGGATAACCTATATTATTTCAGCCATTTTCTCACCAATATGGGGGCTTGCTGCCGATAAGTTTGGACGTAAGCCGATGCTATTGCGGGCAAGCCTTGGTATGGCGATCGTAATCGGCTGCATGGGCTTTGCCACGAATGTGTATATTTTAATAGGATTGAGATTATTGCAGGGTGTAATCACAGGTTATGCTACAGCTTGCACGACATTGATTGCGACTCAGACGGATAAGGAGCACATCGGGTATGCGTTAGGCACCATTTCTACAGCAAGTATTGCCGGCTCTTTGCTTGGACCTTCGATCGGCGGTTTTATTGAAGAGGGGTTTGGCTTGCAAAACGTATTTTTCATTACAGGCGGGCTGCTGCTGATCGCATTCCTAACGACCGCCTTATTCGTCAAGGAATCCTTCACTCGTGAGGATAAAAAACTTCTGTCGCTCAAGGAGTTATGGCAGCTCCTGCCTGAGAAAAGTTTAACGATCACCATGTTTATCACTTTTTTTGTATTAACGGTAGCTTTATATTCGATAGAACCCGTTATAACCGTTTATATTACCCAATTGTCCCATGAAACCAGTCATATTGCCTTGATTGCCGGACTAACCTTCTCTGCGTCGGGATTGGCGAACATCGTTGCAGCGCCAAGGCTTGGCAAACTATCAGATCGAATTGGGGTCCACAAAGTGATGTTGTTCTCGCTTGTTGCGGCTGGAATCATTTTCATACCGCAAGCTTTTGTCAGCAACCCGTGGCAGTTGATGGGCCTTCGTTTTGTATTGGGTTTAACGGCAGCGGGATTGACGCCTTCTGTCAATGTCCTAATCAAGAAAATAACGCCAGCTTCCTTGACTGGCAGAGTATTTGGATTTGCCATGTCCGCGGGTTATCTAGGTGTATTCGGAGGTGCTGTTCTAGGGGGACAAGTGGCGGCTTGGCTCGGTGTCCAATATGTATTCCTATTCACAGGTGTTTTGTTATTGTTGAACGCGATATGGGTATATTTTAAAGTTTATAAGAAGCTGAGCAATAATGAAAAGCTCATGATGTGAGACGTCAAGTCAAATACAAGTGAGGAGCTCTTTTTTATGCAGATAAAATGGTTTGGCCACTCCTCTTTTTTACTGACATCAGAGGCTGGAACTAGGGTTCTTATTGATCCTTATTATAAATTTCTTGGTTACCGCATGCCGGTCCCTGTTGAGTCGGATATTGTTGTCGTAACGCATGATCATGGAGATCATAACAAAATTAAGGCTGCTTCAGGCGACTACCTGCTTGTTAATGAGCCAAAAGCCTACGTCCGCGGGGATGTGATCATGAGCGGATTTAAGACTTTTCATGACAAAGTAAATGGTCAGAAAAGAGGGCCTAATATTGTTTTCCGTTTCCATATAGACGGCTTGACGATTTGTCATTGCGGTGATTTGGGACATCTGCTGACGGAGGAACAAGTGCAGCAAATCGGCAAAGTGGATATCCTCATTGTTCCCGTTGGAGGGAGGATGACGCTTGGTGGCGCTGAAGCAGCTCAAGTGATGCGTCAATTGGAAGCCACTGTTGCGATTCCGATGCATTACAGTACGAAAGCTTTGGGGATACTAGGAAGAATTGTTTTCGAGAGAGCAGACAAGTTCATTACTGCTGTGGGACAGAAGGCGACGGAAGTAAACACTTTGGGAGTTACCAAAGAAAACTTATCTCACTATGCCGGTGTCGTCACTATGTCGTACAAATAATAGTGGATAAAACCTTGGATAAGGGCGCCCAGCAGGCGTCCTTATTTGGTTTCAGCACGCTGAGAAAGGAGGGGAGACCATGCAGAAGTATCTAAAACTTTGGTTGCAAGGGCTGCGAGGTGTGCGCGTTCTGTGTCAATAAGACCTTCGATTACAGCATTTATTTGACGCTCGATCTCATTGCCGACCCCATGTATAAGTTGCCGTCCGGCAGGAGTTACTCTTACGTTGAATCCACGCCGATCGTTGGGAGAGATCGTACGTTCGACGAGCCCACGACGTTCAGCACGATCGACTAGACCGGTAATACTGGATTTGTCTAAGCCTAGATGCTGGGCTAGCTGTAACATGCTCGGCTCGCGATCACGGAGAATTCCGAGCAGTCGAATTTGAATGAGTGAGAGATCATGGCCAGCTCCAATTCGGCCGAGAACCGTCTGGACAAGGTAGGAAAGTTGTACCAAGCCATCCACGATCGAAAGTTCGTTTTGATTATTAAATAGGGCATCATTGTTCATGGGATTCACTCCAGATTTCGCTGTATATGGACACTTTTCTCTTCACATTGTACCACAACAGCCATTGACTTTGTTCGCGGAACAAACTATATTGTTTGTAACACAAACTAAATTCTCGACTAAAGCTGAGAATGGAGGTCCATATGATGTTTGCTGCTATTGTACGTTCGTTCGATTGTGCTCCAAAATTCGAGTTGGTGGATACACCAGAACCGTCTGAAAGTAGTGAGGTCCTTGTTGACGTTCTTGCTGCGGGTTTGCACAATCGTGTGAGATCTCAGGCTAACGGTTCTCACTACACCAGCTCCGACGAGCTGCCGTTAATCCCCGGTATTGATGGTGTTGGGCGATTGCCTAATGGACAGTTGGCCTATTTCGTAGTGCCTGACACATCTCTGGGTACGTTCGCAGAAAAGGCGGTCATTGACTTGCGACGCAGTGTACCTTTGCCTGAAGGTGTTGATCCTGTTCTAATCGCTGCTGCCATGAACCCAGCGATGTCATCATGGGTAGCTCTTCGCCGCCGAGTTGATTTTCAGCCTGGGCAAAAGGTTCTGGTTCTTGGCGCGACAGGAAGCTCCGGACAGATGGCTGTCCAGATTGCCAAGCTTCTTGGTGCAAGTCAGGTTATCGCTGCCGGACGTGACCAGAATCGGCTCAATTCCCTTTCAGCGTTAGGCGCGGACGTTATCGTTTCTCTCGCAGGCGACCCAGAGGCGGCTGCCAAACGGCTTGGTGAAGCAGCTTCTGAAGTTGACATCGTCATTGACTATCTCTGGGGGAAGCCTGCTGAGCTTGCGATGCTCCCGCTGCTGACGCAAAGATCAGATCGGAGCCGAAAGCTAACTTGGATTCAAATTGGTTCCGTTGCTGGCGCTACTGCCGCTGTGCCTTCTGTCGCACTTCGATCTGCCAATTTTCAAGTGGTTGGCAGTGGCCAAGGTTCGGTCTCGACTGCTGGGTATGTGGCCGAATTTCCAGCGCTAATCGACGCTATTTCGGCTGGTAAGCTTAAAGTGAATTCGGTCTCTTTTCCACTTTCCCAAGTGGAGGAAGTTTGGAATGCTCCCGCTGGGATGGGGGAACGGGTTGTGTTCATCCCGTCTGCGGGAACGGAAAGAGCGCTCTAAAATCGTTTCCTGATTCGACATAAACAATTGCTAATAGAATGATTAAAATCCGTCCTTCATAGAATAGAGAACAATGCTTGCTTAGAAAGGAGCCTTACATGGATCTCTATCATGCTGGGCGGATTCCCCGCTCCATTATTCCTGAAAATCAGGAATTCCCCATGTTATCACTATCAAGCAGGATTACACCAGAATTCCAGTATTATATCCGCAATCATTTTCCTTATCCTGCATTACCTTTAAACGATTGGGTGCTAAAGATTGAGGGACTTGTACATAAACCAATCTCTCTCAGTTATCAGGCGCTATATCAATGTCCCCAAATCACCTTGCCAGTTACAATGGAATGTGCAGGCAACAAGAGAGCCTATTACCAGCCCAAAACCAAAGGAGATCAATGGGAGCAGGGGGCTGTAAGCCATGCGCTTTGGACAGGAGTGCCTCTTCGAACACTTCTGCAGATAGCTGGTATAATGCCTGATGCTAGGGAAGTCATATTTGAAGGAGCGGATGCAGGCGAACGTGTAGACTTGCCAGGCATGTTTCCTTTTGCCCGAAGCCTTCCAATAGAAAAAGCTATGGACCCCGATACGCTGATAGCTCTTTGTATGAACGGAAAACCAATACCCTACAAACATGGATACCCTGCAAGATTAATCGTTCCGAACTGGTATGGCATGGCTTCTGTCAAATGGCTTAGCCGTATTGTGGCTATAGATCACGTGTTTATGGGACCATTCCAAACAAATGATTATGTCATATACCGCTCCGAAACAGATTCTCAGCGCAGACCTGTGACTTTGATGAAGGTGAATTCCGTTATTGCCCAGCCCACAGATCAAGCCGTTGTCAGAAGAGGGAGGCACTTCATTACAGGTACAGCATGGTCAGGTCATGGGCTCGTTAAGAAGGTTCAGATTAGCTTTGATCATGGAGAGACATGGGATCAGGTGTTTTGGATTGATTCAGAGGAAAAGTACAGCTGGAGAAGATGGATGTGGGAATGGCATGTAGCGGAACCTGGAACCTACACGATTAGGGTGAAGGCGACAGATGACAAGGGCAATACCCAGCCTCTTCAGGCGGATTGGAATGTGAAGGGCTATGAAAATAACTCCATTTTTCAAATTAAGGTTTATGTGGAGTGATTTTTTTGTTTTTATATTGACTTATATATCAATCAAAAATAAAATAGAATCAAGGAGTGTGATTTTATCTTGTTTGTTGAAGAAAAGAAAGGCGAAAATTTGAAAATATTGGTGATTGTGGCTCATCCTAATTTGGAGCAGTCGCGCGTGAACCAGCGGTGGGTCACGGAATTGCACAAACATGCTCATCAAGTAACGGTGCACGAATTGTATGGAGCATATCCGAATAAAACAATTGACATTGCTCATGAACAAAACCTTCTAGCTGAACATCATCGTCTTGTGCTGCAATTCCCTCTTCAATGGTACGGTACACCTTCCTTGCTAAAGCAATGGCTGGATGAAGTTTTTACAACTACTTGGCTGTTCGGGCCCGGAGGCAGAAAAGTAGCTGGCAAAGAACTCGTGCTCGCCATCTCTATCGGCGGTGCCCGAGAGACGTACCAGGCAGGCGGCTTGATCGGTTATACCATTAGCGAACTGACCCGCCCCTTGCAAGCCTTCGCCAACCAAATTAGCATGACGATGCTCCCGCATTTCGAATTCTACGGCGCGGTACAGGCAACGGACGAACAGATCGAAATGAGCACTCAACCATTCATCCAACATATCTTGGACCCCGAACTCGATCCTCGAATAGCAAGGAAACGAATGTTTGAAGAAATGCAGCAAAAAATAGGCATGGCACAGAAATAATTGCAGCACCGCGGACGCTATGTTCGTGGTGCATTTTATATTCACTGAACGTTCAGTCTTAATTAGTCATTAGTATGATAACCGCTAATTGCGGCTTTTTTCATTTGTATGTAAAGGATAAATTTTCGGTGAGTGGAAAGCAGGAGACCGCCCTTTTTTTTGAGAAGGGATGAAGTGAAAAGCGGGTTTCATTGGATTAATTCCAGTGAAACCTAGTTTGAGGAGCTTGATGAACGATTTCATTGGAAAAACTCCAATGCATAATTTAAAAAAGCAGGTATTTTGAGGTTTAATGGAAATTTCCATTGGATTAATTCCAGAGAAACCTTGCACCAAGACCTTTGAGGGCTGATTTGATTGGAAAAACTCCAATGAGAAAAATAAATACCTGCTTACGAAACACCGTTAACTGACCACTGGACTCCTGCAGAGAGGGACAGATCAACTTTATTCGGAGGAAGTCTATATTTCTATGATATATTCAAAATTGCTTCGCTGGCAGAATGAATAACTAAGTACGTATGAATTTATTATATGGTAATATCTAGGTTAGAAGTTGTCCAATGATATTCGCGCAAAGAAGGAACGTGAAGGTATGACGGAAGAACTGCACCAGAACAAGGAAGCCCCGGCTCCAATGCTAAAGAAACGGTGGGTAAGAACGGTGGCGTCGTACATCGCGATTGCCGTTACCCTACATGACACAATGAAGTATCCCTCTTTTGCTCAATCGTGGATAGAGTGGCTGTTCCTGCTGGGGTACTTGCTATTGTGTTGGTTCCCCCGCGGAAAAAGCTATAGTTTACGGGGGATAGCAATTATTTCAGTGTCGATTGCACTTACGCATGTGCTCAATGTTATCCTGCTCCACTCCGGCTATTGGAATATATCGCTGCAGCTCATCCTGGTTGGTTTTATGACCAGTAGAACAGGAACGCGTTATATCCAATGGATTGGCGGGGGGATTATCGTGGAAATGATTGCGCTCTCCTTGATGTTTCCGGATTCGCTGGAAAATCGAATATGGAGTTTAGTCAGCATTGCGGGCGTATATTTTGGGGTTCGCGGTATTGCATACCGCAATGAATATCACAGACGGATTCAACAGCATTTAGAGGCTTTACAAAAGGCGCATGAAGAATTGCAAGAGGCAACGCTTGTGTCCATGCATCATGCGGTGCTGGAAGAGCGCAGCCGGATTGCCCGGGATATTCACGACTCGCTTGGACACAGTCTCACATCATTGATCGTACAATTGCAAGCGGTGCAATATATGGTCGCTGGCGGTCCAGATGAGGCGCGCGAAGCTGTGAAGAACATGCTTGCCGTGGCGCGGCAAAGCTTGAAAGATATCCGCAGCTCTGTCCATGCGCTGGCTGACGACAGGCATAATCTTGGCATCGACTCGCTTAGAGCGCTTTTATCGCAAACACAAAATCACTCTGGGCTGCAGGGTATTTTTCATGCAGAGGATGGCTTGGATCTGCCTTCAGAGATGCTCATTGTTCTGTACCGAATTTTGCAGGAAGCACTAACGAATATCACAAGGCATGCGGAAGCGACATCCGTAAGCGTTAATATTCACAAAAGCGAAGGTGAAGTATTCATGGTAATTGCCGACAATGGCAAGCTAGCTGATGTGCAGGGGCTTCATCTTGGTTTTGGCTTGCAAGGGATTCAGCAGCGCGCGGCGTCCCTTGGAGGCACTTGCGAGTTTGTACCCGGAGTGCCAAGCGGTCTTCAGGTAAAAGTACGAATACCTTTAGTGGTATAGGAGGAAACATAAGTGGAGGTACAGCAACAACAAATACGTATTCTGTTGGTTGACGACCAAACGATGATCCGGCAGGGACTTGGCTATGTCATTCGCTTGCAATCCGACATGGAGGTAGTGGGCGAAGCAGCAGATGGCGAGGCAGCCGTGGAACAATGCCTGAGATGGAAGCCGGATATCGTCTTGATGGACGTGCAAATGCCGAAGCTTACCGGGATTGAGGCGGCGAAACAAATCATAGAGTCGCTGCCTGCAACGAAAATCGTCATTTTGACCACATTTGATGTACATGAATATGTGTATGAGGGCATTCGAGCAGGGGCAGTAGGCTACTTGCTGAAGGATGCCGATTCGGAAGATATGCTGCAAGCGATACGCTCTGCCTACCGCGGCGAAGCAGTATACCGAACTGCCAAAGCAGGTCAGGCACTGTCTGACATGTTGAGTGAACGGGAAGCCGGGGGATTGACTGCGGCGTATACGGAGCAATCTGAGGCCTGCCTGCTGGAACCACTGACAAGCCGGGAGCAGGAGGTATTGCAGCAGATGGCGTATGGACTGAGGAACGATCAAATTGCTGTGAAGCTGACCATTTCAGAAGGAACGGTTAAAACGCATGTTCATCGTATTTTGCAGAAGCTGGCGGTCGATGATCGTACACAGGCCGTCGTCTATGCGATTCGTCAAGGTATTGTCGAGTAAGTCGAGCAGAAATGAAGCCTAGTTCTATATCTGTAGATATAGGGAAAGCTCTGAGAAATCAACAGCTAGATAGCATCGCAATTTGCCATGGTGCTGTAACATAGATTACAGAACGGACGGTGGTTACCGGCCAAAACCAAGGGGGCTTTTTGCGATGATGCAAATACTTATAGTGTTAGCCGTCATTTTTTTGATGGTAAGAAGACAGTTAGGAACGAGGACCGTCAGCAGAAGAATGGTGATATTGCCATTAATTTTGTTGGTGTATGGCTTTTACATGGCATCTAGCATTTCCGGCATGGACGCTGGCGGTTGGTTGCTTCTTATTCTTGGTGCTGTGATTGGTTTCCCGATTGGGATATGGCAGGGGATTTTAACGAAAGTATTCAGGGAGGGCGGCGTTTGGATGACCAAAGGGTCTCCCATCGGCTTGGCCGTATGGCTGTTATCCATTCCAGTTCGCTACGGCTTAAGATTCGGCTTAGCGTATGTCATTCCAACTCATGCGTCGTTTACCGGCGGGAATGCTTCCATTCCTTTCTTGTTCGCTATTGCCGGCATCGTTTTAGGTCGACTAGTTGGCATTTGCATGAAACACCCGCAAGTCACACAGCAGCTAACCGCAAGTGCCTAAACAGCTGTTTTGTCACTGAGCAGGAGTGGGGCTCATGGGAAGAGTTCTCGGCAATTGATTTGGATGGATATTTGATTGGGTTTGGCTCGGTTTGAAAAAAAATCGTGCACATTCCATTCGTACTCGCATACTCTGGTACAAATGTCATTACATTTGGAGGGGTTTATGCCAATCAAACCACCAATTTTAAAACGGGGAGACACAATTGGGGTTGTTACTTTGGGTACCCCTCTTAGTGCGAAGACGATCACTGACCGAATACGAACACTGCAAGGAATGGGCTTCCATGTTGTAGTGGGTGACTTCGTTTATATCGAGGACGGATATCTTGCAGGGACAGATGAACAACGAGCAGTAGATTTCATGAATATGATAAAAAATCCAAATGTAAACATGATCCTTCCCACTCGTGGAGGTGTTGGAGTCGCTGGAATTTTGCCATATTTAGACTACTCACTCATACAACGCAATCCCAAAATAGTTTCAGGATATAGCGACATCACGATTTTATTAAATGTACTTTATCAATTTTGTGATTTAATTACTTTTCACAGTCTGCTCCTTATTGATTTCGATGCCAGTGAACCTGCGTATAATTTCAATCAATTTTATGAGGCAACGGCTGTATTCTTACCGACAAGACCCATTTTGAACCCTGAAGGAATTCCTTTAATCGGTAGGGTGAGGGGCGATGTCACAGGACGTATTGTAGGAGGTAATTTAACATCCTTTACGGATGCGATCGGAACTCCTTATGAAATCGATACGAGTGGTAAAATTATACTGATAGAAGAAACTCATGAACCTATAAATAAGGTTTATCGGATGATCAATCGGATGAAGCTATCAGGCAAATTCGACCATTGCCTTGGAATTGTAATGGGAGAATGCACGAATTGCGCAGCAGCGTATGGAAAATCGTATGAGGATTTAATAAATGAAGTCCTTGTTCCCCTCGGAAAACCATTATTGACAAATTTGGCATCCGGACATGGCAAATATAAAGCGGCAATCCCAATTGGCGCCAATGTTCGTTTGAACGCAAACGAGAACAAATTGACGGTGCTTGAAAGCACTGTATCTCTATCATAGGGTTGACGATTTGGGATAAAATTCAAGCTGCCATCTCATACTAACGGTGAGATGATGGAGGTGAATGCTATGCCCAAAAATGACGCCAATCCAAAGTATGACCGTGAAGATAACAAAGCAGACAAGAAAGCTAATCAGCAGAATCACGCTCATTTCACCGAAGAAGCACAAACGCTGACGAGCAGCAAGGCTGCTGATGATGTCCCAAGTTTAAACGGAATCCCCAAGAATCAAGTTTGATAAACTGGCTGCTCTTCCCGTCTGGCGAGTAGCTAGTGCAGGTACATGTTCAAAGAGAGCCTCCTCGATATTTGTAGGGGGTTCTTTATCGTGGGTTGTCTCGTTGAACAAAATTGTTAATTGCTGTATAATTTTTAATATCCAAAGATTAATTGAAATGGAGACAAGCAAATGATTAATAAAATCGGTCAAATTATGTTATATGTGAATAACCAAGATGAGGCATTGAAATTTTGGACAGAAAAATTAGGGTTCAGTTTAGTTTCTGAAGAAAACAACGAGCATATGAGATGGATTGAGATTGCTCCTACGAAGGAAGCAGGAACGAACATCGTTCTCCACAACAAGGAACTCATTGCCAAAATGCAGCCTCAATTGAATCTTAATACACCTTCGTTACTGTTTTTCTCGGACGAGCTCGATAGCTTATATCAAGACCTGAAGGACAAAAATATCACAGTCGGAGAACTCGTAACTATGCCTACAGGAAGAGTCTTCAACTTCGCTGACAATGAAGGAAATTACTTTGCTGTCTTGGAAAAAAAGTAAGTGAGAATGCACCTTAACCGGTGCTTTTTTTATTGCTTTGCCTGCTAATGCTATCGATTCTCATTCGGTGGCGTTTTTTTATGCGTGCATATTCGCGGTCGAGAGGTGTATATGAAAGTAAACACTGGTATATGGAATGGCTGCGTTCAGCCTCTTATACTTAAGCTATCAACAAAAGCTGAAAGACATGGAGCCATATGGGAGGTCAAATGAAAATGATACGAAGAGGGAAAAATGTTCTCACAGCCGCTTTGATCACCAGTCTAGTCGCTGTAACAGCATGCAGTAATAATCCGGAGCCTAGCCCGAATCCGTCCGCGTCTACAGCGGCAATGGAAACACAAACGACCGATACAATGAAGCTGCTTGAAGTTTCCACAGTTAGAGAAGGCGATCCGTATTTGAAATTCGACGCGGGTGAGAACTTCGATAACAATTCCGTTTACGCAGCCTACGAGAAAGACGCAGGTGTTAAAATTACGAATCAATGGGTCGCCGCTGATACCAACCAATACAAAGAAAAGCTGAAGATCGCAATTGCATCGAATGAAATTCCTGATTTGATGCTGGTGGACGCCACCCAGCTTCAGCAGTTGATTGAAGCGGACATGATTATGGATCTCACCAGCGTATACGATAAGTTTGCGACGCCAGAGACCAAAAAGTTCATGAAAATGGATGGCGGTACTCAAATGAAATCAGCCTCGATTGGCGGCAAATTGATGGCGATTCCGAGAACGTCCAATCCGTACTACTCGCAGTTTCTATATGTGCGTACCGACTGGCTCAAAAAGCTGAATTTGCCGGAGCCTAAGACGATGCAGGATCTCATGACCATTGCGGAGGCATTTAAGACCAAAGATCCTGGAGGAACCGGAAGAGCGTATGGTCTTGCACTCAACAAAGATTTGAAAGAAGACGGAGTAACCGGTCTCATCGGTTTCATGAATGGCTACCATGCCTACTTGGATTCGAATTCGGATTCAAGTCATTGGATGGATGACGGTAGCGGTAAGCTCGCTATGGGCTACGTGCAGCCGCAAATGAAAGAAGCGCTTAAGGCGCTGCAAGATATGTTCAAAAAAGGACTGATTGATCCCGAATTCGCTGTGAAAGATACGCAAAAAGAGTCGGAACTCATTTTCGGCAACAGCATTGGCCTTGTATACGGTGCCGAATGGGTACCTGCACATCTGGCGACCGGTGCGATTAAAGACGGTAAACAAGTGCAGGAGTGGGGCGTTTATCCGCTTCCCTCTGTCGATAACCAACCCGCAAAGGCGCAAATTGGCATCGGCGTCGACAGATATTACGTTGTGTCCAAGAAGGCGAAAAATCCGGAAGCCGTCATCAGACTGCTTAATCAATGGATTGTGGTCGATAACAACCAGACGGAAGATAACAAAGTGTATGAGTTTGGCAAAGACCGCGTGGAAAAGAAGAACAACTACTGGCTGCTGAATCCACTTAGAGTTGGCAGTTTATCGAACGATAACGGCGAGGTACTGCCGAAGGCGATTGCCACCAAAGACGCGAGTCTGGCGAAAACCAAGGATCAGAAAACGAGATACGAGCGGGCTATGAAATTTGTGAACGGCGATACCAGCATGTGGTGGGAATACTTGATTTCCGGTCCGAAGGGAGCCTATTCCTTGATTCCCGATATGAAAAAGAACAACCAATTCGAACAAACCAAGTTCTACGGTGCCCCGACGCCAACGATGGTTGAGAAGAATGCGATCCTTGAGAAAAAGCGCGACGAAGTATTTTTCAAAATTATCATGAACCAAGTTTCCATTGACGAGTTCGATAAATTTGTCGCCGATTGGAAGCGGCTTGGTGGAGATCAAATGACGAAAGAAGTGAACGACTGGTATGCGAAGAACAAGTAGTTCTTCGCTGTGGGGAGTGGTGGTGCATAATGAATTTGATTTCTCGCCTATGGAAGCGTGAATGGCCGCTTCATTTGATGCTGATTCCAGGACTGATGTTTGTTATCGTTTTTAGCTACATCCCCATGGCGGGTATTGTCATGGCATTTCAGAAATATATTCCAACCAGAGGTCTGTTTGGCTCTCCGTTCGTCGGGCTGAAAAACTTTCAATATATGTTCGTTTATCCCGACATTGGCCGCATTTTTTTCAATACCATCTATATTGCCGTTATGAAAATTACAGCAGGTTTATTCGTGCCGATAACGATTGCCATTCTGCTGAACGAGATGAGCAAACAGTGGATCAAACGAACGTTCCAAACGCTCGTTTACTTGCCGCACTTCATGTCCTGGGTGCTGCTAAGCGGCATATTAATCGATGTGCTTTCCCCGTCCACGGGGGTACTCAATCAATTGTTAGGCTTGCTAGGCATCGACCCGATCTACTTTCTGGGCAATAATCGCTGGTTCCCTTATGTGATGGTCGTTTCAGACGTATGGAAGGAATTCGGTTACGGAACGATCGTCTACTTAGCCGCCTTAACCAGCATTAATCCGTCGCTTTATGAAGCTGCGGAAATTGACGGCGCAGGACGCTGGAAGCAAACGCTGAACATTACAATCCCGGGGATGATGCCAATTATCGTTCTGATGTTTACGCTTAACATTGGCAACGTGCTCAATGCCGGATTCGATCAAATATTTAACTTATACAGTCCGCAAGTTTACGAAAGTGCTGACATCATTGATACGTTCGTGTATCGGATGGGCATCGAGCAGTCCCAGTTCGGATTCGCCACAGCGGTCGGACTGCTGAAATCGATCGTTTCGTTTATCTTTATCTCATTTTCCTATTTCTTCGCCTACCGTTTCGCGAATTACCGCATTTTTTGACCATAGATATGGGGAAGAGAGGGAACTCATCATGCGTTACAAAATGTCATTTAGCCGGGGGATTTTCTTGAGTGCTAATGTCATATTTTTAGCGGCGATCTCATTGGCCTGCCTGATGCCCATTATTCATATATTAGCCTTATCGTTCAGTACCGGGACGGCTGCATCTGCGGGCAAGGTCACGCTGTGGCCTGTCGAGTTTACGACGGCAGCTTACAATAACGTATTCGGCAAGCCTGAATATTTGCGTGCTTTCGGAGTTTCATTCGAACGACTTATTCTCGGAACCTCTATCAGTATGTTTTTGACGATTCTGACGGCGTATCCCTTATCCAAGGATGAGAGGCAGTTTCGGCTAAGGACATTTTACGTATGGGTATTCGTGTTCACCATCTTGTTTAGCGGAGGCATCATTCCATGGTATTTGACGGTGAAGTCGCTAGGCTTGATCGATACGATATGGGCGCTCGTTCTGCCTGGCGCGCTGCAGGTATTCAACGTTATTTTGCTGCTTAACTTTTACAGGAACCTGCCCAAAGAACTGGAGGAATCGGCTCGGATGGACGGTGCCGGACATTTTGCGATATTATGGAAAATTTATGTGCCACTGGCGCTTCCTGCACTTGCAACGACCGGCCTGTTTACGATGGTATGGCACTGGAACAGTTGGTTCGATGGCATGATTCTAATGAATCACCCCGACAAATACCCGCTGCAAACGTTCTTGCAAACCATCATTATCAAACTCGATTTCCGTTTTCTCCAAACACAGGACGCCGAGTTGATCAGCAAGTTGTCCGACCGTACAAGCAAAGCTGCCCAAATATTCGTCGCGGCTTTTCCTATTTTGATCGTATACCCTTTCCTGCAGCGATTTTTCATTAAAGGAATTGTGATGGGGAGTGTCAAAGAATAACAATCAGGATTGTTACCCCATGCATAGCAGGTGAACGCAGGATGAAGCGCTTTTTCCGACTTAGGGACTCTTCCATATTCAAAAAAATCATGGCCGCATTCATGGTGGTGCTGCTTCCATTAATGGCCATCACTTGGCTGATCAATGAGAAGGGGTCAGAAAGTATCCGCAAGGAAATCTCGCAGTCGACACTGAATACGACGGGGTATTACCTGGACTCACTCGAAAAGGAAGCGGACCGAATCGTCCAATATTTGCCCAAATACGTGACGGACGACGACTTAATCGAACTATCAACGACAGGCAGCGAATTGTCTTACTACGAGCGAGCACAGAAAATATTGGACATTCAGAAGCGGCTTGTGTTGATGAAGGACTCCAGCCCGTTTATTCAGGAAGCGAAGGCCTATGTTCCTTCTATCGATCGAACGCTGCTTAGCGTCAAATACGATACATCCATCGATTTGCAGGAGTTCGCCGCGATGCAGACTCACAACAGGCCCTACACAGAGCCAATTATCAATTGGAATGACCGGCTATTCATCTCCATACAGTACCCGATAAATACGCGGCGGGAGCCGCTTTTTATTGTCAGTGCCGAGCTGTCCGCCCAAAAATTAAAAGAGTCACTAGCTCAAATCGGCAGATCGCTGGGCGGCACAAGCATCTTATTGAACTTGGACCATGGCTGGCATCTCCAGAGTGACAACGATCCAACCCTGCTGGAGATGGCCAAGGTTTTTATTAAGGACAATCAGGCACAAGGAAAGAAGGAAGGGTTCGAAACCGTCCGTTATGGAGGCAAAAGCTATTTAGCCGTATATAAGTACTCTCCGCTTTGGAATTCGTATTCGTTAAGTCTAATTCCCGAAGCGAACGTGCTTGGTCCGATCCAAACCTACCGGGTTTGGTTTTGGTGGGCTTGCGCGCTCGCCATAGTTGTCGGCTTATTTTTCTCCTATTTGCTGTTCAGGCTCATCTATAGACCACTCATGCGGCTGGTGCATTCGTTCCGCCACGTTCAGCAGAATCGGCTGGAACCGATCGCCATCGACCGCGGGCATGACGAATTCGGGTATTTGTATCAGGCATTTAATGAAACGATTCATTCGCTGCGAACGTTGATTGAAGAAAATTATGAGCAACAAATTCGCAACCAGCGCTCAGAGCTGAAGAGGCTGCAATCGCAAATCAATCCGCACTTTTTGTACAACTGCTTCTTCGTACTGTGCCGGCTGATTAAGTCCGAGCAGCAGAAGGACAAAGCGTACCAATTTTGCTTATACATCGGCGAATATTTTCATTTTATTACGAGAGATGGCGAGGACGAAATCCCACTTGCGCTGGAAGTGAAGCATTCCCGCACCTATGTAGATATGCAGACCGTCTGCTACGGGGAGCGAATTCAAGTTAAGTTTGACGGTGATGTGATGGAGCGAACGGTGCCAAGACTTGTGCTGCAGCCGATTATCGAGAACGCTTACAAGCATGCGCTGGGCAATATGCGGACAGAAGGCGTTCTTTGGGTGCACAGTGAGGAGAACGAAGATGGGTTCTCTTTCTATGTCGAGGACAACGGAAGTGCCGTATCGGATGAAGAGATCAAACGGCTGAACACCTCATTACGTCGGTCAGAGCTCCGCATGGAAGAGACGACGGGACTTGTTAACGTTCATCGCAGAATTCAACTCCGCTACGGAGTCGAATATGGCATCACGTTGGCACGCTCAGCGCTGGGCGGCCTGAAAGTACGAATCCATTTCGGCAGCAGCTAAGAAACGTTTCTTCCAGAAACACTTGAGGAGGGGTTTGCTTGTACCGTTTACTTATTGTCGACGATCTTCCGATCATCGTGGACGGTCTGATGGAGCTTTTCGAACAAACCGCGTGTGTGGACGTAGACATTTTGAAAGCCTACTCCGGCGAAGAGGCTTTGGAGGTGCTGCAAAACAATCGGGTCGACATCGTCATTTCCGATATCAAAATGCCAGGACTTGAAGGCATAGAGCTGCTGCGAGAAATCAAAGCGCAGTGGCCGGCCTGCAAGGTCATTTTTCTAACAGGCTATACTGATTTCCATTACGTGCAAAGCGCTGTCAAATACGGCAGCTTCGAGTATATTCTGAAGATTGAAAGCGATGAGAAAATCATCCGTTCCGTCGAGCGGGCGATTGCGAAGTTCGAAGAAGAATACGACCAGCAGCGCATGTTCGAAAGAGCGAACATGCGGATGCGGCTGGCGCTGCCATCGCTGCAGAAAGATTACGTTACAGGGCTTTTGCAGGGCAATCAGGTAACAGAAAGCCAATTGGAAAGCCATTTTAAAGATATCGATATGCCGCTTCGAGCGGACATGCCGATTATTTTGCTGATTGGGCGCATCGATGACTGGAAGGACCTGATAACAGCGCCGGATAAAGCACTGCTCATTTATGCCGTACAGAATGTTACCGAGGAATATTTATCGCCATATGTGCGTTGTTTGTCCTATGTGTACGACCAATCCAAAATCGTATGGTTCATCCAGCCAAGTGGAGACAACGATCCACAAACCTCAATTAATGCATCCGATTCGGTATGGAAAAAATCGTCCACCTATGTAAGCGGTATGCTGGAGACCATTCAGCGAACATGCAAGAAGCTGTTGAAGCTGCCTGTTTCGTTCATGCTGAGCTGCGAGCCTGTGGCGTGGAGCGGTGTTTCTGAAAGTTTTCATCGGTTGAAATATGGATTATTATTCGGAATGGGGCTGTCGAGCGAGGTTATTTTGAGTGATTCCGACATCCGGAGGGCTGAGAAAAATACGGCGGGGGAGAAGCAGAACGATTTTTTCCATCTGACTCGTGTACAGCTTCTTGCCAAATCCCTGGAGAACAGCCACCGTGAAGAGTTTTACAAGCTGTACTTGGAACTGACGGAGATCTGGAGCGAGGAAGAATCCCCTTTCGAACGGAAAAAGGAACTCTATCACTCCCTAGCCGCTATTTATCTAACCTACATCAACAAAAGTCCAGAGATGCGTACCTATGTGAACGCCGTTCACGATTTGGCTCCGCTGTTCCAGTTCGGCGAGAAAGACGCCTGGCTTTCCTTGAGGCAATACTTTATGCAAACGGCTGACTGCTTGTTCAACTGGAATGCCATTCAGGGCGAGAAATTGCCTTCGGAAGTTGTGCAAAAAGCACACCAATACATCGAAGCAAACATTTCTACAGATATTTCCCTTAACGCGATTGCGGATCACGTTGGACTGAATCCATCGTATTTTTCCAGGCTGTATAAGCAAATGACCGGCATCGGTTTATCCGACTACATCATTGATTATCGAAATTTGAAAGCGAAGGAGCTGCTTATGGGCAGCACGATGAAAGTGAACGAAATCGCCGCTGCGCTTGGCTACAATTCCGCATTAGCGTTCATCCGCTTCTTCAAAAAGCAGAACGAAACGACGCCACAAGAATATAGGATGCTGCGCATATGAAAGTGATGTCTAAACCTAGTTAGGAGTTCAACGGTATGAGAAAGCTAATTACGGCAAGAGGATTAGTTGTTTCTTGTCAAGCCTATGAAGGTGAGCCGCTGTATGGGCCTCATTTTATGGCCGAAATGGCCAAGGGAGCTGAGCTGGGCGGAGCAATCGGGATTCGCGCGAACGGCGTTGCGGATATCTTTGTCATGAAACAGCTCATTCAAGTGCCGATTATCGGTCTCAATAAAAGAAAAATGGAAGGCAGCGATGTTTATATTACGCCTACTGTAGAGGATGCTTTAGCGGTATATGCGGCTGGGGCGAATATCGTGGCCATTGACGGAACGAATCGGCTGCGACCTGACGGGAGATCATTAGCAGACACGGTAAGACAGCTCAAACAGCATAACATCCCGATTATGGCGGATATTTCGAATGATGAGGAAGGTCTGTATGCAGCAGAATTAGGGGTCGATTATATTTCGACAACCTTATCAGGATACACGCCATACAGTCCGCAAATAAGCGGACCCGACATCGAATTGGTCGCTCGACTGGCCCGCGCAGTAGCCATTCCCGTTGCAGCAGAAGGAAAGTATAGCCAACCTGCGGAAGTCAACCGTGCTTTGGAAGCCGGTGCCCAATTCGTTGTTATTGGAAGTGCAATAACGCGCCCTCAGCATATTACCGAAAGATTCATTCATGCGATTCCTCACGATTTATAATAGAATAACGAAAGGTTGTAAGGCGGATGAAAGCAATCGGTATCGATATCGGCGGCACTTCGATCAAAGGGCTCGTTATCAACGACCAAGGCCAACTATTGACGCAAAGCAGGATTGCGACGGATGCCCAGCAGGGACGAGAGCATATTCTGAGCAAAGTGAGCTTCGTCATTGCGGAACTTCTTGCGGCGCACAAAGATGCGATTGGAATTGGCATCGGCACGGCGGGACGAGTCAACACAGAGACTGGGGACATCGTGTATGCGACAACGAATTTGCCAGGTTGGCAGGGTACGCAGTTAAAACAAATCATCGAGTCTGAGTTTGACCGGCCTGCGTTCATCGATAACGATGCCAATACGGCAATGATCGGAGAAGCGTGGCTTGGTGCCGGGAGAGTCTATGGCGATTTGACGATGTTGACGCTTGGCACCGGGGTTGGGGGTGCCAATATGGTGCGCGGTGAACTTGTCCGCGGGTCGCTATGGAATGGCGGTGAATGGGGGCATGTTGTGTTGGTCCCGCGAGGGAAGCTTTGCAATTGCGGCCAATACGGTTGTATTGAACAATACGTTTCCGGTACAGCTTTGGTAACTGCCGCGCGAGAGGCCACACTATTTCCATATTCGTCTGGTATGGAGGTTCTGCAAGATTATGAACAAGGACAACCGCAGATCGTGGGCGTGGTCCATCAATTTTTGGACGATTTGGTGACCGTCATCTATAACGTTCATCTTGGCCTAAATCCGCAAGCGATTGTCATCGGCGGCGGGCTTGTCGATTCTAGGGAGAAATGGTGGGGATTGTTCATGACCAAAGTGAAACACCTTCAGCTCGGCATTGAGGTACAACCAGCCGATCTTGGCAATCTGGCAGGTTCGATCGGTGCGGCAAAACAGGTGTTATCATTTATGCTATAATAACAATCTAATATCGGTTGAAAGGAGAATCATCATGAAACAACGACGACTTAGAAACGAAGTTCCCGTCGAGCTCACTTGGAATCTTGACGAGCTTTTCGCAAGCACGCAGGAATGGGAAGCTGAACTGGAAGCTATTCAAGATGAAGCTTCTCTTTTGGAGCCATTCAAAGGGACTTTACAAGCGGGAGCAAGCCGGTTGGCAGACTGCTTAGAGGCACAAGAAGCGTTGCTTGCCCGCAGCACGCGAGCGGCAACGTATGCGAGGCTGCGTTTCTCAGAAGATTCCAGCAACCCGCAAAACCAAGCGAACTCCACACGTTCCGGTGACTTCACATCGGGAATCGGAGCGGCGATTTCCTTTATTCGTTCAGAAATCCTTGAGCTGCCGGAAGGAACGATAGAAGGATATATACAGGAGGAGGCGCGGTTAGAGCCTTTCCGCAAAAGCTTAAACGACTTGCTCGAAACCAAGCGTCATAAGCTTAGTGCAGAAACGGAGGCTGTATTGGCGTCACTCGGTGAAGTGTTGGGAGCGCCATACAATATTTATCAGCGCAGCAAGCTATCTGACCTCTCTTTTGACGCTGTACAGGATGCGGATGGCGTAACCCATCCCGTTTCATTTGCTTTGTTTGAAACAGACTATGAGTTTTCTTCGAATACCAGTCTGCGCCGGGCTTCATACGAGTCATTCAGTAAGACACTCGAGCAGTATCAGAATACGTTTGCCGCAATTTACGCTACGGAAGTGAAGCGGCAAGTCGTAACTGCCCGTTTACGTGGCTATGACTCCGCAACAGATATGCTTTTGCAGCCACAGCAAGTGACGAAGGAGATGTACACGAACATCCTCGATGTCATTCTTGCGGAGCTTGCCCCGCATATGCGTCGTCTGATGCAATTGAAGAAAAAGGTGCTGGGCCTAGATCAACTGTTGTTTAGCGACCTGAAGGCACCGTTCGATCCAGACTTCAATCCTCCGGTTACAACCGAGGAAGCAGGGCAAACCATCCTTGAAGCACTGCGTATCATGGGACCGGAGTACACGGAGCTCATGGAGCAAGCCTTATCAGAACGATGGATTGACTATGCCGACAATGTAGGCAAGTCGACTGGCGCATTCTGTGCGTCGCCATATGGGAAACACTCTTACATTTTAATTACGTGGGGCGGCAATATGCGCAGCGCCTTCACCTTGGCACATGAGCTTGGACACGCAGGTCATTTGATGCTCGCAGCTCGCAATCAGCGTTACACCAACTTCCGGCCGTCCCTTTATTTCATCGAAGCACCGTCCACGATGAATGAGCTGCTGCTGGCGGAACACATTATGAAGAAGTCCAATGAACCGCGGATGAAGCGTTGGGTCATTTTGCAGATGTTAAATACGTACTATCATAATTTCGTAACGCATTTGTTGGAAGCCGATATGCAAAGAAGAGTATACACGGCTGCCGAGCAGGGAGAAGCATTAACCGCGAAGAAGCTGTCCAGCCTAAAAGGTGAAGTGCTTTCCGAGTTCTGGGGTGACACTGTGGAGCTTGATTCCAGAGCCCATCTAACCTGGATGCGTCAGCCACATTATTATATGGGTCTTTATCCTTACACTTACGCAGCAGGATTGACTGCATCTACAGCGGTTGCACAGCTGATTCAAGAGGAAGGGCAGACTGCTGTTGAACGGTGGCTGGAAGTACTTAAGGCTGGAGGAACAATGAATCCGCTTGACTTAATGAAACATGCCGGTGTTGATATGTCTGAACCTAAGCCGATCCAAAGCGCTGTTGCCTATGTGGGTTCGTTGATCGACGAGCTTGAACGATTATTTTAAACATACATAAATAAGGCCCAAAGAGGGTTGAGCTTCATTTGATAAAAGCACTTTGGTTATTAAAAACCAGAGTGCTTTTTACGATTTCGGATCGTCCACACGGTTGTCCTCGGGGTCGAGAGAGATAATGAGGAGTGTTTCCCGAGCAAAGTAAACAAGTGTATATCAAAGTAAGAAATTATCTCTTTGTACGGTGGAACAGCTCATTTAGTATTAAGAGTGAAGAGGCCTCTTCACGTTGTATGCAGGAGATTGTAAACCACATTCAGGAGGGAAAATGATGATTCCGATGAAAAAATGGATATCGTTAGCCGTATGTATGGTGCTGATGTTAATGATGATGCCCAGTGTGCATGCGGCTGAGAAACAACCGGAACTTCGTAATCTGGTTAAGGGTTTAAGTTATACATGGTCCGAAACACCGGATCCCAGCTATCCGGATACCGGGAATAAGCTTACAGATGGAAAAGTTGGCAGCTTGAACGTGCTCGATCCAGCATGGGTGGGGAATTTACATAAAAAAACGCGTGAAGTCGTGTTTGATCTGGGAAGTTCCAAATCTGTTTCCAGCATTAAAGCCCATTTTCTACAAGATTGGCCGGGATCTGCTGTTCTTTTTCCACTGACGGTTTCCATGTACGCTTCCGACGATAAAGCACATTGGGGGACGCTTGCCAATAAAGCAACAGAGCAGCTGTGGAGCGATGGACCTCCGGTAGATCAATACTATACTTGGGACGGCGGCAAGGATGGGGTTGAGAGACCCGGCCATGACGCGGTGATGGCGTATGCCCGATATATCAAAGTGACCTTCTCCATGCACCCAAGTGCGTGGTCGTTTGTGGACGAAATCGAGATTTGGGGGACCGATGGAAAAGCGAAAGGTGCAAAGAAGGTGCCTTCCGACCCATTCACCTATTTGCAACCAGGTAAAGACACTGCGGGTATTTCCAATTTGTCACTTTTATACAATGGCTATTATGCCAATGGAGAAGGCAACTGGACGAAAGAGAAGCTGATTCCCGAGATTAGCTATATCAATAAGGATGGGAACCCGATCGATTGGTTTTTTGACGGTTTCCTTATGCTCGGATTAATGACTCCGCAAGGGCGTGATTTTGGCGGTGGCGGCGCGTACCTGACCGACTGGAAATGGTATCTCGATAAGACGCTTTCTGATCAAGGAGATCTACGTCAGCTGAATGAGGCGACCAAGGAAGTCGGCGGGAAACTAGGGCAGCCAAAGCATAAATCGAAGGTAGTCATGATGATCCCGAATCCTGGCGAGTATGTATCAGATTTCGGCGATGTGGACGGCGACGGAATATTGGAGAACTTTAATGAGGGCTTGGTAGGCAAGGAAGCTGCTTTGGCCAATAGACAGAAAGCTGTTCGTTGGTGGATTCAAGAGGTTAAGAAACGCTGGAAAGAACAAAATTTCTCCAATCTTGAGCTTGTCGGCATGTATTGGCTGGATGAGCAGGTAAGTACGAGTGAGACGGGACCCGAAACTCTCCGCTTAGTCAATAAACTCGTCCACGATCAGGGTTATAAGTCATTCTGGATCCCACACTTCCTGGCGTACAAAAGCTATATGTGGCAAGATGTCGGCTTTGATGCAGCAGCTTTTCAACCCAACTATTACTTTGAAAATCTGAATGTTGATCGCGTCGAAGATGCCGCAAATATCGCCAAAACCTATGGAATGGGAGTGGAGATGGAATTTGATGACAGGATGCTGACAGATAAGGTCTTCCGTGACAGATTCATGGATTACCTCAAAGGCGGAGTAAAGTATGGCTACATGAAGAATGCATTTAAAGCCTATTACAAAGGCAGCGGCCCCGTCTTGCTTCATGCAGCAAAAAGCAGCGATCCAGAGATTCGAAATCTGTACGACTCGCTTTACCAATTCACGAAAAGCAAATACTCGAATTGATGAGGCTTGAATGAGGTCACGGCTATCGTTAACATCGCCTTGAAAATAGGCGATGTTTTCTTTTTGGTGAGCCTTTGATTTTAATATTGACATAACTTATAAAAGAAGATATATTTCTTATGGTTAATTGTAATGATTACGATTAAAAGTGAACTGGGAAAGGCAGTTGATACAATGAGCATGCCAAGTTTGCAAGCCAGAATCCCTGTTACTGTGTTGAGTGGTTATCTGGGGGCAGGCAAGACGACACTGTTAAATCATATATTGCATAATCGCGACGGTCTGAAGGTTGCAGTCATCGTGAATGATTTGAGCGAAGTGAATATCGATGCGGATTTGATTCGGGAGGGCGGCGGATTAAGCCGTACAGAAGAGAAGCTAGTCGAAATGTCCAACGGCTGCATATGCTGCACATTAAGGGATGATCTTCTGCAGGAAATTGAGCGGCTTGCTTTGGAGAAACGATTTGATTACATACTAATCGAATCGACGGGAGTAGGAGAGCCTTTGCCTGTAGCTCAAACGTTCACTTATGTTGACGAAGAGAAGCAAATCGATTTATCCAAGCTGACTCGTTTGGACACCATGGTGACAGTTGTTGATGCCTATCACTTCTGGCAAGATTTCAATACGCGGGAAAGCTTGAGAGACCGTGGACAGGATGCAGGCATAGAGGATACACGCAGTGTCGTAAATCTTCTGACAGAACAAGTTGAGTTTTGTGACGTTCTCATCATCAATAAGTGCGATATGGTGGCGGAAGATGAACTTGTCAAGTTGGAAGTGGCTCTAAAGGGATTGCAGCCAAGAGCGAGAATCATAAGAGCTTCCCATGGCAAAGTGGATCCTAAGTCGATATTGAATACTCACTTATTCAACTTTGAAGAAGCCAGCCAATCCGCTGGTTGGATGCGGGAATTGCAGAAGGAATCACATACACCCGAAACTGAAGAGTACGGGATTACTTCTTTTGTTTATACACGTAAAATTCCTTTCCATCCTGAGCGTTTGTTGAAATGGATGGCGAAGTAGCCCCAATCGATTGTCCGTTCCAAAGGTTTAGTGTGGATTGCCACTCGCAATAACATGGCGATTTCTTTCAGTCAAGCGGGTGTCTCCAGACAGCTGTCGCCAGCGGGCTTATGGGTCGCATCGATGTCAGAGGAAGAGAGGTTTGTGCATTTCGACAGCGACTTTCCCAAATCGCCGGATTGGGATGATGCGTGGGGTGACAGGGTGACGAAGCTTGTCTTTATCGGCATTGAGATGGAGCGTGAAGAAATTACAAGAACGCTTGATGAAGCTCTTTTAACGGTGGAAGAAATGAAAAGTAATTGGAGAAAGCTGACAGATCCGATTCCCAAGTTCTATTGATGGAACGATGAAAAGCTTTATTTTACAGCGATTTCTCCAAATTAGTAAACCGTGCGTAGCGCGGTTTTTTTATTTTACGTCGGAAAGTATAAGTTCTCAGGAGAGGACTGTTAGGTGCAAATGAAGCCCCCTTTTTTTGAGAGAGAAAGCTGGTTTCATTGGATTAATTCCAATGGAAGTTAGTTTGAAGGGCTTGAAAGACGGTTTACATTGGATAAACGCCAATGGATAATCTAAAAACAGCAGGCATCTTGGAATTTATGGGATATTTCATTGGAATATTTCCAGTGAAAGCTTGAAATCAGACGTTTGACGGCTGATTTGATTGGACAAATTGCAATGAGAAGAGTTAGTATCTGCTTCCGAAGGTTCCTCCTTTTTATTTCAAATCCCATTCCCTAATTATGGTAAAATGAAATGTATGGGAACAATTTTAAGCAATAAGGGAGGAATTTTTCAAAATATGTACAAGGTTGTATTCTTTGATGTTGACGGCACCCTATTAAGTGAAATGGATAGAAGTTTACCTCTAAGTACAAAAGAAGCAGTCGAAAAGTTGATAGAAAAAAATATAAAAGTCGTAGTCGCAACAGGAAGACCCTATAATTTGTGCGAAGAGTTTAAGGCTATGGGCATTGATACGTTTATTTCTGCTAATGGGGCGTTTATAAAATGCAATGATAACATTATCCATAAATCTGTGATTTCCAGAAAAACAGTCCGTGATATCTCATCTTTTGCGGAGCTGAACGGACATGGCCTTTCATATTTTACTGAGCTATTCGCAATGAACGGATTAGGGATCGATGATGAGCGGGTTATGAAGGCTTTAAAAGAGACGTTGAGTCTTACGCAATATCCTGAAAAAATGAGTTCGCTGTTAGAAGATGTCTATTGTCTATGTTTGTATGCGGATGAGAGAGAAGCAGAAAAATTCCTAATCAGATTTCCTACGCTCAGATTCGAGCGATTTCATGGCTACGTAATGAATGTGCTTGAAGAAACGGAAGTTTCCAAATCAACGGCGATTAAAAGAGTGCTGGAACATCTAAACATTTGCAAGTCGGAAGCGATTGCTTTCGGTGACGGTGGAAATGATATCGACATGTTGGAGTACGTAGGATTAGGAATTGCAATGGAAAACGGTGATGAGCGGTTAAAACAAAAAGCGGATTACGTTACAAAAAAAGCAAGCGAAGGTGGCATATCCTACGCTTTAAAGAAATTTGGTATCATTTAAATAAGTAAATGCGCGCCGTCCTACGAGATTGCTCGTAAGGATTACAAGTCTAAATTGGTAAACCTGATATGTTTAGAGCGTGCATTGGGCAAATATTCATCTAATTATAGGAGATGGCATAATGAGAATGAGATTAGGTTATATAGTTTTGCTGTTATTCTTAACGGGTTGTACCAAAACTGATACCGACGTAATAATCAAGGAAAGCTCTACCGTATTAGACGAGTCTTGGAAAGTAAGCAGTATGTTTAAAAACGATAATTTTATATTGTTAGGTGAACAAGGTAAAATCGGATTTATTTATGATGATAATGAGGTTGTTCGGTTTTATCCTGGTAAAAAACAGAAGTATATGTGGCATTTTTGGGCTGAAACACCACAAGAAACGCAAAATTTATTTGGTAAGAAGGTAAAGATTATCGGAGTGAGCAAAAAAACAGGAGAAAAAGTAAATGTTTTTGAAGGCAGCATAGGAATTCCAAATACCGCCATAAAAGATAATGATAAGGTAGGTAGAATGCCATCAATGATGATTTTACCTTCAAAGGGACTATGGAGGCTAGAAGCTTATGTAGAGGAAAAGTTATTCGGTAGCGTGGTTGTGGAAGTACACTAGACACCTATCTTTCAATACAAGGTACAAAAGGGAGGTTGAACAACTCATCCTTCAGCTTAGAGGAACAAATCGAGTTCGCGATTCAGTTCCCTTTTTCGTATTTAAAAACGGAGCCACGCAATTTCGCGGGCTCCGTTTTTTCAATTCATTTTACCATAAGATATTAAATCTTTATTTTAATTCTGCAATGAATCTGTCAACTTCGCCATTCGGTGTAGTCACAGTTTCATAGACTTTGATCGACACATTGTTTTGAACTTGGCTTTGAGTGAGATTGTTGAAGCTCAGCGATTGGTTGCCGCTCACCAAACGATTTGTTCCAGTGAAAGGGAAGGAACTCGAGCCCAGTGAACTTCCGGAACCATCAACCAGTTCAAATTTCAATTTGGAGAAGTTATTATCCACGATGACTTCAGGATCACGTGTAATGTCCATGTCCAGATTTAATTTATACGTATAGGATAATGTCGGAGAAGCCAGCTGGGATAATGTCCAGCTTTTGATGTTCAGCTTGAATGGATATAAGGAAACATTGTTATGATCATTGTCGGTTTGCGAGCTGACATTGTAGCTGGCAATCGTAGATTTATAGGTTGAAGAACCATTAGCCGGTTGTCCTTGTCCAGCTCCTGACAGGACGCCTTGCACATTCAATTTATACTGATCACTTTGGTCAGTGGATGGAATAGTATAGCCATAGCTAACTACGACGCCTGTTCCGGGAGCAATATCGGAAGTACCCATTGTTTGTCGGCTGCCCGTATAGGTGTAACCATCTTTACCCGTTAAATCAGCGGCAATTGCTGGTACCGGAATGGGCTTATCGCTTTTATTGACCAGTTTGAATTTAGCAAGACCGGTTTTATTTCCGGTTTCTTCGTTATTCGTAACATGCAATTCTTCAAGCGATACAGCCAGATTTGGATTGATGAACTCATTTCCTTGCTCGAAGACCATGGGTGTACCGAAGGTATAGTTGCCTCCAGCAGGGACTGTGCTTGTATCTGATCCTCCATTAGCTGGAAGTCCAAATCCGATGCGTCCCGTATAGTACTGAATCGGTGCTGTCTGGCCTTGTTTCAAGAAGCTTTCAGGCGTAAGAACATAGAAGGCATTCAATTGCGTATTCGTATCGGTCGTGATCGCAAAATGAATATATTTCTGCTCTCCGGCATTGAGACTTATTGGGGATTCTTCAACCCTTTTTCCAATAAAAGATTGCCCTTCCGATTTCCCGCTGAGTGTGAAATCGGGAATGGTTTCCGCATAACTTCCTGAATTTTGGACTTTAACCTGCACGATATACGTTGGCGATTGCCCAGTGAACTGCTTGGACAAACTTGTAGCCGAATATTTCAATGATGAAGTCACGCCAGGAACCGAAAAGATAGCTCCCCAATTCCCTAGTAGGGCTGGGTCCTTAATAACAGCATCTTTACCGCGCCATACAATCGAAGAAATGGGAGAATCGGCGAGCAGGGTTTCCTGCTTAGGATATACTTTTTGATTCACATCAATCCAAAGGATATCGGTTAAAGTTACGTCCGACTTTACATTGATATCGGTCATATAGCTGAGTGTCACATCGCTCTGCGGCAGAATAGAGTGGGCATTGTTTGCGCTCGGCACTAGTGTATAGTCCGTGCCATCAGCCGTTTTGACACGGAGTTCATAGTCGGGAATCCGTATCGTGGAACTGGACGAATTGGTCAGCTTAACGACAGTCCCAATTCTCCAACCGTCTGTTGTTTTTTCCTGCAGCATACTTTTGACTTGAGCCTGTGAGCCACCAGGGAGGGTGTAGGCTTTCATTTCATCTACACGAATCTCTGTATGTTGACCAGGCACAAATTGCTGCTTGGCTGCATAAGAGGAAGTCACTAGCAGGTCGCGTGTGGCAGGTGCGATCCCCCCGAATGTACCGTCAGCCAAGTTCCCGAGCAAGTTCAATTGAATAGCAAGTGCAGCGTACCCCTTGGCCCAACTCGAGACGGTGCTGTCATTAACTCCAGCATTCCCTTTGGCCTCAGCATCCTTATTCAATCCGCGGATTAGGAAGGCGGCCAGCTGTTCTTTCGTTACTTCACCTGCAGGGTTATACGTGCCTGGACCAAAGCCATCGGTAAGGTTAGCGGCTTTCAGCGCTTCGATATAAGGCAGAGCATAGCCGTTAGCCGGATCAGTGCTGCTCACATCGCTGAAACTGGATACCTTCAAAGAAGAATCTACTTTTAATCCGAAGATCAAAGCAGCTACTTTGGCAAATTGGGCACGGTTCATTTTATCATGAAGACCAAAGAGGCCATCACTGACCCCATCAAAAATACCCGCGGCAATCATCGCGTCAAACTTAGCCTTCGTTGCGGCATCAAGCTGATTTAAATCACTGAAATCTGCGGAGGTTTTAGGGGCGGCTGCACCTAGAGCTGCAGATGAAAACAAAGTAAGGGCCATTGCGGTGCTCATGATAACTGATAAACTTTTCTTCATTTTCGTACTCCTCTCAAAACTCGATTTGGAATCTGGGTATAAATCATTTAGTCATTGATATCCTTTGACGCTTTTTTTCTCTGGATAAAGAAAAGAACGAAAGGGATACATATAAAAGCAGGAATCGCAGAAATATAAAAAGTGTCAGCAATGGACCTGACCAATGATTCTTTTTGCATGAATCCGGCTAGATAAGTAGCCGCAGTTCCAGAGGCTGTTGTCATGTCGATCGACCACGAATAAATGGCGCCTGAAAGCATGGATACCGTACTATTCGCTGTAAGTGAATCTACAGGAACACTATCGCTGATATGCTGAAAATGAATAATCTGACGATTGCTCATGAGCGCCGTAAAGATGGCAATCCCTAGAGACCCAGCAACCTGCCGAACCACGTTGGATAGGGGAGAGGCGTTGCCGACCTGCTGCGGAGATACCGCACGCATGCCTGCTGTGGTCAGCGGCATCATACAGAGCCCGATTCCAATCCCGCGGATCGTTAATATCGTATTGAGCCAATGGTTAGGCGTATCCGTCGTCAAATGGTGCAGATCCAGCGTCGTTACACCCAAGATGGTAAGACCTGTGATACATAAGGGGACAATCCCAAATTTATCTGCCAGTTTTCCACTAATCGGCATCATCAGCGCCATCGCGATGGATTGAGGCATCATCAATATTCCGGTCTGCATCGCGGTAAGACCTTGTATGTTTTGCAAATATAAGGGGGTCAGAAACGTACCGCCCATCATACCCATCATAACTAAACTACCCGCAATAACACTAATGGTAAATTTTAAATTTTTAAAAAGCTTTAAGTCAAGAACGGGCTGCTCGACTCCGAGTTCTACCCAGATCAGCAGCAGCAAGCTGAAGAAAGCAGTAAAAAGCAGGCTAATGATGAATAAGGATGACCATCCTTGTGACTGCCCTTTGCTTAGAGCGAGCAGCAAGCTTCCAAAGAAGATCATGGATAGAATAGCCCCGGTTAAGTCAAATTTCAATCCTTCTCTTCGGGGAGATTCTTTCAGCAGAACTTTTCCAAGTACTACGGCAAGAATGCCAATAGGTATATTAATGAAAAAGAGCAGCCGCCAGCTGTAATTTTGAATCAGATATCCACCGAACGTTGGCCCGAGTGCAGGAGCGCACATCGCTGCAACTCCCCACAAGCCAATCGCTGTACCGGTTTTCTCCCTAGGAAACGTCGTATAAATAATGGACATCCCGATTGGCATAATAAACCCGCCGGCAAATCCTTGGATGATTCGGAACAAGATCATCGTACTAGAGCTCCATGCCAGGCCACAAACTACGGAAAATAATGTGAACCCGGCTACAGAGTAAATAAAGATGTTTTTATTTCCGAATTTGGCACCGAGAAAGCCGCTCATCGGAATAACCATCGCAGATGCCAATGTATATCCCGTAATGACCCACTGCATCGTATTGATATCCGAGCCAAAAACGGCAACGAACTTGTTCATGGCTACATTCATTAAGCTGCTGTTGAGAACGGCAACGAAGGTACCCATGACGATAGCGATAAGCGACAGCCACATTTTGCCATTGCCTTCTGATTCTTGTTGTTTAACTGCCGATGCATCGGCCATAGCTGCGCCTCCTATTCGGCTTTTACCTTCGTGCCTTCAGCAATCTTGTCTGTCGGATTCACGACGATTTGTTCATTAGCTTTGAGTTTATCGTTAGGCAGCACATACAACCAATCCTGATTTTTCTCCTCCGTTTTTACTTCCACGAGGTGGGCTGTATTGTCGTCTGCTGTGAACAGATATTCTTTCTGATCCTTTTTAATAATGGCGCTCTTCGGAATTTCCAAACGGCTCTCCTGAGCGGCATTCAGTTTAACTTCAGCTACCATCCCAGCAAACAGGAAACCATCTTTATTGTCTACTTTCACTTTAACAGGGAATGTGTTGCTGTTCGCGTTAGCGACGGGGCTAACGAAGAATATTTCACCTTTAAAGGTTTGGTTCGGCAGGTTTTGTATGGCAACGTCTACTTTCATGCCAGCCTTTACTTGCGAGATTTGGCTATCGGATACACTCAATTCCACTTGGACTTGATCCATATTGACAAGAGAGAGGACCTGCACACCAGGCTGGGCAAGCTCACCTATAGAGATGCTTTTTTTGACAATAAGCCCGTCTATCGGCGCAGTAATCGTAGCATTGTTTAATCCGCTGTTCGCAAGCTCTAAACCTGCATTTAAACGGTCAACATCCGCCTGAAGCGCTGAAATTGTGTTATCAGTCGGCCCGATTTTGGCTAATTGCAGCTTTGCTTCTGCTCCTTGCAACTGAGCTTCAGCCGCTTTTTGCGCGCCTTGTGCTTGCTCGGAGCTGGCTTTCGCCTTTTCATAATCGAGCGTTCCTTTATCCAAATCCTCCTGAGTCACCCCAGAATTGCTGTCGTATGAATTTCTTAATCGGTTATAAGTGCTGGTAGCAAGTTCTAATCCCGCTTTGGCTTGCTCCATGGCCGCGGTTGCCTGTTGGTAAGCTCCTTGAGCTGCGCTCACTGCGCTTTGAAGACCTTGAATTTCTTGTGAACGGGCACCGGCTTTCGTATCGACAAGTTTCGCTTGCGCCGCAAGGAGGGAGGATTCGGCTTGTTTCACTTGTTGATTTAAATCGCCTGTTTCCAGCTGAATCAACACATCGCCTTGTTTGACTTTACTGCCTTCTTGTACATTGACACTGGCTACTTTGCCAGCTACTTTGGATACAATTTTAATATCCTGATCTGGAATGACTTTACCGCTTAGACCTGCAGATGCAGGTTGCCCCAGTTTAATGACATGAATCGGGACTGCTGTGGAATCCACTTGCCCTGAGACTTCAGCGCCACATCCAGGAAGAACAGCAATGGCTGCAATTATGAGAATCGCTGGTACGATTAATTGATTTCGTTTACTCATCGTTGACTAACTCCTCTTCTTTTAGTTGCCCTTCAAATGAATTTTGATCGAGGAGCTGATTCCTGGTGATAAATCAAGCCCTTGGTTGTCATCGATTGCAATTTTGATAGGGATACGTTGCGTTACTTTTGTGAAATTCCCGCTAGTGTTGGTAGAAGGCAGCAGCGAAAAGGTCGACGCCGTAGCTTTGCTGATTTCTTTCACTTTGCCTACTAGCACTTTGCCTGGGAAATTGTCCAAATTGATTTCTACTTTTTCGCCTTCCTTGATTTTATAAATCTGGGTTTCCTCAATATTGGCCGAAACGTACAATTTGTTCGTATCGACGACCATCGCTACCGTCTGACCCGGTGAGGAGACTTCCCCGACTTTAACCAATGTTTTGATGACAGTTCCTTCAATAGGGGACCGTAGTGCCGCTTGATCTAGGCTGCTTGTAGGCAAATTATTGTTGTCCTGCTGTCCGATAATCTGATCGGCAAGAACATGATCTCCTTCGTTAACTTGCAACGAGGTCACTTTTCCGGTAATTCGCGGCATGACTTTGTAGATATCTCCGGCAAGTCTGGAATCATCTGTAGAAAGATAGTTCTGACCTTCATACCAAAAATAACCGCCGATTCCTCCACCAACGACTACCAAAGCTGTCAATATGACATACAACATTACTTTACGCTTCATGATTTCTCCTCAACCTTCTTTTCCAATTGTCTAGTAATCAAATCGAAAGAACTATGAATGATGATGAGTTCTTCTTCCGAGAATCCATTTAGAAATTTAGAATAATTAGCTTCTTGGAAAAAAGAATTTTCCTCAAACCTTGCTTGCATTTTCTCCGACATATAAATCCAAGTCACGCGGCGATCCGCTTCGTCCTTCACACGATTAATCCACCCATCGCGTTCAAGCCGATCGATGATCCCCGAAACGGTACTGTAGGATAAATCAACGGCATCGACAATCTGCCCGATCGTCTTGGGCTCCTTTTTAACTTGGTGCAACGTCATGAATTGGGGAGGTGTTAAACCCATGCAATGAATCCTTTTAGCTAATGATTCTTTATGAGTTCGCGTCAATTGTCTCAAAAGTTTAGCGATGCTCGTTTCCAGATACATCATCACACCTCTTTTCAAAAAAATCTCAACTAAAAACTTCATAGAAAATTATGTTTGCAAAATGAACTCCCCCAAAAAAACAAGTTGTATCATGAAACTACATTATTGTATTATACAACTTTAAGGCGTGTTGTCAATGTACTTTTCTGTTCCCATTTTTGATTCAAAATTAGAGTGGGGTATGTTAACATGGTTCATATAGCTAATGAGGTGAAAATGTATGAAAATAGATTCATTGGAAAGCATAGAACTTGAAATGGCCATTTTTGTTCGCCGTCTTACCTCCATAACCGCTGATAAAAAATTCGGTAATATCGATCGATCTGCGTATCTTTTGCTGCACCAAATATCCACGCATGGCTGTGCCGGTGTGAAAACGCTAGCAGAAATATTCCAATTGGACATTTCCACTGTTAGTAGGCAAGCTGCGTCATTAGAACAGAAGGACTATGTATACAGAATACCTGATCCACTAGATCGAAGAGCGTACACCTTTCAAATAACGGATTTAGGAAAACAAGAATTAGAAGAATATAAACAGGCAAGATCGATCAGACTTAAGGAAGTGTTAAAAGAGTGGACAGAAGACGAATGCGAAACATTCGCACAACTGCTTAAAAAATTCAATCTTACGATCAATGAAATTCGTGCCAAAGAGCCCAATTAGCGATAATTGGGCTCTTTCTTGGCATATAAGGGCTTGGGGTGATGCAGTCACTCTCTAGCTCCAGTTGCTTATTATAAACCTGCAATTGTGCATCTTTTTTGCACTTGGAGCAGCCTCAATGATGAAATTCCTGCGTTTGTGCAGGCTTTTGAGGCTTTTTTGGGATCAGAGGCTGGAAACGATGAAAATACCTGCACAATTGCAGGCATTTCCACTTTATAACCGAATTCACCCGGAAATTCCTGCACTTTTGCAGGTTTTCTTGCGCTAAGCATAAGTGCTAAATCTATGGAGAGTCTGAACGCTGACACAATTATAGGTCTTCCGTTAAGACAAGCATCCCCTCTTTGACAGCCCCCTTTAAATTCAGCATGGTAAGATTTACGTAAATCGTGCCGTCAAAAGTAAAAGCACCAGTTCCTTTGGAATATTGGTTATTGGTGGTAATTAAAGTGACAAGCTGACCATTAAGACTCAGCTGCACCAGCGGTTCATTCCAGCTGACGGTATAGAAGCTGCTTACAGTGGAGAGCGAGACGTACTGCGCTCCGTCCACTTGGATCAGGCCAAAATCGCCTGTGCTTTTTTTCGTTTTTTCATCCTTCAGGCTAAAACTAACCGATTTGATAGCCTGATATCCGCGACTTGGGTCACCGACTGCTGGCGGCTCTGGCGTTGCGGATGGTGAAGGCGTTGGAGAAGGAGATGGAGATGGAGATGGAAGAGAGGGCTGTTCCTCTTTTTTCTTAAGAGAAACGCCAAGGTCTGCATTAAATGAAACCTCATATCCGGTAGCTTCTCCAAATGCACGTACCGGCAAGTAGGAAGTTCCATCCACAACAATTGCTGGCGTTCCGAGTGTTTTGCCTTCGATCTGGAAGGGGAAAGCGCCCTGAATCGTTTTTCCTATCATACTAGTCATTTCCTCCGCATGTGCGGACAGTGTCGTAGCCACGAGAAACCCGGTGATACCGCCGAGGATGTATTTTTTCAATTGATGCACCGCCTTATATACAAGTTCTATTTCGCAAAATAAAGATAATTGCAGAAAGCTATGATTAATAATACGCTATATTGTTTTTGGGCTGCAACTTTATGGAACAAAAAAAGCGGAGCCTCGCGTGTTTCAGGGCTCCGTTTTTATGAAATTTAGCTTACAATTGTTGGTTAGCCAAATATGGGCGAGGATCGATGTAGTTCATTTGATTGCCCGTAATGCCTGCTGCAACGGCAAAATGCAGATGAGGTCCCGTTGACTGACCGTCATTGCCAACAACAGCAATGACTTGGCCGCGGCTTACCTCCTGACCGACGGAGACATAGATCCCATCTCCATACATATGGCCATAAACACTCATCAAACCATTGGTATGTTTAATGACGACCCAGTTGCCGAATCCGTTAGCTTTTCCTGCGTAGAGCACAATTCCGTTATCCACAGCGACGATGGAAGTCCCAATGGGAGCTCCGATATCGATTCCGGCGTGGAACTCTTCACCGCGGGAGCCAAAATCCGATGTTATGGTATGGGAAGAAGGAACCGGCCAATCCCAAACACCATCGCTTTGAATTATTTTATCCAGCGCCGCTTTAAGTTGTTCTTTGACTTCGGGTGCAAGCTCGGAATCAACCACGGACAAATTTTCGGCATCTTTCTGAGCACTGTCAACTTCATTCAGACTTTGTTGCTGTAATTGCTTCAATAAAGTGAGACGCTCTGCAATCTTTTGTTCTTGTTCGGCTTTGGCTGCATTTAGCGTGTTTTGCTGAGCTTCAAGCAACGATTGCTGCTGATCCAGTTGTTCTTTCATCTTCGTTAAATTCGTTTTATCATCCGTTTTTGCATCAATAATTTGCTTATCTTGGCCCAATACCATAATTAGCATGTTTATCCGATTAATAAAATCGCTAAAACTAGAAGATCCTAATAGCACATCCATATAAGAAGCCGAAATATTTCCGCTCGTATAGATATAACTTACTCGATTTTTCAATAGTTTATCGCGGGTATCAATATCCTTTTGAACACTGGCTATATTTTTCTGTAATGAATCCTTTTGGATCTTCATTTTCTCGATCTCAGGCTGCAGTTCGCCAGCTAATTTATCATATTCAAAAACTTGCCGGTTAATCGATGTGAGCTGACTTTGAATCTCCGTTTGTTGACCATTAATCGCTTGGATAACTTGTAAACGTTGATTATAGCTTGCGATTAAATCTTGGACACCCTGTTCCGGAACATCAGCTGCATGTACATAATTAAAATTAGAGAACAAGATCAGTATGGCTGCGATAATAACAAGTTTCTTGGATTTCATCTTATCATCCCTTCCAGCATGATTCTATGAAGTCAATGTAGATGAAATAATGATTTTCGACTCTAATAAAAGTGTAAGTCTTCTAGATCAAGCTGTCATTGGTATGTTGTTCCTTTCAAACGATCTCCGAGTGGAGCGCCGCATAACGCGGCGCTTTTTCATTTGGTCGTTAGATGCCATGAAATGCTCGGTAATGCCGGGTATCTAAGGATTCTGCAACGAAATCTAAGCATGCAAAAAAGTGTTACTTGTCCATTTCGCGATATGCAAAAAATGAATCTTGCCAGGAAACGGAAACGAACATACAGTTGGATCAGTCCATGATGTGAGGAATGGGGAGGTTTAACTGAATAATGGAACAGTTTATGAATCCGGGTGCGGAATATAGAATCCAGCCATTTTGGTTTTGGAACGGAGATATGAATAACGAAGAGATCGAAAGACAGATTGCGGAGATGGATGAAAAGGGAGTAGGGGGATTTTTCATTTGTCCCCGTCAAGGGCTGCAGATTCCGTATTTGTCGGAAACTTGGTTCGAGAAGGTCCGATTTGCGATTGAAGCTGCAAAAAAAAGAGGTATGCATGTTTGGCTATACGATGAATATCCGTATCCAAGCGGCATAGCTGGCGGTGAAGTGACACTGCTTCATCCAGATGCGAAGCACCAGACGCTCGTTACGACGGAAATCCGAGTGAGCGGAGGCTCCAAGGTGCGGCAGGAATATCCTTGGGCTAAGGTGATCTACGCGAAGGCAGTGCCTGTAACCGAAGATGGCGTACGAAAGTGGGAGCAAATGGTCGACCTGAAGGATGCCATCGGGAATCTGCAGGCTGATCCTGTCTTCCAGAAGACGGGGCTCACGACGTATAACCAAAAGCGTTTTTTCACATACCGGACGATCTTCCAATTGGATTGGGAAGCTCCGGCTAGCGCGTACGAGTGGGATATCCTTGTGTATCAGGAAAAAGAGATTGAGGATTTTAAATATTATGGCACCTTCGTCGATCCATGCCATAAGGAAGCGATGCAAACTTTCATCAACCTGACGCATGAACGGTACGCCCGGCATATCGGAAGCGAGTTTGGAAACACGGTGAAGGGGATGTTCACAGACGAAATCGGGCTCCTGGGGTCGATGCCTTGGACGCCGCGACTGGAAGTCTATTTCCAAGAACGCAATGGCTATTCCATTGAGGAACATATAGCAGCGCTGTCCTACTCAGATTATAAGGATGCTGCGCGCATCCGTTACGACTATTTCCAAGCGCTGCATGAGTTGTTAACGCAGTCTTATCATAAGCAAGTCTATGATTGGTGCGATCAGCACGGCCTGCAGTACTTGGCAGAGGTGCCGTCAATTCGGATGACTACTCAGCGATTCAGCCACATACCAGGCGGCGATAGTGCTCATGAAAAGCTGGGCCGATCTTTGGAATGGATCTTACGGCGATATGCGTGCAGCTTCCGGGATAATCCCAAGATGACGAGCTCCATTGCCCGCCAGCTTGGCCGTCAGCGCAATGTGGATGAGTGTTTCCACAGTGTTGGCTGGTCCATGAATATGCAGGATGCCAAATGGATGATCGATCGCATGGCGGCATTAGGTACGAATTTCTACGCCTTTCATGCGTTTTTCTACACGGTAGACGGTTTGACGCAGCACGATGCGCCGCCTTCGCAATTTTATCAAAACCCGTATTGGTCCCATTTCCGCAAGCTTGGTGACTATACAGGCCGCATCAGCTACATGATGGCGCAAGGCGTTGCTGATATTCGAATCGCCATGCTGGATCCGACGACCTCGTTCTGGACGCATATGGGCAATCCGCTGCATCATTTCGATTACGGCGGAGAAGATGAGGCCGAGAAGGCGAAACTGGAGCAGTTGAAGGAAGATTGGCGCTCGCTTGCCGTCAATCTCCTGCAAACGCGTAGAGATTACGACCATCTCGATCCGGAGCTTCTGGCAGAAGCCGTGATAGAGAACGGCAAGCTTGTGATCGGTGACGCTGCGTATGCCGTGCTTCTGCTGCCTCCGATGGCGAATCTGGAGCAGAAGGCTTGGGAAGCAGCCAAACGCTTCCTTGCTGCAGGAGGAACGGTCATCAGCTTCGGGCTGGTGCCTAGCCAGCGAATCGAAGCCGGCAATACGGTGCCGGAAGAAGCTGTTCAGGCGTTCGGGCTTCCTCAAGCACCTGACGGTTACTACTGGCAGGGAGAAGAGCAGCAAGCCCCCGAGCATCAAGACATCTTCAAAGGCGGGCAGTCAGCCTACTTTATCCCGCGGAAGGGAGCTTCATCGCCGAAAGAAGCGTTGCACAAGCTTGATCTCCTACTCGATGAAGTACTTCCTAGAGCTGTCACTTTGGATTGCGGTACGGCAAACCGCTCTTTCCTCCTCCAAAGCAGATACGTTTCGGAGCAGGCATATATCATCTTCGCTAGCAATCAGGAAGGGGAGGCGTGGGATACCCAAATTACGGCGGATCTATCAGCGATTTGGCCTGACGCAAACCTTGACAGCAGCATAGAGGCCGAGGTGCTTGATCTGGAAACAGGAGGAAGCAGTCCTCTACGAATAGAAGCAAACGGAGAGTGCATTGGATTCCCTATGCATTTTGCAGCTTACGGCTCGCGCATGATTCAGCTGCGCAGAAGGGAGCAGGAGCTGGCGGCTCCAGCCGATGAAGCAGTGAACAATCCTTCTGCGATGCGTCTTTCTATCGAGGCAGAAGGAGCTTGGAAGCAGAAGGCGTTGACGCCAAATACGGTGCGCTTTGAAAACTTCCAACTGTCGATGGGCGATGATCTGGATGGCCAAGGGGAGTGGGTACAGGCGAAAACTTTTATCGATCAATGCGCCGATTTGGCCGAGACCTGTAAGCTTCCCGTTTCGTTCGCGCAAATCTTCGGAACGCCGAAGAAGATGAAGCTCGCTTACCCGATACCCTGCCGCTATCAAGCGCGCTTTTATGTGGAGCGGATTCCAGAACAGTGTGAGCTGTTAATGGATCAATCTGCGATACTGGGAGACTGGCAGCTAGCGATCAACCATATGGTTTATGCAAAATCCGATTTCAACAAACGAATCGTGTACGATAATTCGAATGGCGTATGCGATGTGAGAGCAAGCCTTGTAGAGGGCTGGAATGAACTTACGGTTGATGTCAACATTCAGGAAGATTGGCACGGTATCGTAGATGCGCTCTACCTGTACGGCACGTTCGGCGTGCAGTTCACAGGTGAATCAGGTGAATCGGTGTGTCCGATTCTCATAGACACGCCTACCGCCGCAAGCAGTCTTGCAGCTGACAGCTATTATCCCGGGTATCCATACTTTGCCGGAACACTGTCTTTTACCCGCGAGCTATGGCTCGACGCATTGCCGGCAACGGAGCGATTCGAGCTGGCGTTCAACCATTGGGACGTTCACGACTTGATTGAAGTGTTGATTAACGGCGAATCATTAGGTGTTCGCCCTTGGTCTCCTTACGTATGGGAAGGCAGCGCCGCAAATCTCCGGCAAGGAGCGAACCAGTTGGAGGTTCGGGTTACCGGAACTTTGATCGGAATGCTCGAAGGCAAATATTTTGACTATCAAGAACATCGTGTCGCAGACATACACGGCGAAAGGAGCACATCTCATGCCAAACACAGTTAAGCCTCATATCGCCCATACTCCAGGGGTTTCCGCCTCCTCAGCTGCGAAGAAGAAAAGCGGGCTGGGCAAGGAAATCATCAAGAACAGATATTTATATTTGCTGGCTTTGCCCGGACTATTATTTTTCCTTATTTTCAAGTATATTCCCATGTTCGGGATTGTCATAGCGTTCCAAAACTACTCCCCTTTCAAAGGGGTGATACATAGTCCTTGGGTCGGTTTTGACCATTTTCAGCGATTTTTCTCCAATCCCGATTTCCTTATGATTTTCCGCAATACGATGGGGATCAATCTGTTGAATTTAGTGTTGTTCTTCCCTTTGCCTATCCTATTAGCCGTGTTTATGAATGAACTGCGCAAAGAAATCTACAAGAAGTGGATTCAAACGATCATTTACATGCCTCACTTTCTGTCATGGGTCATTATTGCAGGATTAACGTTCCTGCTGTTCTCCAAAGGCGACGGTCTCGTGAACAAAGTCATCGAATCGTTTGACGGCGACAAAATCGATGTGCTGACGAATCCGAATGCCTTCTGGTTGATGATTGTTGTCCAGTCGATATGGAAAGAGGCCGGTTGGGGAACGATTCTCTTCTTAGCCGCGATTGCCAGCGTCGATCCTGGGCTGTACGAAGCAGCCCGTATGGACGGCGCAGGAAGATTGCGGCAAATCTGGCACATCACGCTGCCTGCGATTCGAAGTGTCATCATCGTCCTGTTGATTCTTCGTCTCGGTCATATGATGGACGTAGGCTTTGAGCAAATATTCCTGATGTATAATGGCGCCGTATCCCAGGTAGCGGAAGTATTCGATACGTATGTCTATACGGTTGGGATTAAGCAAGGGCAATTCAGCTACAGCACAGCCGCTGGATTATTCAAATCAGTCGTAGGTTTAATTCTTGTCGTTCTTTCCAATAAATTAGCTAAAAAAATGGGCGAAGAAGGCGTCTACTAAGGAGGGTTCATATGAAAAAGAGTGCAAACGACCGCATCTTTGACGCTGTCAATATTACAGTTCTGGGCCTGATTGCCCTGTTGACGTTTTTCCCAATTTACTATGTATTCGTCGTGTCTTTCACAGACCCTACGGAATTTCTACAGAAGAAGTTTATTCTTTTTCCTGAGCATTGGTCTCTTGATTCTTACAAATATTTGCTTGGTACGAAAGCATTCTTAGGCTCCATCGGGAACAGCGCCTATCTGGCGATTGTCGGGACGGCCTTAAGCCTCATGGTTACAGCTGCGCTTGCGTATGCCATATCGCGGAGACGCCTTCCCGGAAGAAAAATGTTTGCGCTGATGATTCTTCTAACGATTTTGTTCAGCCCGGGCATTATTCCGAACTACTTGCTGGTCCGTGACATGAACCTGATTAATAATACATGGTCGTTGATCCTTCCGGCTTTGGCGAGCGGTTGGAATGTCATTCTGATGCGAAGCTTTTTCTCCAGCATCCCGGTCGAGCTGGAAGAATCGGCGGCAATTGACGGCTGCAACGACATGACAACTTTTTTCCGAATCATTCTCCCGCTTTCGCTTCCTTCCTTGGCAGCATTTGGCTTGTTCTATGCGGTAGGTTATTGGAACGCTTATTTTTCTGCGCTGCTTTATTTAAACGATGCGGATAAATGGCCGATCCAAGTTCTCCTGCAAAATATGCTGCAAAATGCGCAAAACAGTGACTTGGGCCAAGATGCCTTCGTTGCCGCGCCTCCGGCAGAAACCTTGAAGATGGCGGCTGTCGTCGTAGCCACGATCCCGATTCTAGGTGTGTATCCGTTTCTCCAAAAGCACTTTGCGAAAGGCTCGATGGTCGGGTCGGTGAAAGGCTAAGCTGGAGGATATCCTTATGATTTCGATGGAATTTTCCAATCGAAATCATTTTTTTATTGGGTTATAATGAACGGGAAGTTTAGAACTGCTTGGAAGGTGGGCCTGGTTTGCAGAAACGTAGAGGAAGTTTTTATCGTAATAGCTTAGTCATGATCATGTTAATCGCATCGATCCCGGGAGTCGTGATGGGATTTATCATCTATTGGACTGTGACGAATAAGATCGAGGGCGAACTCCAGCGCTTGCATCATAATAAAATCATCCAGCAGGAGAAAAATATTGAAGCGCAATTTGCCAATCTGGAGATGACCTTCTCCCATTGGGCCTTTGAACCCAATTTAGGCGCCAAACTGAAAAACTTAAGCTTCGCGACCGATTTTGAACAAGTTCACGAGCTATATCGAACACTGCTCATTATTGAAGGTTCCAATCCAATGATTGAGAAGGCTGCGCTTTATATAGGAAGCCCCCGACCTGTGCTCATGAACAAGGAAGGGTATGACTATCAGGTCAATCCAGGTGTTCTTGAACAGTACAAGGCATTAATGAAACGGGAAAAATCGATTTATTGGATGGACGCCGCCGGTCTGCCTGGCGCCCCGAAAAGTTCCGACGGAACGTCGCTGGCCCTAGTCAATAAGCTTCCCGGCGGACCAACAGAGCCCTACGGCCTATTAATCGCAACCTTGAACAAAGATCGATTGGAAGAACAACTGAAAACGCTTAATCCACTGGGAGAGGGATCGACCTTATTATTAAACGGAGATAAGCAGTGGAAAATCTCTTCGAACGGACATCGAACCAATCTCGATATGGCGCTTGAGAACGAGTATGAGAGCCGTGGCTCCAAAGAGGACTCCTTTTTGTTTTCCTATGAGAAAGCCGTCTATTCGGTATCGATTAGCCAGTTCAACAGACTTGGAAACACATGGGTGTTTCTTTCGGCCGAACCGCTTTCAAGCATTACGTCGCCTGTCTTGTTAATTTCCAAGGTGATTCTTTTCGTTAGTCTCGGAGGTTTATTGCTGTCACTGCTGCTATCTTGGATGGGCTCAAGACGAATCTACTCTCCGCTCGACAGCTTATTCCGCAAGCTGAGCGGAGGGCATGGCAGAGAAGAGCATCGCAATGAATTTGAATGGATAGAGATGAAATGGGACTCGCTGACCAAAGAAGGCGAGAATTTAAGAAGCAGGCTGAATCTCCAGCTTCCGGTTCTCCGGGAAGGCTTCTTGATGCAGTTGGTGCAGGGCTACTTATTTGAATTCACAGAAGCCAATATTAAAGAACGGTTAAAACAGTTTGATCTAGATTCAGAGAATAAGCAGATCGGCGCGATGGTCGTGCAAATGCGCGGCTTGAACTGGGAAAAAGGCGCCCGCTTCTCTCAGGGGGACGAGGAATTGGTCGCTTTTGCCGTGGGCAATATCGCCAAGGAGCTCGGCGAGAACATGGGCATGCCGTGCGATGTCTTAAACTTTCATGATTCGTCATTAGGCATGTTCTTGACGATGCCGCAGGAGTGGAGTCCCGAGCGCACCAAAGCATGGATGCGGGACTTTGGGAACGAAATGCTTCAGATTATCCAGAAGATTTTGAAATTGCAGGCGGTTATCGTGATGGGCAATACGACTACCCAGATCAGCCATGTTCCTTACTTGTTTGAAGAAACCAGACAATTGTTGAATTATTGGGACCTCAAAGATACCAATGAACTCATCGATGTGGTTCAGTTCCACAAAACTTCGAGCCAACTTGCTTTCCCTTATAATTTTATGCTGGAAAAAGAACTTATTCATGCCATTCGTATTGGTTCGGGAGAAGAAGCTGTTAAACTTGCAAGGCAATTTATGGACGAGCTGACGTCCGCAGGCTTGAAGAAGCTGGTGATTCAACAAGGCATTAATCAGCTGCTTGGAAGCATTCAGCATAATATGCTGCAATCTGGCATCAATCCGATCCGTATGTTCGAAGGCGCGAATTTGTTCCAGGAATTGAATCAGTTGAATGAACTTGGCGAGATGCTCCGCTGGTTGGAAACACGCGTTGTAGGGGCCTATGTGCAAGAAATGGTGGGCAAGCAGGATTTCCAACTGAAGCAGTTCATTGAGACTGTTATGCTATACATTCAGGAGAATTACAGAACCAATTTGTCTCTAGAGTCTTGCGCCGACCATTTTGGAACATCACCCTATACGCTTAGTCGTGGGATCAAGCAAGTAACGGGGATTAATTTCATCGACTTTTTGACCAATCTCCGCATCGATCAAGCCAAAGAATTGCTGCGTACGACAACGATGAAAATTAACGAGATTGCCGATCAAGTAGGCTATCAGCATACGTACTTCAACCGCATCTTTAAGAAGGCCGAAGGGGTCTCCCCGAGCCAATACAGAGATTCCGTACAGAAGGACTACGCATAGCGAATTCCACTTCCATGCCTTGTTTTTTCGGCGAAAAACCAGGCGGGCAGCGGGATTCTTGGCTATGTGCAAGGAATGAATAGTGTGCAACAAAGGATAAATAGTCGTTGAGAGCGGCTGCAAGAAAGTCCGGTTGTCGGGAAGCTGGATATCCCTTACGATGTGAATCACAACACGAAGACAATTTCAAATCATACTTAAGGGGATGAAACAAATGACTTTCAAAGTTAGAAAGAAAGCAGCATGTAGTTTGACTGTCATGCTGATTGCGGCGACCGCACTCACGGCATGCGGAAGTAAATCTGAAAGCACTTCCACAGCTCAACCCGGAACTGACAATGCGCCGCTGAACGTCAACATTATGACGATTCTTCTTAGCGCTAATCCGCCGGCAAATGACAACGCTATCAAGATGGCTATTGAGAAAGCGACCAATTCCAAATTGAACGTTCAATGGGTATCTGCCAATAGTTATCCCGATAAATTGAACGTTACACTGGCGTCGGGCGACATTCCTGAACTTATTTACATCCCTGATCCGTTTACTTCCGTATTCCGGGGCATGGTTCAGCAGGGCGCATTCTGGGATTTGACCGATTCCATCAAAGATTATCCCAACTTGAACAGCAAGATTTCCAAAACCGCCTGGGATTTGACCAAAATGGAAGATGGCAAAAACTATGCCATCCCACGTCCGCGTCCAACGGAAGGAGATACGTTCTTTCTCTTCCGTAAGGATTGGCTGGATACGCTTGGTCTGAAGGTTCCGACCACCACAGATGAGCTTTATCAGGCTTACAAAGCTTTTACTGAGAATGATCCGGATAAGAACGGCAAGAAAGATACGATTGGTCTTGCCATTAATGCGACGAATGGAGATAAAGTGTCCGATACACTGGGTCAAATTGAGAATTCCTTTGCTAAAGCGAACGGAGATTGGAAATGGCTGAACGATCAGATGGTGTTTAAATCGTTTCTCCCGGAAGAGCGTCAAGCGCTTGAATTCGTCATTAAGCTGTATAAGGAGAAATTGATTCCGGAAGATTTCGCTTCTCTGAAGCCCAGTCAGGTGAAGGACATTGTGAAAACCGATAAAGCGGGCGGTCTTGTCGATAAAACAGGAACGGTAGTGTCCGACTATTTGAATGATTTGAAAAAGATTAATCCGAATGTGAAAGAAACCGATTTCTATCCAGCTACAACGATTAACGGTTACAATCCGAAAGGGCCTGGATTCTCCGGCGTTCTAGCGATTCCCAAAACCGTTAAAGAAGATAAAATGAAGCGTATTCTGAAAATGATCGACACGTGGATGAATGACGATGTATTCGCGATTCAAACGTATGGGATGGAGGGCGTGGATCATACCGTCAAAGACGGTGTGAAAGTGGTTGATTCCAAGAAATTAGCGGATGACGGCGGACCGGATTTCAATCAGATCGTGTATGTGGCTGACCCCTATGCGAGTACGGTGAAGAACTTCTTCCAGAAGGAAACGCAGGATTTGTACAGAAACGTTCAAGACGAGCGTGCCAAAACAAGCCAAGCGGATATCAGCATCGGCCTATACTCCCCGACCGCTATGCAATATTTGCCGGAGCTGCAAAAGAAAGTGCTTGATATGAAAGTTAAGGTCATTTTAGGAAAAGAATCGATTGCTGCATGGGACGATTTTGTTACTAAATTAAAGGCGGATGCGAACGTCGTGAAAATGAGCCAAGAAATGACGGACGCTTACAAGAAGCGTCTTGCCGCAAAATAAAACAAGCTCAACCGGCTCCCGCGCTTATGGTGTGGGAGCCTTTGTCTTATAGAAGAGAGGAGTTTTCTGCAATGACCTATTTTGATCCCAATGAATCTGTATTCAAGAAATGCAACCACAATGTGGAGGGTGTCCTTCAGACGATTGCTCAGCGTTATATGGGGGCGAATCCTGCACATCCATTTGTGTACAGGTTGTTCTGTAAGGATAGTTTCACACGTATTCACGACTACCGATATGTCATGGATTTTCAGGATAAATTTGAGGATTTGCGCATTGGAGAGTTTGTGTATGCTTGGGCAAAGCTTTGGAGCGATCAGCCAGTAGAGTTGAACTTTGGCATTAGCTGCTATAGTCCGGTTCATATTTACGTGAACGGCACGCGCGTGTTTGCGTCGAATATTTCGGATGAAATGGCCCCTGAACGCAAGAACGGCTTCCGCGCACAGATGAACAAAGGCTGGAACGAGTTTGTGCTCCAGTTCGAGAAGACAGCCAATGGATGCGGTGGTGTATTCGGCACTGGCTCGTACAAAAACTTTCCTTTGCATTTCATCTGCGGGGCGCCGGAGCGTGATGGTCAGGAAGGCTGGATGTATTCGGAGCCGACAAGGCTAGATGCGCAGCAGCTGCTGGCGGAAGGACTGCGCGAAACAGAGGGTCCCGTGCGTTGGCTGCCGAACCTGAGTTGGAGCGAAGAGGCGCAGCAGGGCGGCGTCTTCAAGAGGTTGTTCAGCGCGGAGTCAGGACGTACGGCCATCGCTTGGACAAAAGCGCACAGCAGGGGGCCTGAAGGACAGCCAAGCAGATGGCTTGGCAAGCATGACGGTTCCTTGACACTCTACGTAAATGGCAAAGAAGTGTATTCGGCGCAGGACAGCGGTGAATTTCAAGTTGATATTCCGCTTTCCTTCGGAGATAACGAAATCGTCGTGCGTTCGACTTGTACGCGAAGCGAGTGGGGCTTTTCTTTGCAGCCTGTCGAGGTGGACCATGCGGTATCCTTGATTCCGCCTTTTCCGGTGGAAGGCCTTAGGGATCACTGGTTATATTTGGGCTCTTTTGAGGAGGGCAGCGTACCTGAACCGGAAGAGATCCAATTGTTGAACCAAGTGCATGATGACGGCAGGGGAGGCACCTATTGGAGATGCGACATGCCGAACGCCTGGGTTCGACCATACCTGGAGAATACGCTTTATGCAAAATGGAATTATCCGCTTGGCGTTACGTTATATGGACTTATGCAGACGGGTGCGGCTCTTCGCAGGCAGGATTATATCGATTATGTACGCCGCCATGTGGAGCAAAGCACATCCTTCGACGAGTATTCGTTATGGGACGGAAAGCAGTATGGGGCTGCGGGCGTCAACAATCAATTGGCCTTCATTGACAGCTTGGATGATTGCGGTTCATTCGGCGCGACGATGCTGGCCGCTCTTGAATATGGGAAGATGGAAGGAGCGGAGAAGGTGGCCGCCCGAATCGCCGACTACATAACTCGCGTTCAGGATCGGCTGCCAAGTGGCGCGCTTTACCGGGTGCGCGGAAGCGTAGATTTCATGAAAGATACGCTTTGGTGCGATGATTTGTATATGAGCGTTCCTTTCTTATACAGGTATTCCGCCTATTCGCAGGATGCTTCCTACATGGACGATGCGGCTAAGCAAATCCTCCTGTATAAAGACTATTTATATATGCCGGATCAACAAATCATGTCGCACATCTATGATTTTAAAACCGATCGGCCGACGCTAATCCCATGGGGCCGTGGGAACGGATGGGTGCTGTTCTCACTTGCTGAGCTGTTAGGCGCGCTTCCGGAGAAGCACGAAAAGCGGGAAGCATTGATAGCTTTTTATCGCGAGTTGTGTGCCGGGTATTTGCGATTGCAAGGGGTAAACGGGCTCTGGCATCAAGTATTGACCGATTCTGCTTCGTATGAGGAGACGTCCTGTACGTCCATGTTTGTGTACGCCTTCGCGAAAGGTATTCAGAACGGCTGGCTGCTAGAGCCTGAAGCCTATGTGCAAGCTGTGATGAAAGGCTGGGAAGGATTAACTAAGATCAATATCGATAAGCTCGGAAATATTTATGGCGTATGCAGAGGCTCGGGCTATTCGTTCTCTGGACGTTATTACAAGGATGAACTGCCATGGCTGTTGAATGATACGCATGGGATTGGGATCGTGATGCTGGCGGGGGTTGAGGTTATGAATGTACAGCAGCGAATGAGACGTTGAAGTCAGCTGGGAAATCATTTGTGGAACAACAATAACGGAGTCACGCTGGTTTGCGTGCTCCGTTTTCTATTTCATACACGACATGTTAACTTCGAATTGCTTTATAAATAAAATCAAAAACTTCTTTTTCAATCGGGTAGTTGCTGCTATCTGTTTGTCCGATGAGGATTTCGAGCACTTCGGATTTTGAGAAGGTCATGGTCAAACACCCAAGGATGAATCGCACGTTGTTCGATGTGGACTCAAATTTAAAGACACCTTTGTCTCTACCATTTTCCAAAATACCTTTTAATTTATCTGTTGTGGCTTGAATAAACGAAATGATCTTGTCCGATCTTGCACTATTCATAGCTAGTTCTTGTCTAATGATTTGTGAAAGTTCTCGTTCTTGCCGATAAAAGGAAATATAGACCTCTAGATAATTCTGTAAATCAAGCTTTGGATCCCCCGTCTCGGGAAAATAAGGAAGCTTGCTTAGTTGTTCGAGTATGGCAAGAAATACGTTTTCCTTCCCCCCGAAATGATACGAAACTAGCGGCAATGAAACCCCGGCTTCGTCACAAATTTTTCTAACACTCGTTCCATCATAGCCCAGTTCGGAGAATAGCTTTTTTGCAGACACGATAATTTTATGTTTGACATCAAACTCCTGTTTGCTCATATAGGAATCACCTGCACCTCCGTTTAACAGCTGTTAGTAAAACCTGTCTAGACGAATTTTAAAGGAGATTATAACTTTAGTCAATTTTCCCTTTCTGCGACTCCTTACAAAGGATCGCAGGCTTTTTCGATTGGGACAATTGAATAGTTGGAAAAATTTTAATTGACTGCCTAAAAAGAAGGTCATATAATTGCCTTCATAAAGAGTTGAACGATTGTTAAAAACAAACGTTAAAAATAATTGTTAAAAACAATCGTTACAAAAATAACTCATGGGGAGGTTTACCGAATATACTGATGAATTTCCAAAATGAAGCATGATGAAGAGATCTATCGATTTGTTTGCGAGACTTATGCATAAGAAAGTAGAGGAGAAGCCATGAAACGAAAAATTATGTTGTATGTCATTTTAGCTGCTATGGTAATCGCTGGCGGGGCGATCGGCGGTTATTTCTGGTATCAAGGTCAGAATTATATCTCTACCGAGGATTCCAGACTGGCGGGAAATATATATAAAGTGATGCCGCGTATTACTGGCAAGGTAACTTCCTTACAGGTCGAAGAAGGCGAGCATGTTCTTGCTGATCAGATTATCGGGAAGCAGGATATCAATAGTTTGGCTACGAGCAGTATTGATCAGGCGGCATTGAGATCACCGATAGAAGGCACGGTTATCAAGACATTGATCAGGGCCGGAGAGGTGGCGTCGTTAGGTCAGGCTGTAGCGATGGTCGTAGACACCAATAAATTGTATGTGTCGGCCAATATCGAAGAAACGATCATTAATAAAATCCGCGATGGTCAGAAAGTTGACATCAAATTGGATAATTTTCCAGGCAAGGTATTGACGGGGAAAGTAAGCGAAATCAGCAAGGCAACGGCATCGACCTTCTCACTGCTACCGGCAACGAACACGAGCGGTAATTTCACCAAGGTGACTCAGCGCATTCCGATCAAAATAGCGATTGATGACAACCAAGGTCTTAACCTATTGCCGGGAATCAGCACGACGATCAAAATTCACTTGAAGAGCAATTAAACAAAGAGGAGCCAGTTCATATGAATAAATTAAGTAAATTAATTGTTCCTGCCGTTCTTATGCTTGCTGCCGTCGCTATTCTTCCCGGATGCGGGGCCAAAGAGGCAGCAGAATCGGGTACGTCGGCCGTTCCGGTACAAGTGATAAAGCTTGGACAGTTTTCAGCTGCAGGCTTGAGCGGGAAAGTTATTCCAGACCAGAGCATCAATATTGTCTCGAAGGTTTCTGGTAAAGTTGCTGAAGTCAATGTACAGGAAGGCAGCAAAGTTAAAAAGGGCGATGTGTTGTTTCAACTTGAAACCAATGAATTAACCCAGCAGGTTAAACAAGCTGAATCATCCTCCATAGCTGCTCAAGCGAAGCTCGCCGATACACAGGCAGGCGCCAGAACACAAGAGATTGAAGGACTTCAAAGCTCAATAAATGCAGCCCGCGGCGCTTACGAACAAACGACTGCTGGACTGGAACAAGCTAAGGCTGCGCTGGATCTCTCAACAAGCACTTATAACCGTATACGCAATGCATTCGATAGCAGTTCTAGTGTATCTCAAGCAGATTTGGATAAAGGTACGCTCGATTATGAAAAGGCGAAAGCCAGCTACGAGCAGGCGAAAGGTGCGCAGAAAACGGCTCAAGCCCAATTGCAGGGAGCCGAGGCCAAGCTGCAGCTCACCAAAATCGGACCTACCGACAATACGCTCAAAGCACTTCAGGCAGATGTTGACCGTTTGAACGCGAGTCTTGAGCTTGCGAACAGCGGGCTTAGCAATGCGACAATTACCGCTCCGATCGACGGAATCATCGTGAAGAAAAGCATTTCGCCGGGTGAGCTGGCGCAAGCCGGCGTGCAGATGCTCTCGCTTGTCAATATGGATCAAGTTCAGGTGGAGTTGAGTGTTGCGGATAGCCAGATTTCACAAGTGAAAGAGGGCATGACGGTAGACGTCACTATACAAAACATACCGGATAAGAGCTTTCATGGCGTAATCGCATTCGTTAGCCCGGTTGCGAACACGAACAGCAACTCATTTCCTGTCAAAGTAAAAGTCGACAATAAAGAGGGTTTGTTGTTTGCCGGCATGGTGGCAGAAGTGAAATTGGATGCTGCCCAGCAAAGTCGTGTGGAAGTGCCGAAAAGCGCTGTTGTCAAAAAAGATCAAAAGGAATATCTGTTCACCATGGATACCAATATGGCACATCTCGTTGAGGTGAAAACAGAAGAGAAGAACCAGGATTGGCTGTATGTGCAGCCTAACGATAAAATCAAAGCCAACCAACAAATCATCGTGAATCCTACAGCCAATTTGACTGAGGGCACGAAGGTAAAAGCCGAATAGGAGGCACTCTTATGGCCGATGAATCGGTGGTTACACAACCAAAATCAGAAGGCAACAGTCAAATGTGGTTTTCGCTTATTGCCATCATCATAGGTACCTTTGTCGCTGTGTTGAACAGCAGCTTAATGAACGTGGCCATGAACAAGTTCGTCGCCGTATTCGGTTCGGATCTCACGACCATGCAATGGATCATTACCGGATATACGCTAGCTTCTGCGATGGTCATTCCGATGAGCGGATATTTGGGGGCGAGATTCGGCAATAAGAACTTATTTATTTATTCCGTAGCCGGTTTTACCGTATTTTCCGTATTATGCGGTTTGGCGTGGAGCGCCAACACCATGATTATGTTCAGGATTATTCAAGGATTCGCCGGCGGCTTCATCATGCCGGTCGGGATGTCCATTATTTTCACGACCTTTCCCAAGGAAAAAACAGGTACGGCAATGGGCCTATGGGGGATTGCGGCGATGGTGGCTCCCGCACTCGGGCCGACATTCGGGGGATATCTAATCCAAAATTTCAGCTGGCGGATTCTCTTTTTCATCAATGTGCCGATCGGGATTTTGGCTGTAATATTAGGAAAGATTCTCATGAAGGAGTCGCCGCGCACATCCGGATTAAAATTTGACACGCCCGGGGCGCTTTTGTCCATGATCTTCTTCGGGAGCCTGCTGCTGGCTTTAAGCAAAGGGCAGTCACAAGGTTGGACATCCTTGTTCATTGTCAGCCTGCTGTTTGTTGCTTTCTTCAGTTTAATCCTGTTGATCTGGGTGGAGCTTGGAGCGAAGCAGCCTGTCTTGGATTTGTACTTATTTAAAAATCTTAAATTTACAGTTAGCGTTATCGCGGGCAGCTTGGTCATGGTGGGGATGATGGGCGGCACGTTCCTAGCCCCGGTCTATCTGCAAAGTATTCAAGGGCTTACGGCCATGCAGACCGGGATGCTCTTGATGCCGCAATCGATCGCGATGGCGGTGATGATGGCCATTAGCGGGAAGCTGGCAGAGCGATTCGGGATTGTTCCTATTTGTATTGCAGGTCTGACTATCCTGGGGGTAACGACCCTGCAATTGCATCAGTTGACGGCGGATACGCCGACCAGTTGGTTCAATCTCATATTATCGATTCGAGGCATCGGAATAGGCGTTTGTATGATGCCGTTAACCTCAGCGGGAATGAACGCGGTGACTCCGCAGCAAGTAGGCAACGCCTCGCCGCTTTCAAACGTATGCCGTCAAGTGGCAGGTTCACTTGGGATTGCGATATTTACAGCGATTATGAGCAGTCGCCAGGTCATCCATTACCAGCACATTTCAGAAAGTGTGCCTATTGATTCCATGACGGCAAGCAGTACGATATCTTCTCTCGCAGGAGCCATCTATAGCTGGGCGGTAGATATGACCACTGCCTCGGGTACAGCGACTTCCTACCTGGCCGGTTTCATGCAAAAAGAAGCCTATGTCAGGTCAATTGCAGATACGTTTTTTATTTCCGCAATACCGGCTTTTGTATGTATTCCGTTTGTTTTATTATTTATTCAGAGGAAAAAGGCGCCGGCCGAAGTCAAAGAGTAACGGCTGCGCATGCGGTTTATAAGTTCGAATTATTTTGGGAGGCACAAGACTATGAAGAAAAGTTTATCCGTTATCATCAGCGCGTCTATGGCCGCTACCCTATTCTCAACGGTAGCGGTAGGAGCCGCTTCTCCTAAATCCTCTGTAGATTTCAGTGATTTGAATCAACTGGATGCAGGAACGAAAGCTAAATTTGATGCCATGATTGCCGCGGGTATTTTTGATGGCGTGAGCGACGGTGTGTTCGGACTTCACGATAAAATGAACCGCGCCCAATTCGCGAAGGTAGCCGCTTTGATCTTCGGTTTGAAAGTGGAAACTTCACGAAGCGTCTCCAGTTTCCGCGATGTGAGCGCTGCTGATCCTGCCAATGGATATGCCCTTCCCTATATCGAGGCGCTGAAAGCTGCGAATCTTACAGATGGCTATGGCGACAACACGTACAACCCGGGAGGCGAGGTAACCAAAGAACAACTAGCCGCCTTCCTGATGCGCGGATTGAATAAAGAGGCTGAGGCTAGATCCAATGGGGGAGTAAGTGACAGTACGGTCTCCGGTTGGGCTAAAGGGTACGTCGCTCTGGCTGTCCAAATGGGTTTGCTAGAGAATCAGATTTCCGGTACGTTCGGCGGGAATTCCCCTGCCACCCGCGATATGCTGGTGACATCCTCCTACGAAGCGAAGCGCCAGTATGTGCCGGGAAGCAGAGCGGAAATTAGTTCTGTGGGCAATACGATGGCAGCCAAGGCAGAAATTCCAGATGAGGTTTCGACTACTTATCCTTTGACAGCTAATGCCCAGGCTCAAATCAAAAGCGTCGTACAGGAAAAAACAGCAAATGGCTGGAGAGTCGGGGCTGTGATCAAATTGTCAAATGCGTCCAGTTCTACCGTCCGGATTCCGGATTATGAGCTTCGCATCCAAACGGCAGATGGGACGGTCTATACCCTGCAACCAAGCGCTAGCAATGCGAATTCGATTCTTCCTCAGGGCAATGTCACGCTAAGCTATATGACGGATATCGAAATGAAAACAGATATCAGTTTGAGCAAGCTGCTTTGGGTTGATGTCGATCAAGATGTGTATCCTAAACGGGAGACAGTCCTAGCAAATGCGGCAATTGATTCCATCGTGTGGCGCGGCAATGACGCTGTCATACAGGATTCGGTTTTGTTGGGCGATTGGGGGGCACGGTTTTCCATTCCAGGCGAAACTTCTGCGCTGAAGTATTCAGCCGTGAGCATGTCCAAGCAGTTTACAGGACAAACTCCGACCTATATCGTGGAAGTTCAGGCGAAGAACGAGGGAATCTACGCCGAAACCATTCCGAATTTTGTCCTTAGCGGGAAAGCCGAAGGCAAATCCTTTATCGGAAAACGGGTGGAAGAAACGCCGATTAGTATTGAAGCGGGAGGGCAGAAGTCGATTCATTTTGCAATTACGACCGATACGGATACGAAGTTGAATGCCTTCTACGTGCTATCGGCTGAAAGCTTCTTAAAGCAAGGACAGAATGGACCGATTCAATACTACACAGGACGTATTGGATTCAGACTTCCTGCGAATGATGGGTTTACCACAGGAGCGGTCGGAAGTTCCTATATTTTCGGTACGCCGATGACATTCAAGCAAATGAATGATTTCATTAATCCGAGTCTGAATGTATCGCTAGAAGAACTGCATGTAACGAAAAATGAAGAAAACGGAAATCAAACGGGATTAGCTAAGTTTAAACTAATCAACAAAAGTGATAAGCCAATTCCGGTTCCATCTTTCGGAGCGGAACTAGCCGGCAACGAGGGCAAAACATATGCAGGAAGCCGTCAAACTGTTAGCACACAAGATATAGCTCCAGGGACAGGGATTATCGTCAGTTATGGCTTCACCCTGCCGTCCACAGAGCAAAGTGAGAAATATCAATTGAATGTGCAAGAGGTGCTTTCAAATTCTGCCTACAAATCTACCATTGCCAGCTACAAAGTAAGTATTCAAAACGACAATGATCATAATAGCATTTCATTGTATCCATTCAAGCTAAACCTGAAAAGCTGGACATTATCGCAGTTGACTACGATGGGAACTACTGGCTTTTCATATACGTACAAATTAAATCTGGATATGGACATGGAACGCGATGCGGAAGTTGTGCTCGATACTAACTTTTCCAAGATGAAGTTCGAGTTAGTTGATTCATTAGGACGTTCTTTGGGTTCGAGTTCTTTCCCTTTTACCGGGACAAATCGCCTGGTGAGTGGTAGCCAAAACCTAAGCTTCAGCAATCTTACGCAAGATCAAATTCAAAATAAGGTTTCCATCAAAGTGTATGAAACCGTGAATACACCAACAGGTGAAGTGAATAGGTTCATTACGGAACTGAAATAAGTTGAAGTTAAGAGATTGACGTCTTCTCTATGAGGGCGTCATTTTTTTGACAGATCGCAATCAATACCTAAGATGTAGGTGATTAATTTGGGAAAACATTTTGCAAGCGAACGTAGAAATATGATTATGAATTTATTATATCTGCAGCAACGGGTTACAGTTAAGGAGTTATGCAACAAACTAAACGTTTCCGAAGCTACCTTACGCACGGATTTAAGTCTGATGGAAAAAGAAGATCTTCTCATACGTACGCATGGTGGCGCAATTCTCAAAACTAAAACAGATTGCCAAAATCTCTCTTTAGAGAAAGAGTCACATAATCACATTGAGAAAATGAAGATCTCCCAAAAGGCTTCTCAACTCATTTTGAATAGGCAGTGTATTTTACTAGATGCCAGCTCGACAGCTTTGGAACTAGCTCGCATTCTAGCAAAAGTAAAGCACAAATTGACAGTTGTCACCAATGGCATTCAGGCGGCAATGAACATGAAAGAAAATCCAAACCTTACCGTTATTCTTCTAAGTGGCTTACTTAGCATGGGTTCGTCTGCATTGGAAGGCAGTTATGGCATAGATCTATTCAATCATATTAACATAGACATTTTTTTTACTTCATCAAAGGGATTTACCATTGAGGATGGCTTAACCGACTATAATATTTACGAAGTTGATCTGAAAAGGGCTATGGCGGATTCAGCCGCGCGTATCGTCGCTCTACTGGACCATAATAAAATGGGGAAGACTTATATTTCTTCATTTGCCAGCACCGAAGAAATCGATATTTTAATAACAGACAGTTTAACCCCGCGTTCCTTAATAGAAGATATTTCTAGCAAACAGGTAGAAGTGATTGTTGTTTAAACCTGGCAGGAAAGCTGTATCAACTTCACGAATACTTCAAGGATGGAGGAATTGCGTAATTTCTAAAGAAGACGTTATCTCACATACCACAAGAGTTAGGAGATTAAAATAACATGATCACTCTTCAATATTTTGAGCCATCCGATTTTCAAGAACTAATATCTTGGAGTGGAGATGAAGCATTTTTACTTCAATGGGCTGGAACACAATTTAAATTTCCCCTATCAGAAGATCAATTATTGGAGTATCTCAAAGACTCTAACGATATGAATACATCAAACAAACTTATATATAAAGCAATTGATGTGGAAACCAATCAAACAATTGGTCATATTTCAATCGGGGGAATAGATCGACAAAACCGTTCAGGACGAGTTGGCAAGGTTTTAGTTGGGAATAAGGGCGTACGTGGTCAGGGATATGGTAAACAAATGATCCAGCAGATTTTAAAAATAGGATTCGGAGATCTTAAATTACATCGGATAAGCCTAGGGGTCTTTGAATTTAACGAGTCAGCACTTCTGTGTTATGAAAAATCAGGTTTCATTAAGGAAGGTCTGGTTAGAGATGCGCGTCGATATAAAGATTCCTATTGGAATTTAATTGAGATGAGTATTTTAGAGGATGAGTGGAGAATGGGATTATAACATCGGTACAACAACAAACAAGGGCTGCCTAAATAAGGTAGTCCTTGTTTTGTTTATTATTCACATCACTGATTTGATTCAATACGAATAATTTATTAATTCCAAAATATTACTAATTAGGTTATTATTAATTTCGTGAACTTCAGTACATCATTAAACCTACATAAGGGAGGATTCCATCCCTCATCATGAATCAATTACCTTTAGCATTATTTTATGTTTCGTACTATTTTACTTAAAGGTGTAGAATACCAGCATACTAATTCTTTACTAAATAGGACGGTGATTTGTATTGAGGAAACTAATAAAAATGCTCGGAATCGTATTCATTTTTGGGTTTTAACTTAAACAACATTAACTATGGCTGGTTAGCGTGGATTGCAATAATAAGTTTATTTTTTGTTCTTTATAGAAATAAGCTACAGTATTCAGGATGGTATATTGGTAAAAGAAGAGAGAAATTATCCCAAACGACAACTCTTATACTAGTTGCTTCTTCCATGTTGTTGATGATTATTACCCCTCTATTAAAGTAACGCAGAACGTTAAACTCTATAAAGGAATTAAGCGTCAAGTCTCCACCACTGCAATTAAACCGCTGATCATAATAAACGGATAGAGGTGGTAGTTATGAGAATTTCAATCTTAGTAGCTGGAACAAGTTTCTTATTTTCTGGATCATTATTATTTGGTGCGGTGTATTTGGCAATTGCTAATCATGTCCCGCATATGGGGGGATGGAGCGATCCTCCTGGAAAATTATCATTGGCATTGGACGAAACGATGTTAAGAACACCCTATATAATTAGCATTTTGTTTATGATTATTGGTGTAATTTTGTTAGCGACTGCTATTATAAGAGAGTTATCGAATAAACAATAATGAACGAGGCTGCCAGCACAATCGGCAGCTTTTTTAAGTATACGGGATAGTTTAGTTATAAGAATACCTTACTTTCATATTTATGGTAGAATAACCCAAGCAGGGAGGGTCTGATGTGAATATTGAAATGACACTGGTACCTTATGAAGAGAAGTCGGTTCTATACAATCTCATTCAGCTATATCGTTACGACAGCAGCGAGTTCGACGGACATGTACTTAATCATCATGGGATGTACCTGTACAAATATTTCGATCATCAATGGACTGACGAATATCGACGTCCATTTATAGTGAAAGTTGATGGAGAAATTTTCTATCAAGAACAGATTCTACAAAATGAAAAATGGAATGGTCCTGTTTTTGTTTTTGAGTCAGCATATTAGTAAAGGAGCAGTACGTTATATGAAACAGATTTCCCTTCGCCAATCGCAAAATTCCGATGTTGAGACAATTGCTAATTTACGGGCAGTTGTACTACGAAATGATTTAACTAGGTTAGGAAGGTTTGATGAAGAGAAGGTCCGTCAACGCTTCCGTAATTCATTTGACCCCGTTCACACTTGGATTATTGAGTCGGATTCTTCTTTTGTTGGCTGCGTAGCTCTTAAACCAACGTTAGAAGGTTACTTATTGGAACATTTTTATGTTCATCCCAATTACCAAGGTAAAGGGGTCGGCAGTCATGTATTAAAAAAATTGCTTGAACAAAATGATGTAAAAGGGAAACGTGTAACATTAAATGTCTTACAAGGAAGCTCTGCTAAACGTCTTTATGAACGGTTTGGTTTCAAAGTTGATAGTGAGGATCTCATAGACGTTTACATGTCTTTGCATGTAGAGGAAAATTTCAGAACCGACTAAGCATTAAACTGATATTGGTTCTCCTTAACTCAATCACAGAGAGGTTTTGATTTTAAATGAATTTTGGAACATTTCCAGTATTACAGACTGAACGATTTCTGCTGCGTCAGATGTCAGTTGAAGATACACCTGCGGTATTTGAGATTTTTTCCGATGCAGATGTTACAAAAGATATGGGCGAAGACCCCTTTAAAAGTATTGAACAAGCAGAGGATTTAATTCATTTTATGAACAACTTGTTTATTGAAAATAAAGCTATCCGTTGGGGAATTATTAATAAAGAGGATAATACTATAATTGGGACTTGTGGATACAATGGTTGGGAGATTCATCGAGGTTCACGTGGAGAAATAGCCTATGATCTGGGCAAAAAATATTGGCGAAAAGGTTATATGACTGAAATATTAAAAAGCTTAATTTCCTTTGGCTTTGAAACAATGGGACTGTATCGAATAGAGGCATTTACGAATGTAGATGCTACCCCATCTATAAATTTATTAAAAAAAGCTGGTTTTAATCAAGACGGTGTACTTAGAGGATATTCTTTCTCTCATGGGGATTATGTCGATAACCTGTGTTTCTCTCTTTTAAAAAGTGAGTGGAAATAAAAATCTGCAAAGATGGGGGTTTATTGGTGTTTTCTAATGAAAATCTAGAGGTTGGAATAGACTTTGCTTATGATTATAAAGAAAATAATGTTTACAGAGATAGTTTTAATCAACTAGCAAATTTAGTTTTTGGTATTCATTTTGAAGATTGGTATCAAAAAGGATTCTGGGATGATCGTTATATCTGCCATTCATTCCTCAAGGATCATGAAGTTATTGCCAATGTATCTATTAGTAAAATGGACTTACTAATAGAAGGTGTAAATAAAAAAGCGATTCAAATTGGAACGGTTATGACTCATCCCGATTACAGGGGGAAAGGGCTTTCTGGCATATTGATGAGGCATGTTCTCGATATGTACGAGCAAGATTGTGATATCTTCTTCTTATTCGCTAATAGCACGGCAATTGAGTTTTATCCAAAGTTTGGATTTGGATCTTTTTGTGAATCACAATTTATACTTAATTATCATCCCATTCCAAATGCTAATAGCCGTTTACGCAAGCTGAATTGTTCCAATGAGTCAGACTTGGCATTTATCCAAAGAAGTGTTTTGTCCCGTAAACCTATTTCAGAACAATGTGGGGTTAGTAATAACCAAGGGCTCTTTATGTTTTATGCAATCAAAGTATTTCCAGAATCCATCTATTACTCGCAAGAGGACGAGGTCATAATCGTCTATCAACAAGAAGGTCATACGCTGCATCTATATGATGTAGTTAGCCAAGGTGATGTTAATTTAAACCGATTGCTTAATCAAATTGCTAATGAGCAAACAGAATATATTCATTTTCATTTCACACCGGACCGATTCACAGAGAAAGCGCAGCATAAGCAGATGGACAATAATGAGGATAAGCTCTTTATGAAGGCTAACTTTATCTTAGATAAAAATTTGATATTCTGTGTGCCTGCATTAGCGCATGCTTAAAATTGAAATCAAATTGCCTATAAAAAATCCGCCGAAATGGCGGATTTTTATTTTTCAGCGAAATAACGGGGTTGCGTCGCACTTTATTCAAATATTAGTTGCATTTATAGCTCTTATGAGTCATTTCAATTAATCGGCTTCCAAGTATACTTTAGACAGTTAATCTGTTTTGGTTAAGAAAGGGAGCAGGAATAAACGATGAGCATTGGTGTTGAACTGGGGAATGGACGGCCACAACAGACTAAAGTACAAAACCTATATGCGGCTGTCTGGCGGTGGCATTTTTATGCGGGGATGATTTTTGCGCCATTCTTAGTCATTTTGGCTGTGACTGGAGGCATCTATGTATTCAAACCACAAATTGAGTCCCTTATGTACAAAGACTATTATTATGTGCAGCAAGGACAGCAGCAATTAACGGTACAAGAGCAAATTCAGAAAATGAATGCAGCCTATCCGGAAGCGAAATTGAATAAAGTAAAACCATCGTTTGCACCTAATCGTTCTTCTGAATTCGAAGTGAAGAGTGAGGGGCAGTCTTTGTTGATCTTTATCAATCCCTACAATGGGCAAGTGTTAGGGGATCTTAATCCGGATACGAAGCTCATGCAGTACATTCGTGAGTTCCATGGGAAACTGATGATTGGCAAGACCGGTGATCGAATTATTGAATTATCTGCATGTTGGGCGATGATTCTACTCGTCACAGGCCTCTACTTATGGTGGCCGAGAGGCAAGCAATCGATCTATGGGATCATTCTTCCGCGAATGAATAAAGGGAAACGGATGTTCTGGCGAGATCTGCATGCCGTGACGGCTTTCTGGCTATCTCTTTTCATAGCAGCACTGATTGTAACAGGACTGCCATGGTCTGGTTTTATGGGTACCTATTTGAATAAAGCAGCTACATACCCTCAGGGCATGTTCTCTTTCGATCAGCGGAAGCCGGAGTCTACAGTACCGACCAAGGATGTGGTCAAAGGTGTTCCATGGGCAGCGGAGCAGCTTCCTATTCCGAATTCAGCTCCAGGCGCGAATGGTTCCATTTCGATCGAGCAGGTGATGGATATTGGTAAAAGCAAAGGGCTCGCCCCTGGTTATCAAATTGCTCTTCCGGCAGGTGAGAAAGGGGTATACACACTCTATTCGACGACTGGAGATCCGAAGCAACAAACGACGCTTCATATTGATCAATATAGCGGGAACGTACTGGCAGATCAGCGATTTCAGGATTTCAGTTTCATGGCCAAAGCCATAACTATAGGAATTGCGCTGCACCAAGGTGAGTACTTTGGAGCCACGAATCAGATTATTTGCTTAATGGTCTGTCTGGGTATTATTCTCGTCGCTGCAAGTGGAGTTGTCATGTGGTGGTTAAGAAAGCCAGAGGGGAGAGTAGGGGCACCAGCACTGCCAAAAGACTTCAAAATGGTAAAATGGGTAGCGTTGATTACCATTGGATTAGGGATTGTTTTTCCTTTAGTAGGAATTTCTCTCCTTATTGTTCTGATCTTGGATGGGTTAGTGCTTCGCAGATTACCTGCTTTAAAGAAGGTTCTAGGTTAATCAATTATACATAATTCATAAAAAAATAAAGGAATTGAGGCGATACCTTCATGAAACGTATCCGCGGCAAAGTATTAATTTTATGGACTTTACTCATTTCTATTATTCCAAGCTTAACGGTTTCCGCACATGAACACGGAGGGGACTCATCGGCTGAAGGGCAGATGGGTCCTTCGGAGCTGACGATAAATACAAGTATCATTTCACTTATATTTGTGTTGTTGGTAGCTGTTGTTCTCATCTTTCATTTAAGAGCAAAAGGCGCGTATTTGACTAAAATGACCGGCATGATGGCAGCTATGACAATTGCCATGGTATCAAGCTTGGTTGTTGGGACCATAGCGGGAATTCTCATGACGACATTGTTTGTTCCAACCGTAATTGGGGTCACTTTTGGTATGTTCGTTGGGTACGTATCAGGAAAGTCCTTGCATATGTTAGCCTCGCTTGACGGCATGTTGGCTGGCTTGATGGGAGGTATGATGGGCGCCATGTTGGGCGTTATGGTGATCTCAGATTATCCGACACTTACCATTATTTTCATGGATATCGTGATGGCGATTTCAATGTTGTTTCTGTATAAGCTGTTGGATCACGAAGAAATGGTTAACGCGAAGAATGATATTTCTGGTGAGTCTTGCTGTTAACAGACGGAAGTTCATAGATCTGCTACAGGATATTCAAATCCTCGCCACATTCTTTGTGAAAAAAATCACATATCTTCTTGCGTATCGTTTATAATGCCAATATATCGTTAATTACCACTAGAAATTACGCCATGGAGGGATGGATGGCTATGAATCCGAATGATGAAAATAAACGAATTGTTAAGCAGGAAAAGCGACTGATTATTCTGTGCATCACTGTGGCGGGCATTATGCTGCTGTCTTTATCCAAGTATCTCTTTAAATAATAACAATTGTTAATTAGCCAAGCTTCTGGAGGGGGAATCACCATGTTATTAGCTAGCTACGATCCAGTCATGTATAGCCGAATGCTAACAGGGCTAACTCTTGCATTTCACATTATTTTCGCTACCATCGGGGTAGGGGTTCCACTTATGATTGCTCTTGCGGAGTGGATCGGCATTAGACGCAATGATGAGCATTATCTGCTTATGGCAAGGAGGTGGGCCCGCGGCTTTGTCATTACTGTGGCCGTAGGTGTTGTAACGGGAACCGCAATTGGGCTGCAGCTCAGTCTGCTGTGGCCTAGCTTTATGAAAGTAGCCGGTCAATCGATCGCAATCCCGCTCTTCTTGGAAACTTTCGCTTTCTTCTTTGAAGCGATATTCCTCGGGATTTACCTCTACACCTGGGATCGCTTTAAGAATAAAATGACACACTTCTGGATGCTCATTCCAGTCGTCATTGGCTCATCCGCATCTGCGTTCTTTATTACGGTTGTCAATGCCTTCATGAATGCACCAGCAGGTGTGACCGTGGTAGATGGCAAAATTACCGATATTTCTCCCTTCGGCGCCATGCTGAGTCCGGCGATGCCGACCAAGGTTTCACATGTACTCATTACAGCTTACCTGACCTGTGCCTTCATTCTAGCCGCTATTTCAGCGTGGTCCTTGCTCAAGGGCCGCAATCATGTGTATTACAAAAAAGCCCTCAAGCTCACCATGATATCTGCTAGCGTATTCCTGCTTTCAAGCGCGATAATAGGAGACTTGTCGGGTAAATACTTGGCGAACTATCAACCGGAGAAGCTGGCCGCGATGGAGTGGCATTTCGAAACGTCGAAACAAGCTCCACTGGTCTTAGGAGGAATCTTGACTGACGATAACGAGATCAAATACGGAATTAAAATCCCGTACGCACTCAGTATTCTCGCGCATGGACTGCCTAATGCCGAAGTCACAGGACTTAATGATATACCAGCTGACGAAACGCCTCCGCTTTGGATTCATTATTTGTTCGATTTGAAAATGAGTTTCGTTGCCATGATGGTCGTGGTCGCATTGGCGTTCTTATTGTTATTATGGCGCAAACGGTCACTTGTTTATTCGAATAAATGGCTGCTGCGCGGCATCATTCTTGCTGCTCCGCTGGCGATGCTGACGATCGAGCACGGCTGGATCTTCGCGGAGGTTGGTCGCCAACCATGGATACTTCATGGCATCATGAGAACCACCGAAGGAGCCACGGTCTCAGATCACGTGGATACGATGCTTATCGTCTTCGCACTTCTCTATATTGTTCTTGGATTGACGGCCGTCCGGGTGCTGACACGCATGTTCCGCAACAATCGGGCTGAAGATGAAATCGCGGCAAGAGGGATAGAAGGGGGCGGCAAACAATGAGCTATGAAGTAATTGGAATTACTGTGTTATGGGTATTCCTGTTCGGCTATTTAATTGTAGCTTCCATTGACTTTGGCGCGGGCTTCTTCAGCTACTACAGCACGATAACGGGGAAACGGCACCTGATCAACAATGTGATCAAGCGTTATCTTTCCCCCGTGTGGGAAGTAACGAATGTGTTTCTTGTCTTTTTCTTCGTTGGCTTTGTTGGGTTTTTCCCTGATACGGCCTACTATTACGGCACGGCGCTATTACTCCCTGGCAGCGTAGCGATCATCCTGCTCGCCATCAGGGGATCGTACTATGCCTTTAGCAACTATGGGAGCAAGAAGGACAGTCGCTTTTACTTGTTCTTGTACGGGGCAAGCGGACTTCTTATACCAGCTTCGCTTTCAACCGTCTTAACCATTTCCGAAGGCGGCTACATCGCTGTGGACGATAACAACCAGGTAACATTCCTGTTCAGCAGGCTGTTCACGAGCACCTACTCTTGGACCGTAGTTTTGCTCGCACTTGTGAGCGTGCTCTATATCTCAGCGATGTTCTTGTGTTACTACGCCAATCGGGCGAATGATCGAGGAGCGTTCGAGGTCGTGCGGAAATATGCGATCGCTTGGAGCGGACCGACCATTCTAAGCAGCTTGCTTGTTTTCTTCGCGATCCGAGGACATAATGCGGGACATTTTCAGCGTATGGAGGACTATGCTTGGATGTTCGTTCTATCTTTTATCTGCTTCCTTGTGGCGATTTATCTGGTATGGGCGCGCAAACGGCTGGGGCTGTCATTCATCTTCGTCTTGCTGCAGTTTGGATTTGCCTTCTTTGGTTATGGGGCAGGACATTTACCGTACATTTTGTATCCCTACTTAACAATCTATGATAATTTCACCAGCGAACCAATGGCGATTGCGTTGATTTCTGTCTTCGTTTTGGGCCTTCTGCTGCTTATTCCATCTTTGTATCTTCTTATGCGTCTATTCTTATTCGATGCCAATTATGTTCAGGGCAAGCGAAACAAATAATATCACGATCATTTTTCCATGAAGGAAAGAAGGGGGTTCATCTATGCTAGAAAATTTTCTTATCTTCGTCGCACCTTTTCTCGTTGTTATTGGCGCCATTGGATTGTTGTTCTGGTTAGGAGGGCGCAGGAGAAGCAGCAATGAGCCGCTATAATGGGAAGGAAAGGTGGTTCTTATGAAGAATATGACGAAGTTCAGGGTTATTGGAATTATTGGAGGCATCCTTGTGACAAGTCTCTTCATCTTTGTTTTATTTTATTTCCAGAACACAGAGTCAGCAGCCAATGAACCTGTAATGACGGAAAGCGACGGATATCAAATTGCGACAATTCAAGTCAAGGACGACGGCTTTTATCCAGCCAATATTGAAGTTAATGCGGGCGTTCCAACCAAGTTGAATTTCAAAAAGCCAAGTGGCTTTACCTGCATCAAAAGCGTAGCTGCTCGCGAATTAGGATTGGATCTCTATTTGGACAAAGGGGATAATTTCACAACCTTGCAAGATTTAAAGCCAGGAACCTATAAGTTTCACTGCGGTATGTATATGTACTACGGCACAATTACAGTGAAATGAGTAGAAGCCATCAAGCCTATCAAAAACGCCATGTCCAACGATGTTGGATCATGGCGTTTTGGTCTATGCCAGACAATTAGGTTGCTTCTTCCATCCGATACCCGATGCCCCAAACGGTTCGGATCATAGACGCGGCGGCTGGTGAATAGAGGTGCAATTTTTCCCGCAATCGCTTGATATGGGTATCTACCGTTCTATGATCGCCGCTTTCTTCGTATTTCCATATCTCTTTAAACAGCCTATCCCGCGTACAGATCTTGCCGATATGGATAGAAAAATAACGTAACAGTTCGTATTCTTTCGAAGTCAGAGAGAGTTCTTGACCATTCACGAGCACTCGACGCGCATGCTGTTCAATGATTAGATTGGCAAAAATAAGCTGATCATTAAAATGGGGCTGTTTGTCCCAAAATTTATCAGGCGTCGTCCTTTTCAAAATTGCTTTGATTCGAAGTATCAGCTCTTTGGGGCTAAAAGGCTTGCATATATAATCGTCCACACCTGCTTCAAAGCCGAGAATACGATCTGTCTCATCGCTTTTTGCCGTAATCATAATGATGGGTGTTTGTTTAAAACCACGCAATGTGTGACAAACCTCTAGTCCGCTAAGACCAGGCATAAGCCAATCCATAATAATGAGATCATAATCGCAATCTAGGGCTTTCATCAGTGCTTGTTCGCCGTTGTCTGCTTCATCAATTAGGGCGTGTTCACTTTCCAAATACATACGAATTAATTTACGTGTCCGCTCCTCGTCATCAACAATCAATACTTTATTCGTCAATGGAGTCATAACTTTCACCTCTCAATGTTTCTATTGTATCGCTCTGAACATAGGAATGGCATGACTCGAAGGAGCCATATCCAAGTTAAATCCTTGAACAAATGATGGAGCCTTTGTGAACTTAGGAAATGCAATGTAGTAGGATACGAATTAAGATTCCGTTAAGGTTAGCAGCATTCATAGCCCCAAAAAATCATGTTATGATGATAAAATATCAGTTTAGCGTAAGGAGACTTCCACAGTGAATGATGCAATGATTTTACTTGTTGATGATGAGCAATCCATTTTAGATCTTTTAGAGACGGTACTTCGCAAGGAAGGCTACCTAAATATTGATTCAGCGAAAACAGGCGAAGAGGCGCTTAGGGCCTGCGAAGCCAAAAAATACGATTTGATAATATTGGACGTAATGCTGCCGGGGCGCAGCGGTATTGAGGTGTGTCCGTTTATTCGGCAAACGACGGATGCGCCAATTTTGTTTCTAACTGCTCGATCGTCGGACTTAGACAAGCTGACCGGCTTTGCGATTGGCGGAGACGATTATATAACCAAACCCTTTAATCCACTTGAAGTTGTTGCCCGCATACGTGCGCAGCTGCGGCGATATTACGGTTCGACATATGCAGCGGCAGCGGCAAAACTTTCCGAAGCAGCTCTTCAAAGTACCACGAATGTTTTCGATTACGGTCGGTTTAAGATAGACGAGTCAGCAGGGGAGTTGATCGTAGAGGGAAAGGCTGTTTCCTGTCCTGCGCTTGTGTTTCAATTGCTGCTCTTCTTATGCAAAAATCCTAATCGGATATTCAGCAAAAGCGAATTGTATGAGAAGGTTTGGGGAGAAGAAGCTTTCAGTGACGATAATACAGTGATGGTGCATATTCACCGCATAAGAGAGCGTATCGAAGCAGATCCGTCCAATCCGAGGTTTATCGTTAACGTCAGAGGCCTTGGCTACAAGCTTGTTAAAAATGAGCTGCAGGAACGATCAGCACCATGAATATCAAACGCCGATTAACGCTTAAGTTCGTTCTCCAGCTTGCTATCGCAGGGACAGTCGTTCTGCTCATAGCTGGAATTACGCTTTTCTGGATGCTTCAGCGATTTGTCGAAATCAGCATCACGCGTAATTTCGCCACCGTAGGGTTGGAACAGCTGGTAGACTCCTCATGGATTGGAAAGGATGGCATCCAGTTTACGCCGAGCTTGCTGGAACAAGTAAAGAAAAATCAAGGCTGGCTGCAAAGCGTTGATGAGAATGGGCATGTAGTAAGTGCCTATAATTCACCTGATGATGTACCTAGGCAATACGGGCCAGGCGAGTTGATCGCTTATTGGACAGGGGGACAACCGTTCCCATACGAACTGGCAGTATGGATTCAACAGAAAAATGGAAAGCTGTATACGCTGGTATATGGAGCTCCCAATCGATTAGACCCTGTCTTAAAGCAGGTGAGAGAAGGATCTTTCCCGGTTGAAGACAAACAGCTGGTGCTTCCGGGTGCCTTGGCGGGAGAGATATCAGCGGCTCAAGCTTTTATTCAATTGATTGATTCAACTGGTAAGGAACTGGTCTCCTATAACAAACCTAATGCAGTGCCATCGCAATATACCGTTCAGGACCTTGCGCTTCGGACATTGTATAGCGAACGCTATGGCTACCGTATGAAAACTTCGTATGACGAGCAGACGGGGCGCACGTGGCTGGTTGGGGAACCGAATGACCGGTGGGCTACGAATTCGGGCAAAAAACCGTTGATCCCAGAGGAAGCAGAAGTTCTCCTCATTGGTTCAGGTGTCATGTTTGCCGTCTTGTTGACCTTGTTTATACTGCTCTCCCTATGGCAAGCGCATCGCTTTGGGGCGCCGATGCTCCACATGCTAGTATGGCTGGATTCTATCGGAAAAGCCGTGTACCACGAGCCTGTTGATCGCAGAGGACTGCACCCTAGCCGAACGCCAGCAGGCAAATGGCGGCGAAGATACCGAGTTTTCGCCGAGGTGATGGTTTCGATTGAAAAGTTGTCCGCCACTTTGCAGCGAGATCAAGCTATGCGGGAGCAGTCAGAGAACTGGCGGGAAGAATGGATTGTTGGCATTACTCATGATTTGAAAACACCGTTGTCCTCGATAACAGGCTATGCCCACTTGCTGGCGGAGCCTGCATATGACTGGTCGCAGGAGGAGGTACGCAAGTTTTCGGCGACCATGCTGGACAAATCGGCCCATATGGATATGCTGATCAACGATCTTGCAATGACATACCGGCTAAAGGCGGGGATTCTTCCTCTGGAGGCGATGGAGGTTGAATTGAACGCTTGGCTTGAGCAAACGCTCGTGCAAGCTGCAGCTGATCCTGCTTATGGGAAGCAGCGAATTGTATTTCATGCAGCGCAAAAGGATGTCAGGACTCGATTGTACACCCCGTGGCTGGAACGCGTCGTTAACAATTTAACAGCCAATTCGCTGCTCCATAATCCGTCTGATACGGTTTTGACCGTCTCTCTCTTAGCGAGTGAAGATGGCGGCAGAATCACGATTCAATTCGCCGACGATGGTGATGGTATGGATGAAGCGACATTAAGCCGTCTGTTTGAACGTTACTACCGCGGCACGGATACCGCATCCACATCCAATGGATCTGGTTTGGGCATGGCTATCTCCAAAGGGCTGATCGAAGCTATGGGAGGCCGAATCACTGTTGAAACCAAACTTGGTGAAGGGACCATAATTCGGTTGATATGGAATTGATCAAGTCCGCATACATTGCGGGCTTTTTTTGTTAACGTTGATATTTCCTGTATGGAGACAGCGAATCAAGGGGAATTAAATAATTAAGCTGGAATTAAGCTGCTGTTTTCTCTTCGATAAGAATGAGCATGTATAATGAATGACATACAAGGAGAGTGTGAGAGATGAAAAAATGGCTTAATAGACTATGGAAGACGGTTGTTATCGGGTTGGCAGTTATTCTTGTGCTTCTGGGATCAGGCGCGATATATGAACAAGTGAGCATCCGGAAGGATCTGAAATCATATACCCCAAGCGGCAATCTATACAAAGTGGATGGGAAAAATATGCATTTATTTACCGGTGGTCAAGGGGATGTAACGGTTGTATTCGCTTCCGGTTGGGGCACGGCCAATCCGTACGTTGATTTTTCCCCACTGTACGAGAAGCTTGCGCCACATGTTAAATTTGCCGTTTACGACCGCTTCGGCTATGGGTACAGCGATACGACGGATAAGAAGCGTAACATTGATACAATAACGAATGAAATACACGAGTTGCTGAAAGTATCCGGCCAAAAGCCGCCTTACCTGTTTGTGGGACATTCGCTAGGCTCCCTCGAAACGATCCGTTTTGCACAGAAATACCCAGGCGAGGTAAAAGGCATCGTGATGGTGGATGGCGGAAGTCCGGAATATTACTACAACGATACGGATCCCGTCCTTGACGGCTTTGGCAAAAAGCTGCTCATAAAAACAGGCGTGATTCGGATGCTTTTTCACTCTGACAGTGTTATTGAAAGTTCACGCTCAATTCGCAACGGCTTGAAGTTCGTGCCGGATGACCTGAAGAAAATTGACCTGACAGCTTCCTTGCTTAAGCTTGAAAATGCGAATATACAGGACGAGCTGCGTCAATTCAAGGTGAATGCAAAGATCGTTGTAGATGACAAAAAGCCATTCCCATTCCCGCTTACCGTGCTGACATCCGATTATTTAGGGGTTAAGAATGACGATTGGAACAAATCCGAAGCGGAATTTACGTCCTGGTCCTTGCTAGCAAAGCAGTATGTGGTCAAGGATACCGAGCATTACATTCATCAATATCGCCCTGATCTCGTTTCGGATGAAATATTGTCCTTGGCTAAGAGATAGACTTAGATGGGAGGGAAGCTCATTTCATGTGAGGGTTTGTTTTTTAATAATGTCAAACCTTACCAAAACTCAGATTACTAAGATTAACGGGATATTAATTGAAGACTTAATTAAAAATAGGGAGCAAGTAATTGCTTTTCTTGCCAGAAAAAGAGCAGCTTATCAGGTCGGAACCCGACTTGGAAGCTGCTCTTGTTTTCGTCAAACTTCTAGTTAATTTTAAAATGATAATTATAACTGCTAGGCCCATTTGGTGGAATCTGCAGTGAATATTGATGGTTTGGTATCAGCGTAATGGAGTAACTCTGCCCACCAGGAGCAATGTTGCCCTGTGTAAAGAACGGGCTTAAATTCGACGTATTTTTGGTTATATCCTGTATGTAGAATGTTCCTATAGCTCCAGGCGTGTCCACCCAAAATGTAACTGTATGCGTCGTATTGGCATCATTGGAGAAATTCCAAAAATCAACGATGCTATTGTTAGCCGTTGTGCCATAATTCAAATTAGAACTGCTAATGTACGTGTTAGTCGTACTATAACCATTTACATTGGGGTTCTCATAAGTGTCTGCCCATGCACCTGCCGCACCCGTTAAGAAAAAGGCTAGGGTTGCAACTGAGAGTAAGGGGGCTTTCAGCCATTTTTTGTTCATCATCATAGAAACACGCTCCTATTCGTTATAAATGTTTTTAAGTTGAGAGATCGTTACCGCCTTTCTTAGGATTTGGAGATTTCTCTCCTAATTACAATTATATGGGAGAACCAGGATAAATAAATGTGTGTTGTTATGGACTTCATGCTAAATATTACGATGGGTTAGGCGAGTGTTTCATTAACACTGAGAAATGATACAAATCATAAAACAGGCTTTCCTTAACTGACATTTGTCCATACCATTCAAACGCCATTGAAATACAATGAACTATCCGATACAAGAAGGGAGAGATTTGGAATGGGTTATGCTGCAGCAGCAAGTTGTAGTGGTGGTGTGGGTACAAGTACGGCAATTGTTTTGGTCCTCTTCATTCTTTTGGTCATTATTACGAGCGCATTTGTATGGTAATTCATAACACACCACAATTTTTAACAGCGAGTGCGTATAGTTAGAGCAAGTCCATTTACAGCATTCAGCCCATTCTTCAACCCGATGACTCCTTTTTCTTTTGAGAATAGTAATGTTGAAATTATGATGAGAGGAGTGACTTACTATGGGATATGAAGCAGGAGTAGGAGTAGGTAGTAGTGCTGCAGCAGTTTTGGTTCTTTTTATTTTGTTGGTTATTATTACTATGACTTTCGCGATATAAGACGTCGCAATAGATAAGATAAAAGAAGGAGATCCACAGCTTATTGCTGTTGGATCTCTTTTCATTAGAACAATGAAAACCGAAGTTGTGGAATAATTCAGAAGCGCTTGTTATACGATAAGGGGGTATGGTATATTTTTAAAAATAGGTCAACGAAGCGCTTCATACAGAGTGAGCATAACGGGAGGCGGTTCAATTTAATGAAAACAATTCTAATTGTTGATGATGAAGAAAAGATTCGTGAAGTTGTTGCATCTTATTTGCAAATGGAAGGATATCCGACTATTCAGTCCGGTACAGGCCAACAAGCACTTGAACTCGTCCGCGGCGGAAATGTGGATCTTCTTATTTTGGATCTGATGCTTCCGGACATGTCCGGCGAAGATGTATGCAAGGCGATACGGCAGTTTTCTCCTGTACCTGTCATCATGCTAACAGCCAAAGTTTCTGAAGATGACCGTGTACAAGGATTGACACTTGGTGCCGATGATTATGTCGTGAAGCCATTTAGCCCTCGTGAATTAACTGCAAGAGTAAAGGCCATTTTACGTCGCACGCAAGATGATACGCTTCTTGCAGAGTTCATCGCGTTTCATAATGACGACCTTGTCATTCGGCCGGTGCAACATGAAGTTTATAAAATAGGGAAACTGATTAGTCTGACTCCAAATGAATATAAATTGCTGCTGATTCTGGCACATCATCCGAACCGAACCTTTACACGGGAGGAGTTAGTTGAAAAAGTGCTTGGTTTTGATTTTGAAGGTGACAATCGTTCAATAGATCAGCATGTCAAAAATCTCCGCCAAAAGATAGAAGTTGATCCCAAAAAACCTCAATACATCGTTACTGTCTTTTCCGTAGGTTATCGCTTTACGGGAGGCGAATCATGATGAAAGGATTGTACGCACGAATTGTCATCGCATTTATTGGCGTAGCCTCCGGTGTTTTACTTATCTCAACGATTGCGTTTATTTTAGAGACACACTACCACTTCTCTCTGTATCAATCTCAAACTATGGATATGAACTCTCCAACATTTGATGCTCATTTTGAGCAGGCATTAGTACAGTCTGTTCTTTGGTCTGCCATTCTGGGTATTTTGCTTTCTGTTTTGTTAAGTCTTGTTGTCGCAAAGCGGATCACAGCTCCGCTGATACAAATGAAAAAGGTCGCAGAGCGAATGGCAAGTGGCGAACTTGGAGCAAGAACGACGGTCAAAGGCAATGACGAGATTGCCGATCTAGGCGGCTCCCTTAATCATCTTGCTGAACAGATCATGCAGCAGGAGCAGTTGCGTAAAACGATGACTGCTGATGTGGCACATGAATTAAGAACGCCCCTTGCAACACTTAAAAGCCATATGGAAGCGTTGATGGATGGCGTTTGGCTGCCGACTCCACAGCGCTTAGAGTCTTGTTATGAGGAGATTGAACGTTTGCGGTTCCTTGTTGGCGATTTAGAGCAATTAACGGAAATGGACTCCCCGCATTTCAAGCTGAAGCTGCATGAAGAAGATGTTTCAGTCATTGTTCATGGTAATATCGAAGCGATCAGGGCTTCTTATGATCAAAAGGGTGTTACCCTTGTTTGGGGTGGTGCCACCAACGTTAAAGCGACCTTGGATAGGCAGCGTTTAGGTCAAATTATGGTGAACCTCTTAATGAATGCGCTAAAGTTTACGCCCCCAGGGGGGAAAGTATCTGTTGAAGTGAAGGAAGAACAACATAGGGTGCTCATTATGGTTTCGGATACTGGGATTGGTATAGATGAAGATGATTTGCGTTTTGTATTTGAACGTTTTTACCGCGTAGAAAAATCCCGCGATCGTAAATCAGGAGGCAGTGGGATTGGATTAACGATTGCCAAGAAATTGGTGGAAGCACATGGAGGGACCATTCGAATGGAAAGTGGTGTTGGTGTAGGAACGACTGTAAAGATACATATTCCTAAAAATTAGTGCAGATCTACACAAGATCTACATAAGTACCTTTTATACTAAAGGATATAAACAGGAGAGACATTGATCTTCGATCAAAGCTCCCTTTAGTATATGAGGAGGAAATTATGAAGAAAGTTGCCATTTCGATTGTACTTACGGCTGCGCTGTTAACGGCATGCGGTAAATCAGGCAGTTCGATGGACCATAACGGCATGTCACAAGAGGCGGGTTCCACGCAAGCCGGGAATGTCCAAGCCCAGTTTAAGCTTGCTAGTGATAAAACCATGCCAAAGCAAGATACTACGATTACGATAAAAATTCAGGATAAAGACGGTAAATCCATTGATAAATTTGATACCGTACATGAACAACAGATGCACTTTATCATTGTCAGTAAAGATTTATCTTTCTTTAATCATATTCACCCGGATTATAAAGGAAAAGGTGAATTTACCGTTACTACACAATTTCCGACTGCGGGCGATTTCAAGGTGATCGCCGATATTACTCCAACGGGTATGGGGGCCATGAGTAAAAGCCAATGGATAACAGTTCAAGGAGACTTGCCTGTGCAAAAACCCATTGAACCAGATGCCTCATTAACGAAGACGGTGGATGGTAAGGAAGTAACACTTTCCATTGATCATCTTATGGCGGGCATGGAGTTAAACTTGAATTTCAATATCAAAGACGCTCAGACTAAGAAGCCTGTAACAGACCTGCAGCCTTACCTAGGAGCAGTTGGGCACGTCGTGATCTTAACCCAAGATGCAGAAAATTATCTGCACGTTCATCCGACAGATGAAAAAGCATCTGGACCCGATGCCAAATTCATGACGACGTTCCCTCACAGTGGCGTATATAAAATCTGGGGACAGTTTCAGCAAAATGGTAAAGTATTTACAGTCCCTTTTGTGGTCAAAGTACCGTAAGTATAGCATCACGGCTGGTGCACGGAGTCTGAAACCTGCAAAAGTGCAGGCTTTTCAAGAAAATCGTGCAAAAAGTGGAAAAGCCTGCGATGATGCAGGCTTTTCCAGCTTATTCATCCTGAAATCAAATCTAGGCCGCGAAAACATGCATAATTGCAGGAATTACTCGATTATTGGCTAAACCTCGCTCTAAAAGATGCATAATCGCAGGTTTATACAAAGTACAACCCATCACATCACGATTGAACTCTGAATCCTCGGAGCAACAGAAAAAGACAGCAATTAAACAAAATAAAAGGACAATGTAGTGAAACATGAAACGCCTTTCATTTGATAAATTTGTTGTAACCGATTACAAAGCATCGGCTGTACTCGGTTAAATACAAGTAATGAGAGGATGCGAATAAGGATGAAAAGTTTGTTTATTTCCCAAAAAAAGAACAGGTTCATGTCGTTTAGCAAAGGAATTGCGGTACTTTCACTTGCAGCTGCATTTACGTTGGCTACCTCAGCAAGTGCTGCGCCAAATATTGATTTCCATATCTGGTCATTGCAGCAACCCGATGGATCGACAATTAGTTCATCGACATTGGTCTCGGGATATACCAGTAAATATTTCTACACAGCTTCCGACGGAGGCCAAGCGTTCATGGACCCTAAGACAGGATCTACCACATCGGGTTCGTCTCATCCCCGATCTGAGATGAGGGAACAAACGACCAGCGGAAGCAATGCAGCTTGGAGTTGGAACGGAACTAACACCATGACGAATCAGGCTGCTGTGACATTACAGGGTGGCGGTTCGAGTGGTGCGACGACGATTGGACAAATTTTCAACAGCACTGATTCCATCCCGTTGGCCGAATTGGAATATACAGCAACCCCCAACTCCAAAGGCGGCAATTTCAAAGTATTATATGAAGAAGCAAAAGGAGCAGGTACTTACACAGATTTAAGTACCAAAGCTGCTCTGGGTTCAAAGTTTACTTATCAGATGTCGCTTTCAGGTGGCGTAGCGACGATCTCTATCAATGGCTCGCAAGTATTTTCAAAAAAACCTAGTTTCTCAGGGAAATCATTCTACTTCAAGTGTGGCGATTACGATCAAACTGCCACATCCGGTTCCGTGACCACTACGCCATATACCATTGTTGAGCTGTATTCCGTCAGCGTAGTGCATAAGTAAAACTAGATAAAAAATACAGGCTGCCGATTCATCGGCAGTCTGTTGTTGATAGACAGGAAAGGTTTGCTTTACTCAAGCTTATAGTCATAGCGAATATGATGAAACAAGTAATGAGTTATTCCAACTAATTTTCCATGCAGGTGAGCCCCCTAACCATGACTACTATCTGCTTCCAACAACCGTTTCCAAACCTCGTCGTACTTGGAATCAGGTAGTTCTGTTTCGTAAAAGGCTTTATACTTCCTTGCTGTAGTCATCCTTTCATCGTAAGACGATTAAGCTTATTCGGTAAATGATATGAATTTAAGGATAGCAAGTATAGGTCCAATTTCAATGCCTTTTTCTAGACCAATTTGAAAAAAATCACTATCCGAATTAAAATCGTAGTACATTTATAGGAAGGTACGGATATGAATCTAGCCACATTATGAAAGAAGAGGACTCCAATTATGTCTGATGTGACCTTTTACCGCGATGATGCGCTGCCTTTCTTGGAAGCAAAGCAATGTCTGAAGAGCGATTTTGCCTATCAAAAGCATTTTCATGAGGAATATTCGATTGGATTAATAGACGAAGGGGAAACGAACGCTTGGTGCGACGGGGTCATGCATCGTGTTGAAAAAGGGAGAGTGATCAGTTTCCCACCGATGATGCTCCATGCTTGTTATCCGGACTCTGGTGTAGCATGGAAATACAAGATGCTGTTCATTCATCCAGCGTGGTTCCAGGGCCTCTCGCAAAGGGAGCTCGATCAGCTTCAGATCCCGTTTTTATTGGGAGAGGGTAAAAATAAAGCCTGCCGTATACACATCAATCGTACGATGGAGGCACTTGCGAGAAGCAGTTCTCCGCTAGAGATCGAAACTGCTTTAATAGAGCTGATACAAGCACTCGTTAGCCAGAATACGTCAGATCTTGAGCACGAATCCCAACAAGGACAGCAAGACCAGAAATACGTTAAACGTATAAAAGATTACCTGCATGCCCATTTTACCGAACGGATAACGCTAGAGCAGTTGGAGCATGTAGCCGGAATCAGCAAGTTTCATCTCATTCGATTATTTAAGAGGTGGAATCATCTGCCTCCGCATGCCTATCAAAACTTACTAAGAATAAATCAGGCAAAGACGGAATTGATAAAAAAGCGGTCTATTGCCGAAGTTGCGATAGAAGTGGGCTTCTATGACCAAAGTCACTTCTCCAAAACATTTGACAAGATTGTTGGAACTACACCACATAAATACGCGGTATCGATTTAAGAAAGAGCAATAATATACAATACCGTCATCCTTCTTCCTTGTATGCTGGGAGTATCTGAAAGAAGGAGGGATGCCATCATGCACCAGGTATCAGATTTGGAAACACAATTCGCAGCAGCATTAAAATCTATTGCTCGCCGTTCAGACCTAAAGTCCTATGTGGAAAAGACACCAGAGATGAATCGATTGTTGCGCCTCGCGGCTGCAAGATATGTAACAGGTGAAGATCGCAAAGACGGGCTGGCAGTAGGACAGGAGCTGGTCAATAAAGGTTATGCGGTGTCCCTGGAGTATATCGGTGAAAATACGACGGATGTCACAGAATGTGAAGCAGCGGCAATTGAGTTGACGGCTCTGATCCATGACTTGAGCCAAAGTGGGATTTCTGCTCGTGTATCCTTTGATCTATCACATATCGGACTTTCGTTGGATAAGGAGCTTGCATGTTCACATTTGATGAATCTAGCTGAGCATGCCATGGGAGCTGGTATCGAATTATTCATTAGCATGGAAGAATCCAGCAAGACAGCGGACATTCTCTCTGTTTACAGGCGGGCAGCTTCGTTTTATCCGAACATTGGCATTACTTTACAGGCACACTTGACAAGAACACCGCAAGATTTGGCTGCTATTGCGAGCTCACCTAGTCGGCTGCGCTTCGTCAAAGGTGCGTACCAAGAACCAGCTGATTGCTCGATCCCTCGATCAACAGCACTTAACGATCGTTATTTGGAACTTGTTGAAAGCGCGACTCGCCAAGGACACCGTGTGTCGATCGCTACCCATGACGAACCTATTATCCAAGAAGTGTTGGATCGTGGATGGTTGTCCAACACAGATGTAGAAGTTGAAATGTTGTATGGTATTCGTCCAGACTTGAGCAGCAGGCTAAGATCAGCTGGACACCCGGTGCGGATCTATCTTACATATGGCCATCAATGGTATTTGTACTTGTGTCATCGGATTGCCGAATACCCCCCGAATCTGTTTAGAGCTGTGATCGATATGGTAAACAGTGGGGAAGTGGAGGGTTCGAAAGCGTATGAATGAAAACGGACATTAATAGCTAATCAACAACTTGAACAGGCTGCCGACATAAGAGATCGGCAGCCTGTTTTAAGTAACGGGCCGATTTGCACATGTACAAACGCCAACCTATTGGTTCGAGTGGATAGAACCGATACGAGCACTAGTAATAAAACCCTCTCCAACTCTTAGTAGGCTATTGAAGGCATAAACAGCGGCATTGGCCACTTCGATATCTTGAGCGCTCGTGCCTCCACTTACACCGATGCCACCGATGACTCTGTCTTTACTGATCAATGGGATGCCTCCGCCTAAAATGACAACTCTCCCATGATTGGTAGTATTGATACCGAACGAGGGAGCACCAGGAAGCGCCGATTGCGCAAGATTGGCTGTTGGCATTTGCATGGCTACGCTAGTCCAAGCTTTGTTCTGGGAAATGTCGATACCCCCAATTCGGGCATTGTCCATACGATGGAAAGCGATTAGGTTCGCCCCTTCATCAACGATCGCGATATCGCTGGACAGTCCCATTTGCCGGGCTTTCTGTTCCGCTGCTGCCAGCAATTGTTTTGCAGTTTCTAAGGTTAGTTTGAACATCTTATTCACTCCTCAGGATTTGGATACTTCGTTATTGTATGGCATTCCCCAAGTATGGTGAATTCAAGGGGGAATAGTTGATTATTAAAGGTTTTTTACCTATGAGTCATACAGCCAGGGTGCTAAGATATTTTTATATCTTAGTTAAGGAGCTGTTGCAGTGACTGAGAAACACAACCTTATTTCACAAGTGGTATTAATGGCAGAAAAAACTGGTTTAGCTGACATTACACCTAACGTGCTTAGTAGTGGCGGGAACCTAATCATTCATCTGGCTCCCTATCCGATTGTGGCCCGAGCAGCCATTGCCATTTCAAATGAAAAAGATACAGAGTACGTTTACAATTTACTTGATCGAGAGTTACATGTAGCACGTCACCTCCAAGACAAAGGCATCCCTGTGTTATTGCCTACTGAGCTTATTGATGCGGGTCCGAGAGATGTTGGTGGCACATGGATGACATTTTGGAAATATGTTCGCCCCACACCATTACAGCCTCCTTCACCCAGCGAAGCCGTAGAAATGGTAAACAGACTATCGATTGCAATGAATGCCTACTCGGAGGAACTTCCTATGCTTGGTGTTTGGGAGCGGACATGTCAATCGGCTGTTAAATTGAAGAGTCACACCGATCAGCGTGTACAAACACTTTTAGATGTATTTCTAAGGGTAGATGAACAGATGGGGTTAGAACCAAGCAGGCTGATGCCATGTCATGGAGATGCTCATGCAAGAAACTTAATACCAAGCACGGAAGGCTGGCTCTGGACGGACTTTGAAGATGTGTCATGGATGCCCGCCTACTGGGACCTAGCTTCATTCGTTGGCAATCTTGCCTTATTCGGTGGAATTCAGGAGCCAACTTTTAGATACATAGTGGAACATATTGACAATAGTGCCGATCTGCAAGCTTTTGGTTTTGCTATTATCGCACGAATCGTAATGTCTACATTAGGTAATTTGGATTTTGCCCTTGCAGGTCACGGGGACTTGAAATTTGCATCTAGACAACTAGAACTTGCTGGGGATTTTATACATCAGATAGATCTAATGATTGATGGGAACAGTTAAACTATAAATATGGGTAGATTTTGGAGGAAATATGGCAAACTATGAAGATTTTACTGCGTTAGATATTCGAATTGGCACCATTGTTAAAGCTGATCCGTTTCTAGAAGCGAGGCAGCCCGCTATGAAGTTAGCGATTGATTTTGGTAGTTTGGGAATTAAATCTTCTTCAGCACAAATAACTGAAAGATACAATCCAGAACAATTACTGGGCAGACAGGTTGTAGCCATTGTAAACTTTCCACCTAAACGCATTGCTGGATTTAAATCTGAAGTATTAGTGCTGGGTGGGGTTCCTGGCGAAGGCGACGTTGTTCTCTTGCAACCAGACGTAAGGGTTGCAAATGGCACACCAATTGCCTAATTAGGAGTGCAAAAGGATGCCGCTACAGCGAAAATAGCTTACTTAGAGGCTGCTGAGTGCAGCCTTTTTTCTATTTCCTGCAAGCGCACACATCCGATTAAATGACTTGAAATTTAGATTATGATGGTGCTAAAATCCAATTTTTCATTTGAATTCGCTTTACAGAGTGGCTCCCAGTCTGCTAAAATGACCACATCCAATTGTCAACTTAAATAAATTAATTTGGTTAACAATTAAACAAATAAAGGATGGTGATATTTTGTGATTACGGATTACCAAAGGCTTGCTGTCATGAATAAGAATCACTTATGGCATCCTTTTACTCAAATGAAAGACTACAATAACTCTGATCCGCTTATTATTGAACGCGGTGAAGGCATTAAACTGTATGACGTGCAAGGACGCGCTTATTACGATGGTTTCTCATCAGTCTGGCTCAACGTACATGGACACAACGTGCCGGAGCTGAATCAGGCGATTACGGAACAGTTAGGTCTTGTAGCTCATTCGACTCTTCTTGGAATGGCCAATATACCTGCAATTGAGCTTGCAGAGAAGCTGGTGGCAATCACTCCGGTCGGATTAAACAAAGTGTTTTACTCTGATTCAGGGGCAACCGGTGTCGAGATCGCGATCAAAATGGCGTTTCAATACTGGAAAAACAAGGGGGTAGCAGGTAAAACGAGTTTTATCACGATGAATCAAGCGTACCACGGAGATACAATTGGCGCGGTCAGTGTCGGTGCAATTCCTTTGTATCATGACGTTTTCCGTCCGATGTTGTTTCCTTCGCACGTCATTCCATATCCCTACGCATATCGCCATGAAGGCGGTGAGACGAAAGCACTGGAAGCCACGCTTGCTGCACTGCATAATTTGCTCGAAACGCGGGCGGATGAGATTGCGGCGCTCATTGTGGAGCCGATTGTCCAAGGGGCAAGTGGCATTATTGTCATGCCGCCTGGGTGTTTGCGCCAGATGGCAGCCATGTGCCGCAAGTATGGCGTGCTGCTCATTGCTGACGAAGTGGCAACTGGGTTTGGCCGGACGGGAGCTATGTTCGCTTGTGATTTAGAAGAGGTTTCACCAGATTTGATGGTGGTAGGGAAAGGGCTGACCGGCGGCTATTTGCCTGTGGCAGCTACGCTTGCGTCTGATGTGGTGTATGAAGCGTTTTATGCCGATTACGACGAGCAGAAAACTTTTTTCCATGGTCATTCCTACACAGGGAACCCGCTTGGCTGTGCCGTTGCTTTGGCCAGCTTGAAACTGTTTGAAGAGCGCAACATGCTAGAAGGAGTACGAGTAAAAGCAGCATTCGTCGAGCAAAAGCTTGCAGCGCTTAGACACCGTCCACATGTCGGTGAAATCCGGCAAAAGGGACTGATGATCGGAATCGAGCTCGTACGAGATAAGGTTTCCCGTGAGCCATACGATTGGGCAGAACAAATCGGCGTTCGTACGAGTCTGCGAGCCAGAGAACTTGGTATGCTGACGAGACCGCTCGGCAATGTGATTGTCTTCATCCCTCCGCTTGCCAGCAGTGAAGCTGAGCTGGAAGCCATGATAAATATTTTGGCAGAATCGATAATTAGCGTCACCGAAGGTGGCTCAGTTGCATGAACAAAGTGAAAGCTGAACCAATCCGAGGATTATTTGTGACAGGTACGGACACTGGTGTTGGGAAGACGGTTGTCACGGCAGCCATTACCGCTATGCTTCGCGCTGAAGGGCTGAATGCAGGCGTCTGGAAGCCGATTCAGACCGGTGCACCTCTTGGAAGCGGGCTCACCGATGCAGAGCGACTGCTGAAAAGCACAGGAATCAATGAACGGCCCGAGGCCATCGCGCCGTTTACATTTGAAGCTCCACTTACGCCGTTGCTTGCCGCCAAGCAAGCTGGAGTGACTCTTACGCTGGAGGAGCTAATCGCCTCTGGTGAACTGCTCACTACACGTTATGAGGCACTGCTCATTGAAGGAGCGGGCGGCGTTGCTGTACCACTGACTGATGACACGCTCATGGCGGACTTCATTTCGGAGCTTCGAATACCTGCACTACTTGTAGCCCGATCTAGTCTCGGGACAATTAACCACACACTTCTGACTGCTTCATTCCTTCGGCATCGCGGTATCCCCATAATTGGCGTCATACTGAATGATGGTGAATTAACGGAGCTGCATAAAGATCCAAGTGTTGCCACGAATGCCCAACTAATTGAACAATACAGCGGTCTTAAGGTTCTTGGTCGGTTTCCTCGGTTGCACACCGAAGCGACTTCCGAGACGTTGATACATACCGTACGAAAAACAATACAATTCGCGCCTATCAGAGAGGCATTAGCAGTTCAAGCAATGGGAGGATGATGGAGATGAAAACAAATGCAGTGAAATTGGAATGGCAATCGCTTGCCGAGAAAGCATTGCAAGGGGAATGCTTATCCTTAGAGGAAGGGCTCGCCGTGCTGGAAGCCGATAATGATGAGGTACTGCTGCTCATGCAGGCTGCGTTTAAGGTGAGAAAACATTTTTACGGTAAAAAAGTGAAGCTGAATATGATCATCAACGCCAAAAGCGGCCTATGCCCCGAGGACTGCGGCTACTGCTCGCAATCGATCGTTTCGACGGCTCCGGTTCCAAAATACACCCTGCTTGATAAAGACACATTGCTTGCAGGTGCACGTGAAGCTTTGGCACGCAAAGCCGGAACCTATTGCATTGTAGCGGCCGGGAAAGGACCGACAGACAAGGAACTTAATCAAGTGGTGGATGCGGTTAGAGAGATTCGTCAAACTATGCCGCTGAAAATTTGCGCATGTCTGGGCATTCTCAATGACGATCAAGCCAAACGTCTTGCTGAAGCTGGCGTACATCGATACAACCACAATTTGAACACCAGTAAAGCCAACTACCCAGCTATCACGACGACCCATACCTATGATCAACGTGTGGAAACCGTCGAGAAAGTAAAGACACATGGCATGTCCCCGTGCTCTGGTGTCATTATTGGCATGGGCGAGACCAATCAAGAAATTATTGAAATGGCCTATGCACTCCGTGAACTGGATAGCGATTCGATCCCGATTAATTTCCTGAATGCGATACCGGGAACACCTCTAGAACATGCCGGCCGCACGCCGTCCATGAAAGCTTTGAAAGTGCTAGCTCTGTTTCGTTTCATTTGCCCGTCAAAAGAAATTCGCGTCGCAGGTGGTCGTGAAGTCAACCTCCGGACACTGCAGCCTTTGTCACTGTTCGCCGCAAATTCACTTTTTGTTGGTGATTATTTAACGACAGCAGGCCAAGAGATATCTGCTGATTATCAAATGATTGAAGATTTGGGCTTTGAGATTGAAATAAATGCCCTTTAAGGCGGTGCACACCATGAATTGGATGGAAAAAGAACTTGAACGATTGGCTGATGCCTCGTTGGAGCGTACCTTGCGTGCAGACAGCCGGGTCTCCGGATTTCCTGGCTATACGGGGCGCGGAGAACGAAGATTACTCAACATGTCCTCCAATGACTACCTTGGACTTTCCCAACATCCTGCCATATTTGAAGTGATGCGCGAAGCGCTGCTCACGGAAGGTGCTGGCTCAGGCGCTTCGCGCCATGTGACAGGCAACCTGCTGCCTTATGGTCGTCTTGAAGAAGCGCTGGCCGATTGGCAAAACTGCGAATCTGCCCTAGTTTTTGCCAATGGATATATGGCTAATTCTGGTGTAATTAGTGCTCTAGTAAGCCGAGGCGATGTTGTTTTCAGCGATCAGTTGAACCATGCGAGCATTGTAGACGGCATCGTATTAAGCCGTGCGGAGCATGCCCGCTACCGTCATAATGATATGGAACATTTGCGTTCATTATTACATAAATACCGTGATAAACGCCGTAAGCTGATCGTTACAGATGCTGTTTTCTCCATGGATGGCGTTCAGGCGCCATTGCGAGAACTTGTTGCGCTCAAGCGCGAGTACGGAGCGATGCTGATGGTGGATGAGGCACATAGCGGGGGGATTTACGGGAGGCGAGGCGAGGGACTGTGCCATGAACTAGAGCTGAAAAATGATGTCGATATTCATATGGGAACATTCAGCAAATCGTTTGGTCTCTACGGCGCTTATATTTGTGGAAGCCGCACGCTCATTCGATGGTTGGTGAACAAGGCTAGACCGCTCATCTATTCAACTGCGCTGCCTCCATCGCTCATAACTGGTATAAGCAAGGCGTTAAGTTTGGTACAAGAGGAGCATTGGCGCCGAGAAAGGCTTCAGGCAGCAAGCCGATTATTTCGGTCCTCGCTTCGCGACGCCGGGTTTCATATCGGTACCGGCAGCTCTCCTATAGTGCCACTGATCGTAGGAGATAACGATAGAGCCCTTAGGTTCAGTAAAGCACTTGAAGTGGAAGGGATTGCAGCGGTTGCCATCCGTCCACCTACTGTGCCTGATTCTACAGCGCGAATTCGCTTCTCCTTGTCAACTGCACATACCGATAAGGAACTGACCGATGCTGCCCTGCTGATTCGCAATGTGGGGCTTCAATTAGGGGTGCTTCGTCCATGAATTCGATGATTCATCGAGAGTCAAGCAGCACGATCTTGTGGCTGAGCGGATGGAGCATGCCAGATGCGGTTTTCGATCGGCTTCGGTTGTTACTGCCGGAATATCAACATCTTTCCGTAGATTACAGGGAGGCCGAAACGCCAGAGAAAATGCTGCTCCAGACGGAAACAGCTGTGAATTATCTTAGGGCTAGGGCTTTACACGGTCCGCTGTTAATCGCAGGTTGGTCGCTTGGCGCCTTGCTGGCGCTGAGACTAGCGGCCAAAGGGTTTGCTGATGGTCTTGTATTGTTCGCAGCAACGGCTCGTTTTACTCGCTCCAAAGAAGAGATTGACCGTGGTTGGGGAGATGCCTACGTCAGGAAAATGATGGCAGGGGTCGTACAGGATCGACTGGCCGTTGAATCAAAGTTCCGACAACTTATGTTTACGAAGGCTGAATGGGCGGCCAAACGGGGAGAAAGCCTTCCCCTAATCGGCAGCTGGACAACCCCAGCGCTAATCGCGGGTCTTCAGATTTTGCGAAGTGAGGAAATCTTGTCTCAACTGCAGAACATCAATTATCCGGTTCTTCTTGTCCACGGAACGGAGGATCAGATTTGTCCTTACGGGGCTGGATTGGAGCTTATGGCCCAATTACCTAAAGCAAAGTTATTTCCCATACATGCCTGTGGGCATGTTCCGTTCTTGGGAAGAGAAGAGTATATAGCTGATGAACTGAGGAGATGGTGGCATGAACAGTAGGATAAGTGAGATTCAACGTCAATTTAACCGAAGTGCCAATTCATATGACGCTCACGCTCATGTTCAGCGTATAATGTCAGACCAGCTTGCAAGCTCATTCATTGGGATGAAGAAGAAAGATATCAGGGACAGACAGAGCATCCTTGAAATTGGCTGTGGTACGGGAACTTTGACTGAAATTCTACTAAAAGAATGGCCTAGTGCGAGTATTACTGCACTTGATATCGCACCCGCAATGATTACATTGGCTCAGCAACGTGTTCAATCATCTGCAGCAAAAATTACAGGCACCAACACAATGGATCGTTTACGCTTTCTTAATGCTGATGTTGAGGTGTGGGCGCCTAATGCTCCGAAGGCCTCGTTTGATCTCATCGTTTCCAACGCCTGCTTTCAATGGCTGAGCAATCCTAGGCAAACACTAGGTCAACTTCGGCGATTGCTTCGTGCTGGAGGCCTCCTAATATTCACGACATTTGGGCCTGACACATTTTGCGAGCTGCATAAGGCATTTGATGAAGTTTATCGAGCTGAAGGAATGGAGCCTCAGCGGCATGGACTAACGTTTCGTACGCCAGCCGAGTGGAATAGCTTGCTCGCTGAATCAGGATTTTCAAGTATCCAAAATGAACGGGCGATTCGAATAGAAAAGTACGCTTCAGCAAGAGACTTTCTTCTTTCCGTAAAAGGGATGGGAGCAAGCACTTCCGAAGCTGTTGCTAGAGAGGGTCTCAGCTCTCGACGCCTGTTCGCCAGCATGTATAAAGAATACGAGGCTAAGTTCAGCGTGCCGGGAGGCGTTGCTGCCAGCTATGATCTTCTTTTTATCCAAGTATCGGTAGATAGTTAGGCAGACAGGTCGCTCTCATGCGTACGTATTAATTATATCCGCAACTAGTAGCGCTTTCTTTACCAGGTTAAATTTAAATTTATTTACTGTGTTATCTCAGCAGTTAAGAAAGGCAGAGAATTCCAGATGAAATTCAAGGTAGTGAAAGGAATACGGGTATGAATACGTTTCCGATTTGATTTTCTCAACGTATTGTCGTCATTTTCATTTCATATCTCATTTTACATTATCTGCAAGAGAGCGTAGTATTCAATTCATCAACTAAATATTGTTCCATAATCGCTGAATTCTGATAAGGAACGGGGGAACCAAAGACGCAGCCATTACACAATATGGTGATCGTAAGGGGTGAATCCCACTTGCAATTGTTTGCAATGGGGGTAGGGCAATCTCGCTGCCCGAATCCGACAGCTAACCTCGTAAGCGTAGAATGAGAGAGGATGACCGCCATGATCAATCGAATCGAAAAATTGGAGCTTGATATTCCCGCTAAGAACAAGGATATTACCCTTTATGCGAAACACGTGATTAAGTCATTAGAAGATTTCGAAGATAATCACCGCAAACTGGTCGCCGCACAAGCTATAGCTGGTATTAGACCTATCGGAGAGCAAGAAGTTGCGTTCTACGAAACAGTAAGACAGATGAAAGAACAAATTGTCTCAACACTCGTGCAAACGATCGATGATCTGAGGCACAAGGGCGACAAACATCATGAGAAACACTTCCCGGACGGAGTCGAGTAATGTTGAACTTTATGCTTATGTAGTTAGTGAAATTGTGCAGCGATATTTGGCTCAAATGTTAGCTCTTGGAGCCCAGAATTATTTCAAAATATGCTTTATTCTGTTGGTGACTATCCATTAACACTGAGCAAATTTTCCCTTTTTGTAGGAATAGGTTATATAATTTGGGCTGAGGTTGACGAGTATATTAGAAAGCATAAACCCCAAAGCAATAAGTGATGCTTAACAGAGTTGCTACTTTCTACGAATGTTATCGAACAAACTGTAAAAGGGGTAGTCCCAAAGCGATCTGTAGCTTTGAGCGACGCCATAAGCAGGCGCTAAAATGCGCGCCAAGGCTCGCACGCGTTGGGAAAGCGAATGCCAGCGACCATATTGGCAAGGTAATGGCTCACCTACTCAGAAAAACCTGCGAAAATGCAGGCATTTTCGATCAAATCGTCTGAAAACAGAGAAAGCCTGCGATTATGCAGGCTTTTTAGAATTTTCCATCCTGGAATCGCAAAAAGGCCTCTAAAGGATGCATAATTGCATGTTTTTTACCATTTTGCCAGTTCCCAAGACCAAAAGGATGCATAATCGCAGGAATTATGCGAGATATACGGACCAAAGGCAAAACTGTCAGCTTGGGCATCACTCAAGCAACAAAAGCCATCCTACCATGAAGGTGTTAGAAGAAAGAGAGGCTATCTCTAAAGTCTGAAAAGACCTAAGAGATAGCCTTGTTTTGTTTTATAAATTTCCATGGATCAATTTTTGACGAGAATGGATTAAAAGAAAAAACCTCTTCAAAATCACCTCGCTCGCATCGTAAATACAGCAGTGAATCGCCATGATGATGCTATCATTGGCTCCGTTTACGCTGGCGGTCGAGACAGCTATCAACTAACAAAGGCAATCGAGCCGTGGTTTTCAAAATTCACAGCTTACCCCAAATAAGCCCAGAGGAAGGAGGATTTCCCGTGTCCAGCAGCACTTCGAGACAGACTCTTTTAATTATGGAAAATACAATTACAGTCTCTCGCTATATTGACAATTATCCAATTATACCCTTCACAGAACAGACACAGAGGCTTAAGATTTAATGATATTATCATTGATAATCATTATCACCAAGTGTATGATAATGATTATCAATTGCAAAGAGGTGTTCACATGTCATTCGTAAAAGTAAAAGATCGTGGAGAGGTTTTAACTTTACAGTTCTCCGAACTTCGTAATTATCATGGAAAATTAGCTTTGATGGCGATCGGCGTAGGGTTTCGTGCGGTTCAGGCGGCATTAGCCGAATTATATGGAGAAGAAGCTCCAGAACGAAGCACGTTATCTGTCATTTCCGGTCATGCAGGCCCTGGTTTTCGTGATGCATTCGAATATACAACGCGGGCAGTGTCACGAGGAGCTTACACGGTGGATGTTCATTATCCTGTAGCCCAATATGATCCGCACCGTCCTCAATCTTATGCCTATGTTATTTCGGATTCACAAGGGGCGTCGGTGGAGGTTGCTTTGAAAGCAGATTTCTTGCCTGCTGTATTTTATGATTATTTGAAAAAAGGCCGAGAAGGAACGATGACGGAAGAAGATACAGCGGCAAATGAACAACTCAAAGCGTCTTTGTGCGAGAAGGCATTGTTGCTTCCGCAATCTGAGCTCTTGGAGGTTAAAAGACTTTCATGAGCAGGATTGCCGCAGCTGACTTCCTATTGTTGGATTCAGGCGCTATCTTCAGTGAGCAAACCGTTCGTGATGGCCAAAGTGATCCGAATATAAAGGTGCTTGATCAATATGACTTGGCTTCGTATGATTTGCTTGAAGCAGGGCATAAGTTTCTATTTTTGGATGAGTTTATCGACCAGGAGTTAATGCTCGATCAGAAAGATCGCATTAAGGCATTTTTGGATCAAGGCAATCTCTTATTTTTTGGCGGACAATTGTTTCGTCATTGGATTCCGGGTGCATCACTATTTGTGCCAAAAATGATTCATAGTTATCTCGATTATCAAGTTACCGTGCTTGATCATCCGATTTTTGATGGCGTGCTGTCCGATGATATTACATACAACAAAGGGGTAGCCGGTTTCTTCAGTCGTGGACATCACCCGCTTCCCGAAGGTGCCGAAGTGCTGCTGAGATTGGCAGGAGAAGAGCCAATTACCTATATCGACCGACAAAGCAGTCAAGGTACGATTGTTGTGCATGCTGGGCGCAATCTACTGAATTATCGACATTCATCAAATAGTGCAGGACGGATCGGAGCGCAGTTTCATAGATTTCTTTATGAAGAATATCAATCGCTGCAGCGTAGGAGGGCACAAGCATGAGAAAGATAGCGGTTCTTTATTCAGGTAGCTCCCATCAGCACCGTTCCTTTACTGAACCAAAATACAAACCGTATATTGCTGAATTGCTTTATTTGCCAAAGCTTGCACAAACGGATTTGAATCAGTTTGATGTGCTAATCGTCCCTTCGCAAATACACCAAGAGCAGGTTACACGTCATCTGGAGCAAATTCATGCTTTTCTGAACAGTGGGAAAACGGTCGTAGCTTTAGGCGCTCAGCATCACAGTTGGTTTCCGAATCATCGCTGGGAGTCTCGTCCCACTAATTTTTGGTGGTGGCTTGAACCTGGCGCCCAAAGCGGGTTAGTACTGACAATGCCCGAACATGATTTATTCCGGTATATAACGCTTGAAGACGCAACATGGCATTATCATGGCGTATTTTTTCCTGAGCAAGAAGTTGAATCGCTCATTGAAATTGAGAACGACGGTTCGATTCTGTATGTAGACAAGAAAAGCACGCAGGGTACACTGATTTTAACGACGCTTGATCCTGAATATCATTATGGTTCTTATTTTATGCCGGCAACTGAACGATTCTTGGACGGGTTTCTGCCATGGCTGGCAAATGGGCGGATATAGCGTACAAATTCATCTAATATTGAGAATGATTATCATAAGGGGGAGACAAGAAGAAATGTTTAAAAAGACGTATAAGCCATTTGCTTTATTAACGTTAAGTTTTACTTTACTGCTTGCAGGATGTAGTGGGGGAAATAACGCAAACAGCACGAATGAGTCCCAGCCTAAAAGCACACAAACTGCGGCTCCTTTGGCAACAACGGTGCCAACCGTAGATATGTTGAAAATTGCTGGCAGCAATAACGGTTATCCATCTCCATTTGCTTTTAGCTCGTCGGGTCCTTTTGGGTACTTGAGAAATTCGTTTATTTTTGACACGTTGACTTGGAAAGACGATAAAGGTGTCATTCCGTGGCTTGCAAAATCCTGGGAAACAAGCAAAGACGGACTGACGTATACGTTTAAGCTCGAAGAGAATGTAAAGTGGCATGACGGTCAGGCCTTTACGGCAGACGATGTTGTATTCAGCTACAATTATTACAAAACGTATCCATATAATTGGAATGGGGACATCAGTCAAATTAAAAGCGTTGAAAAAGTGAACGATTTGACCGTAGCTTTTCATCTGAATAATACCTATGCGCCATTCCTTAGTGATTTGGTGGGGATTGTACCGATCATTCCTAAGCATATATGGGAAAAAGTCACCAAACCTGTGGAATTCCGTGATGCTGCTGCTTTAATCGGAACAGGTCCTTATAAGCTGAAGAAGTATGACTCGGCGTCTGGACAATATTTATATGAAGCTAACGACAACTTCTTTAAAGGCCAAGTGCTGGTCAAAGAAATTGCCTTTGTATCGGCGGCGAATAAACTGCTTGCTTTGCAAAACGGCGAAATCGATCAAGCGTATACGACAAGTTATGCGGACGTACAATCGGCTGAAAAAGCAGGCCTTAAAACGATTAAAAGCGATCCAACAGGTAGCGTTGTACGTATTTCCTTCAATATGGATCACCCGAAACTAGGGGATAAACGGTTGCGTCAAGCCATTGCGTACGCTTTGAATCGTGAAGAAATTTCAGCTAAAGTAACAGGTGGCACACCGATGGTCGGCAATGCCGGAGTGGTACCTACGGATTCGCCTTGGTACAACAAAAACGTGAAGCAATACGCTTATGATCCTGCTCAAGCTGAAAAAATATTGGATGAGCTTGGATATAAGAAAAATGCAAATGGCGTTCGCGAAGATTTAAAATTAAACTTGATGACATCCTCAGCCATGCCGGATGCAACCATGATGAAGGAAATGCTCAAAAAGGTGGGCATCGAATTAAATCTGGTCCAGCTCGATTCCGCTGCTTTCACGGTTGCTTTAGGTGAGAATAAATATGATATTGCCTTGACCGGTCACATTGGAGCAAGCGGCGATCCCGATTATTTGCGATTGTGGTTCTCCGGGAAAGCGGCAAATACGTTTTCCTCACGAGGCAAAAGCTTGAAGTTGGACGAGTTCCATAAGCTTGCTGACAAACAAATGCAAGAAGTTAATGATGTGAAACGTCATGAAATCGTAAACCAGATGCAAGATATTCTTGCTGAAGAGCTGCCTACTCTTGTGCTGTATCACCGCCCATTTTATGAAATTCATAAAGCAGCAACGTTTGATCGCTGGAAGAACACTTACGGTGGGATAGCGGATGGCATGCCGCTATGGGAAAACAAGGTGTTCCTTGTCAATGTTAAAAAATAATAAATACGTATCTTACCTGCTCGTTTTGGTATTCGTATTGCTGCTCAACTTCTGGCTTCCTCGGCTTTTGCCGGGGGGGCCCGTTGAATATATAACGGGCGGCGGCGAAGAGGGCGTTGTATTTTTGACCGAAGCACAAAAGGCGGCAATGCTGGAATACTATCACTTGGATCAAACTGTGGGCGTACAATTTATAGAATATTTAAAAGGAATTTTCACCTTTGATTTCGGGTTGTCGATCAATTATAAAGCACCTGTCTACACGATAATTATTGAACGTTTGCCGTGGACGATATGTATTGTAGGAATTTCAAGCATTTTATCCATTATCATAGGTTTGCTTGCAGGGCTATACTCGGCGTGGAGATATCCGGGTAAAACAGATCGAAGCTTGTTTCTGTCCATGCTTAGCTTGAGTACGATTCCTGAGTTTCTAATCGGGATGATCCTTTTAATTTCCATGTCAGTAAAGCTGAAATGGCTTCCGCTGAGCGGTGCTCAAACCGCGTTTTTACGCTCTGATTTATGGATCGATCATGCGATGGACATCGCTCGCCATGCCGTACTTCCTGCTCTAACGCTTACAATAGGAAGTCTTGCAGGGATCTATTTGCTTATGCGTAATGAAGCAATCCGTGTACGCAACGAACCGTATATTGAATTTGCCTCGGCAAAAGGAATGGGTTCACGAGGAATCGTCTTCCAGCATATTGCCCGCAACGCTGCTTTGCCGCTTGTCACGATGATTATTATTCGCATGGGCGCGCTGATGGCCGGTTCCATTCTTGTAGAAACGGTGTTTGCTTATCCAGGTGTTGGCAAGCTGCTGCAAGAGGCGATTCTTGCTCGGGATTATCCGTTATTGCACGGTCTATTTCTTATGATGACCTTGTTTGTGCTTCTTCTTAATTGGATTGCCGATATCATTTACCCTTATCTAGATCCACGGATTCGGACCGCAGTGAAAAGAGGTGAGCTGGGATGAAGCTAACTTGGTCTCAGCGTGTTGGTATTTTGTTATTCGGGATGTATATTTTGGTTGCCATATTTGGGCCTATGGTCAGCGTGACATCACCATATACGATAGATGGAGAGCGCTTAATGCCCCCTTCCAAACTATATTGGCTAGGTACGAACGCCATTGGACAGGACATTTACAGTCAGCTTGTATATGGCGCCAGAACGAATCTTTATATAGGGATTATGGTAGCTTTCATCAGCACGATTTTAAGTGCGAGCTTGGGTTTGCTAGCGGGTTACTCCAAAAGATTGGATCCGCTGTTAAATGGGTTCGCCAATATGCTGTTAGTTCTTCCTTCCTTGCTGCTCATATTAATTGTTGCTTCATTTACAGGAGGCAGCACGTGGCAGCTGATTTTAACGCTGGGCTTGCTAACCTGGCCTGGTTATATGAAGCTGATTCGAGCATCAGTGCTTTCGCTGAAGGAAAGAGAGTTTGTCAGAGCAGCCCAACTGTATAATGGGAAAACAGGGTATATCTTGTTTCGCCATCTGTTGCCCTTTAATTGGCCGCTTGTGCGGACCAAGTTTATTCTTTCTTTTCGTACGGCAGTTGCCATGGAAGCAAGCTTGTCATTCCTTGGCGTTGGTAATCCAAGTACCGTCTCATGGGGGAAAATGCTTCAGGATGCGTTCTCGCGAACACAAACATTTATGTCTGATGCTTGGCAGTGGATGATCGTTCCTCCTGCCGTTGCGATACTCTTTGTCACCATTGCACTGGCGCTGATTGGAGAGAGCAAGATCACAGGAAATCTTTATGCAGCTAAGCTGAATCGCAGAGAGAGCCGTGCTGTACAGTTGAAAGACAAGGAGCAGCTAGTTGACACTGCCGATGAACAAACACCTGCTATTGTCGTACGAGATTTAAAGGTCATGTATGGTGATAAAAATATTGTTTATCCCATTTCATTTGAGGTGAAGCAGGGAAGCATAACATCCCTAGTTGGTGAATCAGGATCAGGCAAAACGACAATGGCACGCACCATCTATGGTCTTGTTCCGCATGAATCGGTGGAAGGCACCGTGATGATTGGCGGTCAACCTATTTATAGGAATGGAGAGCGGTATACGATGCAGCGATGGATTGATGCCGCCTATATTTTTCAGGATCCAAGGAACAGCTTTAATCCCATTATGACGATCGGCAAGCAATTTTATGAAACGATGAAGCTGCAAACAATCAAGGAAGCGAAACATGCGGCTGCAATTGCCGCACTGGCAGAGGTACAGCTTAAAGCCGAAGTCATGTCTTTATATCCTCATCAACTAAGCGGTGGAATGCTAAGCAGAGCGTTAATAGCACTCGCACTTGTGAATAAACCAAAGGTGCTGATTGCAGATGAACCTACTGGGGCATTAGATCCAATTGTGAAAAGAGAAGTATTCGATCTGTTAGTCAGAAAAGTGAAAGAGCATCGTATGACGCTTCTCTTAATCACCCACGATATTCCTGCAGCGCTGCATATTTCTGATAGCATTATCGTACTTCAGGATGGCACGCAAGTGGAGGGTGAATCGAAGCAGCTTTATTTAAGAAAAGGCAAGCAGCTTTACCATCATTTTGTACAGTGAGAAGCTAAGCTGGGAGTGAACGCGTTGTTACGTGTAGAAAAAGTGTCCAAGCATTATGCAAATAGCGAAAAAGGGCAAATAACTAAAGCTGTAGACGACGTATCTCTAACGTTGCGGCCAAATGAAATATTTGCGCTAATCGGTGAGAGCGGTTCAGGCAAATCAACATTAGCCGAGTTGATTGCAGGCTTGCAGCAGCCAACAAGCGGCTCAATTACGTGGGCAGAACACATTCAAGCACCAAAAACGGATAGGCCAGCTTCATTCATTCAGCTTGTTTTCCAGAATCCTGACCGTTCAATGAATCCCTATTGGCGAGTGAAAGACATTATTTCAGAGCCGCTTCGCTTAAGTAAATATCCTAAGAAAAAAGCGTATGCTAAAGCGAAAGAGCTGCTTGAAAAAGTGATGCTTTCCGCCGATTTCATGGATCGTTATCCTGCGGAATGCTCCGGTGGACAAAAGCAGAGGATTGCGGTAGCGAGAGCGTTATCCATGTCGCCGTTGTTGCTGGTTGCCGATGAAATTACTTCGGCCCTCGATCCGACCATAGAGAATGAGATGCTCCAGCTCCTATTATCTTTAAAACGCTCTGAGGGAATGTCCATTCTGTATATCACACATCGACTGGATACGATTTCAGGATTTGCTGATCATGTTGCCGTGATGAAAAATGGAGTGATCCAAGAGACGGGCGACACGAAAACAATTCTTTCTGACCCGAAATCGGATTATACGAAAGCCTTGTTACAATCAGTCTATTTTACATAGCTCAATTTGAAGCAACAGGGACCCGTTTGTCATCGTGCAAATGGGTTTTTGTTTTGTAGATTAGGAGACAGAAATACACGGATCTGGACGAAATCAGATAATAATGTCATGATTGATGCAGAAGAATCATAAGAACAATTGGTTCCATAATGGGACATAAGGAGGTCATAGTAATGACAATAACGAGAATGAACTGGGAGACAGGAACATGGATGAACTCACCTCTTTCTGCTAGGATCGAAGGGAATTTCCTTAAGGTTTCGCCTGAAATAGGAAAAGACTTCTGGAAAAAGACATTATATGGTTTTGAGCACGAGGACGGGCCCGCTTTACTAACAGAGTGGAATACCAACACAGCGGTAGAGGTATCGTTTCAACTCGGATCCTTTAAGGAGCTCTATGATCAGGCAGGCATTCTGCTGTACCATGGTCCCGGGCAATGGATTAAAACAGGGATTGAAATCAATGACGGCATTCCACAACTTTCCGTAGTCGTAACTGATGGCTATTCCGACTGGTCACTTGCGCCTGTACCGGATTGGGTAGGCGAAGAGGTCACACTACGCGCTTCCGTTATGAAGGATGCTGTGATTATTAGGGCACGGACAGAACACCACGGATGGCGCACGGTTCGGGTAGCACGTTTCCCTTATGACAGCGGGAATCAGGCAGGTCCTTATACTTGTTCGCCAACCCGCGCTGGATTCGAGGTTACCTTCACACGCTGGAGCTTCACAGAACCAGACCAAGATCTTCATGTCGATCCTCCCATAGAAAAGTGAAGGACGAATGATGATGATGAAGCATCTGAAAATTAAGCATAAACTTTTTATCTTTATTCTGGCAGGTGTACTTGCCTCAAGCGGGCTAGCCTGGCTGTTTGTGCAGCAGTCGCATAAGCTGTATGAGCAAATTATTTATCGGGAAGCTTCCGACAAATTTTATTTGTATTCCGAGCGGATGGAGGAGAAATTGAGGGAAATCGACAAACTGTCGCTGACCATTTTCTCCGATCCGGAAGTTCAAGCAGATCTGAAGACGATGAAGACGTCACCGTCGTCTTACGAGGTCTTTGATGCCGCCAACAAGCTGAAGCGAAAGCTGCTGACTTACCATCAATCGGATTTCTCCGTCTCGTCGATCACAATTCTCGATTCAAGCGGCAACCTTCTTAGTGCTGGGGTTAACGCTGCCAGCATTAACGAAGGCAACAAGGAGCGTTATCGCCGCATAGCCAATGAACGGGGCGGGGCGAGTGTTTGGGTCGGCGGGGAAGAGCGGGAGGAAACGTTTTACAGCGTGAGAGACATTCGCGAAATTGCCGAGTTGAGTTTGGAGCGGCTCGGCACACTGATGATCGGTGTTGAAGCACCCAAGGTGGTGTACGCCTCAAGCAAGAAACATGGGGATTACGATTCCGAGTTGATGATTGCATCCGGAGATCGTCTATTGTTCACGAGTAATCGCGACTTGCCTCTGCCAGTTGTACACAAAGGTGACTCCAATGTCGTTACACTAAATGGAAAAAGCTATCTGGCGGCGCAGTTTACACTTGCGTATACCGGGTGGACATTTGTTCATTTTATTTCCTATGATTCTGTCTTCAGTCACGTGAACACGATGAAAAACGTACTGCTTGGCTTATATGTGCTGCTGGCTGTTGCCTTGTTCTGGGTTGGCATGCGCTTTTCGCTCAGTATGACGCGACCGCTAGAGGCGCTAACGCAGCGCATTTCTTTGGTAGAGAAAGGAAATTTTGAAATCGGTGAACCTCTATACCCAGTATACAGGGATGAATTTAATATATTGAATCGTAACTTTGATAAAATGACGGCAAGGCTTGACGCACTCATTAAAGAGAACTATGTGAAACAAATTCAACTCAAGGAAGCGGAGTATGAAGCACTGAAGGCTAAGGTGAATCCACATTTTCTATACAATACACTCGATTCGATCCACTGGATGGCGAAGGGCTACGGCCACAGTGATCTGGCTCGTATGGTCAAGGCGCTTGGCGATATGCTGCGCAGTACAATCAGGCAGAAGGAATTCGTGACCTTGCGCGAGGAACTGGCACAACTCCAGAATTATATTACGATTCAGCAGTTTCGCTTCGAAGAACGGCTGATTTATGCTGCGGACATACCGGAAGAGCTTCTTAACCTTCATCTGCCATGGTTGATTTTGCAGCCAGTGGTGGAGAATTGTATGAAATATGGCGTAGATGCGCAAACGGGGCAATGTGAGATATCCTTGAAAGCGGAGGCAATAGCTGACCGTTTGGTAATCCTTGTACAGGACAAAGGACCAGGGATTCCTGCAACTCTGGAGCAAGTTGAATCGTCAGTTGATCCACTATCGGGCAGCACAGGAATAGGCTTATCCAATATCCATGATCGGATTCAATTGTGGTTTGGTGATGTTTACGGAATCCGGATTGAGCAAGGAACTCAGCAAGGAGCTATCATCCGTATCGAGGTGCCGCTCTTGCTGAATCCTCCGGGAACGAAAGCTAAGGAAAGAAGGAGAAACAGCCATGCACATCTATAATATTTTACTGGTCGACGACGAGAGAATCATTCGTGAGGCTATTGCCAGGACAGTTGATTGGGAGGGGCTTGGACTAGCGCTGATTGGCACAGCGGCAGATGGGCTTCAAGCATGGGAACAAATCGAAGCGCTGCGCCCTGACATTATTCTAACCGATATCAAAATGCCGCGAATGAGCGGTCTGGAACTAATTCGCCGGACGAAAGAACAATGGCCTGAAACGCGTTTCGCGGTGTTGTCCGGTTACGACGAATTCGATCTCGCTGTTGGGGCCATGAATCACGGCGTCAAGCATTACTTGCTCAAACCCTGCGATGAGCAGGAGATTGAAGGGGCGCTGCGCGAGATTATCCGCGAGCTCGACGAGCTGCGCCGCCGCAACGATTTGCTCGCAGCAGCTCGTCAGGCCAGCGACGCCTGGCTAACGGAGCGCGAACCGCTGCTTGCGCTGCTGCTGGAGGAGCCCTTGGCGCCGAATAAGGCAGAGCTTCTGCGGCCGGCGAAGCAGCTCGAGTCGAAGCTGCGGCTTATCTTCGTGCAGTGGGAGAGCGCCACGGCTTGCCAGGAACTGCGCGTCCGCGAGGTCGCCGCCGCACAGAGTGGGGCGGGCCGACCGCTCGGACAAAGCGCCGTAGCCGGGAACCGGCTGCTTGCTTCCGTCGCGGACGCGGGTCTTGCGCCGGCAGTGGCCGCCGCAGAGCGGCTGCGCGATGAGCTGCTGAGCCGCTGCCCGGGCCTGCGGCTCACGCTGGCGGTCAGCGATGCAGGACCCCCGGATGCGCTCGCGCGCTTATACAAGGACGCGCTCGCATATGCCGCGCGCGCCTTTTATCTAGGCGCGGGCCGCATCGCGACAAGCGAGCTGGCGGAGCCTGCGCTCGCGGCTGCCGCTGCGCCCGAGGCGGCTCGCGGCGAGTTGATTGCCGCGGCCATCCGCACGGGTGACATCGAGGGAGCGCGGTACGAATTAGCCGCGTTCTTCAGGGCGCTAGCCGCCGCGCGCTGCGATCGGCACACCTCGCTAAGCCTGATCTTGCAGTTGATGACGGCGATGCTCAAGGAAACGCCTCCGGAGGAACTGCTGCGCAAGACAGCCCAGCTGCTTAGTCTGCCGACGCTCGGTGACATCGAGTCGTATATCGCTGCCGAGTTGGAAAGCGCGGGACAGCGATTCGAGGCATCCGCCATGCATAAAGGTACAGCGGTGGTCCTGCGCATGAAACGGTTGATCGCTTATTATTTGACACATGAAGAACTATCGCTGCAATGGCTCGGCCAGCACCATCTGTACATGAACGCGGAATATTTAGGGCGCTTGTTTCGCAAAGAGACGAATGAAAAGTTTTCTCTGTATTTGACGCGCTTGCGCATCGAACGAGCGAAGGAATTAATTGCTATAGAGACCGAAAGCAAAATGTATGAGATCGCTGAACGCTCCGGTTTTGGCGGGGATCAGCAATATTTCGGCAATGTGTTCAAGAAGTATACTGGCTATTCGCCACTCGAATACAGGAAAAGCCTATCCGGACAACAGCGCTGAGGGGGCTCTCTCGGATTTTCACAAAAAACGTATCGGTTTTTTCTATGTTGGTTTGGAGGAATCCGGTATATACTCGATTTAATTCCTAGTATTCACATGTGTTTATAAGTGGAGGGCAGTAAGAGATGACTAAGAACGTTAGGTTTGACTTGTTTATTCGCAACGAGCGAGAGGCTGAGCTTGCTGAACGCTCGGACCGCTTGGCTGCTCGCTTCGTTGAGCGTTCCGCACAGCATGATACAGAGGGAAGCTTTCCGTTCGATAATTTCGCTGATCTTCGTGAAGCCGGTTACTTGCAGTTGACGGTGCCGCGCGCTTACGGCGGAGAAGAAGCGTCGCTGTACGAATTGGTGCTTGCCCAAGAACGGCTTGCGCGAGGCGATGGCTCAACGGCGCTTGCTGTGGGCTGGCATGTTGGCCTGCTGCATCAGCTGCGCTTTACGAATGCTTGGCCGGCATCGTTGTACGAACGATTCTGCCAGGAAGCGGTGGAAACGGGGGCGCTGGTTAATCATTTGGCATCTGAGCGAGCAACCGGCAGCCCAAGTCGCGGAGGAAGACCGGAAACGAAGGCCGTTGCTGCTGAGGGCGGCTGGCTGCTGAGTGGACGCAAAACGTACAGCACGCTGAGTCCGATCCTCACTTGCTTTACCGTTTCGGCGGCGATTGAAGGCACAGAGGAGACCGGAGATTTTTTCGTTCGTGTCGGACCCGGAGTTCGCGTGGAAGAAACGTGGAATACCCTTGGCATGCGAGCGACGGGGAGCCATGACGTAGTGCTGGAGAATGTGTTCGTTCCGGAAGACCAGGTGATTCATCTCTCAGGGGCGCCTCGCAAGGAACGAACACCTGACGAAGGGGGCTGGCTGCTGCATATTCCTGCTTGTTATATCGGGATTGCGTATGCGGCGAGGAGCTTTGCGATTCATTTCGCACAGCAGTATCGACCGAACAGTTTGACCACACCGATTGCTGAACTGCCGAATATTCGTCGGCAAATCGGGGAAATGGACATCGCGCTTACAACGGCGCGTACGGTGCTCTACTCGGTGGCTGACAGGTGGGATCGAGAGCCAGAGCGGCGCGCGGCGCTGAAGCCAGAGCTGGGACTCGCTAAACATGTAGCGACGAATCATGCAATTGCGATTGTGGATACGGCGATGCGCATCGTCGGTGCTGCGAGCTTGTCGAGGAGCCTGCCGCTAGAGCGGATGTACCGCGACGTACGTGCAGGTCTGCACAACCCTCCGATGGATGACGCAGTGGTCAACGGAATGGCGCAAAGAGCTTTGGATGAAGTAAAGCAGATCATGAAATAGAAAAAAGGGGATGGGAAATCACAATGGCGAAAGCAAAAATAACAGGTTTAACAGTAGCTTTGAGCACTGTCATAGCATTGACAGGGTGCTCTAGCGGTACTTCCAGTGCACCGGTTGAGACAAGCGCTGCAACGGCTGCGGCCACAACAGCTCCGGTATCCAAAGAGCCAGTTACACTGCGGATGACTTATTGGGCTGGCTCGCAGTTGACCGTAGACAGGAACAATGCCGTCGTGCAGTTGTTTCAGAAAGCCTATCCGAACATTAAGGTAGAGGCCGAATATTACGCTGGCGACGCCTACTGGGATAAAATGAGCGTGCTTGCCGCTTCGAGCAATTTGCCGGATGTCATTCGGATGGATTACTCCAAAATCACCAATTTCGTAGGCAAAAATTTGCTTCTTCCACTTGATGATTATATGAAGGACAAAACGATTAATCTCGAAGGCGTCAACCCGATTCATAATGCCGGCGGCCGCTTCAACGACAAGCAATACGGCATCAACATAGGCAACAATGCACTGGTCATGTTCTATAATCCGGAACTGCTTGAGAAAGCCGGTGTCAAAGCGCCAGCTGACAATTATACATGGGAGCAGTATGAGAAGGATTTGCGCACGATCAAAGATAAGCTCGGCATCTTCGGTGACACCCACCTTGCGCAATCCCATTTCAGCGTCTGGCTTCGCCAGCATGACAAGTCTCTGTTCAACAAAGGGCAGGATGCACTTGGGTATGAGGACGATCAGCTCTTCGTCGACTTCTTTAAACAGCAGCTTCGTTGGCAAAAGGATGGTCTCGTGACACCGCTAGGTACAGAGCTGGAAGTGAAAAGCCTGGAGGATGGACCTTTTACGAAGGGACAAACGGCATTCGGCGGATTCTCCTACTGGAGCAACCACGTGGATATCATGGAAAAACAGCTGAAAAAGAATGTCGGCTTAGCTATGTATCCTGGAGATGGCAAAGGGATGTACATTAAGCCATCCTTCTTCCACTCGATTGCCAAATCGTCGAAGCATCCGAAGGAAGCAGCACTCTTTATTGATTTCTACACGAACAACATTGAAGCGGCTAAATCACTTAATGCTTACTTCGGCATGCCTTATAACCCTAAAGTCATTCAGGGTATTCAAGATACATTTACTGAAACACAGAAACGTGTAGTTGCTTATTTAACGAATGTAGAGAAATATGCGTCTGCGATCGATGCACCGGAACCTGCGGCAGGAGCGGAAGTTGCTAAAGTGTACAAAAATATCAGCGATGAGGTCTTGTTCGAGAAAATAACGCCGGAAGACGGAGCAAAGCGATTCCGTAAGGAAGCGAGCGCCATTCTGGCCAAAGGGAAATAATAGCTGCGGAACACGGTGTGGGAGGAAGTTGACTTCTTCCCCGCGGTTCGCTGAAGGAAAGAGGGAAACTTGGCATGGCGCAACCAGCGCGAGCAAGGAAGCTGCGAGATTATCGCAATGCGGCGGGCTATGCGTTCATTTCGCCTTGGCTCATCGGATTTATACTGTTCTCCGTTATACCGATGATCGTATCGCTTGCGCTCGCATTTACGAAATACGATATTTTATCCCCGCCGGAATGGATCGGAATCGATAATTTTAAGACGATGTTCACGGGTGATCCACGCTATTGGAAGTCAGTGAGTGCAACGCTCCTTTTTGTATTCATTGCCGTTCCACTGCGGCTCTTGTTCGCACTGGCTGTGGCGATCCTATTGAACACGCGTTTGAAGCTCGCGGGCTTGTTTCGCTCAGCCTTCTATTTGCCCACTTTAATCGGCGGCAGCGTCGCAGTAGCTGTGATGTGGCGCCAATTGTTCGGTGCGCAAGGCGCGGTTAATTCACTGCTGACAGCGGTGACAGGACAAACCTTTCAGACTTCGTGGATCACGCATCCATCGACGGCTATTTTCTCGCTTGTCCTACTTGCCGTGTGGCAATTTGGTTCAGCGATGCTGATCTTTCTTGCTGGCTTGAAGCAGGTGCCGAAGGAGCTATATGAGGCGGTAACTGTGGATGGTGCAGGTGCTTGGCAAAGATTGCGTTGGATCACACTGCCGCTTCTTACACCCGTCATCTTTTTTAATTTAGTCATGGGAATTATTAATGGTTTTAAGGTATTTACCGAAGGCATGCTTGTAACAGGGGGCGGACCTTTCGATAAAACATTGTTTTACGCCTTGTATTTGTATGAGAAATCATTTCGCTATTATGAAATGGGCTATGGCTCTGCTATGGCTTGGGTACTGCTTGCGGTGATTGCCTGTTTTACAGCCGCGCTGTTCGCAACTTCCCGCAATTGGGTGCACTATGAATCGAGAGGGGAATAGGCAGGATGATGTCCAAACAGCGACAAACCTGGCAAGCGATTCTGCTGCATACCTTCACCATAGGCTTTGCACTGGTCATGATGTATCCTCTGCTCTGGATGGTGTCAAGCTCACTGAAAGATACGAGTGAAATCTTCGTCCATGCGCACCAGTTAATTCCTTCTACGCTCAAATTGGATAATTATACGAACGGATTTAAAGGATTTGCCGGAATCTCGTTTGCCGTTTTTTTCAAAAATTCGTTTATTGTGACGATTTTGTCTGTCTTCGGCACGATCATTTCATCGATCTTAACAGCCTATGGCTTTGCTCGCATTCGGTTTCGCGGGGCGGCCATTTGGTTTGCCTGCATGATGACGACGATGATGCTGCCCAGTGAAGTACTGACGATCCCGCAATATATTTTATTCCAAAAGCTAGGTTGGATTAACACATTCAAGCCGTTAATCATACCTTCCTTTTTTGGCGGAGCTTTCTTTATTTTCCTGCTGATTCAATTTTTACGAGGAATTCCGAAGGAATTGGATGAGTCGGCCAAAATTGATGGCTGCGGATTGTTCGCTATTTTGGCGCGTATTCTTCTTCCGCTGCTGATTTCCCCAATTATCACCGTAGCGATTTTTAAATTTTACTGGACGTGGGACGATTTTTTCAGTCCTTTGTTGTATCTCAATTCGCCCAAGTTGGCTACCGTCGCCCTTGCGCTCAAAAATTTCTCAGATCCGACGATGCAAACCGATTGGGGCGCTTTATTCGCCATGTCGGTCTTATCGCTTGTGCCTGTTGTACTCGTTTTTGCTGGATTTCAGAAATATCTGGTCGATGGGATCAGCACGACGGGGCTTAAAGGATAAGCAGGTTTAAATGACGTATAACAGCTGCAGCTAATGGGTTATTTATCAAGCCCTTGACTGCGGTTGTTTGTCATACTTGGTAATCAGGACTTTTTGTATTTTGCAATCACTCTAGCTTCAATAATTAGGTTGCATAACTTAGAGTGTAATTGTAAGCTATTACCATATATAGATTCATAGTATCAAGTTTAATACCTTGAGCTGTTAAGCTGTCCTGGACACATCATGCGATGAAATTCGATTGAGCGAGGAGGGAATTTGTGATAATAGCCAAGTCACCTACACAAGCAGGACCTGCTGCTGCAACAAGCCTGCAATCCCAAGCTGCTGTAGAAACGAAGGCACAAGGCGTTTCCGCTTCGATATCCGCAGGGATGCCTTTAAGTCCTGCCACGGTTATGCAGTTGCAACGAACCGTGGGCAATCAAGCCGTCATGCAGTTACTGAGGCATCAAAGCAGCCAATCTCCTAGGACATTAAACAAACCGGTAATCAGTCGATCAGCTTCAACTGATGGACCTAAACTGCAGCGTTCCATAGATAAATCCCCAGATCAATATATGAAGGAACAGAGTACGGATATTATTCCAGATCACCTACTAAAAAAATATTTGTACCAATATATGTGGGAAATTGCTATTAATACGGATAAACAGACATTTAAACAAGCCATACTTGAAGCCACGAAACGTTCGCCTGACCAGAAAGCAAACATTCTTGACACCTGGGACCAGCTGCTGTCCGCCTATCATTCTAATGATTTCAATGGTGCCATTGGCATGCTGAATCATCTCATAGAGAAGACGAAGGATGCTTTCAGATTGCCCCTACCACCCGACGATAATAGTAATATTTCTTTAACGAAACAACGTGCGCTGATCGTCCAAGGGGCACATATGCGGGGAGACATGTATGGCGTCGCTGGCGCGTTGGCTATTCGTCCAGACATGAGCGTCGTCATTCTTTCGGATTTCGCGCACTACGGAACGGCTAAAATGATGGAAGGCTTCTATCAAGGGGTGATCGGCGGGAAACAGAATGTCTACATTCTGCATGTACCTAACGCCAAGAAAGAATATAATGAGGGTTTCATTGGCAACAAAAAAAATTGGATAAGCACAAGGGCTGCGGAATTTGAAACTTCAACAGAAGAAGAAAATAAAGAACGAAAGTTTGCTCCGATGGAGATTACGTCAGAAACGAAATTAATTAAGGATAGCTTTGACAAGGACACCAAAGGTTCTTATGCCACGATTAAAGACAAATGGCTGGGTAAAGCTGACATTGAGAAAGAGGCTGAACTCCAAAAATGGCTGGAAGATAAGATGCAAATGCCCCCAGGAGCCTATGCCCTGTTATGGATGAAACAAGGCGAGCTTACACACCCTCATGCACATCACTATACAAGTGAAGGGAGTCAGCAAAAGCTTATTAAGGATGTTACGAAATCAGGAAGAACACCGGTAAATATCGGGGATAAAATGGGCGTGACAACGGTACCGGATTTAACCGAGTTCTGGAATCATCCGGAGTTTCCTTACCAGAATGAAGGACGTAAAGGACAGATTCGCATGCTTCATTATTTGGCTCATTCGGGACAATACGATGTCGTGAGTGTGGGGATGCGCAGCGGGATTCTGGAAGGCCCGGCACTGGTGGGCATGAAGGTTATTTTCATGGAGGAAGAAGGTAATGATCAAGCAGCGAGATGGGAAAATCTCATTGGCACCTTGCCAAATCTCAAACGCGTTATTCTTGATGCACCGCCAGGGCTGGCTGAGAAGAAAATTTGGATTGATAACATCCTATGGAGAAATCATAAGAGCGAAAAACTGGGCGGCATGAAAGTTATTGAGAATCTTGAGACGTATACAGGACTTAAGCACAATGACATCGCTAAAATACTTCTCGACTGTACACACTTGCCGGATGCGGAGAATCCATTGATGGACATGGTCAATGCGGTAAGTAAAGACGAGATTCAGGGAAAAGTTCACTCTTTATTAGAGGCAGCTTTTCAAGTAATGAATGAGGAATATGAACAAAACTGGAAAGAAGAGATGTTGGGTGTTTTTACCGCGGAATCGAAAGAAGGCATGAAAGAAAGCGAAGTTGGGGTGCTCAACCATCTTTTGACCTCCTGGGATAAACCCATGGTAGCAAAAGATCCAGCGGCAGAAGCCGAATTTTGGAAAAGGACGCGCCGAAGCAATACCAAAGAGCCTACCTTTAACTGGGAAGATGAGAAGAGAGATCAGACCCTTGAACGCAAAAACAAGCAGCTGCAAGCGCTGCTGGAGGAGCAAGACCTCAGTCTTGTTATAAAAAACAGAGATCAAATCGCTGAATTTAGAGCAGAGAAGCCAGAATTCGAAGAGACCGCCTTAATGAAAGAGTATAGGGATAGACTTAATAAGGAAATCTACAGGCTTATGGATTTGGCGGTCGAATCGGAACATAAAGTACATTTGAAAACGCTGCTTCTTGAGGATAAAGTAAATTCTCAGCTTGGTACCATCGACTATGAAACGAGGCGGTTGCTTTCTGTAGATAGAGAAGACCCTGAGGTTGTATTTTCTCTTATAGAGGATCCTTTGTCCATCCTTGTGAATGTATTTAAATATGATGAAGCGATCGCTAAACTCATGATGGACAAAACGAATAACAACTTGCTTGCCAGCTATAATCTGATCCGACTGCACACGAAAAACTTTCCTTTTCTTGATGAATTTAAAGATGCAGCCATTTCTAAAGACCCAATAGCCAGCGGCAAGCAGAAGAGTGTATTTGGTTTAATCGACCACGATGACATGGTCATGGGGATTATGAATCGCGATGATAGCTTCAAAATGCTTTGTGGCGAGCTCAGCATACTCCATGATATCAAGCGAATTGATCCTAAATTGCCTATGGTTGAAATTATCGGAATTACCGTACACGGTGACCTTCCGGCAGTTATTATGAAGCGTTATGCCGAGCATTCCAAGGATTTTGTTAAGGTCAAGGATACGGAACATTTTAAAATCCCCAAATACCTGAATGCTTCAAGCATCCACCAAATTATTGAGATGGAAAATAGAATGATAGCGGCAGAGATTCGCATTTCTGACTTGCAATTTCTTATTGATGAGCAAGGTCAAGTTGTTCTTGCAGATCCTGGGGGACTTGTTACGCAATATGCTCCTTCCAAAAACGAAGAAGGTGTCATCGACAACTTATTGGCCACGAACATTGACAAGTTATTCCGAGAAACAGGAGTACAAGACCAGATTTGGGTTGAATCTGAGCTTGCACACCAAATAAGCAATTTGACTAGTAAACAACCAAATGATATCCGAGTGAAATCGATTATCGACATTTTACATAAGAAATATGAGTATAAGATCAACCTAGACAGTTCTTTAAAGTACACTAACTTGGCGACACCAAAATCAGCAAAATCATCACAATCCAAGACAACAAAAGCGGTAAAGAAAGGAAGTACTCACCAGAATTCCGGAGCGTCACAAGTCCCTGCGCCTAAGCAGGGTCGAGTGTTAAGCAAAGATGAGCAACAAATTATGGACGTTTTGAAAACCAAAGCAAATACAGATTATTTGGTTGAATTGCCTGATGGCTATGGGGATAGTGAGATTATACCTATTTTTAGTATGAACACAGTCCAATTTGATATTGCCTGGAAATCATTGAAGGACGATAGGAAAGTTTCCATAACCAAAAAAGGCATTTCACTGAGCACAAAAGAGAAGAAATTACTAACGAAATGATGACCGCCTAAACGGCTGTTTCTTGCAATTCCTCTGACTCCCGGCGCCTCCAACTCATAAGTACCAAGGATAAGGCAATGATCGTGAGGATAATTCCAAGTTCTCGAAATCCCGCGAAGCTGAACGTACCTCCCATTACGATGCTTATGAGCAATGAAGAGAGAATGGCTCCCAGGTTTCTTGAGGTGCTAAATAAACCGGACGCTACACCGATTATTTCTTTGGGAGAGCTTTTGAACAAGGCCGCCTGCATGCCGACACTGTTCAACCCATTGCTGATACCGAAGGCAGCTAATGCCAAACATACGCTGATAACCGGCGAAGTTTGATTCCATGTTACGATCCACACGGACCCGAGTGTCATCAGGATTGCGGACACGAGCAATGCCGGCCTAGGTCCTGATTTATCGATCCATCGTCCTGCTAGCGGAGAAGCAATGAGCGAGCACAAGCCTAAGCTTAACATCAGAATGCCGGTATGGAATTCACTGACATGACGTACTGTTTGCAAGTAGGACGGAATCCCGAAAAAGAGCGCGTAAAAAAGTGCGTTCACGACCATAAATTGGACATTAACCCAAGTTAAAGCTGGATATTTGGCGAATGTCCGCAAAGGAATGAAGGGTGACTTTGTTTGCAATTCATGACGTACGAAAGCCCCCAAGGCAACGAGGCCTATTAGCCCGACAATAACATTCATGAATGAGATACTCCCAGATGATTTTACCGAAAGCAGTCCAACAAGCAGGGCAATGAGTCCCACGGTGAAGAGAATGATTCCTGACGCATCAATCAGAGCCAACCATTGGCGAAAGGACATGCCGCGTGCAACGGATGATGGCGTTTCGTCCTTAGGAATAGTCCTCCAACAGAGTAGAAAGCTTACGACCACGAACGGAATATTGACGAAAAAGATAGCGGACCAGTCCCACCAATGAATCAAAATCCCGCCAATAAAGGGGCCAATGGCTGCCGCACCCGATTGGAAGATGGTCAGAACGGATAGCGCAGTCGCTTGTTTCTCCGTAATATGAATGCGAATAATCGCCATTCCAACTGAAAGCATCATGCTGGTCCCAATAGATTGCACAATGCGGAACACAATGAGCCAACCAAAGTTTGGTGATAGCGGAGCTAATATGGATGAAACGAAGGCTACTACAAGCCCGATAAGAAAGATCTTCTTGCGTCCGAATAAATCGCTGGCTTTTCCCATGACAGGATTAGAGATAGCACTTGCAATATAGAAGGAAAAAATAATCCATGAAACAACTGTAAAGTCAAGATGGAACGCATTTTGCAGTCTTGGAATAGCCACAGAAACCATCGAAGAATTTAAGGGGTTCAAGAGCATCCCCAGTCCAACCGAAATCATCAACCACCTATTGCGAGTATTCATTTTTGCTTTCCCCCTAAGTGTATTAATGATATCGTAATGGAAATCCGATATTTACTCCAACGCATTTTATGTTATGATCTCATTGACTTGAGGGAATGAAAGGAGGGTACGAATTGGAGCTTCTTCAATTGCAATATTTTCTCGCGGTAGCTCGATTGGAGCATGTGACCGAAGCGGCGCGAAGTCTGCACGTTACTCAATCGTCGCTTAGTAAAACGATTCAACGCCTCGAAGAGGATCTAGGGGTTCCACTATTTGATCGAACAGGGAGGAAGCTGCGCTTGAATGCGTTCGGAAGCCGATTCCTCCATCGTGCAGAAAGGGCTTTGTTTGAATTGGAACAGGGAAAGCAGGAGCTTAGCGATCTATCCAGCCCAGAACATGGCACAATTGAATTGGCAGTGACCAATGCAAGTACGCTGCCCAATATTCTTCGAGAATTTCAGAAAAAGCATCCCCAAATCCAGTTTCATGTGCAAATGCTGACCACACAGGAAATGGTGACGCTTCTTCACCGGGGAGAGGTTGACTACTGCTTGTCCTCGCCCCCTCTACATGGGGATGATATTGAATGTCAAACTGTGTTCATCGACCCCATCCTTGTAGCTGTTCCATTGGGGCATCAGCTGGCAGACCGAAGCAGCGTATCCTTAACAGAACTTAAGGACGAAAGATTTGTCGGTGTAAAAAGAGGTTATACGACTCGCGACTTAGTAGACTCTGTCTGCAGCTCGGCAGGATTTGTACCTAAATATGTGTATGAGGGAAATGAGCCAACCCGGCTAAGCGCTCTCGTGGAAGCCGGAATTGGCATTGCCTTCATACCTAGCACGGCAATGAATGCGCGGGAACAGATCCATTATCTCCAAGTTGAAGAACAAGAATTGGTAAGAGAGATTGCTTTATTGCGGCACAAAAGCCGGTACATTTCGCGGGCTGCTCAGGAGTTCCGCGAGGTCGTTTTAGAATATTTTGAGGCGATCTCGGAACAAACAAGTTGATTCAACAATAAACAAGCTGAAACCGTTAGAGTCACGGCGCCAGCTTGTTTATTGAACTTTTAAGACACTGGTTTCTTGATTTTATTCGGAGACTTTAAATAAATACTATTAAGTATAGTAACTTCTGCGGTAATGTCATGCTCCATATTCAAATACCAATGTTGTTTCCAATTTTTAATTTGTTCCTCGTTCATCTTTCTTCGAAAGAGCTGCCCGATGCCAAGGGCATCCGCCCGATCATTTTTAAGCTCAGCTAGTAATTTATCGGCTCTTTTCTCAATGATTTCTTTGAGCTTCGATGCAATCTGTTCTTCGGATTCTTCATTTTTATTCTCTAAAATCTCCACTTTCAACAGAATACGGCTCTTTAATTCAGGTCCTGATGCCGTCCATTTAACGGAGTGTTTAATAGTTGCTTTTTTGATCTTAACACTGCTTTGGTCGGCAACCTCAATGGTGCCTCCGGTATACTTTTCCTGGAATACATTGTAAATCAATACTTCATCAGAAGAAATTTCACCTACCATTTTATTTACACGGACGATGGCGGATCCTTCAAACTGATACAGCGTATCCGTTCCTTTGGTGAGAATCGGAATCGACATGTCTTGCGTGTATGACTTAATATCCCGGTATGCTTCCCATAAGCGTGTGATCGTCGTTTCGGGTGTCCAGCCAGCCTGTTCACTGAAGAAATCATAAGAAGAAAGCTCTGGATTCGCATTTATTTGATGATGGATAACTTCATTGAAGTTCCCTCTAACAATCGCCAGCAGCCCTTTAATCGAAATATCGTTTGCCTGTACCGCGTAATCGATGATATCGCCAAGATCTTCTCTTGCCGTTTTCTCACAGACAAGAAACAGTCGGATATGTAGAAGGTCGATGCTTTTTTCTGATTTGGTTCGAATGTTGTCAATCGCATTGGTGATTGTCGCGGAACTGCTCTCCATATATTGAGAGCCTTGCTTTTGAGGACTAGGGATTTGCAAGATAATTTGGTATTCCTGATTTTTCTCCTTGCATATTCCCATAACAACGGGCATGAGTCGCTTATTAATATCTTTCGTGTCCCAACAACCTGTAAGGAGCGCGCTTAAGGTGCACAGCAGAAGCATAATCGATAGGAATGAGCGACGGATCAAGCAGGATTCCTCCTATACCTCAGACTCATGAGAATGACGGCAAGCGGTATACCAATAATGCTGTAGAAGCAGAGGAGGGTACTCACGATAGTAAATTTCTCCAATGTGTCAATATTATCCAAATAACAGCTGAAGATATAAGATAATATGCCAACGATGAGGACAGCTATCCCCCGTTTTTTTCTTAAAAATAGCTTTTCGATCAGCGTTGCCATCATCCAGAAAGTCACTGCCGCTTCTATCATCGCGATCGCGATCATCGCAATAACGAAGAAAGTAGGGAGCCAATCGAATACAACCCACTCACTGTCAACCGTATCTGATGTCAACACATTCGGATAGCGAAAATAGATAATCGATTCCTGTCCGAAAATGAGCATAGGCACATAAACAGAGAATAGGGCAAACATAAAAAGGATTCCTATAATAGGAGTGACTTGACGCATCGGCAATTTGTGCCGCATCTTAACCATGCCTAAGAATAAGAAAGCGGCATGCACAAAAAAAGCAGAATAAAACATCGGCCTCTTGAAGAAATTCGACCGAGTATCATAGAGGGGAAAGATGTTATCGAAATCGAAATTACTCATCGAGCTTATCAATGAGAATATAATCAAAGGAAGCACACAGATGAACAACAAGATCCCTCCCCTTGATATTGCTTCGTAGCCTTTCCATGCAATGTAAAGGGGAATGACATAGAGTAATACAATGAAATACGTTGGGGTATTAGGCAGTAAAAGGATACTGATTGATTCCATCTCATAGCTGTGGGTAATGTTGGAATTCAAAAATAAAAAGGCCAGCAAAGGAATAAGCAGAAGGCGCGCGATCCAATTCCCTGCTACCATTTTACAGATATCCACAATATCCTTGCCCGGAAAAGCAGAGAGTCCTTTCACATATACCCATACACAACACAATTCAATAAGAAAACCAACAAGAATAGGCTCCCAATGTCCAGTGGACGTTGCTTCAATCATTTTGACAGGATAAATATAAAAATACAACGAGAGGTGAGCGATTACAAACATCGTTAATAGGGCTCTATTGCTCATTTGGATTTCCCTCTTCTAGTGGAGAGACTCAAGTAAGGCACCTCAAACGTTGTAATCGTACCAAGGTAAAAACAAAATAAGGCGATGGACGACATAAGACCCAGGATGCCATACAAAGCACAAAACAAGATTACGACATATTTGTACAGCCGAATGGAGACTGTGTTCATATACGTGCCCATCGTAAAATGCGCTATCGTCGAGCCGGCTACGACAATAATAAGAAAGTAACTGACTAACCTGGCTTGAACGACAGCTTGTCCCAGAATAATACCTCCGACCATCGTAATGGTAGGGCCGATACTTTTGGGAAGACGAATACTCGCTTCGATGACCATTTCAATGATGAACAGCATCATCAACAATTCAACAAGAACAGGATAGGGAACGCCTTCTCTTGAGTTTGTGATCGATACAGCCAACTGGATACGCAAAAGTTCAGGGTTGACAGAATTGAGAACCACATATAAACCTGGCATCGTAATAGCGATGATTAAACTCAAGATACGAACAATCCTGTATAAATACATATACAAGGTGGGTTGATCTTTGTCCGTTTTTACATCCCAAAAGTCCGATATAATCGAGGGAAATGAAAGTGAGAATGGAAAATGATCCAAGAAGATGACCACGCGGCCGTCCATCAAATTGTGTTTGGTTGTGGAAGGAAGCTCAGAAGTTAGATAAGTAGGAACAATACTGTAACTAGGCTGTTTAAGAGCTTTCATCAGTCCTTGCACATCGGAAATATCCATGCTGGCGTTTTCATTCAAACAGTTTTGGATGAGTTGAACGACTTTCGGATCGGCTTGCCCTTCCACATAGAGGATAGCCACTTCACGAGGGAGTTGTGCCCCAAGAGTGTAAGTCTGGACGTATAAATCTTTGACCCTCATTTTTCTGCGAATGAGACTTATATTGGCATACATGTCTTCCGTAAAGGCATCTAATGATGTCTGAATCGGATTTTCCGTTTGAGCTTCCACAATACTTCGACTGCTGTTGATCGAAGAGGGCTCCATCACAATGTTTTCGTAACCTTCTTGGGGGAAAATAATCAGCATGCCTTGTAAGATGGAATTCACGAGCTCGGTTAAGGGGACATTCACCCTTGTTGAAGGGGATAAGGCGATCTGATCGATCAGGTTATCCTTAACATCCAAATGTGCCAACCTGGCTACTAATGTGTCATAAGTATCTTCATAATGAACGAGTGTCCCGAGATAGCATACTTGGATCTGGGCTTGATAAATATAGGCTTCCTTATTTATAAAATCAGAACTATGCTCAAAAACTTGATCAATATAGGCTAGTTTTGCTTCCCTTGTCGAGGTGTTCATCTCTCATCTCGCCTTTTACATGTAATTTCCTCTGGACTTAATATCCTCCATTTGTGTTTCATTTACTCTGAAATTATAAAAATTTTCTTCAACCGAAAAAGGAGCGCCTCGGTATGATGGTTTGTGCATGGGTTAGAAACCCAATACCATCAAGGAGGCGCTCTTGGTTAGAAGTTTGGAGCCAATCGAATCAGTTTATCCGGCGTGCCGTCACCGTTTTTATCGCCATTGTTGCTGGTAACGAAATAAAGCGAACCGTCCGGCGCTTCGACAATATCACGGATGCGGCCGTATTTATTTACATACAAATAATTGAGATTATTGCTGTCGATCGTCGGCTTGCCGTTCTGCTGTCCAATCACCATGCGAATGATCTGTTTGCCTTTTAAATTGGCGACAAGCAGATTCCCCGCCCATGGCCCTTTGGTTACAAACGTGATGCCAGAGGGCGCCCAGGTTGTGCCATTGGCATAAATAAGCGGTGGTGTAATGCCTGCGTGATTCTGATCATCGCCCTCATATTTGGGCCAACCATAATTGTTGCCAGGTTCAATGAAGTTGATCTCATCATGGGAGGCCTCGCCATGCTCTGACTCAAATAGACGGTTCGTGCCAGGCTGCCAGGCTAATCCTTGAGGATTCCGGTGACCTCTGCTATAGATCGGAGATGAGGCACCAAACGGATTGTCGCTTGGAATCGTTCCATCCAAATTTAAGCGGAACGTTTTTCCTCCAAGGAAAGTTAATGTATCGTCTTTGTTACCGTAGTTGCCGTCACTGAAATACAGTTTCTTGTCAGGGCCAATTTTCAAACGGCCGCCGTTATGGTAGACCGCACCTGGAAGATCAGTCATAAGAACCTTGTCAAGTGTAGCTGTGTTGTTATTTTCTATAAGGCGAACGACCCGATTAGCGACTTTATTGTCGGAGGTTTTGTAGGAATGGTAAATATACATGTAATGATTGGTAGCAAAATCGGGATCGAGCGCTAGCCCCAATAGTCCGCCTTCGCTCTTAGGCATGTAATAAAAAGGAGAGCCCAGAGTAATGACTGGCGTTGATTTCAATTGCCCGTTCACAACGACACGAATTCTGCCGCTGTTGCGTTCCGTGAAGAAAATTCGTCCATCCGGTGCAAAAGCGATCGCCCATGGCGTTTCCAGATTGCTTGCGACAACTTCTGGCGTATAAGGATCGGAAGAGGCAGGGTTAGTTTTGACAGACAACGCTTTGCTTGCCACGGATATATTTCCTGCTAAATCCCTTGCTTTTACAGTGAAATTGTATGAGGTATTTGCCGTAAGACCTGTCACATTGAAGGATGTAGCAGGCGTGCTGCCGGCTAGTATGCCATTTGTATAGATGTCGTACTCATAAACGCTTACATTGTCTGTTGAGGCCGTCCAGGTCAAATTAACTGACGAGGATGTTTTGCTTGAGCTTGCAAGATTGGTCGGGGCAATCGGGCTCTCTGTATCGGCTTGATTGGTCGTTTTCACCGTTAGTGGCTTGCTGGCATTGGAAATATTCCCCGCCGCATCTTTGGCTTTCACAGTAATCGTATAAGTGGTATCTGGCGTCAAGCCGGTAAAGGTATAGGAAGTGTTCGTTACATTCGCTTGCGTCAGTACATTGTCTTTGTACACGTCATAGCCTTTCACGCCAACATCGTCCAACGATGCGGTCCAGGATATGTTAGCCGTTGTATTCGTTACACTGTTTGCCTGCAAGTTGGTTGGTTCGGTTGGGGGGAATACATCACCGGTAGCGTTTACTTTCACTTTGTCAAAAGTGGCTGTGCTTAACTTAGAAGCATCATGGCTGGTGACAGCCAATCCTACATAGAGCGAGGCACTCATGTTCAAAGTCAAGTTGCCCAAATCGCCCCAGTTCAAACCGTTGTTGGACACATATCCTTTGATGACGCTGCCTTTGCGTTCCAGCTTCACCCAAGCTGGGCTCGTCGAAGCAATTTTTACGCTTTGGGAAGTTCCGCCTGTTTCTGTCCGGTACTGAAAGGTGAATCCGTTGGTAGGAGTCAATAGTAAATCCACATGCTTGGAATCAGCTTTGAGCGTTTCCCTTATCATGATGCCTGCCTTGGCGAAATCGTTCGAGTTTGTTTGAGAAGAGACAAGAGCAATAATGGCGCCGTCTCCCGTCCAAGGTTGATACACATAATTGAACTGATCCGATTTACCCCAAATGTCCGTGCCTGCGCCGCTTGCTGAAAATTGGTCCGTGCCCAGATCGTAAGAAGCGGTGCCTGTCAATGCAGGCGAACCGATATTTTGTTGCTTCCACGGATTCGGAACAACGCCGGCCGCAGTTACTGCCTCAACCTCTGTCTGGGCGAAGCCTGATATAGGCAATAAAGTGAGTAGCAAACAAATGCTGAGACTTAAAGCGATAATTTTGCTTCGTGTAATCATAAATGCACTTCCTTTTTAGTTTTTGGAATGACAGCAGGGGATGGTTATGACTAACAACGGAATCCTCCTTTCTTAAAATTAAACCGCTTATACTTTCATTTTCCACTTTACCACATCTGGTAAAAAAAGGGGTGTATTTCCGAAAAATAAAAATAAAAATTAATACTCATTAATTAGTCTATAGACACATACATCGACCTATAAGAATGATATCTTCTAGCAACTTTTTACTCTTTTGCACGTTTAATAGAGTTAACGACTCAGAGAAGGAGAAAAACATGTACAAGAAAATGGTTGGATTTGCCGTTGTGTTCCTGTTCGCAACAGCTGGTAACACGTATGCCTACGATGTCCCAATGGTCACATATAAGGATGTGGCGGACCAAGCCTGGGAAAAAGATTACGTATATACGTTATCGGCGCTCGGTATTATTGAGGGGTACCCGGATTCCCGTTATCATTCGCAAGAAGCGTTGTCGCGGGAAGCCTTCATCAAGCTCTTGGTCGCTACGGCTAAGCTGGACATTTCCCAGACTTCGGGGATCGTGCCTACGGACGCGATCGGCCGTTGGTCATCTCCATACATAGCGGCCGCTTCGGAGCGCCAATGGATTGATTTTATGGTGAACGAAGCGGGTGAATTGAAGCCCGAGCAGCCGATTACACGTGAAGAAGTAGCCGCCGTCGTCGGTAAGTATTTATTGGGGAAAGCAGGAACGGCCGGCTCTCAGTGGACATCAGGAGATTGGTCGAAGGAGCGGGACGAACGAGTGTTTGCCGACAGCTCCAAAATTAGTGCTAATCTGGCTCCGTATGTGTTTTATACGGTAAACCGGACCGTCATGGAAGGTGATAACCAAGGTTTCCGTCCGAAAAGCGGATTGATCCGAAGCGAAGCAGCCGCCGTGATCAACCGCCTCATCGATATCGAAGCAGCTGCGAATAAATTGGAGGTTACTGGATTTTACGCAATCAAATCGAGCCCTGCCATCGGCCGAATGCCTCTCGTCGACAATGTCGCGATGGGCTGGTCCCATCTCGAATACGATACGGAGGGTACGGCAAAACTGGGTACGGATACGACCACTTACAAAATTCCGGAGGGGTATACGGATGTGGTAAAGTCGGCGGACCAGGCACATGTTCATAAAGACCTGATGGTTTTTTACGACGATGGCAAGAAACTGTCAGTATTTTTGCGAGATGTACCAGCGCAGAAGGCGTTTATTGGCCAGCTTGTCACTCAACTTGGCGATCCGGCTTTTGGATTTTCCGGCGTTTCCTTGGATTTTGAAGGATTGATGAATGCGTCAGACGCGCCGAATTACTTGCAATTTGTTAGAGACGTGAAAGCGGCCATAGGGAGTAAGACCCTCGCTGTTTCCGTTCCAACTGATTATTATTATAAAGGCTATGATTTAAAAGGTCTCAGCGAAACGGCCGACACCCTTAACCTCATGGCGTACGATTTTACACATGATGACTCGAAACTTCCTTCTGCTCCGCTGCCGCTCGTCAGGGATGGGGTGGAGAGGGCGCTCAAGCAGGGAGTGCCAGCCAGCAAGCTAGTGCTCGGCATTTCCAAGCAGGCGAACCAGTGGATCACAACGAATGGTCAGACGACGACCGCAGGTCCGAGCATTGATCTAGTGGAAAAACGCCTCACGGCTCCGAATGTTTCCCTAACCTGGAGCCTGCCGTATTTCCTGAAGCTGATTCATTATCAGGATAGCGGCACTGCGAACGAAATCTATTATGAAGACACGCAAAGTATCGCCAAAAAAATCTGGCTCGCCAAAGTTTATCATCTTAAAGGCATTTCGCTCTGGCATATGGGAAATTTCACCGCAACCGACTGGGATACGATCTCCAAAAGATAACGCCATATAACGTCACTTCCTGTAAAAGGGAGGTGACGTTTTTTCGTTTAGGTCTTAATTAACTCTTTGGCATGCTGCTTGCCAGCTGTGAGAAAACTATCGCTAAGTTTGCTATCATTAACGGATCGTGCCAGCACTAAAGTTCCGACCATTGTACTAAGCAGTACGCTGCCTATGGCTGTGTCCACTTTCGCCACATTGGAAATAAAGTCAATCATTCGCTCCAACTCATGGGTGAACACCTGCCGAACTTCATCGGAGGACCGGGAAATTTCGCCGGAAAGGGCAGGCAGGATACAGCCCATTTCTGTTCTGTCGCGATGATACGAGCTTAAATAATAATCAATGACGGCATTGATTTTGGGAGCTGCATTCTCTTGGTCAGCGACATCCTGCAGAAATGAAATCGTGTCGTTAATCGCATAGCGACAGGCTTCGGCGACCAGTTGCTCTTTGTTGTCAAAGTGCGCGTAGAACCCTCCATGAGTCAGTCCGGCTCCTTTCATAATGAAAGGGACACTTATGTCGCGAATCCCATTCGTACGGAAAGCTTGAGCGGCACTTTCAATGATCTTGCCTCTAACTTTTAACTTATGGCCTTCGGGATAGGGCATTGAAATCACTCCGTTACTTATAAATCGATCTTAAAATATTATAGTCATCATAATAAAACGTGTCAATTGTTCTTGAAGCTATTGACGGGTTTAAAATATGATGATTATAATATATTACGAACATCATATTTTGAAAAAGCATTCAGGGAGAGGGAGAGATCGAACAATGAAACTTAAAGTAGGTTTATTTATTGGAATTGCCGTCGTGGTTATTGCAGGAGGTGTCCTTCTTGCTGCTAAAGGCAAAGATGCCGCTAGTCAGGCGGAGAGCAGAAAACAAGGCGTACTTGAAGCGGAGCAAAAAATGGTCGTCTACGATAAAAGTAAAGGGACAATTGTTAAAACCAACGCAGCGGCAGGCGATTCCGTCAAACAGGGAGATGTTCTATTCCATGTAAAATCAGCCGAAGGCGCAGAGGTGGACGTACTTTCGCCGGAGGAGGGATTGATTAGCAGAATCATGGTAAAGCCAGGAGATCAGCTTGCGCCAGGTATGCCGGTTGCGGTTGTGCAAAAGACTAGCTATTATGCGGACCTATATGTGCAAGAAGGGGAAATTCATAAGCTTGATGTCAATAAAAGTGTTCAGGTTCGCTTCCCATATCTGAAGCGATCTGCTCAAGTGGATGGCGTTGTCGCTTCGATCTCGGCTGCCCCTCAATTTGCCAATTTGCGCATGACGAGAGAGAGAGGGCAAGCTGATTTAAGCATGTTTCTTGTCAGAATTGCCGTGAATGCAAACGCCGATCTTCTTCCGGGTATGACAGCGGAGGTGGACCTTGATGAAATCGCTGATTGAGGAGTGGAAGCACGTAGTAAGCAGCAAGTTTCTTCTTACAATCTTTATCGGCCCGCTGATTGCGGCTTTGTTTTTTGGGTTGATGTTTTCGAAAAACCAAATCAACAAATCGCCGGTTGTTGTGATTGACGAGGACCATAGTGCTTATTCGCGGCAACTGATTTCGAAAATGAACGCGTCCCAATACATGAAAGTCACAAATGTATACGCGGGCCGCGTAGACCCCGAAACCTTGCTGGCCAACGAGCAGGCTGTAGCGGTCATTCTGCTTCCTGAACAACTGGAGCTGCGTAAGTTGCAAGGCATGTCTTCGAATATTGGGATTCTAATGGATAACACGATGCCCTCAGGGCTTATGGGTATCCGAACCGCCATTCAAGAGATCATCACAACGGAAAATATGACTCTTTCCATGACACGACTGGGGCAAAATGGGATGGATGCGGAAACTGCCAAAGGGCTTATATCTCCATTATCACTTCAGCAGCGGATGCTGTTCAATCCGACGACAAGTTATGTAGGCTTTATGGTTCTTGGATTTGTGAATATAATCGTGCTAATGATGACAACCAGCGCAGCAGGATCGATTGCGCCGCGTCTTCGCAAAGAAGGGAAGCTGCTTGCAAACGGCGTATCGCCTGTTCAGCTATGGGTTCGCAGCGTACCCTATGCTGTTCTGAGTACATTCTCTTTAATTCTAAGCTATGGACTATTAAAGCAAGTAGGCAATATGCGCTTTGAAGCAGAGCCTTATATTTTTATTCTCCCATTGCTGGTGTATTCTTTTGCCTTGTCTCTTATGGGGATATTGATTGGTTATACGGCCAAAGATGAGGCCAAAGTGGGTTTGCGAACAAGTCTTGTGTTGTATCCATCGTTTTTGGCTACAGGGATTCAGTTGACTCCGCTTGCGTTTCCCATGTTTTTTCAGGTCATCGCATGGGCGCTGCCAATGAATTGGCTTAACCGCTTAATACGCGGAATGGCATTTCGGCATGGATCGCTGACAGCCTACAGTCTGGAGATAAGTGCATTATTAATCATTATTGGCGCTGCGTCCTTGTTAATCGGATTATTGATGCTTCGTGAAGCGCGCAAAACGAATTTTCTCGTTGAGCAGCGTGCAGATTCAGGAGTTTTACCCGTTAGCAGCTAAAACGGAAGAGCCAACGACTTGCTGATACGAAACACAAAAAGACAGATCTATATGAACCCTCAGCCCCGTTGCTGTGGGTTTTTTTATCGTGAAGAGGTTGACAATGGGTAAATTAACGTAATAATATTATTTTACGTAATAATTATATTTTATGGAGGTTTAACCGTATGGAAGTATCTGAAGGAGTAGAAATGCTTCATCTTGATTATCATGGGCATATGATTCACCCAATTCTTATGTGGGATCAAGAAATGGCCGTTTTAATAGACACCGGATTCCCAGGGCAAATGGAAGATTTACGCGCAGCCATGGAAAAGGCAGGAGTGTCCTTCGACAAACTAAAAGTTGTGATTTTGACGCACCAGGATGTGGATCATATCGGCAGTCTTCCTGAGATTCTGAAGGAGCGTGGCAAGGATATTAAAGTATATGCACACGAGCTGGAGAAGCCGTATATTCAGGGAGAGATACCTCTTATCAAAGACGGACACCTTGAGAATCCCCCAAAAGGCAAAGTGGATGAAACCTTGATCGACGGTCAGGAACTGCCGTTTTGCGGCACAATTCGTGTTATCCATACTCCTGGACATACTCCCGGTCATATCAGTCTCTACTTAGAGCATAGTAAGACTCTCATTGCCGGGGATTCGATGTACAGTGCAGACGGGATTCTTGGGGGAATCCATGTTCCTACCACACTGGATCTGATGGCAGCTCGTCTTTCTTTGAAAAAATATGTAGACCTTGACATTGCATCTGTCGTTTGTTATCACGGGGGATTAAGTCATGTAAATATAAAAGATCAGATTTTAGCACTTAGCCAAGGATTAGCAGATTAATTTGCACGATCTAAGCGAGCATCAGAAGTAATCGGCAAAATACGGTATCTTGCGCTCTATCAGCTTCTCGAGCAGCTCAATAGTCGCCCGCTGTGCTTGGAAGCGGCCTACCTGCGCCAAATATGCCGGACGTTTATAACCCATCAGCATCGTCGTCAGCGTCTGTATATCGAAGGCTGCCTCCGGATTACCGCCGCCCTCCACTAATTGACCGCTACCTTGCTCATCCACCTTCAGCGTGAATTTACCCTGATTCCACTCCAACATCGGATCATGCAGGGTAAAAGTCAACTGGCATTCCGTGGTTTGGGGCAGAAACGGATACTGCTTCACGAAGCGGTGAATATCGACTATCCGTGCCATATAGTAGGGTGAGATCGTCTCCTTAATATCGCTGTCTTCCAGTAGGAATGCGAGAGGCTCTGTCGTGTATATATGGCCTTTGACCCGCGTTATCATCGAGAAATGCGCGCTGATGAAATTCCACAACGCCGCTCGGGCCTCTCCATGCATATACACCATTACCTTCATATGGAAGACTTCTTCGGCAATCCAATAGAGCAGGTAGCCTTGCGGCTGCTGATTATCGTCATAATAGACCGCTACGGTAAGATCATCCAGATCCCATCGCAAATGTTCTTCCCAGGCCAATTCGCTCCGCAGCATTGCACCATGACGATTCAGAGCGAAACGGCGGTACACATCGCGAATATCCGGGTGATCGATCGAGAGCCGTTCCACATTTCCAGCCACAGTCTTCAGCTTCGGCAGCTGCGTATCCTTCACCTCGAATGAGATCTTATCGGAAATGATCTCCCAGCCTTTGCGGCGGTAGAACGGGATCGAATAGGGATACAGATAAGAGATCGACTGCTGCCGTTCGCGCATATTTGCAAGCGCTGTGCGCATCAATTGGCTCATCAATCCAAGATTCGCATATTCTGGGTAGGTTCCAACGCCGGTTAAGCCGCCCATATCATAGATCTCCCCAAAAATATTAACCTGGAACGGGTACACCGCCAACTGGGAAATCAGCTTATCGCCATCGAACCAGCCTAGTACGTCGGCCTGCTTCAGTACAGGAAGCTTGGCCTGGGCAATCTCGCGGTTTTCCCAGCCGAAAGTATGCAGATCATGATTCGTCACCTGGAATACATAGCGAAGCAGATCGTTGAATTGCTCTCCATGACTTGGCTCAACTTTCTTCATCTTCAGTCTGTCTTGAAGTTTCTGCCGGCTCATAGCTTTCTCCTTCACATTATGTCTTTACCTTTATTATGTAGTAAATCAAAGCGATTTTATGAATGAAAAGTTGGAAAAGGCGATATCTCCATGATTTACCATTTAAAGAGGGGTGAAAAAGGAAATGTCATAAAAAAGCAGCTTGTTGTGCATATTAGATATGTGCTTTTTTCCAGTGCAAATAACTATTTAAAAAGGAGTCATAATGGCTACTCAACAATCCAATCAAGCAAACAATCAAGCTAGCAATGCAGTTTCACAGTCTCAATTAGCTAGCAATCAAGCAGCAACCTCAGCAAATGAGGAAGCAACACAAACTCAAACTACTAGTTCTGCGAATATTTCTGAGCAAGAGCAGGAGCAAGAGCAAGAAGAAGAATAGGGAGAATTCCCTGAATTCCTATTTGAAAGCAAAAAAGCCACCGACGTTTAGTTGGTGGATGTCGGATGAATAGAATATTGTCCGAATCAAGTCCGCGTAAATCGCGGGCTTTTTTAGTTTATCAGATCTGTGACTAATAGATATCCTTTGCATATCGCTTTGAATTCGCCATTTCTTTCACATAGTTTTCTACCTCAGCGGTGCTCATGCCACTATGTTCCTGAATCAATTTTTTAAGCGCAGCATCGACCTCTTTGGCCATCTGACTTGCATCTCCGCAAATATAGAAGTGAGCACCTTCTTTGAGCCATGCCCATAACTCGGCCCCATGCTCCATCATGCGATGTTGCACATAGATCTTTTCAGGTTGATCACGGGAGAAGGCAGTATCCAAACGGTGTAGAAAACCTTCCTTTTGCATAGACTCAAGCTCATCTCTGAAATAGAAATCACTCTCGGCACGCTGTTCACCAAAAATGAGCCAGTTCTTTCCTTTTGCCTTGCTTGCCAAACGTTCTTGAAGGAAACCACGGAACGGGCCTACACCGGTACCCGGTCCGACCATTATCATAGGTACTTCCGGATTCATTGGAGGACGAAAATTAGCTGACTTCTGGACAAAAATAGGAACTTCTGAGTTAAGTTTTGCTCGATCAGCAAGGAAGACCGAACAGACACCATATCTTGTTTTGTCGTTGAATGAATAGCGCACGGTTGAAACTGTGATATGAACCTCGTCTGGATTCACTTTCGGGCTAGAGGAAATGGAATATAAACGCGGCTGTAATGGTTTGAGTAGTTGGATAATATCATTTGCGTTGATGGTAACTGGGAACTCATGCAGGAAGTCAACGAGTTGGCGGCTCCAGAGCCAGTCCTTCAGTTCCGATTTATTTTCGCTTTTCAGAAGATGTTCGAGTATCTTGCTTGGCGTACGTTCTTGAACGAATTGGAGAATCCCCGGTGTGATACGGACAATTTCGAAGTGTCGGAGCAGGGCTTCTCCAATTTTCATTTCTCCTTGACCTTTTACTTTTATTAGAACGGTAGGATCTAACTGAACCACTGCCATAATCTCTTGAACCAGTTCAGGACAATTGGTTGGCCATACCCCTAAGGCATCTCCTGCCTCATATTGCATGCCGCTGTTCTTGAGGTCGAACACATAATGGCGCGTCTCCTTTTCTGAATCTGCTTTATTTAAACGCCGGTTGACAATGACACCTGTGAGCAGCGGATGATTTCGATCATATTCCTTCTTTTCTATCAGTTCGATCGTCGCAACTGCTTCTGGAACAGGGCCCAAGTCGATGTCTACTACGGGGAGTGGTGTTGGTGCGGAACTGTCAATAGGTTCGTTTAAAACTTTCGCAATTGCAGTCATCCATGTTTCGACTTGCTCCCCATAATCCGTATCGCAATCGACGCGACCTAAGAGACGACTAGCACCAAGCTGTTCTAAACGTGTATCCATATTACGTCCGAATCCGCAGAATAGATCGTAATTCGTGTCTCCGAAACCAAGAACAGCGTAGCGAAGATTGGGCAATCTCGGCATGTTGTCTGCCTTCAACGACTGCCAGAAATTCTCGCCGTTATCGGGTGGATCGCCAGCTCCGAATGTGCTCGCGATGAAGAGGATATGGCGCTCGGAAGTTAAATCAGCAATACTGTAAGCATTCATATTTACAAGTCGAATGTCGTAACCGGCATCTTGCAGTTTCTTCGCGCAATCATTGGCAGCTCCTTCGGCATTTCCGGTTTGCGAGGCCCAAACAATGGTGACAGGGAGCTTACTTGCTTTCTCTGTCTTCAGTGAAGAAGCAGGAGAGTTCTCTGATGATAGGGGAGTCGTAAGCGATGGAATGGTACCTGCGTCGGGAAGATACGTACGCGAGAACATCCCGGCGAGTAAACCATCAAGCCAATACCGTTTGGTCGGTTCGAGAGGCGCAGTAGGGGGCAGTACCGGAATACCCGATAATGTACGCGATTCTTCCGTACGCAAACTCGTTATGAATCCTGAAAGATATGTTTTTTCATGACTTTCCAACGTCATCACAGAGGATGATTGAATACCCAACATGCTTGCAATTGTATCAATTTGCGCCATGTGTACGACCTCCCTTTGTTTGGTTACTGCATCGCCTTGCGCGATGGATGGAATCATTTCAGAATGCGGAGCAACACGGTTCAGAGAGACGGCACAATATTTAAATTCGGGCTGAAAAGAAATAGGGTCAATCGCGTCGTTGGTGACATCGTTGATAGCAAGTTTCTCACCGAAAACATCATTCCAATGAAACGGAGCAAAGCAATTGCCGGGGCGTACTCTGTCGGTAATCACGACAGGCAGAATAGCTAGGCCTCGCCGTGAGTGAATTTCGATTCGATCTTGGTCGACTACGCTGAGCGCCTCGGCATCTTCAGGATGAATTTCGATAAATGGACCCGGGTTTAACTTGTTTAGCATGGGAATTTTGCCTGTTTTGGTCATGGTGTGCCATTGATGCTGCAAACGGCCCGTGTTCAGTATAAAGGGGAATTCACTGTCCGGCATCTCAGCAGGCGGTAAATAGGGGCGTGCCAGAAAGATTCCCTTGCCACTTTCAGTCGGGAACACAATACGTGGTAGGCTGCCATCCTTATTTTTCTTCAGTTTCTGGCTGATTCCATCGTTCAAGTATCGGATTGGATTCCGATCACCGAGGCTTTCTGGCGCACAGGGCCATTGCATGGGGTTTTCACGAAGTCGTTCATAAGAAGCACCTCGGATATCATAGCCTGTCTTAGGATTCCAAGCCTTTTGGATTTCTTGGTAAACCTCTACAGAAGAAGTGTAAGTAAAGGCAGCGGAGTAGCCCATTTCACAAGCAACTCTGGCGATAATCTGCCAGTCAGGGAGCGCTTCACCGGGTGGATCAACCGCCTTCTGCATAAGTGTCAAGTTCCGCTCGGAGTTAATCATGACTCCCTCGGCCTCTGACCATAATGCACCGGGGAGCAAAATATCTGCGTATCGATTGGTTTCCGTATTGAAAAATGCGTCCTGTGTAATAATTAGTTCCGCTTTCTGTAAGCCGGCGATAACGTTCTTTCGATTAGGTACGGTGGCTACTGGGTTCGTACAGATGATCCAACACGCTTTGATGTCTCCAGCCTGCATACTTTGAAACATCGATACCGTGCCGGTTCCAATTTCAGTTCTAAGGGTGCCTCGAGGTACTTCCCACATATCCTCTATAAACGTTCGTTCAGCCTCCACTAGTACGGAACGTTGCCCAGGTAGTCCAGGTCCCATATACCCCATCTCTCGACCGCCCATCGCGTTCGGTTGTCCGGTGAGCGAGAAGGGGCCGCTGCCAGGGCGGCAAATTTTGCCGGTGACCAGATGCAGATTACAGATGGCATTCGTATGCCACGTACCATGTGTGCTTTGATTGAGGCCCATTGTCCAACAGCTAATCCACTCGGGCGATTCGCCGATCCATAATGCCGCTTGACGGATATCCGCTTCGGGGATGCCTGTAATTTCAGACACTATACTAGGCGTATATGCTTCCAGAAAATCAGGCATAATTTCCCAACCAGAGGTAAATTCATCGATGAAGGAAGAATCTGTATGACCGTTTTTGACAAGTAAATGCAAAAGACCGTTCAGCAAAGCGAGATCTGTGCCAGGTTTGATTTGCATGAAAAGATTTGCTTTGTCAGCAGTCGCATTGCGGCGCGGATCAACGACAATCAGCTTGGCTCCGGCTTTTACGCGATCTATGACCCGAAGGAAAAGAATTGGATGACAGTCAGCCATGTTGGCTCCAATGACGAAAAACAAATCTGTGCGATCCATATCCTGATAAGAGCCGGGAGGACCATCCGATCCAAGAGATAATTTGTAGCCGCTCCCTGCGCTAGCCATACATAAGCGTGAGTTGGATTCGATATTATTGGTACGAACAAATCCTTTGGCAAGTTTGTTAATGAGGTATTGTGCTTCCAATGACATTTGACCTGAAACATAGAAGGATAGAGCATCAGGTCCATATTCATCGAGGATTGCGCGCAATCGCATTGCAGTTTCTTTAATTGCAGCGTCAATACCGTTTCTAGTTAGCTCTTCGTTTCGATTCGAGCGACTATAAGCATATTCCAAACGTCCAGATTCGGCGATTGCTTGCGCACACGTGTTACCTTTGGTGCACAGCCTGCCGAAATTAGTGGGATGATCTTTATCTCCCGTCACTTTGGTTACGCGATTTTCAAATACTTCAAGTACGATTCCGCAACCTACGCCACAATAGGGGCAAACGCTTTTCACTTTTTTGGTTGGTAAGGTTGACATATAGGATCACTCGCATTTTCGTGCAAAGCACGGATGGATTTGTTGATACATAGAACGAAATACTCAACAAAACATAACTGGATATAACTATCATAAATATATATCGCTCTACGACTTAAGTCAATATTATATGTTATATAACATGACATTAAAACATTAAAGTTCATGTTTTTTTTCAATATGGTAATATACGTGTTATATAAAGTGACTTGATTATGCCTTATTTATTTTTTGGAATTGTCCCATTAGAGTGAATACTATAAACTATATGTAATCTGTTTTTGATAAGGAGCCTGAACCTGACATGAATGAGAAGCAATTGCCCAAATATGTGTACGAGCAACTAGCGTTATTCCGATATCGCATTCGTAAATTTATTCGCTTCAGTGAGGAAGCTGCGCGGGGAAAAGGGCTTACCCCTCAATATCACCAACTGATGCTGTCTATTATGGGATTTCCCGAACGGGACTACGCAACGCCCAAAGAGCTTGCTGAGCGTTTGCAGATCACCCCCCATGCTTGTGCAGAGTTGATAAAGCGGTGTGAAGAAATGGTGTTGGTTCAGCGTCTTCCGAATCCGGAGGACAAACGCAGTATTTTCATACGATTGACCGAATATGGAATGGGGATCTTAGAGGAATTGTCTGAAATTCATGTGGATGAATTGACGCGGGCAGGTTTGCTTGAATTTCATAATCATGGGGCTTCAGAATAAATAATACTTTAGTGTACGTAACACAGAATGAAAAGAGGCTGCCGATACAAACGGCAGCCTCTATTACGTTAATGCGGAGGTACGTTAAGATTTCTTTATAGTGTAAAATCCAAATTGTTCAATTTCATCAATAGCCTTACGTCCAAATGACTCAATTAGCTCATCGGCTCTGATTTTGCTTCCCCCTAGTGTTAGCCCGTCCCAGCGTACAATTCTACCGTCCTTGACCAAATAATAATCATCCATATTATAACCTCCTAAATTAAAGTTTTGGAAACCTCTGTGCGTTCGTATACGCAGAGTATTAATCTGCTTAACCATATTTTAGCACATTCTTCAAGGGAAACATAAAGAGCTTTCACGCGTCCAGTAACTCCTTAATAAAAACAGATGAAATATCCTTATTCCCTTCCAAAAGAAGGTATTTTTATCTCATATCTTAAAAATTGATTTAGATCATTAAGAATAAACGAGAGGTGTTTCTTTTGCAGTCGCAATCGGCAAGCCATACTGATTAGCGTTCGCTGACTGGAAAGAAGGCTTCGCCAAGAAGGACATTCAATTGATGGACAGTTATAGGTACATGGTAGAGCTGTATTATGTTCGGGGAACGATGGGAGAGCTGATCGGTTCCGATCACGGGGAATAAGAAGATTGAATTGCTCAAAGGAGGATAACCAATGTCTACATTCAAAATGGAGCATAAAAACCCAGAGGGATTATTTAAATCAAAAGCATTTAGTCAAGCGATTACCGTAAGTGGAAAGGCAAAAACAATTTATATAGGCGGACAACATGCTATTAATTCAACAGGTGAGCTAGTTGGAGTTGGTGATTTGAAATTGCAAACTAAGCAGGCGCTTACTAATATCGCAACGATTCTAGCTTCAGAAAATGCAACTCACCGTTCTATTTGTTTCAGAATTTGCGCGTCCATTTTGCCTTCTTGAAATAGATGGAATTGCTGTCATTGAAGATAAAGACTAAAGCAATAAACAGGATAACACTGCAAAATGAGATCTTTAACTCCAGTATTTCTCTATAATCGCATCACGACCAGAATATACTCGGGATTCTTTATAATACTTTGGATTCTTTCGATGGTAATTCTGATGGTACTCTTCAGCTGGATAAAATACAGAAGATTCCTCTATCCCGGTGACAATAGGCTTATCGAACCTACCGCTTTTTCCAAGTTCTTCTTTAGATTTTATGGCTAGCATATGTTGTTCTTCATCATGAAATAAGATAGCAGCTCGATATTGGCTTTTACGATCGTTACCTTGTCCAGTAGCATCAGTAGGATCAATTGCTGCCAATACTCGCGTTCAACAAGTCCATCGAAGAACTCCAGTGTACTTATAGTAGATTAAGACTTATAATAAAAATCGTCACGAAAATGCAAATATCTAATCAGTTTACAATGGAATCGAGGAGAGCAAGTGATGCAAAAAGCAACATTCGCTGGTGGCTGCTTCTGGTGTATGGTAAGCCCGTTCGAAGAACAACCAGGTATACATGGGATACTATCCGGTTATATGGGTGGTACAGTGGAAAATCCTACTTATGAACAAGTGAAAACTGGGAAAACCGGTCATTTGGAAGTTGTCGAGATTACGTTCGATCCGACCATCTTTCCTTATGAGAAACTGCTTGAGCTATATTGGCCACAAATAGATCCTACCGATGATGAAGGACAATATATTGACCGAGGCAGCCAGTATCGTACTGCCATTTTTTATCACAATGAAGACCAGCATAAGCTTGCCCTAAAGTCAAGAGAAGAGCTCGGGAATAGCGGACGTTTTGATAAGCCGATTGTAACAAAGATTAAACCGGCTGTGGTTTTTTTTCCTGCGGAGGAATACCACCAGAATTACCACATCAAAAACCCCAAGGAATATAAGGAAGAACGGAGTACCTCCGGACGTGATGCTTTTGGTGCTCAATATTGGAAGTAATACAAGAAATGCCATCTGTCCTATAAGGGGATCGAGGGCATTTTTCGTGCTTTTTTCTTCGGCAAAGTGTAATAACGGAATTCATATGAAGTGGGTGGAGAAATGGGAATATTTGATTTTTTAAAGAAGCGAAATTCTGAACCTGTTGCACATAAAGTTTTTTTACAAGATGTTGAGAACTTTTCATCGTTAGAAGAATTATTAGAGCGATACAGTGGTGTTGCTTTTGAGAAACAACTAGCAATGTCCAATACAATCGCCAATCTTGATTGGAATGTTGATATGAGCGCGGGAACAGCGACATTTGGGGAGGATTTGACTTTCCCCATTCAAATGTTGGGTAGTGTTTCGCACAAATCAGACACTTGGTTATGGGCTTGGGCAAACACGCAAGCACAGATTTCCTCAAGTAGTTTGACACAAGCCAATCAAATGAAAGCGTATGGTATTAAGAACAACATATTTGAACTGAAAGAAGCAAAAATGTCTGCGACCGACCATGAAGGACATATGATTGCAAGCATTGCTTCAGGAATGTTTAAAAACCGTTTTTATTATGCAGGCAACTTTGGCGCAGGAACGGCATTTTTCACTATTGATGTGATAGAAGAAGATTTAAAGGAAAGACCTGAAGCGGTATTGACCGTATTTCCACAACTAATCATGGCATTTGAGCTCAATCATAGAAAAGCACTTAGCTTTTATTTGAAAGACAAAGGTTTTACAGTTTCTGAATCGAATGACAGTTTAACAGGCGTTTCTGCTAAGCTTACGGTTACAGCACATTTCGATGAACGGAATCGAATGACCAACCTGGAAACAACTCTTTAAACTTGTTGGTAGGATATCCAAATTACGATAAATGAACAAATCCGATGTAGATCAGTGGTTTTTCGCTTTACACCTAGACAAGATATGAAGCGACTACGAGTATAAATAGAAGGCAGCCGTCGGATTGAGACGGCTGCCTTCTATTTTCCCAACTTGAAGTAGGGGGCCTGTGAGTATCCTTAACACTTTGTTTGAAAATTTGCTTTTCCTTCCAAGACTGCATTCAAAAATTGTTTCGACTTTTTCAATCGTTTCTGGACATCTTCAATTTCTTTGATTTTTTGTTCAACTATTTTTTTCTTTACCTCGTATGATAAATTAAGTTGTTGATTTACTAGCAAACTTAACTCTTCTATAGAAAAGTCTACGGATAAAAGTACCTTCACATCATTGAGAAATTCAACAATCTCTTCTGAGTAAATACGATAATTATTTACATCTCTTTTAACAAATGTGTCCGGAATTAGGTTTTTACGTTCATAGAATCTCAATGTTGATATTGGCAGACCCGTTAATTTGGAAACATCATTTATTTTCATAATAGGACCTCTGTATGTATTGCTATAAACCTAGGTTTATAGTTCATAATACGAATATGATAACGAATGGCATACACAATGTCAAAAAAATCTAATGTTATCAAAGGGAGAGATTCTATGTTTAACCATATTTTAAATAACGATTTCACTAGTGTAGTCAAGGGACGACGCTCTGTGCGTAATTATGACGAGAACATTAAAATATCCCATGAAGAGATAAGCGAAATTATTTCGGAAGCCAGTTTGGCTCCGTCCTCTGCCAATATGCAGCCTTGGCGTGTAATTGTGGTTGATACTCCGGAAGGAAAAGAAAAACTGAGACCTCTTGTACGATTCAATACCTTACAAAACGATACTTCATCCGCCATGTTATTAATTTTTGGCGATACCCAAAGCTATGTATATGCTGAAGAGATTTACAATACAGCCGTGGAACAAGGAAAAATGCCAGCTGAAGTACGGGATCGTCAACTCGGTACAATTCTATCAATGTTTCCGGCTCTACCAAAAGAACTGAAAATTGAAGTTGCCAAAATCGATAGCAGCCTTTTTGCCATGCAGTTAATGTTAGTAGCTCATGCACATGGGTATGATACGAACCCAATGGCCGGTTTTGAAGTTGATCAGGTAGCAAAAGCATTTGATTTAGATGAAGAACGCTATGCGCCAATAATGATTATTTCAATAGGAAAAGCCAAGGAAGAAGGGCATGAGTCAGTTCGATTAAGTTCTGACAAGATTACATTTTGGAGGTAACGATTCACTATAAGTTTGCTATGTATTGAAATAAAGAGCTCGAATAAACAGCGGCAGTCTAGGACTCAATTTTCTCGTCCATGGCTGCCGCATTTTTACTACTTGTATGCCTTAGCTCTTCAACTTCGGACAGCTGGAACAGTACTCTTCCACACTGGAGACCTCGTAGTAGAAGCAGCAGGTTTTACGAACCCGCATAGGCATATTAGAAGCTGATGAGAATGTCGGTTTGCCATAAAAGCGGCTTAACGGGTTTTGTTTTTCCCCGAATAAAGCACCAGGAGCCCGATGAATCAAATACTGAAAGTCTGCTCGGGATTGCTCTTGCTGTTCACCCGTTACCCCGATTCGTTTCTCGTATAGTGAGAACACACGAACCGCAACATTTTCCCATAATATCGATTTGGGGATGTTGGCCACTTTAGACATGACCGCTATTAATTTCCCTATATTCCCGGCAAAAAGAGCTTGAATAACCGTATTGCGCCAAATATGCCGTTCGCTAGCTTCGGGTATTGCAGCATCCATATCGCCAAGACTGACATATTCCAGCCAGGAGTGACCCGGTGAAGATGCAAGAGAGCAATTATCGGCAGATAAATCCAGTCCCTTATTGTACACTGTCATGGCGTACAGCAGCGGAACTGCGGTCAAGGCCGCGTACCTTTTAAAAAACTGCGAAGCTGTGATCATCCTCGACGGAGACTGCAGCAGCACGGTTAGCCGGTCCAGATAATCAGAGCATATCTCCACATCGAGCAAGTCCAATGCTTTCACTGAATAAACAGAACGGGTTGGATCAGATTCACACAAGCCAAAATGTCGGCTCAAGTAATCCCATTCATCCAGCGCGAGCCGCGACTGCTTGTTCATACACCAAAACCCCCTAGTATTCTCTGTTCAAAAGGATTTATTTGAGCGCATCAGCGATCTGATCGACAATCAAATTGATGGCAATAGGTCCATAATAACCGATCCACTGCGCCGTGTTTTCCGCATATACATGTTTGTCCTTAACCGCCTTCAAATTTTTCCAGATGGAAGTGTCCTGAAATTTCGTCGTTAGCTCCAAATTCGTATCGTCCTGAAGCAGAAACATATGATCGGCAGCTAATTCTGGTAGAACTTCAAGTGAAATCATCGTGCTTGTATCCTTAGCGTTGATTGCCATTTGGGGTGGAGCCAAGCCCAGATCGTCATACAGAATTTGTGAAGTACGATGTGAAGTCGTTTGGAGACGAATCATTTTATCTCTAGGCCGGATCAAGGCAACTGTTTGGCCCTTCATTTTAGGTGCCAATGCAGCTTTTAGATCGTTTATTTTTTGCTTGTATCCAGTAACCATATCCTGTGCCTCTTGTGGCTTATTCAAGATTTGCCCAAACTTCAATAGTACGGTTTGCCAATCCTCAGTACGCTGTAGGATAATCGTTGGTGCGATTTTCACTAAATTATCGTAGATCTTATTATGGTAATCCGTAGCGATGATGAGATCGGGTTCAATTGCAATGATTCCTTCCAAATTAGGTTCCAAATAGGTTCCGAGTAACGGGATATTGCCCATCTTATCGCCCAAATAGGGAGGGAGCCCGTTGTCGGTTTCGGCTATTACGCTGCCCGCGGGCTTAAAGCCCAGCGCCAGCATTTGATCTGCGTACTGAACGTCCAGCACGACAATTTTTTTGGGTACGCTCTTGAGCGTCATTTCACCCTTCAGATGCTGAATAGTGACCGGTGCTGCGAGGGCGGGCGTCTCTGCGGAGTTGCCGTTTGCGGACTCCGTATTTTTGGCGTTAGCTTGATTCGGGGTTCCTACCCCAGCGTTAGTGCTGCTTTGATTTGAGGCTGAGCATGCGCCCAGAAACATAACCAAACTGACTAAAAGGCTAATGGTCCATACAAACTTGATTTTTGGATACATATTATGTAATTCCTCCACTTTTTCTTATTGAGAATGAAACTCATCATCACTTAGAACAATATAACGGCTAGTTCGGTTATCTTCAATGGATATTTGCGCCAATCTCCATGGATTGTGGCGACACAAAAACACTGTTGTTCGGATCGGAGGATCCGGAGCCAACAGTGTTTGTATAAGAAATGGAATCATTTTGCATCCAAGAAAACTTCCGCTACATGATCGACCACCTGATTCATCGCGATAGGGCCGTAATAAGCAATCCAAATGCTCGCTTTGGCGTGATAGACATGATGCTGCTGCACGGCGCGTAGACTTTTCCATGTCGTCGTGGTCTGGATCTCATCCGACCAAGCTTGAAATTTGTTGTCGGTCAATACGAAATAATGGTCCGCATCCAGCTCTGGCAACCCCTCCAAAGGTATCATTGAACTGGTCCTTTTGCGGTCAACCGCTAACTTCGGCGGATGCAGCCCCAGATCGTTGTATAGAATCGCCGCCGTACGATGAGCACATGTATGCAGCCTAATGGTATTGTCCCGCGGCCGGATCATCGTTACCGACTGCCCATGCAGCTTAGCTGCAAGCAGCGATTTCAACCCATTGATTTTGTGTTTATACTGCTGTAAGACCTGTTCTGCCTCAAGTTTCTTGCCTATAATCCGCCCGATGGTTCGCAATGTATCTCGCCAGTCGCGATTGCGCTCGAGCATGACGGTCGGTGCTATATGCGTAAGGCTTTCATAAATGTTCTTCTGGAACTCGGTACAGATGATCAGATCGGGCGCCAAAGCAAGCAGCGCTTCCAGATCGGGTTCATTCATCGTTCCCAAGGCCTGAACCGCACGGAGCTTGCCGATCAGATACCCAGGAAAGCTATTAAGATCTCCGGTTACCATGACGCTGCCGGCCGGCTGTTCACCAAGAGCCAGCATATGGTCCATAAACTGGGGATCAAGCACAGCAATTTTCTCAGGCTGCCGCCGGAGCAGCAGTTCACCTTTAAGATGAATGATCGTCCGCAGTGAGCGGCGGATAGCAGTATCCAGCGGATCTGACGCCGCTTTCTTATGGCTGCCAACTGTTTCCAGTGTAGGCGCGACAACACTAACATTCTCCGGTTCATCGCCTATGGCTTGTTGCATCGCTTCTCGATATGCGCTTGGAGAAACGCCCGTGTAACGCTTAAATAATCGGCTGAAATAATAGCTGTCCACATATCCGACGGCTTCGGCGATATTCTTGAGCCCTGCATTCGTACGACAAAGTAATTCCTTAGCCTTGTCTATACGGATCTGCATCAGGTAGTCAATCGGCCCAAGTGCCAGCCGCTTGTTAAACATACGCTGCATGGTCCGAGAGCTGCAATTCAATAGCGCTGCAAGAGTGTCTGCTGTAATCTGTTCGGAATAGTGTTCATCCATATATCTGACAGCTTGGAGCACGATATCCGGTGAATCCTGCTCCAATCGCTGGTGCTGCAGTTGTCCCATCAGCTCGCAAATGAACTGATAAAATAACGATTTCACCTGCAGCTTCGCCATCGCTTCCGGTTGGTTCCATTCCCGCTCCATGCGGGATAAGGAGATGAGCAGCGGAGCAGCATGACTGACCACAAAACCATATTGGATATCAAATGGTTCCGTACGAGCCAGTAATTGAAGCAGATCTTGGCTACATGGCAGCGGTAGAGAGGCCTTATACTGAATGATATAATATTCAAAATGGTCGGTGATGTCCATGATACTAAGAACTGCGCCTTTGCCGGCGTGACAAACATAGCCATTCTCCAATAGGTGCTCATCTCCGTCCAGCAGGAGCCGTGCACGACCTTTTATCGTGTACAATAGAGCACTCGACGAAAGCTGGGATGTGTGCAAATACTCGCCAATCGGGAGCTCGGTCCGCTGCACATCCATTATTTTCAGCAATACATGGTTCCAAAGGATAAGGTGATTTTCCACAATCATAGTATCATGTCAACTCCTAGGAGGGTCTGTCTATTTGTGCGTAGGCGTTTAATACTTTGCATTTCATTCTATCATCAATCTGACAGAGGGGCATAACAAAAAGCTGATCGGCAAATAACGCCAATCAGCTTTTTATAATGCTTATTCTTCTCGAATGACTAACAATACACCAATAAAAATTAATAAAGTACCTATCCAAAAGGACAAGTCAATTTGTTCACCTAGTAATAACCACCCTAAAAAAGTACCGACTATTGGTTGGAAAAAGAAAAACAATCCGCCACTCGAAGCATTAAGCATTTGCAACCCGCGATTCCACAGTAAAAAGGCACATGCTGTCGAAATAACTCCCAAGTACAAAAGACCGCCCCAAATAGATGGATGCTTCATGGCTTGAACATCAAGCTCAGCTAATCGGCTAATTGCAGAAGGGGTAAGCAAAATAACTGCTACAAGGGTAGTGTAGCACGTGATGACAATTTGTGAATATTGCCCCGGTACCCGTTTAATAAGAACAGACATAAGCGCCCAGGTTAGAGCTGCAATAAGCAGTGATAGACCACCAAGTTGAAGAGATGGATCGATATCGGCATTTCCGACAATAATACCGACTCCGATTGTGGCTAAAAGAATTGATATTGCTTTGTTAAACGTAATTTTTTCTTTTAAAAGGATGCGCGCAAATAGCACCATAAATGCAGGTGTCGTTGAAGTAATAATGGCACCCATTTGTGCTGTAGAAAGCATCGTACCAAATTCCTGGGTTAGGATAGAAATTGTATTTCCAATAAGTCCTATGATGAAAATTAATAGCAAGTCTCGTTTTTTAATACACCATGATTGTTTGGTTACAACGCTAATAATTAGCAATGCAAAAAGCGCAATTACATAACGAATCCATACTAATTCAAGTGGCGGCACAACGTCTACCACATGTTTTACTACAACATACATGCCGCCCCAAATACTAGCAGCGAGTGATAAATAGAAAGAACCTAATAAGGTGTTTTTCATTTTGTACCCTCCGTTTTTCAAGACAATTCCTGTCCTTAACGGAGATGTAGTTTTCTACCGTTAAGGGAGAATAACTACAGGTACATCATTTTCAAATAGTGGTGACCACATCATCAGTTTTCAGCTCACTTTCAAAAGAATTATTCTATTGTACACGAATTTTGTTGATTAGGGTATTAACTGTTGCGAGGCAGCCCCTTTTGTTTTAGAGAGTCCTACTAGTGACGCCTAACCCTAACAGCAACCGCATCTGCCTATTCAACCCCAACTACAATCCCAACCCTGTTGCCAAATTCCGCTGGAATAACTCCAGTGTTTTCGGGTTTGGGAAGGTGGGAATGCTACTTTGACTGGAGATTATCCAGTGAAATGCAAAAAAACGCACTCCTAGAGGCCTCAACCCCAAATTCCACTGGAATAACTCCAGTGTTTCGGGTTTGGGAACGGAGGTGATGTTACTTTGACTGGAGTCTATCCAGTGAAATGCAAAATCTGCCCTCCTAGTGGCCGAGAGAGAAAGTAGATATACAGATGGTATTGCACTTTATCCCTATATTTTCTAATTGCCTTACGTATTTCACTTAAATTAATAATGACTATGACAGAATAGTGTGTTACTATTTTATCGAATCGTGTTACTGCACACGTGAACATTAGGGAGTGTGAATGATTTGAGGCATCGTTTATTCATTTTTTTAATTTTATTGACAGTAGTGATTAGTGTAACTGCATGTAAGACAGAGAAGCCAGAGCCAGTGGCCGAATCAGTGAAAAAAGACATTGTTCTGGCAATCGGCGGTGAGCCCGATACAGGATTTGATCCGACTACCGGGTGGGGACGTTACGGTTCACCGTTATTTCAAAGCACGCTGCTCAAACGAGACAAAGATTTGAATGTTGTTAATGATTTAGCTACCGGATATGAGGTAAGTCAGGATGGTATAGTTTGGACAGTGAAGTTGCGCAAGGACGTCAAATTCAGCGATGGCAAGTCTTTAACGGCCGCAGATGTGCAATATACTTATCAAACCGCTGCAGCAAGCGGCTCCTCAATCGATCTGAGCAACGTAAAAAGCGTAGAAGTCTCAGATGACACAACGGTAAAGTTTACATTAAAAGAACCGCAATCTACGTTTACACAGATGCTTGTGTCAACAGGCATTGTTCCAAAACATGCCCATAACAAAGATTATGCCCTTAAACCGATTGGTTCTGGCCCTTTTAAATTAGTTCAATGGGATAAGGGTCAGCAATTGATTGTTGAAGCCAATCCAGATTACTACGGTAATAAACCATTTTTCCAAAAGATCACCTTCCTGTTCCTAGGAGAAGATGCTGCTTTTGCGGCAGCCAAAGCGGGGACAATCGATATGGCAGCTATCCCAGCGGCTTTCAGCAAACAAGCTGTGAATGGGATGGAGCTGATCGCAGCCAAAACTGTCGATAATCGGGGCATTATGTTTCCTTTTGTGAAATCTGGAGGTAAAACGAAGGATGGTTATCCGATTGGTAATGATGTGACCGCTGATGCATCCATTCGTAAGGCGATTAATCTGGCTTTGGACAGGAAGGCATTGGTACAAGGTGTACTAGAAGGGCATGGTACGCCTGCCTATACGTTGAATGACGGTCTTCCTTGGTTCAATCAAGAAGCGGTTTTTGCGGATGCAGACATGAATACAGCGAAAAAGCTGCTTGCTGAGAACGGATGGAATGACACGGATAACGATGGAATCGTAGAAAAAGGGGCATTAAAAGCAGAAATTAAGTTGCTTTATCCCTCTAGTGATGTCACTCGCCAATCGCTTGCTATTGCTGCAGCGGATATGCTCAAACCTTTAGGTATTCAGGTCAAAGTGGAGGGGAAGAGCTGGGACGACATTGTAAAACAGATGCACGCTAATCCAGTTCTATTGGGATGGGGGAGTCATGATCCTCTCGAGATGTACAATGTTTACAGCAATAAATTTGGCGGAGTAGAATACTATAACCCTGGTTTTTATAATAATCCGAAGGTAGAAGATTACATGACGCAAGCTTTGCGGGCAACAAATGAAAAAGAAGCTTGGGCATTCTGGAAAAAGGCTCAATGGGATGGGGAAACAGGATTAAGCGCAAAAGGTGATGCACCTTGGGCGTGGCTGGTCAATCTAGATCATCTTTATTTGGTTAAATCCGGTCTTAATATCGGCAATCAAAAGATTCATCCGCATGGACATGGTTGGCCGGTAACCGATAACATTGAGGAATGGCAATGGAAATCATAAAACAGGACTCAACATTTCTAACAAACCGGCTTCGAGGCTTCTTGCTTTTCTTGATTCGCAAAGGACTAGGTCTGATTTTTCTGCTAATTGCCGTGAGCGCGATTTCTTTTACACTAGTTCATCTCTCGCCGATTGATCCCATTCAAGCTTATGTTGGTGCCGATATGATGAGGGTTAGTGCGGAACAGCGCGAAGCGATCGTACAATACTGGGGTTTGAATGATCCGCCATTGATGCGCTATTGGCATTGGCTGAGCGCTTTGGCGAGCGGTGATTTGGGAACTTCCATGATTTATCGGCGTCCTGTGCTGGAAGTAATCAGTGAGCGCTTCGCTTCTTCACTCGCGCTTATGGGGGCCGCCTGGCTGCTGTCTGGACTGATCGGATTCGTTTCGGGTGTGCTCGCGGCGATGAATCGAAATACGTGGATCGATAAATTAGTCCGTTGGTATTGTTATACCCTTTCCTCAACACCGACTTTTTGGGTCGGCTTACTGTTTATTCTTGTTTTTGCGGTATGGCTAGGAATCTTGCCAGTTGGTCTTGCGGTCCCTGCCGGCATTACTTCCGATCAAGTTCAATTGATGGATCGCGTCAAGCATCTACTGCTGCCTACTCTGACTCTTAGTGTTACAGGAGTCGCAGCAATTGCGCTGCATACGAGAGAAAAGCTTATTGATGTGAAGGACAAAGACTATTGGCTGTTTGCAAGAGCCCGAGGCGAGCGAGGGTTCACCATCTTTTGGAGACATGGTCTTCGCAATGTGGCCTTGCCAGCACTTACGCTGCAGTTTGCCTCGTTCAGCGAGCTGTTCGGCGGAGCTGTATTAGCTGAGCAAGTATTCTCATATCCGGGATTGGGTCAGGCGGCAGTAGAAGCTGGGCTCCGCGGCGACATCCCGCTGCTAATGGGAGTTGTGTTGTTTAGTACAATATTTGTTTATTCAGGAAATGCGATGGCTGATTTAAGTTACCGATTTATCGATCCAAGAATGAAAGAGGGTAGGCGATCATAAAAAGTCTTCTGCGCGAGGGAATGCTGATGCCTAAACTTCATTATCGACATCGGTTATGGCTATCATCATTGCTTGCATTGTTCGTATTAGTAGCAATTTATTTAATGTCCGTTTGGATGAATACTTCCGGTCTATCCACTAATTTGGAACAGCGTAATTTAGGGCCTTCCAGTCAGCATCTTTTTGGTACAGACTGGCTTGGGCGAGATATGCTTACTCGCACGATCAAAGGACTTGCTCTCAGTCTTCAAGTAGGTCTAGTCGCAGGGGCTTCAAGCGTCATCATTGCATGTATTATGGGACTTGCGGCCGCGATAATGGGCAATGTCGTGAATCGCTTCGTAAGCTGGTTGACTGATTTATTTCTAAGTGTGCCTCATCTAGTGACGCTTCTATTAATTGCCTTTGTTCTTGGCGGAGGGGCCAAAGGCATTATCATAGGTGTTGCCTTGACACATTGGCCAAGCTTATCGAGGGTTATACGCACGGAAGTGATGCAGATTCAAACAGCGCCTTACATTGCAATTTCTCGCAATTTCGGCAAATCCAGTTGGTGGATCGCGACTAGGCACATTATTCCTCATTTAATTCCCCAACTTTTGGTCGGATTCATACTCATTGTCCCGCATGCTATTTTGCATGAAGCTTCTATTACATTTATAGGTATGGGGCTATCCCCACACGAGCCGGCAATTGGCATTATTTTATCGGAATCGATGCGCTATTTATCTTCAGGAATTTGGTGGTTGGCCTTGTTTCCAGGCTTATGTCTGTTGTTACTGGTGCGGGCTTTCGCTATGTTAGGAGAAAACTTGAAACAATGGGTGGATCCACGACATGCTCATGACAATAATATATGAAATTTGGAGAAAGGGGCTCGCTTATGCTGAAAGTAAGTAAACTTTCGATCCGCTTTACTCGGTTTGATCGCCGTCTACGTCAGGTGCATACTGAAATGATTCATAACCTTCATCTTACAATCATGTCAGGAGAAATCTTGGCGGTCGTCGGCTCAAGCGGTTCAGGTAAAAGTCTGCTTGCCCATGCCATACTCGGTATTCTCCCTAATAATGCGCAGGTCTCAGGCGATATTTACTTTAAAGGCGAAGCCTTGACACCAGTAAGTCAGAGAAGGTTGCGTGGCAAAGAAATCGCGCTCATCCCGCAGTCTGTCCAGTATTTGGATCCTTTGATGCGCGTCGGGGAGCAGGTGCGGCAGTCTGTTCGTCAAGGTGATCCTGTGGAGCTTCAGCGGAAAGCTTTCAACAAGTATAACCTTGCCGAGTATGTTGCAAAATGGTTTCCTTTTCAGTTATCCGGCGGAATGGCTCGTAAAATTCTCATCTCGACCGCAACGGTTAGCGGAGCTAGGTTGTTAATTGCGGATGAGCCGACTCCTGGCCTAGATGACTTGGCAATGACAGAAACATTTTTTCGTTTTCGTCAGAAGGCAGAAGAAGGCTGTGCGGTGATGCTGATTACACATGATGTTGAGGCGGCTTTAACTGTGGCAGATAGAATAGCCGTACTTTATGCAGGAACTGTAGTAGAAATCGCACTTCGCAGTGACTTTACGGGAGATGGAGAAATGCTGAGGCACCCCTACACGAAGGCGCTATGGAAAGCACTTCCCAGCCAACAATTTGCGGCAATCCCCGGCGTTCAACCTGTACCGGATGCTTTACCGAAGGGCTGCGTGTTTGCTCCGCGCTGTTCTCTGGCTACATCGGAATGTGAAGAGCTTGCTCCTGAACCTCGTAAACTTAGAGATGGGGAAGTGAGGTGCTTGCATGCCACTTGAGGGAAAGAAGCTCGGTTATCATTATAATAGGATATGGGTTTTTCAGCATGTGGACATTAGTATGGAACGCGGAGAGATTGTTGGACTTGTCGGGCCTAGCGGTTGTGGGAAATCTACGCTGGGGAAATTGCTTGCCGGTCACCTTCAACCTCATGAAGGACAAGTTATTGCTGATAGCGGCCGGATTCCCAGCGGTCAGCGGAATTCTGTGCAACTGGTGCTGCAGCATCCGGAACAAGCAGTGAATCCTAGGTGGAAACTGCGTCGAACTCTTCAAGAGTCAGGAGCGAGCAACAATCATATACTTGCTGAATTAGCCATCGAAAACAACTGGCTAGGTCGATACCCAAACGAATTATCCGGTGGTGAGTTACAACGTATTTGTGTTGCTAGAGCGCTTGGAGAGGGAACCCGTTATCTGATAGCCGATGAAATGACAACCATGCTCGATGCAATCACCCAAGCGCAAATATGGCATTCTGTCCTGAACTGGGCGAAACGTAATGGTACAGGTGTATTAGTCATTAGTCATGAGCGTCATTTAGTCAACAAAATATGTGATCGTATTATTGAATGGAAGAATATAGTTGAGTGACAATACAATAGTTAAATTTCAAATCCGCTGAAATGGCGGATTTTTATTTTTTGTTCAATTATGAAAGTACCTTCAGAAGATTGACTATCCTTCGCATTAACTAGAATAAAGTAGCTGTAGAGGCATATGTACATTTGGAATGGAGGAAGATAATGAGTCAATTAACAGTTGCGGCACATGAACACGGAGGGGATATTTCAGCAGAGATGCAAATGGGACCTTCTGAGCTAACAATTAACATAAGTATCATTTCTTTGATCTTCGTACTACTGGTAGCTGTTATTCTCATCTTCATTTTAAGATCAAAGGGTAAGTATTTATCTAAAATGACAGGCATGATGGCAGCAATGACGATTGCCATGGGTTCAAGCTTGCTTGTTGGTACAATTGCAGCAATTCTTTTGACGTCATTGTTTCTTCCAACCGTCATTGGAGTCACTATTGGTATGCTCATTGGCTATGTATCAGGAAAATCCGTACATCTTATCGCTTCCTTAGATGGCATGTTAGCTGGTTTAATGGGGGGGATGATGGGCGCAATGCTGGGTGTCATGGTGATCTCAGATTACCCAACGCTTTCAATTATTTTCATGGATATAGTGTTCTCGGTTTCGATGTTGGTTCTGTACAAGTTGTTAGATCAAGAAGAAATTGTACATAGGAAGATTGATGGTTCTGGTTCAGACACTCATCATTCAAATTAATGACTCGAAAGAGCTATTTGAAGACTCGATTTAAAAAGTTACAACGAATCTAGCATGTTCCTTGAACATAGCCCATATAGTTGCAAGTAAGTACGTGGACTTGTATGGGAGGCAGGACAAAGTGAATGAAAATTCGATGCTTCAAAAAGTGAGCTTGGATATTGAAGGGATGACTTGTGCGGCCTGCTCTGCGCGTATTGAGAAGGTCGTAAGCAAAATGGGTGGCGTTCGCGAAATTGTGGTCAATTTACCATTAGGACGAGCTACCGTACTGATGGACTCCGATTCTGCTCTTAAAGAGCAAATTATTGCTCGCATTGAACAGTTAGGGTATTCAGCTAGAAAGTCTAGAGAGAAGGATAAGACACAGACAATAGTATTTGGTTTAGGCGCAAAATTACTTATATCTGCGTTCCTGACGATTCCACTTTTGTGGGCAATGGTGCGTCATTATACGCTAACATCCAGTATTTGGATTCCTGAGTTATTTCTTCAGCCGTGGTTTCAATGGATCCTTGCCACGCCTGTTCAATTTGTCATTGGTGCTCCTTTTTACTTTCATGCATGGAAAGCTCTGAAAAGCAAAACTGCCAATATGGATGTGCTTGTAGTCCTTAGTACGACATGCGCGTACTTGTACAGTCATTATATGACCATTAACATGATGCATGCTGGGGGATCTGACCCACACGCCGTATATTTTGAGACAAGCGCCATGATCATAACCGTTGTGCTGCTTGGCAAATGGTTGGAGGCGTCGGCCAAAAACAGAAGTTTGAAGACCATTCATCAATTGCAAAACCTAAGTCCGCAGACGGCAATAATCATCGGACCTGAGTACCATCAGGAGACCATCATGTTAAATAACGTCAAAGTTGGAGACACACTGCTTATTCTTCCCGGAGAAATTATTCCTACGGATGGACGCGTATTGAACGGCAACTCTTCTGTGGATGAATCTTTCGTTACTGGAGAATCCGTTCCTATGGGTAAACGTCAACATGACCGGCTGATAGGCGGATCCTTAAATATGGACGGGGTCCTTACCATGCAAGTGACTGCTGTTGGATCTCATACAGCTTTGAATAAAATGATCCTTTTGATGGAGGAAGCACAGGGTTCTAAGGCTGAAATAGCGCGATCTGTTGATCGTATCGCAGCTGTATTTGTTCCTGCCGTACTAGGACTTGCTTTGCTTACCATGTGTATATGGTCTTTTTGGCTAAGTCCGGGAGACTTCAAAGGGGCACTGTTTAAAGCCATAGCTGTACTTGTCATCGCATGCCCTTGCGCTCTAGGCTTAGCAACGCCAACCTCGATTTTGGTTGGTACGAGTCGTGCTATGGAATCGGGCATCTTATTTAAAGAAGGGAAGTATGTGGAGCAATTGCAGCAGATCGATGTCGTCTTGCTAGATAAGACGGGAACACTTACCCATGGAGCTCCAAGGGTTACAGATCTCATTACAGATTCAGGTCAGGAACATCGACTGCTTCGTTTGCTTGCTGCTGCTGAGAAGGGAACGGAGCATCCTTTTGCCAAAGCGATTGTGAAAGAAGCTGTTCGGCGCGGACTTCCAGTCAAAGATGCGATTTCATCTCAAGTCGTTGCCGGAATGGGTGTGATTGCTCAAGTAGATAAACACCACCTCATCATTGGCTCTAGAACTTTTATGAATCACTCAGAGATTTCGATTGAAAGATTTGCCCAAGTAACAGAACAATTAGAAATAGAAGGGAAAACGGTTCTATTTGCTGCGGTAGATGGTGCGATTGCAGGTATTATTGCCCTTATGGACACATTGAAATCATCGACACCTCAGGCCATACGTCGATTAAAAAAGTTGCATACAGAGATCGTAATGGTTACAGGTGACCAGCGTAGAACAGCTCATACGATTGCTGCTAGAGCGGGTATTACGACGGTCTATGCAGAAATGCTTCCACAGGACAAGGTAGACTTAGTAAGAACGCTGCAACGAAAAGGCAAACGTGTCGCCATGGTCGGTGATGGTGTGAATGATGCCCCAGCTCTTGCAGCCGCAGATATCGGTATTGCTGTAGGCACTGGTGCGGAGATCGCGAAGGAAGCGGCAGACGTAAATTTACTTCATAGTGATTTGGGAGGTGTTGCGGACGCCATCGTGATGAGCCGTAAGACGATGCGGAACATCCGTCAAAACCTGCTTTTCGCTTTTATGTATAATGTATTGGCTATACCGCTGGCTTTTATGGGTTACATGGCTCCTTGGGTCGCAGGAACAGCCATGGCTCTTAGTTCGGTTTCGGTCGTTGCAAATGCATGCAGACTGCAAAGCGCATCATGGCGAAATTAGGTTAGGTTCGGGTAATTGGCAAAAATTCTTCACATTATTCCCTTATAAATAGCACTTTGGAGTCATCACGCCCCCTAAATATTGCTATATGATCAATGGCATATGAAACATAAAGGGGTGCAATTTTCTTGAAACGTTTAGGGTTAGTCATTGCAAGCACATTCGTTTTATCTACATTAGCTATAGGGTGCTCATCCGCGAAGCCTACGGAAATATCATCGCCAAACCCTACTGTCGCTGCGCAGCAGACAACTCCAGCTACACCTGCTAACAGTATTGTTCCTTCGAACGGAAATTTTGTGACTTTCAAAGACAGTACGAAGCAAGAGTTAACTTTAAAGGACAAACCGCAACGTGTCATTTTGTTAAACACAGAAATTCAGGAATTGTTCTATCAAGTGGGAGGCAAAGCTGTTGGATTAGCGACTGCTCCGGGAATTCTTGTTCCAGAAACGGCCAAAGATACGGCACAAGTTGGTGAGATTAACCATATTAGCTTGGAAAAAGTGATGAGCCTAAAACCCGACCTCGTTATAGGTCAATCGATGTTCCATGCCTCCTTGAAAGATTCTTTAGCTGCTTCTAGAGTGCCCTTGGCCTTATTCGATATCAAAAGCTACGAAGATATTAAAGCTGCTGCCGAACTATTCGGGAAAATAGCAGGGAAAGAAGATGAGACTAAGGCTGCGCTTGATCAAACGGAGAAAAAAATGCAAACCGTTATAAGCAAACTGCCACAACAAAGCCCCAAATTTGCAATGATTACTATCATGCCAATGGGGATTAGCGTACAAAAGAATTCGACGCTTTCACTGGACGTTGCCAATCGCTTGAAGCTTAAAAATGTCGCTGAATCCCTCCCAGCAGGTAAGATGCCTAGTTCAGCTCCCTATAGCTTGGAAAAACTTGTTGAACTGGATCCAGACTTTCTATTCTTCTCCGTGCATGGCACAGAAGATAACGGCAAAGAGAAGCTCAAATCTGATTTAGAAAGTAATCCTGCTTGGAAAACATTGAGGGCTGTCAAAGAAAATAATATCTATTTCCTCCCATCTTCACTCTTTGTAACTAATCCAGGGTTAAACTTTGATCAATCCTTATCCTATCTGGCTAAGCTGGTTTATCCTGATATTTTCGGGGAAAAGTAAAATGAAAATCGAACAAAAAAGTGCAAAATGGCGTGCTAGTATGCTTGTCGTAATCGCACTCTTCGCTTTGCTGGGAATAGGTCTAAGTCTTATATGCGGAGCCGTAAATATAGCGATCCCTGAAGTTATACTTTCGTTACTCGGCGGAGAGAGCACCTATCGCGATATTATATGGAATATCCGGCTGCCAAGAACAATCGTTGCTGCATTGGTCGGTATCAGTCTTGCTTTATCAGGAGCGCTTCTACAAGGAGTCATGCGTAATTCGATGGCTGATCCTCATATTATTGGCGTATCCTCAGGAGCCGGTTTATTTGGAATCGGGGTTCTTATCTTATTTCCATCCTATGTGTACTTACTTACACCGGTGGCATTCATCGGTGCTATTGGTGCCGCTTTACTCATTTATCTGATGGCTTGGCGCGGTGGAGTAAGTCCGCTCAGAGTTATTCTTGCAGGAGTAGCTGTGTCTGCTTTGCTCAATGCTGGAATTTCTGCTTTGCTCACCTTTTACAGTGATCGAGTAGGGGGAGCCCTGTTATTCTTAGTTGGCGGATTATCAGCAAGAAGCTGGCCCCACGTTAACATCCTTCTTCCTTATACGATAATAGGAACTGTGCTTGCATTGATAGGCAGCCAACGATTAAATATTATGGCACTTGGGGATACACAAGCCAAGGCACTAGGTCTGCGTGTAGAAATGTATCGGTTATACTTTACTGCGATCGCAACTTTGCTTGCGGCTAGTACCGTCAGTGTAGTTGGTTTGCTCGGTTTTGTAGGTATGATCGTTCCACATTCTGCTCGTTTGCTCATTGGCAGCGATTATCGCTGGCTGCTTCCGGCAAGTGTCTTATTAAGTGTAGCTGTACTTACAATTTCTGATACGGTGGCTCGTCTTGCATTTGCGCCCATTGAGCTGCCGGTAGGGATTGTCATGGGTGTCCTTGGAGCACCGTTCTTCTTGTTTCTGCTTCGCAGGAGGGAATTATGAATATCATTAAAGTGGATCACCTATCCGTCCGGTATGGCGAGCATACCATCATTTCCTCTTTGACAACAGATATAAAAAAAGGCCATATTACAACGATTTTGGGGCCAAATGGATGTGGGAAAAGTACATTACTGAAAACATTAGCACGGCAGATGAAGATGGATCGAGGAAGCGTCATGCTGGACGGCAGGGAAATGAAATCATGGAAGCCGAAGGAACTTGCCAGAGAGTTAGCTTTTCTCATGCAACAGCATGATCAAGCAACGGATGTTAGTGTCCGAAATCTAGTGGCTTATGGCCGATTTCCCCATAAAAATATGCTGCAAAGATTGGACGATGAAGATCAGGAAATTATCTGCAATTCAATGAAACAAACAGGTGTACTGCCGCTTGCAGACCGCAGCGTAGCTTCTTTATCTGGTGGAGAACGGCAGCGAGCTTGGATGGCTATGGCTCTTGCCCAGCAACCGAGATTGCTGTTTTTGGATGAGCCAACTACCTATCTGGACATTAGTCATCAATTGGAAGTCATGGAGTTGGTTGTGAAACTCAAAGAATCAATGGACATGACGATTATCATGGTGCTACATGATTTGAATCATGCGGTCATGTACTCGGATGACTTAATCATGATGAAAGGTGGGGAAATACGGTACAAAGGGACACCTGAAGAAATTGTGAACCAGAAGGCGCTCGCTGAGGTGTTTGGGGTTCATGCTCGAATAGAAATAGATGCAGAAACGAGAAAGCCGTTTATACGATCTATGAGATTGTTAGCATCAACTTAGATGAATAACCTGAAAGCATTGGGACAGTTACTCCATTGGGGTGCTGTCCTTATAACAACGCATTCACGCATCGTGCCATACAGCCCTTGGTCGTGGCAGATGCATCTCGTAAGAAGCAGTCTCATTGATGAATTAGCATAATTATGATAAAGTTATGTCAAATTAAGGATGCGAATGGCATAAAAGAACATATATGCAATGGATGAAATCAGGCATGCTAATAATTTTATGAAGCCTGATTTTTTCATTGTGATAATATGGACAGGAATGCAAAAAATGAGGAATGCCTTGTTCTTGAAACGATTTTTGAAAGCCATCATTATAGGCTGCAGCGTTCGAGACCAAAGGTGGGGATTATGGATAACGGGAAACCAAAAAAGAACCTGATAGTGTATCAGGTTCTTCATATTGCATATAAACAAACACGATGATATAATCAGATTGCGGCTTTTATTGTGAAAATGAATATAGAATATGTATCTTACACTCTAACTTTACCATGCCGCTAAGCTCTTGTCAAATGTTTTCTCAATTTAATGATTAGGGGAGATATGGAATGAGTTCTTTCGTTCTCAGTTTTCAGGAAATGGATAAAACGCAGCTTATGCTCGTTGGCGGAAAAGGGTTAAATTTAGGGGAGTTATCAAAAATTGAAGGAATACAAGTACCAGAAGGGTTTTGTGTTACAACATTGGGATATCCTAAAGCCATCGAGCAAAACGAAGCGTATCAGGCTTTGTTGGATCGACTAACTAGGCTAAAAGCAGAAGATCGCGATCAAATTGGTGAAATTAGCAGGAAGATTCGACAAATCATTATGGAGGTAGAAATTCCTTCCGATGTTGTGAAAGCAGTTACTTACTATCACTCCCAGTTTGGTGATGAATATGCTTATGCTGTGCGTTCTAGTGCAACTGCTGAAGATTTGCCACATGCCTCTTTCGCGGGTCAGCAAGACACCTATTTAAATATCATCGGCGTCGATGCCATCTTGCAGCATATCAGCAAATGTTGGGCTTCTCTATTTACGGATCGGGCGGTAATCTACCGTATGCAAAATGGCTTTGACCACAGCCAAGTTTATTTATCCGTTATCGTTCAAAGGATGGTTTTCCCGCAGGCTTCAGGGATTTTATTTACCGCTGATCCCATAACATCCAACCGAAAGCTGCTATCTATCGATGCCAGTTTTGGACTTGGAGAAGCGTTGGTCTCTGGCTTGGTATCTGCCGATAATTATCAAGTACAGGAAGGGGAAATCGTCAATAAGCGGATAGCAACCAAAAAATTGGCTATCTATGGACGAAAAGAAGGCGGAACAGAGACAAAGCAGATCGATTCTGATCAGCAAAGAACTCAAACACTTACTGAACAACAAATTTTGCAACTGGCACGCATTGGAAGACAGATCGAAGCTTATTTTGGCAGCCCGCAAGATATCGAATGGTGCTTGGCCCAGGATACATTTTATATTGTCCAAAGTCGTCCAATCACGACTTTATATCCTATCCCTGAAGCGAATGATCAAGAAAATCATGTCTATGTATCTGTTGGCCATCAACAAATGATGACCGACCCCATCAAACCATTGGGATTGTCTTTTTTCTTATTAACAACGAAAGCACCTATGCGAAAAGCCGGTGGGAGGTTGTTCGTTGATATTGCAACTAGGCTGGCTACACCTGTTGGCCGGGAAGCTTTATTAAATACCCTGGGATCCGATCCGCTCATAAAAGGCGCACTCAAGACCATCATAGAGCGAGATTTTATAAAATTGTTACCAAATGATCAAAAAGAACAGAGATTTGGTGAAAGCAATAAAGATATGTCGTCTGAGGGTTTTCAAGCACAAATCGAAAACGATCCAACCATCGTTTCAGATTTGATTAAGCGTAGTCAAGCATCAATAGAAGAGTTAAAACAAAACATTCAAACGAAAACAGGGTCAGATTTATTTGATTTTATTCTGGAAGATTTCCAGCAATTAAAGAAGATTCTATTTGACCCACAAAGTTCGGCTGTGTTTATGACTGCTATGGATGCTTCTTCATGGATCAATGAAAAAATGAACAAATGGCTAGGAGAAAAGAACGTAGCAGATACGCTTTCTCAATCTGTACCAAACAATATTACTTCGGAAATGGGTCTGGCGCTATTGGATGTCGCAGATGTGATTCGTCCATATCCAGAAGTCATTGATTATTTGCAGCATGTAAAAGATGATAACTTCTTGAATGAATTGATTAAATTCGATGGTGGACAGCAAACCCAAGACGCTATCTATGCTTATCTCAATAAATACGGAATGCGATGTGCCGGAGAAATCGATGTGACCAAAACTCGTTGGAGTGAAAAACCAATGACCATTGTCCCGATAATTCTTGGTAACATCAAAAACTTTGAGCCTAATGCTGGCAAAAGGAAATTTGAGCAAGGGCGAAAGGAAGCTTTACAAAAAGAACAAGAGTTATTAGATCGCTTGAAACAATTACCGGATGGTGAACATAAAGCCAAAGAGACAGAACGAGTGATCAGCCTAATCCGGAATTTCATCGGTTATCGTGAATATCCCAAATACGGCATGATTAATCGCTACTTCGTCTATAAGCAAGCTTTACTGAAAGAAGCCGAACAACTCGTACAAGCGGGTGTTATTCATGAAAAAGAAGATGTATACTATCTCACTTTTGAAGAATTTCGCGATGTCGTACGCACCAATAAACTGGATGATCAAGTCATTAGCAAACGAATAGACGATTACAAATTATATGAAAAACTAACTCTCCCACGTGTTATAACGTCTGATGGTGAAATCATTACGGGGAAGTACGAACGTGAAAATCTCCCAGCCGAAGCTATTGCAGGTCTGCCTGTTTCTTCCGGAGTGATAGAGGGACGTGCACGTGTTATCTTACGCATGGAAGATGCTGATATAGAAGAAGGAGATATATTAGTCACCTCCTTTACTGACCCTGGCTGGACACCATTGTTTGTATCCATTAAAGGACTAGTCACCGAAGTGGGTGGACTGATGACCCATGGAGCCGTTATCGCACGTGAATATGGCTTGCCAGCAGTTGTCGGGGTGGAGAATGCTACCAAACTGATAAAAGATGGACAACGAATTCGCGTGCATGGAACAGAAGGGTATATCGAAATATTGTAATGGCTGAATGGGTAAAAGGGCGGTTTCCATATTCGTCCTTTTATCTTCATCTTAGTAGTACTGGCAAATCGACGTTAATGAGCTTGACTCAAGTAATTGACAGAATACGAATCCTCATCGATAGATCAAGCTATAGCTGCGTTCGGTAAGATCGACGTTGTCGTTAATAATGCCGGCATGGGGACTTACGGTCCGTTGGAATTAGCCCAAGAGGATGCGATCGACTGGCAATTCGCCGTTAATACGCGAGGACCGATCAATGTTATACGTAAATTTATTCCTCATTTCAGAGCCAATGGCGGAGGTATGTTCATCAATATCAGCTCTTTCATGGGAATCACAACAGCGGTGCCGCTCGGATCTCTCTATAATATGTCTAAATTTGCTTTGGAAGGACTGACGGAAGGTCTTTATTACGAACTGAAGCCGTTGAATATCGAGCTTAGGTTGATCGAGCAGGGAGGTTCTACAGGAAATAATTTCAAGAACAGTATCACTTGGAACCGAGATGATAACATACAGGATTACGATAATCTGATGACGAAAGTGCAGAATTTAATGAATCATGCGGAATCCAGCTCTACACTGGATGATCCTCAGATTATTGTGGATGCCATAGCCGCTTTGGCGACTGGAGAGAGCAATAAATTTCGCACTGTCATCGGAACAGCAGGCAATGATCTGATGGCGCTTAGAAATTCTGTGTCCATTGAACAATATTTGGAGACGATAGCTAACAATTATAAGTAAGCCCATTATGAAATACTTCGTCATAACGCCAGTCGATCTGACATTCTTGACTACGGATTGTATGAGGTGTATGTTAGATTAGAATGAACATTCGATCTTATGGTGGGAGCGGGATAACCTCATGTTTGACAACTATAACAAGGTGCAGCAGGCTGTCCTTGAAACAACACTTAACATCATCATTCGAAAGGAATTGCAGGCTACCTCAATGGCGCTTATCGCGAAGGAGTCTGGTGTATCAACCGGGAATATTTATCATTATTTCAAAAGTAAAGAAGATATCGTTAACGAATTGTACAAAGCGATTGTTACATTTAATGGAGAGTATGTGCGAGATGGCTTACTGAAAGGCACAACGATTCGTGAAAAGTTTGAATTCGGTTGGGGTCGGGTTATCGAATTGGGAAAACAATATCCTCAGGGTTTTCAATTTATTGAGCAGTATTCGTTCTCGCCTTACATTTATGAAGAGGTAAAGAAAGAAGTCTATACCGGCGGATGGTGTGGGCCAATGAACGCGTTATATGAAGAAGCCATTCAAGCAAAGATGTTTACGCCGATGAATCCGAAAATGATGGTGCAGATGCATTACGGCACATTTGTTTACATGCTGAAGGCCCATCTACATGGAATCTTCGAGTTAAGCAGTGAGAACGTCAGCGATGCAATTCGTTCTTGTTGGAATGCTGTAACTCTTAGAGATGTAACGTGATAGATGGCCACAGAGTGGAATGATCGACTTCGGCTTGCGCGTGCTTGATCCGAAGAGTGGATTTGAAAAAGCTTGAGAAATCAAGTTTTTTTTGTTTGAGAAGAGGAGCGAGTGGAACTTTATCATAATACTGAAGTAAACCCTAGAGATCAAAAAAGGGCCTCCCATAAAGGATGGCCTTTAAACTTGCCGTTACAGACAGCGCGGAGAAGGAAGAAAAAGGATGGATATACGAAAATTACATTACTTTATTGCAGTAGCGGAAGCACTTCATTTTAGTCGTGCAGCAGAAAAATTGAACATGACACAGCCACCCCTCAGTCAACAAATTCAAGACCTAGAAACAGAGCTTGGCGTGAAACTGTTGGAACGCAATAAGAGACAAGTCCGTCTTACCCCTGCGGGGGCGGTTTTTTTAGAGGAAGCCAAAATGATTTTATCCCAGTTGGAGCGGTCCATTAAAACGACGCAACTGGCTGACCAAGGAATCATCGGGAATTTGGTTGTTGGATTCGTAGATTCAGCAGCAGGAGATATAATGGTTGACATTTTGAAAGAATTCCGGGAACGGTTTCCCCAAATACAGCTTACGCTGCACGAGATGACTTCCACACAGCAATGGCAAGCCTTGCAAGACGGAACCATTCATGTTGGCTTTCTGCGTTTCATCGAGCCGTCAAAGCATATCGAGTACCGAACCTTTACAAACGAATCACTCGTTGCTGTTTTGCCCGAAAAGCATTCATTAACGAGCCAGCCTGTCATTTCTGTTAGCACATTGGTGAAGGAACCTTTCATCTTATTTCCGCGCCATTTGGGAGCTTCTTTTCACGATCTCATCCTTGGTTTCTGCGCACAGCATGGCGTGTATCCCCATGTTGTACAAGAAGCCATCCAGATGTATACCATTGTAAACCTGGTAGCAGCGAACCTGGGCGTTTCCATCGTACCTTCTTCCGTTGCGGTTTTTCGGCGCAGCGGTGTCGTATTTCGGCCGTTTGTTGAAAGCGTACCGGCTGTTCCTCTCTATACCGCTTGGAGAACGGATGTGAATAAATCTGTCTTGTCTGCATTTCTTAGGACAGTGGAAGAAGTGGGTTCAACACCAATGGATAGTAGATAGCACGGTACTCAACCGGTTTTTGCTGGATCACGCTCTACTAGACTATCTAATATTGTATCGATTTGCTTCATGACCTCAAGTTCAAGGCGAACCCCGGCACCTTTGACATTTTCTTGGACTTGCTCCGGCTTCGATGCGCCAATAATCGCGGCAGACACGTGAGGATTTTGCAGCACCCATGCGATTGCAAGCTGCGGCAAGGTCAATCCCACTTCAAGTGCTACAGAGGAGAGCTTGGATACTGCCAGCAATACATCGGTGCGGAGCCATTGACCTGCTAATCGTTCGAAAAAAGGAGCTCCCGCCGAAGTTGAGGCACGCGACCCTAGTGGCAACGGTTTGTCCGGCGCATATTTGCCTGAAAGAATTCCTTGGGCTAGAGGTGACCAGACCACTTGCCCGATCCCTTCTCGCTGGCAAGCGGGAATGACTTCATCTTCGATTACACGCCATAGCATCGAATACTGGGGTTGACTAGACACCAGTGGAACCCTCAGCTCCTGAGCCAACGCAGCTCCTTTGGTAATTTGGTCTGCCGTCCACTCACTTACCCCGACGTAAAGAACTTTTCCTTGGCGAACCAGATCGGAAAAAGCCAAAAAGGTTTCATCCAGTGATACCGTCGGATCAAAGCGGTGGGCATAATAGACATCAATGTAATCCGTTTGCAATCTTTTCAGTGAAGCGTGGCAGGCTTCCATCATGTGTTTACGGGAAAGACCTCTGTCGTTGTGTCCTGTTCCTGTCGGATGGTAAACCTTGGTGCATAACTCGATGCTCTCTCGACGAATTCCTTTCAAGGCTTGACCTAATACCGTTTCCGCCCTCGTTTCCGAGTACACATCTGCTGTGTCAAAGGTCGTAATCCCCGCATCCAAAGCAGCATGAACACAAGCATTGGCTGTTTCATTATTCACTTGAGCACCGTGCGTAATCCAGTTTCCCAAAGCAATCTCACTAACTGTCAAGCCGCTGGCACCTAGTTTTCGACCGTTCATCTTTTCTACCTCCCATGGAATAACAAGTTTATAGTAGCAAACCTTTATAAATAGGTGAAATATCTTTTCCTATACATTTTGATTCAAAAAATATATAAGTGAATTGTGGGAGGGTGCAAAATTATCCCTCTATTACCTTTTTTATGATATAATTTGCCGATATATTTCTTATTACTTGGGGGATACATATGAAAACTAAGTTAGTGCGGGTGAAACAATGGCATTTGAAGACTTGGTTGGGCAAGACGTTAAGCCTTCAAGCGTGAAGTTGTCAGGCTTATAAGTGTCGATACGCTATGTATGGTCCTTACAAGGATATTTACGCATGTTTTAAATGCAGAAAGGTTTTTAAACAAACATCTGCTCGAGAACTAGATATAAAATAGACATTATAAATGCCCTCAATGCAGCGAAAGTATGAAGGATATGGGACATGATTTTAAGGCACCTAAACAAAACGATCTTAAGCAATGGATGAAAGTAGAACTGTTATATAAAAACGGTTTTACATATCATTCCTGTGGATGTGGTGGTCCTGGATATAGACCGGTAAAATTATCTGAAATCGAGGAATTTATAAGATGCAGGAAGATCTTTAAATCTGAGGGTGAAATATTGTTACGAAATTTGACGTTACGTTAACGAAATACGAATCAGGCAGACATCCCAGTACTGCCAAAGTCCATCGGACACGCGCTACGCGTCTTAAGTCCGTGAGGGTTCAAGTGCTGAGAGCGAAAATTAATTAAACACTTCAGAACCTAAGGAGAGCTTAGATTGAAATATACAATTAGAGAGGCAACATCCAAGGATTGTTTAGCATTGAGCCGGTTAATGACACAACTTCTAAATAGAGAAATCACCGAGAATATAATGAAAAACAGAATAGATTTTGTAGCTCAAAGTCCGTTTGATTCTTTGTTTGTATATGAAGAAGATCAAATAATGGGTACATTAGGATTTAGAATTCGAGAGAATATAGAAGACATAGCAAGATACGGTGAGATTTCAGTGATTGTTGTTGATATTGAAGCAAAAAGAAAAGGAGTAGGTAGAATATTAATGAAATATGCTGAGGACTTGGCAATTCAAAATCAATGTAAGGGCACTTGGTTAGTAACAGGACATCAAAGGATTAACGAAGCGCATAAATTCTATAAAGAGCTTGGATATGAAGATACTGGAATAAGATTCGTAAAGAATTTTTGAGTATTCCAATAATGAGCTAGAAATCATCGAACAATAATAAACGCCCTCCAAACCCTGTAACCGGCTTGAAGGACGTTTTTTCTTTGTTTACTTTATTAAAATGCAGGAACCACAGCAACTCCGTACTTGTCTTCGATAAACTTCTTCACATCGGAAGAGGTCAATGCAGCACCCAGCTTCTTGATTTCTTCACGATTTTCGTCGCCTTTGCGAACCGTAATTACGTTAGCGTAAGGAGAGTTTGCATCTTCTCTGAATAAGGCTGTTTTGGGATCGAGTTTAGCCTCAATAATAATGTTTGTGTTGATAACCGCGCCATCAAGATCTTGTAAGGATCTAGCTAAAGTAGGGGGTTCAGCTTCCACAAATTTCAGGTTCTTCGGGTTGCTGACGATGTCTTTGGGTGTTGTTTGGTAAGTTGTCAAACCGTCTTTCAACTTGATTAAGCCTTGCTGTTGAAGGAGTACAAGCGCTCTATATTCGTTGGATGGGTTGTTTGGAATACCAATTTTCGCGCCATCTTTAATCTCATCCTTCGATTTGAGCTTGGTGGAGTAGAAGCCGATAGGCTCAACATGTACTTTAATCGGATTTACAAAATCGAAGCCTTTTTCTGTTTTGACTGAATCGAAGTAAGGCACATGTTGAAAGAAGTTCGCGTCGATTTGCTTATCTTTAAGCAGTTGATTCAACAGACCTTCATCCGTGACTTTAACAACAAGGTTAATTCCTTGTTCCTTTAGCTTCGGTTTAACGAAATTCAGGATTTCCGAATGCGGGATTTCGGCGGATCCGATGGTTAAAGTGACTTCTTTTTTTGGTGCTTCTGTTGGAGCGTTGCTTGGTGCAGCCGCAGTTGCTGCGGGTGAGGAGGCTTTAGGACTGCTCGATGCTTCCGTGCTGCTAGTAGCACCGCACCCAGCAAGGAGTACACTAAAAGCTGCGAATAATGAAACGATAGAAAATAATCCTTTTGTACCCATGGATAACTCACTCCTATTTCTTTTATGTATATTTGGTCAATCAAATGAAACCGATAGGAACAATCATGTTTTAGCTTTAATCAAGCTTGAATCGTTTTTTGTTTATTGACCTAGAGATGTAATCTCCTGTCCACTGAAAAATTTGCACGAGAAGAATAATGATAATGACCGTTGCGATCAGGACGTCTTCACGAAATCTCTGATATCCGAACCGGATGGCCAAACTGCCTAGTCCTCCGGCACCGATGGCTCCAGCGATGGCAGTAAACTCGGTGATGGCGATGACGGCAATCGTTACTCCGCGTACAAGTGCTGGCAAGGATTCAGGAATAAGTACTCTGAAAATAATCGTAAACGGGGAAGCTCCAACGGCTTTGGCCGCTTCTATTTTCCCAATGCTAACTTCCTTCAGCGATGTTTCGATAATCCTGCCTAAGAAAGGTGCGATACCGATCGAAAGCGACACGATAGCGGCGGTAGGACCCAAGGTCGTTCCGACAATCAAACGAGATAAAGGCAAAAGCAGGACGATTAAGATGATAGAAGGAATAGAGCGGATGCAGTTAATGACCATATTAATGACTCTATGGAGCCCCGTAGCCTCAAGAATACCGCCTTTCTCCGTTACCACAAGAGTGACGCCAAGTGCAGTACCCATAATCAATGCGAAAATGGAAGACCAAAATAGCATATAGAGTGTTTCTAAAAGAGCTGGCCAGAGTAATTCGATTAATTCTTGAATCATAGGCTGACTCTCACCCTTTCTTCGACATGATGCTTATTGCGATAGAAATCTATGATTTTTACGAATTTCTTGGCAGTGTCGCTTTCCGGATTCAGGAAAAATTGGTCCACGGATCCTTGTTCAACGATTGTGCCTTTCTCAATGACAGCAAAGTTTTTGCATATATGCTGCAGTACATCGAGTTCATGGGTGATCAGTACAATGGTCAAATTAAGCTTGCGGTTAATGTCTTTCAGAAGTTCTAGAATGGAGTAGGTCGTTTGAGGATCAAGCGCTGATGTGGCTTCGTCACTAAGCAGTACGTCTGGCTCGTTAGCGAGAGCTCTGGCGATGCCAACTCGCTGTTTTTGACCTCCGCTCAACTGGGATGGATGGGCATTCTCTTTATCGCTTAGTTCTACAAGCTCCAGTATTTCTCTAACACGCTGGTGAATGTACGCTTTGGGATGGCCTGCAACCTTCAAAGGGAAGGCCACATTTTCAAATACAGTCTTGGAATCAAGGAGGTTGAACTGTTGGAAAATCATACCGATTTTCAGTCTCGCTAGGCGAAGGTCTTTCTCTGACAGAGCTGTAATGACCTTGCCTTCGATCTCAATGATCCCGGAATCAGGTTCCTCCAACCGGTTTAGACAGCGGATTAGTGTTGATTTGCCTGCACCGCTAAAACCGATAATGCCAAAAATATCCCCTTTTTCAATCTCAAGGTTGACATTCTCCAAGGCAGTAAACACGGATTGGCGTGTTCGGTATGTTTTATTGAGATTTTTGATGACGATCATGATAATCCCTCACTTTTAATACCAAGTATTCCTAGTTTATTAGTTTAATTTAAATGACTTCCTAAATTCTGTCAAGAACATTTCTTTTGCCACTTGATCCCGCTTATTATCCTAGGATTGACGGTTATTAGAGAGGGTGGTAAATTAATACATATTAAATTTATTATATTACTCGGAATTAAAGGAGAAGGATCTCATGTCTCGTAAAAGACAAATAAAGTTGTCCGCCTATTTAGTGGGAACCGGTATGCACGTAGCCTCTTGGAGACATCCTGATGCTCAGGCGGATTCCAGCATTGATATTGATTATTATAAACATTTGGCTCAAATAGCAGAGAAAGGGAAGTTTGATATTGCCTTTATCGCGGATAGCTTGGCTATCAATGAGGAGTCGCATCCGAATATTTTGACCCGCTATGAGCCTATCACCTTAATTACAGCGTTAGCAGGGGCGACTTCAAAGATCGGAGTTGTCGCAACAGCCTCCACCTCTTATGTGGAACCTTTTAATCTGGCGCGACAATTCATGTCTGTTGATCATATCAGCAAGGGCAGAGCTGGTTGGAACATTGTAACGACAAGAGATTTGTCCGGAAATACAGCATTGAACTTCAATGGCAGCGAGCATTTTGAGCATGGCTTTCGGTATAAGCGAGCAGAAGAGTTTATTGACGTGATTAAAGGCTTATGGGATTCCTGGGAGGATGATGCTTTTATTCGCGACAAAGAAAGCGGGCAGTTTTTTGACCACAGCAAGCTTCACAAGCTGGACCATGTAGGCGAGTTTTTCTCGGTGCAGGGGCCGTTAAATATTAATCGCTCTAGACAAGGCCATCCTGTTCTAGTGCAAGCTGGATCTTCAGAGGCTGGGCAGCTGTTTGCCGCCAGGAGCGCAGAGGTTATTTTTTCGCATAAGAATAGCCTCGAGGACTCTCAGGAATTTTACCGTTCTTTCAAAAATAAGGTCGTCTCATTCGGCCGTTCCGCCGATGAAGTACAGATTCTACAGGGCATTTCGCCGATTATTGGGGAAACCGAAGAGATCGCACAGCAGAAGCTTGCCTACTTAGAATCACTCATAACCGACGAAACAGGCTTAAAGTTCCTGACCGATTATTTTGGAGGATTGGATTTGAGTAAGCATACACTTGAAGCCAGAACGCTTGATATTGGATTTGGCGAACTGACAGGTGTACGATTCGAATATGAAAAGTTTCGCCCTTTCGTTATCAAAGAGAACCCCACACTTAGAGAACTTTACTCTTTATTAACCGGGTCTTATACTGTCAACGACTTTGTAGGAACGCCTGAAAAAATAGCCGATAATTTAGAAAAATGGTTTGTTCAAAAAGCCGTAGACGGCTTTATGCTGATGTCTCCGCTTTTACCGAGCAATTTAGAAGATTTCGTGAATCTGGTCGTTCCTCTTTTGCAGGAGAGAGGTTTATTCCGGACCGATTATGAAGGTGATACGCTTCGTGATCATTTGAATTTGCCAGTGCCCCGAAATCGGTATAACTTAACGCGATCTCAAGTTTAAGAGGTGTTGTCGACGAAGCGAAAAAGCAGCCAATTATGGCTGCTTTTTCTTTTGAATTTACCATGGAATCGAAAATCGGTGGCGCGTCCTTTTCCAATTCAGCGTACCCGTCAATACGAGTGTGACGAAATAGAGAAACAAGGAACAAACGATGGAAGTGACTACGCACCATACCTGCGGCATACCATGGCTGGCAAGATAGTCATAGGTCCAGTGTCCACATATCACCATCAGCATCATGCTGATCCCAACTTTGACATAAGGACGAATACTCCAATAAAATCCGATCGAGCTTGAGATGGAAAAGAAATTCAGCAGTGTTTGCATCACGATGCCGATACCGATGCCGTAGGCAACACCAATAATACCATATTGGCTGCCGAACACGAAAATCGAGACACTCTTGAATATCGTGGCTATTATGTAATTCAATAGGGTAGCTTTCGCGCGGCCGAGCCCGAGTAGAATGGCATGAAGCGGAGCGTCGAAATAATGCAGGAAAAACATCGGCGCTAGTATTTTCAGCAGCAAACCTGCTTCCGGCGCATGATAGACAAGTGTCGTTAGCGGAGTGGCCCACTCGTACAGGATAACGGTTGCTGGCGCGCCGATCAGGAGTCCCAAGATCATAGCTTGATTCATCCGTTCATGTATAAGCAGACTGTTCTTATTCGCCGCCGCCTCGCCAATCGCAGGAATGAGAGCGGTGGACAAAGACTGCGTGATAAAGCTTGGCATGAACAGCAGCGGAAACGCATAACCAGCCAGCATGCCGAATTGCTTAGTGGCTAACGCCGTACCAATGCCGGCCAGCGCGAGACTGGTTGTAATAAGAAGCGGTTGGAAGGTGCTGTATAACGAATGAATGACACCGTACCCGGTCGTCGGCAACCCAATCTGCAGCAGTTCGCCAAGTGTGCTTCTTCCTTGTTTCAGGTGGTTTGCCCAAGTTTCGCCTGGTATTTTTGATTCACCATATAACTTGTAGCTTGTTATCAGGAATAGAAGGCTGATCGCTTCGCTGACAACAGAGGCAGCCATTGCTCCGGCAGCTGCATAAGCGACGCCGTAAGGAAGCAAAAGATGGACTAGCGCAAGTACACAAGCGATTTGTACGGTATGCTCCAGCACATCGGAAGCCGCGATGGTCTTCATCTGCTGCATGCCGCGGAAGTATCCCTTTAATACGGCGGAAACAGCGACGATTGGCGCTATCGGCGTAATCGCCAGCATCGCATAATAAGCGCGTTGATCGCTTAGCAAAATGGAGGCGATCCACTCAGATCCAAGCAGCGATATGGTGGTGAGCGCTACGCTTAAGAAGCCTGTGACAGCGAGCGAAACATGCAGGATGCGCCTCACTTTCATCCGTTCGCCGCGAGCGTTGGCCTCTGCAACCAACTTTGAAATTGCCACCGGTAATCCAAGCTCCGTAATCGTAATGACGAGAGGGACGAGAGGGTGAGCCATCATCAAGATGCCGATCCCTTCTGCGCCCAGTACGCGAGCAATATACATGCCGCTGATGAAACCGAGTATACGGTTGATGAAAGCAGCGACAGACAAGACCAACGTACCTCTCATGAACGATTGCCCGTGTTGTGACATGACTTGTGTCCTCCTGTTTATCGAATACTTAAATGTATTCAATAATTGGAAAAGCATGCGAACAAGCAGGTGGCGTCCTGTTGTTAGGAGGATCAAAAAGTTCAAAGAGAAAGCCGTTTATTTAAGGTAAATTGGTGTTAAGACTACACTGAAAAAATAATTGAATTGACAAGAAATTTGTTTTATTGCTAATATAGAGCAGTATTAATAGCTGATAATGAAAATCATTATCATAAAAATGAGCTATTTAAACAGAAATCATTCTCTCTTTTTTTTCAATAACGTTGATAATGAATATCTTTATCAATTAATTGAGTTGTTTTGAGAGGAGAAGTGCGCAGCAAGGTTCAGGTTTGACAGCTACAGATTGATTTATGACAACAAGAATGGTGAAAAGGAAAGTGAGACAATGAAGAAAAGCAATTTAGTATTTTTGAAATGTGTTTTGTCAGCTACTGTGATGACGTCCGCGCTGTTCGTCGGATATGGCGAGAAGGCTTTCGCTGCTCCTGTGTTTAGTCAATGGGGAGAAGATGGCGAAGAAGAGGGTCAATTTAGTTTTCCCCAAGGGATGGCGATTGATCAAGCCGGAAATCTTTATGTAGCGGATACAATGAACAGCCGTGTGCAGAAATTCACATCAAATGGGCAGTTTCTGCAAGCATGGGATATTGACGGAATGGTCTTCGGAATGCCACGGGCCATTGCGGTTGATCATAGTGGACTTGTTTATGTGAATAACGGACAAGGCAACATTCGGGTATTTCAGCCAGACGGCACCGAACTGAGGCATTGGGATGATATTAATTTTCTGAATGCAGGCGTATTGGGGATGGCAGTCGATCAAGAGGGCAACGTGTATGTATCGAATGCGGGATTGCATCAGATACGAAAATATGATCCGATGGGACAAACTTTGCTCACATGGGGTGCACGTGGAAGCGCTCCTGGGCAATTCAATGCACCGTCTGGTGTCGCGATCGATCGCGATGGCACCATTTTTATCGCTGATCCAGGCAACTTTCGCATTCAGAAATTCGATGCCATGGGCCAATATCTTGGACAATGGGGAGAGACGGAAAGCGCCGAACCGGGGAAATTCAGTTTTCCACAAGCGCTCACCTTTGATCAGTTCGGAAATCTGCATGTAATGGAGACGAAGAATTATCGAATCCAAGTGATTGATCCGTATGGCAAATCAATCAGAATGTGGGGCAAGGAAGGCTCAGCCCCTGGAGAATTTGAGGTTACATTCGGTGTTGCCGCCGATAATGCCGGAAATATCTATGTAGATGATTCCATGCTGCGCCGTGTGCAAAAATTCTCACTCACCTTGGACAGCCCGCAAATCGTCACAACTTCAGACCAGGCGACCGTCACTTGGCCTGCGGTAGAGGGGGCAACCGATCTCGAACTTGAATGGTCGCAAGACGGAAAAAACTGGAGCCAAAAAGCCTTGGCTGCCAATGAAACACAGACAACGATTCATCCATTGACAGACAATACAAACTATCAGTTCCGCCTGAGCGCCAATTTTGCTCCAGGCTACAGAATGGCCTCCAATCTGGTCGAAGCCAGAACCGCGAACCTGCCATTGCCAACATTGCCACCCTACTATCCAGAAAAGGATGAGCCTTCAACACCACCAACACCACCAGTTGAAACCAAATTGATTTCAACGAATGGTCAAATAACGCTTCCCTTGGGTACAATAGGCGAGGTTAGTCTTGAAGATAAGATCGGGATCTCGATTCCGGCTAATGCAACAAATAAAGAACTGAAATTAACGATAGAGAAAGTCCTAAACCCCCAAAATATGATAAATAATAAAGAGGTTCTGGGCAGCTCAGTATTTGAAATTCTGAAAAACATCCCGGAAAACTTCAGTAAACCGGTAACGATAGCTCTAACATTTGATCCAACAAGTTTGAAGAGCAATCAATCGGTGGGTGTCTTCTATTATGAAGATGGGAAGAAAGAATGGACGAGTGTCTCCGGGGGTAAGATCAACGGCAACCACATTAGTGTAGAAGTTAATCACTTTGGGAAGTTTGCGTTATTCGTTGTAGACCCAGCTACGGGTATACCTGTAACGAACCACCCAACGGAAACACCAAAAGAAACACCAAAAGAAACGCCAAAGGCAATTAATATTAGTGATATCTTGGGGCACTGGGCAGAGGCGAGCATCAAGCAAGCAATAAGTAGTGGAATCGTTGTGGGTTATCCGGATGATACATTTAAACCGAATCATACCGTGACTCGTGCGGAATTTGCTGTAATGCTGATGAATACGTTGAAACCGCAAGGAGCAGGCGTGACACCGACCTTCACAGATTCTGCAGATATCGGAGCATGGGCGCAGAAGGCTGTCGCACAAGCGGTACAAGCTGACATCATTAAAGGCAATGATGATGGCACATTCCTTCCGAATGCAGAAGTTACACGTGCGGAGATGGCTGTGATGATAGCTCGCGCTATGAGTTTGTCTATCGAAGAAAATGCTGTAACTGACTTCGCAGACGACAAGGATATTCCAACGTGGGCGAAAGGCAGTATTGCTAACGTGAAGCGAGCAGGTATTGTGCAAGGTAAAGACGCGAACCAATTCGCCGCTCAAGACCATGCAACGAGAGCTGAGGCTGTAACGATTCTGCTGAAAATGTTGGTTCAAAAGAGCAAATAAAGTAAAAGATAACAAGCTTGGACGGTCCTAATGGACCTTCTAAGCTTGTTTTGCATTCGGTATTTTTCCATCGTTATCGGAGCCTTTGGAGGTCTTTTTATATTGCTTTCAGTTGCCTAAAGACAGAGAACGTGATAAAATCATCCTGACGAACGTTCGGAAGGATGATAAACATGACGGCAGCGCGGATTAAAGAGGTAGCTCTTAAACATTTTGCCAAAAACGGTTACGAAGGCGCTTCGCTTGCGGATATTGCTGCGGAAGTCGGCATCAAGAAACAATCCATTTATACGCATTTCAAAGGAAAAGATGAACTCTTTCTTGATCTTCTTGATGATGTGTTTACGAAGGAATTGCAATTTTCGGTTGATTATCTCGATCGTTATAAGGAGCTTTCCCTTGATCAGCTTCTATATGGCTTTCTTACCCAATATCAAGTGTGTTATGAAAAAGATGATAATGCCAAATTATTTTTGCGCGTGTCTTTTTTTCCGCCTTCGCATCTTTATGATGTCATTGTCAAAGAAGGTTATCGCTATTGGGACACCCTTGAGAAGATGCTAATCCCCGTTTTTGATCAAGCGATCGCAGCTGGGGATATTAGCTCGGATATCAGCAGTAATACCGCGACCATTGCTTTTCTCGCTGTTTTGGACGGCATGTTTGTAGAATTGTTATTCGGAGGAACCGAACGATCACTCAAAAGGATCGAGGCATCCTGGTTCGTATACTGGCGCGGCATCAAAAAGTAAATCAACAGGAGGAACACAACCATGAACCGCAATTGGATTTATATCTTTATTGGCGCTTTTTTTGAGGTCATGTGGGTTACAGGATTAAAACATGCAGATACTACAATGACGTGGATCGGCACGATTATTGCGATGTATATCTCTTTTCATTTGGTGATCAGCGCGTCTACCAAACTGCCGGTTGGGACGGTATATGCCGTCTTCACCGGGATGGGGACAGCGGGTACGGTGCTGGTGGAAATGTTGTTGTTTGGAGAACCGTTCAGCTTTATTAAAGTATTCCTCATTGTTCTGCTTTTAGCCGGCGTATTCGGACTAAAATTTGTGACAAAAGAGCAGAATAAGAAAGGAGTCGCTGTATAATGGGCTGGATATATCTGATGTTTGCGGGGATGTTCGAAGTCGTAGGCGTTGTGGGCATGAACCAGATTAATAAAGCAAAAAACATTCGCTCGTTCAGCCTTTTCATCGTCGGCATTGTGATGAGCTTCGGGCTTCTGAGCCAGGCGATGAAAAGCTTGCCAATGGGCACATCCTATGCGATATGGACGGGGATTGGAACGGTTGGCGGCGCTATCGTCGGGATGCTGTTCTACGGCGAATCCAAAGATTGGAAACGGTTGGTGTTCATCGCGATGGTGCTAAGTGCAGCGGTTGGTTTGAAATTAATGGCTTAACGATAGAAGATGTAATCGATAGAAAAAAGTAACAGGCAGCCTTGGACGTGTGAGCAACGTTCTAGGGCTGCCTGTTTGACAGTAAATTTTACGATTATATTGACAAGGCAAATGATAAAAAGGTATATTTTGGTTTATAAATCGTAAAAATTACTATTATGTTTTATTCTTAATGTCGTAAAATATTAGATATGGATAAGACAGATTAACCCTTGTTTTATAATAGTAATTATTACGTTTAATGAGGAGGGTAGAAGTGGGGAGACAGATTGTAGATTTCATTAAGTGCAGTCCAACCCAGAACATGACCATTTTAGTTAAATCGAACCACAAGACTGAAGAGTACATACCTATCGCTGCCAAGCTCATGTCCTATGACAATGTGTATGCGGAGCAAGTCGGGTTTATTGAAAAGCCGGCAAACGGTCAAGCAGCAGCATATTTACACATGGCCGGCGGCGAGTTTTGCGGTAATGCGTGCATGTCGTTAGCCGCCTTCCTTGCCTCTGAACGAGAGATAGCGCTCAATGATTCGATAGACATCGTTTTAGAAGTCTCTGGCCTCGAGAAAGCTATCAATTGCTCTGTGACAAGAAGGCGGGACGGATTCTACTGTAAGGTTGAGATGCCTAGTCCACTAAAAATGGAAGATCGGATCATTCAGTACGAAGGAAACGAACTGGCTATCCTTATTATGAGATATCCTGGTTTTATTCATATCGTCATGGAAGTCGATGAATTTGCAGCATCAATTAGAAGCCAAGCGGAGTCATTAGCCAAATTACTCGGATTAACGCTCGGAGCTAACTTGATAGGAATCTTATTGTATAAGGCTGCAGCGCAGGAAATGGCTCCACTCATCTATGTTCCACATTTGGACAGTATGGTCTGGGAACGGGGTTGCGGCTCAGGCACGGCTTCAATCGGAGCTTACCTGGCTTGGAAGCATGAAGCAGCGATCGTTGCTGAGATCAAACAACCCGGCGGCATCATTCAAGTTAATGCAAGCTGGAATGCAGTAGAACCGGCAAATCTCCATATTGAGGGACTAGTCGGTATTGTCGCACAGGGTAAGGCATTCATTGACTTTGACGATGATAATTGATTGGAGGGAACTGTATGGAGGCAGTAGAAACGATGCAAGTAGCTTTAATTGCATTTTCACAACAATTCGATGAGCTGGCAGCATGTTATGATCATACTTTGATTCACAGTCCAGCGTTAGAGCAATTAATCAATAGCTATTCTACATTTATCACCAATCCCGCAAATAGAGAAGTCTGGGAACGCATGGAACTGGATAAACTTGAAGAAATTACGCTGCTCGTAGAAGCTTTGAGAAGCAAATCTGCGCTTGCTGTTGCCCATATGGAGAAATATCGGGCGCTCAAGCTGCGGCACGGACAGGCGGATATCACAGACTATTTTCGAAATATTGAGTCGTGTATTGAGAAGGAGTTTGGAAGTGCTGAAGTAACCTCTGATTCCAAGGTTTTACTGATCGGGTCTGGTTCTTTTCCAATGACGCCGCTGCTCATTGCCAAACGGACAGGGGCAGAAGTAGTGGGAATCGATATTGATGAGGAAGCTATCAGACTAGGATACGAGGTTGTGAAACAGCTAGGCGGAGAGCTCAACATTCGTTTGGAACAACAAACAGTGGAAAAGCTGAATTTCACCAGAGAAGCAACCCATATCATTTTCAGTTCAACCGTATCCAATAAGTATGATTTGCTGGATCAATTGCATGTTTTAACGAAAAAGCATGTCGTTGTGGCTATGCGTTATGGGAATCAGTTGAAGTCGCTGTTTAATTACCCGATGGAGAAGGTTGACGAACATAAATGGATGCTTGCGGATACGATCTTGCGTCCAGATCAAGTATTCGATATTGCCTTATACCGGAAGACTTAGCAAGCTTTCAGGATGATAAGAGGAAAAGGAGGGCAGCTATGAGCAATTTCAAGCAAATTTTGCTGCTGGGCACAGGCCCTGCAACGATTCAGCTCGCTGTATGCTTAAACAAGCAGCTTTCTTGCCGATTGGGAATCGCCGGAAGAGCGTCCGCGCGCTCCGAACAATTATATTCGGCGCTTAAACAGAGCAATCAGAGGGTTCGAGTAAGCGTCCAGAATGATAATCATCGAGAGATGGAAGGCGAGTGTCTTATCGATCAACTATTCCAAGACTTCGGCACGATAACCGGCGAGTGGGATACGTTGATTCTGGCCATAACGACAGATGCTTACATCGAAGTGTTGCAACAGGTGAGCCGTGATGTTTTGAAAGGCGTCAAATGCATCGTATTAATTTCGCCTACGCTTGGTTCAAACAGTCTAGTCCGCAATTATATGAAACAATTAGACACAGCGGTTGAAATCATCAGTTTCTCCACCTATTTTGGCGATACAAGATGGATACCTGAGAGCGCCCATCATCATGTTCTTACAACAGCCGTGAAGAAGAAAATTTTTGCAGGCTCCACCTGGACTGCTTCTGACAATCTCGAAGTACTCAGACAAATATTTGAACGATCCGGCATTGTGCTTGAGCGGATGGAAACGCCTATTGAGGCTGAATCAAGAAATATCTCTTTGTATGTTCACCCGGCACTGTTCATGAATGAATTTTCATTGGATGCCATATTCGGCGATTCTCCTATTCAGAAATATGTCTATAAGATGTATCCCGAAGGTCCTATCACACAATATTTGATCCGAGATATGCTAGCGCAATGGAAAGAAATTATGAACATGCTGGATGCTTTGCGGATTAAACGGCTAAATCTGCTTCAATTCATGACAGATGACAATTATCCCGTCAGACTGGGAAGCTTGTCCCGTGATGATATCGAAAACTTCAGCCACTTTGAGACGATTCATCAAGAATATTTATTGTACATCCGCTATACTTCGCTGCTCATTGATCCCTTCTCTGAACCGAATGAAGACGGCAAATATTTCGATTTTTCGGCAGTTCCATTTAGGAACATATTTATGAATAAGGAAGGGGAACTGGACATCCCCCGCATGCCGAAAGAAGACTATTACCGCATCAAAATTATCCAAGGCATGATGACACACCTCGGTTTACCATGTCCAACCATTGACAAGTTTCTTCATACATATGAGCGAAAATTAGTTGAAGCAGCTGGTTTTCATCAAAAGCTCAAGCAGTCGGCTGCCTTTGCCACTCAAAGTTTCAATGAGGATATACAGCGAATATGCAGTGAAATCAATAAAGAGATGCAGGAGGAATTCTAGTGAGTAAAAGAAGAATCGTTATGCTGCAGATAGTCATCGTGTTTGTTCTGACGCTGGCAGGCTGCAGCAGCAACAAGGAAGCAACATCGGCTGCAGCAGTCCAAGAAGCGGCTAATAAAAAGGATATAGCACTTATATATGCAACGCCCAAAGATATCAACGATATGAATCCTCATCTATATACAGGCGCTATGTCCGCTCAAGGAATGGTATTCGAATCCTTGGTTGAAAACACGAAAGACGGCATCAAACCTGCTCTGGCAGAATCATGGGACATCTCCGCAGATCACAAAGAATACACGTTTCATCTTCGTAAAAATGTTGCGTTTCACGATGGAGAACCTTTTAATGCCAAAGCCGTGAAACAAAATTTCGACGCCGTTCAGGCGAATGCGAGCAAGCATGCTTGGATTAAGTTCTCAACGAAAATTGTGAAAAGCGAAGCGATAGATGACAATACGTTCAAATTGGTGTTGTCCGAGCCTTATGCTCCGGCTTTGCTCGAATTATCCATGACCAGACCTTATGTCTTTCTATCCCCCAATGACTTTGTAAATGGGAGCACGAAGGATGGGGTAAGCGGCTACAACGGTACGGGGCCATATAAGTTGACTGCGCATAAAACCAATGAATATGCCACCTTTGAAGCCAATCCAAGTTACTGGGGCGGTGAGCCCAAAATCAAGAAAATTACGGCAAAAGTGCTTCCATCTGGAGAAACAACCTTGTTGGCTTTACAAAAAGGTGAAATCAACTTTGTGTTCACAGATGATCGGGGCACAGATAGCATCGACGTCGATGCCATGAATCAATTAGCGGTTTTAGGCAATTATCAATTGGTTCGAAGCGAATCGATGAATACGAAGATGCTCGTGGCCAATAGCAGCAAAACCGATAGTGCAGTTAGTGAAACGGCCGTGCGCGAAGCCATCTGGTATGCCATTGACCGGCAGAGCATAAGCAAAAATATTTTTAACAGCACGGAGTCTCCCGCTAATTCACTTTTTTCCTCGAATGTCAATTATGCGAATGTGGAGTTGAAGCAGCGCGGACATGATCCTGAAGCAGCCAAAAAGAACTTGCAGCAAGCAGGCTGGGAGTCAGAAAGCGGAACTTCCGTCAGAATGAAAAATGGCAAGAAGCTGGCCATTAGCATGTATTACGACAGCAATTCGTCTTCTCAAAAAACGCAAGCTGAATTTATTCAAAATTCACTCAAAAATATCGGGATCCAGCTAGTTATTGTTGGAGAGGATTCAACTTCAATTGCCAAAAGAAGAGCGACAGGCGATTACGATTTACTGTTCAATCAGACATGGGGACTGGCTTATGATCCTCAGAGCACGATAGCTGCGTTTACGACGGAATCATCCTATTTGTATACAACAAAAGGTATTGCAAAAGCCGATGAATTGTACAAAAAAATTAATGAAGTGACATTGTCCACGGATGAGAACAGCAGAACATCGCTGTACGCCGATATTATGAAAATTGTACACGATGAAGCCGTGTTCATACCGCTCACCAATGGTCGTGTAACCGTGGTAGCACCCAAAAATCTAAAAAGCATCGCGTTCAAACAAACGCAATTTGAACTACCATTTGAACAAATGCATTTTGAATAACATTCTGGTTTGATTCGTGTTTTAGACAAAGGAGATTTCTATGGGAAGGTATGCGATGAGAAGACTGTTCCTAACCATTCCACTATTGTTGGTCATTTCATTCGTAACGTTTGTACTGCTTAATCTTTCACCGTTGGATCCCGTCGAAGCCGTGCTGCATGCAAGAGATATTCCCCAAATTACACATGAGCTTATCGCCCAAACGAAAGGTGAATTGGGGCTTGACAGGCCATTTTTCATCCGTTATATACACTGGCTTACTGCCTGTTTGCACTTGGATTTCGGCAAGTCCTATTTGACAGGAAAACCTGTTAGCTCGTTAATAGGCCCAGCTTTTCTAAATACGTTAAAACTCACTTTCGTTGCCTCTGTCGTCATCATTGTAGGATCACTCCTTCTAGGTGTCGTTTGTGCGATGAAAGAAGGTACATGGGTGGATAAATCAATTAGAGGCTTGGCTTTTTTTGTAACAGCAATGCCTGCCTACTGGCTAGGTTCGCTGCTTATCTGGTATTGGGCTGTGAAAATGGATTTGCTGCCGACAAGCGGTATGGAATCCTACCGGAGCTATATCCTGCCGGTCTCGGTGATCTCAATCAGTTACGCCGGCATTTACTTCAGAAACGTCAGGAGCGCCATACTGAATAACCTTAATGAAGATTATGTGCTCTATGGCAGGGCCTGCGGCTTGTCAGAGATTGTCATCACCAAGCATATCGTCAGAAATTCCTTGCAAGTCGTCGTTTCGATATTTTGTATGGCGATACCTACGATACTTGGAGGTACGGTCGTCATAGAAAATGTTTTTGCCTGGCCCGGATTAGGAAGCTTGAGCGTTAAGTCAATTATGGGAAGGGATTTCCCGGTAATTCAAGCCTACGTTCTGATTTTGGGAGTAGCTTTCGTCGGATTTAATACCATTGCGGATCTCATTAATGCTGCCATGAACCCGAGATTAAGGAACAATATGTCATGAAGGTTGCACAGCGCTTAGCAAAAGATAAACTTGCCATGCTTTCTTCTGTCGTAATTATAGGAACGATAATTGTCGGATTATGCGCGCCGCTATTTGCGCCGCATGACCCAGAAGAGGTCAATATGAATCTTCGTTATGCCGGTCTATCTTGGAGCTTTCTGCTAGGAAACGACCACTTGGGAAGATGTATTTTATCCAGATTAATATACGGAATTCGCCCCAGTGTGCTGTGGGTTGCCGTTGCTTTGTTCGCAGCTTTGCAGATTGGAGCTATTCTGGGACTCATGGCAGGCTATTTTAAAGGGAAAACAGATGCCCTGATTATGAGAATTTGCGATATCATGCTTTCTTTTCCCGGCTATGTCATGACATTGGCGATTGTTGGGATCCTAGGCACAGGGTTAGCAAATATACTGATTGCCTTTGTTATCATGAAATGGGCATGGTTCGCACGAGTGATTCGAGCTTCCGTTATGCAGTATGCGGAACTGGACTATGTGAAATTTGCCAAAGTAACAGGTATTAGCAATCTGAGAATTATTTATAGACATATTGTTCCGGCTGCCTGTTCCGATATTGCAGTGATTGCAAGCAGTGCGATGTGCTCGATGATTTTGCAAATGTCCGGCTTCTCCTTTCTAGGATTAGGAATTCAAGCGCCACATGCAGAATGGGGGATGATGCTGAGCGAGGCGAGAAGCGTAATGTTCTCAAAGCCTCAGCTCATGCTTGCGCCGGGGCTGGCCATTATGATCATCGTTTCGGCCTTTAATTTCTTGTCGGATGCGCTTCAGGTTGCGCTGGACCCCCAATTAGGCACTTCACCTAAAAAGCTGCAGGCCAAAGAGGTGACGATTTAAACGATGAATGTGCTGAAAGTTGAGCATCTGAATGTATGGGATGCTAACACCAATGAACTACTTGTAGCTGACAGTTCTTTTCAGTTGAAACAGGGAAGCTGTCTGTCCATTGTAGGTGAAAGCGGCAGCGGAAAGTCGATGACCTGTCGAGCCATTATGAGGCTGAACAAACCGTGGATTCGTCAATCCGGTGCCATTCATTTGAATGGTGAGAATATCTTGAAACTTTCAGCGAAGGAAATGAGAAAGAGAAGAGGCAAGCAGCTCTGCATGATTGTTCAAAATGGGATGCGCGCGTTTGATCCATCCTGTGTGATCGGTGTTCACATGAGAGAAACGCTTGCCCAGCATTTTGGCTGGAATCGGAAAGAAAGTGAAGAACACATCATCCGTGCGATGGCAAGCGTCATGCTGAAGAACCCTGCCGAGAATTTAAATAAATACCCGCACGAGCTGTCGGGAGGGATGCTTCAGCGGATGATGATTGCTTTATCGCTAGTCCTGGAGCCTGAGGTCGTCATCGCCGATGAACCGACATCAGCGCTTGATGCCATTTCGCAATTCGAAGTGGTTGAACAATTGATTCACATGCGAGAGCGAACTGGCTGTTCCATGATTGTAATTTCTCATGATTTCGCGGTTGTCCAGAAAGTTGCAGATGAAGTGCTGGTCATGAAGGACGGAGCCATCATTGAAAGAGGTCGAACCCAAGCTGTTTTTACGGAAGCGCAGCATCCCTATACGCAATATCTAATTTCTTCCCGATTGGCACTGAGCGCTCATTTCAAAAAGCTTGTGATAGAGGAGAGGGTAGAGATTGCTAGTCGTTGAGCGTGTTTCCAAGGCTTATCGAAAAAATAGTTTTTTTTCGAAAGAGAAGCAGCCAATTGTGAAGAATGTCAGTTTTACATGCAAACACGGTGAATGCCTGGGAATTATTGGAGAAAGCGGAAGCGGAAAATCAACATTAGGGCGTTTGATTGCAGGCATCGAGAAGCCAGATCACGGGATTGTTCAGTTTGAAGGAAGGGACGTTTCAGATAAAACGGTCAGAGCCGGTCAGATCAGCGTGGTTTTTCAAGACTATACGTCGTCTCTGAATCCGTATTATACCGTTGAACAGGCGATAATGGAGCCGCTGAACCTGCGAAACGGTTGTCTTTCCGAGAAACAAAGGAAGCTTGACTCCTTATTGAAACAAGTCGGCTTGAACACGAGCTATCGGACCCAATATCCGCATGAGTTATCGGGTGGAGAGGTTCAGCGCGTGTGTATCGCCAGAGCCTTATCTACCCAGCCCAAATATATCGTACTGGATGAGGCCATCAGTTCGCTTGATGTCTCTGTCCAGATGCAAGTGCTTGATCTATTAAAAGAGTTAAAGGAAAATTACGGAACGAGTTATCTCTTTATCACCCATGATATTCAAGCGGCTGCTTATCTTTGTGAGAGAATCATAATTTTTAAAGATGGGCAGATTGAAGAAATCGTGAGGACAGAATATTTAAAATATGTTCAATCCGACTATGCAAAAAGTTTGTTGAAGAAGCACATTACGTTTTAAAGTAGGAGGAGGAGGCTTTGACTGGAGCATTGTCCTGGCCATTTGTGCGTTTATACACGCTTGCTCTTCTCTTTTTCAGCGCCAATGCCATATTAAATGTCATCATTCCGCTGCGCGGAGAAGCGCTGGGAGCCAGCAATACGGTGATTGGATGGATCATGGGGGCATATATGTGCACTGCCATGCTATTTCGTCCATGGGCTGGAGAGATCATCAAACGACGAGGGCCGTTGAAAATTTTGCGAATTATTCTTATTATTAACGGTTTTGCACTGCTGCTGTATACATGTAGTGGCTTGGAAGGCTACTTGATTGCACGGATACTCCAAGGCTGTTCAACAGCATTTTTTTCTATGACTTTGCAAATCGGTATTATCGACGCCCTTCCGGAAAAGGATCGTTCGCAGGGGATATCGCTCTATTCTTTATTTACCTATATGCCCGGTATTCTTGGACCCGTTCTGGCAATCGGCATCTGGCAAACGGGGGGAATGAACTATTTCACACTGCTGCTAATCGCCATTGCAATTTGTACCGCCGTATTCGGCTATAGTATCCCCATGGCAACAGAATTGAAGGGGACTACTGAAACGCGGGAGGTGCCTGGATTTGGAGTCATAAAGTCATTGGGGCAGTTAATCAAAAATCCGTATCTGTTTAAATGCGGTTTATTGATGCTCGTTGCTTCGAGTGTTTTCGGTGCAATTACGAACTTCCTGCCGCTGTACGCGGCGCAGTTGGAAAACGGCAGCGCCGGCGTCTATCTCATGCTTCAGGCGGGGGTCGTGGTCGTGGCTCGCTTTGCTTTAAGAAAAAAAATCCCGTCTGACGGGCGATGGCATTCGTTATTTATTATGGGCGTTATGTGCACTCTGGCAGTAGCGGCTCAGTGTGTCAGTTATTCACTGGAAGGAGGGACCATTTTTTTCTACACAGGCGCAGTACTCATGGGAACTGCTCAAGCGCTTCTATATCCGGCATTAACCACCTATCTGAGTTTTGTGCTACCTCAGATGAGCCGTAACATGCTGATTGGTTTATTCATTGCGACAGCTGATTTGGGCATGTCGCTTGGCGGTGTTGTGATGGGCCCGATCGCTGACGTTACTTCCTACTCGTTTATGTATATGATTTGTGCGATTTTGGGCGCAGCGATGATTATTTTTGCTTATGATCGACGAAAAATATTTGTTGGTGAAAGAGCGTAGAGCCCTGATCTCAAACATCACCATACAGACGGGTTCTTAATACAATAGTTAAAATAAAGATTGATATGTTGAGGGTACTTCGTAAGTTATGATAAGATTATAAGATAACAAGAAAAAATTGAGGTGAAAAGCTTGGACCGACTTTATGATATGTTACAATTTAACTCGGAGTTTGTAGAGAAGAAGGAATTTGAAAAATATAAAACATCTAGATTCAAAGATAGAAAGATGGTTGTTGTAACTTGTATGGACTCAAGGCTTACCGAGCTTCTTCCTAAAGCATTAAATATTAAGGATGGAAATTCGAAAATCATTAAAGATGCTGGAGCGATTGTTTTGCATCCATTTGGAAGCGTTATGCGTAGCATTGTTGTCGCTGTATATGAATTAAATGCCGATGAAGTGTTTGTGGTCGGACATCATGATTGTGGGATGAGCTGTATTGACCCTGGCGAAACCATTAATAAAATGAAGGAGAACGGCATATCATCCGAAACGATCGACACCCTCGAAAGTTCCGGAATTAATTTGCAACAGTGGCTGCACGGTTTCGATAGTGTGGAAGATTCTGTCAAAGGAAGCGTGCAAACGGTCAAGAACCATCCCCTCCTGCCCAAAAATATTCCAGTTCATGGCCTTGTCATCGACCCGGAAACAGGAAAGCTGGATTTAATCGTTGACGGTTACAAGCATAGGGAATCGTAGGGAAAATCCTTAGCTATCGAGAAACTATAGTGAATGAAGACATGACGGCAGCCGGCCAGATGATCGGCTGCCGTTTCTTTTGTAAACTAAAGTAAACTAAATGAAGGTAAAAGGGAATTGGAATGTTGTGTGGAATAAAATAAATTTGGAAGTGTAATTTGCCCGAATAATTGTAGAAAATGAGGAAGAAAACCATGATGATTAAAAACTTCGGAAAGCATATAGTACTTGGTGTAAGTTGCTTTTTCCTATCTATTCAGCCTGCTTTTGCAGTGGGCTCAACAGCAATCGCGAATCATCATGAGATGAAGCTAAGACTAAATGAGCAAGTTGTTACAGTCAATGGTCAAAACCAGACGCTTGCGGCACCGCCTACTTTAATGAATAACGTGACAATGGTGCCGCTTCGCTTTGTTGCTGAGTCTCTGGGGACTGCAGTGAAATGGGATGAACTTACGCGGACCATTACATTGTCTACGGCCAAAACTGCGATCACTCTGACCATCGACAGTAAGGATGCTAGGATAAACGGAGTCTCAACTGCATTGGAGCAGCCTGCGACCATTATCAATAACACGACAATGGTGCCCCTTCGATTTATTTCTGAAAATATGGATCAGAAGGTTTCGTTCGACAGTGCCACGCTGGCGATTACGATCACTAGTAAAGCCATTCAACCTGTCGCAGTTCAGACAAAGCGAGACAAACCTACTGTAGATAATTTATCGATAGCGCTGCCCAGTGCAGAATCAAACTATGTTAAAATTAGAGATATCATTTCAGACTCAAATAACAATGTGTACATGATTGATGTCAATGAGAAATATTACAATTACCGATATGGCATTTTGTCATATAATCAAAAGGAGGGGGATGGGAGAAACATCCAGAAAACTACATTCATTGATGGTAAATTTAACATACAATATAAAGATTCAAGGGGCATTATGCAACGTGTTCCGTCTAACAACATCACTCCCAAAAAGCTGTATTACAATAGTTTAAATAGCAAGCTGTATTTGATTGCACAGGCATCGGAAACCTATATCGAAGAAGCAACAGTCATTTATGAGGTACTGCCAGAAGTGAAGATGGTGACGTACAATTTAGATAGTTCCATGAATGAAGAAAATAATTTCATCTCGTTTTTGGATCAAGAGCATTTTTACTACAGCAATACATTTTTGGGGAAGTTATACGACTTCCAGTCGCCAAGTGAAACTAAAGTAATTGGACGCCTACCCGATAAGCAAGGGAATTATGTTTCTGTGAACATGGATGACAACATTTATGTACTGGATAAAGAAAACAAAAAAATCAGCAAGATTAACTTGGATGGCACGGTTAGTGAGGTGGCTAAGCTTCATTTGGGTCAAATTACGGGAGCCGCAACGCGGAATGGATATTTCTACATATCCGACGCAAAAAAAATATATCGAGTTGATGTTTCTGGAAATTTAGAGGAGTATGTAAATATTGATAATTTAACGTATAACAAAGGTTTATTTGATCCTAAAACACAAACGTATGAGCCGCCTGCGGTTAATTATAAAATCGAAAATGAAGAATCCATAGCCTATCAGGTAGAGGGTCCAAGTGCATTAAACATAGGGGGGAATCCCTTATTTACGATCGATAATGCAGGAAACATTATTATTTATGACAGCTTAAATCGAATTCTCCGACGGATAAATGTTTTCTAGTTTTTATATATGAAAAGAACAGAAGAAAGTACCGATGAAGGTGCTATTGCAGAAAGTAAGCTTCATACTGACAGACAAATAAGGCAGGCGCCGCGGCGGCCTGCTTTATTCATTTGATGTATACATCCTGTTCGCAGGATTTCATCTTTTTCGATTTTGTTGATGGATGAAAGAGAGTTAGAGGATATGAGTGCGACTTAAGGAGCAGTTACGCCGCGGCAGCTGCTCCTTTTTTGTATTAAGCTAGAGGGAAGCAGAGTTCAATTCACTTGGTTAAATTTGGCTATAACAATAGATTCTCTTGTTATTGTTTGACTACGTATATAAGATAAATCGAAGATGTTTATCTTAATCTAAGGTGGGGTTGTAAATGGTTAATGAAATTATTTCAATATCAGAGCAAAAGATACCCCTATTTATCGTAACAGGTTCTAGTGGATCGGGGAAAACCTACGTTATTAATGAACTGCGAAGAGTATTGCCTGATTTTAATATCTTTGATATCGATAATCTTCGCGAGATTGGTATTTCAGATGAGCAGCAAATAAGAAACGTTTGGCTTCGAGTTGCGAGAAATATAGCTGAAAGCAGACGTATGACAATTATATGCGGAACAGCAATGACTTGGGATATTGAAAAATGCATTGACTTTCCTTATTTTAAGCATATATATTACCTAAATTTACATTGTGATGATGAAACTCGTGAGAGACGATTACGTGCAAGAAATTGGCCAGAAGAAATGATTCAGGACTACAAGAAATTTGCAAAATGGTTGCTTGAAAATGCGGATAAGGCATATACCCCACCAATGCCGATTGTTGATACTACGATTGCCGACGTAGCTGATGTAGCGGCTCAAATAAAGACTTGGGTTCTTCAGTACGTTTGAATTAACGGAAAACGATAGCGCTCAGAAAGAGAGGAACGAGACCTAGTGACTCAGGAAGAAGTGTTAAGAGGCGGTAATATAAATCACATAGTCCGTATGGCCAACACTGTTCGCCGCCCCATAGGTTATTGGAGCACGAATATTCATGAACTACTTAAACATTTGGAAACACAAGGCTTTGAGGGAGCACCAAGATTTCTAGGAATTGATGACTCTGGACGTGAAATATTGACTTATATTTCAGGGGAAGTTCCAGGAAACAATTATCCAAACCTTGAACCGTACATGTGGTCGGACGAAACGCTTATGGGTTTGGCACGCCTTTTGCGCCGTTTCCATGATGCAACTAAAGGGTTCATTCCTAATACAGAGGACAGATGGCAGCTTAGCTATGCCAATGATGCCGAACACGAAGTGATCTGTCATAATGACGCAGCCTTGTATAATGTTGTCTTTCAAAAGGGGTCTCCTGTGGCGCTGATTGATTTTGACATGGCAGGCCCAGCTCCGCGTATGTGGGACATTGCGTACTTCCTTTACACATCGGTTCCGCTTGCGAGTTTCTCACCTGACCATTCTTCTGGAAAAACTGTAGCATACCAATATGAAATACACGCTGCGGAGCGCCGTCGGCGAATTCATTTGGTTTTTGAATCTTATGGAACTCCAGTCCCTAATAATTTGCGACAGTGGATTACTCAACGTTTGAAAGTACTTTGTGATACGTTGGGAAATGGTGCCGCCGACGGGAATCCAGCCTTTCAAAAAATGGTTGATGAGGGTCACTTGGCGCACTATGAGAGTGAGATTCGTTTTGTAACAGAACATTTCGAAGATTGGAATTAGAATCGAATATTCCGTTAACTGGGAACGATAGCGCAATAACCTGGCAGCAGCAACCTATTCCCGTTGAAGTAACGCTCAGCAGGATAGTTTCAAGATCGTGTAGAACAAATTTAGAAAAAATAAAGGAGAATAATACATTGAAGCAGGAAATTGTAATTAATCTGCCAATAGCAGCGGATGAAGTTCCCAATTTGAGGGAAATTGTTGGCTGGGACGGCAGATATTCAGATTATCCAACATTATTTGAACGATGTAACTTTTGGGCTGGTCTCAGAGATGAGGAAAATAAGCTTATAGCCTTCGGCTATGTTGCTGGGATGGGGTTGCAGCATGGATACATGGAAGACATAATTGTGCATCCGGAATTTCAGAAAAAAGGAATTGGCGAATCCTTAGTTAGGAAATTACTGCAAGAGGCAGAACGTGTTGGGTTAGAGATTGTAACATTGACATACGATTCAAAACATACTTCCTTTTATACAAGGAGTGGATTTACCCCCTGTTCTGGGGGATTATGGAGGAGGAAAGATTAAACTAGCGGCGAAGGCAATCCCTGCTTGACCCCATTACGGAAGTTGGACTTCTATTACGTTAGATCGTTACGATGGCAATTTACGTAGAGTGACCATTCCTTTTTTAAAATAAAATAGTGATTGTCGAAATATCCATCCTTAAGGTATTATTCTGTAGTATGGAAAATTACCAAGTATTTGGTAAGCCAAATAAGAATGGCAGGTGAACGGATGAGTCTAATTGAAGTACAGGATCTAACCAAAACATTTCGGCAAGCGGTCAAAGCTCCCGGTTTAGTAGGTGCGGTTAAACACATGTTTACCCAGGAATACAGAGAGAAGCAGGCGGTAAACGGCATCAGCCTGAGTATTGAAGCAGGGGAAGCCGTAGCTTATGTAGGACCTAATGGAGCTGGTAAATCGACTACGATCAAGATGCTCTCAGGTATTTTGGTACCGACATCCGGCAGTGTTATGGTTGATGGCGTGGTTCCCCATAAGCAAAGAACGGACAATGCGAGAACCATCGGGGCTGTATTCGGCCAACGAACACAGTTGTGGTTCGATCTTCCGATCGTAGAATCCTTTGCGCTGCTCAAAGATATTTACGAAGTTCCGGATGCGGTTTATCGGTACAATATGGATCGTTTTACGGAGCTGCTCTCGCTGGATGAATTTCTGCATCTACCTACCCGCAAACTATCGCTGGGACAACGGATGAGAGCGGATTTAGCTGCTGCTCTGCTGCACAACCCTCGAATTGTCTATTTAGACGAACCGACCATCGGCTTGGATATTGCAGTGAAAGTGAAGATTCGAGAGTTTATTAAGCAAATGAACCGCGAACAGGGAACGACGATTATTTTAACGACGCATGATTTGGAGGACATCGAGGATATTTGCCGCAGGCTTGTTATTATCGATCAAGGAAGGATCATCTATGATGGGAGCCTTCAGGCTGTCAAGGATGCCTTTGCGCGGGAAAGGACGATTCACTTCCAGCTGAGTCAGCCGCTATCGGGCAATGAACATCTGTTAACCGACTGGCCAGGAGTCTTCGTAGAACAGAAGGACGGTCAGCATATTGCGATTCGCTTTGACCGGTTTGAGGTATCAGCCAGCGAAGTAGTGAGCCGTGTCATGCGATTGGGTGAAGTGATTGACTTCCGCATCGATGAGCCGAAGATCGAGCACGTGATTCGCAGGGTTTATGAAGGGGAGCTTGTATTAACGGATGCGGAGCGGCCGAAAGCGATGGTGGCGAATGATTAGAAAATATGTGTCACTAGCCCAAATGTCTATGCAAAACAGCATCGCCTACCGAAGTTCATTTATCATCAATATTGTAGGCAGCCTTCTCCTCCTTGTATCCATGATGTATTTGTGGAAAGCGATTTACGCGGAGAGAACAGAGGTAGGCGGGTTTACTTGGGAAGCTATGAAAGCGTATTTATTAATAACGTTTATATCAAATTCAGTTTTGTCCTTTACTTCGGAGGGCCGTATTGCTGGGAAAATACGCGATGGCAGCGTTTCCTTGGATTTGTTGAAGCCGTTGGACTTTCAAAAGGCACGCTTCTCTGAAACGTTGGGGACGAGCTTATTTGAAGGAACGGTGACCATTGTGCTGACCATCTTGGTACTCGCCTTGTTCTCAGGAGTTCAGATGCCTGTAGGCTTCACGGCCTGGATATTATTTGCAATAAGCTTGCTTGCCGCGCTGCTTGTAAAATTTGGAGTCGTCTATCTCGCGGGCTTATGCTGCTTTTGGACAGATAGCTTCTACGGTATTTCACTGGCGAGAGCAGCTATCACCAACCTGCTCTCAGGTGCATTGGCTCCTTTGGCATTTTTCCCTGATTGGTTGAAATCGCTTTGTCTGCTGCTTCCGTTTCAGGGGATCGTTCACATTCCGGCTTCGATCTATTTGGGTCAGGCTTCTTCCATGGAAGCTGTTCGAATGGTCGCGGTCCAGCTAATATGGGGCGTGGTGTTATGGCTGCTTGGTAAACTGCTGTGGAACATAGCGGTGAAAAAAGTGACGATACACGGTGGCTAAGAGGTAACGAAGCTGAAAAGGGAAAGAGGTGGCCGGTTGAAGAGGAAGATAAGTCGATCGATGTACTTATATATGCGGCTGATGAGCCAGCAATTGAAAGCCATATTGGAATATCAGGCGGACTTCCTGCTACTCGTTATTGCAGCAGGTTTGACGCAGGCGATGGGACTCATTTTTATTTGGGTCATCTATCAAAAAATACCGCAAATCCACGGTTGGGATTTCTGGGAAGTAATTTTTATTTATGCGATCATTAATTTTACGACAGGCGTTTCTCAGTTCTTTTTTGAAGGGACATGGCGGATTGGTTTTCTGGTCAACTCGGGAGAATTGGATCGAATGCTGCTCCGCCCCATATCGCCGGTGCTTCAGGTGCTTAGTGGTGCTGTCGGAATGAACGGTTTAGGCAACATGGTGGTAGGAGGTATTATGCTTGTAAATGCACTTCGCTATGTTCATATCGAGTGGACTTGGGATAAGGCGCTGATAGGATTCGTATTATTTATCTCAGCCATGGTTACGCGTACCGCAATTAACCTTATATCCAATTCGCTTGTTTTCTGGACACATGCCCCTAATAATTCATTGCCGATGATGGTCAGCAGCTTGGCCGAATTCGCCAAATTTCCTATTACGATCTATTCGTTTGGTGTACAGTTATTTTTCTCCTTGATACTTCCGTATGCATTTGTAAGCTTTTTTCCAGCGGCCTACTTGTTCGACAAAATGAGCTGGGGCTGGATAGGATTGCTGACTCCGTTGGCTGCAATTTACTGCGTGGTTTTAGGCATAGCTATATTTAGAAAAGGATTGAGTCAATACGAAGGAGCGGGGAGCTGAAGCCCGCTCTTTGTTTATATAAGCGTAGCAATTTCCACTAATTGGTTAAAAAAGTATTAAAAATGGTCAATTTATTTTCTTATATGGGATAATGCTTTTCATTATACTTCAAAGTAAGGACGTGTGGAATCGTACCTTAGTACAGACAAGAACCTTTACTATCCACCGTCTTGCGCCTTTTTGGTAACGCTTTCATGTGATCTTCATGGACAGGATTACGATTTTAAATTGAAAAGGAGGTGGTTATGTTTTGGGAACTGCCCAAATTCAAGTTTAGGGATCTTATTCAGAAAAAGATTTGCAAAGGAGAGAGAGTAAACGAACTGTAACTTGATTCAATAGAGGAGGAATACGAAGTTATGATCAAAAAAGTCCTATCGGCTGTCTCTGTTATGGCCATGGCTACGAGTTTATTGACCGCTTTTTCCGGTGCCGCCGGAGCGGTATCCATCAGTGACGCGAATACTACGATATTCGGTCCGAATGTTTACGTCTTCGATCCAACGATGCCCGCCACCGACATTGAGAGTGTGGCAACTAACATTTTCAACACACAGGAAACTAATCAGTTCGGTACACAGAGATACGCGATGCTCTTCAAGCCCGGAACCTACAATGTAAATATTCGGGAAGGTTTCTATACACATATTGGCGGGCTGGGACAGAATCCCGGAGACGTGAATATTACAGGCGGACTCAACGTAGACGCTAAATGGGCTAACGGCAACGCGACACAGAACTTTTGGCGCTCGATCGAGAATCTGAAGGTTACGCCGTCAAGCGGCAAGATGCGATGGGCGGTTTCGCAGGCGGCACCTATGAGGCGCTTGCAAGTTCAAGGCAATCTTGAGTTGTTCGACTTTGACTCGAACTTTAATGCCGGTTGGGCTAGCGGTGGCTACATGGCCGATTCCATCATAAGTAATAAAATCACTCCCGCCTCGCAGCAGCAATGGTTTAACCGGAATGACCAGTATGCATCATGGGGAGGCTCCGTCTGGAACACAGTGATGATTGGAGACACTACGCCACCAGCGGCTACTTTCCCAGATCCTCCTTACACAATCGTCGATAGTACACCCATCGTTCGCGAGAAACCATATCTTTACATCAACAGCTCTGGGCAGTACAGCGTTTTTGTCCCATCGCTTCGGACGAACGCCAAAGGCGTAAGCTGGGCAAGTGGATCGACACCGGGCACATCCATCTCCATCGATCAATTCTATATCGCTCGTCCTGAAACGGCCACAGCAGCCAGCATCAACTCGGCGCTCAGCCAAGGTAAGCACCTCCTGTTTGTGCCTGGCATTTTCCACCTGAACGATACCATTCGTATTACAAATGCCAACACCGTCGTATTGGGCATCGGCATGCCGACCCTGATTCCCGATAACGGGAAAATTGCGATGTCCGTTTCCGATGTGGACGGCGTGAATATCTCGGGAATATTGTTCGATGCCGGCCCGTCTAATTCACCTTCGTTGTTGGAAGTCGGACCTACTGGCAGTTCGTTGAACCACTCCTCCAACCCGACCTCCCTACAGGATCTTTTCTTCCGAGTAGGCGGCGCCGGAGCAGGCCTGGCAGATACCGACCTGAAGATCAACAGCAACAACGTCATCGGCGATCATTTTTGGATTTGGCGAGCCGACCACGGCACAGGAACCGGTTGGGCGGTTAACGTGTCCAATTACGGACTTGTAGTCAACGGAAATAATGTCACCATTTACGGTTTGTTCGTTGAGCATCACAACAAATATCAGACACTGTGGAACGGCAACGGCGGAAGAACCTATTTCTATCAGTCCGAAATTCCTTACGACGTGCCTAACCAGTCTTCGTGGATGAGCAAGAATGGAACGGAAAACGGATATCCTTCCTACAAGGTGGCAGATACGGTAACCACGCATGAACCCTGGGGGCTTGGCGTATATTCCTTCTTCAGGGACGCGGCGGTCAAGCTTAACAATGCGATCGAAGTGCCCAACGTGACAGGTGTCAAAGTTCACCATATGACTGACATCTGGTTATCCGGAATGGCAGGCAGCGAAATTACTCACATCATCAACGATACTGGTGGGCGCGTGTACGCTAATTCACCTAGTGCCGCCATGAGACAGACCGTTGCCGAATTCCAAGGCAGCGGCACGGGCGATACCCAGCCGCCTAGCGTTCCGGCAAACCTGACGGCGACAGCCGTTTCGAGCAGCCAGATCAACCTCAGTTGGACCGCCTCGACGGACAACGTGGGTGTAAGTGGATATGATATTTACCGGAACGGTACGCTAGTCGGCAGTTCCACATCGAATTCGTACAGCGATACGGGGCTGACTGCCTCGACGACATACAGCTACACCGTAAAAGCGAAAGATGCGGCTGGCAACATTTCAGCAGCCAGTAACACAGCCACCGCTATAACGCAGGCGGCAGGCGGAACGGTGCTCGACCGTACTGGCTGGACGGCGACTACCTCTCCGGTAAACAGTACCCCTGCCAACATGCTGGATGGCAATACGACCACCCGCTGGACGACTGGGACGGACATGGTGCCAGGACAATATTTTATCGTCGACATGAACGCTTCGAAAACCTTCAGCAAGCTCACCATAGACTGCACTGGCAACAATAATGACTATGCCAGGGGATACCAGGTGTTTGTCTCCAACGACGGAACCAACTGGGGGAGCGCGATTGCGAGCGGCACGGGCACAGCTCCGCTAATTACCGTCAACTTCGCATCGAAGACCGCCCGATACATCAAAGTTGTGCAAACTGCTAATGCCACTAATTGGTGGTCCGTGAGAGAGTTTAACGTTTATAACGGATAAGGAGTTGCAAGTTTGGGGGAGTGATAACAACTTTCACTCCCCTTGTTGCTTGTGAATAGGCCCTACCAACTTAGGAAATTGGAGGTATTCAACTATGAAAAAACATTTTTCGTCTACACTCTTACTGTTACTAGGTTTGAGCCTGCTTCCCGCTTATTCCGCTTTATCTGCTCCTACCGACAACTGGCAGCTGGTCTGGTCCGACGAATTCAACGGAACGAATGGCTCGGCCCCAGATTCCACAAAGTGGAGTCTCATCGACCAAGGCGGTGGATTCGGCAATAGCGAGCTTGAATACTATACCAGCCGAAGAGACAATTCGTACCAGGAAAACGGATCGCTTGTCATCGCAGCGAAAAAGGAGAATTATAGTGGACAATCGTACACGTCCGCAAAATTAATTTCCAAGAATAAAGGTGATTGGAAATATGGGCGTTTTGAGATTCGCGCCAAACTTCCTCAAGGAAGGGGCATGTGGCCGGCGATTTGGATGCTTTCGACGGATGCCGTTTACGGCGGCTGGCCGAAGAGCGGCGAGATCGATATGATGGAAAATCGCGGAGACCAGATGGACAAAGTGTCCGGTACCATCCACTATGGAAACGATTGGCCGAACAATACGTATTCCGGAGCAAGTTACTTACTGCCCAGCGGCCAATCTTTTGCGGATGCGTATCACACCTTTGCAGTTGAGTGGGAGGAAGGCGCGATCCGATGGTATGTAGACGATGTGCTCTATTCAACGAAAACAAATTGGTTTACGCCTTCCGCTCCCTATCCGGCACCGTTCGATCAAAAATTTTATTTGATGCTCAATCTCGCAATTGGCGGACCCAATACACCGTTTACAGGTAAAACAAGCCCAGATGACTCCGCTTTACCGCAAAAATTTTATATTGATTACGTACGTGCGTATACAAAAGCCGCCAGCAGCACGGCACTGGACCGCACCGGCTGGACAGCAACTACCTCGCCAGTGAACAGTACCCCTGCCAACATGCTGGATGGCAACACAAACTCCCGCTGGACAACAGGCACGGACATGGTCCCAGGACAATATTTTATCGTCGACATGAACGCGTCGAAAACCTTCAACAAGCTCACCATAGACTGCACTGGCAACAATAATGACTATGCCCGGGGATACCAGGTGTTTGTCTCCAGCGACGGTACCAATTGGGGAAGTGCGATTGCGAGCGGCACAGGCACAGCTCCGCTAATTACTGTCAACTTCGCGTCAAAGACTGCCCGATACATCAAAGTTGTGCAAACCGGTACGGGCACCAATTGGTGGTCCGTGAGAGAATTTAACGTCTACAATTGAAAAGGTCTGAAGGGCACGCTCAGTATGGGACAGGGGAAAAGCTGGAGGTGGTAGAGTTTTTCTGTTTTTAAACACGGATGATTTTTGGGAGAGATTATAATGAAATGGTCTTAAGAGGAATTGAATTTGTGAGAGAACCAAAAGAACAATCGTATGGAATCGTTGCAGTATTTAAAGATTTATATGGTAACCTATGGGATTTGTTAGAGCTGAAAGAAGATATATAGGGTTGTGAAAAGTTGTTAGTAGACAATTAAAATAGTAATTAGGCGTTCATTCTACTGGGTGAACGCTTTTTTTAGCAAGTGAGGTAATTATGGAAGATGAAAATACTCTTTTGTTAGGCGGCTTTGTAGTGAGATAGCCTCCCCGGTGATTAAACTAATACGGAATGCGCAGGATAGTTTGATTTTTTGTCTTTCTAAAAACTTGAGATTATTGTAACATTTAATTAGATATATGTCTAATTAGATAATTGTAAAATTTCGTGAGAGGAGTGGTGAAAGTGAGTACAGATGTTTACCTTGTTAGACATGCTATCAAAGAAAAAGATGTTGGTGATGTCGCCATTACAGCTGCTGGATTAGAGCAATCACATATGACAGCAAAGCATTTTAAAAGAGTACCCATATCTAGAATATTCAGCATTCCACTTAACAGAGCAAAACAGACGGCTCAGATTATTGGAAATGTTGCAAGATTACCGATCATAGAGGATATTCGCTTACGTGAGCGTGCTAATTGGGGAGACTTACCAGGACAAACCTTTCAAGAATTTGTTGAAATGTGGAATCGGTGCACAAAGGAAAGAGACTTTTCGCCTCCCAGCGGAGATTCCGCAAGAAGGGCAGGTGAGCGATTATCTTCATGCCTATTAGAAATATCAGTTCAATATCCAAAGGAAAGTACTGTTATCGTGACTCACGGTGGATTGATTACAGACTTTTTGTTAAATGAATTTTCTCAAGAAGAGCTGAATAATAAACACCCGAATTTTATTATTGAACAAAGTAATTTGGTTCCAGAGTGCTCTATAACTAAAATAAGATTTGGTGCTAAGGGCTTAAAATTAGTGGATTTTGCTAGCATTGCCCACTTACATTGTTAAATACGAGCAATGCAGGATAGCGAGAAAACTACCGGATAAATTTTATAATATGGACAAAACATATATTGTTAAGGAATGCGAGCTAGTATGTATTTAGAAGTAGCAATAAACTCCCTTGGTATGATTTTGGGGGGGAAGGTAGGAAGAGCGACCCCGCTACGTTGGCAACATGAAGGCGCACGGAAATAGAGGGGGAGGTTGCAACTTCTATTGAAAACACCCGGGCCTGCTGTGGAACAGCAGAACAGTCGCGGGACGTATCGACTGTGCAATTCCGAAGTCCAAACTATGGTAGAAAGTGCAGACTGTGTCATCGTTCGCGTGACTATGAGCAGATAACCACCTTTGTCAATAAACATACTTCATACTCCTCATGAATAGATTGAGAAGGGGCTCGGATCGAGCATCTTGAACAATCATTCGGAGGTGAAAACCTTGCAATGCTCTTATCCAGTCTATCCCTTCCTTGGTTATCAAACCAAATTAGTACAGGAACCGATCGCATTTCCGCCGCAGCATCAGGATCAAGTCCCTGGACTGGAGTATCTTATGGTGCCGCGTCCTATTTTCGATTACCCGGGGTATGTTGGCAGCTGCAAGCTGAAAGGGAAGGTTGCAATCATTACCGGGGGGGATAGCGGATTCGGACGTGCAATAGCAGCTGCTTATGCTAAAGAAGGAGCCGACTTGGCTATTGTATATTTAAATGAACATATCGATGCGGAGGAAACCAAAAGGTATGTTGAGCAATTCGGAACTCGTTGTCTGCTTCTGGCCCGAGATCTTCGCGATCCAGCCAGTTCGCCGGATATCGTAGCTGCAACGCTCAATCATTTTCATAGACTGGACATCGTAGTCAATAACGCTGCCGTGCAACCGTTTACGGGGAGTATTATGGACATTTCCAATGAACAACTCGAAAATACGTTTCGAACCAATATATTCCCATTGTTTTATTTGACTAAAGCGGCTCTGCCTTATTTGGATAAAGGCAGTTCCATAATCAGTACAACCTCAAGAGTCGCCTACGAAGGAGATAAGAATGTCATTGATTACTCCGCAACTAAAGGTGCTATAGTAAGTTTTACTCGCAGTATGGCACTGTCTTTGGCGGAAAAATGGATCCGGGTAAATGCGGTCGCTCCGGGTCCGTCATGGACGCCGCTTAATGTGAGTACATACTCCAAGGAACATGTAGCTACTCTAGGCACTGACAGCCCGATTGGGCGTGCGGCACAACCATTCGAGATAGCACCAGCCTTCGTTTACCTGGCAGCAAATGAATCCATGTACGTTACAGGTCAAGTTGTTCATGTTAATGGAGGTTTGATCCGCTACTCTTGAAGTCATTCGAAGAAACCTCGAATAGATTAAGGTCCGTTTACTGGAGCAATTCCAAGAAAACCAATAAAAGCAAAGAAGGAAATGCCGCGATCGGGAGGCATTTCCTTCTTTTTTTCATTTGTATAATCATTTCATTATCCTTGTACTCGAGTGTGCCCGGCAGGCCCAAACACTTATCACTAGTCTGGCGTATTTCGAAAGGATGACGTTCATGCTCCTTCAATAGACCCATGAAAGCTTAACCTCCGGGCTATGATAGTTCAGGCTTATTCGTTCCTTCAGCCTGTAGAATCAAAACCCCCGTGAACCATTAAAGTAGGCCGCTGCAAGTCATCCACACGGTAAAAATACCCTGGCAAATAAGTTCCTTCATAAGCAATTTCCACTTGTTCCACTAACGTATCCATCAATTGAATCGCTTGGCGGAATGTATTCCGGCTTTTCCCCCAAGTTTCCAGTATGCGTGGATCGGTCGGATTGCCGTGCAGGAAAAATTCTGCGGTGCGGTAGTAGTTAGAGGCCCGCATATAGAACTCTCTAGCATTGATCCGATGGCCTTGCTCCAAGCTGTCGATAGCCAGAGCATGGATTCGTTCAGCAGTTTTATACCATTCGGTGTACCAGCTTTCAAATTTACCTTTTTCAATCCGTATTACTAAGTTTATTGGCGCGTGAGCCGCTAAGCGGGTACGATATGAAACAGCAGATGAAGGGCAGGATCAACTTTTTCTACAAAATTAGCAATAACTAGCTCTATCCCGCACTTTCTAAGTTAGAAACAGAAGGTCTGGTGCAACTTCAATCGTATGAACGGGAATCGTACCGACCTGCAAAGAAAGTATATAAGATAACGGACATGGGGATCGAACGCCTGAAGGAATGGGTTATAAAGCCGAGTGAGCCGGGGAACTGGGATGAATTTCTCCTCATGCAGTACAACTCGTGGCTGGTGGATCCAGAAGTTTTGATACGGATTATGGAAGATAGAAAGCAAGAGCATGATCAGCGTATTAAGGAGTATAGGGTCAAAGTTGCAGCATTACGTGAGCAGAATGAGCGCTTAACCAGCGAGAATCCGTTATTTTCGTCAGTTGCGCTTATTGAGATGGGGATTTTATTTGAGAGCAGCTGTAGGGAGTGGTGCGATAAAATGATTGATTGTCTGAAGAAAAATGAGATCTAACTGGGAAGCAACAAGTCGTGAGTATTAATTGAACGTCAAAAATTTAACCGTTATAACGTGTAAACTGAGCCGTATCACTATTATATCCTTTGTACAAAACGGTAAGTGCTTGTATTAAGCGCTTGCCGTTTTCTTACGTTGCAGGATAATCTATCCATATAACGAATATTTTCTTGTTGAAATAAAGGGAGAGTGAAGAAGTTGGAACCATGTTTTTTGTTAACCGGGAAACCCCGGGTAGGAAAATCAACATCGATAAAGCGTATTATTCAACAAATTGGTCCTGAATATTTTGGTGGCTTTTACACGGAAGAAATACGCAACTCTACAAATCGTACTGGATTTAATTGCATCACACTTCATGGTGAAACTGTATGCATGGCAAGTGTTTATAGTGAAAGTTCAGTTCGAGTAGGGAGATACGGGGTTGACATCGTTGCTTTTGAAAATATTGCTTTAAATGCACTAACCTTATCGTTATCAGTATCTACGACGAATTTCAGGGTCAGCGGAAGCTGCTGGCTTCACAAGAAGCGGAATGGTTTATCACAACGGACTAATGCATGAAGAAAGCGGAGGCCATTAGGCCTTCGCTAAAGGCTTCTCCCTAGCAGGGTCCCAACTTGTGCAGCCATTACTCGAGGCGGATAGGGCATTCCGTTTCTGATCCACCATTCAATTATACCTACATAAGCAGTACCGGCATATTGCAGCATTACTTCATCAATTAAATCCATATTTCTTCCGCTTTCTCTATCAATCTCACCTTTGAAACCTTCAATAAAAGAAGCAAGAAGCCGAGTTCTAAAAGCTGACGGCACTCCTGTACTTGCCAACATGGTTGAAAAAAATAAATAATTTTTCTCGAAATATTCAAAATATGGTACAAGAGCCTCATTCCAATCCATCTCACAAGCCCATTGGTCCATCTCTCCTAATTCACCCAGGTGTGTTTCTATGAGTTTATCCAATAAATCAAATTTGTCTTGAAAATGAAGATAAATTGTTCCACGATTTAGGTTTGCCCGGTCTGCAATATCTTGAATGGTTATATCATTGAAATTTTTTTCAGTCATCAGTTCAATAACAGCTTTTTTCAAAGCTTCCTGCGTTTTAAGAATTCTCCGATCCACTTTAGCCATTGTTTACCCACCAAACCTTCTAAGATACTTAACATTTTGATTCTTTATGTTGATATATCAACAAATCACGCTTCTTTAACCATTGAATTTACGTGTCCTAATTATATAATAATAAACACTAGTTGATTAATCAATTCTGGTTGTTTAATCATTATTTTATTTATCACCAATAGGTTGAGTTCAATATTTCATTTTACAAATACGGATTAAAGAAAGGAAAGGTTATGAAGAAAAGAATATTGGGAAACAACGGCTTGGAGACTTCGTTGCTTGGATTTGGATGTATGGGGCTAAACTATCATCGGGGTCCGGCAAAAGACCGTAATGAAATGATTCGGGTCGTGCACTCCGCTATTGATGCTGGCATTACCATGTATGATACAGCAGAAGTTTATGGGCCTTACACAAATGAAGAGCTTGTTGGTGAGGCGCTTGCAGGTCACCGAAGTATGGTACAGATTGCGACAAAAGGCGGCTTTAAGATCTCTGGTTCAACAAATGAGCTTGACAGCCGGCCAGAGTCCATAATCCGCTCAGTTGAAGGATCTTTAAACAGATTGCGAACGGATTATATCGATTTATACTATATCCATCGTGTAGACCCCAAGGTTCCAATTGAAGAAGTTGCGTTGACTATGCAACAGCTAAAAAAAGATGGGAAAATCCTCCACTGGGGATTATCAGAGGCAAGTGCTGAAACCATCCGCCGTGCGCACTGCGTTGAACCACTAACGGCGGTGGAAAGTGAGTATTCGATTTGGTGGCGAGAAGTAGAGAGAAACATTATTCCTGTACTCGAGGAATTAAGGATTGGCTTAGTTGCCTATAGCCCTCTGGGACGTGGATTTCTCACTGGGAAAATAGACAAAAATACATCCTTCACCGAGAATGACAACCGAGGGGAACTTCCTCGATTTACCAAGGATGCAATGGAAGCAAATCAGGTAATCATTGATTTTTTGAATAAACTGGCTAAGCGGAGAAATGTAACCCCTGCACAAATAGCACTTGCATGGATTCTTTCCCAGAAGTCCTTTGTTGTTCCTATTCCTGGGACAACAAACGTCAGCAGAATTTCCGAAAATGTTGCATCATCTCATATCGTCTTTACTGAGCAAGAGATGCTGGAGATTAATGAAGAAATCATCAAGATTCAAATTGTTGGTGACCGTTATCCAGAAGCTGAACAGAAGAGGACCAGCAAATAAGTAATTCCGAGTTCTGCCATTGTAAAAGCACATTAACAGACAATAAACTCCACCAGACGGAACAATATTTTCCATCGCCATCCGTTGTGGAAATTTTTATAATCAGATAGATAGCGCTTACAAAATTGATATGCAGAGGAGGCAATATCTTGTTTCAAACCATGAGATCATTAGTTAAACGAATTCGTATGTATGCAGCCGCTTCGCTTGCTGTTATTCTTGCAGTTTCCATCGGTTTTCCCGCACCTGAGGCCGAAGCATCCAGCATTCGCAGTGATTACAAGGCTTATGCGATGGCTCCACTGACCAAAATAACGGATTGGAATGCATTCCGCAACCAGTTGATCACGCTGAAGAATAACAATATTTATGCGCTTACCACAGACGTATGGTGGGGGGACGTTGAGCAGGCTGGAGACAATGTATTTAACTGGACTTATTACAAAACGTATGCCGATACGGTGCGTGCTGCTGGGCTGAAGTGGATTCCAATTATCTCCACGCATCAATGCGGAGGCAATGTCGGTGACGACTGCAATATCAAGCTTCCAACCTGGCTCTGGAGCAAAGGCACTCAGGATCAGATGACAATGCGCAGTGAAACTGGCTACTACAATAACGAAACCTTGTCTCCTTGGTGGACAGGCACATCGACGCAATACGATGAGCTGTATGCATCATTTGCTACAAACTTTAGTGGCTACAAGGATATAATTACCAAAATATATCTTTCCGGAGGCCCGGCGGGTGAGCTTCGCTTCCCATCCTATAATACGGCTGATGGCTGGGGCTACCCAGGGCGCGGCAAGCTTCAGGCGTATACCGATGTAGCGAAGCAAAGCTTCCAGAGCGCAATGAACGTCAAATACGGAAGCATATCTGCCCTGAACAGCGCTTGGGGGACGAGCCTGACTGCCTTTACTCAAGTCAACCCGCCGAGCGATGGTGATAACTTTTTCATCAATGGCGTAAATTCCACGTATGGCAAGGACTTCATGACATGGTATCAGAGCGTATTGGAGAAGCATCTGAATACGATTGCTGCTAAAGCGCACAGCCGTTTCGATTCCGTCTTCGGCGTTCCGATCGGTGCGAAGGTAGCCGGGATTCATTGGCAGATGAACAGCCCAACTATGCCGCATGCTGCTGAATTCGGCGCAGGCTACTACAATTACAGCACGCTGCTGGACGAGTTCAAGAGATCCAATCTGGATCTGACTTTCACCTGCTTGGAAATGACGGACAGCCAAGCTTATACAAGTCCTTATTACTCCGCTCCTAAATCGTTAGTCATTCAAGTAGCGAATCTGGCGAACCAGAAGGGCATTCGCATCAATGGCGAGAACGCACTGCCGATCAGCGACGGAAGCGGTTATCAAAATACGGCCGAAATGCTGTTCAACTACAATTTCGGAGGCTTCACACTGCTTCGGATGTCCAGCCTCGTCAATGGGGACGGCACGAAGACCGCATTGATGGATGCATACCGGGATGCGATTGCAATGACTCCGATTCCGGTTACGTTCATCGTGAAGAACGCGCCAACCGTTTCGGGGGACAGCGTATATGTAGCGGGAAGCCGCTGGGAAATGGGTAACTGGACGACAGGTCTTTATCCCCTCAAGCTGACATACAACAGCTCCACGGCTGACTGGCGAGGCACGGCCAACATTGGAGCTTCCCGCAATTATGAATTCAAAGCCATCATCAAGGATAGCGCAGGCACATTCAAAAGTTGGGAGCCCGGTGCCAACAATACGTGGGCGACACCAACAGCAGGAACGAGCTATACGATAACGTGGTGATTTCCTGAATAGCTTACTCGTGCTGTTCTCCACCGCTTTACACAAACAAAAAGGCTAGAGGATGAAAGATAAATCCTTTAGCCTTTTTCATTTCTTTTTATTAAATAATTTAAAAAATGTACCATCTTGGAAGATTGCTAGTACAGTAGGAGGTATCAACCTTAATAGATAGGTGCCCTGGGGTTAATGGAAGAATGGGCTGCAATTTCTATATAAAGTGCGGTAACGAAGGATTTGATCCGTACTTCTAAATGATGTATATTAATTTTACATTGACATTACAGCAGGTCTAAAAAAAGGAGAAGCCATGTCACCACGTACCAAAGAACAGAATGATGCGATCCGGGAGATGCGGATGGACCAAATTATGCAAGCGGCTGCGGAAGTATATTTGGAGAAGGGCATTCAATTGGAAATACGCGATGTTGCGGTCAAGGCATGTCCAGATATGTTAAAATGATGTCATATGGGACAAGCCTATTGGAAGTCCGATAGAATGAAAGCGATTGGAGGGAAGTACATGCAGCCCATCGACAAAACGAAAGTCCAACAATGTATCGATATCCTTAACGATCGGGATTTATATATCCATCTCGAGATGACGACGGGTGCTTACGCCGCGCATCTGGATCGTACGAAACATCCGGCCGCAACGTTTATTTCGAACGCTGTCATTCGGTATTCCCACGGCTCTATTTCTGGGAATGGACCTTATCGCGTCGGCTTGAAAACGGAGCAAGGCTGGGTTTATTCCGAGGGGCTTACCCACTATGAGTCGGAATCCGAAAGGCTCATCCTTGCGGGTCACGATACGGCGGGAAAACTCGTCGTGTCGTTGCAATTGAGCCAGGAACCGTTCTAATGCAAAGGGGGAATTGAACAAATATGGAACGACACATCCTAGTAGTGCTTCCGCATCCGGACGACGAAGCGTTCGGCGTGTCAGGGACGCTTGCCATGCATCTCGGCCAAGGATCCGAAGTTACTTACGCTTGTTTGACTTTAGGAGAAATGGGCCGCAACATGGGCATACCGCCTTTCGCCAACCGGGTCACTTTACCCGTCATACGCAAGCAGGAACTGGAAGCTTCTTGCAGTGCCATCGGCATCCAGGATCTCAGAATGCTCGGATTTCATGATAAAATGATCGAATTCGAGGATAAAGCGCAGTTGGATGGAAGCATCGAAGCGCTCATAAAAGAGCTGAATCCTTCGTTGGTCATTACTTTCCACCCAACGCTAAGCGTTCATCCCGATCACGACGCATGCGGGGCGGCGGTAATCCGAACGATCGGCAGAATGCCTGCCGACCGAAGGCCGACCGTGCATTGCATGGCATTCGCCAACAATCATGAACAAGAGATCGGCAAGCCTGATATCATTAATGACGTTAAAGGTTTCTTGAAACAGAAGATGGCGTCTATTCAAGCCCATAAATCCCAGTTCCAAGCCGCCGAATTGTTAGGCAACAAGAAATTGTCGGATCTGGAAATCCAGGCGCGTTTCGGAACGGAACGATTCTGGACGTATCGATTCGCATAAACATATGATTGTCGGGTGACAAGAACATTATCTCACTAAAGACCGCGTAGATCGCGGTTTTTTTGCGTTATGGGAAAATCTCCCTTGACAATATAGGGTAGGGGGGTATACTATAATTACGTCGACGAAAGCAAATATTCATAATCGGTTACATAAGGAGGAGGAAGAAAATTATGAAAAATCAAGCACAGACTTTACCGCAAGCAGATCCCAAGCGCTGGTTGGCACTAGCCTTACTATGTCTTGCCAATTTTATGGTGATTATGGACACATCGATTATCGGCGTTGCACTGCCAGCCATCAAAGAAGCACTCGGCTATACGCAGGCAAGTTTGCAGTGGGTGTTCAACGCGTACGTTATTTTCTTTGGCGGGTTATTGTTACTCGGTGGTCGTTTGTCCGATCTTTTTGGTCAGCGGCGCATATTCATGTGGGGATTCTCCATTCTAACGTTAGCTTCCTTGCTGGCAGGACTCGCTTGGAACGAGGAAGCACTTAATGTTGGCCGCGCAGTGCAAGGATTCGGGTCCGCATTAATAGCCCCATCCGCATTAACGATTGTCATGATGCTCTTCGGTGGCAACCCCAAAGAATTAGGGAAAGCATTAGGCTTCTGGGGCGCATCAGCTGCTGCCGGCGGTTCGGCCGGCGTGTTTCTCGGTGGGGTCATTACCGAGTGGCTAAGCTGGCAGTGGACTTTTCTCATTAACATACCCGTTGGTATTATTGCGTTGCTCTTGTCTCCTGGACTTTTGGCCAAGGGAATGCGAAGAAAAGGCAGTATTGATGTGATTGGCTCCATCTTCGTCACAGCGGCCTTGGTGTTGGTGGTATATGGCATTGTTACTGCAGAACACAATGGATGGGGAGCGCCGTCCACGTTGTGGACGCTTATTTTAGGAGTCGTATTATTTATCCTGTTCCTGATTGTTCAGGCAACTAAGAAAGAGCCGCTTGTTCCACTGAAGATTTTTAAAGCGCCCAATCTGGCTGCAGGCAATATCGCGCTCATTATGCTCGCCGGTGGTTGGATTCCGCTGTGGTATTTCCTCAATCTCTATATGCAGCAGGTGCTAAAGTTTTCTGCTTTCGCCGGCGGAGTCGGCTTACTGCCGATGACGATCCTAATTGCAATCTTCATGATTTTGATTACCGGCAAATTAATCGGAAAATTCGGGATAAAAGCAAACCTGGTCATTGGATTGATTGCACTCGGAGGTTCGATGCTTCTGTTCGCTGGCAATACGCCGGTTGATGGAAACTTCATCGCCAACGTGCTTCCAGCTTCCTTGCTTGGCGCGCTTGGCATGTCGCTTGCCTATATTCCGGCTACAATGTCCGCCATGTCGGGGGCTAAACCCGAAGAAGCAGGGCTTGCATCGGGTCTCGCCAATACGAGCTATCAGATTGGGTCAGCTATCAGTTTGGCTATCATGGTTGCGATTGCGGGTTCAACAACTGCTTCCCAAACCGGAGTTGACCCGGTCGCCGCGCTGAACGAGGGCTTTCAACAAGCGTTTTTGTGGTCCGGTATCGTCGCTTTGGTAGGTGCAGTTCTAGCGTTTCTGTTTATCCGTTCACCTCAGCAGGGGGAAGCAAGCAACACGGCAGCCATGTAATGCATGAATTGGGCTCTAGGGCCAAATCATCGTAGTTGACTGGAACTCATTGAATTAAGCAACTTACATTTTATTTATAAAGGGGTGAGGGGTATGTTATACAACGATTAATAAACTGATGAGATAAAGGTCGGACCGCTTTCATGCAGCAGTGATGCTGTTTTTAAATTATCATATTTATAGGGTACGTGGGTATCCTATAAATGTTGATCTAATATACGGTGGGTGGGTATAAGATCAAGGAAATCGTTGAAAAAAACCATAGCCGCAAAACGATGAGCAAAATCCGGCAGAATTTGTTCTGGGCGCTCGGATACAACACGCTCGGCATTCTCCAACTTATAATGAAACGGAGTTGTACGAACCATGAATAAGAAAATTTTCCTCGTCGCTGCAGCGGTGCTTGCTTTTAGCATAATGGCCGCATGCGGCAAAGCGGAGGACAAGAAGCCCGCAAGCGGAAATAATCATGCCAGTCATCCAGCCAGCAGCGGTCAAGAAAACGCCGAGAAGCTTACAGGAAATGAGAAAACGGAGGTGGAAAACATGGAGCACGGAGACGGCCACAGCGGTCATGGCGCGGAAGCCGCACCTGCCACGAAAGACCTTAACGTATCGTTCGCCTTCCCCGCAGGCGCTGCCAAGGCAAATGAAAATACGGAATTTACCATCCGAGTTACGGATAAGAACGGGAAACCGGTCGATAAGTATGAGCTCAATCATGAGAAATTGCTTCATCTCATCATCGTCAATCACGATTTGTCGTTCTTTAACCACATTCATCCTGAGTTTAAAGGGGACGGCACCTTTACGGTGAACACTTCGTTCCCGGCTGGCGGTGACTACAAGTTATTTGCAGACTTTATCCCGACTGGCGGCGCCAATACAACGCTCAGCGAGTGGGTAAAGGTAGAAGGTAAGGAAGGCAAGCATGTCGCGATTGCTGTTGACACGAAGTTAGTGAAAGAAGTTGACGGCAAGGAAATCGAACTGATCATGAGCACCGCCAAACCGAAAGAAGACGTGACCTTGACCTTCAACATTCGCGATGCGAAGACGAAGAAGGGGATCGATAGCCTACAGCCTTATTTGGGTGCGGTCGGTCATGTCGTGATTCTTTCTGAAGATGCGAATCAGTATCTTCATGTCCATCCAATCGATGAGAAGGCGACCGGACCGGATGCAAAATTCGCGACTTCTTTTTCGCAAAGCGGAACGTACAAAATCTGGGGACAATTTCAACAGGGCGGCAAAGTGTTCACTGTACCGTTCGTCGTCAATGTAAAATAACGAAAGCACAAAGGGAGAATGATCATGGGAGAAAAGACAAAACTGGCGGTATCGCCAGCCATTCAAGTCGGGGGAAGCCTGTTCACGCCGGAGCAGCTTGCCAAGATTGGTACTGTGGCAGGTTCAGACGCCAAAATTGAAATGACCTCCTTCAAGCAGCTTTACCTCGAAGTGTCTCTTGATGAGAGCGCATCCGTCCAGGAAGAACTGGAGCAAGCCGATCTGGAAGTATATCCGACCGGGTTTGCGACCAAGAGTCTGATAGCCTGCAACTTCTGCAAAGGCGCGGAAGAAGCCGGTCTGGAGACGGCGCGTATCTTGAATCGAGCGATTGCCGGCATCAAGACACCCATGCCATTGAAGGTTGGTTACGCAGGCTGCGCGCTGGGCACGAGTGAACCATTGCTGAAAGATATCGGCGTCGTTAAAATGCGAGACACGTTCGATATTTACGTTGGAGGAGAGCCCAAAGGAATCAAGGCTGCGATAGGTCGGCTGCTGATCTCCGGCATAACGGAAGAACGGCTTGTACCTGTCGTATCCATGCTAATCGATTTCTACAAAGAACACTCAAAAGAGAAAGAGAAATTCAGCAAATTCGTGGATCGAATCTCGATGGAGCAATTGAAACAAATCATCGCTTAAAGGAGGAGAACATCCATGTCAGATATCAATCAGACAGTACCAATCCAGATTTACACGATTCCGACCTGCAGTGACTGCCATTTTGCCAAGCGCTACTTCAATGAGCAACAGATACCTTTTATCGAATACAACTGCGAAGAAGATATGAAATATGCGAAAGAGGTGCTGGAGCTGACCGGAAAGCAGATCGTACCGACCATTGTCATTCAAGACAAGGTGTTCGTTGGTTTCGCTGAAAACTTGAACGAGATAAGCGAGCTCCTGCCATAAACGTATGACCCGGTCAATTGACCGGGTTAGTTTTTTATAATGGTCTTAATCATGTAAGCCAGATACTTTGGAATCGGAATAAATTATTGACTATAGCTCAATAACCAACGGGGATGACGCGGTGCCTAAGCACTCCAAATTATGGTAATATTAAATAAGTCATGGACAAAGCTTTTAGTAAAGGAGGGATCATTAAAACAATGGAAATCCAAATGAATTCAGTGCATATAGAGGTAATTAATGGTGCTATTCACAGAGCAGGGGGAAAGTGTGTATGAGTTTTTTTTAAAAAAACTCGAGATTGTTTGTTCGGGCGATCAGAAGAGCCCCAGCCCCCAGATTTAACAAAACTATTCAAAATGGGAGAGGATACGATGAGCGAGCGCCTGCCCTGCCAAACTCCTGGCTGTTCAGCAACCATTCTTCCTACAACTGCATTAAAGACGGGCGGGATCTGCATGCCTTGCCATCAGAAGAAGCTTGCGTTGGAGAAGGAAACATATATTTTACAAAATCGGAAAGATGTTGATCGATACGCAGGTATAATAGATCCTGTTGAGATTCTTAAAATTATGCATACACCGCGGAAATATAACCTGCTTGAGAATGACCTGCCTTATCATAGAAGCGCACAAGAGCTTTATCATCAACTGACTGAAGCTGAACGGAAGCGACTGGAGTCCTACGCGATTACATTGATGGATAGAGGAGACTTTGACCAGGCCGAAACTATCCTTTTGTCACTGGTGTGTTTTACAGATTCTTGGATCGAACAAGGATTACATGCCTTCATTCATAAAGGAAAGTATGATCCTGGCATCCTCTACAAAAAAGCGGGCCCTGCTATCCGTGATGAGCTGATTCATCGGGTCGGGCGCGATTCGGCTAACCGTAATCATCTTTTGCTGGCATTGGCCTGGGTTGGTGATGAAGTAGTTATTCAGCTTTTCGCGAAATGGAGGCAAAATCCGCCTCAATGGGCATCTAAATTGGGTGTGCCCCCGGAGAACTATGCTCACGAAGCTGGTTGGGAATTGGATCAAGACGGTCTGAAGCGGCTGCTTTTCCACCCCGAGAGCTATCATTTTAAAGTAAGTGGAGAAGTTCTCGGGAGAACGGAGACGATCCAATCCGCGGTAGTAGCCCTGCAGACGGATGACCAGGTGTGTCACTGGTGTGGCGGTAAACTGGTGGTGCTGTATGATTGCAATTTGCAGGATCCATTAGTTTATTTTATGAAGCTTCCCGGCCAGCAGTTAAGGATTGCAGACTGCATGCGCTGTAACTGCTATGGCACTATGTATATGAAAGTGGAATTGGATGGTAGTTATTCGTGGAGTGAATATAATATCGTTCCTGATTTCTTGTCAGAAACGGATCCAGCTGAAGAATTGACATCGTATGCCATACGACTATCCGAACGACTGAGGGGAACATACGAAGGATCCTATTGGACGCTTGAGGCAACCAGCTCTCAGATCGGCGGCCATCCTGCTTGGATTCAGGAAGCGGCATATCCTTCATGCCCTTGCTGCTTAGAGACAATGATGTTTATTGGACAAGTGGACATGGAACAAGCAGCAGATAGTGAGGGGATATACTACTCATTTTTGTGTGGGGCTTGTCTGATTTCTGCCGTAAATTATCAACAGACGTGAAGTCTTTAGAAAAGGTATATTATCAGGCTTGTTTATTAGGATAACAGATAAATAAGTGAAATGACTGTTGCTTAAGGGATGTAAACGATGTCTGATCAAATTCAAAGTATAATACCAAAAGATGAAAGACTTCTCTTTTCAGGTGTTAAGATCATTTATCGGAAGTTCTCAGCACTCTTAAAAATCTATATGCATGTTCTGAATTTACTCAAATTTCTATTGAAGAAGATGATAGAATTACTTTTTATGATCAAGTGACATATCAATCCGGGAAGAGGCGAATTGATGCAAACACATCCACAATCGGGCAAGACCGTTCAGCATAATGCTCCTACTGCCACCGCCTCAAATTCATTGAATACGCTTGAAAGCGTATCATTAGGGCGCTTGTCTGCCGATGCCCTTCAGCGTGCGACGCAGCACCCACAGGCGATGAGCCCGGCACAGATGATGCATCTGCAGCGTACAATCGGCAATCGCTCAGTCGCTGAGCTGTTTAAACAGAATTCGACGGCGGCCAAGCCTGCCGAGAAGCCTGCTGAGCCGGTTGCGGCTTCTGGCACGATTCAAGCAGCGCCTACAGCCTCCCAAGCTGATATTCAGCGCAAGGTTTACATTAAAAAGACGCTATTCGGCGGCTACAGGAACAAAACCAAATCGGGCCGCGGCAGCGAAGGTACAGGCGAGCGGAACGTGAACACGATGATGGGGGATAGCAAGTCGCGCTATTTTAACAGCAAAGATGAGATGTCACAGTATGCTGGAGATACCACTGAGAAAATCGGTTACGTCGAGAAGACCAATACATGGATTCGTCTTCCAGATGAGTTGACGGTTATCGGGGAAAAGCATACGGCCACCACACTCCATGAAGTTGTCAAAGCTGTGGGGACTGATAAGTTCATGTATGAAGGATATACAGAACATCCTGCTGAAGCTGCCGACAATCCGGAGCTAAAAGCGACCATGCGTCAGCGTGATGCAGTCGGCGATGCGAAGTTTGGTGGCGTCGGCTCCGGCCCTGGAACTAAATCGCATTATGCTGAAAGCTTTTATCCGAAAATCATCAGAGGCTTGCAGGGTCTTACAGTCGGATACGATTATCAGGTAATGGGGTCGGAAGCGGAAAAGAATTTATTGGGTATGGCCATCCGATTTGGCGCAAGTGCGGATGAAGATTCGGGCCTCTATCGGGCGTACACCACTCAGGAAGATTTGTGGAAAAGTACCGCAACTAGCCTTGAAGGCGATACCCATTCAGCTGAACCTTTGACTGCGGCGATGCGGACTGCAGGCAGCAGCGACCTGTTTACTACGTTCGTGCAGGAATTGACGGATTATGCCACGTTGAAGATTCAAGAGGAGCAAGCGCATGCATCAGCAGCCGACAAGAAGGCATTTTCCGATAATTGGCATGTGGCCAAGGTGGATTATGACGTGGAGGGGTCAGAGATCATGAAGGCGGAGAAAGCCCGTGATTTCTCCATGTTCCAGCATATTAAGAAAGCTAAGAGCGACGGTTATCTGTTGTACGGACTTGGCGATTTGCATCTGCAGCGGATAAAAAAACTGCTGGATACCGAAGGCATCAAGTCGGAGAATATGAACACCTTCATCAGCAATCAGGAGGAGAATCACCCGCAGAGGTGATCCCTTCCGATGTTTAATACAAATATCTTTGAGCCTATGAGAAAAAAAATATTGGAAAAAAGTGAAATCAAAGAAACAAATTGGAAAATGATTCGTCTAACTCTTATGATGAATGAATCCAAATGTGGAGGTAATTATGAAAAAGAGACGAAACACTAGCCTGGTATTGGCCGGCCTATTCACACTGCTACTGGCAAGCAATGTTGCATTGGCGGAGAAGGTCGAATCATCGGAAGTCAGGCTCGATCAGGTTCAAGAGTATGCGACGCAGTATATTGAAAACGAGTACCCTTTTGCGAAAGATCAATTCGTGTTGGTTGACTATCAAGAAAATACTTTTGTAAAACCGCATTTTTACTATATTCGTTATTTACGAGCCATTGACGGTATTCGGTATCCGGCTAACTACATTAATCTTGACATTGATACATCCGGGAAGGTTATAAACAAACAAATTATATGGGATAAAAACGTTCAGCTTCCAGAAAGCGAACCCGTGATTTCAGTGGAAGAGGCACGCGCGAAGTTCGCCGAGCATTTGGCTCCGACCTTCACTCGCGTCTTCCCAGATAAATTAAACAGAGGCCAAACGAAAACAGGCATTTATCAATATGTATTATTATCAGATAATTGGCGGGTGGATGCAGTCACCGGAAAAGTCGACGGCAGCGGCAGCATGAATCAACCAGCTCAAGAACAAAAAACGAAGCTTCCTGCTACCTACAAAGAGGTCGTACAACCAGTCGACAGTGAAGAGAAAGCATTGAAAAGAGCGACCGAACTAGCCGTGATTCCGACAAATGCCCAATATCCGCTTATTTATCAGGTAGCTGATGGATTCAATTACAATTTAAGCGGCCCCTTTTGGCAAGTCATTTGGAGAAAACCAATGGGAACTTATTACTGCTCATCATCTGCGGAAATTCAACAGAGCACCGGCGATCTAACGTCGCTTTTTAATGAATGTTCACTAGAGGGCAAACATCGTATAGGCGAGGAGGAGGCTAAGCAAAAAACAGCCGATTATCTTAGAAAATCGCTACCGCAAGCAGCTTCCGCGCTAACGCTGTATTCCATCCATGAACATTCTGTAACGCTGCCGTCACGAATGGGTGAATCAGCGTACACACTGACTTATACTGCAAATTTATCTAGAGTTTATTTCGGATACGTCACCATTAGCATCGATATCCAATCCGGCGAAGTTACCGAAGTAAACAACTCCTTGCACGGCACGCTGCCGGCGGACATCCCACAGTTCGATGAACCAAAGCTAAAATCTATGCTTATGAAAGCGTACGATGTAATCCCGGCCTACTATACTCCTCCGCTGAACTTGGTTAACAAAACGGAGGATGGGATAATTCAGACAAACCCAGTTACGATTACGGGAGATCCGGTGAAGCCTGTTTTGGTGTATACCCTTGTACGTAAAGCCAACTACAACTATTATATTTTGGATGCGAAAGATGCTGTGTGGAGGCACTTTTCAACAGGAGAAGCAGTTACAGAGGATCAAATCGAATCCAGGAAATAAACCCGATTTTATTGGGTAACATGAACATTATCTCATTAAGAGCCGCGATTTACGCGGCTTTTGTATTTTATGACATTGGGGTGGATTTCTCCAGATCGCAACCTTCAAGCTGTTAACTTGTCCTTTTCCTTCAAGCAACGTGCTTGGGGAGATAGAAGAATAGGGAATGAGCCTGATTCTCAGTTGATTTAATCCTGGAAGATGAAGTCAAAAAGATCAAATTGCACGAAAGTCTAGTAAAGGTGCTTTACTAATGCCTAATAAAATTTTTGTTGAACATTATATCTTTTTTGGAACTATTTGAGATTATCGTCGTATGTATCATGCAGAGAAAATTTTGCTGTCGAAATTTGCAAGGTTAGTTTACCAAGCAGATCTACTAGTTTCAAAAGTTTTTGATTCCCTTGAAAGGAGGTGACCTAGACAATGAGTATTAATCTCGTAAAAGGTCAAAAAATAGACTTAACTAAGGGCAATACTGGCCTATCTAAACTTGTAGTTGGCCTTGGATGGGATCCAGCGACAATTGAATCCGGAGATCTAGATATTGATTGTGATTCTTCTGCACTTCTTCTTAATGAACATGGCAAGTTAGTGAAAGACGAGAATATTGTATGTTTTTATAACCTTGCCAGTGACTGCGAATCTGTCATGCATTCTGGTGATAATTTGACAGGCGATGGACATGGCGACGATGAACAAATTTCAATTGATCTTGCCAGAGTTCCATCCGATGTTCATAAGATTCTTGTAGTTGTGAACATTTATGAAGCTGATGCAAGAAAACAGCATTTTGGCATGATTAAATCCGCTTATATCCGAGTTGTGAACGCTGCTAATAATCAAGAGTTGATTCGGTTTAATTTAACTGACAATTACTCTACTATGACAGCGCTGATTACGGGAGAATTATATCGTAATAATGGCGAGTGGAAATTTAATGCAATTGGCGAAGGCGCTCATGCAGCTCATATTGATTACTTAGCTGAACGTTACCAATAAAAAATAAAATAAAGCGAGGTAATCATACAATGGCAATCAATCTATCTAAAGGTCAGAAAGTAGATCTTACAAAAACAAATCCTGGACTTGCAAAAATCTTTGTAGGTCTTGGTTGGGACACGAATAAATACGATGGCGGCGGCGCTTTCGATCTTGACTGTTCTGTATTTTGCACAAACGCGGTAGGTAAAGTTGATAACGAAAAAAACTTTGTCTATTATAACAACAAGGAAAATGAAAATGGATCTGTTGTACATAATGGTGACAATCGTACAGGTGCTGGCGATGGTGATGACGAGCAAATTAAAGTTGATTTATCGGCGGTTCCTGCAAATATCGATAAAATTGCTTTTGCTATTACGATTCACGAAGCTGCAGAGCGCAATCAAAACTTCGGACAAGTTTCAAATGCTTATGTCCGTATTGTTAATGAAGTGGATGGCCAAGAACTAATTCGTTATGACCTGGGTGAAGATTTCTCAATTGAAACTGCTGTTGTCGTAGGTGAGTTATATAGGAATTCAGGTGAGTGGAAGTTCTCAGCCGTAGGAAGTGGATATAGAGACGGTCTTGGTGGTTTAGCGAAGGATTATGGTTTAGCTTAGGCGGCAGCGACTTCGATTTTGATGTCAGAGATGACATATAATTGCACCGTGTAACCAAGGAGCAGATCGCCGCGCGGCAGCTGCTCCTTGGTTTAGTTAAGGAATAACGTCGAGTGACAAGAAAATAGTCCGGTTAATATCCGCAGAAACTGCGGTTTTTTTTTATTTTATCGGAACACCTTTTCGCCATCCGAAAGAGGGCGGTATGTAAAAGTAGTGCTTTTGCAAATAGTATGGTATAGTATATCCATTAACTGTAATGATAAATATGACAGTTTAAGTGACGAGCTTAATTAAACGAGAATTTATTCGTAGTGGAGGTAATGCTAAAATGAATAATCATAACATCCAACCTGTCTCCAAGCTAGGACCTTTATTCGAGTCCTTCAAGTTTGGTACCTTGAAGCTAAAGAACCGGGTCGTCATGGCGCCAATGACAAGAGCCTTCTCTCCCGGAGGAGTGCCGGGTCCTGATGTGGCTGCTTATTACCGTCGCCGTGCCGAGAACGGTGTAGGGCTTATTATTACGGAGGGCACTCTGATCAACGATCCAGCTGCCACCAATAATCCGAATATTCCGAATTTCCATGGGGAGGAAGCACTGAAGGGCTGGGCTAACGTCGTCGCGGAAGTACATGAAGCTGGCGGGCTGATTATGCCGCAGTTGTGGCATATCGGCACAGACCGTAAGGTAGGAGCCGGTCCGAATCCGGAGGAGTTGCCGATCGGACCTTCAGGCTTGGATCTTGCGACCGGGGAAAAAGTCAATGAGCCGATGAGTCAGGAACGCATCGATTCCGTTGTTGCTGCTTATGCACAAGCGGCGGCGGATGCCAAACGGATCGGATTTGACGGGATTGAGCTTCATGGTGCTCACGGCTATTTGATCGATCAGTTTTTCTGGGAGAAAACGAACCAACGCACTGACAGCTATGGCGGAGACCTTGTGAAAAGAACCCGTTTTGCGGCTGAAATTATTGCGGCTTGCCGCCGCGCCGTAGGACCCGATTTCCCTATCGTACTGCGGATATCGCAATGGAAATCAAGTGATTACGAGGCGAAATTGGCAGCCAATCCGGATGAACTGGCCAAATTCCTTGCGCCGCTTGTAGAAGCGGGCGTTGATGCATTTCACTGCTCGACCCGCCGCTTCTGGGAACCGGAGTTCGCCGGTTCCGATCTGAATTTCGCAGGCTGGGTTAAAAAATTAACTGGCAAACCTACAATCACTGTGGGCTCCGTAGGTCTGGATAATGAATTTCTATCTTCGTTTAGAGGGGAAAATGCAGGTACGGCGAACGTGGATACCTTGACCGACAAGCTTAACAACCAAGAGTTCGATCTGGTTGCAGTCGGCCGTGCGCTGCTGGTTGATCCGGCATGGGCGGCTAAGGTCCGCGATGGCCGGCTTGACGAGCTGATGCCTTTCACCCCTGAAGCGCTGCGTTCACTATCTTGATTCTGCTTTTTTGATTGTTTGATCGGGCACTCCGAGTTAGTGGGAGAGCCCGTTTTTTTGTAGTATCAGAATGTATAAGTTTTCAGCGGAGCTGAACAATTGGGATACTGCAATAAAAACTACCGCCAAAACACGGAGGTGGGAGCTGCGTTTTTTGGAGTCACAGAATAATTTACTACCTAGAGGGGGATTTTGCATGTGAAAAAGGCCCCTACGCCGGTTTCGGTGGAAAGGAGCCAATTCCTTGTCAATTGCGGTACTTATATGCCTCATGAATAACATTAAACAGCGGTCAAGGTGGCGAGTCTTCACAAGACGATGAAGCCCTTGTTGTTGTTCTTTCCGCCAGCTTAGTAATTGACTCAATGTCTTGATCGGTTAATTGATCTAGAAAATATTTGCGTATTGCCTTAGAGACTATGGGAAGGGCCTCATCCAAGGTTGACTTTCCGGCGGAAGTAATGATGACTTGAACACCACGATCTGTGTCAAATGGTTTTCTCAGAATAAGTCCACGTTTTTCCATCCGCGTTAGATGATGTGATAATCGGCTCTTATCCCAGTCCATCGAGTCGGCTAATTCCTGTTGTCGAAGCTTACCGTTCCCAAATTGGACCAACCGATCTAATACTCCAAAATCTCCCTCGGATAGTCCTGTGTGTTCGGACATCTCTTTGATAACACGACCGAAGATTCTCTTAAATGAACCTTTCCACATATTCCATATTCGCATTTCCTCTGTACTTAGTTCGTTATTATCCATAGGAACATAATACCATGGTTGACGTATCAACTACAAGGTGTTACAGTGTTCTAGGTTGACATATCAACCCGGGCGCCGCGAAGAGCGTCGAAGCGTATGTCCGGACCCTCACGGGTAGCGTCGAGGACTGTCCGACAGGCACATTCTCGAACGAGAGACGTGAACTCCCGTGGTGATGTAGTCTCGAGAACTGGCTCGCCGAGATATGTGTAGACAACCTGAAGGCGTTAATGCTTTCCCAATATACTTAAGGAGTGTGTTATCAAATGGAATATGTAAAACTTGGACACAGCGGGTTGGAGGTTTCAAAGTTAAGCCTAGGAACCATGAGCTTCGGAGTACCTGAACGCGGCAATACCCCGTGGTCATTAAATGAGGAGCAAAGCAGACCGATCATTAAAAAAGCACTTGATTTGGGCATCAACTTTTTCAGTACCGCCAACATGTATTCCGACGGAACAAGCGAAGAAATTCTTGGACGTGCCTTGAAGGACTTCGCTCAGCGTGACGAAGTCGTCATAGCTACAAAGGTATTTGTTCCAATGCGAAAAGGTCCGAATGCTATGGGACTTTCCCGTAAAGCCATTATGACCGAGATTGATAAAAGTCTAAGACGACTTGGAATGGACTACGTCGATTTGTACCAAATCCATCGTTGGGATAATAGTACGCCGATTGAAGAGACGATGGAGGCACTTCACGATTTAGTTAAGGCGGGCAAGGTAAGATACATCGGAGCATCCTCCATGTTGGCATGGCAGTTTGCCAAAGCTCAGCATGTCGCAGAACGCAATGGCTGGACGCGATTCGTTTCCATGGAAAATAGACTTAACTTACTCTATCGAGAAGAAGAACGAGAAATGCTCCCCCTTTGCAAAGATGAGGGAGTTGGCGTCACTCCTTACCTGCCTTTGGCTGCAGGCCGGTTAACCCGCGATTGGAATGAGCAAACCACACGATCCGAGAATGACCAGGTAGCAAAGGCGTTATTTTCAAGAACGGAAGAAGCTGATCGCAAAGTTGTGGAAAGAGTTGCGGAAGTTGCCGCTAACCGAGACCTTCCACGCGCACAAATTGCACTTGCGTGGTTGTTGCAAAAAGAAGAGGTCACAGCACCGATTATCGGGTCGACCAAGATCAGCCATCTCGAAGAAGCGGTTTCGGCATTGTCGGTTAAATTGACACCTGAAGAAATCACGAGTTTAGAAGAACTTTATGTACCGCACCAATTGGTATAAATTGAGTATAAATTCACAACTGCTCTTCGGGCGGACACCCTTCATTGGGTGCACTGAAAATAGACAAACCTTGACCGTATAATTGAGTTAATCGTCGATTCGTATTGGAGAGTCCAATTCCTTTTTTCCTTTCATCGTAGGACTCAACAGTTGAATAACCTTTCTTGCTCCATACCCTTGCCATTATTTTTTACTTCAATCAGCGTGAAGCTGTCTTGGCGAGTAATCCGAATATGGACCGTACCACCTTTGTTTTGGCTAAGGAGGCCGTGCTTGACAGCATTCTCAATCAGAGGCTCTTAGTAAATGCGACACCTAACCCGAATTTACCGGGAGGTGTCGCATTTTTCATGCGGATGTACGTTTATTTCTGACAGCTAGTTTCATAATTCAGTTCAGCTTCACTGCGAATTGGCGCAATATGCAAGTTTGTTGGCACCTTATGCTAGTTACATGTCGGAACGTTAAGAGTATCATAATATCTGTAAGTCAGCGAGCGGATGTATCAGTTACCAGAAGGAGGTGTCAAAGAATGAAAACCCATTCCTTTGATCGAATCAAAATGCCGCCGGGTTTTTGGGAAGGACTGCGCCAATTGGGTATCGCCTCGCATGATGTAGCTCGCAAAGCCGGATTGCCGCTCACAATTATTTCCGAACCGGCTGTTAACACCGCCCAATATTATGCAATCTGGCAGGCGTATTCCGACTTGGCCGGTGACATCGCCCAAGGGATGATTAAACTTGCAACCATTTATGATGTAACGAAATACCCACCAACTATATTGGCAACCTATCACGCCCGTGATTATCGCGATGCTTTGCAACGTATGGTCCGATATAAACAGCTCTGTCCTCCCGATACCTTGAGGATGATTGAAGATGGCGAGGAATGTACCATCGATTTGGAATGGCTCATTACCGATCAATCTTGTCCACCATTGCTGGTTGGTATCACACTGGCATTCCTGCTTGAATTAGGACGGCGGGGCACAGGTCAGTATCTGGCGGCCAGAACTGTAGAATTTTCCCAACCAATGGGAGATGTACAAGTTCTTGAATCTTACTTTGGGTGCCATATCCGAACGAATGCCGATCGCAATCGATTGACGCTACATCGGAGAGATCTGGATCGTCCATTTCTTACCTATAATGAAGAGCTGCTTGAGATTCTGACCCCTGCACTGGACCGCACGCTGCTAGAACATCAAGGCAATTGTTCCGTTTCGGACATGGTCAAATGGATTATGAAGCGCAGCTTCAGCGGTGGACGTCCCGATGTACAGACGGTCGCCAAGGAATTGGGGATGAGCGACCGTACGTTGCAGCGCCGACTTACCGAAGAGAGCACAAGTTTCAACCATCTGCTCACACAAGCAAGGCATGAACAGGCACTTCTGTATTTGGCAGATTTATCGCTCGATATCAAGGAAGTGGCATTCCTTATCGGATATGAAGACCAGAATTCGTTTTACCGCGCATTTCGCGCTTGGGAAGGCGATACGCCTGCCAAGTGGCGAAGCGAACATGCGGAGGCACAAGTTAACGTAGAAGATACGCTTTCGGATAGATTGAATATTCATTGATTGAAGAACAGAAAAGGGAGCAATGCATCATGGATATGGGATTAAATAACAAAACGGCGTTGGTAACAGGTTCAACGAAAGGAATCGGCAAAGCAATTGCCATTGAGTTGGCCAAAGAAGGTGTCAACGTCCTTATAAATGGACGAAATCACGAAGAGGTAAAACGCGTAGTCAGCGAAATCAAGTCTGCGTATCCGAATACTTCTCCGCAAAATGCGGCAGCCGATACCGTAAATGTCGCTGAGAGGGAAGCCTTGTTTGAAAAGTTCCCGCATGTTGATATTTTGGTCAACAACACTGGGATTTATGAGATCTTGTCCTATGATGACGTAGACGACGCCGTGTGGGATAAATACATTCAGACCAACGTACTTGCTGCAAACGGGCTTTCCAAGTTCTATTTGCCCAGCATGTTGAACAACGGCTTTGGCCGGATCATCTTTATTGCGAGCGAAGAAGCGGTGATGCCTTCCGGACAAATGCCGCAATATGCCGTAACCAAGTCCATGCTTCTCTCTTTATCAAAGAGTCTGTCCAAATTGACAGTGGGGACGGAGGTAACAGTCAATACGATTATGCCTGGACCAACACTTTCGGAGAATGTACAACAAATCATCGAAAGCGTCTTTCAGGACGAAAACATGACCTTTGAGGAAAAAGAAAAAACCTTCATGACCGCCAATCTCCCGCAATCTGAATTGCAGCGTTTCATCAGACCGAGCGAAATCGGCAGACTTGCGACATTTGTATGCAGCCCATATGCAGCACCATTCAAAGGTTCTCCGATCCGTATGGACGGTGGAATGGTCCCAACGATTTACTAATCATGCTCGGTTAAAATGACGGACGTGGGATATCTTTTACCTATTTCAGGGTACGTTTAAGCTTTCTTGCCGGTCTATGACAGCCACTTACGCAGTGGCTGTTATTTTTTTGGACAAATTGGGCATAAAAATGCCATTCCCGGATAATAGTAATTACAAAAAAGGAGAATATTATGTGAAAAAGGTATTATTTGTACCTTTGTTACTATTTTTACTCATAGGATGGGTTTATCTAGACATTGAAAAAGGTGTAAAAGAAGCTTCTGTGGCCAAACAAAGTCCTTTCCACTATGCCGATTTTCAGATGTATAATGAGGGACAAGATTTATATGATTCGCTCTTTTCCGATATTCAAAAATCGAAAGAGTACATTTATATACATTTTTTTATCATCCGAAACGATGAAATTAGTAATAAATTCCTTGGTTTATTGGAGGATAAGGCAAAACAAGGAGTTGAAGTTAAGTTATCGACAGATCGAATGGGAAGCTTTCTGTTTAAGAAATCGATGCGGCAAAGATTACGAAAGGCTGGGGTGCAATTTACGTTTAGCGGAAAGCCTAAGTTTCCTCATCTCTTCTATACTTTACAAAATCGGAATCATCGTCGGATTATTGTGATTGACGGGACGACCACATATATTGGCGGTTTTAACATGGGAAAGGAACATTTAAATCAAGATAAGCGCTTGGGCCATTGGGAGGATTATCACTTTCGTATCAGTGGTGACGGCGCCCAAGAAATGGAAAGACAATTTTTACTTGATTGGAAAAGTAACACTGGTGACAGTTTTCCAGTTCATACTGGCTTCCTCAAAAATGGAAATACGCGTTATGAGTATCTATTTACGGACGGAAAAGGATTGGCGGAGCGATATCAAGACTGGATAAGGAAGGCAAGTAATTCGATAGTGATTGCCTCACCTTATTTTATTCCAGGAAAGCAAATGGAGGATGAACTGCTTGAGGCAAGAAAACGAGGAGTTTCTATAAAAATTTTAGTTCCGCTTAATAGTAATTTCTTGATAAAACAAGCTGCATACCCGTACTTAAGAGAACTCTTGAAACATGGGGCGGAAATTTATTTATATCAGAACGGTTTTTTTCATGGAAAGGTTTTGAGCATTGATGGAAAGTTTGTGATGACGGGTACCCCTAATTTTGATACTCGCACCTTTTATCTTAATAATGAATCAGTATGCTCAATTTATGATGGACCGATTATAGCTGAGATTCAGCAAAAGTTACAGGATGATTTTCGGATATCAAAGCGTATTCCTGATACTTTTTTTGACGAATTGAATATATGGGAGCGATTATTGGAGAGGACGATTTCGATAGTCTCTTTTTATCTCTAGCGATTTTGTTGATGAGGGGGCAAAACAGACAACTTAGATGGAAAATTTGTTAAATTAAAGGGCATGTGTGATAAGGTTAGTGGCCCCTGCGAGTACGATCGTATCGTTTAACGTAATGGATGGGAGCTCCGTCGATAATGCTTATGCAATCGAATGGGTGAGAAGAGAATGGAAGACCGATTATAAGAAAAACTCAAACGCAGGGATCTTCTATCAATTGAGGCTGGAGGAGGGGAAGGACTATACGTTCATAACAGACGAACAATTGATAAAGCAAAAGTATGACCCCGCGAAAGCACGATTTGAAGATCATTTCACATCTAGTTCTGATCCTGCTATCCCAACTGTTGCAAAAAGAAAAATGACGGTGTTCGGACCTGATGGCAAAGAAGTGCTAGTGGACGAGAAGCTGGCGGGAACGACTCCATTCAAAGCCTCCAGTACCGGAATCTACATCGTGGAGCTGCAATCGGATGTCAAGGATCATACGACGGAAATTAGAGTAAACAAGGTTGATTGAAACGAAGGAGTCCTTGTTTGAGTTAATTATAATTAATCTTTCCCTATATTGCGGATGATCTTAATGTTATTATTGTGTTGTTGCAAAAATAAATCGTAACGAGGTGAGGACAATGAAAACAACAAAATATACGTCTTATCCTCATGCCGCTTTTTAGTTATTTTTTTTCGATTACACCAGGCTCTGAGGGTAAGATTCACTCTCAGGGCTTTTATTTTTAGGCAGAAGGAATGTTTAAGCTTTCTTGCTCGTCTATGACAGCCACTCACGGAGTGGCTGTCATTTTTTTAGGACAAAAGGTTGGTCAAGGCAACAATTACCGCTTTTCAAATATGAAAGGATGATGCTTTATTAAAAGACTCGCTCAATATTTTCGCTCATTACAATCCGGACAGTCATCTTACAGTAGTATTTACGAAGGTTCATACTATGATCAAGGGGGGACAATATCTGACCCAACCTATTGGAATAATGATGTGGCCTATCACATTGAACGGACACATAAACTCACACTCGATAAACCATGTATCACCATAAAAATACCTTTTGAACGTCTCGGCTTAGATGAAAATAGGGATCAAGTTGTTCTCTCCGATTTTGCATTAAGAGAATGGGTTCCTCATATTGAGGCATTAAATAAATTGATCTATAACCGGTCACGTTCTGATAAAGAAAATGGTGCTTTTTATTGTTTTCGTCCAACCAACGTGGTGTTGCAACGTAATGCATCCTTTGTCGAAGTCATCTCGGATAAATGGTATCTATGCTTAATGATTACCGTTCAACTTCCATTCAAGAATAATGATAAAGCTATGCGCATGCTCTGCAAAATGCTTCCAAAAGAAGTGGAGGAGTTAATTGGCAATTCTGATCTCAACAAATTAAATGCTGCCTATGAATTGGTTGAAAAACAAAATAGGATTCGCGAATGGCTGAAATCCAATGATTATAGTGCGTTTATTGCGAATGGCAGCATTTTGCCAAGAAATAAAGACAACAGCGGGCCACTGGAAGGTGCCTTGCCTTTTACATCCCCAGAAGATGTTGAAGTTGAAATTTGTGGTTTGCGAGGAATGGGAATAAAGCATGGTGTGACGGTCATCACCGGCGGTGGTTATTCGGGTAAAAGCACATTGCTGGATGCACTAAATTCGGGGATTTACAATCACAGCATAGGCGACGGACGAGAATTTGTGATTACAGATCAAAGTGCAATGGAAATATCTGCTGAGGAAGGCCGTTCCATAAAAAATATTAATATTACGCCTTTCATCAAATGGATACCCAATAGTTCGGCTGAACAGTTTTCGACTGACTACGCCTCAGGTTCGACATCTCAAGCCGCAAATATTATGGAGGCAATCAACGTCGGGTGTAAGCTTCTTCTTATTGATGAAGACAGAAGTGCGACGAATTTTATGATACAAGACATCAAAATGCGTTCATTAATCAAGCATGAACCCATTACACCTTTTTCGGAACGTGTCAGAGAGCTTTATGAGGCTGCTCACGTATCTTCCGTTCTTGTTATTGGAGGTAGCGGTGAATTTTTATCCGTTGCGGATCAAATCATCCTGATGGACAATTTTGTGCCAAAAAACGTAACCCAGGAAGCAAAAAAATTATGTGAACACGACAAACCACGCGAACGTATCCCCCATACAAAATGGGAGATAGAAAGAAACATAACCGCCGATCACTTTTCGAGCTATCCACAGGGCAGTGGTACAGAAAAGCTGATGGTTTCAACCATGGGATACATGATGATAGGCGATGAACAAATTGATATCAGAGGGCTTTACAATATCACATCACACGCCCAGCTTGCAGCTATTGCCTTTTTAATTCGAAAAATCGCTATAAGTAATCAGGATCGCCTCATCTTTCTTCATGAAAAGATCAAAAAAGCTCTCGAAGATATGGAGAGAGAAGGCGTGGATATTGTATTTTCTTCCTTTTTTCCTGGTTTTGAAAGATGGCTTGAATTACCAAGAATTAATGAAGTATTATCTGTCATAAACCGAATGAAACATTTGGATTTTATAGACTAGCCCTCTAACGCGGGTTACGGATAATGAACAAAAAAATCCGCAAAAGCGGATTTTTTGTTTTTCTTACCACAATAGAAAGTATAAGTTTTCGGTTCCCGAAAACGTCTTTCTATTTGGCGATAAAACCTACCTCTAAACGCGGTCGCTCATCTTTGAATGGCCTCGATAGAGGTTTTCTCATTGGGCGTTCTGCCACCAGCGCAAGCGCTCCTATGGCAGCGCCTGCTTCCGGAACTCGCTCGGCGTGATGCCGGAGAACTTTTTGAACATCCGATTGAACGAGTTCATATTCTGGTACCCCGCCTTGCGCGCGACGTCTTGGATGAGCGAGCCTGGTTCGAGCAGCATCTCCTTGGCCTTGCGGATCCGCAGATCGTTCAGGTAGTCGATGAAATTGACACCGGCTTTATCTTTGAAATACGTCGATAAATAGCCGCTCGAAATGTTGAGCAAATCAGCAACGAGTTCCAACGTAATATCTCCGCTATAATTTTTCTCCAAATGCTCAAAAACAAAGGCCGTAATCGGATCACGTTCATCCTTTTTCCGGTGAATCAAATCCACCGCAGCGGTCAGAAACTTCTCCAAGTAGGCGGCTAGCTGCTCATACGAATGGCAGTCGAAAATCTGTTCGCGCAGCACGGCCTGGTCCCCTAAGTGACTGTAGTCCGCCTGGATGGCGGTTAAAATTTTCAGCGTCTTATGAATAATTTCATCGCCAAAATGGTAGAATTGCTGCGATGTCGCTGCTTTTTTGTACAGCTGGGCGAGGAAGCGGTTTACGATCTGAAGCGTTTCGGCTTCATTGCCGGCCTGCAAATTGACAACGAACTCATGTTCCTGCCGCGGCGTCAGGAACATAGATACTAACCCTGGCGCCTCCATGCCGTCGATAATTTGCGTCTCTTTGTTGAGACGGCGATTTTTGCTGAGTTTAAGCGCTTCATCATAAGCTTCGGTCATCTGCGCTGCACTCGTGTAGAAAGGGCTGATCGACATCGTAACGTATACTTCTTCTTTATCAAAGTCGAAGATGTGCTTCATCTGACTTAACAATTGCTTTAAAGCGGAATAATCGCTTTCTTCCATGAAGATAACGCTCAGAATCCGGCTCGATTCAATCTGAAATGTCAGGGATTCGGAATAATGCTTTTTGAATTCGAGCTCGATGAATTGCCTCATATAGTAGGACCAATTTTGCTCAATTCGTTTATAGTCTTGACCGCGCTTCATATACGTTAATTCAAAAAGTACGATGACATAAGGTCTGTCGACGAATTCCATCTCCAGATTGCTGCGTATTTTCTTCACTTTGCTCATATAAGCGAAGCTTTGCAGCTGAGAATTTTTACTGTTCAAATCCTCGTGGATACGGTTAATCTGGCTGCCAAGCTGGTTGAACTCGCTAATGCGGCTGTGAACCGGGACCGACGAATTCGCTTGTTTAGAAGAAGCGACCATGCGCCGAATCGGTTGATGAAAGCCGAAACTGAAGAGCAGTGACGCCACGATGCTGATGCCCAAGGAAATAATGAGCAGCGACACGAGCGAGACGTTTAATTTCACTTGAGAGGCAATGAAGGCATCAGGCACGACGTTGACATAAATGAGACCAGAAACAGACCCTTTGCGATAAAAGTAATAATAGTTATCTTTTTTCGTATATGCTTTGGCCGAGTCGTAGGCCGGGGGCGCGCCGAGATTGGCATCCGTGGAAGAGGTGAACAATTGCTTGCCATCCGCATCCAGAATGAAGAAATTGTCATTAATGGACAAGTGGTAAGCTTGAAACATTTTGCGTATATCGAGAAAAGCAGCCATATAGAAGTCCTGGGTCCAGGTGTTCTTCACGACGACAGGAAAAGCTTGACCTAGGGAATTGTAATCATTGGCAAATGGAATGTCGTAAAAATTGGATGGCGCATAGACGCGAAAATTCGTTTGACTTTGGAATTGCGACTGCCAGAAGGCAAGCGGATAATCTTTGCTGGAGTAAAATTTATTGAAAAACGTGCTGTCTGCGGTCATGGAGTTTTTGTCCAGCACAAGCGAGGGCTTTCGGTAATAAAGGATTAAGTTATCCAAAAACAGCAGGGGATTCACCGTAATTTGCCGGATGTCCTGCATCGTCTTGGCGGCAATGTCATAGTTGATGGAGTTCCCGCCGAAGTACAAGAGCTGCACGTTCTCATTGAAATAAAAATTGATAAGTTGGTTCTTAATCAGCTCGAATTCTTTCTCATAATTGTCTGTTGTCGACTTCAAGTTCAAAGTGTTGTAATTAATGACTTCGTCCCGGACTTTGTTCTTGGAGAACGTCAAGGAGAAGAAATTAAAGGAAACAAGGATAACGACGACGATGAGAAAGCTGGCGAACAACCGGATGAACAAGGAATTCACAGTTGCCCGAAGCTTGAGATTAGAGAGCATCATGGACGGGTTCCCTCCTTCCTGCAATTAGCCAATCCGTGTTTACAAATAAATTATAACTGAGAACGCCAGCTTTGAACATGCAGCGGCTTCCAGAGTTAATCACCACTTTTACGAATTCTTCACTGTTTTACGGTTTTCCGAAATTAGGTGAGCCAGATGAAATAGCGGGGATAGGCAGCAGGCTGGTGAGGAGCATACAATCAGGGTATGGCAGACCACTGAAGCTGATTAGGGGGGAGAACGATGCTGGATTGTGCCGAAGCGGGAAGCCATATGTTGATGGATAAGCTGATAGCGCTCACAGCCGCCGAATGTGCCATCGGATAGTCATTACATTGTTGTAGACGATATTTTAAAAACCGTGAAGGAAAACAGGGCGTCGTTGGTGAACGGTGAAGAAGCAAGAAAGTCGGTGGACCTGATTCAGGGGATTTACGAATCGACGCGGACAGACAAAGAAATCCATTTGAACTAACGGAAGGAAGTGCTCAAGGTGGAATCTACGTTAAAAATCGGCATGATTGGGCTGGATACGTCGCATGTCTCCGCTTTTGCGAAGCTACTGAATGATCATACACAAGAATATCACGTGCCAGGAGGGCGCATTGTCGCCGCCTATCCTGGGGGCTCGCCGGACTTTGAGCTCAGCTGGTCGCGACTGCCCGGCTTTCGCCAAGAGCTGGCGGACAACTACGGTGTGAGCATCATGGATTCCCCGGCTGAAGTGGCCGAGCGCTGCGATGCGGTGCTGCTGTTGTCGGTAGACGGCCGTCTGCACTTGCAGCAGCTGCAAGCCATCGCAGCCTACCGCAAGCCGGTGTTCGTCGATAAGCCGTTTGCGGTGAACTCGGAGGATGCACGGGCCATGGCAGCACTAAGCCGGGAGTACGGCTTCCCGATGATGAGCTGCTCGGCGCTGCGCTATGCGGGGGCATTGACCGCAGCACTGCAGGATGCTGAGCAGGGCGTAGTTATAGGCGCGGATTATTACGGGCCGCTCGAAATTCAACCAACGCAGCCGGGCTTTTATTGGTACGGCATCCATACGGCGGAGATGCTGTTCCGCACGATGGGCGCGGGCTGCCAATCTGTGCGGACGACGACGAACGCCGATCACGATCAAGTCGTCGGAATATGGGCGGACGGACGGGTGGGCACGATTCGCGGCAACCGCCGGGGAAATAAGACGTTCGGCGGGCTCGTCCATCGCGAGAAAGGCACGCAGTTCGTCAACACAGCCGCAGTTGCCAAGCCGTATTATGCCAGCCTGCTGGAACAGGTGATGCAGATGTTTGCAACCGGCGAGCCTGATGTTGCGGCAAGTGAGACGCTGGAAATCATTCGCTTCTTGGAGGCTGCTAATGAGAGCCGGGAAACGGGATTGACGGTGCAGTTATGAGCTGTTTTCACTTAGGCATCATCACCAATGAAGTGTCGCAAGATTTGCGCACTTGCCCTAACACCATTTTGCGCCGTCACCCAGCATGTACGTTGTATGTCAATACGGACTCCTATGGGGAGGTGCCAGACGAAAGAGGGGATGCGCATGGAGCCGGTTAATCCTGCCATTGAAGTCAAGCCTGATGCACCGCCAATTAGCGTGCCGTCCAACAAGCGGACTCTCTTTCTCAAACGGCTGAACCGCAGCAAGTACTTGCTGATTTTATTTCTGCCATGTTTGATCTATTATGTGTTGTTTAAATACTTGCCGATGTTCGGCCTAATTATCTCCTTCAAGGATTACAACTTGTTCAAAGGCGTGTGGGCCAGTCCGTGGATCGGTCTCAAATATTACAAAATGTTTTTCGAAAGTCCGGATTTTCTGAAGCTCTTCCGCAATACGTTCCTGCTCGGCGTTTCCACTGTTCTATTTGGCTTCCCTGTCCCCGTCATCCTTGCGTTATGCCTCAATGAAGTCAAGAACTTGTTTTTCAAACGTTTTGTCCAAACGGTCAGCTATGTGCCGCATTTTATTTCCAACGTCGTCGTCATCGGGATGGTCGTCATGTTCCTGTCTCCCACGACGGGGATCGTGGCACACTTCGTGAAGATGCTCGGCTGGCAGCCGGTGAATCTGCTCGTGCAGCCGCAATGGTTTCGGCCGATTTACGTGCTCGCTGACATTTGGCAGCATGCGGGCTGGGGCTCGATCATTTTTTTAGCGGCGTTGACAGCCATCGACCCGCAGCTGTATGAGGCGGCGGCCATCGATGGTGCGACCCGTTGGAAGCAGCTCTGGAACGTGACAATTCCGGGCATTATGCCGGCGATGGTCATTATGCTGATTTTGAATATCGGCCATATTATCGATATCGGCTTCGAGAAAGTTTATCTTTTGATGAATCCAGCCACGTATGATGCCGGTGATATTTTCAGTACATTTGTATACCGCATGGGGCTTACGCTGGGCAATTATAGTTATGGTACCGCCGTAGATTTATTTACAGGAGTTATCAGCTTGATCTTTATTTATGCGGCAAATTTTGCCGGACGTAAGTTCAGCGAAACGAGTTTATGGTAAAGGAGGATGCCAGTTGAAGCGTAAATGGTCGCTATCCCGTATTCTCATCAGCTTATTCCTGCTGGGCATCGCTGTTGCCACCCTCTATCCTTTTTTGTACATGATTTCAGTGTCGCTCAGCAGCGATGTATATGTCATTAAGAACGAAATCAGCTTGCTGCCCAAAGGACTGAATGTAAACGCTTATTCCGTGGTCCTGCATGATGACCGCATTTGGACTTCCTACCGCAATACGATCTTGTACGTCGTGATCGGTGCTCCGCTATCCCTGCTCATTACGGCTGCCGGCGCTTATGCCTTGTCGAAAAAAGAGATGGTATTCCACAAGCCGCTGACGCTGATGATCGTGTTCACGATGTTTTTCAACGGCGGGATGATTCCTACTTTTCTCGTGGTAAAAAGCCTCGGGCTAGTGGACACGTTCTGGTCAATGATTATCCCGTCTGTCATCAGCACGTGGAACCTCATCATTATGCGGACGTTCTTTCTGGGGCTTCCCAAGGAACTGGAAGAATCAGGGAAGCTGGACGGGCTTACCGACATCGGCATCTTCGCCCGCATCGTGCTGCCGCTATCCGCCGCTTCGCTGGCTACGATCGGTCTTTTCTATGCCGTCGGCATTTGGAACAACTTCTATTCAGCGCTGTTATATTTGCGCAACGACCAGCTGTATCCGCTGCAGGTTGTGCTTCGCAACATTGTCATGGCGTCGCAAATGGTCTTGAACGGCGGCAGCAACGTCGGTGACAACCAGGTGCTCGATGAGCCGCTGAAGTATGCCACCATTATCGTGTCAACGGTTCCTATTCTTTTGGTGTATCCGTTTTTGCAGAAGTATTTTGTTAAGGGAGCTTTAATCGGATCAGTAAAAGGCTAGTCCACTAAACCAGTGAAAAGGGAGATTGATCGCTATGAAAAAGACTCTCAATTGGGCGCTAACCGCAGCGCTGACCGTAGCTGTTGTTTCAGGCTGCTCCAGCCAATCAGGGGAAAGCCCCACGCCGGCAGGCGGCTCGGCCGCACCTGCCGATAAAGCCTCCGCTGCTCCTATTAAAGAGCATACGTTCACCTTTCTCGATTATTCGAACGCGAGCTGGCCGTACAACAAGGATTGGCCGGTCTGGAAATACATTAAGGAGAAAACAGGGGTCACGTTGAACGTGCAGGTTCCGCCTGATGCGCAGCTGGACAATGCTTTGAATTTGACCGTCGCTTCAGGGAATATGCCGGATATGCTCTACACGCAAAGCAAGAAAACAGCCGATAAGTTCGGGCAGCAAGGCGCGCTTGTCAACATTCTCGATTACATGAATGACATGCCGAATTTGAAAAAATGGATGGAACAATTCCCGACGGATACACAAAATGCCATATCATCCGACGGCAAAATGTACGTATTTCCGAACCATGGGATCGGAGAGACGAACCGGATGAACTGGATGTACCGTGAAGACGTATTCAAGAAGAACGGGCTGACGGCGCCGACGAACTGGGATGAGCTGTACACGGTGCTGAAAACGTTGAAGCGGGCTTACCCGGACAGTTATCCGCTGTCTTGGCGGCAAGGGCTGATCTACCTGCGCAACTTTGCCCCGGCGTTCGGTACCGGCAGTGATGACGGCGCGAACGATGTTTATTTTGACTTTGATAAAAAAGAATGGCGCTATGGTCCGATCGAAGAAAATTTCAAGAAAATGATCACATATTTGAACAAATTTTATAAAGAGGGCTTGATTCCGCCTGATTTTCTGACGATCGATACGAAGCAATGGCAGGATTTGATGTCTACGGAACGTTCGTTTGTGACAGCGGACTATATTAGCCGTGTGGATTTCTATAACTTGCCGATGCGTAAGCAAAATCCGTCCTATAACTTGCTGTTTATGCCGACTCCAGCTGGCTGGCCGGGGGGACTGCAAAAGAATGCTTACACGCAATTTTTGGAAAATGGTATCATGCTCACATCGACTTCCAAAAATATTAAAGACATCATGCACTATATGGATTTCTTCTATACGAAGGAAGGGCTAGATCTGGTGAGTTGGGGTAAGCCAGGCGAAACGTACAGCGACGATAACGGTAAAAAGAAATTTACCAGCAACTACGCTGACGTGTCCGATATGCGCAAGAAAACTGGCCTTTCCACAGACGGCACGTACACGTGGTTCGATTACGACGCGCATTTATCCTTGTCATCTCCAGAACTGCAGGATGCTTATAAGCAAGCGGTCAACTATGACAGCAAGCAGCAGCCTCGTCCGGCGTTGACCCAGCAAGAGTTGGAAGTTGTGTCGACTGTCGGTCAGACGCTGCAAAAAACGCGCGACCAAGCGCTTGCCAAATTTATTACGGGACAGCGCGATTTGGGCGAGTGGAACACGTACGTGGATGAATTGAAAAAAATTGGCGTTGACAAGGTCGTTGGCGTGTACAAATCAGCCTATGACCGTTCGCAAGCTGCCAAAAAATAATGTTGATAAACCCAGCGCGTTAATGCGCTGGGTTTATTTATGAACCATGGAGAGGAGCGTGGTCGGCGTGGTAATGGAACAATCTGACGAACGACGGGAGCAGTGACACGGGCGTTGCCCAATTAGCGTTTCGGCATTTTGCTCGAATCCATGTACAGCAGGTTCCAGCGGTGACCGTCCAGGTCGGCAAATCCTGCGCCGTACATCCAGCCGTCAGTTTCACTCGGCTTGTCAAAGATGCTTCCTCCGGCAAACTCTACTTTTTGAATAAAGGCATCTACTTCTTCTCTGCTGTCAGCGCCAATGGAAAATATTACTTCTGCGCTATGGGAAGTATCTGCGATTTTTGAACCTGTAAATTTCTCAAACGCCTCATCCGGGAACAGCAGAATCGTTGTTTGGCCTATGGCAAGCTTCGCTCTCTCGTTACTATACTCTACTTCTGGCAGCAGAAGCGAATCTGGAAAGGCAAAAGTGAAGATCATTAGAACTAGCCCAAATTATCTTTACACCAACTTTATTTGGCTATGATATAAATAATTTATGAAAAACCTTTCAGCAGGTAAAATTATAAGAAGTTATCCAAAAAGATCGTAGGAGCAATTAGATGCAAAAAACAATTTTGATCGTAGAAGACGAAGATATTTTGCGTGAAATCATTAAAGATTATTTTCTGAATGAAGGGTATCAGGTATTAGAAGCAGTAGATGGGAAAGAGGCATTAACGTTATTTCAAAAGCATGAAATTCATTTGATTATTCTTGATGTCATGCTGCCTGAATTGGATGGGTGGTCTGTATGTAGACGAATCCGGAAGTCATCCAATGTTCCAATCATTATGTTGACGGCGCGAGTAGATGAAGATGATACTTTGCTCGGATTTGAGTTAGGTGCAGATGATTATGTAACTAAACCATATCGGCCAGCTGTCTTATTAGCTAGAGCCAGAAGATTGATTGATAGCAGGAATCGGGAAAAGCGACTATCGGATGCTTCTTTATCGCAGTCAAATAGTGATACCTTAACTGCTTTTGGGATTCGGATGCACTTCCCTTCCCGTACGCTAACCATTGAGGGGGAGCAGGTCTATCTGACATATACGGAGTTCCAGATCTTAGCCTATCTCATGCAAAACAAAGGCAATGTGATTTCAAGAGATCAGATCATCACGAAAATTTGGGGTTATGAATACGAGGGAGATGATCGCACAGTCAACACCCATATCCGTAACCTAAGAAGTAAGCTTGGGAATAAATCCAAACTAATTACTACAATTGTCAGGACAGGCTATAAGTTCGAGGGTAATGCATGAGAATGAGCATTGTATCTAAATTATTTACGCTAACCACCCTGTTATGTTTATTTATATTAGCTACGATTTATCTTGGGCAAACGATTTTTTTCAAGGAATACTATGCTAACAGAAAAGTGAATGACCTTAAAGCCAATATCCAATCTTTTAAAGATGATTATTTAAAAAGTGGCGGGAATGTACTTGCAATTCAAAAGCTGGAGCAGGATTTTTATAGGCAAAATACTACATGGATTACGACATTAGATAGCCTAGGGAATTTAAAAAATGTGAATGATTTCTATGTGGAAGTCAAGATGGATGCAATTAAATCGAACAAGGAGTTATCTGGTAAGACGATGACCATTCCGCTCTACCATTTGATGAACATTAATGAGGTTATAACGAGCGTTCCAAGTTCAGCGAAACTCCTTTTGACCACCAAAGCACGTGTTTCTATTTCAGCATATAAGAAGGACCTGACGTTAATTCCTTATCTTGTACAATTGGTGGGAGAAGAAACCAATATGTATTGGGAGAATGAGAAAATTTCCAAAAAGATATACTGGCTTCAATCGGAAAATGAAAATTCAAACACAGTTAAATCCATATCTCCCGAGATATTACTTCACGGTATAATTACCAAAGTTCAATTCCCAAATGGAAGTGAATCCTCAAGTTTTATTTATACCAATAGCTTGTATATGGACAAATTGAAGGATTTTCAAGCTGCTTTACTATTCGATGATCCGAAATACAGCTATGATTCCTTGCAAATTCTTGATTTTACGCAAAACGAAGTGAAATACAAGCTGTTCATTGACCCGATTAAAGAAGAAGATGGTACATTTAGTTATATTTTTTCGATAGCCTCGCTGCAACCTGTTGATGAAGCCGTACAGATGCTCCAAGATTATTATGTGTACTTGATTGCTATAGTTATGTTTCTCATTATTCTTGCTGCTTTGTACTATTCTAGAAAGATTGCGAAACCCTTGCTGCAAATCAATAAGATGACTAAAAGGATTGCAAGCTTAGATTTTTCGGAAACAATTGAAATTCGATCCGATGATGAAATTGGTGACTTGTCTCAAAGTATCAATTCGCTTTCCCAAACTCTGCATTCCTATATCGAACAGTTGCAGAAGGACATTGAGAAAGAAAAGCAATTAGAACGCACACGAAGGGAATTTATTTCAGGGGTATCTCACGAGCTAAAGACGCCCCTTAGTGTTATGAAAAGTTGTATCTCGATTCTGAAAGATGGCGTTGCTGCACATAAAAAAGATCATTATTTCGAAGCGATGGACAAAGAAGTGGATAAAATGGATCTGTTGATTGTAGATATGCTTGAGTTGGCCAAGTTTGAATCAGGCACGTATACATTGAAGATGGATCCATTTAGCATCGATAAGCTCATTGAGGAAATTTGTGAAAAATTATCTGTGGAATTCAGCAGTAAACAACTTCATGTGCATATCGAGCTTGCAAACGTTGAAGTCATGGCAAATCAACATCGAATCGAGCAAGTTCTTACCAATTTTCTAACCAATGCGATACGCTATACACCAAAACAAGAACACATTTTCATTTCAATCACTGAAGAACAAGATCAAGTTAAGGTGTGTATTGAAAACAAGGGGGCTCACATTCCCGCATATCAGCTAGATAAAGTATGGGACCGCTTCTATCGTGGAGATACGTCACGCCACCGCATACAAGGCGGAACCGGATTAGGTCTTGCTATTTCCAAAAATATTTTGGAATTACATGGTGCGCCATACGGCGCGGCGAACACAGAAGACGGGGTTTTGTTTTTCTTCTATTTGATCAAAAAAGCCTAGGCACTTATTAACCACTTTTCGCGACGTGTTTTTAACATCGTCTTGGAAGGTGGTTTTTTTGCATAAACTTCATCTCATCTTTATTTCTACTTGGCTTTAACTTCATCTGCCTCAATTAAGATAACGCTTATAAGAGGAAGCACAACAACTTAAAAAAGAGAGGAAGATTTGAAATGTTTAAAAAGTATATTGTCATGCTGCTTATCGGTATTATCACTATATCCCTCGCAGCCTGCGGAAATCAAAAAGGCGAACAGGCCTCTGGGGCCAATGACCAACAATCTGCAAATGCCACGACAGAGGATAAATCGTATAAATCCATTTTTAAAACAAGTGTATTTATGGGAGATTCGATCACCGAAGGACTGTCCTTCCACGGGATTCTGGCTGACGCGAATGTGATGGGGAAAGCCGGTGCAACGGCTTTTATCGTCTTGGAGGGGGATGACGTTGATGTTCTGGCAAGCAAAAACCCGAAAAATGTATTTATTCATTTGGGGTCTGATGATATCTTATGGCCGACTGACAATCCCAAGGAATTTGCGCTGACGCAATACGCGATATTGATCGATAGAATCAAAGGGAAGCTGCCAAATGCCAACATTATGATAGTTTCGGTAACACCGGTTACAGCGGAGGCAGAGAAAGTAGAACCTCGTTATACAACTATCAATGATTATAATAAGGGACTGCAGGAACTAGCTGCAAAGAAACAAGTGAAATTCATTGATTTATCTCCGATATTTCAATCGAATCAAAACTTGCACGATAAGGATGGCATCCATTTCAAAGCAGAATATTACACGTGTTTATTAGACTTTTTGAAAGATCAAGTGAAATAGGCGTTTTGTTAGGAGGTAGTAGAACGGTGGTATTTAGTAGTCTTATCTTTCTTTTCTTGTTTCTGCCTCTGACGCTTCTTGTTTACTACGTCTCACCTAATGTTCTTCGGAACTTTATCCTGCTCGTCGTAAGCTTGGTGTTCTATGCATGGGGTGAACCGCTATATATACTCATCATGATCTTTTCTACGGGTTTCGACTTTATGAACGGTTTGCTGATTGAGAAGTATAGAAGTCATATGCGGATTGCTCAAGCGATATTGATCAATTCCTTGGTCGTTAGCATAGGGATACTTTGTTTCTTCAAATACTATGGGTTTGTCGTAGATAATATCAATCAACTATTCCACTTGAATATTCATGTAACAGCTCTTCCGCTTCCAATAGGAATATCCTTTTATACCTTTCAGACGATGTCTTACATTGTAGATGTCTATCGGGATAAAATACCTGCACAGAAGAATATGATCTCTTTTGGTTCCTATGTCACGATGTTCCCACAGCTTGTTGCGGGTCCGATCGTGAAATATGGCGATATTTCCAAGCAGTTGAATGAAAGGAAAGTGACTTTGAATCAGTTTGGGGAAGGTGCTGAATTATTCATTAGAGGGCTTGCCAAAAAAGTACTGCTTGCTAATAATATTGGACTGCTTTGGACGAGTGTGAAAGCAACGCCGATGGACGATCTTACGGTACTTTCAGCATGGCTCGGCATCTTGGCCTTTACCTTCCAAATATATTTTGACTTTAGTGGATATTCAGATATGGCACGGGGGCTGGGTAAGATGTTCGGGTTTACTTTCATGGAGAACTTCAATTATCCCTATATATCCAAAAGCGTAACGGAGTTCTGGCGCAGATGGCACATCTCACTGGGCACCTGGTTTCGTGAGTATGTCTACATCCCGCTTGGGGGTAATCGAGCAGGGAAGCGGCAGCATTTCCGAAATCTGTTCGTAGTATGGCTGCTGACCGGTTTATGGCACGGGGCAAGCTGGAATTTCGTTCTATGGGGCTTATACTTTGGTTTATTTGTAAAGATTGAAAAGCTGTTTTTACTAAAATGGCTTACGCATAGACCTAACTTTGTAGGACATCTCTATACAATGACGATCGTGATTGTCGGATGGGTGCTCTTTGAATTCGAACAGCTTTCTGTAGCGATGGAATTCATTGGAACGATGTTTGGTTTCGGCGCGCATGAATTTGTGAATCGCCAGGCTTTGTATTATTTATCGACGAATATCGTATTGTTGATGGTTTTGGCCATTTGCGCAACACCGCTTCCCATAAGAGCTTTTCATTACCTCAAAGGCAAGTTGAACATGTCAGGTGTTATCGTGGCTCAGGCGGTTTATTTCAGTTTATTGATTCTTTCAACAGCGTACTTGGTCAATGAAACCTACAACCCGTTCTTATATTTTAGATTTTAATCGTATGGCTGCTGCGGTTGCCCTTAGAATGAGGTGATTTTCTGCATAGGTATGATAAATTAAATAATTACTTGATGGCCCTATTACTCTTGTTGTTTATAACATTTATACTTGTGCTCAATTTATTCAAGTCGAATAACATATTTTCAGATTCGGAGAATCGGAACTTGGAGCAGCTGCCGGTATTCTCATTTCAAAGCCTTGTCTCTGGGAAATTCACTTCTAATTATGAGAAGTACATATCTGACCAATTCATGGCAAGAGATTTATGGATTGGAGTGAAATCAGATGCGGATCGGGTCCTCGGGAAAAAGGAAAGCAACGGAGTTTACTTGAGTAAGGACGGATTCCTGATCCAGAAATTTAGTCCGCCTGCAGCGGAGGACTTGAAAGAAAAGGTAAGGGCGATCAATTCCTTCGACAAAGCCACACCTGCACTACGAAAATTTGTGATGCTCGTGCCAACGGCTGTGCGCGTATTGGACAATAAGCTCCCTGATTATGTCGCGGACAACGATGAATTGATGTATACCGATAAAGTAAAAAAATCTCTCCGCGGGGACATTGGATTTCTTAATCTATATCCTACGTTAAGTTCCAAGAAAGAAGAGTATATATTCTACCGAACAGATCACCATTGGACCTCAAGAGGTGCTTATTATGGATATCTGGCGTTGAGTGAGCAAATGGGCTTTACACCTAAGGAAGAGGCGTATTTCAACATTGCGAAGGTGACGGAGGATTTCTACGGTTCGCTCTATTCCAAAAGCGGATTCAAACACTTACATCCGGATAGCATCGAACTTTTTACACCGAAGGAGAAGGCAGCTTACAAAGTTGAGTATGTCGATGGGCATCAAAACACGGATTCGGATTCTCTCTACGAGATGGATAATATCCGCAAAAAAGATAAATATACCGTCTTTTTAAATGGAAATCATCCGCTCGTAAATATAACAACGGGCAATCCTGGGGGCAGGAAGCTGCTCGTTGTCAAGGATTCTTATGCCAACTGCTTCATTCCCTTTTTAGCACCGCATTTTAGTGAAATCTATGTTGTAGACCTTAGATTTTATGAAAAGAGTTTGAATACGCTCATATTTGACAATCAGATTAATGACATGCTGCTTCTATATAATGTAACTACGTTTTTTGAAGACCCATCGATTAAGAATATAAGTGAGGGGATCTAATGATAAAGCAATTTGGTAAATTCAAACAAAAATGGTTTATGGGGATATTCGTCTATATCCTTGTCTTCAGTGCTTTGGCAGCATGTTCTGGCAAGGAAGAAGGAGAGAGCAATCTTTCAGCCCGCGAAGTGGGAAAATATATTAAACAGGCCGTCAAGCTGGATAACTTGAAAGAAGAAGATGCTCATAAACTGGATAAGCTGTATCAAATCAAATCTGAGGATATAGAAAGTTTTATTCTTTATACAGCTGTAACCAATATGAAAGCCGATGAACTGACTATCATTAAAGTGAAGGATGCAAATCAACTGGAGAGCATCCAAGGGAAAATATTGAAAAGAATAGAAGCGCAAGAAGTCAAATTTAAAGATTATCGTCCGGATGAATATTTTCTCGTTGAGAAGCATGTCTTAAAAGCGAAAGGGAACTATATTTTTTTCGCAGTATCTGCGGAAGCCGAGCACATGGAAAACGCGTTTGATGAAGCGTTCAAGTAACGATAAGGGTCGGTAGGTGATTTTTTTATTATGCGGAAGTACAGGTACAGAGGCGTGGGTAACTAACAAGGAACGATAGCGAAGAAGCTGCTTTGAAGCAGCTCTTCACTTTAATGAAAAAACAGTGGGGCGTTTAACGCGATAGTTGAAGCGGAGTATCTTTTGATCATTTTTCCAGCCAAATTTGTTGAAAGTCAATCCAGCCATTAGAGTTGAATGAAGCGCCTCTAACCGAAGGATGCATATAAGTATTCAGCCGCCGATGATGCAGGAAAATGATATGGCACTCTTCTCTGAGCCGTGTCTCGATATCGCGCATATGGCTTCTACGAGCTTGAACGCTGTCTGAGCCAAGAGCCAAGTCAATCTTGGCAAGAATCCAGCATTTGAGTGAAGGATTCAGATAAGTACTGGAGATGCATTCCTCATGTTCATACATGTCGATCTCGCAGACTTCATCTTCGGCTAGAATGATCCCCGAAATAGTAAGATCTGCGCTAGATATGATATTAGGATCTACAATTTGTGTCCAATTCGCCAAAAACAGCTCGACAGTAATGCCAAAGCTAGTCATGCGCGTTGCGATCCATCTTCCATCTCGTTCATACTTTTCGTGTACGACAAGTCGAAGCTCGGTCCCGTCGTAGCCGGATTGAGACAGTGCATGATAGATTTCCGGATCGGTTGCAGTTTTGCGCTCATATTGCAAGCTGTCTTCAGGGCGTAAAGAATAAGCAGGCAGCACACGTTCTCCACCTAGTTCGGCTTGCATAGCCACTGGATCGAGCAAGAGATTTACGGCTTTGCGAAAGTTCTCGTTCTGTGCCCATCCCTCTTTATTCCCGTTCCATGTCATCATCGTGCAGCCGTTGCACAACCGGACGAGAGATTGCCATTTCTCTTCTGGATTCTCTTCCTGCTCCGATTCATCGTCATCATGAGTTTGCATCACGGAAGGCAAGCCAATTGTAGACACCTGTTGGCAATCTTCCGGCATGATGATGATATCCACGTCATCTAAGTAAGGTCTTCCCGCATAAAAGGAGGTATTGGCAGCCAATTCGATGCGATGTGGAGAAAAAGAGAGCAGTTGGAAAGGTCCTGTGCCCGTCGGTAGTCGCCAATAGTCTTCTTCACTGTGTCCATTCAAATCCAGAGGTAAGATGGAAGAAGCGGATGAGCATAAGAAACGGTCAAAAATCCGATTCGGTTGCGAGAGTACAAAACGCACAGTACGCGGTCCTAAAGCTTCCACAACCGAAAGGCTTCTCATCATCCAGCGGTTTGGCATGTTGGGAGAGCGAAGCCGTTCGAAAGTATAGACTACATCCTGAGAGGTCAATTCACGACCTGTATGGAACAAGACACCTTTGCGCAAATGGAAAGTCCATTCCGTTGCCTGCGAATCTGTGTCCCACGCATGAGCAATGCCAGGAACTATCCGATCTACTGTCTCGTCATACGTGACGAGCCGATCAAAGATTTGCTGAATGATGTGTGAGTCGAAGGCATAGTTCACTTTAGCAGGATCGAGCGTTTGGACGCTACGGTAGACGGGAAAACGAAGCGTATCGCATTCGGTAAGACCTCTCACCGTTTCCTTCTGATAGCCGAATCTCCCTTTCAGCCATTCTATGAACTTGATCTTGGCTTCTGTTCCTTCACCGTAACTGCTGAGCACATCGAACGATGTGCGGTAATCACCTTCATCTGCTTTGGACGTAGCCAGATTGAGCAAGAAGTTTTCTTTATGCACCTTGAAAATTATGTGTGATCGATTACCGCGACCGCGGCCCGGCAGCCAATTTATGAGACACTCTTCCTCTAATTTCTTCAACACAAGTTTCACGTTCCTTGACGTGCAGAATAGCGCATTTGCCAACTCTTCCAGAGTTGCCTCCACAGGTTCGCCATGCGAGTTTCCACCGCCAAAACGGTCATATAAAGTCAGATAGCGTTCAGCTAACAGCATACCGATCCCCCCTTTGGCTGCTAAAAATTCAGAGAATCATAGTAGATTATTGAAGTATAACATTTTAGGATAGCTGAGACTATGGCACAATTTCTATCTTACAAAATGAGAATTAGTGGGATCGCTTTAGCGTAACTACAGTCCTATTCGACTTGTTTTGTATATTGTTATTTTTGTATAATATACTAAACGGAAGGGGGTCATTTCTTGGATGCTATTCACATCAGGATAGGGCACAACTTGCAACGTGTGAGAAAGCAAAGACAGTTAAGTTTAGATAAAGTGGCAGATTTAACTGGGGTTAGCAAAGGTATGCTGCATCAAATCGAGCGAGGGGACACACAGCCAACAGTAACCACCGTTTGGAAAATTGCTACGGGACTTCATATTTCTTTTTCAGCCCTAATTAAATACGACGAATCTACAATAGCCATCGTTAATCCCAAAGAAGTACCAGATATAACGGAGGATAACGGGAACTGTCTAGTCTATTTATTATTTCCATTCAATCCGCAAACTCAAATTGAAATTTTCACAATTGTATTAAAACCTAAAGGAAATTATGTTTCCACACCCCACAACGAGGGTGTCCAAGAGTACATTACTGTTGTTAAAGGGGAATTTAAAATCAGAGTTAGGGATGACGAGTACACCTTGCCTACAGGAGGTGCTATACAGTTTGAAGGAAACGTTACACACAAATATATGAATGACACAGATGAGGATGTCACCCTACAAGTTGTTATGCATTATCCAGAATAGTAAAACGGATATGTAATTCATGATGTGATAAGGAAGTGCTGATATGGTTGAAAAAGTATTTTGGACAAACCCATATGCAACAGAACTAGATACTCGCATAGCCAGTGTAAATGGCAATGACATTACAGTGGAACGAACCATCTTTTATGCTTTCTCTGGAGGACAAGAAAGTGATACAGGATTGATTGGTGGGTATTCCGTACATCAAGCAAAAAAAGATGGTCATGAAATCATTTATACAATAGAAGAAGGGCATGACTTAAACGTTGGTGATCAAGTGACGATGAGCGTAGATTGGGATCGTCGTTACAGACTTATGAGACTACACTTTGCAGCGGAGGTTGTATTAGAATTAGCTTATAAACATTTGAAAGGTATCGAGAAAACAGGCGCTCATATCGCTCAAGATAAAGCCCGAATAGATTTTGTATGGCACGAGAATATTTCAAAATCATTCCCTTTGATCGAGAAAGAATCCCGTGAGATCATTGAGGCAAACCTCGACATCATTAGTGCCTTCAGTGACGAAGGAAATGGAAGAAGATATTGGGAAATTGAAGGATTTTCAAAGGTTCCCTGCGGTGGAACTCACTTGAAGAATACAGGCGAAGTTGGAGAAATTAAGTTGAAGCGTAATAACATTGGGAGAGGGAAAGAAAGAATCGAAATCTATGTAAGTGAGTAAAGCAATTATTTCTTGTTAAACTCTAACGAGGAACTATAGTTTCATAAAGATAGACAAACAAAGCAGGCGCCACGGCAGCCTGCTTTGTTCATTGAGGTAACAGGTATTATAGTTCTAGGAATACTTCTGTAGTGTTAATGCTCCTGGAACAGTTTGCATCCATTGGGATGGACGACTCGCTGAAATTACTAAAGATCTCGGAGGCGACAATCTCCTGAAATTACGAACTATTCTTCGAAGAAATGAAACTCGTTGTTTCAAAAAAAAGGTTATTCTAAATGTAAACCCTTACAAAATATGAGTACATTAAATCATTAGTAGGGTGATAAAACAGCCGCTGAAGGTAGAGAGGTGTGAGATCCACGCGAAAGGTATTGCCATTCAATTTTGACAAGGAGGAATATATAATGAAATTATTGCCTAAATGGTTTAAACCGAAACGAATGATGCTTCCTGCCTTGCTATTGGCCACTGCGGCAGTTCCTGCATTGTCACCGACTCCGGCTTCTGCGGATGTTCCGAACCCGAACGGCGGCTATACGTTATATTATGCCGATGAATTTACTGAAAACGCTATCAACGAAAATGACTGGATGTATCGCGATGCCGGTCCGTATAGTAAGGGCTATAACAAGAAAGAAAATGTGAGGGAATCAGAAGGGGTGCTGCACATTGATATGAAGAAGGAGCAGATTAACAGCCAGTGGTACTACACGGGCGGCGGCATCGTCACGAAAAAAGTGTTTGGTTACGGTTATTACGAGACGAAAGCCAAACTCTTCAATGCCACAACAGGTCTGCATCCGGCTTTTTGGAGTATGGGACTAAGTAACCATTTAACCAGCAACAACATTACGGCATTGTCTGCAGAAATTGCCGCAGGCAATTTGCCATATTACAATCAAGTCACCGAGATCGACGGATTTGAAGCCAATTCGGCAGATCCTACTTTAAATATTGGTACTGTCACTCATATTCCAGGGTTCGCGGGGCCGCGCAAAGGCTTTAACGTTCAAACACCTGATAGCTGGCATGTGTATGGATATGATTGGAGTCCAACGGCTATCAAATTTTATGTAGACGGTACGCTTGTTCACATGATTGATCTGGCAACGACGCCGCAGCCGTTTTCTCCAGCTAATTTCTGGTTGACGGCCTTGGTTGGCGATATTGTTGCGGATGACAGTAAGCTCCCTGGGGATACGCAATTCGACTATTTTCGTTATTATACGAAGAATTATTCCGGGGCCAATATGATTGGTAATGCAGCAATGGAGTATACGCCAAAAGATACGACGAGAGGTTATACGGATCAAGATACGCCAAGTTGGATTGAGACAGGCGACAAGACGGCCAGCTTTATGACGACACAGGATGCGCATAGTGGTGTACGATCTTTGAAGCATGCGAGTTCGAGCAGTTATCAGGTGACGACTAAGCAGAATCTAAACGGAATCGCCAATGGGACTTATCAGTTAAGCGCTTGGGTGAAGAGCTCCGGTGGCCAAGCACAGGCTAGAATGAGCGTGTCGAATGATGGAGGAACAGAGCAATATGTCGATATCCCCGCAGCGTCTATATGGACGCAGGTTACGTTAGATAACGTTCAGGTCACCAATGGCCAAGCCACTGTTGCCTTTACATCGAATGCGGATTCAACACAATGGTTGTTTGTCGATGACGTCAGCTTTAGCGATGTCTTAACACCGCCAGAAAAAGAATTCGTACACGAGGCTGAGATCTTACCAACAACTGTATCTACTGGGGATACGCAAGCGAATTATAAGGATTCCATAACAGGTGCTTCGTTTAATGGCTTAGCATCGAACGGCATCGGGGATTTTGTTGAATATACGGTCAATGTACCTCAACCGGGAACCTATACGGTGTATGCACGCAATCGCGTTGCCCCAAGTAAAGGAATGTATCAACTATCCGTTAATGGTACGAATTTGGGCTCGACAGTAGATCAGTACGCAACGACTGCCGGGTTTACAGAGAGTAAAATTGGTACAGTAACGTTTGGCACGACTGGCAGCCAAGCATTCCGTTTTACAGTAACAGGTAAGAATGCAGCATCTAGCAGTTATGCCTTAGCGTATGATTCTATTAAGCTAGTTAAAAACGATTATGAATTTGAATCGGTTCCTGTTTCCGTATCTACTGGGGATTCGCAGTCGAATTATACCGATACGGCTGCCGGAGTAACGTTTAATAATCTAACATCGAATGCAATTGGTGACTATGTTGACTATACCCTCAATGTACTTCAACCGGGAACGTATACGGTGTACGTGGGTAGTCGCGTAGCTGCCAATAAAGGGATTTATCAATTATCCGTTAATGGTACAAATCTAGGTTCTCCAATAGATCAATATGCGGCCGCATCGGGTTATGCAGGGCGCAGCTTGGGTACAGTGACATTTAGTGCGGCAGGCAATCATACGTTCCGTTTTACGGTGGCAGGTAAAAATGCCGCATCTAGCAGATACGATCTGGGATTTGACAATATATCATTAGTGAAAAATAAGAAATAGCTGAATTTCTATAACTTAAGAATGGCTAGTAAATCATTCTTAAAACAATACAGACCTGCCGACACATTAAACAGTTTCATTACGTTAAACGGTAGGGTGAGAATGTAATAACAAATTAACCTAACAAAAATCGTACACCTAAGGTGTACGATTTTTGTTTTTTCAACATCAACACTTATTAGTTATGCTCAATCGGTCAAAGGTGGAAGCAGTGATTCTCAGCCAACAAGTGGTAACCAGAACATTATCCCATTCACCCGGTCTATGGCTATTGTGAAATATATTAATTACTTGTATACATTAGATTCGTACTATAGTGGAATTACGAAAAGAAAGCATTTTTTACGGAATGGTAAGCCTTCAATCATCTATAGCAGTTTCCATATCCGTTTATCTATGTGAGAGGAGAGAGTAAATATGATGCACTTTTATTTTTCAGATAAAGCTCATATTTTTTGGGATGATGTGATTGAAGCCGCTGTGATTCGTTGGAATTCTTTAGCACAGGAAGATGAGTTTCGCGTGCCTCTTAATAAACTAATTGAACTTGCAGTTATAAAAAAGGCAAGAAAAGTCTTGATTGATAAAAGTCATAGCATAGTTTTGACAGAAGACGCTAATTGGTTGTCCGTAGAGTGGCTGCCAAAACTCCTAAATGCGGGAATTCAATACACAGCTACTGTTAGTTCAGAGAATACGATTACTAAAGTCGATATGAGGCAAGCTATCGGAAAAAATACAACTGAATTAAGCTATCATGATTTTGAAGATATTCACAATGCAGTTGGTTGGTTGTCAGGAATATCTGCGTGATGTGAGATTCCGTTTATTGAACCATTTCAATAAATTTGTTGACTGCGTTGGAAATCGGCATGTTGCGCATAATCATAATCCCTACATGTGATGGTGGTATCGGCACGTCTAATTGAATCTCGAAGAGCGTACCTTCTTCCAGTTCTTTTGACACGAATTCTCTGGTCACATAAGAAATTCCGAGTCCTTTACGCGCTAACTCAATGAGAAGATCCACACTTCCAACCTCGATTTCGGGTTTGAGTTGATGACCATAACTTTGAAATAATTCTGTAATGGCCATTCGTGCCCGACTATTTCGTGAGAATAGGATGAGCGGATATTGAAGTAACATATCAAGGGTTAGAACCACATTTTGAAGCTCGGAATACAGACTTCCCGCAACAAAGCAATCCTGGAGTTGGAAACTTTCCCTTACTTCGAGTTGGGGATCTGCAATCGGCATACGAACGACACCTAAATCAATTTCCCCTTCTTTTAAAAGAGCAATGATTTCTGGTGTTGTTCCATGATTAAGATGAAGTCGGATGCTGGGATACTGCTTATGAAAGTCTTCCAAGTATTGTAGAATGTAATGCTTAAACAATGAATCGCTTCCGCCGATCCGAAGTTCGCCACTGTCTAGATTTTTAAGCGCGGCCATTTGCTTTTCAGCTAGTGATATTAAGATTTGGGACTTCTCTATGTAGGAATATAGAACTTCACCTTCTTGAGTAAGCATTACACCTTTGGAATTACGGTAAAACAATGTCATCCCAAAGCTGTCTTCCAGCTGTTTAATGGCGTGGCTAACGCTCGGTTGGGTGAGGTACAAGACTTTAGCAGCCTGTGTTAAGCTACCAGTCTTTGCAGCCCAATAGAAGACTTTATACAATTCGTAATTATTGTTCATAAAATGGGTGCTAGCTCCTAGATTGATTTAATGGACATATGAACCATTATAGTAGAGCTGCTACAAAGAAACCAGTAAAGGAGTGAGTAAATTGGAGCCAGCAACTTTTGTTTTGTTTGGAGCTACAGGTGATTTAGCCAAAAGAAAGATTTACCCAGCCTTATTTCAATTGTTCGTCGATCAGAAACTACCTTCATCCTTTTCCTTGATTGGTCTTGGAAGAAGAGAACTATCTCATGAAACATTTCAGTCAAATGTAGAGCAATCCCTTATTACTTTTTCCCGAAGTGAAGTGAAAGATGCTGATGTAGTAAAAAAATTCTTGCGAGCATTCCGTTATCATGTTCTTGATGTTGATCGCAAAGAAGATTACACGAAGCTGCTGCGGCTGGTTGAAGAGCGGGAGGAAGAGCTTAACATAACGCCGAATCGCATGTTTTATTTGTCTGTTGGACCTGAATTCTTTGAAACAATTGCAACAAATATTCATGAAAGCGGGCTTGGTTCAGTAGATGGCTGGAAGCGTCTGGTGATCGAGAAGCCTTTTGGCCACGACTTGGAATCGGCAAGACAATTGAATCATACGCTGAACCAAGCATTTGATGAACCTGAAATTTATCGAATTGATCATTACTTAGGCAAACCTATGGTTCAGCGAATGGGACAACTTCTACACTCTGCTCTTTGGGAGCAAGCTGATCTAAGGACACGAAGTATTACTAATATACAAATTTCTGCAAACGAAACATTGGGCGTAGAAGAACGGGCCGGCTACTACGATCATGCAGGCGCCATCCGCGATATGTTCCAGAATCATATGCTCCAATTGTTAATGATGTTAACGATCGAGCTGCCGAATCGAAGTTCGGTAGATGAGGTTGGGAAGCTTAAAAGAAAGATCATGAAGTCGTTAATGTCATTAAATAAAATGGATATTACGCAACATGTGGTTCGTGGACAATATGGTGCAGGGGAGATCAAAGGGGAGCAAGTTGTCGGCTATACAGATGAACTGGGAATCGCCGTCGACTCTCAAAATGATACTTTCATTGCAGCCAAACTACGAGTCGATGATCCGTTCTGGAAGGACACTCCCATCTACATTCGTACGGGTAAGCGGCTGAAAGAGAAAGTTACCAGAATCGTTATCGAGTATAAATCTAAGGGTCCTCTAAAGGATCTGTTGATCGTAGAGATTGGTCCCAACGAAGGCATTTTCTTTCAAAGAAGCCAATCGGATAAGGAGCGTTCAGATGTCGAAATGCCCGTTCGAAGCCAACTAAGCTTCATGAAAGAAAGTGTTAAAGACGCCTATGAAACTCTCATCCATGATGCGTTACTTGGTGATAAAACCTATTTCGCCCATTGGGATGAAGTGGAATTGTCGTGGGAATGGGTACAACCTATCTTATACGCTTATCAAGATAATCTTATACCGCTTCATATCTACCCAGCAGGATCGTACGGACCTCATGAAGCCGATGAATTGCTTGCGAGAGACGGCTTTCATTGGTGGTTCGATTTCAAAAATGTATCGAATAACGATTCAACCAAAGGAGATATCCATACTTATGAATACAACACTTGATCAAAAATCCGTGAATACGATTCGTACTTTATCCATTGATGCTATTAATAGGGCGAATTCGGGACATCCTGGACTGCCGATGGGGGCTGCCCCCATGGCCTACGCATTATGGGCCAAACATTTGAAGCATAATCCATTCCACGCCAAATGGTTTAATCGGGATCGATTCGTTTTGTCCGCGGGACACGGTTCTGCGCTTCTTTATAGTTTGCTGCATTTATCGGGATATAAGGTGTCGATGGATGATCTTAAACAATTTCGCAAACTTGAAAGTAAAACGCCAGGCCACCCGGAATATGGACATACAGATGGCGTTGACGCAACGACGGGTCCTTTAGGACAAGGAATTGCGATGGCTGTAGGGATGGCAATGGCTGAAGCTCATTTGGCTGCGAAATTTAACAAAGAAACATTCCCGGTCGTTGATCATTATACGTATGCACTTGTTGGAGACGGCTGCCTGATGGAAGGCATCTCGTACGAGGCAATGTCGATGGCTGGACATATGAAGTTGGATAAATTAATCGTTTTGTATGATTCCAATGATATTTCCTTAGACGGAGCGTTGAACGTATCCTATTCAGATCATGCAAAGTTGCGAGCAGAGTCTGCCAATTGGCAATACTTGAGAGTTGAAGATGGCAATGACATTGTTGAAATCACGAAAGCGATCGATTTAGCAAAGCAAGATACCACACGTCCTACCTTAATCGAAATAAGGACGGTTATTGGTTATGGAAGTCCCAAGGTTGCAGGAACGAATAAAGCTCATGGTAACCCACTTGGGTTGGAAGAAGCTAAAGCGACTAAGGAATTCTATGGTTGGACGCATGATGAATTCACCGTACCTGAGGAAGTACAAGCTCACTTTGAGAATTTGAAACGTCTCGGACAAGCCAAGGAAACAGAATGGAATCAACTGTTAGTTTCCTATAAAACGATATATCCAGAGCTTGGCCTTGAACTTGAAAATGCCATAAATGGGAAGGTTCTGATCGAAAATACCGATATTCTGACATTCGATGATTCGAAAGCCATTTCCACTCGTGTAGCCAGTGGGAACGCGATCAATCATTTCATGAAACGCGTGCCTTCTTTATTCGGAGGAAGCGCCGATTTATCGCATTCGACAATGACAGATATCATTGGAGAAAAAACTTTCGGCGTCGAATCCTATGAAGGACGAAATGTGTATTTCGGCGTACGTGAGCATGCGATGGGTGCAGCTGGCAACGGCATGGCCTTGCACGGAGGCGTTATTCCTTTTGTAAGTACCTTCTTCGTCTTTAGCGATTATCTGCGACCATCCATTCGCTTGGCTGCCTTGCAGAAACTGCCGGTTATTTATGTATTCACGCATGATTCGATTGCGGTCGGCGAAGACGGCCCGACACATGAGCCTGTCGAGCACTTGGCTGCACTAAGGACGATTCCCGGCCTAACCGTTATTAGGCCGGGCGACGCCAACGAGACGGCGAGCGCTTGGGCTTATGCTCTGCAGAACAAAAATGGGCCGGTAGCTCTTGTGCTAAGTAGACAAAACCTCCCCGTTTACAGTGCGACGAAAGCAAATTTAGAGGAGGTAACAAAGGGCGCATATATCTTAACGGAAACCGATGCTCATCCGGATCTCATTATCATCGGAACTGGTTCGGAAGTTTCCCTGGCTGTGAATGCGAAACACGAGTTAGAGAAGGATCATGTTTCTGTCAGAGTCGTAGCCATGCCTAGTATGGAACTTTTTGAGCGCCAGCCAGCCTCGTACAAGGAAACCGTTCTTCCTGCTTCCGTTACCAAACGAGTATCTATTGAAGCGGGTATTTCAATGGGTTGGGAACGTTATGTAGGTCCGCAAGGACAAGTGATCGCTATCAACACTTTTGGTGCCTCGGGGTCAGGCCCTGAAGTTATGGCATATTTCGGATTCTCCGTAGAGAATGTCGTTCGGCTATCGAAGAATCTACTCGGAATTTCGTAAAAAACAATCTGGATTGTCATTAATTAAACTAAATTTATGGAGGTAATTAAAAATGAAACTTTTCATCGACAGCGCAAATGTAGCGGATATCAAAAAAGCATACAAAGTGGGTGTTCTGTCTGGCGTAACGACGAATCCATCCTTGGTGGCCAAAGAAGGCGTGAAATTCGAGGATCGAATCGAAGAAATTCTAAAATTAGTGCCTAAAGTCGAATCCGTTTCTGCTGAAGTTACGCCGGATGCCATAACGGCTGAGGAAATGATTGCCCAAGCGGAAGAGCTTATCAAGATTAACAATTACGATAAAAACATTACGATTAAATTGCCAATGACTTTGGATGGTTTAGAAGCTTGCCGTTATTTAGCCGATAAAGGTATCAAAACGAACGTGACTTTGATCTTTACCGTAAATCAGGCCTTATTGGCTGCTCGAGCAGGCGCTACCTATGTTTCTCCGTTCTTAGGTCGTCTCGATGACATATCGGAAGACGGCGTACAATTAGTCGTCAAAATCGCGGAGCTATTCCGAATCCACAACTTAGATGCTCAAATCATCGCCGCGTCTGTGCGTCATCCTGATCATGTGACACGCGTAGCCATGGCTGGAGCACATATCGCAACGGTCCCTTTCAGCATCATTGAACAAATTTCCAAACATCCGTTGACGGATCAAGGGCTTGAGAAGTTCGCAGCTGATTGGAAAAAAGCAGTAAAAAGCTGAATGGTATTAAGATCACATATACGTACGGCGAAATATCAGCCGGGTATCGATGACAGGGAGGCAGTAAAATGAAAAAACAGCAAATTGGCGTAGTCGGCTTGGCCGTCATGGGTAAAAACTTAGCCTTGAATATTGAAAGCAAAGGGTTCTCGGTGGCTTTATATAATCGTTCACCAGAGAAAACAAATGAACTAGTGGCGGAAGCGCAAGGAAAGAACCTTATCGGAACATATAGTGTTGAAGAATTTGTCCAATCACTTGAGACGCCTCGTAAAATATTAATCATGGTAAAAGCGGGAAAACCGACAGACGATACCATTGATCAGCTTGTGCCTTACCTCAGTCAAGGGGATATTCTCATCGATGGTGGAAATGCCTTTTTCCCTGATACACAAAGAAGAAATAAAGACCTGCAAGCCCAAGGATTCCGCTTTATCGGCGCTGGTGTTTCGGGGGGAGAAGAGGGAGCCCTTAATGGCCCTGCAATTATGCCTGGAGGGCAAAAAGACGCGTATGAACGGGTCGAGCCAATCTTAACTGCCATTTCGGCCAAAGTAAACGGCGATCCTTGTTCGACCTATATTGGAGAAGATGGCGCAGGCCATTATGTCAAAATGGTACACAACGGCATCGAATACGGTGATATGCAGCTCATTGGCGAAGCGTATCATTTACTGAAAGATGTACTCCATTTAAATACTGGTGAACTGCATGAGATTTTCACCGAATGGAACAATGGTGAGTTGGATAGTTATTTGATCGAAATCACGGCTGACATTTTCTCGAAGACAGATCCGGATACAGGCAAACCAATGGTGGATGTCATTCTCGATTCGGCGGGACAAAAAGGAACCGGAAAATGGACAAGTCAAAGTGCATTGGATTTGGGCGTTCCTTTATCCATTATTACTGAATCCGTGTTCGCGCGTTTTATCTCAGCTATGAAAGAAGAACGTGTAGCCGCTAGCAAGCGACTGAGTGGTCCAGTGGTATCAAGCTTTGACGGAGAACCTAAGGAATTCATCGAAGCCGTTCGCAAAGCTTTGTACGCCAGTAAAATTGCTTCCTATGCGCAAGGCTTTGCGCAAATGAGAGCTGCTTCCGATGAATACAATTGGAATTTAAACTATGGCAGCATTGCGATGATTTTCCGAGGAGGCTGTATTATCCGTGCAAGATTTCTACAAAATATTAAAGACGCTTACGATCGGAACCCAGCTCTGAAAAACCTGTTGTTAGACGAATATTTTGGTAAAATTGTTGCAAACTATCAGGATGCTTGGAGAAAAGTAGTTGCGATTGCCGTAACGAGAGGGATACCGGTTCCTGGATTCGCTTCCGCTTTAGCTTATTACGACAGCTATCGTACAGAGCGATTGCCGGCTAATTTGCTACAAGCACAAAGAGATTATTTTGGAGCGCATACGTTCGAGCGAGTTGATAAAGAGGGAAGTTTTCATTTTCAATGGATGGCAAATAACGAAGAATAGATTCAAGGTTTAAAACACAGCTAGACCAATTTTCAGGCCATTGATGGTTCTGGAAATTGGTCTGTTTTCTAATAACTTCTAAATTCAACTTGCTGCGGTTTGTCGACTAATTTGTTGAAGTGATCAAGTCCCCACATCCAAACCGTTCCATCTTTCTTTAATTTTTCTAGTAATCCCCAAAAAAGCAAGATTAAAATTTCAACAATCACGAAAAAGTCACTTGGCTATTTGCTAAGTGACCTTTTTCATGCATAATCAAGATTGAATAACTATGTATGGGAGGGCTTATGTTAGATTACATACTCTTAAACTTTCTATTTATTTTGGTAGGTGCCCTTTCATACTTTGCTTTTGGATTATATAAGAATAAGCATTTCAAATTAATTATCGGTGCGTTTTCCAGTATATCTGTAGTATGTTGCATGTCTTTTCCTTTTACGGTTTTCCCAGGATATATTTATGATTTAAGGATAGTTCCTTTTCTTGTAGCACTTATCTACGGGGGTTATCGTTCAGGGGTGCTCGTGACCATTATTTTGCTCCTTTATCGGTTCTATCTCGGGGGTAGTGGGTTTGTAGTAACCGCCTTATCTTATATTCCTATATTCATTATTGTCCTTATATTTCTGAAGCTCCGAAAAAAAATAACAGGAAAACAAAATATTGTAATGGGCGTGTTGTTTTCACTATTGTCAGCATTGTCTGTCTCCATATGGAGCGCCATTCATTTGCATAAAGATATGGTTCACCATGAGGTTTTCTTTGCTTATTACTGTGTTCTTCTTATGATTTGTTCTTGGATCACTTTCTTTTTCATTGAAACGATGCGAGACAACATACATATGCGGGATGAGATATACCGGTCTGAAAAACTTAGCGTATTAGGTGAACTTGCCGCAACTATCGCTCATGAAATTCGAAATCCGATTACTGTATCCAAAGGTTTTCTTCAATTATTAAAGTCCCGGACGCAAAATGAAACGGATCTTAAGTACTCTATTCTAGCGCTAGAAGAGATCGATCGGGCGGAAGCCATTATTTCCGAATACCTCATGTATGCCAAGCCTCAAGCTGAAAAGGTAGAAAAAATTGATGTTAAAGCTCATTTGAGCAACGTAATAAGCATTACCGAACCTTATATTACGTCAAAAGGGCATATTGTGGATAGCCAGTTGGACGATTTGTATGTGTATGCAGATTCGAAAAAGTTAACTCAGGTCATGATCAATTTAATTAAAAATGCGGCCGAAGCGATAGAGAAAAACGGAGAAATAACGATTCATGCCTTTGCTCAAAATAACCATGCCGTTATTGAAATTATGGACACTGGAATCGGAATGAATGAGGAGCAGCTTCTGCGATTAGGGTATCCATTTTATTCGACGAAGTCAAAAGGAACGGGGCTCGGACTTATGGTCAGTTACCGAATTATTGAAGCTTTGGGTGGAACGATTCGTGTTCAGAGCAAACAGGGGATAGGTACTAAATTCAGCATCCTCATTCCTATGTGCATGGATGTAGATGTGAAACAATAAGACTGTAAGGTGGGGGGAATCAAAAGGTGAAAAAATTAGAATCGGAGGAAGTGAGGAGAGTGCAGGTCTTTGATACACGTCAAATTAATAATTTATTGACGGGGAATGGCCTAGCTTGTGAAGTTGAGGCTGGCTCTGAATTGAATCGTGCTTTCGTAAAAGTACAAGTTATAAATAAACAGAAATACTTAAATAAGATAGAGCCTAACTCGGCTAGATTTTATTTGAGAAAATATGAGGTACCTTCAAAATATATAGATAATGATTGGGATGTTTCCGATGACGAACTATTTAACTCTGTTCATGAAGTAGACATTGTCGGAATCAAAAATCTTGAGAAACAACTCGCTAAGTATTTAGATAATTTCGGAATATTAGTTAATGAATGGAAATGTGACAATCCGTTATAAACCGAAAACAACGTATGAAATGCAGTTATGGATTTATCTAAATTTGATGATTTAGCATGACATCCACTCCTAAAAAAGGATCTTACAGTTTAATTATCGTATATATACTTCTTACAATCAATACCTCTATTACCACGTTTTTTCCTTGCAGGTCAGGGAGAGGTTGAGAAATTGGATAGTAATGATTAGTTATAAGCATTTTTTCTTGCTGATAGATTAGAGCAATATGTTACAGTATTTAAATAGTGAACTCAGGTCATTCATGTTAAATGATAGCATATGGGAACGGGAGTGGAAGTCAGAGTTGATATCACGAACTCTGCGGAAGGTAGTTAGTAAGCACTGGTTGACAAGAGGAGGCGTGCATGATCAGGAAACAAAAAATAGTAGTGATTGGTGCAGGGATTGTTGGTGCATCAATGGCATATAACTTATCAAAGCGGAATCAGGATGTTACTGTGATCGAGTGCAATTCAACAGCAGCATGTGAAGTTACTGAAAAATCTTTCGCTTGGATTCATCCTTCAGGTCGAGTTTCAAAAAAATTTCGACATCTATACGATGCAACATTAGCCGAATATCATGCATTAGAAAAAGATCTGCCTGATTTAAAGATAAATTGGAACGGAGCACTGACATGGGGAGTTCCTGAAAATGTGGAGAAATCTCATATACAAAAACTGAATCGGAAACAAATCATAGAATTAGAACCTAATTTAAAGGAATATCCAGAAGAGGCTAGCTTTGCTTATGGAGAAGGCGCAGTAGATCCTGCATTAACAACAAAGCTTTTGTTAAAAAAAGCAGAAGAATATGGAGCGAATATACTTTACAATACAAAAGTTACGCAAATCAAAAAAGAGAGTTCTAAGGTTGTTGGTGTTTACACCTCAATTGGTTTTATAGAATCAGATATTATTGTATTAGCTACTGGTGCAGATTTACCTGAGCTCTGTAAACCATTAGGCTTCGATGTTCCTGTTGCTCCTTCGCCTTCAATCATAATTCGCATGAAATCAAAAGAAAAGTTAATTCATACTTTAATTTCTAATTCAAAATTTGAAGCAAGACAACTAACAAATGATATTATACTAGCTGCGGAAGATTATATAGATGAGTCTGAAGAAAACGGCCCAGAAACAATCGGAAAAAGAGCATTTGAAGCCCTTCGCCACCAATTAATTGGAGGTGAGAATTTGGAGTTGGAAAGTATTCAGGTAGGAATGAGACCTATGCCAGAAGACGGTTACCCTATTGTTGGATTTCATGAACAGATAGAAGGTCTATATCTTTCAGTTATGCATGCAGCCATTACGCTTGCTCCTATTGTTAGCCGCTTGGCTGCAAATGAGATTATAGACGGCGTGAAGATGAATGAATTGGAATGTTGCCGATTATCTAGATTCTAAGAGTCATCGTCGAAGACAAGACTTCAGTGCCCGATCCCTGAGAAGCGACCTTGATGTGTGGATTCGACAGCCGAGTGGTATTTTGAAAACATCGCCAGAAATGGGCGGTGTTTTTTTTGAATTTAGTCGAAAATTTTTGCCGTATCTGCGGAGGCCCAGTAAATGGAAAGCGCGTTTGATGAAGCGTTCAAGTAACGAATAAGGATTTCCTAAGTTTTAAATATAAATTTATTACAAAAATAATTTATAAAATTACATTTTAATAAAAATTCATGAGCGTATAATCCTTTACATGAGATCTCATTATAAGATTTTTGCTCAAATTATTTCGTAGGAGGTTATTTTGTTAAAAATAGTAGGAGAGGGACGATACAAATGAAAGCGGTTTTAGAAAACTATAGAGAGAATATCAAAATAAAGAAAAAGAACAGTATGCTACACAGCTTAAAAAGAGATTCACTCTTATATCTACTCTTACTATTGCCAATGGCATATATCCTCATATTTCGATATGCACCCATTTATGGCGTATTGATGGCCTTTCAGGATTATAACATTTTTGAGGGAATTAGCGGCAGTGAGTGGGTTGGGCTTGATGTCTTCAAATTCATTTTCGAACAAAATAGTTTTTACCGTGCGCTTACCAATACGCTTGTGTTGAACCTTCTGGATTTGGTAGCGGGGTTCCCTGCACCCATCATCTTGGCTATATTGTTGAGTGAAATCCGGTATGTCCGATTTAAAAAAGTGACCCAAACCATTCTATATTTACCGCACTTCTTATCCTGGATCATTATTGGCGGTATGGTATATCTGCTATTTTCATCAGGTGGGATGGCGAATACGGTCTTATCTAGCATCGGGATTGGCAAAATTGAGTTTCTTTCTCAAAAAACAAATTGGTTGATCATGTATATAGCTATTGGGATATGGCAAAGCGTTGGATGGGGTACCATTATCTATTTGGCTTCCATCATTGGTATTAATAAGGAATTATATGAGGCGGCAGATATCGATGGATGCAGCAGGCTTCGTAAAATATGGCACATTACTTTGCCTGGGATTAAGCCTACGATTATTATTTTGCTTATTTTACAAATCGGCAGGATGCTCTCAATCGGGTTTGATCGGCCATTCGTGATGGGGAATTCACTGGTAAGTGAGTACTCAGATGTCATCAGTACATATGTGTATCGGATTGGAATTGGATCTGGCGATTTTTCGCAGGCAACAGCTGTTGGACTGTTTCAATCGGTTGTAGGGTTAATCTTTTTGGTGGCAGCCAATTACATTGCCAAAAGAATTGGTGAGCAGGGAATCTGGTAAGGAGTGAGTTTGTTGAGTAGAAAAAAAAGAGTCAATTTCACGGATATAAGTATTGTTTTATTCATAACAGCTGTATCAATTACTTGTTTAATTCCATTTTTGTATATGATATCGCTTTCTTTTAGCTCGAATGAGGCAATTATTTCTCAGAAGGTCACACTTTGGCCGGTAGGCTTCACCCTGGAAACATACAAAACGATTCTAAGCGATGTTGAAATGATTTATACACTTGGGTACACGATTGTGCTGACCATTGTCTATACACTAGTTTGTATGTTTTTAACTATTTGTGCAGCATATCCACTTACCAAGCAAAGGTTAAAGGGAAGAAGCTTTATTTTAACAGTTCTGGTATTCACCATGTATTTTAGTGGAGGTTTAATACCTAGCTATATGCTTGTCAAAAATCTGGATTTGATGAATTCGATGTGGAGCTTAATTTTGCCAGGCGCTATGAGTGTTTTCAATTTAATCATTCTAAAAACCTTTTTTGCATCACTTCCAGAAAGCTTGGAAGAATCGGCCTCAATTGACGGTTGTAATGAACTTGGGATCCTCGTACGAATTGTTCTTCCGTTATCTTTGCCTTCTATAGCAACGTTAAGCCTCTTTTACGCGGTGGACAGATGGAACGGTTTTCAGGATGCGCTTTTTTATATCACAAATAAGAATCTGTATCCGATGCAATTAAAGCTGTACCAAATCATCACTGCGAACCAACAGCTAGATGCTCAGCAAGGCGAAGGCAGTATTGGGGCTTATATTGTTCCTGAGTCATTGAAAGCAGCAAGTGTTATGTTTGCAACCGTTCCAATCTTAGTTGTTTACCCGAAACTTCAAAAATATTTTGTGGATGGCGTCATGACGGGGGCAATTAAGGGATAATAGGGCAGATTGAAGGGTGGTGGTTTTTGAACCAATTAGGTAGGATGGATAGGAATGTTCTCGATTGTATGCGCACTGCGGAAAAGTCGGATTTCTGGTTAAAAACGATAAAGGAGAGGTCATAAAAATGAAAATTAAAAAAATGGTGGCTTTACTACCGGTTTCGACACTATTAATAAGTGTTTTGGCAGGATGTGGAAGCGACAGTAATAAAGTAAGCCAATCAGCATCACCAGCAGCTTCAACTGCTGCTACACCTTCAGGTCCTCCGGTTACACTAACGGTTGAAGTATTTGACAGAGGCGTACAGGGACAGCCAGATCTGAACAATAATACGTGGACTAGGTATATCAATGATAATTTTGGTAAACAGAACAATGCGATTGTGAAATTTATTACGGTACCTAGATCTCAAGAAATTGACAAGCTCAATGTATTGATGGCAGCAGGTGAGGCACCCGATATCTCATTTACTTATGACAGCCCAACCGTATCCAGATACGCTAAAGTGAATGGTATTGTTCAATTGAATGATTTATTGGCTAAGCATGGCAAAGAATTAACGAATTATTTGGGTAAGACCGTTCTTTCTTATGGACTGTTTGATGGAAAACAGATGGCAATTCCCGCTAAAAGAACTTCACTGGCCTGGATTGGTATGTTTATCAGAAAGGATTGGCTCGATACATTAGGGATGCCTGTTCCTACTACGAGGGATGAATTATATAATGCTTTAGTTGCATTCCGAGATAAAAATCCGGGAGGCGTGAGTGGCGTTATTCCGTGGGGATTAGCCGCAACTGGTTTTAATTATAACTACGGAAATTTAGGTGAATCTTTCTGGGGGAAACAGTCGGAGGAAGAATTTGTTACAGCTCCGTTCAGCTGGTTAAGACCTGGAAACAAGGATGCGCTGAAGTTTCTGAACAAGCTCTACAATGAAAAATTAATTAGCCCTGATTTTGCTTTAGACAAAACAGCCAAGCAAGCGGATGCTGATCTAACAAACGGAAAAATCGGATTTTTCAGTGCAAACTGGGATTATCCGTTAAGACAAAATATCAGTCAGCCATTAAAAGCAAATGTGCCTACCGCAAACTATGTACCCATTGACATTTTTCAAAATTACGAAGGCAAATATAAGAAAATCGCCTATAACGAAAATGGCGTCAATGTCATTATTCCGAAGACTAGTAAAAATGCAGAGCTGGCTATTAAATACTTAAATTGGATGTCCGACCCGAAAAATTTATTTTTCCTCCAATATGGTCAAGAAGGAATTAACCACAAGATGGTGAATGGGATTCCGCAGGTTATTAATCAAACAGGGGACAATATGCAACCGAGTTATCTAAATCTTGATTATACACTGGTTGTAAATGGTGTGGAGCTTGGCGACCCTCAGAAAAATATTAAGGCTTTAGCTGCATCGGCTCCTGGACTTGAAGATGTTGCAGAAAAATCATACAAAATCAATACGACGGATACGTACACCAGTTTCTTCTTTGATACGCCAAATGAGTCCAATATTAAGTTTGGCAAAACACTTGGGGATATGAACAAACTAATGACGGATAAACTGATTGTCTGTAAGCCTTCAGAATTTGATGCTTTGTATGAGAAGTTGGTTGCAGAATACCTGGCAGCAGGCGGGCAGGCTGTTACGGATGAAAATGTGAAAATCTACAAGGCAATGCAAGCAAATAAGAAGTAATTGGAAGAACATTTACGGAGGTTGTCTCATGGGAAAAATCAAACAATCTAATTTGGTATTGTTATGCATTTCAATTGTCATTTGCTTGTTTGTATCTTTACCAGGACTGGCTTATGCGGCTCCGATTCACTCTGGTCCACAATTTGTGGATGGCTATTATGCAGATCCCGATGTACAGAATTACAATGGGACATATTGGGTGTATCCGACTCGGGCGACTCAAGTTGGTGAGTCTGGCACTGGCGCAAAATCTATGGACATTTTTTCTTCAACAGATATGGTCAACTGGACAAAATACTCAAATGTCATAAGTTCTGCCAATATATCATGGTTAAAAGATTCCTTGTGGGCACCAAACGGGGCTTATCGCGATGGGAAATACTACATCTATTTTGCTGCTAACGCAATCAATGGCGATGGACAATTAGGCGGAATAGGTGTTGCAGTTGCTGATAATCCACAAGGTCCATATACCGATGCGATTGGCGCACCACTTATCAATGTTGTAAGAAATGGCGCAGGTCCAATGGACCAAGATGTATTTTTTGATGATGACGGCCAGGCTTATATGTATTATGGCAGCTGGGGCGAGTGTAATGTTGTAAAGCTTAACGCTGACATGAAGTCTCTGGGAACATGGTCTGACGGAACCGTCTATAAAAAAGTTACTCCCACTAAAACGGGCGATAATGATTATTTTGAAGCGCCTAAAGTGTTCAAGAGGAACGGGATATACTATTTGACTTATGCTGCCGGTGTATGGGCAGATTCATCTTATAAGGTCATGTATGCAACTTCCAGCTCTGTAACAGGACCATTTGTACCAAAAGGTATTATGCTGCATACGGATACTACAACAGCAGATGGACCTGGTCATAATGGTATTGTTAAATCACCTACAACCAATGATTGGTACATTTTTTACCATAAGCGTTATCTGAATAGTCCACAACGCGTACTGGCATTTGATAAATTCGAGTTTAATGCAGATAATACGATTATACCAGTCGAAATGGCAGTGGAAGACAACTTTGATGACGGTAATGATACAGGGTGGACAAAATATGGCGGGACATGGACAGTATCAGGCGGTCAGTATCATGTAGCATCAAATCCAGGTGCCAAGGCTCTTCTGGACACCAATTTCTCAAATATGATTTATGAAGCTGATGTGACACCAGGTTCAACCGGCAATGCGGGTTTGGTATTTAGGGTATCAAATCCAGGAACAGGTAGTGATGCTTACCAAGGCTACTATGCTGGACTCGATGTTCCCAATCAAAGGGTGCTGATTGGGAAGGCAAACAACAACTGGACATCGCTCGCCACTGCTTCTATGAGCTTAACGGCTAATGCACAGTATCATGTTAAAATTGTTGCACAAGATGAATCCATTAAGGTTTATGTTGATGATATGACTATACCTAAGATAAGTGTGACGGATTCAACCTATATTGGGGGTAGTATAGGAGTTAGGACCTATGATTCAGCTGCAAAATTTGATAATATTTCTGTACAAAGCAGTCAATATGAAACAGAAAATTTAAGTATTAGCGCAACTTCGGGCGTCAAACACACCATGTTCGGAAATGGAACCGGGCGAGACCTTAATCTGAGCGGTGGATATGGAACTACGCTGGAAGCCAATGGAGCCAATGACTATGTGACATACACGGTGAATGTGCCTGAGGCACGCAGCTATAGTGTAAGGGTCGGTGTGAAAAAGGGACCCAACAGGGGGCAGTTCCAGCTGTCGGTAAACGATGTAAATCACGGTTCGATTCAGGATCTATATGCAACTGGATTAAACTATACGGAACTGAATGTGGCCAATATAACCTTCAGCTCGGCAGGCAATAAATCTTTCAAGTTTAATGTTGCAGGTAAAAATGGTTCAAGCTCAGCCTACCATTTGTTGCTTGATTATATTAAACTAGTACCAAACTGATGCAAGTTAAGCTTTACACCTAGGCTCCAGCCTAGGTTTTTTCCTTTGATGATATTGTTTATATGCGTGGGAACATAAAATTTTTGCAATGACCAACGATCATGGAGGTACTTATGTATCGTGTAATTATTGTTGATGATGAACCTTGGGCGATAAAAGGAATACGGAATGCCTTTAACTGGCAGCAATATGGGTTCGAAATCATAGGTCAATTTACAAGTGCCCATAAGGCAATTAAGTTCATATCCGAGGAATCTCCTGATTTAGTCTTTACAGATATTAGAATGCCTGAGATTTCCGGCCTTGACCTTATGAGGATGACGAAAGAGATGGGATTGGATGTTGATTACGTTGTTGTAAGCGGTTTCGCTGAATTTGCTTATGCGCAAGAGGCGATAAGATATGGCGCGCTGGATTATTGTCTCAAGCCCTTAGATATTGATTTGGCAGATCCCTTAATTGAAAAGCTGGCCTTGCATTTCTCCAAGAAGCGAAGTCTTCGAAATAACCTTATTTTAGAGGCGCTTACCGCATCTGATAAAAGTGATTTAAAACGTTTGACGCCATTTTTTGATCGTACACCGGACGAGTATTTGCGTGTCGTTATCGTGTATTCCGATAGTGAGAAAAAGGGTGGTCAAGCCATTAAGTTTGGCGATATCGAGCATACCTTAGAAGTTGAATTTGGCTCAAGAAAGACACTGTACATTCTCAAGAGTGATAAGAGATCAGAGTTGGATATTCAATTGGATGCTGCAATATTCACCGGCTCGAATATAAAATCAATAGGAATTAGCTCCATTTCTACGAATTACGATCAAATGGCCAAGCTAATCAAGGAATCCGATCTTGCAGCTTCACAAACATTTTTGAATGAAGAAAAAGGGATATTTGAATATGAGCCAAAACTTAGCTTGGTTAATCCGTTTATAGATGGCATTGCTTCTAGTATGAAAGAGAAAAAGTTTGAAGACATGGATGACATCATTCAGAAAATGAAGGTTTTCTTCTCCTTTCATCATTTAGGTATGGGAGAAGTCGTTTATTTATGGAATCAAGTCGTTAGCAGCTTGGTTGGCACCTATTACGAAGAGTTGAAGGACATGGAGCTTGATTTCCTCAATTACTCTGAACTGAAAGAGCGATTTGAAAACTTTGAGTCCTTATGCAGCTTTTTACATGACATTTTTAACTACTTAAAGCAACTAAACAGCCAGTCCATGCATGAAAGCGATAAGAACGCTTATTTTACCCAGATGGTGAAATACATCGACAATCATTATCAGGACGAGTTATATCTGAAAGATTTATCTGTCAAATTTCTGATCAACCAAGTGTACTGCTGCCAACTGTTCAAAAAAGTTTTGGGCAAAACCTTTTCGGGCTATGTAACCGATTTGAGAATTAAAAAAGCTTGTGAGCTATTGAAAAATACAGAGTTGTCCATTGAAGAAGTAGCAACCAAAGTAGGTTATTTTGACTATTATTATTTCAATAAAGTATTTAAGAAACAATGTGGGATAACGCCTACGAAATTCAGAAAAAGTTGACTGGAGTGGGGAGACTTGCAGATTAGTAGGCTAAAACTTAAACATCAAATCTTACTGATATTTTTATTTTCGGTTTTCATATTTACCATCATGGAAGTCTATTCCTACTATAGCTTTTATAATTTAACCCAAAAGAGAGCTGTAAATTATGGGAATACGATCATAGAACAAACTCGCCAAAAGATCGATTCTGTTTTTAACGATATTAAAGTCAGTACGAACATAGCTGTTGATAATAAATGGGTACAGGAGTTTACCATTGCAGATGATGATTATAAGAGGGGGTTTGAAATTGGCACTTATGTCATTGATCTCATTGAATATATGAGGTTATTTAATTCTTATTTGAATGGCATTGTGATTACGGATAATCAAGGAAGAAGAGTTTCCAGTTTAGCGACGACCAACGGTGATATTACGTTTTCAAATCAGTATATTCATTTTATTAATTCATTTAAAAATGAGAGTCAGACAGGTGCTAAAGGGACATTTACAAACTTATTAAAGGACGAAAAAACAGGAAATGACTATTTCTTTTATATAGCACCCATTATTGAGGCGATTGGCGGGGTTCAATTTTCTAAAAAGACAGGCTATTGTTCCGTAATGGTGAATATGGATAAGATACAAGATCTTGTGGAAAACACAGAATTGACGCCTAATTCAGCTTTGTATATCCTTAACAGCCGAAATGAGGTCATTGCGTCAAATCATGCAAAATTGCATGGCAATTTATTCAAGGAAATTCTTTCGATAGATAGTCAAAGTTTAACGAATGGGGTAAAAACCAAAATCAATGGGGAAGATGTCATCGTACAGGCAAAAGGCTTGAGGCAGGCGGACGAGTGGCGGATCGTAAGTATGATACCGGTGCATGAACTGACAACGGACATGAAGGCAATTAAGAATATTAGCATTATTGCAGGAATTGGTATCATTATAAGTATGATGATTCTGGGGTACTTTTTCTTAAACAATCTGACTCGACCTGTGATGGGGCTTGTCTCAGATATGAAAAAAATTGGTAATCGCGACAGGAGCTTTCGGGTAAAGGTACGTTCAACCAATGAAGTTGGCGTTCTGGCTTATGATATTAATAGGATGATTGACAATATGGAAGAGATGACGAGTCATGTTATTAGTACCCAGGCAAGATTATATGAAGCGGAATTGAGCAAAAAACAGGCGGAGTTTTCTGCCTTGCAAAGTCAAATCAACCCGCATTTCCTTTATAATACTTTAAATTGCATTAGTAGTATCGGTCTAGAATACGGCAGTAAGGAAATCGCGCAGATTACTTCGAGTATGTCAAAGATTTTTCGATATAGTATTGAAAAAAGCGAACTCGTCTTAATCAGCGAAGAAATTCAATGTATTAAGGCCTATCTCAATATTATTTCCATTCGATATGAGAACAAGTTTTCTTTGGAAGTTAAGGTTGATGACAAGTTATTAGGTATGAAAACACCTAAAATGATATTGCAGCCCATTGTGGAAAATTCCGTCTATCATGGACTCGAAAGTATGGACGCAGGTGGACAACTTTGTGTAAGCGGCAATATGGATGAGAATGGAGATATCTGTTTTCAAGTAGCGGATACGGGGAAAGGGATAGGTCAAGATGAACTGGAACGTATGAAAGCGAAACTGCATATGGCCTATTCGGAGAGAGTGGAAAACAGTTTGGAAGGTAAAAATATAGGGCTTTCCAATATTAATAATAGGATAAAGTTGCTGTTTGGAGAGGGTTACGGGGTAGAGATAGAGAGTCAACTTGGTATTGGAACGACAGTGATTGTTAAGATTCCATCGATATGAAAAAATAAAACAAATAGAACCCGCCAAAGATAGGCGGGTTCTGTTGCGTAAAAATCATTTAGCATGCTCGGATCCGCACAGCGGCCTGCGGCATGCAATCGGTAATGTACATTTCTACACCACCACACTTGTTAATCGTCCACTGCACGGTACACCCTGTTCCCTCTACTTCATAGTGTACGCCTTCTGCCATGTTGACCACGATGCTGAAGGCTTGTTCCGCTTTACTTGTATAGTTAAATTCCGCCTGATACGCCGTATAGCTTTCGTTAAAGGACTGCTGCAGCATCCATACATTAAAACCAGTGGAAACTTTGCCAAGCTGGTAATAAGCAGCAAACCAATTGATGACCGGAGCCGACAAACCGCCGAAATGATGCCATCCTGCGCCTCGACCTGTCTGCACGATAAAGTGCTCATAACAGTTGTAGGTGGCCTCGGTCTCACGCTTCCATAAGTCTAAAGCGGTGTCCGCGATGCGGAAGGCAAGATCGGAGTAACCCAAATCGAGCATGGTTTTCCAGAAAAACCATTGATGCGGCATCCAAACCGCACCGTTCCAGTAGCCATCCGCCCGATAATAAGGCGCGCTTTGGTCAACGGTGGACAGGCCGATTGGCGTCCATAAACGTTTATCATCAAATAGCGCGGCTACTAGCCGATCCGCACGCGTTTTGGTACAGATGCCGGCTACTAGCGGGTAAAGCCCATCCATCCCCATGTTGTAATTGGCCCCGGAGCTGTGCCGTAGAAGGCTTTCTGGCTCACCCTGCTCGCTATGCACGACATAACCATAATAACCGGCTTCTTCATCCCACGCATACTTCTCCAAAGCATGACTCCATCGTTCTATATCCTGCTCGTATTCGCTTATGTCTTCCTGCCAATTGTCCGACATTGTGGCAGCCATTTTCAGGATTTTAGCAATACGAATGGCCTGGCTCGTTGTCACAATAGGGGCAACTGTTGCTTCCAGCATTTGCGCATGCACATATGTTTGCGGCGGATAGTCGTCCCACCCCCCGGAATTATAGAAGTAATCCCATGTCTTAAGCAGTCCGGAGCGCAGTAGGCCAGTAGTAGACCCGCTCATTTTCCCGGCTAGGAACAAGTAATATTGACGCAATCGCGGATAAAAATGATGCAAGAAGGCGAGAGACTGCCCTTGGTTCCACAGCTCAAGAAACACATAATGCTGCACGGGCACAGGGCTGCCATGATGAATGAAGGCAGCCTGGCGGTCACCAGGTTCTGTCATATACGCGTTCAAGCAATCTATGGAGCGCCCTGTATCCAAATCGGAGAACCCGAGTGCGATAAACCCTGAATCCCATGTATATAGGGAATCCCACCAGCGCCCTGGCGTACTGTGGCGAATATACCTGCGTTTGGTGTAGACAGGGAAGACAGTATTGGTTAGCAGCGTAGCCCGCATAAGCTGCTGGCTAAACGCATAGGTGTCACCGGCAGCATAGGAGGGAGGCGGAATTAACTTCGCACGTTCAGCTTTATAAATGGCTTCGCATTGGTCGTAGTCTAGCGAAACCGCTGTTAAGGAGGCAAGCACTTCTTCGTACGTCCCAGAACAGACCATGCCATGAAGGATCTTCGATGAAGCGGGTACGACATAAATGGGACGCATGAACACATTCGTAAAGTGACCCTTTCCATTACCCTGCAAGACCGCATCAACGTGATTATGCACCGTATGACGGGCATACCGATCCAGTTCGTCGTTTTTGTATTGTCGTATCTCGACATGGGGGTAGCTCCACAAAAGGCCGTAATGATACGGGCAATCTTTATATCGGAGGATCAGGCTGCCAGGAACAGGCCCTTCCAGTAATTCAGGCTCGATGTGCCAGGGCCGGTCGACAAAGACAACCTCCTGGGTAGCGTTGTGCTCGAGTAGGGTAAAGCCGTCCAGCACCAAGGGGGCGGAGCCGCAAGCAGATAAGGAGAGCGTGAAGTCTCCTGCTGCAAGCATCCCGATCGGTAGATGGGCAACCCTGAGGAAGTTGGAAGCCTCTATATCAAATCGGTATGTCTGATGTCCAATTTGAAGCTCAAGCTCCCCGTTTTTCTCCGTTTGGTAGCGCAGTACAAACACGCCGTTAATTAAAGGCTCTGCGAGGTTTATCTCATAACGCAGCAAGTCCCCTTGATCGGCACCGAAGTTGCCTCCTATTGCGGACCCTCCCGTAAAATGCTGGCCTCGAATTTCACCCCTAAGAAAACCGTCATAGACCAAGCCGTCTGACGGTCGTGGGCGTGCGAAATTCAATTCGCTATAATCTAGCGCATCAACCCACACAGCGCCCTCGGGCAGCTGTGCATCTGCACATACCTGTACGTCGCCGTGCCCGAGAAGGCGAGGCGGCTGAAGCGAAGCCATCCAGTGCAGTACCAAGTTTTGCGGCTGCTCGGATTGGTTCACGAAGGATACTCGAATCAGACGGCACTGATCGGCTATACGGCTGAAGGAAATGTCGGTATAGACGCGATCTTTCCATTCAAGCTCATGGCGGTGGGAGAAGAAGCTGTAATCCGCCGTTGCCTCCCATGGATGATAGCCAGATTCCCATAGCACGCTGGGAACATCCATTTTTCTCCTATAGAAACCAGGCATTAAACTAAGATCAAAACGCAAGCCTTGCGCTTGATCGCTGATATGGGAGATACCCATGTATTGTTTGGTATAAGGTCCCCAAGCAGGCAGTCTAAGATCATGGTCACCTTGGAGTGTCTCGATCTCATTCATTGTCTATCGCTCCTTTGGAATGTAGGTACTTCTCTTTATTTTAAAAGAGTACATACCAAAATGCCTCTTGATATAAGCTTCAATTATCTTGAAAACGGACATTCATGATATGATGGGAATAACAATGAAGTGCAGGAGGATCCCCGTGCCAGTGAATCTGACAGCTTACGATAAAGAACATGTGGATTATGAAGATCCAGATTTCCGGATGAAAATATGGACCCTACATCATCCTAGCCAACCATCCGCTCAATATGGACCCTGGCACTATCATGAAGAGGTGGAGTTGATCGCTGTGCAGCAAGGTACCCTGACGATGGAAACAACACATCTCAGCTATCATCTGCAAGCTGGTAATGTGGTGATGCTCGGTTCCAATGAAGTGCACAGATCCCATAAACATGGACATGACGATCTGCTGTATATCGTCTGCCATGTTGATATGGCAGCTTTTATGGATCCATCTTTGATTTCGTATCTCGCCGCATTTACGGGCCGCTCGGCCAATTTAACACAGTTCAATGAGACGCTGCGCAAATATCCGGCAAGCATACAGGTCATTCACCAACTTATCCATCAGATGCTGCTCGATATGACGATACAACAGCGGGGCTACGAGCTCTCTATAAATGCTAGCTTGAAAAAGCTCATGTACACGTTAATTCAGATTGATGATGCGCACATCATCAAACCGATGGATCCACAGCTAGCGGAGAAATTGCGTCCTGCACTTGTTTATATCGAACAACAGTTGGAAATCTCTTTCCAAATTGCGGATATAAGCAGCAAGCTGAACTATAATAGCAGCTATTTTGCCAAGATGTTCAAAAAAGGAATGGGGATGACGTTTACGTCCTATGTCCAGATGCGCCGAATGAAACGAGCAGAGCAGCTCTTGCTGACAGAGGCGTGGTCGGTAACTGAAATTAGCGGCAAAGTAGGGTTTACCAGTCCAGCCCAGTTTTATCAATTATTCAAAAGGCACTTCGGCTGCTCGCCGAGGCAGTTTGTTGAGAAACGGACCCTCCCTAAACTATAAAGCGCCTCATCTGATTTGGCTTAAATACTGGCAGCTGCTGTGAAAAAGGTTGTTTTAGTTCATTCAAATGATTAAAATAACGGATAACAGTAGGTTCAAGTCATCAATGAGACGAAGAGGGGGAAACCGAAATGAAGACGATCAAGTGCATGATGGACCACTTGTACTGGGCGGACGGACGCATCTTGGACGCGCTTGAGAAGAGTGAGACGAAGAATAAGGACCTTCTGAAGCTGATTCGGCACGTCGCGGTCGCGGAACGAGTCTGGCTGTCCCGATTGCAGGGCAAGGGAAGCGCGCAATATTCGTTGTGGGAGGAAGCGGAAAACCTGACGGCGATCCGGACAATGTTCGAAGAAAACGCCGAGCAATATCGCGTCTATATCGAAGGGCTCGAGGAATCCGAATTGGACGAGATAATCGACTATGCGAACCAGAACGGGGTTCCATTCCGAACGTCCGTCCGGGACATCCTGTTGCAGGTCCTCTTACATGGGCAATATCATCGGGGACAGATCAACCGGGGACTTCGGATCGATTCGGCAGAGCCAGCCCAAGTCGATTACATCACGTTTGCGAGGCTCTAACAGGGTCTAATAATTACCGTTAATTGTAAAAAAACGCCGATGACCTTAAACAGGTGACCGGCGTTTCCATATTAGCGTTTCGGCATTTTGCTCTTATCCATGTACAGCAAGTTCCAGCGGTGACCGTCCAGGTCGGCAAATCCTGCGCCGTACATCCAGCCGTCAGTTTCACTCGGCTTGCCAAAGATGCTTCCTCCGGCAAACTCTACTTTTTGAATAAAGGCATCTACTTCTTCTCTGCTTTCAGCGCCAATGGAAAATATTACTTCTGCGCTATGGGAAGTATCTGCGGTTTTTGAACCTGTAAATTTCTCAAACGCCTCATCTGGGAACAGCAAAATCGTTGTTTGGCCTATGGCAAGCCTGGCTCTCTCGTTACCAAAGCTCACCGCATGGAATCCAATCTCATTGAAAAAGGCAGTTGACCTCTCAACATCTTTGACCGGCAGGTTAATCCAAATCTCCTGTGACATGGCTGCAGCCTCCTAGAATATTTTTTCAACTATTCCTACTATACTCTACATCAGGCATCAGAAGCGAATCTTATAGACATTTGTCCATTATTAAGGAAGGTAGAGTTCCACACCTCGCATATCTGGAGCAAGGACATTATTTCACAAAATAGCGTTAGATGAATGAAGAAGGTCACAAAAATAACAATAAACCGGCAGCAGATCAGAGATCCGCTGCCGGTTTTCCTATTGTGCTAGCAAGTAAGTGGAGGAGGTTCACTATGATCGAAGTGTTGGTTATTGTATTATGGATAATAGAACGACTTGCCTCAATAGAATATAGAAGCCTTTATGGAATTCAAGGTGTTAGATGGCAAGTTCACTCGTTAAATAGGAGGATTACATGGCCTGGAGCAAATTGAAGCAACTTCTGGAGAGCTTTCTCTGTCCTGCACTATATGGAAGGTTCGAATACCGTGCAACTAGCTACCGTTATTTACCTGATAAAGCAGGACATTGTTATATTGCAGTAGATAAAAAGAACGTACTCAATATGAGTGATATAACTACCTTAATCAGATGGTATCATACGGAGCTGGAAATAAAGAATGATCCAGATATCCAAATTCCGATCAACAATGAAGAAATTGAAGCTGTCAGAAAAGATACCAAGGGGATAGTTCCGGAGGATCGTCTCCAAGTAATGGCAAGAAATAGAAAAATATCAGAATATGCAAAGGAGCTTTTATCAGAACAGTCAGCATTAAGTAAATCCAATTTTATTGTTGTAGCCAATAAGTTTTTATCTATTTCTATAGAGGAAAGCCTAGAGAGCAATGATATCTTATTGAATATTTTAGCTTTGGTTGACAGAAGAGTTGGAAAAAAGCGAATTATAAACATGGCCGAGAAGATGAAGTTAAAGCATCCAATTGTGCAGTATTTTTATGAGCTACGACTTAGTACGTTATGAAAGTTAATTTGAATTAATGACTAATATGAGATTCCTACTTCATATTTGTTCTAACGAAGCTAGCTCCCGGAATTTACCGGGGGTTATTTTTGTGTAATTTCTAAGAGCCGGTCATTCGTGTGTTCCCCACAGTCCCAGAAGGGTGGAATGCGGAATTCTCTTTATGGTGTCATGGCGGCTTTAAAGTGACGTCCGCGGTCAGCAACGTTCATCTTTGCCGCAAAGAGTGAGATTTTAGCGAGACCCCTAAAAAGAACGAAGTCGACTATTATGTGCAGACAACATGAATGTCCAATGACACAAATGTGCCTACATAACTTATAAGTAATAAGCCTGAGAAGTCAGGCTTTTTTTTCTGTAGAAACATTTTTCTTGCGGTTTTTCGCAAGGTTTGGTTTATTTTTGTCATCAAAAAGCAACGAGTGGTGGCGATCGCTAAATTTCTTTATCGAGCACATGCTGCGATTTTTTAGTTGTAAAGCCAATTCGATTATAAAATTGGACGGCATCTGATCTAGTCTGATTGGTACGCACTCTAATTTTTGTGAATCCGGATTCTGCTGCCCATTGCTCACATGCTTGTACTAATTGTTTGCCAATCCCATTTCCTCGATAAGCACTGTCGACGATAAGTCCAGCTATCTCAACAAATGGTGGCGATTCGATTAAGAAACGGACATTAGCATGAATCCATCCGAGCAAAACATGGTTTGATTCCATCACATAAACAATATGGTCGTTGTGATTAGAGATATATTGGAATCTCTCTTCAAGTTGGGAGACATCCACTGGATAGCCCAATTGGCTTGAAAGCCTAGCGATCTCTTGGGAATCTCTCAGAAACGCTTTTCTAATCAAAATAACAACACCCTCTCGATGAAAGATATCAAATTGAATTTTAGCATAGATGTGTTATAAGTATATAGAACATTTGTCCCTTCCATATTCCTCATCGTTACATTAGGGGGTTCGATTAACGGAGAACGATAGTTGAACAAACCTAAAAAGGCTGCCGCGTGCAGCCTTTTGTGCTGACGTTCTAAGCTTTTCTTGAGCTAATATCGCTAAATCAAGTGATAGAACAGACGTACCTTATTTCTTGCATAAATGTGATACAATTTCACTAGAAGCATAAAAACGATGAAAGGACCCTACTAACATGGAAAACGTATCTAATGTGGTTAAATTGGAATCAATAAAATCTTTACAATCGACAATCCATAAACTCGAGAATGCTTTGTCCAAGATGACTCAAACTGGGGCGAATACTTCCCTTGTAAAGAAAAGACTCAGAGCAATTTACATCGGTTTAGCCGTGCTAGAACACGTTTGGAATCAAGCGCCTAATCATTACCCTCAGGAAGATTTAGCAGATGCCCGCTATGTTATTACTGGTTTATTTCCATCAATTAAAAACAGTTATACTAAGTCAAAAGACGGTTCCCCTCAAAGAACGCTTTTAGAAAGAAGAATTAAATCGTTGGAACTGGCTGTACAAGCAATAGACGATCTTTTCACTAAATAACTCATATTGAAAACTAAGCGTGATTTTCATGAGAATCCTAAGGATCGGCAGCAGTTATTTACAAATAAAGCTAACGTAATATAAGAGCACAGTGATGGAACCGATCCATCGCTTATTTGCATTTCGGAACGAAGCTGCACTAACGGGAGGGAGGGGAAACAGACGCTTGTATCGAATATATTCCGAATTCTGGAATTTAGGCGCCTTGCCTTAGGAGGTTAATGAATCATGCCATTCATACATAGACTCTCGAATAAGTCCATTCGATTCAAGCTGATCGTGGGCTTTCTTCTGCTTGTCATTCCTTTGCAGCTTCTGCTTATTTTCGATAATTACTACGGGATGAAAGTTGTTCGTGAGCAAGTAGCCAATTCCAATCGCCATTTGGTCGCATTATACATGGATCAAGTTGACCGGAATTTGGAGGAGATCGATAAATATTTACGAACAATGGTCGCTTTTGAGAACGATTTAATTAAGTTGGATATATCTGCAAAAGTGAACAGCGACGACTATCTCTTGGCGAAGATCAATCTATTCAATAAATTGGAAAGAGATATCCATACTTACAAAGAGATGGATTATCTATTCATTTATTCATCGGTCAATAAAGAACTTATTACGAATCAGCCGTCCGACGCGACGATGGAACAACTGAAAACGATCCAGTCAGGGATAATTCAGATGCTTCGGGAGAGGGAAAGTTTCCAGAAGCAGGACTTCGAAAAATGGTTTCCATACCAAATTAACGAAGATTACTATATCGTTAAAATACAAAAAATTGGGGATGTGTATGTCGGGGCATGGGTGAAGGCATCGAAGCTGATGATTCCTTTCGGCTTGCTGGATATGGGGCCAGAAGGGAAATCTCTGCTTGTCACAGAAAATCTCAAACCGATGAGTGACAATACTTCCATTGCTAACAAGAATGATTATTTACAAGTCAGTACACATTCCAAGCAAGGTAATTTCTCCCTGTTGTTCTTGATCCCTTATAGCGTCATCTTGGAACATCTCCCGTTTCTTCAGCGCCTTTGGTACCTAGTGATCTTAGGAGCCCTGATCATTTTGCCGATTTTTTATATCTTCCTGCGGCATATTATCTTACTTCCTATTAACCGGATCGTAGAGGTCATGAGACGAGTACGCGACGGCAATCTGGACCAACGGGTTAAGCAATATCCTGTTTCGTTTGAGTTTGAACTGATGAATGATGTGTTTAATAGCATGGTTTCGGAGATCAAAGCATTAAAAATCACCGTCTATGAAGAGCAACTGTTCATTCAGAAAGCGGAGCTTAAATATTTGCAACTGCAAATCAATCCGCACTTTTTTCTGAACGCGCTGAATACAATTTATAACCTTGCCCAATTTCAAAACTATCAATTAATACAGGATATGTCGGAGTACTTAATCACCTATATGAGATTCATGTTTCAGAACAACTTGGAGTTCGTCAAGCTGGAAGATGAAATCGCTCACACCCGCAACTACTTGCAGATCCAGGCAATGAGGTTTCAGGATGGGTTTACTTATCAGATTAACAGTGACGAATCGCTTTCCCAGGCATTGATTCCTCCGCTGATCATACAAACTTTCGTAGAGAACACGATCAAACATGCCATTACGATGGAGGAACCGATCCAGTTAACTGTGGACATGGAGCTTTGCGGGGATCAGGAGCCCTATCTATGCATCGTAATCCGAGACACGGGGAAAGGATTCTCAGAAGAGGCGTTAGTGAAGTGGCAATCAGAAGTTGACTTAGCCTATGAGAACAACGGGTATATTGGCATATGGAATTCCAGACGTCGATTGCGGTTGATCTACCAAAGTAGGGCTCAATTGATAATATCCAATCATCCGGATGGGGGAGCAAGCGTAGTGGTAAAGCTCCCGTTCGTTCTTGAAAATGAGACCTGAGGAGGAAAGACATGTATCAATTACTGATCGTTGACGATGAGATCCATGCGGTGAGAGCCGTTCAAGCTGGAGTGGATTGGGCAGAACTGTCAATCTCCCATATTCATGTAGCTCATAGTACGAAGCAAGCGATGAGGATATTTGATGAACATCTCATTGACATTATGATTTGCGATATTGAGATGCCTCAGAGCAGCGGACTTGAATTGTTGTCATGGGTAAGAGAGCGACATTCGTTAACGCAATCCATATTTCTAACCTGTCATTCAAGCTTTGCCTATGCGCAGGAAGCTCTCCAATTGGGAAGCCTTGACTATATGCTCAAGCCTGTTAAGTTCAATGAACTGCGAGCAGTTGTTCTAAGAGGGATAGAGATGATTAATGAAAAAAGAGATCAACAAATCAGCATGATAGAGAACCAATATTTTGCCAATCTATGGCATACGAACCGCTCTATTTTAATGGAGAGGTTCTGGCAGGAGGTGATGGATCAGAGCGTATCGAGTCCGGAGCGGATACGGGATGTTCTGCACAGAAAGAACCTGCCAATCCGAGAGACGGAATCCTTCCTGCCGATCCTGATCTTCGTTCAGCGCTGGGCGGAGAAGTTGAACGCTCAAGATAAGAGACTTATGGAATATGCGCTGCTGAATGCCGCGGACCATATGATCCTTCACGGCGATGAACATGGCCAATTGGTACGCATGAGCAGTGACGTGTTTGTAGCACTCCTTCCTCTACGTGAACAGACCGGAAATCTTATGGAGGATATGAGACAGCTGTGCGAAATCTACATCGAGTCGTGCAACAGATATTTCCGCTGCGATCTTTCGTGTTATGTGGGCGAGAAGGGATGGATCCATGAGATGGCGATCCGATATAACAGCTTGATCTGTATGAAGGATAGCAACCTGAATCGGAGTAACCACGTTTTTTTCTTGAGCGAGGATTTGAAGAGCTCGGAATCGATCGATGTCCTGCAAATGAACGTCTGGTTAAAGATGCTCGAGCAAGGCGCCTATGACGCCATTCTTGCCGAAGCAGAACGCTATTTGAACTCGCTTAAGGAAGTCGTTGGATTGAAAGCAGAGGTTCTGGAACAATTTTTCCAGAATTTCTTACAGATGATTTATTCTTTTATCCAATTCAAAGAATGGCAAGCCTATCAGGTTCTAGGGGAAGCGATAGCTATTGAGCAAATGTCGCAGGCTATACGCTCTGTGACTGATCTGCAGATCTGGGTGAAGTATGCGCTGGATCAGACGATCAAGTTTTGTTATGTAACGGAGGATACCCAATCGGTCATGGATAGAATCTTAACCTTTATCAAGCAGCATCTTGACGAGGCCATTTCTAGAGAGGATATTGCAAGGCATGTCAATTGGCATCCGGACTATTTGTCCAGACGGTTCAAAAAAGAGACAGGCAAATCCCTTGTGGAGTTTATCGTAGAAGAGAAAATTGCGATGGCCAAGGAGCTGCTCGTGACCACCAATATGTCCGTAAGCGACATTGCATTGAGTGTAGGCTATTCGAATTTTTCTTATTTCTCAAAGATATTTAAGCATGGGGTACACATGAATCCAAATCAGTATCGTAAATCCCAAAGGTCAGAATTGTATTACTAACAAGTCAGTTTAGTAGTGGCTCGGCAGGGGACTCCAAGATTACAATGTAATCAAGCAATGAAATTACCATTACATTGCGGAAAGGAGGACCACAACCATGTCATCATGGGTAAGCAATGCGAGCTTAAAGAAGATGAAGAAATACAAAATGCTTTATCTTATGTTAATACCGGGAGTCTTCTATTTGCTCATCAATAATTACGTTCCCATGTTCGGAGTAACGATTGCCTTTAAGGATGTTAACTTCGCCAAGGGTATTATGAACAGCGAGTGGGTCGGGTTCAAAAACTTTGAGTATTTGTTCAAAACAGAAGATGCTTACATCATTACAAGGAATACCATTTTGTACAACCTGGTCTTTATTGCCCTTAATCTGGCTGTCGCCGTCGCATTGGCCGTATTATTGAATGAATTGAAAAATCGTTTCTTACCCCGGTTTTATCAAAGTATCCTATTGCTTCCTTATTTAATGTCTTCGGTCATTATTGGTTATCTCGTCTATTCGTTGCTCAGTATGGAAACGGGACTCATTAACAACACGATCCTTCCGCTCCTGGGACATGATGGAATTATGTGGTACAACGATCCCAAGTATTGGCCGTACATTTTAACATTGGTCAAAATATGGAGCACAGCAGGGTACTTGAGTGTCGTTTATTTCGCGGCTGTAGTCGGTATTGATCAGGAGTATTATGAGGCAGCAACGCTCGATGGCGCCAATAAACTGCAGCAAATTTTCAAAATTACAATTCCCCTGATTATGCCAGTTATTATCATCATGACCTTACTCCAAATAGGCCGTATTTTTTATTCAGACTTCGGTCTGTTCTATCAAGTCCCACTTGATTCCGGTGTCCTGATGCCAACAACCAATGTTATCGATACTTATGTTTATCGGGCGCTGCTCAAAAACGGAGACATCGGCATGTCATCTGCGGCAGGGGTATATCAATCCATTGTTGGGTTTATCATCATCCTGATTTCGAACTATGTCGTTAAGAAAATTAATCCGGATAATTCCCTGTTCTAAAAAGGAGTGAGATGAAATGATGCCTAGGAAAACGGAACAGTGGGTGATGAATGGTATCTTTATCGTAATCTCCTTGCTTTGCTTAATCCCCTTCATCCTGCTTGTTGCCTCATCGATATCGAGCGAGAATTCGATTATCAAGAACGGTTACACGTTGTTTCCGACAGAATTCAGTCTGGAGAGCTACAAGTACTTGTTCAAGGAGCCGGCTATGCTGATTCGAGCATATGGTATCTCGATTTTTGTAACCGTCATCGGGACAGTGACTAGTTTGATCGTGATGACGTTACTCGCTTATCCGATTTCACGAAGAGATATGCCGCTGCGAAACGCAATTTCTTTCTTTATTTTCTTCACCATGCTGTTTCATGGAGGACTTGTCCCTACCTACTTAATGTATTCGAATGTGTTCCAGATCAAAAACACGCTATTCGCACTTTTGATTCCTGGATTACTTGTAAGCGCATTCTTTGTAATTTTGATTCGCACATTTTTCACAATGAATATTCCGAGCGAGGTGATTGAGTCAGCTTATATGGATGGCGCCAGCGAATTCACAATTTTTGCTCGAATCGTTCTGCCGTTATCTACCCCGGTATTGGGAGCGGTTGGCCTATTCCAATTGATCAATTATTGGAATGACTGGTTTAATGGGCTCATCTATATAACGGACAGCAAGCTGTATAGTATTCAAGTATTGCTCAACACCATTCTATTGAATGCGCAATACTTGGCTAGTAATTCGCATTTTGTTGCTGACATGGGGACACCAGACGGCATTCCTAATAATGGTTTGAAAATGGCGATTGCCGCCATCGGCGTGATTCCTATCTTAGTGACCTACCCATTCTTTCAAAAGTATTTTGCAAAGGGACTTACTGTAGGTGCAGTCAAAGGATAAAGCGATAATGAGTTCCAAAAGGGTCGCAACTATTAGAATGGGAGGATCTACTATGCGTAATAGGGTAAATATTATGCTTTTGATCATGACATTGTTGTCGATGATACTGGCAGGTTGCAGCAGAGAATCGACCAAGTCCACTGCGGTTGAGGGAGATAAGGGAACGACTAAAGCCAGTGATGAGAAGCTGCCGCCATATCAGGTTAAGTTAGTATTTTATGGACCGGCTCAAAAGGATTTGGAATTGGTTGAAAAAGAGATGAGCCAAATCACGCTCAAAAAAATCAATGCGACAGTTAAACTGGAAAGAATTGAACCAGCCGCTTGGGATCAGCAAACCATACTTATGCTCACCGGAAATGAACAAGTCGATCTAATCGTAACAGGAGGCACGGAATTTTCAAGGCAAGTAGCGCAAAAACAATTGCTGCCGCTTGACGATTTGCTTAAATCCCAAGGGCAAGACATCCTTAAAGCTCTCCAACCGGAGATCCTGGAAGCAACCAAAGTTGATGGGAAAATTTATGCCATTCCAAGTATTAGAGACTTTGCCTCCAATACCAACGTTATGATGCGCAAGGATCTACTGGATAAATATCAACTAGATGCAAGTAAGGTGAAATCGTTTGACGATTTGGATCCGATTCTGGAAACGATTCGCAAGAATGAGCCTACGATAACTCCGCTTGGCAAGCCAGGTGCTTCTGCGCCTATCTTAAATCGTATATTGGAAAGCAGTTGGGACATTCTCGGTGACAATATTGGCGTGTTAAATAGTTTAGATGATCTCAAGGTCGTCAATTTATTTGAGACGCCGGAGTACGCGAAGCTGTTAAAAACGGTTAGACGCTGGTATGAAGCAGGTTATATTAGCAAAGATGCTTCGACAAGCAAAGAAACAGCAGTCGATTTAATCAAGGCTAACGTCGGTTTCGGCGTCATTCAAAAAGGCAAGCCAGGTGCGCTTGCCCAAACTGAAACGCGTACTAATACGAAGCTTGAGCTGGTCAATATCGGCAAACAAGTCACAAGCACAACCAATATTACAGCTATTATGCTAGGTATCCCTGCCAATTCCAAAGATCCGAAGCGGGCCATGATGTTTTTGAACTTGCTTAACTCGGATAGAGATTTGATTAATCTCATCGACTGGGGGATTGAGGGCAAGCACTATGTAAAGGTTGGCAAATCCATTGATTTCCCGCCTGGCGTCAATGCAACAAACAGCGGCTACAACATGCGGCAAGGGTGGATGTTTGGCAATCAGCTTCTATCTCACACTTGGATAACAGACAATCCTGATCTGTGGAACGAGATGGATCAATACAATCGAGAATCCAAAAAGTCTGCAGCCCTTGGTTTCAGCTACAACCCATCGCCGGTAAAAACCGAATTAGCAGCGATTACAAACGTTGTTCGTCAATACCAAAGCGGTCTAGAGAATGGCGCCCTGGATCCAGAAATCAATCTTCCTAAATTCAATGCTGCTCTTCATGCGGCAGGGATAGATAAGGTCATCGCTGAGAAGCAGAAGCAATTGGATGAATGGGCAGCAAAAAACAAAAAGTCAGGGAGATGAGCGAAATGAAGATATCTATCGGCGGGTATTCGTTCCAAAACACATTTGTACAAGGTAAAATGGACGTTTTTGGTTATTTGGAAACGGTGAAATATCGTTACGGTCTGAACACGGTTGATTTGTATAACGGTTTCTTTGTCGACAAAAGCAAGCCAGTGTGGGAATTGGCAGATGATGATTATCTTCATAAAATTCGTGAAGCCCTGGATGAGAAGGAAATGACAGTCGTTAACTTTGCCATTGATACCGCTTCTCTATGGGATCTGGACAAGGAGAAACGCGAGCTGCAATATCACAATGCGTTAAAGCATTTGCGTGCTGCAGACATACTAGGTGCTAAGACGGTGCGAATTGATACAGGCGGCTCGTATTCGAATGATCCAAAAGGCGATTTCTTCGAGATGAGCCAAGAACAATTTGAGCATATCGTACAAAGATATCAAGAGTATAGCCGGATCGCAGCTGATTTCGGCAGTAAGGTTGGCCCGGAGAATCATATGGGGCCTTCACTTAATCCTCATTTCCTGAAGCAGATCGCTGAGGCAGTCAACCATCCTAATTTCGGTATTTTGCTGCACGTTGACCGCTGGAAGGTTGATCCAGAGGAAGGAGATTCCATTATCGCACCATGGGCATGCCATGTTCATTTTGGAGGCAAAACGCTGGCTGCGGAAGATCGAGCCATTCGTATTGCACAAACGTTGCATGACAGAGGATTTAAAGATTATTGGGCAATTGAGGATAATGCGCCTGGCAATCAATATATTCAGGTGGAGTGGGCAGTTGCCGCAATGAAAAAAGTATTATCGCATGTAAATTAAGAGAAGCCAAAGGAGCGAATACAAATGAGTAAAATTCGAATTGGTATTGTCGGTGTAGGATTGATCGGTATTACACATCTGAAAAACTATGCTCAGATCGAGCATGCTGAGGTTGTCGCTGTCTGTGATATTAATGAGCAAGCCGTCCGGCATGTAGCCGACCAATTTCAAATCAAGGATATATACACCGATTTTAGGGAGATGCTGAAACGGGCGGACATTGATGCGATCGATGTCTGCCTCCATAACAACTTCCATGCTCCAGTCACCATTGAAGCTCTTGAGGCAGGGAAACATGTATATTGCGAGAAGCCGATTGCCGGGACCTATTATGACGGCAATACGATGCTGGAGACAGCTAAAGCTTGCAATAAGATGCTTCATATCCAACTGAACACACTGTATAAGAAAGAGACCAAAGCAGCCAAAGTGTTAATTGAAGAAGGAAGCTTGGGCAAGTTGTACCATGCCAGATCAACAGGGTTTCGCCGCAGAGGACGTCCGTTCGTGGATGGCTATGGCACCAAGTTTTTCAACCGGAAAGAAACCGCTGCAGGAGGCGCCTTACTTGACATGGGGGTCTATCACATTGCGCAGATGTTATATCTTCTGGATCTTCCGAAGGTGAAGAGCGTATCCGGGAAAGTTTATCAAGAGATGGATATGGACAAGGCAAGAAGAATAGAATCCGAGTTCGACGTCGAAGAGCTGGGTGTTGGGTTTATCCGATTCGAAGGCGGGGCAACGCTTGATCTCATCGAGGCATGGTCGATCCATATGGGAGGTTTCGAAGGGTCAAGTATGATGGGCAGCAAGGGCGGAATACGGCTCCCTTCGTATTCATCCATATCTCAGACCGGTGCTCTCAGCTTTCATACGACCATGGCAGACATGGATATGGACAGCACCGTGAACCTGGACGACATGGAGCTCCGTTGGGGCAGGCTCAAAGCGGATTACGATGCGTACAGCTCCTCGCAACATCATTGGATCGCGGCCTTGCAGGGACGAGTACCCCTTCTGCCGACTGCGGAGATTGCGTTGCAGACCATGCTAATCAGTGAAGGCGTGTACCTGTCCGACCGACTGGGACGTGAAGTAACAGCAGAGGAGATCATCGCGTATTCGGAGTCAACCAATGTCAAATTGTAAGGGATGAAGCAATCATGTCGGATCATACGATTAGCCGCAATATGCTTGGAATGCTGAAGGTGTTCAACTTTGTGCTCTATGGGGCCCTGGCTATTTATAGCACATTCTTCGCGTTATATCTGAAGGATATCGGGTTTTCAAATGTGCAGATCGGACTTCTGGTAGCCGGTGGCCCGCTCATCGGACTGGTAGCTAATCCATTCTGGGCGTACTGTGCGGATCGGTTTCGCAACAACAAGCGCATTCTAATTATTTGCCTAATCGGTAACTTTAGTGTCATGCAATTTGTGTTTATGACGGAATCCTACCCGTTGATTTACAGTCTGATGCTGTTTTATTTCACGTTTCAAAGCCCGCTGTTCACGCAAAGCAACAGCTTGATCCTTAACGTCATTGAGGGGACTAATCGCAAATTTGGAGAGTTCCGTGCGTGGGGGTCGCTGGGATGGGCGCTTATTGCGGTCATTGCTGGTCCGATCATTGGCTGGCTGGGAATTAACAAGCTCTGGATTGTATTCGATGCGATGCTGCTATTCGCCATATTCTTTACCTTCCTGATGCCCAGCGGCAACGAAAGGGAGCAGAAAGCGAAGTTTACAAACAAAGGCTATTTCACGGTATTTCAAAATAAATATTTTCTGATCTTCGTCTGTTTGGGCGTGCTAATATCGATTCCCAACTCGATAAACACGACCTTTCTCAGTATCTACATTAGAGGCTTAGGCGGAACCAATACGGTTGTCGGTTGGGCTGCCTTCGCCACAGCCATTCTGGAAGTGCCCGTATTTTTGCTGCTGGACCGGTATTTGAAGAAAAATTCGCGCACCATGCTGGGCTGGTTGACCGTGATCAGCCTACTCTTTTCGGCTCGCTGGTTATTGATGTCTGTCGCGAGTTCGGCTATCCAGGTCATATTCATTCAATTGCTGCATGCCATAACATTCGGTGGCTACTACTACGTTGGGACACAGCTTACTTCGCACCTTGTCCCCGGTGAATACCGATCCAGCGGGCAAGCGGTTTATGGTCTGACATGGGGAGGTATATCCGGAATCATAGCAGGGATACTCGGCGGCTGGATGTTCGAGAATCTAGGAGCAGCCGTATTGTACCGAATTTGCTTTGGCATCACGATCTGCGGTTTTATCGGTTTCTTCTTATTACAGAATTCGTACCGGAGAAATGAGCGTTATGCTAGCGCACAAAGCGAAAAAACGATGTAGTTAGTGGTTTTGGAAAGTGAACGTGACCCGTAGGAATGCATTCTTTGATGAATGTAAAGCCTATGGGTCTTCGCGTTCCTCTGGTATTGGTAAATGGCAAGCTAATTTAAATGAATGGTGAATTATAAGTACGATTCAGAATGGTAGAACCTCATTAGGTATCGAGTTCGGTTCTACGAGAATTAAATCCATAAATTGTCATCAGTTCTTCGAACGAGAAGGATATGACGGATTGGTTAGTAAAGGATTTAAAAAATATTTCTAACGGGCAGGATAACGACAGGAAGGAAGCGAAATCGAATGAGGATCAATTTGGAAGGAGAATAGAAATGGCAGTGATTCTTTTGTTGCACCACGCATTGGGACTGACAAAGGGTATTAATGCTTTTGCCGACGAGCTCAGAGGGGCGGGTCACACTGTTCATGTTCCTGACCTTTTCGACGGTCATTTGTTTACCACGATCGAGGATGGCATGACCTATGTCAATGAGATTGGTTTTGAAGAGATAACCAAGCGAGGTATACGTGTTGCCAGTGAGTTTCCACGTGAGATCATCTACGCGGGGTTTTCGCTCGGTGTGGTTGCGGCTCAGAAGCTCGCTCAGACTCGTGAAGGCGCTCGTGGTGCATTGTTGTTTTACTCCTGCGTTCCAGCCTCGATGTTCGGATCTCCCTGGCCGGCGGAACTGCCGGTGCAGATTCACGGCATGGACGCGGATCCCTATTTCGTTGATGAGGGCGACATTGAGGCGGCACGCGAGCTCGTGACTACGGCCGATCATGCCGAACTCTTTTTGTACCGAGGAGATCAGCACTTGTTCGCTGATAGAAGTTTGCCGTCATATGACGCAATCGCAACGACGCTGCTGTTGCAGCGTGTACTCGAATTCCTCCAGCATTTGGATAACTGAGCGTAGTTGCATTAATAAAAATAAAATTATGAGAGTTTGCTACAAACCAAGGTTGCGGCTGGCTGACCTTCTACTTGGAGATGGTACATCGTTTATGATCGGCAAAAAGAACTTCTATGAATATTGATTTTTTGGTATGATGCATGCATAGACTGGAAGGGAGTTTTGGAGATGCGGCCAAAAGTATTTCTTGCAAAGCAAGTTCCAAGTGAAGTGGAAGCGTACATTGCTCAGCACTGCGATTATCGGATGTGGGACAGGAAAGAGGAAATTCCTCGTCAACAGCTTTTAGAGGAGCTGTCCGATGTGGATGGACTTTTAATATCTGGCGGAAGCATTGATCAGGAACTGTTGGAGCATGCACCGAAGCTTAAAATTGTTAGCAATGTCTCGGTTGGTTACAATAATTTCGATATAGAGGCAATGCAGGCTAGGGACGTAATGGGGACTCATACTCCGGGTGTATTGGATGAAACGGTGGCGGATACGGTCTTTGGACTTATCTTGGCCACAGCGAGAAGAATTCCGGAGCTCGATGCTTACGTAAAAGCTGGCAAATGGAAAAAGGGAAGCGAAGAGCACATTTTCGGTATAGACGTTCATCATGCTAAACTTGGGATAATTGGTTTGGGACGTATCGGGGAAGCGATTGCCAGACGGGCGAAATTCGGATTCAATATGGATGTCGTGTACTACAATCGCAGCAGAAAAACGGAAGCCGAGCAAAAGCTTGGCGTTGTCTACCGCTCCTTGCAGGAGCTGTTGCAAGAGTCTGATTTTGTAGTGGTCATGACGCCATTAACACCTGAAACAACTCAATTCATCGGCCGTGAAGAATTAGCCCTTATGAAGAAGACAGCTATCTTTATCAATGCGTCCCGTGGGCAAACTGTGGATGAAGAAGCACTAATTGAAGCTTTGGAGAAAGCAAGCATCCGCGGAGCAGGTCTTGATGTTTTCCAGCAAGAACCAGTAGATCCGGATAACAAGTTATTGCAAATGCCTAACGTCGTAACCCTGCCGCATATCGGATCGGCTACTCATCAGACGCGTTTCGATATGGCTATGCTTGCTGCGAATAATTTGGTGAAGGGCTTGCAGGGGGAAATTCCTCCAAGCCTTGTCCCTGAGTTGAAGAGATAGTGGAGAAATCGGTATGCGTATGACGTATACCGGTTTTTTTTAAGGTTAGGTTCTCAAGCCAGATTTCAATTTTCTATGATAATAAATATAGGATCCTGCGATCATAATATAACCAAGTAGAAAACCAAATCCAGTTGTTAAACCGTCTACAGCGATGGTTGAATACATTGCCCCTGTCAAATCAAAAAGCAACCCTGCGTATGCCCATTCCTTGATTCGTGGAAAGCCGGGGATAAGGATCGCTATGATTCCAACTATCTTGGCGATTCCAAGAAAGGGAAGAAGGTAATCAGGATAACCCAAGTGTTCGAAAAGTTTAACAGCATCAGTTGCTTTTATTGTATCAGTAACCGCACCCACACCCATAAATAACACAACTAGAACAGTAAAAATCCAGTAAGGAATTATAATTTTTTTCATTGCATTTCATCCTCCTTAAGTTCAAAAGAATTAGTTTTACGAGAACGACTATACTTACAGGATTACAGCCTAACGCTCTTCACTTCCTTCTTTTGTATTTCCTGCGATATAACCCTGATCTTGTCGAATCTCTTGCTCTCCAGATCGAATTCATGCGTTGAATATACCTTTTTAGGTATATACCTGTCAAGGAATATTTAATTCACTTTATGTAGACAGCCGCGCCATGGGCTGCCTTTGTTTGTTGGACGGGAGGATAGGGATGAAGCGGTAGTCCAGAACTTTTTACACAAAAGAGGGAGAGCACAAGTGCTCTCCCTTTTGACAATCCCATCATTGTTCGGCTTGGCTTTGCAGTCGAATAATTTGGGATTTTGGAAACCCAATTAAAGCAGTTTTGTCGCTGCAGAGCGGACAAGAACAATGCACTTTGTTTTTGGACAAACGTCCGTATCGCTCATTAGTTACAAGCCAGTGTGTTTGTTTAGCGATCTTTTTTTTACGCGCAATTGCTACCTTTCGTTGATGACGAACGAATGCTTGGTTTCGATTTTTTCGTGTCGGTTTCAAATTATCACGTCCCCTTGGTTAGAGGCTCAGCCTGCAAAAGACACCAAGGACAAGAGAAATAGATCTTTTACAGGCTGAGCGTGATAATTATCAGCTTCAGTTGCATAGTGATCGGTCCTTTCTGATAAAGTTTCTAGGTTGGTTTACATTCATTGTACGTCATTGCTGAAGCCATCACAAACGACAACCCGCCGGATGAAGATGGCGATAATCAAACCTATAATCGAGACGATTAGCGAAAAGAAGAACGCGTTCCGGGAGCCGAATGCTATCGCGTCGGCCATTCTATCGAGAGAATTCGGCAACATGGAGTCCTGCAAGCGCGCACCTGTTCCTTGTGATAGGAGACTGACGGCAATGGCCGTTCCGATCGCGCCTGTCACCTGTTGAAGCGTACTCATGACGGCTGTGCCGTGCGGATGCAGAGCAGGCGGCAACTGGTTCAGCACGTTCGTCTGTGCAGGCATCATCACCATCGAGATTCCAACCATCAGTCCGATATGAAGGGCGACGATCCATCCCGCTGAGGAAGAAGCCGTTATCCAGCAGTAGAACCCTAACGTTGACGCAATGACCAAGAAACCCGGGATAACCAGCCGCTTCGGACCGTGCTTATCGAATAAACGCCCCATCGAAGGGGATAGAATTCCGTTCAATGCGCTGCCCGGCAGTAGCAGGAGGCCCGTCGTGAACGCTGAGAACTTCAAGCTGTTCTGCAAATATATGGGCAAAATAATCATGCTGGACACAATAATCAACATGCCGATCAGAATGATTGATTGCCCCACTGTGAACATCGGGTACCGGAAGACGCTTAAGTTCAGCAATGGCTGACGTATGGTTAGTTGCCGAAGCGCGAACAACGCAAGGAATACGATTCCGATGAGAAGGAATACCGTAACCGCCATGCTTGTCCACCCCGCCTCCGCTTCGCCGGCCTTAGAAAAACCGAATACGACAGAGCCGAAACCGAGAGTGGATAATACGATAGACAACAAATCGATCGGCGGCTTCGTACGCTTCGTTACATTTTCCAAGTACCTCAGTCCTATTAACAGACCTTATCCCTAGTAACGGCATGGAAAACCAAAATATGTAACGCCAGGACAAGTATTCAATCAGCAGCCCTGATAAGGAGGGGGCGATGGCAGGCGCGAACATGATGACGAGCCCATCGCCGCGCCTCGCTTCTCAGGCGGATAGCGACAAGGATCATATTGAATAAGAGCGGAAGAAGCAGGCTCATGCCGATTGCCTGCAGAACACGGGCTGCCAATAATATCTCGAAACCGAACGCCATCGCCGCGATCAAAGTGCCGGTTATCGAACTCACAAGCGAGCTGATGAACAACTGCCTGGAGGTGAACCACTGCAGCAACAATCCGGTCATCGGCATAAGGATGCCGAGCGTCAGAAGGTAGCCTGTCGTTAGCCATTGCGCGGCAGAGTGCCGACGAAGCCGCAGTCGAGCAAGGACGTCATCATAAGGTTTCGATGATTCAATTCATTCCTCCGTTAACATGGATGGTCTGACCGGTTATCCAATCGGCTTTATCGCTCACTAGGTATTCAATGGCATTGGCGATATCCAGAGGAGTACCCATGCGGCCAAGGGAGTTCATGCCCTCCATGAACTCTATTTCTTCTTCTGACTTGCCAACGAAGAATTGATCTGTTTGTATCGGGCCAGGTGCTACTGCATTGACGGTAATTTGTTTGGAACCGAATTCCTTGGCTAACTGACGAGTAAGGTGTTCAACCGCACCCTTGGTGCTCGCATAGACACTCATATCAGAGAAGGTTAGTTTCGTTCCTGCTGTAGAGATATTCACAATTCTCCCGTTGCTCTCCATATGCTTCCATGCTTGCTGACAAGCAAAGAAGACCCCTTTGACGTTAACCGAGAATTGATGTTCGAACTCCCTCTCAGTCACCTCGGACAGAGGGTTGTTCGTGATCACCGCCGCATTGTTGATCAGAATATCCACTTGGCCGAACTCAGCCATCGTCTTGGCGAACATCTCCTCAATCTTATTTACTCTGCTGAGATCGGCGCGAACCGCCAACGCTTTTCTTCCATTGCTCAAGATCGTATCCACCAAAGCTAACGCATCCTCTGCGCTATTCGAATAATTGATGACCACCTTGGCCCCCAATTCCGATAACCGCTCGGCAATGCCGCGTCCAATTCCTCTAGAAGATCCTGTAATCAACGCTACTTTTCCATTCAACGAATTCATGTCTAATTCCTCCTGATTTCTTGTGTATTGGTGTGTAATTAAGTTGGGAAATCACTTGTTCAAACATTAATACTTAGAATTCTAACAGTCAATATTTTTTTGTTCGACTTCTATCTGATCCGTTGACACTATTCATTCATTCCTATATAGTTTTACTACTTACAATTAGAAATTTAATCGTTAGACAGGAGGAGTCCAGCATGGATACCAACCCCGACACCCCGTTTCTGGAAATGCTGCAGCTTATCGGACTTAAATTAAAGAGACAAGCCGATGAGAGCATTAAAGAACTGGGCTTGAATTCTCAGCAGGGAAAATTAATAGCCTTCATCCATGAACATCAGGAGCAAGGCCTTATTCAGAAAGATCTCTCCGAACGTTTCCATGTGCGCGGAGCAAGCATCACAAGCATGCTTCAGGGACTTGAGAAGAAGGGATATATCGAACGGAAGATCCCCGCTCATAACGAACGGCAGAAGAACATCTACGTTCTGCCCAAGGGCCTAGCCTTGATCAATGACTTCGAACTATCCTTCCAACGGGTAGAAGAGAAGATCGTTCAGAATCTCAACGAAGACGATCAGCAAGTTCTTCAACAACTTTTGACGAAGATCAATCATAATCTGTAGTCAATGTTGAGATTATCCCTAGACAAATGCAACTTGAATACAAATTCCGCTCTGAAATAAAGTTATTGGACACATATTAATGAGAAACGAGTGCCCTCTAGGACCTTACAAGTCCTGAGTTACACTCGTTTTTAGCTTCACTAAACTTATTTTTGATTGCTTTTAGATCGAATCCATGAAATTACAACATCTACTAATTTTTAATTAAAAATAGTTTTGATCATAATGCGAATTAGCAAGGTCATAACCAATGAATAAATCGCTAGGCAAGGATAACGCAATGTAGCATGGAATAAATTGAATTACAGAGTATAAAGGAGGATTTACTTGAACCGACCAATACTAAGAGCTGAAGCAATAATACTCCGCAAAGATGGGTTAGCAGTATTAGTTCAATGTGATAAAGAAGAATCATTTTATCGCTTTCCTGGTGGAAGTGTTGAATTTGGTGAAACTGCCGTAGAGGCTATCAAAAGAGAATTAATTGAGGAGTTTGATTTACAATCAGATATTAGCTCACTTGCATGTCTTAATGAAAGCATTGTTGAATATGACGGCAAAATGAGACATGATTGTACCATCTTACATTGGGGTTCAATTAATGATGCTCTGATTCAGGAGGCCTTAAATCATAGCGAGCGAGAAGAAATAAAATTAACTTGGCGTACCTTCGAGCAATTGAAACAAAAGCCGTTGTATCCAGAAGGTATATTGGATTTTTCTTCTAGATAAAGTGGAACTAGTATCCCATTTAGTTATAAGAAAAAGCTATGATGAATAAAATTGATTCCTATCCTTACTCAACTAAACGCAGAACGATAGTTGAGGGGCTTGCTTCGCAGCAGCTCCTCTTTTTTTATTAAAGTAACGAGGTTAGCACAATGTCGGAGGAACTCATTAAGTAAAAAAAAGGAAAATTATCATTAATATCGAAATACAAATTATTAGTTTGATTGGGGGGGAACCGAGTGAAAGAAAACAAGGCATTTATACAATTTCGTGAATTGCGTCAACAAACAATATCGTTAGTAGAATCCGCTACACCAGATATTCTTGATATTGTCCCATTAGGCTTTAGTAACAGTATTCGGTGGAATTTGGGACACATTCTTGTTGCCTGGGACTATGGAATATTCCCTAAGATCAATGAGTCAACTCGTATGCCGAGCAACTATTATCGACTGTTCCCTAAAGGAACCAGACCAAGCAATTGGTCTGAAGCACCACCGTCGGTTGACGAGATTACTAACTACTTGAAATCGCAGGTAGATGACATTATTGAAGCGTGTGAGGGAAAAATGAATGATTTAATTGCAGAACCATTCTTGAGAGTTAAATACTTACGGGGCATGTTCAGTTTCCATAATCGAGAGGAACTTTACCATTTGGATTGCATGCGACGAATTAAAGCGGCTATTGAAACCACTCCCTATGTTAATAGACATTAAATGGTTTCCTCTAGGTGATCGTTTTTTAAATACTTAAACATGGAGTTGATAATAGTGAGCAAAAAAGGGCGAGTAATTTTCATAACAATTTTAGGACTAGTTATACTATTTTGCTTTTTTCCTTCTCCTTCAGCAAATATTGAAGTAAGAAAACACATCTTACTTACTGGACATCCATTACTTGCTGTTACAACTGAATTAAAAAATCAAGGAAAAAGGGGATCCGAAGGATCCTTATTCTATGCTAGTGATCTAAGTTCGAGTTATATTTATGTTAAACAAACAAAATTAGGATGGATTTTCGATAAATCAGGGACGGGCCCTTAAAAAATGATCTTCACACGATTTCTATTTATTTGCTTTCATAAAGGATAAAAGATAGAGTTTTTCATACGGTAAACAATTCTCATACTGGAGGTGTCGTAGATTTGGAGTAAATCTCGAAATGTAGCGACAGAGTATCTCTTTACAAACTATGAACCACCTATATTGAGAGTGTAATACATGAACTACTAAAGTTAAACGATAATTGAACATCTGATGAAGGGCTGCCGCATCAGCCCTTTACTCCGAGGGATGGGCAGTATACTAGAATAGGTTGAATAATTTTGTGAATAATATTAGAGTTAATAAATTATAATTATTTTGATAGTGGGGGAATGAAACCATGCAAATACGTGAAATTGAAGAACAGGACAATCAAACAATAGAGCGAATTATTAAACGCTCATTAGAATCATTTAACCTAAACATTCCGGGAACAGCATATTTTGACCCTCAACTGAGCAGTTTGGCACAATTTTACAAGGAACAATCAAATTCAAAGTATTGGGTTGCAGTGAATGAACAAAATGAAGTGGTTGGCGGTGTGGGGATTGCACCATTTGGGCAGGAACCGGGAATTTGCGAGCTGCAAAAGCTATACATTACACCCGAAGCTCAAGGTATGGGTCTGTCGAAGGATCTTATGAAAGTAGCACTCGACTTCGCCAAGGAACACTATACACACTGTTACTTAGAAACATTGAAGAAACTTCAAGCAGCAAATCTCCTTTACATCAAATTAGGTTTCCAACAACTTGAAAGAGCACTAGATGGTTCAGAGCATAATGCTACGGACGCTTGGTTTATAAAAGATTTATCGTTTTTGGGTTAGTGCAATTTTAGAAATAAATAGGGAGCAGATTGCCGCGGCAGCTGCTGGGGCACGTTCTAGTACGGATAAGCCAGCGACATGCCCTCCCGATGGTTACGGCATGTACAGTCGTTTAACGTAGGTGTTCCACTACGTTTCATGATTCCTGATTTTAATTAAAGTTAGAGGAGAGAATACAAGGATGGATAAGGATCTATTGAAACAGCTCACTCTTTGGCATAACAAGAACCAGCATAAGAAAATCATTAATAAAATTATAGAAATACCCGAAGCAGACAGGGACTATGACTTAGTTTGCCATTTGGCAAGAGCATTGAATAATCAAGAAAATTATAATGAAGCTATCAAATATTTTTTATCTGTGCAAAAGCAAGGCGAGCGAGACCCTCTTTGGCATTACCGTTTAGGATATGCTTATTATTACCTTAAACGGTATAAGGAAGCGATAGTTGCTTTTGAACAAGCTGTAGCACTAGACCCTGAAGATAAACATGGCAGGAGGTTTTTAGAAATGAGCCGCAACGCCTCTGGTAGTGCAGGAAATGAAACCATTCATATAGTTAACTTTGAACAGGATGAGGGTTTGTTAGAAGTTAATGAAAAAATAAACCCATTTGGGCTAGTTTCGCATAATAATGGAAGCATATCAATGATTTTAAGTGCTGGCAAATATAAGTATGAAATTTTTCAAACACGAGCCGAAGAAGGATTTGAGGGCAATGGCTATGATTGGGGTTCATTAGCAGCCGTGTTTCTTGAAGAAAAAATGCCACATTTAGTTGATATCGTGCGATTTGACCCTGAAGCCGATATGTTCGCTGCTTATTCAGACAATAGAGAAGCAATACTTAGTTTTGCAATAGCCTTTAAGGAAGCATGTGAAGATGACTCATTAATAAAAGACCTATTTTCACGAGCTGAATTAGATTGATTGGAAAGCATTTATATTGATGTGGGAAAGCCGAAGTGGAGGCTGTGGTAAACGTAGGTGAATGGGGATTGTAGATTAGGAAAGATAAAAAATGACCAGACAAGTATTAACTTGTACTGGTCATTTTATGTCTGCAATAACTAAGCAGCATGAAAAGAATAGACTAAGGGATATCTCTCTCCATCATAAATTCTACTCACAGCATGGTAAGAATCAGGACTAATGGCAAATCCGAGGGTACATCCATTTTTTGGGTTAATAACTTGTGAAATATCGTCGGCGTTATTGCCGCTAAATAACATCAATAAGCCGTCATTTTCTTCGACCCAACAGGATTTATTTGAATCACAAGTCTATGGAAAAAATTGAGCGTAACCGGTAATCCGCAAGTTTGAAAAGTTTATAATAGCAGGCATGAGCATGAAATCGGCAAATAAGCCTAGTGACATTTTTCAATGGATGACTAACGGGCAGATTTCGATCGCCATTAAAGAATGGTACTTTGCGTTACCAAATGGAAAGAATGGCGTCAACGATTTGTTTGCTTTGCGCTCGTCCGGCGATTGCAACAGCACTGCAGATTGTTGGATCATACGGATTGGGTCCGATGGCTTTGATGCTTTGCTCATCAGGTGTGACAAGAACTACATTTGCATTCACGCTCATTGCTGCAGCATCCTCCGCAGCTCCCAGAATCGAACCGAAACCCTTTGGCATTGGAGATAAAATCACTACCCGTTCATAGTTGTCAGCTAACCTTGCATTCGTCGTAGAACCAGTTTCAAAACCTTCTCTCAAAGATGTTGGCAAACAAAATGGCGTTATTAGAATCCAAGCGTTGAAAAAAATAGTCATTAAGCAAACGGTGAACGTTAGTTCAAACAAACCTGGAGCAGATTGCCGCGGCAGCTGCTCCATTTGCTATTAAGCTATTGGGCAGTATACAAAAGAAGGACTTTTGGGAATTAGGAGGAATAACTTGGCCATAAGTTGAGGGGCTTGCTTCGCAGCAGCTCCTCTTTTGTTATTGAGTAACGGGGAGGTTAGTTGAATAATAATATGATACCCTTTATTATGAAATTTTCGGCAAAAGAAGATGGTCTTGTTGTAAAGGTAGAACACCTTATAGAAATGAACTCGTCTTTTCATTATTACGTCGAACAAAGGGTAGTAAGTTAACATAATCGGATGAAGCTTATAGACCATATAGAAAGAATTCTTGATTATTTTGAATGTTTACTTATCTATTCATAATTAAAAGGCCTTTAGAAAGGAAAGTCTTCATGAAACTTTGGATAGTTGGCGTATTATGTGTTTTCGTTTTTTTAACAGGATGTAAGCAGGAGGAGCTTCCGGAGGAGCGCTTTCAGGCATATTTACAAGCTTGGAATGAGTTGAGATTTGAAGATATGTATGACATTTTGTCAGAGGATGCCAAGCAGAAAATTGGAAAGGAAACGTTTGTTAAGCGGTACCGTGATATTTATTCGGGGATCGGGGCTACTAATCTCAAGGTAACTCTCCTTAATAAACAATTTTCGGAAAGTACAAAGGGGAGCGCACCAGACTCATTTACGTTTCAATCCAGTATGGACACTCAGGCTGGCCCCATTTCCTTCACTCAACAGGTTTTTCTTGTCCATGATAAGAGTCAAAAAGAGCATCCATGGGGAGTGCAGTGGAATCCGTCGCTTATTTTCCCTGACATGAAGGATGGAGATAAAGTGTTAGCTCAATCCTTCAAAGCGGTTCGCGGGAATCTTATAGATCGTAAAGGTCAAGGTCTGGCCATTAACGGAAAAGTACTTATGCTAGGAGTGGTTCCAGATCAACTAGGTCCGGATGCAGAGAAAACGAAAATCCGACTAAGTGAAGCCTTGAACTTAAGTCTGGAAGACATCAACAAGAAACTTAGCGCATCATGGATCAAAACGGGCTATTTTGTGCCTCTTGGTCGGCCAGATGTTCAGCTCTTACAAGGTCTGGAGAGTTTGCCGGGCGTTAGTTCCCAGGAGCAGAAGATGCGTGTATATCCGCTTGGGGAAGCTGCGGCTCAATTAACGGGCTATATCCAACAAATTAATGCGGAAGAGCTCAGCAAGCTTAAGGTAAAAGGGTATGTGACGGGCGATTTACTTGGAAAAGCCGGATTGGAGCAAATTTATGAGGAACAGCTAAAGGGAAAAGATGGCGGACGCATTGACATTGCGGATGCCACTGGTAAAATAAAGCGCACGCTGGCTGAACGTGAAGCGGTTCCTGGACAGGACATCCGATTAACAATTGATGCTGATTTGCAACTTTCCATATACGAACAGATGAATCATGACGCTGGTGCGGCTGTTGCCCTCAATCCCTCTACCGGGGAGATTTTATCCTTGGTTAGCAGCCCTGCCTATAATCCGAATACGTTTATTAGCGGTGTATCTGATAAGCAATGGAAACAGTGGAATGATGATCCAAAGAAGCCGCTGCTGAACCGATTTACGAAGCTATATGCTCCAGGCTCCGTTTTTAAATCGGTGACAGCTGCAGCTGGACTAAACACAAAGGTAACGGTGCCACAGCGTGTAAGACATATTGAAGGCCTACGCTGGACGAAAGATGCTTCGTGGGGGAATTATTATGTGACACGAGTCCGTGATGTTTCTGATGAGAGTATGAGAGATGCATTAGTTAACTCAGATAATATTTTCTTTGCACAGGAAGCTTTGGATATGGGAAAAGAAAAGTTTGAGCGTGAAGCTCAAAAATTTGGGTTTGGGGAGAAACTCCCGATCGCCTATCCAGTAGATGTAGCCACATTATCGAATAGCGGAATCAAGAGTGATGTACAATTAGCCGATTCCGCCTATGGTCAAGGCGAAGTCCTGATGACACCACTTCATGTGGCGCTTTCTTATATCCCTTTTGTTAATAAGGGGAATCTTCTTTATCCAGCTTTGAGTGAACAAGATAAGAAGGGCAACGTCTGGAGAGAAGCGGTGACCAGCCCAGAAAATGCAGATTTGATTCAGAAGGATTTACTTGAAGTTGTTCAAAATCCGAAGGGATTCGGTCACGGTACTTATTTGCCGAATGTGCCCATTGCCGGTAAAACCGGAACTGCTGAGCTGAAGTTGAAAAAGGGTGAAGATGGCCAAGAAAACGGCTGGTTTGTGGGGTTTAATACAGAAAAGCCTCGATTATTGATTTCGATGATGGTTGAAGATGTGAAAGGACGTGGAGGTAGCGGTCTAGTGGTCGCCAAAGCGAAGCCCATCTTTCAAAAGTATGTTAAATGATAAGTTGCAAACCGTCATTCAACTTCCATGAAAATTAAAAAGCTCTGGTTCTTAAAAAACGGCAAATTAAAGAAGACCCAGAAAACAATTTTTTAAAAAAAGCTGGGCCTCTGCTTAGTCATAATGGAATTGGGGGGTAGTAAATCGACTTTCTTCAAAAGAGTATGTCGGATGAATTTTTAATTGATAATAATGTCATCAAGGGCAAATGAGATTAAGTTCTAACGGAGAACTATAGTTTAATCATTACTTGGCGGCAGCTGACAAACGATCGGCTGCCGTTGAACAACGAGTTTCAATAACTAAAATTACCCATAATATGGTATAATAGTAATCTAATCTAAATATGCTGAACAAGGATCTTTATGATATGAAAGGTAATTATTTACAAACAGAAATAATTCATTCCTATTCAAACAAATCTAAGCTGTTGCTCACTGAAAAAGGAAATACCCTTAAAGAAACAATTCAAGAACCCTCCACAATCCTTATTACCCCTGATCATGCAAAGAATTTACAATTAAACAATATGACTCAGGAAGAAAAAGCACAGGTGAAAGAACATTTGTTAGCTTTCATGGAAAAGCTATAAGAAACGAATCTTTTAAGGAATTCAGCCATTGTCGGTTTGTGTCAAATACGAACGGGCAGAATAACGCAACTTACCTTTCCTTTGAATTACATGTATGGTGGCGATATTTAATATATAACGTGTTTGCATCAAAAAGTACATTCGCTTCGTCAAATGAATAGAATTTACATTTGAAGAGGAGTGGACGAATTGAAGAAACATTTTATTGCAGGTGTGTTGTGTGGTGCCTTCTTAATGGCAACAACTTCTGTATTTGCTTCGAGTGTGATTGAAACAACAAGCTTTCCAAGTAAAGTTACTTTTTTTCTAGCTAACGGATTCTCCAAAGAAGTACAACTGCAAGAAGGTGAAGAGGTGCTTAACTATAATAACAAGGCATATGTGCCTCTTCGTTTATTCGCTGAGAGCAGTGGTGCTCTTGTAAAATACACACAAGCCTCTCCTGAGACGGATAACAAACATAAAATAGATGTTCACTATGTTGCTGAAAAGGCTCTTTCAGAGCAAACTTCAAATCCAGCTGGCAATAAGCCACTTGAGGACTCAAAGGAACTGCAATTACAAGATATGCTTGTCATAAGTCTACTTCCGCATATACAAGAGAAGCTTGCTGAGGTATACGCAGATGTAATTACAGTACCACCAGTTATTCATCCAGGTTATGTAAATGTGAAAAGTCTTGAAAGGGTAGCTGCTTTCCGTGGTTTTGATTTTTTAATCACAATTGATGCTCAACCCATAGTCGGTCCTCATATACCTGTCGGCGAAGATGAACTTACATATCGGATCTCACTGGCTGGAGTTGAGCTTAAAAATTTTGAACATCTTAGAGGACCCAATAAGGATGATTTCCTCCCTAATTACCAAAATCTTTTGAAGTAACTGGGAACGAGAGTTGAATTAATAAGTCTAAAACCTTCTATTAGTAGCAAACTAGAAATAATTGCTCTGATAGGAGGTTTTATTATAATTATAAGCCAGCTTTGGCGTCATCGGAGAAGTCGTCAATATTCAAACGGCGGAACATGTTAGTTATCATCATATGGCGGCTTCCTTTATTAGAGGGAAGTGGAACTCCAAAGAAACATGCAAATCATCTATGCTTATGGCGAAATGCTGCCATGACTTGGATATTATTAGTTGGATGACGGGCGAAATAAGACCAACATATCCTGCGCACAAGCAGTCCGTATGGCCGATGCGTCTGGCATTGCGACAACGATGTCGTCGATCGCCAATCCGTTATCGTGGAATTCGAGAATGGCTCAACGGCTACGCACAATATGATCGGGGGGACTTCCAAACCATGTAGAACGTTATTCATCGTTGGGACGAAGGGAGAGATTCAGGGAACTTTGGAAGATGGTTCATTTGTAGTCAGACACCCCGATGCCCGTTCTGGGCATGAATACACAGAGGAGCGCGTAACCGTAAATGTAACCAATGACAGTCACGGCGGGGGAGATTTACTGCTTGTGAATGATTTCGTGCGTGTGCTGCGAGGGGAAAAGCCTTCGATATCAAGCACTTCTTTAGAGAAATCCGTATATGGGCATCTAATCGGATTTTCTACAGAATGTTCCCGGTTGGAAAACAGAATTGTGGAGATTGGGGCTTTGTAAGCGAAATTAGGATTTTGTAGAAATAAGTATAATTGGGCAGCCAGTTGGTAAGTCAATAACACAAGAATCTATCAGCAAGGTTGGAGCTATAATGCGAAGTTTTAATACGAGTTTAACCTGAAAGATGAAAAAGTACTCCAATCTTTGGTAGAATAGTGTTTGTCGTGAATTTGGAAGGGAGTAGGAAAAATGAATAAGCAACAAATATGGACGCTCAATCTTGTGCTGCTGCTGGGTATTTCCATTCTGAGCCAGCCAGCCTCTGCGCAAGCCAGCGGCTTTACAGATTTAAAAGGACACTGGTCGGCAGAGGTTGTTCAGACGGCTGTGACACAGAAACTGGTGCAAGGCTACGCTGACGGAACCTTCCGTCCTGATCATGCTGTAACGCGCGCTGAGGCGGCTAGTATGCTCAGCCGTGTCACGCGGTTGAAGGAGACGAGCCAACCGGGCGCTTCCATAGCCGGTGTAGATAGCCACTGGAGCCGCGCTGAGGTGGACAAGCTGATTCGGCTTGGCTTCATCTCCCCAGCAGATTACGATCAAGGCTTCCAGCCGGACGTTCCGGTCACACGATTCGAGCTTATGAAATGGATGGCTACTGGGCTGGCGCAGGCAGACACCGGTTTCCGGCAAGCGCTCGTCGACACTGCCCATACGCTGCTGCCTTCACCGGAAAGCTACCGGGGCGGCTTCACGCCGGAGCAGATTCCTTATTTGGCACTCGCCAGAGGGGCTGGGCTGGTTAACGGCTTCGAGGATGGAAGCTTGCGTCCAAACGAGACGGCCAGCAGAGCGGAGTTGGCTGCGATTCTGCTGCGATATGAGCGGGTGGAAGGCACCCGCGCGGAGGACTATCTTGGGCTGAATGAATTGCGCGAGGTAGGCTTGACGGGAACGAATGCGACAAGCTTGACGCCCTACCGTTACTTGAAGGTACCCAATAGTGAGGAGGGGAGAGCCATCCCGAAGTATATCAAGTTGATCGGGATCGGTTTGAGCAGCAAGATGGATTTTGCTGGTCTGGAGCCGCTGGCGAAGCTGCCGGATACAGGAATTTATTATAATTTTCATGATGAGACGAAGCCGACGAGATTTGTAAAGCTGCGTGATCTGAACATGACGATTCGGGAGGCGGTACTCGAAGGCCTGCAACGGGGGGATTCGATGTATCTCGGACCGGAGCACCCGAAGCAGATGTCCACAGACGATGTCAAGCTGTATTATGAGAATCGTTATATACATGTGACGTTTGATGATGAGCTGATTCCGTATACGAGCTTTGCTAATGTTGTCGATAAGCCTGTCGCTGCAGGGGATCTGGCGGAGCTGACGATGCACCGGATGATCATAGTCGATGTGCCCCCGGAACAAGAAGGGGCGCCGCGAAGCCTATACGCAGATTTCCTGCTTGGTGACAGAGAGCCGTGGTTGAAACGGGGGCCGGATGGGCTTTATGTGATCTTTAAGGAAGTGACGATGAAGGTTCATGATAAGCCGTTAGATATGCTGCAATTTTATAATGCTCCCGGCCATGCCCGCGGCAACGGGTTCTTTACGTTAAATCGGATTCGTCCCGAGGCTGCAGCGCGAAGCGGTCTGTTGACGATTCCAGAGTCGACCCGTTCGTTTTTTGCTCCAGGAAGCGCTAACCGGTTCTGGGCTTACAACTCAATGTCCCGAACATCGACCGACAGCTTGATTATGAATACCGATTCCGGGGACAGCTTCTGGCTGTTCAGAGAAAAATGAGCATAGGCGGAAATTGGTTCACACGATTTGCGCTTGAGTTTTTTTGCCTGTTGAGGTTGCCGAGAACATCGGCAACCTTTATTACATAACGAGGCTATCCCTAAAGTTAGTCAAAGTTGTCGAGTGACAAGAATATAGTCCGATTGCCGACAAGACCAAAATATATACTTTTAGGCATTCAGCTAACAAATTCTAAGCTATATGACTGATTAGCGACCAGGAGTGAAGATAATGATAATAGAAATTGACGGTTATACATTGAATGTTTTACTAACGGGTAAAAAGTGTTCTAAACAACAATTAAAGGAAAAGTATCTTAAAGCCAAAGAAATAACATATGAAATAAGTGATATTGCTAATGTATTTTGTAGGCTTCACAACTTTGAACGGATCACGAGTGATAGCGATGTTGAGGTTGATTTTGTAATAGACACTGATACAGATAAAATTTATTCACCTATTTATTGAGTTAAAGGGATACTATTAAGGCACAGGCGACCTGGCTCAGTGCAAACTGAAGTGAGTAACAAGGAGATTGGAACCGTGAGAACAAATAATCGGCTGCTAAAAGTCTATTAATTTCCGAGTGACCACATGAATTTGCATATGCCACAAAAAAGGGGCTTTCCTCACGGTCTTTTTAACCTATTAGAACAGCCTCGCCCCACTTGCTCAGACCCCCTCCCTCTTTTGTACATTTTTCATACGCATTAAACCCATTCCCTTTCATTCGCCTGACATATACTATTCCATACCTTACATTAATGGAGATGAGCAAATGTCCATGCAAATAAAAGCGGAGTCTGGCAGCAGAACACCAATTGATGTGCTAATCCCGGCGATTGAGAAGGATCTGGGGACACTTCCCCTTGTCATTGATGCCGTGAGGAAATATGTGAAGCACCCTATTAAGGAAATCATCATTGTGGCTCCTAAGAAGCAAAGAATTCTTGATCTTTGCTCGAAAAAAGGATGCAGGTTCGTTCATGAAGATACCGTTCTCCCTATAACGAAGAAGGACATCCATTATCAATCCAAGACGTGGAATCGGTCCGGGTGGCTCTACCAGCAGTTGCTTAAGCTGAGCGGTGATACGCTATGCTCTTCAGAATATTATATGGTCATTGATGCAGATACAGTGCTCATTCGTCCACACGTCTTCAAAGTAGGCAACAAAACTGTATTTTATTGCAGGAACTGGAGTCAAGGCGAATATTTCAATACGTATAAAAAATTGATGGGCAAAGACCGCAAGGCTCGCTTATCCTTCGTTACCCATTATATGCTGCTCGAAAAATCAAAGGTAAAGCAGCTGAAACAAACGATTGAGACCAAACATAACAGAAATTGGTACTCAGCGATTATGAGGAGCATGAATAGAACCAAACAGTTTGCTTTCTCTGAATTTGAAACGTATGGCAATTTCCTGTATTCGTCGTCGCCTGACAGGATGATCTTGAAACCTGCAAGAAATAAGAGCTTGAATTGGAGCAATTCCCAGATTTCACAGTCAAAGATGTCTTCCCTGGCGAAGACATACAGGTCCATCTCTCTTCACAAACGCAAAGACTATCATAAATCCGTCAAGGTGATAGCTAGATGAAACCCTATCATGTGGTCTGGAAAGGACCTATCCACAACGCAACCGGTCTTGGGCGCGCAAGTAAAGCGTATGCTCGTGCGCTAAAGCGGCAAGGTGTAACCATCCGCATAGGTGCTTCGAATCATGGCCGAAGTCCGGTCAGTGGGAAAAAGGTGCTTATTTATCACTATCTTCCGAGCCGCATTCACATGACAAAGGAACGGAGTGTTTACGATCCCGTTATTTTAAATACCGTTTGGGAAACAAGTAAGACGCCCAAGGGCTGGCTTGCCAACATGAACAAATTTGATGCGATTTGTGTACCCTCTCAGCATAATAAAAAGGCACTGAGAAATAGTGGTGTAACAGTCCCTATCTTCATTGCTCCTCATGGGGTCAACACCAAGGAGTTTCATCCAAACAATAAGAAGCTGCATATGCCAAATGCCGCTGGCAAATTTACTTTCGTATCTGTATTCGGCTTCCAGCATCGCAAAAACCCGGAAGGCTTGTTAAGAGCATATTGGGAAGAATTTTCCTCTAAAGATAACGTTATTCTCGTCATTAAAACAAACGGATACGCAGCTTATGAGAATGAGAAATGGATTAGGCAAAAAATCTCTCAATACAAAAAAAGACTCGGCATTGGCAAGGATACTGCCCCCGTTGTCATCATCGGCCGCCGACTCAGCGAAAGCCAGCTAAAAGGGTTGTATACGCTTGGGGATGCCTTCGTTCTTCCCACGCGTGGCGAAGGCGTAGGACTGCCATTTTTAGAATCGCTGGCAAGCGGCATACCGGTTATTGCAACAGGCTGGGGCGGACAAATGGATTTTCTTACGACCAAAAATTCATTCCTGATTCCATATAAATTAAAGAACCCTTCCGTAAGCATGAACAGTCAGCATGCCATCTCCCGAAAGTTCAGCAATCTGTTTGCGCAGAAGGGGCAGCAGTGGGCGGAACCGGATTTGCATAGCTTGAGGAAGATCATGAGGAAAGCGTATGAGCAGCCCGAACTGTGCAAACAGAAGGGACGCCAAGGCAGAAGAGATATGACGCATTTATCGTGGGATCGTGCAGGAATGCGTATGAAGCAGGCGATTGAAAAAGTTATTCTTGCGAAGAAGAAAGGGTCTGGGTGACGTTCTCCAAGAAAGGAGTATTAGGCTTGCGTATTGTACTATTGTGCGGGGGATCGGGAAAAAGGCTATGGCCCTTATCCAATGAAATTCGCTCCAAGGTGTTTCTTAAGCTGTTGAAATCCCCGAGTGGCGGCAGAGAAGCGATGATTCAACGAATATGTCGACAATTAGATGAAGTCGGGCTGCTTCACTCTACCTGTATTGTCACTCATCACAGCCAAGTTGAAATCACACGCAGCTATGTCGGCGAACACATCCCGATCATCTCCGAACCTTATAAAAGAGGAACTTTCACAGCCGTCGCTTTAGCTGCCAGTTATCTCCATGAGAGGATGCAAGTGGATCCAAATGAAACCATTTGTATACTCCCTGTGGATACTTATGTAGATACCGCCTTTTTCCGGCTGCTTCATCGCTTTACCGATGTCCTTTCAGAATCGAAAGCGGAGCTTGCGCTCCTCGGAACGAAGCCTGCTGGGCCGTCTGATCAGTTCGGTTATATTGTTCCCGTTCTGCCCAAGGAAAATGAGGATTACGCTTTCGTCCGTCAATTCATCGAAAAGCCTGATGAGCAAACCGCTAGTCGTTTAATGGAGGACCAAGCTTTATGGAACTGCGGTGTGTTTGCATTCCCTTTGAGATTCATGCTGTCCTGTTTGAAGGATAAAGGGCACCCTGTCAAAGTGGCATCATGGCTTGATCAATACGTACAACTTGCCAATACAAGCTTTGATCGAGAAATCGTCGAGCATACGCAGCCTGTAATTGTTATTGGGTATGATGGCTTATGGAATGATTTGGGGAGCTGGAGTGCGCTTACCGAGCATTTTGAGGATAACGTTATTGGATCAGGCCGAATATCAGATGATTCTGCCAACACCCATCTCATTAACGAGCTTCCCTACCCTATTGAAGTTATTGGCATTTCAGATATGATCGTGGCGGCAAGTTCCGACGGCATCTTGATCGCTCACAAGGAGAAAGCCAATTTAATCAAGGAAAGGCTCCCACAGGGAGCCCTATTCCCAAGGTATGGAGAGAAAAGGTGGGGTACGTATGAGGTCCTGAATCATTGGGAAAATGAATTCGGGTTTGAAGTCATGGTCAAGAAAGTACAACTCTCGCAAGGGAACTGTACGAGTTATCATCAGCATCTCCACCGGCAAGAAATCGTAACGATTGCGTCAGGCACCGCTGAAATTTTCATGGATGATAAACGGCACACACTTCTTCCAGGGGATGTTTTACAAATTCCTGCCGGCGTCAAGCATGGCATCAAAGCGGTTACTCCGCTTGAACTGATGGAGGTGCTGATTGGGAATGAACTGGCGCAAGAAGATATCCTACGTTTTGAGATAACATGGTAGGCGATTTGTATAACGTAGCGCTGCGGCCGCGCCAACAAATTAAAGAATGTCGGCGCGACCATTTTCGGCGTTATATTTAATATAAGCGTTCCTGCGTGATAGTGTATTACTAAATTATCCGCAAGTTAGAAGTCCTATGGACGGAATTTTCAGCAAGAAAAAGAGCCTAGTGCAATTTGCTATGTTTTCTTCTTGTTAAAGTTTCTCTTCCTGGGGCTTCTTTTTTTGCGTCTTCGATTACTTTTATTATTCCCAAAATTTTTGTCGAAAAAAGAAGAATGTGGTAAGCTGAATAGGAATATATCAGATGGAAGAGGAGAACATGTATGCAATCCAAATTGAAAATCATGCTGTTGTTCATGGTCTTATCCCTTATGCTTATGCCCGCAGTAAACGCCGTGAGTGTCGTCGAGTCGTATATAACTGACAATCAAGAGCGAACGATAACCACCCTAACGTTAGGTCAGGAAGTTAATCTTCGAATGAGGATTATGCTTAGTGACAATACGTCATCCGTCGCTCCCAATCCAATCTTTTCATCCTCAAATACTGGGATAGGCTCGGTAAGTTCACAAGGCGTTTTTTCCACCTTGAGTTTAGGCACAACTGTGCTGACTGCCACCTACGGCGGGGTGACGAAGACGTTAAACGTCCAAGTCAATCCTCCTTATCACCTTAAATTCGATTCGTATCAATACGCGCTAAATCAGGGGGAAAAAAGGTCCTTTACATTGACTGGACAAGCTTATTTTGGCGACGACCTCGACTACAGTTCAAGAGTCACGTATTCGTCCAGCGCACCGGATATTGTTCAAGTCGACAAAAGCGGTATCAAAGCGTTGAAATCTGGATCCGCGATCATTTCAGCTTCCTTTGGCTCAGTCACAGCGATGTCTACGGTGAATGTTGTGAATGCCGCTGTCGTTTCCGGAACAGATGACCCGCAGGCGATTCCACAGCGGTCGAGCGGTTATATGCTTTGGAACAATATACGGACGGCCATGGGTTCATCTCCGCTAACTGAAAATCAATTACTGACAAGAGCAGCATAGAATCATGCGAACTATCTGCATGGCACAGGCTCCTCACAAGCCGCATCATCTAGAGGGCACGTTGAACTCCCAGGTGAAGTGGGGTTTACAGGTCAAAGTATTGCTGATCGTCTGACCTATGTGGGTTATAAAATCTCAGGGTATGGCGAAGTCGTAAACTATGTTGATAACACGAATAATAGTGGAATTCAAGGTCTTATCGATGCTCCCTATCATAGAAGTCTTATGCTTGACCCTACTGCGATTGAGTTCGGAATTGGAATAGCCTCAAGTGCGCCGAAAATAACAGTTTCTAATATTGGTTATAAGGCTAGTTCAAACACCCCGACGGCATACTACTACCCTTATTCCGGACAAACGAATGTACCGACAAGCTGGTATGCAGCAGAGACACCGAATCCTCTAGCCCCTTTTGGAAAAGAAGGCGCTCTAGTAGGCTATCCGATTACAATATCCGCTACTGAATTCAAAAACGTCAATTTCAGTTCAGCTACCATTACAGATAGTTCCGGCAACAACACTGACTACTACAAAACAGACGCTTCGAATTCGTCGAAAGGCATCGTCGTACTCACGCCCAAAACACCTCTTAACCCGAGTACAACGTATACGGTACATTTTGAAGGCAGTTTGACGGGCGGCACTACGATCCAGAAAGAATGGACATTTACAACGAGATCCGAAACGCTCAGTTCGCTGACAGCATCTCCTTCAAAGTTGAGTTTACAGGTAGGGAAGTCTCAGTCGCTTCGTGTTTGGGCGGTATCGGATGTGAACGGCAATCAAGAGGTAACGTCTCAAGCTCAATATCAATCTTCAGACAGTCATATCTCGGTGCAAAATGGGACTGTGACAGCATCTGGGGCAGTAAGCAATGTAACCATCACAATTACCTATCGAGGCGCCTCAACGACGGTCAGTCTATCTGCCATTGATCCTGCGAATCCTAACTTGAAGCAAGCACAAGATGTAAACGGAGACGGTATCAGCAGCACAGAGATTCCGTCCGACTATCAAACAATCAGCCGACAAATGAAAGATTTGAGCGGTCATTGGGCAGAGAAAGAGATTGCATGGGCGATCAGTCAAAATTTGGTTCAAGGGTATGAGGATAAAACATTCCAGCCCAACCGTGACGTAACAGAAGCCGAGTTTATTGCATTCGCGCTTCGGGCCTTGAAAACGGACAAAACAGGTCTTGATTTGCAACAAAATAACCATTGGGCTGACGGTTTATATGTCATTAGTAAGAAGTATAATCTCCCGCTCTTGGGGTATTCCAATCAGTCAGCGAGAGAAACCAAACTTACGAGAACTCGCGTAGCAGAGATTATTGCAGCGATCGATGGCCAGTCTCTTACAGGCGACGATGCGATTGCGTATCTGCTAAATAGGCACTATTCCGATGGGAAGACGTCCGCTACCATTGAAGGTTATCAAGGCGGGGACACTTTAACTCGTGCCGAAACGATTAAGTTTCTGCTGAATGTTCTTCAGAAGGGCGTTACAGAAGTTAAGAAATCCTAAAGCATGCAAATAGAAACGGAGCCCGCGAAACATGTGTGGCTCCATTTTAGTTATTAACTCAACTTTCACAGCTACGAATTAACCAGAACCCTTCCGTCCGTAAGTTTCCCTGGAATCGCATCTTGAGTTTTATTGGATTGAACCCACGATTGAGAAGCTCAATCAACATAATGTCTTACCTTATCTTGTTCAAGAAGTTAAGGTAAGCAATATGTAGAAATCAATTGTTGAGCTAACGAAAGAAGTTTGTTTAATAAGACTATCAATGAGCAGGTGCCACGGTATCCTGCTTTTTTTATCGAAGTTTAAGATCTAATAAAAAGATGCGGAGACCTCATAATACAAGACCCTAGATAACATTGTTGGCGTTAAGATCAAAATAAGAAAAAAATATTAAGCGAGTTTCTCTTTTTTGGAAGAAATAGCTAAGTTATTATATGTAAGGGAAGTTAATGTTGAGAGAGATTTATAAAAAAAGCAACAAACTGGAGGCTGTTCCTGTTCTCAATGACTGAGCGTATCATTTTAATATCGTTACTTACGTTGATTATCCATTCAGCTGAAACACTCTCATACGCTGTGAGAATGGCGGAAATTCGATCAGGAAAGTTAGCAATTGCACTTTCTTTAACGGGTATGATTGTTCTTATTTCAAGAACGTCAAATATTGCTCAGGGAACGATGACCGGAAAAGTCGTTGATTTTGCTAAAAAGCATTTAGAGTTTAACCTTGTTGGGAATTTTAGGATTATATTATCTGCTGCTTCCCTTGGTACTCTACTTGCAATTGCATTATTTCCTACTTTTGTAGCATTATCTGGACGTATGGTAGCACATCTGGAGAAAGCCGGATCAGTCCCGAAATTGATTCAAAACGCACTCCGAGTTGACGTCATTCAGCATTCTTTCTATCATTTTCGATTGCCGAAGTGGGAGATGGTTCAGCGTCTCCGTACAGGTGGTCTCCCAAAACGTTTAATGATTATCAACTGTTTTGTGACCGCTATTTATACTGTAGGCGTATTGGCAGCTTTATATGCAACATTTTTGCCTGGGCAATATAGCATTGGGGCTTCTCAAGCTTCGGGATTAATAAACGGAGTGGCTACTATAGGATAAAAACTATTGTCCCGTACTTATAGAGCTTGTGGTTATGCTAATTGGCCGAATTGGTACTAATTAGGGGTACTAGATAAGCGTTGAGCTAAAGGAAAACTGTTTCTTGAATATTTTCTGAGTTGGATAATTTTATAAACTTTGTGAATATAACGTTATGTGAAATCACAGTGTGATACTTAATGAAAGCATTTAAAGGAGCCCTGTATGAAGACAATTATCTATATGATTAGGCATGGAGAATCACCATACAATGAAGGAAATGAAAGAACAAGAGGGCTTACCCCAAAAGGAAAGATTGATATTGAAAAAGCAACGAAGTTACTTATAGGTGAAGGAATTGACATGATTATATCAAGTCCTTATACTCGAGCAATTCTTAGTGTTGAGGGATTGGCCGAGCACTTAAATTTACATATTAATGTATTTGAAGATCTTAGAGAACGTCATTTTGCATCTAATATTATTGAAAATGCAGAGTTAATGTCTAGTATCAGAGAAAGTTTTAATGACCTTAATCATACCTTGCCGGGCGGAGAGTCTAATGCTGATTGTCAGAAAAGATCAATCTCAGTTCTAAAACCCATAATAAAAGAGCACAGAGGGAAGAAAATAGCAATCGGGACTCATGGTCTTGTAATGACTTTGATGATGAATTATTTTGATCCAGCTTTTGGCTTTGATTTTTTGAACCAATTAAAGAAACCAGATATCTATAAAATGCAATTCGAGGAATTAGAATTAGAAGAAGTAACAAGAATGTGGAATGATTAGATTTTAAGAGGTTTATTGAAGAGGACTGTGGCATCATACAACACCATATTAAAACATTAGGGCTATACCTCTCGGTCTGCTCGAGAGATCTCGGAATTACGCTAGCGAGAGAACAGTTGTTCAATCACAATATGACGGCAACCGAAAATTGATGGCTGCCGTTGTACGTTGAACTACCATGAAAATTAGAAAGCTGGCAGTCGAAGAAAAAGACATCACTAAATAAGACGCGGCTCAGTCTCTTTTAAAAAAATTGCAGCGCATAGGATTTGCGTAATCCGTAGATCAGGAG
>NZ_JABMKZ010000040.1 GCF_013204855.1 Paenibacillus alba | reverse complement strand
TCTCACTAAACATTTTCTTAGACATATTGTAATCCCCTCCGGTGCTTACTCTAGTATACAAAAAAAGATACCCACAGTCTGAACACTTTTTCAAAGTGTCCAGACTATGGGTACCAGTGTAGAATCTCGGGGTGGCTTTTTATGTTGTGTCTTCATTTTCGCGCAGCTTACTCGGAGATGCTGCGTAATGCTTGCTGAACGCCCGGCTAAAGGAATATAAATCGGGATAGCCAAGCGCCATGGCGATTTCCGTAACCGAATGCTGTGTTTGCTGCAGAAGCTGAAGTGCTCTCTCCATGCGGAGCTTTTGCAAATATTGGATGGGCGTCATTCCAGTCTGTTCAGCGAATATTTTGGAGAAATAAGCCCGGTGAACCGAAATATATGCAGCGACATCTTGCACGTTAATATTTTCGGTGTAATGCATATTCATGTACTCAATGCTTCGGGGAATCCAGACAGCAGGTCCTGCACCCAACTTGTCAGTGCTTTCTTGCGGAATCATAAGTCCAAATATACGGTAGATAGCTGCAATCAATTCGACTTGTCTCCGATCGCCGTTATCTTCCTGTTGACTGAACAGATGAATGAGCGAGGTTTCGAGCTCTTTACCGATCACATCCGCGACATAAGGGGCAGATGGACGGAAGCCGGCTTTGCCAAGCAGCTGCGGAGTTTGCCCGCCATCAATGGAAACCCAAATCATTTCCAAGGGCTGGTCGGACGGAACAATGAAATGGTGGTAGACGACACCCGGATATGCACAAAAAACATCGCCTTTGGCTAGCTCGATCTGCTGATCTCCGTAGCGATGACGAACCTTCCCGTTCATAACAAAATGCAAGGCGTAATAATCGATCATCCGCTGCGGGAAGCGATAATCCGAGCCTGCTTTGATGCGTCCCATTCGGACTGGCCATAAGCCCCCGTTCAAGGCCAACTCGTTTACAACATAGTGGCGTGTTTCTTCATATTTGACAGGATGCTGGCGCTTGCCCATGTCTTCGTCCGCACCTCCTGAAATCGCTCTGTTGACAGTAGGATAAAGTATAGCATTGACCTTACAAAATGACAAACCGTCATTGCGAAATACCATTTTCGGCAGGGCAGCTCAGGTTTTATGATAGAGATGTAAAACATGCACTCGCAAATCGTGCCGAAACAAAGAAGGGGAGATGAAACATGAGTTTACTAGAAGCAGCAGCCAAGAAGACAAAGGGGCGCAAAGGCGTTGGAATTATCGATTGCGATATTCATCATACTTTCAAGGACATCAAGCAGTTGTTCCCTTACTTGCCGCGAAAATACAGGGAGCGTATTGAACTGTGGGGACCTAGTCTTGGCGGGGGGCCGGGTACGCTGAACGGAGGCAACATCGGAAAAAGAGCCGATTCCTTCCCTCCAAACGGCGGTCCTGCCGGTTCGGATCTGGATTTCATGGTCGAGCAGCTGTTGAATCCTTTTGACATCCGCTACGGGATTTTGACCGGTGAATTTATAGCCAGTACGAACACTGCCGATACGTATTACTCGGCTGCATTGTGTTCCGCTTTCAACGATTATACGATCGAGCATTGGCTCGATAAGGAGCCCCGGTTCAGAGGCTCCATCTACTTGCCGATTCACGATGTCGCCGCCTCGGTTCGGGAAATCGAACGGCTCGGCTCTCATCCTGGAATGGTTCAGGCTTATGTTCCGTCGGGCTCGCATCATCCTTACGGCAATAAAATGTTTCATCCGATCTATGAGGCTTGCTTGAAGCATGGAATCAATTTCACGATGCATGTAGGAGCTATCGGCGATGGGATGAACGCACCCGCTACGAATGTCGGCTATCCTTCTTACTATATTGAATACCGCGCTGCCCGTACGCAAGCTTATATGGCCCATATGGCCAGCTTTATCTTCGAAGGCGTATTCGAAATATTTCCGGAGCTGCAGGTGGCGTTTATCGAAGGCGGCGTCTTCTGGGTCGCTCCTTACTTGTGGCGTCTCGACCAGGATTGGAAAGCGCTGCGCGAGCAGACGCCTTGGGTGAAGAAAAAGCCTAGCGAATATTTACTCACCAACATGTACATCGGCTCCCAGCCGATTGAGGAAGCTCCGAACCGTCAAGCTTTCGATACGTTGTTCGAGGCTATGCACGCTAAGGAAAGGCTGCTCTTCTGCAGCGATTACCCGCATTGGGATTTCGATTCGCCGAAGCTCGTTTTCCCAAAAATGGACAAAGAAACAACGGATCATGTGTTTTACTATAACGCTGCCAGGTACTATGGCCTGCCTATGCCGGACAAAACGGAGGAATAACGATGGCGCTCCATTATTTGGGAACCGTTGATGAATTCACGGGGGTCGAACCGAAAATTGTTGATGTCAAAGGGCGGAGCGTAGGCATTTATACATTGTCAGGAAAGCTTCATGCCATTCTTAATTATTGTCCTCATCAGGGGGCCCATCTTTGCAAAGGGCCGGTTACTTCATGGGTCACATCGCCGCTACCCGGGCAATTTGTTTACGAACAAGAAGGGGAAATCGTTCGTTGTCCCTGGCACCATTGGGAATTTGACATCAAGACCGGAGGTCTTGTTGTAGATCATAAAGTCCGCACAAAAACCTATGATGTTGTCGTAGAAAAGTTTGATTTGTCGGTGGAGCAGGGAAAAGTATACATCGAGATATAGCGGTACCAAAGAAATCTTATCCGAGAACGGGCAGACAGTTTCCAGGTTTGCGCTCGAATAAGGTTTTTTTGTTCATTGCAAGTCCTTACAAAATGACAAGCGTAATCTCGTGGATGCACTTGGGACATCGACTTCTTCCGAGATGCGGGTTAAAATTAGGAAATAAGTCAAATGCATGGAGGTATCGTCGATGGAGACGTGGATGAACGTCATTTCCCCATTTGTTAGGATTGTGAAGATTATGAAAACTACCTCTCTCTCTGGAGAGTGGATCGATTATGATCATGTCTTTACCTATATCGAGCAGGGGGATGCGGACTTCTGGCTGAATGGGGTTAAATACCATGTAAGTGAAGGAGACGCTATTTTGATGCCCCCTTTTACACCCCATATTATCCGAACGACATCGACCATTCCGATGATTCAATATATTTTTCATTTTGATCTTTTTTTTGACGAGGAAAGAAGCGAATGGAAGGAAATAAACGTTACAAAAGAAAAGCATAAGAAAGTTTACGAGAAAGAAATGAAGCTGGCTTCCATTCAGCCTATCTCCCGCTTGCGGGCAGCGGATCAAATAGATTTGAAGAAAAGGTTTCTATTAATGCACAAAATTTATCAGGATAAACATGAGGGTTACTTCCTGCATTTAAAATCTATATGTATAGAGCTTTTGTACATGTTCTTAAAAAGTCAATCCAATGCCAAACATCCTGAAGGCAGGCAAACTAAGGGGTGGGCGCTCATTGAAAAATCGATTGATTTCATCAATGAGAAATACGATGATCCTAATTTGAATAATGTTACCATTAGCGACCATGTTGGCATTTCGACAAACCATCTATCGTTTTTGTTCAAAGAACAGCTGGACGTATCCATTCATAAATATGTAACACATGTAAGAATTGAACAAGCCAAGCAGTTGATCGTCGAAGGTAACAGAAAGATGACGGTTATTGCAGAGGAAGTGGGCTTCTCGAGCATCCATCTGTTCAGCCGCTCTTTCAAAGCTAATGTTGGTATGACGCCTAGTCAATTCCAAGCTACATATTCCCATCCAGGTAGAGAGGGATAACCCGAAGCAAGCCCCATATACACAGTAATTTACTTCAACCAGTAAGATTATTCTATCTTTCTTAAAATGTAATAATTAAATGGAACTGGAGTTGAATTAGTTTATGAATCCAAGTGTACTTAAATGTTTTGCGTGTGGATATGGTAATGAAACAGAACTAGATCAACCCTTTATTAATGTACAAGTTGAGCCTAATGATTCTTACGCTCGTTTTACGATCAAGGAAAATTCACGCAAAATAACAGTTGAACTTTATGGATGCCCCAAATGCGGAACCATTCAAATGAAAAAAAAATAGGATAACACGCAAAAGGACCGTCAGGATGTTTTCCCTGACGGTTTTTCTTATTGATTTCCAAGGAGCCCTCTAACGATGTTGTAAGACATTAAAACTGTAGTTGGAAAATCGTAAAACTGTACATGTGTCAAAGGCAATGGCGTATTAGAGTAGGAATGCAAGGAAAAACTCAGTAAAGGAGCTTAATCGCATGTCGAAATTTAAATTTTCAGTAGGTCCTTGGAATGTTCATGATGGTGCCGATACGTATGGACCTGCAGTAAGAACGACCATTTCTTTTGAGGACAAAATTAAGAAATTTGCGGAAATGGGTTTCAGCGCGATTCAATTTCATGATGATGATGCTGTTCCGAATATCAATGAACTGACAGAAGAAGAAATAAAGGCTGAAGCCAGAAAAGTGAAGGAGGTTTTGGATAAATATCAGCTTGCAGCTGAATTTGTTGCTCCAAGGTTATGGATGGATCCGCACACGATTGACGGCGCTTACATGTCGACATCGGAAAAAGACAGACAATTTGCAATATGGAGGTCTTATCGTTCGATCGATATCGCCAACGAATTAGGATGTGACAAAATTGTACTGTGGTTAGCTAGGGAAGGGACGCTTTGCGCGGAAAGCAAAAGTCCGGTAGAGGCAACCAAACAACTGGTGGATGCCATTAACAAGATGCTCCAATATGACAGCAAGATCAAAATTCTGATCGAACCTAAACCGAACGAACCGATTGATAGAAGCATTTGCGGAACCATGGGCCACGTACTTGCTGTGTCTGCCGCTACAATCGATCCTTCCAGAGTCGGTGGTTTATTGGAGTCGGCACATGCTGTCTTGGCTGGCCTTGATCCTTCTCATGAAATTGGATTTGCGCTGGCGATGAACAAATTATGGGGCGTCCATCTAAACGATCAAAATGGACTCAAATTTGACCAGGATAAGAGCTTTGGCGTAGAGAACCTTCGTCAGGCTTTCAATCAAATTAAAGTATTGGTCGAAAATAATTACGGCGCTAACGGGGAATACGTTGGGTTGGATGTTAAAGCGATGCGATCTACGATTGATAAAGATAGCTACAAGCACTTGGAAAACAGTCTGGGCATTGTGAAAGCTTTGGAAGAAAAGGTTAATATGTTCGATTATGACTATCAGAAACAATGCGTCGAAAGAAGAGACTTCGAAGGATTGGAAATGTATGTTATGAAGCTTCTGATGGGAATCGAATAGTTCATCATTCTCCACTTTGGTACTTGTTAAGAATTTCTAGACTTTCACTATCGTTATAGAATTTTTGAATGCTTTTTAGATTCGTATGCGTAGATTGTGAATTCGGTTGATCCTTCTGATTCAGGAATTGGCTGGGTGTGCAGCCGAATTGTTTCATGAACATCTTGTTGAGATAACGCGCATCTGAAAAGCCGCTTTCTAAGCATATATCGATTAGTTTTTTATCGGTTTGAGTAATGAGCTTTTTTGCTTTTTCAAAGCGTACTTGATTTAAATAGTCTTGAAAAGTTGTATTGAGATTTTCTTTGAAAAAATGGGAGAGGTAGGGGAGTGAGAGATTTTCCCGTTCAGCTATGCTTGAAAGAAGAAGCTTGCTTGAAAAGTTGTCCTCAATGTAACTCAGGATTCGGTTCATGCGATGAAAACGGTTCGTATTCTTGATCCGCTCTTCGTCACTGATTATATGATAAGGCGCGAATTTCAATAGGTGGTAGAAAAGACGGTTCAACGAGCTTAAGCACATCAATTCATATCCGAAATCTTGATTTAAGTAAGAGATTGTAATCTCAAGCAAGATGGAGGTCAGAAGCTGATGTTCTTCCTTTGATAGAAGAGCCGAAACGAATACGGAATCGAATGCGATATTGGTCATGGAAGGAAAGTAACTCTGACAAAACTTATTGGAAATTTGAATGGATAATATTAAAGCGTTTCCATCATGAGCATGGAGCTCATGGGGTTGAATGGGGTTAAATAAGATAATGGAATTTGGGGGGATCTGGTACATTTCTTTTTTGGAGTACACGGTCAAATTGCCTTTCAATAGCAAACAGATTTCAAAATCATTGTGCAAGTGAGAATTGCGATAAGATAAACTCACGAGAAACGGATTTAAGTATTTTATTCTTGGGTGTGCAATGATCTCGAATTCATTATCCATGTTTAACCATCCATTCTTGTTAGAAATGACATGTACAGAGCACTTAAGATTTTATGAGTAAGTTTAGCATAGACGATGTACCGAAAGTCAAGCTTGTAGATGATGAGATTAATTACGTTGATTTTGATAAAAAATCAGAGTTCTCGTTAAATACTCCGGTTGAGCGATTAGCTATAATTAAAAAAAAGAATAAGGGAGTGCTTTGGGTGAAAAATAAGAGAGTAGTTTTCAGTAGTCCTTGGAAGGTCGAATTGCTGGAGGAAGATTTCAATCCGCACAATCTGCGAGAAGATGAAATCGTAGTAAAGAAGCTATATACCCTAATCAGTCCTGGGACGGAATTAGCCTGTTTATCTGGCAATGAATCTTGGTTCACAATGCCTGACACTCCCGGATATGCGGCGGTCAGTGAGATTATCGATGTCGGTGGAGGGGATCATTCATTCCGGAAAGGGGATATTGTCTATCATTACGGTGATCATTCGAAGTATCAGAAAGTTTCGGTGCGAGGGAATGTCCTGAAAGTTCCCAAAACGATGAATCTTCGATGGGTCCCGTTTACACGAATGGCAACTGTGGCGGCTACTTCGATTCGTGTGTCCAATATCGAATTCGGAGACGATGTCGGTGTTACTGGGCTAGGGTTAATCGGTAATATGGCTGCGCAATTGGCTCAGTTGCAAGGAGCAAGTGTCATTGGGATCGATTTATCCGGTAAGAGGCTCGAAATTGCGGAGCGCTGCGGAGTATTCGATCTTCATAACGGTGATGTGTCCAGCGCCAAGGCACATGTACTGGACAAGACGAACGGAGCGGGCGTATCTACACATATCGAAGCGACGGGCATTCCCCAAGTAGGGGTAGGCAGCCTGGAGTGGATTGCGAAATTGGGGGAGATTGTTTTCCTTGGAAGTCCACGTGGGGAGTTCAATGGTGATATTACGGATGTTTTGAATTATTGCCATCTTTACAATCGAGGATGCATTACCTTTAAGGGTGCCCACGAATGGCGTTTTCCTATTGAACCAAATGAGTTCGTCAAACACTCTTTAGTGCGAAACTCGAACATCGTATTCGATTTGATGAATCGAAATAAGCTTCAGGTTGAGCCGCTTATCAGTCACGTGCTGGCACCGGAACAAGCGGCATTGGCTTATGAGGGACTACGGAATTACAAGGATGAGTATTTCGGAGTCCTGTTCGACTGGTCATAATGAAACCGCATACAGAGGAGTTCAGATTACATTTAAAACTAGAGTAAAAAAATCTATCATTGCATACCAAGGAGGAACCTCAATGGGAAATAAAAGAAAAGTATCCTACGCTGTTGTGTCCATCATGCTTGTGGTCTTGCTAGTGCTGTCTGGTTGCAGCAGCGATACGAAAGATGTTGGCAAGTCAGCTAATGCCGATAAGAATTCATCAAAAATAAAACTAACGTTCGGACACTTTTGGGTCGATGATACGGCCAGCAACAAATTGTTCCGGCAAACACTTGCGGATTTCCGTAAGGAAAATCCCAATATCGAAGTGGAAGAACAAGCCATTCCTCATGATCCGTATCGCGTCAAGATGACGACGCTGGGGGCATCCGGCGAGCTTCCGGATTTATTCGTTGCCAATGGTTCAATGTTGATTGATTATATTCCTAAAGGATTGGTGGGGACTTTCAATGATACTTTGGAAGCGGATTTAAACTGGAAGAACGGATTTTTGCCAAACAGCTTTGACGAATTTACAGAGGGAAGCAAAATCTATGGTGTGCCAACAGCGATGTTCACTGTCCATCTGATCTATTACAACAAAGACATTTTTGACAAAGTAGGAATAAAGTCTTTTCCTAAGACATGGGACGAATACTTGGCCGCAATTGAAACACTGAAGCAAAATAAATATATTCCGATCGCCATGGGGAATAAATCGAATGTTCCCGTCGGTTCTACCTTATTTGGCACTTTGGCCGATCGTATTACCGGAACCGATTGGTTCAAAGCGCAGAAAGAGGGCAAGGCTAAATTCACGGATCCAGAATTCATTCAGGCGCTTACCGTCCTAGATGACCTCAACAAGAAAGGTGCATTCAATCCGGATATTAACAGTATCGACCAGGATCAAGCACATACGCTTTATTACAATAAACAAGCGGCAATGATCGTGGATGGCGCTTGGGCAGTTGGGTCGCTTTCTGAACAAGCCCCGGAAGATGTGAAGAAGTCAACGGTTTTAGCCGTATTGCCTCAAATCCCGGGGGGCAAAGGATCTCCTACTGCAGTAGCTGGAGGCTCAGGCTGGTCATTCGCCTACAATGCTAAATTGGACGGAGCCAAAAAGGAAGCGGCAATGAAGTTGATCAAAAAGCTTTCGGACGAATCGTACGGCAAGCAACAAGTCGAGATCAACGACCAGCCTGCTGTGAAAGTTTCCAATTATGATAAAAGCAAGTTGTCTCCTCTCGGCCAGCAATACAGAGAGTTTATAAGTGACAAGACGTTCACGCCAATTTATGACATTCAATTAGCTCCCGCTCTAGTAGAAGCTATCTACAAGGGGATTCAGGATTTACTGGCTGGGGCCGTGAAACCGGAAGTTTTGGCCAAGAAGATTCAGACGGTTCGCGACTCAATGAAATAACAACAGGGAGGTTTCCATGCTGAATAAAGCATTTCGATTGAATGCAGGACCAGTTCTGCGCTATATGGTTCCTATTTTGATCGTATATATCTTCATTGTCATTGTTCCTTTGGTGATTTCCTTATATTACAGCGTGATGAACTTTAACAATACGAAATTTGTCGGTTTGGACAACTATGTTCATTTAGCGAAAGACCATGATTTTTGGTTATCCTATCGAAATAATATGGTCATCGTATTGTTTTGTGTACTAGGTCAGGTTGGTATTGCCTTTTTCTTATCGGCCTTGTTAAACTCCAAGTTTTTACTGATCCGGAATATACACCGAATTGCGATTTTTTTGCCGGTCGTATTAGCGCCAGTCGTGACTGGTTATATATGGTCATTGATTTATAACTATCGTTTTGGGTTGTTGAACTGGCTGCTGAAATTAGTGGGCTACGCTCCCGTGACTTGGCTTGATAAACCGAATATTGTGCTGTACGCCGTGTCCGTGCCGTTAATCTGGCAATTTATCGGTCTTTACATGATTATCTTTTTGGCCGGCATGCAAAATATTTCCAAGGATATCTTTGAATCTGCCGAAATCGATGGTGCCAACTGGCTGCAAAGGACGTTCCTTATTACACTTCCACTTATGAAAAATACGATAAGGGTAGCCCTCATATTTTGCGTCTCTGGGACGATGAAAGTATTTGATCACATTTATGTGATGACCGGCGGTGGACCTGGCACAAGCTCAATGGTCATGGCGCAATACGCTTATAACAATGCTTTCACTATGGCCAAAATAAACTATGGCAGCGCGATTTCAATTGGCATGCTGATCCTTAGTGGCTGTACGCTGCTTGTAATGTTCAAACTGATGGACGGTGGTAAGAAACATGCTGACTAAGACAAATCCGATGGTATATGTACTGAAAATCCTTATGAATATGACTGTGATCTTATTTTCCCTTACGGCACTATTTCCTATCGTATGGATGCTGTATACGTCCTTAAAAACAAATCAAGAGTTCAGTCTGAGCATTTTGTCTTTGCCGCACCATCCTTCCCTGCAAAATTATTTCAATTCGTTTCGGATCGGAAAAATGAATTACGCCTTATTCAGTAGTTTCTTCAATACGGTCATCACAGTTCCGATCATCGTTATCGTTTCTTTTATTATGGGTTATTTCTTTGCTCGATTCCGGTTTCCAGGTAAAAAACTTTTATATGTCATCTTCCTGTCAGGAATGACAATTCCGCTTCATTCGCTTTTGGTCCCATTATTCGTACAATTCAAATGGATCGGGATGTTGGATAACCGGTTCACGTTGATCCTTCCTTATATTTGTTTTAATTTGCCAATAGCTATATTTTTGTACGATAGTTTCATTCAAGATATAAGTTCAGAGATTGAAGAGGCGGCTTACATGGACGGCAGTTCGTTCGATCATACCTTGTTCAAAGTGATTTTTCCGATCTGTCTTCCTATTACGTCCACCATCACCATATTAAGTGTTTTGTCCACATGGAACGAGTTTTCGTTTGCACTTGTTTTGAATAAGACCAATATTTATTTCACGCTGCCAATTTGGTTAACTTTCTTCAACAACCAATTCACGACAGACTATACGGGGAAAATTACAGGACTTGTGATGGTGTCACTGCCCACGATCTTACTGTACTTATTTTACAGTAATAAGATTATGACAGGTATGACAAGCGGAGCGGTAAAAGGCTGACGTGATTCGGAACGAGGATCATTTCCAAGAGAGAGGAGCTATACCATTGCTTAAACCTAAAGTGAGAATCGGGATGATCGGCTATAAATTTATGGGGAAAGCGCACAGCCATGCTTATCGCGATTTGCCATTCTATTTTGACCCAGAAGCGGAGCCGGTCATGCAGGCAATTGCCGGACGGGATCGTGAAGGCGTTGAAGCAGCGGCAACCAAAATGGGCTGGGCATCTTTCGAAACGGATTGGAGGAAGCTGTTGGAACGCAAAGATATCGATCTGATCGATATCGGAGCACCTAACAACATGCATGTCGAGATTGCTATAGCAGCTGCTGAGGCAGGCAAACATATTTTATGCGAGAAGCCGCTGGCCATGAATGTGGAAGAAGCGCGCAGAATGCGTGATGCCGTGAAGAAAGCGGGCGTCGTGCATATGATTTGCCACAATTACCGTTTTGTCCCTGCGATTCGTTATGCGAAGCAATTAATCGATCAAGGCAAACTGGGACAAATCTATCATTTCCGAACGAATTATTTGCAGGAATGGATTATGGACCCCGCGTTTCCGCTTGTCTGGCGGTTGCGGAAAGAGGCTTGCGGATCAGGGACACATGGCGATCTCATGGCACATTCCATTGATTTGGCCCGGTATCTTGTCGGCGAAATTTCCGAAGTTTCGGGAATGATGGAAACGTTCATCAAACAGCGACCGCTAGGCGAGATGAGTGGCGGATTGCTTGCCAAGACGGAGAGCGATCTTATGGGCACTGTAGACGTAGATGATGCGGTCGCTTTCATGGCCAAATTTGAGAACGGAGCTGTCGGCGTATTCGAAGCAACGCGATTCGGTAAAGGAAACCGCAACAGCAACCGTTTTGAAATCAATGGTTCGAAGGGCTCAATCCGCTGGGACGTGCAGCAAATGAATGAATTGGAATTGTACCTTGAAGAAGATCCACAAGGCATTCAGGGATTTCGTAAAATTTCATGTACAGAAACCGTTCACCCATATAGCGAGGCTTATTGGCCGGCTGGTCATATTATCGGATACGAGCATACGTTTATTAATCTCGCTCATGAATTGATGCGAGGTGTCGCTCATGGAGAGAGTCCGTCGCCCAACTTTGAAGACGGGTATCGCAATCAACTTGTTTTGCAAGCGGTATCCGATTCAGCAGCGTTAAAAAAATGGGTTTCAATCAGTGAATAATGGAAAGAGGAGAGGAATAACGATGAGTGAATTCAAGGGGAAAATAGCTGTCCATGCCATTACATGGGGGCACGATTATTTGCTTGGTTTTGAGGAGGCAGCCAAACTCGGCTATAAAGCGATTGAGCCATGGCCCGCCTTCGTCGAAGAGTTCGAGAACAGGGAGAACGAGTTGATTGAAATTCTCGAGCAATATGGCCTAACGATGACCGGTGTCTACGGAGGAGCTGCCGGAGGCCCCGGCCGACGTTTCCTAGATCCGGACATGAGACAAAGTATTATAGCCTATAATGCGAAACTTGCTCGAATCCTGAGTAAAACAGGCGCTTCTCATATCGTCTTTGGACCTGGAGGACCGCGGAAAGGCCCAACGGACCGCGATCAATTGAAGCAAGCTGCTATCACAATCAATGAAGCTGCGAAGAGGACGCTAGAGTTAGGCGTCAAAGCGTGCATCCACCCGCACCTATGGACGGAGTTACAAGAACAAGACGAACTGGAATATTTGATGGAACTGTTGGACAAAGAAGTATATTTTGCTCCTGATACGGCTCATTTAAGCGGAGCCAATATGGATGTGCCGACGATCATCCGAAAGTACAAAGAGAAAGTCGCGTACATTCACTTGAAAGATTTGACCCCGAAGGAAGCGCGCGTCGAAGATTTCCCCATGCTGCTCGGGAATGAAGCGTTGCCCGTTTTCTGCGAATTGGGGCTTGGGACCGTTGACTTCAAGCCGATCCTCGAAGCCATTAATGAGATAGGTTACGATGGCTGGATGACAGTCGAAATCGATCAATCGACCAGTACACCCTATAACAGTCTTGCCATTTGCAGAGACTTTGTTGAGAAGCAATTAGGCATCCCCGTGCGCTGATGGTTATTGGGGCATCGTTTACATCAATGAAAGGTGGTTAGTGAGGCAATGTTGAAAGGATTAACACAAGCGGGTCTTGTTCCATTCCCTAGTCTGGCCGAGTTTGTCGATCATGCGGCTAAGTACGGATTTGAGGCGATCGATTATGACGCCAAAGAATTGTACAATTGGGTTAAACAAGAAGGAGTCGTACAAATAAAGGCGATCTTAAGTGAACGAAAAGTTGTCATTGGAGCGATCTCGCTACCTGTTGAATGGCAAGCCTCCGAAGATGACTTTAGGTATAGTATAGTCAAGCTGGCTTCTTACGCTGCTACCGCTGCTGACCTGGGATGTACGCGTTGTTGCACGTATATTTTACCTTCAACGGATTATAATCCAGCACATTTCATGGCAGTAGCCACTCGTCGGCTTCGCGCTTGCACTCAAATTTTAAATAGGTTCGGCATTTCTCTCGGAGTTGAATTCGTCGGCCCCCACCATTATCGAACTCGCTGGAAGCATCCGTTCATTTGGACCATTGCAGAGACATTGGATTTCATTGAGGCTATTGGTGAGCCGAATGTGGGGCTGCTCTTTGATTCTTATCATTGGTATACGAATGAAGCGACTATCGAAGATATATTGGCTCTACGTGCAGAGCAAATTGTTCACGTTCATCTCAACGATGCCAGGAATGTACCCATTTCAAAAGTACTAGATAATGATCGACTGTATCCGGGTGAAGGCGTGATCGATTTGGCCGGGTTTTTGAAGGCTCTGCACCAGATTGGGTACCGAGGTGTCGTCGCGCAGGAAGTGTTGACTGTGGAACGGCCAAAAGGACCGAATGAGAATCTGCTGCAGCGTTCAGCAGATGGATTCGCCAAAGTATTTGCTGCTTTAGACATAAGGAAATAATATAATATTTTAAAGCGAATATTGAAACTGTCTGATTAAAGTCTGGCAAAAAAGAGAATAAGACCGGAACTCCAAGGGGAAATGGGGTTCCGGTTTTATTAGGTTATAAGCCTGTAAATTATGTATAAAAATTGCTGTCTTGGGCTAAGAAAACAGAAACTGTTATTCATTCACAGTTCGACATGTATTCCTTTTATTTTCGCTCTTGCGATGATAAGAAGATTGCTTGAGCGTTGGCAGGTTGCTGAGCAGGAGAGGTGGGTTGTGAGATTTTGGGACGAGTCCTGTTAAAAAAAGGGATATAGCTTATTGACGTACGGAAAATAATCATCTATTCTAATATTGACTGATTGAGTCAATCTAAAGTGCGAACACATTTTTTTGAATGAAAGTTGACTGATCAAGTCAATCGAAAAAAGGAGTGAATCATATGAACAACATACAAAAAGTAGGCAAGGCTATCGTGATCGGTGGCAGCATCACAGGTTTAATGACGGCAAGGGTTCTCTCGTCGTATTACGAAGAGGTACTCCTTATCGACAAGGACGAATTTCCGCATCATCCTGAAGATCGGAATGGCACCCCGCATGGCTTTCATCCCCATAGGTTTACACAACGTGGTAAAATGATTACGGAACAGCTTTTCCCAGGTTATGAGGAAGAACTGGTGGCTCTTGGTTCGCCAAGCTCCCTGAATAAAACTGTTCATATGATGAATCAATATGGAACGGTAGCCGGACCTTATCAACGAAACGATATCAAGTTCAGCCGTGCTGTACTGGAATGGGTGATTCGTGGACGTGTAAAGGGGATTCCCAATGTACGACTGCTAGCGAAGCATGATGTTATTGGGCTTCACACAACCCCGAATCATACGGCCGTGACGGGAGTCCAAGTACGTGAACGGGAAACAAGCAAGATGAGCGATTTTTTGGCGGATCTTGTTGTGGATGCCAGCGGCCGCGCCTCCAAACTGGCGCAATGGCTGAAGGAGTTTGGTTATGACGTACCTCGCCCTGATCGGATGAAAGCAGCTATCGGTTACAGTACACGTCGGTATAAGGTGCCCGAGCATCTGAATCACCTGATTGAGAAGTGGGATGTGATCAACATCATGGGCCAACCGGTCAAGGGAACGTTTACGGGTGTCTTTTCTTTTATAGAGAATCAGGTGGCTGAGATGCTGCTGTATCGCCCAGGCGGGCACTATCCACCAACGAATGCGGAAGATTTTGAACAAGGGGTCGCTCAGCTTCCTACTCCTATGATTGCAGAAATCTTGCGTCAGCTTGAACCTATCACCTCGCCTAAGGGTTTTCGCGTACCAGAACTTTACCGTCATCACTATGAGCAAATGGAAAGATGGCCGGACGGATTGTTAGTGTTGGGCGACGCGTTCTGTATCTATGACCCGATTTTTGGTCAAGGGATGACGGTTGCTGCCATAGAAGTGGATTTGCTAAACACCTTGCTGCAGGAGCGGCGGAATAACCCTGAGCCTCATTTCGAGCAAAAGGTGCTCCGCTCGATACAAGAAAAGGCGATTACTCCTGCCTGGTGGTTAAATTGCGCAGCGGATTTGCAGTGGGATGGCGTCGAATATGAGGCAGGCACAGAACCGCTCAAGGGAATTGCTTTTATCAGCAGGTATATGAATTTGGTCCTGAAAGAGGGGACAGCGAATCATAATTTCAAGTTATTTGGCTTGTACTGGGGCGTTAATTCGTTATCATTGCCACTGCATGAGTTGTTGAATCCACAGATGGTCAAGTCGGTGATTGAGGCATCGGGGGAAGGACAGCAACTTCTTGCAGACCTGCTGAAAGAATATGAGCTGCCGTTGGAAGAAGCATTGATTAAACTAATTCCAAGTTAGGAGTGAAAGACGCATTGTCTCCGTTAAATGAAGAACAACAGCATCAGATTCGAGATGAACGCAGGGAGCAAATTATGAGCGCTGCGCTTAAAGTTTTTGCAAGGCGGGGGATTATTGGAACGAAAATGAGCATGATTGCCGCTGAAGCCAAGATTAGTCATGGGCTCCTTTATCATTACTTTGCTTCTAAAGAAGAGCTGTTCACAACACTTGTTGAAAGGGCAATGATGGCATCGGATGAGGCTATGCAAACTGTTTATGAGCTGCCAGGCTCGCCGATCGATAAAATCAAAGCGTTAACGCAAGATATGTTGGATGAAAGTGGTACGGACTACTTTCTGCTGATCCATCAGGCACGAACATCAGATGGAGTGCCTGAAAAGGTGATGGAGTTGATGAAGCATTACTCGATGGACAATTACGTCAAGCAACTGCAGGCGTTATTCCGGAAAGGGCAAGAGGCCGGCCAGCTTGTGGATGGCGATTTGGATGAAATGATTTCATCTTACCTATCGGTCCTCTCCGGTCTGATGGTGCTTAATGTGCAGAAGATTGGCGGCTACCAGCTTCCGAGAGTTGACGTGCTGCTGAGAATGATTGCGCCATTATAACGAAGTGTGGCATGGCAAGTAAGGGCTGTCCCCATAAGTAGATAAACCTACTTGAGGGACAGTTTTTTTATTGGGATTCATCGTTTGCTTCGCGATTACAGGCAGCTCGGATTTGTACATTGTAACCTGACATAAACTGGCCGTTCTGCGTATGATCTTCTTTCATGGCGTATACATGTACCATTCGGATCTATTTCACTGTAGCTATTACAGGTTCCGATAATCTCTTGAGCAGCCTCCTACTTTCGAGCTCTAGCTCCAGTTGCTTTCTCTAAACCTGCAATTATACATCTTTTTTGCTCTTGGAAGAGCCTCGACTAGTAAATTCCTGCGTTTGTGCAGGCTTTTGAGGCTTATTCTGGATGAGCGGCTGAAAAAGATAAAAATGCCTGCACAATTGCAGGCATTTCCACTTTTTAACCGAATTCGCCGGAAATTCCTGTATTTTCGCAGGTTTTTGCACTCGGGTGAACTGATCTTAACCCATCTTATGAAGACTTCGCATGATTGATAGCGGTCTCGATATAGGCTCTCAGAGTCTTGATGAACGTGCGCATGGCGTATCCAACATATCTGTCGCTGCGGTAGATCAGACAAATATCCTGAGAAGGTGTAGGATTTCTTAGGAGTACGACTTTGATGTCTGTATTGTGAAGATTATCCAGCAGCAATCGCGGCAGTACACAGGCGCCAACTCCGCTCTGTACCATTTGAAGGAGGGAGGATAACGTTGTCGTCACGATATGCGGCTGCAGAGTAAACCCGTTGTCCATGCAAAAGTGGTCGATCAGCTTGCGGCACTGATGGTCGGGCGGGAACATAACCAGCTTCAAGGCATTCAGCCTGTTCAGGGGGATGATGTTCTCCGCAGCAAGGGGATCATTCCTGCTTACCGCGAGTGAGAACTCCTCATGAAACAGAGGAATTGACGTAAGCCGTTCATCGGTAACAGGTCCAATGGTTACGCCGACATCGATGCTTCGGTCCAGAACTTGTTCTGTTACTTTCATGGTTTCCAGAAGGGATAGCGAGATGGTGGGATAGCTCTGGTGAAAGTTCAGCAGCAAGGCATTAAACAGGAGATCCGCGTCACCGGGCAAGACACCGATGGAAAGCGATCCCCCTTGCATCTGCCTCAGATCAGCAATGGCATCGCTCGCTTGCTGCAGATGCCCGAACACGGCAGCCCCATGTTCATGAAGAATCGCTCCGGCTTCTGTAAGGACAATTGTTTTGCCCGCACGATCAAACAACAGAACGCCTAATTCTTCTTCCAATCTCCTTATCTGCTGGCTGATGTTGGGGGCGCTGACGCCCATTTTTTCGGCTGCTCTCGTGAAGTGAAGCTCTTCACAAATCGCCATAAAATACTGTAGTTGTTTTAACTCCATAGCTCACACCTGCTTTCAAATGTATCGCTCCATCTTCTATTTCTATCCATAATAATCGTTAACTTATACTTAACGTTTCGGTAATCCCTACTGCATTGATGGAACGTTCCATGAAACCTATACTAAGAACATATCAAGCGCTTCTCATTACAAAGGAGGAATTCAACATGTCTGAAATGATTATCAACACGGCACAAACCGTACGTCAAGTGGTACTGCAGCAGGTACAGGCTATCCAAGAGGAACTGTTCGACATTAAAATGGCAGGTTTCAACAATACCATCCGTTGGAATGTCGGCCATATGATTTATTGGATGGATAAGTATTCTACGCTAAGCTTCGGATCTCCTTCGGCCATACCAGGCTCGTATGATACGCTGTTCAACTCTGGAACAAAGCCTTTGGACTGGACGTTTGCTCCACCCTCGAAGGAAGAGTTGGTTGAGATGTTAACGGCGCAGCTTTCGCGCTTATCTGAGCTGACGCCTGAAATGCTGGGCGAGAAGCTTTCAATTCCGTATGCTTTGGGACCGTTCCAATTCAACAAGGCCGGGGAGTTGTTCAACTTCGCTCTGATTCATGAAGCGATTCACCTTGGAACGATATCGAGCCAGCTAAAGGTCCTATCGCGTTAACTAATGAAAAGCAAGAGTCCTTTCATAGATACTACCATGAACGGAAATCTTATGCCTTTAAAAAGCCGCGGAAAGATCGAAGTAGTTATATGTCTTGCCCTCATCCACGCACCAGAAGCTGTCGAGAGCTCTCGACAGCTTCTTTGGATATTGACAAGCAAAATCAATGACGGTATGGTATGGAAATCATTCTGGTTTTGGTTTAATGGCCATTTTGGAACAGAGATGGAGGGGAAGGCACATGATGCCTGATGTGGAGAGATTAGCGGAGAGATTTGCTAATGATTCCTATCATATCGACAATATTTATCGGTTGGTCATTCAGCCTAAAAGTGTACATCGTCCTTTCAGAACTTTAAAGTATGGCTTTCTTTTTATCATCCGCGGCTCCGTCAGAATAAGTGTAAATGATACGATCTACGAATTGCGGCGAGGAGAAGTATTTCATGCGGCTCCTGACATGCACATGGAAGCCAAGGTTATAAGTGAGTCCGAGTTGGAGTATTACTCCGTCTTTTATAGCTTAGGCAAAATGTCTGTAGAGGACAGCAATCATGAGTGCAATTCTCACTTCAAGCTTGAGGTTGAAACCATTCCCAAAGTTATCGAATTGTTGACAATGCTTCATCAGAATGCAGATACACCAGGGGGAATAGGAAAGCTTCGTGTGAAAGAAATATTTTTGAGCATCATGCATCAAGTGCTGGCTGGACACAAGCATCGAGTGAATACCAATTCTGCGAATAAAGAAGTGATAGAGGAAGCAATTTCATATATTAAAAGAAATTACATGAATCTGCTGACACTTGAAGAGTTGGCAGCCATACATGCTATGAATACCAAACGCTTCTCCTACTACTTTTATAAATATACGGGTTACCGTCCTATCGACTTTGTGATTCAGTACCGAATGGAAAGGGCCAGTGAGCTGCTTAAAATCGGTAATTTTCCTATCAGCGACATTGCGGTTAGTGTCGGTTACGCGAATCCGCTCTATTTCAGCAGGGCATTTAAAAAGAAATTTGGCGTGTCTCCCTCTGCTTACATCGGCAATGACGATTGAGTGCAGGTTATGTGAGTTTTACTTAACAGATCGCTGGATTTAATAATTGTGCATGTCGGATTAGTTATCTATGTATTCCCTTACGGAGGAACCCTTGCTAAACTATTAGATGAGAATGATTATCGTTATTATTGATAGTTGAAAGGATGTTAGCAACCAGTGAATACAGACAGGCAACTATGCATCGGGTTTTCTTTATCGGCAACTTGGATGAAAGGGCACAGCTGGCGGGCCCAGGATAGCGGTGTGGAGAAGCTTGAGTCCATTGATTATTATATCCACTTGGCCAAATTGGCAGAGAAGGCGAAGCTCGATTTTCTGTTCCGCGCGGATTATCTCTATGTTAGCCCGCAAATGTTGGGCGATTCTGCTAACTTTGGAAGTCCTGATCCTACCGTCATGTTTGCGGCAATTGCTTGCGCGACAGAACGGATTGGACTGGTAACGACAGTTTCCACGACTTTTAATCCACCGTATGTGGCAGCCAGACAGCTTCAGTCTTTGCACTGGCTTAGCAACGGACGTGCGGGTTGGAACATTGTAACATCGATTGAAGGAGCGGAAAATTTTGGTGATTCACCTATGCCTTCTCCACAAGTGAGATATGCCAAAGCAAAGGAATTTACTCACGTCATGCAAAAGCTTTGGGCGAGTTTCCCGCATGAGGCGATCCTAGTTGACCGTGAGTTAGGCAAATTTTCCGATTCTGATCAAGTTGCCTCCATCGATCATTCAGGTGAATTTTTCCGCGTTAAGGGGCCGCTCACGCTGCCTGCCCATAAATCAGGAACGATTCCTTTATTTCAAGCAGGCGCATCGGACATTGGACGTGATTTCGCATCTTCAGTTGCCGATGCTATTTTTGCGGCGATGCCGGATGTGGAGTCAGGGATAGAATTGCGGAGCGATCTGAGGAGAAGAGCGGAGCAGCATGGGCGTCATCCGAGCACCATGAAAGTTTTGCCGGGATTATATTTTTTCTTGGCTGATACGGGCGAGGAAGCTCAAGCATTATTTGAGCTGGCGAATGCACACTTTAGTATCGCACGCAGACATGCCGCACTCAAATCCGTTATGGGCCTTGATTTAAGTGAATATGAATTGAATGATCGCGTGACTGCCGCTATGCTTCCTGACCCGAATCAGCCAGTCCGCAGCCGAACGCATGCCGACCTGCTTCGGAGATATATTGCCAACTATGAACCCACGGTAGCTGAGGTTTTGGCAAGACCGGAGGTCTTAGGATCTGCGCACTGGGTTTCGGTTGGAACGGTAGAGGATGTACTGGACGATATTATACAACGGTTCGAAGCAGGCGCTATTGACGGTTTTATAGCTCTTCCAGGGGGATCAGAACAATCGATGGTATTATTTTTTGAAAAGCTGGTGCCTCAACTGGTTGAACGAGGTTTGTTCCGAAGCGAATATACAGGCTCTACGCTGAGGGAGCATTTAGGTATTTAGCATCGAACAAGGTACCAAAAAAATAAGAGCAACCTCGGATCAAGAGCTGCTCCTAGCCTACAAGGAGAATATATGATGCATGATAAGGAATTGTTTGATGTCACGATTGTTGGCGGCGGCCCTGCGGGATTGTTCGCTGCATTCTATAGCGGTTTGCGAGAAATGAAAACGAAAATCATTGAGTTCCAACCTCATCTAGGCGGTAAAGTGCACGTATACCCAGAGAAAATGATTTGGGATGTGGGGGGATTGAGGCCTGTTCCTGGCTCGCAGCTAATCGAACAATTGATTGCTCAAGGGCTGACGTTCCAGCCGGAGGTTGTTCTCGGGGAAAAGGTAACGTCTATATCCAAAGTAGAAGACCGCTTGGTTCTGCATAGCGCCTCAGGCCGAGAGCATCATTCCAAAACTGTCATTTTGACGATTGGCGGCGGTATCCTCAAACCGATCAAACTGGATATAGAAGGCGCGGAGCGTTTTGAGATTACGAATTTGCATTATACCGTAAAAGCGCTTTCTCATTTTAAAGGGAAGACGGTGCTCATATCTGGCGGTGGTAATTCAGCGGTTGACTGGGCAAATGAACTGGAGCCGATTGCTAAAAGAGTGTATTTAACGTATCGAAAGGATACATTAAAAGGTCATGAAGCTGAAATATCGCGCCTTGAGAATAGCTCTGTCGTATGTTTGTTAAACACGTCCATCGAGAAACTGATTGCTGCGGGTGATCATCAAACCATTGATACCGTGATTCTGAAGAGTAGTGAGGATGCAGTGACGTTCGAGCTGGAGGTGGACGAGGTGATTATCAATCACGGCTATGAACGCGACAGAGATTTGCTGGCCAACAGCGAGGTGGCCATCGAGTTGAAGGATCACTGGATTGCAGGCTCTTCTATGAGCGAGACATCGGTGTCTGGACTTTATGCAGCGGGGGATATTTTACACCATGAAGGGAAGCTGCATTTGATTGCGGGAGCATTCCAAGATGCGGCGAATGCCGTAAATAAAGCCAAGCAATATATTTCGCCGGAGGCCAATCCGCACGGAATGATATCTTCGCATAATGACGTTTTCACGCAAAAAAACCGAGATCTGATGAAACACTTGTACGCCAAAACTGGAGAGCATGCCGAAGGAGAGCAATATGAATAGATGGTTTGGTCTGATTGTTGCGCTTATCCTGCTGATGGGAATATTAGCCGGTTGTTCCGGTTCTGGAACTTCCGTAGGGAATACGTCTTCCACGAACGCTGTAAATGTGCGCGAAGGCGAGCAGTCGAAGGGAGCAAGTGCGCTTGAAGCGGGGGACGGATGGCCAAGAACGATAACGGATGCGACCAACCACAACGTGGTGCTTAAGGAACGTCCGAAGCGCATAGCGGTGCTCCATCCGTTGTATCTGGACTATTTTTTCGCGCTCGACACACCTCCGATCGCTTCGGGAAGCGCAGCGAAATCGATGAAGGAGTTCGCTACGCTGCAGCCTTATGTCGGAAAAGCGGAGATAGTGGACTTGGGCGCAGGAAAAGACTTGAATATGGAAGCCATCATCGATTCCATGCCGGATGTGATTGTTACCTTTAAAGGCCATATCGATGAGACGAATTACGATAAGTTAAGTAAAATCGCTCCTGTCATCCAAATCGACTACAGCGATAAATGGGAAAATGCGACAATGATTTGTGCCCGAATTATCGGCAAAGAGGACAAGGCAGAGCAGTTGATCAAGGAAACTCAAGAAATTATTAAGAAAACCAAAGATCGGTTGGGCGGCCTGGAAAATAAAAACTTCGCCTTGCTGAGGGTTGATAGTAAATCCAATTTTACCGCTCAGGGGACAAAAAACACGACATATTATAACGAAACGACGGGCTTTGGGCTGATGAAACCCGTTCGATATCCGGAAGATAGCGCCATCCTTTCTCTGGAGGCTTTGTCGGAGATGAATCCTGATTACATAATTATCCAGCACACGCTTGACGTGGCCAAGGAGGCAATTCGAGAAAAGCAAGGCTCGGCTGTGTGGAACGGATTGAAAGCCGTGAAGAACAATCATGTCCTCTTGTTCGATAATTCTCTCAATACGGGCAGCGTCCTGGCTATTCGTCTAGCTGCTGACAATTTCTTGAAATTGGCGGAGCTGAAAGAGATGGCTTAGCATAGAAATTGGAAAAAAGAGCTTTGCATTCTTGATAATTAATTATTAGGATGCTATAATGCTCATAAATTAATGACTGGAGTTGAAAGAATAATGTAGGATTTCTTGCTAACGATAAAACAGCAAAAGCGAAGCAATATTTTCGCATGTTTTATTTTGTATGCAAGAAAGTTTACATTATCTTTCACTCAAACGATATCTTTATTTAACTCCGTGCAGGGGTTGATTAACTGTATGTATTTGAGCTACAAGAATGTAACTTTCTTGTAGCTTTTATTTTTTTCATACAGGAGGATAATGTTATGTCATTAATCAATGTTACAAACCTGACGTTTGCCTATGAAGGAACGTATGATCATATTTTTGAACATGTCAATTTCCAAATCGATTCCGATTGGAAGTTGGGGTTTACCGGAAGAAACGGTAGAGGCAAGACAACATTTCTCCATTTGTTGCTTGGTAAATATGAATACAGTGGAACTATTTCTGCAAATGTCAGTTTTGAATATTTCCCGTTCCCAGTAGAAAATAAAGAAAATAATACGCTTGATGTCATCAATGACATTTTTCCAGACTATGTTCACTGGCAATTAATGCGTGAGCTTTCGTTATTAAAGGTTTCTGAGGATGTTTTGTATCGGCCATTTGATTCCTTGTCTAGCGGAGAGCAGACGAAAGTTTTACTGGCTACTTTATTTATTAAGGAAAATAGTTTTCTGTTAATTGATGAACCAACCAATCATCTTGACATGCATGCAAGAAAACTGGTCAGTGATTATCTCAAGTCCAAAAGCGGATTTATTCTGGTATCTCACGACAGATCTTTTCTTGATAACTGTGTCGATCACATCCTTTCTATCAATAAGACTAACATCGAAATACAAAAAGGAAATTTTTCGAGTTGGTGGGAAAATAAAACAAGGCAAGATAACTTTGAGCTTGCCGAGAACGAAAAACTTAGAAAAGACATTAATCGGTTGTCAAATTCGGCTAAGCGGACGGGCAACTGGTCACACGAAGTGGAAAAAACAAAAAACGGAACAAGAAATTCCGGTTCTAAGGTAGACAAAGGATATATTGGCCACAAAGCTGCTAAAATGATGAAACGCTCTAAAGCGATTGAACAAAGACAGCATTCTGCTATTCATGAAAAGTCTAAACTCCTTAAAAATATCGAGAGCTCAGACAGCTTAGAGATTTCACAGCTTGCTTTTCATAAAAACCAACTTGTTGAACTGGATCGTGTTTCTATTTCTTACGGTGAGAAGATCGTTTGTGCAGGTGTGAGTTTTACGATTGAACAAGGTGACCGAATTGCTCTTTCCGGTAAAAACGGCTCAGGAAAATCAAGCATCATCAAACTTATTTGTGGTGAGGATATGAACTATACAGGCACCTTCAGGAAAGACAGCCAGTTGAGAATCTCCTACGTCTCGCAGGACACATCCCATCTTCAAGGCAATTTATCTGACTATGCGGCAGACTGCGGGATTGATGAAAGCCTGTTTAAATCGATATTAAGAAAACTTGGTTTTTCCAGAAGTCAATTTGAAAAGGATATTGCCTCATTTAGTGGAGGGCAAAAGAAAAAAGTATTGATTGCAAAAAGTCTTAGTGAGCATGTTCATTTGCACATTTGGGATGAGCCGCTTAATTTTATTGATATTATTTCCCGGATGCAGATTGAAGAGCTGCTGCTTGAATACTCGCCAACCATTCTTTTTGTCGAGCATGATAGGGAATTTTGTGAAAATGTAGCAACAAAAACCATTGAACTGTAGTAAGGTTTAATCAAATGGGCAGGGAGATCATTCGGACGTTGGACGATGTCTCCCTGAACATTGTGCATGGCGAATTTGCAGCAATCATGGGGCTATCGGGGTAATAAAATTCTAGAGTGGGAGCTTGAAGCAACCAGTTCGTTGTTGCCGTAAGTAATAGCGCTTAGACTTAAGTCCGGTGGTAGCAATTTTCTATCCCATACGTGTCCGTCTTCGGAGTATATAAATGATCGCATGCCAGCAAGAAAGAATTGACCGTGTGCATATGTCATATCACTGATATGGTCTTTTACTCGTAATATAGCTCTCCAATTTGATCCATTCGTTGAAGTCCATAAAACACTACCTAAATCATCTCTTCCCCCTGCTGCGATAAATTGACCATTACCGTATGCGACTGTACTGAGGTAACCTCCGCCAGATTTTTCAGGAATCGTAACTCTGGTCCAAGATATTCCATCTGACGAAAAGGATGCTTCGTAGGGACCTACCGCGACAAACAAACCATTACCATAGCAAACACTCCAATGACGATAACTACTGTGTTTTTCCCATATTAATCCATCCGTTGAACGCAGGACTCCATCTAATCCTCCAGAACCTACAGCTATAAATATGCCATTACCATAGGTGACACTTTGCAAATGATTCTTAATTTCTAAGTCTATTTTTGACCAATTAACACCATCCAATGAGGTTATTATTTCTTGATATCCTACAGCAACAAAACGCCCATTTCCGTATGTGATACCATTAAGCATTCGAGTTTTTTCTCTAGAGTCTGTCAAATGATAGGTCCATGTTTCTCCGGTAATTCTACCCAACTTCCTTCAACATAACCAGATGGTTCCAAGTAACTCAGCGAGTATTTGAAATAAACAAAGACAACTGGAAGAATTAAAATGATGACTAGTGTTAGTGAAGAAGTATATCATTGGCGGAAGCAAGGATGGCAGATGGATCTATGTGTTTACGCCGTATAAATTAGGATGACGTCATGCTGTGCAGCAGCGCATGTCCATGTATCTTGCTCGGCGTAATAGGTCCAGTTGTCGATTTTGCTCATATCTTTTTGCCATGCCTAGCTTCGGTTTCATTTCGCTCTAAATAATTGTAATTTTCTTCGCCTCCGTAGCTTGCATCAGCAATGAGACAGCGCGTATCTGTAGGCCGCTGGTGTACACTGATCCAAGGATGTCCCCAGTCATTTCTATGAAGAAACGTCAGGATCAAATTCCTGCAAATGTGCATCTTTTTTGCTCAGAATCTACCTATAGCACCTGAATTCCTGCGAATATGCATCTTTTGAAGGGTTTTTTCTAGTTTTAGGAAAAATAATCTATAAATTCCTGCATAATTGCAGGCTTTTTCATTTTTTAAGCGATTTTGTTGAAAAAGCCTGCACTTTTGCAGTTTTACTCTGATAACACTGGCGTAATTCCAGTGGAATTTGCCAACAGGGTTGGGCTTGCAGTTGAATAGGCTATTGCAGTTGCAGTTAGGTTTAGGCGTACCAATAGGAGCCTCTAAAAAAGAAAAGGCTGCCTCGCAGTCATTTTCGACTTTAGAGACAGCCTCTTTTTGCTTTTGTTCGTGATAGATTCGACTGGAAGCAGTGACGGTGTTGGAGATATATTCCATGCCATTATCGTCATGTATTTTGAATAAACACATAATTCTGACTAAAAACACATGTAAATTTATTGTAAGTGCCCATATAATGAAAACTATCATGGGCCCATGATAGTAATGAGTTGAGAGAGGGGTTACTTCATTTGAAAACAGATACGTATAACTCCCGTTTTCTTCGCAAACGGAGCACTACCACGATGGTCGGCGCTGTTATGGCTGTTGTCCTATTGGCTGGATGCAGCAATGCCACCAAAGAAGCAGCGCCAACTACATCTTCGAGTGCACCCGCATCGGCGCCCATTCATATTCTTCTGTCCCATTCCGAATTTGCCTATGCCAAACAAGCGAAACAAGACGACATCTACAAGAAAGAACTGAACCGATTGTCTGGTTTCAATGTCAATTATGATTTTTTGGGACATAGTGATTATGCCCAGCAGTTATCGCTTCGGTTTGCTTCAGGTGATCTTGCCGATTTGATTCGGACGGACAGCGTAGTTTCTACCATGCACAGCGGCGCGGTCGACCAAGGCGTTTTTCTCGAACTCGGCCCGCTCATTGATAAATATGCGCCAACGTTAAAAAAGAAAATACCCCCGGAATTCTGGAAAAGTCCCCGTATTTCCAAGGACGGCAAAATTTATGGCATCCCCGTTACCCGCGGTGTGCCTGCCGACCGTTCCATCTTTATCCGTCAGGATTGGCTTGATAAGCTGAAGATGGATGCCCCTAAGACACTTGATGATTACTTGGCTTTTTTTGAAGCGGTCAAAAAAGAAGATATGAACGGGAACGGCGATCCTAATGATGAATACGGCTTAGGCATGTTCAATAATATTGTTTGGACGGATATTTTCACTCCGGCTTTCGGTGTTCATACGAACAAATGGAGCTTCAAGAATGGGCAGCTTGTTCCTGATATTATAGATCCAAGAATGAAGGAAGCGATCGCTTTCTACAAAAAGCTGTACGACAAAGGCTATATCAACCCGAATTTGTTTGTCAAAAAGGAAGATGAACAAAATGCTTCGATTGCCAAAGGGGAAGTTGGCGTATGGGGAGCTGCTGTTTATCAATATTTGGCTGGCTATGGCAAGGATAATGCGCCCAAAACGTTTCTTAATCAACCGAATGCCTCTGTCAGCATGATTGCACCTCCACAAGGCCCGCACGGCGATAAAGGGATGGCACTGCAATCAGATGAGATTTATTTCGTATGGGTGATACCAGCCAAAACAAAAAATCCGGAAAACATCATTAAGTTTCTGGAATGGGCTTACAGCAGTCCAGAAGCGGATCAATTTTTTGCCTATGGCATAAAAGGGCAAAACTACACCGAAGAAAACGGACAGATCAAATACGATATTAACCAACCGGCTAATGCAGACAAAAATGCCTTCCAAATGTATCAGGTTTCGCTTAACCCTCGTGAAATCGGATTCGCAGCGCCGCTTGTGCTTAAAGCTCTGCCGGAATCGGACAAAATTACCAAAGGATATGCGACTTCCAAAGAGAGCTTAATCCCGAATGAAGCTAAATATATGCCTCGATTGGAATCGCTAGCCAGTCATCCCGAGTTAAATATTGGCGCAGCGCAAGGAACGCTTTTCCTAGACATGTTCGCCAAGGTGCTTACAGGTCGTGAGCCGCTTGACGCAGCGTTTGACAACTTCGTTGCTGATTGGAAAAAACGAGGCGGCGATGCGGCCATTAAAGAAGCGACAGATTGGTATAACAAATTTAACAACAAATAAATGCACCCATCTTAAGCGCGGATCGAGTGCAGGTCTGACTTCGAACTGACCGAACTTGCGTGCTCGATCCGCACAAATTTGAATAAAGGGGGAGAACGCCCTGTTTGCACATGTCCGATTCAAAGAATCCTGGGTGCTCATTCTTATGGCAATCCCCGGCTTAGCCTACTTTTTCATTTTCAAATATATCCCTCTTGCTGGCAACGTGATTGCCTTCCAGAACTATAATTTATTCCAAGGGCTATTCCACAGCAAGTGGGTGGGGCTGGATCATTTTCTTACGTTGTTTCGTTACGATGATTTCTGGATTATTATGCGCAACTCCTTGAAACTGGGCCTTTATTCCATCTTTTTTGGTTTCCCGGCACCACTGCTTTTAGCCCTGTTGTTGAATGAACTGCGGGCGATGTGGTTGAAACGTCCGCTTCAGACGATGTTGTATTTGCCTCATTTTCTCTCTTGGGTCATCGTCGGTGGAATCTTTTCCAACCTCCTTGAGGCTAAAGGCTGGATGAATCAAATGCTTCATCACATTGGTATCGGGCCCTTCGATTTTCTAAGCAATTCGGCATCGTTTCTTGGAACGATTATCTCCATTAGCATTTGGAAGGAAATCGGATGGGGAACCATCATCTATTTGGCGGCGCTAGCCGGAATCAACCCGAGCTTATATGAAGCGGCTACTGTAGACGGCGCCAGTCGGATTCGGCAAATATGGTCGATTACGCTGCCATCGCTTATGCCGGCTATTATTGTTCTGCTGCTGCTTAGAGTGGGAAATTTGCTGGATGCAAACATTGAACAAATGCTGATGTTCCTAAACCCGCTTGTGCGGGATGTCGGGGAAGTCTTTGATACGTATATTTATAGAGTTGGCCTATTGGACAGCCAATATAGCTATTCCACGGCAATTGGTGTATTTAAATCCGTTATCGGATTAATTTTGTTAACCTTGGTGAATACCTTGAGCAAGAAAACGACAGGTGAAAGTGTATATTAGACTAAACAGGAGGGGATTGATCTGAGAAGCGCTCGTTCCTTTCAATGGTTTTCTGTTGTGAACGTGGCTGTATTGATTGTAACCAGTCTAAGTATGATTGCGCCGCTTATTCATTTATTGGCCGTATCGTTAAGCCTTCCCGAATACGCGAATGCCAAATTAGTGGGGCTGTGGCCCAAAGGCATGCAGCTCGATGTATACGGATCTATTTTTGCCTTAGATGAGATTTGGCGGGCTATGGGCGTAAGTATTTATATTACGGTTATCGGAACGCTCGTGACGCTGCTGCTTTGCTCTCTTCTGGCCTACACGCTTACAAGGCCAATGATGCCGGGACGGAAAATTATTTTGAAACTTATTGTCATTACGTTCGTTTTTCCCGTACCCTTAATTCCAAGTTATTTATTAGTGAAGCAGCTCGGCATGATGAATTCGCTATGGTCGCTTATTATTCCAGGTGCGATGAGCGCCTTCTATGTTCTCATCATTCGAACTTTTTTCCAAGGTGTTCCTGGGGAATTATTTGAAGCTGCGAAGATTGATGGTTGTGGGGAGCAGCGCATTTACACGCGCATCGTCTTGCCGCTATCCATGCCCGTGCTGGCTACAATCACCTTATTCCATACGGTTAGCCAGTGGAATTCCTATTTCTCAGCAACCATTTATATTCGTTCGCGAGAGCTGTATCCGCTCCAGGTTCTTCTGCGCAACCTCATCGTAGACAACGGAGCGAATACCGGAATGAGCGATTTTCAGCTCAGTACGCAGTTTACGCCGGAAATGATGAAAGCAGGAATCGTATTGGTAGCTACATTGCCGATTCTAATCGTATATCCGCTTCTTCAAAAGCATTTCGTTAAAGGCGCTATGCTGGGCTCAGTCAAAGAATAAGTTGGGGTATCCTGATTGCGATAAATAAGCTAAGCTTACAAGTAAACATCACAGAGGCACAGACAGAAGAAAAAGGGGAATGCGCATGCGGATCAAAACGTTGACGATAAAGGTAAAGCTCGTTCTGCTTTTCTTCGGCTTCTTCTGTGTGCCATTTCTAGTCCTCGGCAAGTTCTGGTATGATCGTTCCATGGAAACGATTGAGGATAACGCGATTAACAATAGTCAACAACTGATGCGGCAAATGAACTATAACCTCGATGTGTACTTTTCGGACATTAAGAAAGCAACGCTTCCTCTTCTCGCTAATTCTCTCGTACAGCAGTTTGTCAAAATTGACCCTAACAATCAATACGATTATTACGATTTAAGCTCTCATATCCGATCAGACCTCATTCCTAACACGGTATATAATCGAGATGACATTTATGGACTTTCCATCATTTCTCTGAAAGGTCCTTATTATAGCAATATCGCTTTTTCAGATCGGGTGGACGTGTATCGCAAAGAATTCGCTGAGAACTACGAAGAAAACTTTCGTATTTTGGGCATTAGCAAGACCGGAGACGGTACGGAGGTCATTACGGTCTTTCGAAGAATCATAGATAATGAAACGTATGTAACAGCAGGTTATTTGATCATTGATTTATCCTTGAATCGAACGACGAACATTATTAACCAAGCTGAGCTTGGGAAAACGGGAATCATCTCCATTGTGAACACAGATGGCCGCTATTTGTACCACCCCGATTCGAAAATGTGGAAGCAGCCGCTGCCGGGATTGTACCAAAGTCGCATTGCATCCGCCCATTCTCCTTACTTTACGAACGGAGCGGGAGCAGACAAGACGATTGTCGTGTATAACCGATCTGCGGCAACCGGGCTAACGATTGTGTCAGAGGTTCCGCTGCGTGAGTTGATGGAGGACCTGATTTATTTTCGAAATTTGACGCTAGGTTTCGTTGTGCTGCTGATCGTATTGGCGTTTGTGACCATTCTCAGCTTCTCGCTTTCCATTACTCGTGCGCTTTCTCATTTAATGAATTTAATGAAAAAAGTCGAGATGGGCGATTTAAGCATACGGGCTCCGCTGCGCAAGGATGAAATCGGAAGTTTGAACCGAGGCTTTAATCTCATGCTGGAAGATCTGAATCGATTGATTGAAATGATACATATTTCCCATCTGAAGGAAAAAGAAATGGCTATTCATCAAAGAGAATCAAAGCTGCAAATGCTGCAAGCGAGAATCAACCCGCATTTTCTTTACAACACGCTAGGGGTTATCAACGCTTATGCCATCATTGCCAAAGTCAAACCGATTAGCCAGATGACGGTCAGATTGTCCGATATGTTCCGCTATAGCATCGACAATCCCGAGGACACGGTTTCGCTTGCTGATGAAATCCAACATATGTTTAATTACATTCATATTCAGCAAGAACGTTATCAGAGTTTGGAAGTAGATGTGGATCTGGATGCTGAGCGTTTGAAGGATATTCATACGCTGCGTCTTACTGTACAGCCTATTGTTGAGAATGCTTTTATTCATGGTTATGAGGATTATTCGATGAAGCCAGAATATATTGGTCTTCGAGCAAGTTATGATGATTCGGGCGTGCGGCTTCAAATTATTGACAAAGGCAGGGGAATGGAGCCTGACCTCGTTGATACCTACAACCATGCTTTCGCCTGCATGTCTGAAGAACAAATGCTGCAAGCAAGCAGCCCATTCGGGGGGATCGGCATGTGGAACGTCCACAGCAGACTGAGACTCGAGTTTGGCGAACCTTATGGCCTTGCCATTGTGATGTCAGAAAGCTTTGGCACCATTGTAGAGATTAGAATGCCTTATCGGAAGGAGCAATCTGTATGATGACCGTTGTCGTTGTCGAAGATGAGCCTATAGTCAGAATGGGACTCATAGCACTTATGGAAGCTGAAGCAGATGGATTCCAGATCGTAGGGGAGGCCGAAGATGGCCAGCAGGCCATCATACTCGCAAGAACGTATATGCCGGACATCATTATTACGGATATTCGCATGCCTGTGATGGATGGCCTGAGCTTCATGGCCGCTCTCCGGCAGGAAGGGATCTCCTCTTCCGTCATCGTCGTTTCCGGTTATGGAGAATTTGAGTACGCACAGCAAGCGATGCGTGCCGGTGCAGCGGATTATTTATTGAAGCCTATCAATGAAGACAACCTGCTGCCCACCTTGCATGCGTTAAAAGAGAAGATTCAGCGGGAGAAATCGCGCATCGTGCATGACAACAAGGAGCAGTTGTGGTCGTTCAAGTTAAGTGCCAAACGGCTGGCGAGCAGTTTATGGCATCTGCGTGAAGCGGAGATTGAGGAAGAGCTGAACACGCTGAAGCATGAATTAATCGCGGACAGGTCATCGGCCAATGATATGGAGCGGAAACTTACGGGGTATCTTGCCTTGCTGGAGGACGAATTTCGCTCATCTGCTGGGCAAGAACTGCCTGTTCCGCGAGGTGGAGAGAAGAATGCCCAACATTTCGAGGCATTCAGCACCCAGATGTATGCCGCAATGGGAGCGATCCGAGGAATAAGGAACTGGGGATACGGGAAAGTGATCCAAGCTGCTATTGCCTATTTGGAAAAGCATTACGGGGACTCTGAACTCACCTTAACCAAGCTGGCTTATGACCTTCAGGTGAAGCCTGCGAATTTCAGTCATATGTTTAAATCGGAGCTTGGCGTTCCATTCAGCCAATATCTGATCCGCCTGCGTATGGATAAAGCCGCCGAACAACTATCTGGATCGGCCAAAAAAGTTTATGAAATTAGCGCTTCCGTAGGATTTCCGGATTACGTCCATTTTTCCAAAATGTTCAAACGACACAAGGGGGCTACGCCAACCGAATATCGCCAAAAAACTTGAGGACTTCGTTTGTAATCGCTCTCATTAGCCATGTATAATAGGTACAGAAATATGGTTAGGAGGTCATTCGTATGCGGCTGCAGCTCCGAAAATATAATAGGAGTGTAATTGTAACATGGATATTCTCTTACTTATCTGTCTTGTTGGTTCCTATTGTCATCAGTTTAATTCTTTACTCTGCCACGCATAGTCTGGTGGAGAAAGAAATTAATCGGGCAAATGAGCTGCTTCTCACGCAAATCGAATTATCTATTGACAGTAAGTTAAAAGGCTTGGAACAATTAAGTGTGGAAGTTGCTTTAAACAAAAATATAGTCTCTTTCACGAATGTAGAAAAGCCATTATCCGATGATCAATATTTTCAACTGTTCAATATCGCAGAAAATTTACGAACCTATCAGAATGCAAATGATTATATTGAGCAAATTTACGTGATGTACGGGAATAGTGATACCGTTATATCTACGTTTAACCACATCGATTCCCGTGGTCTGTATGCCATCATGAGGCAGCGCGATGAGACTAGCTTTGAGGAATGGACGCAGTTATTTGCTGGTAAATATGTCAATAAGTATTCCCCCATGCTGTATTGGAACGAAGGAAAGCCCACGTCTACGGTAATGTTTGCCCGTTCGCTCATCTTTAATAATCCGATACAGCCCCATCCCATTCTCATTTTCCTAATTAACGTGAATAAGCTGTTGGAAAGCCTTCCGCAATACAATGATTCGAGAGTTTTGATTCTGGATAAAGATAATCATTTCATTGCATCGTCCAAAGATAAAGAAAAGCTTCAAGATCAGCTGCCTTATGAGCGTTTGCTTGGGAAAAAAGGTTTGGTTTATGTAGAGATGAATCAAGACAAAGCGGCATTGTCTTACTTGACATCTGAGCTAACGGGTTGGAAATACGTATCGGTTTTGCCGGCAAACATTTTCAATGAAAAGATGGAATATTTGAAAGATATAACAAGATTGAGCATTGCTTTGGGTTTGTTGATTGGCATCATTGTCACGATTATTTTCCTGCGAAAAAATTATATGCCGATACAGGTGCTGCTGCAGAACATGACGCAAAGATCAGGGTTCCGTTTTGATGGGAAATCAAATGAATACTCATTTCTACAGAACGCGCTTCATCATACATTTGTGGAGAAAGATGCCATCAGCGACCGATTAAAGCTGCATAATAATACGATTAGAGCACATTTCCTGACACGTTTATTGAAAGGACAACTAGAGAGGAAATTTCCGCTTCAGGAATCTTTCATCGCCCACAACGTTCAATTCCATTCCGATCGGTTTGCGGTGCTGCTTTTCAGTGTGGATGCTTATGGCAAGCTGCAAGCAGATGAAGGGGGGGACTCTTTCGGGCAAAAGACGCAGATGCTCCACTTTATTCTAAGCAATGTGATTGAAGAGTTGGCCGGAAAGAACGCGACGGTTTATTCAACAGAAGTGAACGAATTGATAGCTTGTATCATTAATTTGAAACCAACTTTAAGTGAAGAAGATGAAGTTAAGGAATTAAATCGAATAGCTTCTCAAACGCAAGCCTTCATGAAGGAACATATTCATGCCGAAATGACGATTGCGGTGAGCGGAGTTCATAGTGACGTATATGGAATATCACAATCGTATCATGAGGCATTGGAAGCGCTCGAGTATCGAATCGTACTTGGGAGTGGACAACTGATCCAGTACAAGGAAAAAAGTATGGAGTCTGCTCAATCTCAGCGGAATTATTATTATCCTTTAAGCGTTGAACAACAGCTTATTTACTATGTGAAGACGGGCAACTTGCCCAAATCGCAGATGTTGTTAGGAGAGATTTATGAGGCGAATTTCAAGGTTCATCCTGTTTCGGTTGCGCTTGCCAAATGCCTTTTGTTTAATCTGGCAAGTACCATGCTCAAAGCGCTGGATGAGGTGAGCACGATCAGCAGGCGTAATTTTGAGGCTCATGTCAAAGACGTAGAATGTTTGTTGAACTGTGAAACGATTCAGGAAATGATGACGCATATGAACCGGGTGCTCATGCAGGTATGTGAATGGATTCAAACGGAAAAGAAAAATCATCATGCGTATTTGGTTAATGATATCCGGGACTATATTGAGATGCATTTTCGAGATGTGAATTTGAATATTTCGATGATCGGGGAATCCTTTTCGTTAACGCCATCCTACGTGTCCAAAATATTCAAAGAACATACTGGAGAAACACTGCTTGATCTCATCAATCAAACGCGACTGACAGCGGCAAAAGCACTTCTTTCCGAGCAAAAACTAACGGTTAACGAAATTGCCGGGCGTGTTGGCTATGCCGATGTGAGCACGTTTTTGCGCATATTCAAAAGATTTGAAGGGATGACTCCTGGCAAGTATCAGAAGATCTAAGTTTGTTACAGAGTCCGAAATGGGCTCTTTTTTTAATTTCACATACCATGTTTGCAAAATACGATCGATTGAGTTTATATTTTACGCATCATACTTGCTTTTGCCTATCAACAAATGAAGCCAAATGAGGTTCAATAATGATGTGACACGAGATAAACTTGAGGTAGAAGATGCTGAAAGGAAGTGGTGTTCAGAAATAATTAATTCGGAAGACAACATTATTGTAAGCACTCTCATGTCGCGGTAATTAATCAGATTAGATGAAAAGGACGGTGTTAGTTATATGAGGATGTCACTTAAAAAGGCTTCACTGCTGCTGTTATGCGCATTCGTATTTATGAGCTTGATTCCTGGATTAGCTGCAGCAGCAGACACCAAATTTACAATTGCAGGGTCCAATGTAACGGCGAGTTCCAATGATGGGAATGTTCCGGCCAATACGGTAGATGGAGATGCATCAACTCGCTGGTCAGCCAGCGGTAATGGGGAGTGGATTAAATTCGATCTCGGCTCTAGCGCAACGGTAGCCTATATCAAAATTGCTTTCTTAAATGGTTCGACACGCACCTCATCTTTTGATATTCAGACTTCTTCGGACAACACGACCTTTACGACCGTTCAGGCGAATGTAACAAGCAGCTTGGTAGAAGGCCTGCAAACATTTGATTTTCCTGATGCTACCTCTGTCAGGTATGTGCGCATTGTCGGGCACGGCAATTCGTTGAACGCTTGGAATAGCTATACGGAGGTAGAGATTTACGGAAATGGAAGCGGAACCCCCGTTGAAGATTCAGTAACAGTTTCCACCCCCGGACAACTGCAGACGGCAATTAACCAAGCCATTCCAGGCAGGGTTATTTATTTGGAGAACGGCACTTATTCGCAAACAGGCGCTTTCAATCTTAATGGGATTCACGGTACGGATGGCAATGAAATTACAATTAAAGCCGCTAATCGCGGGCAAGCTATTCTAGCTGGTGGAGCATATTTCAATCTTTCTCAGTCGTCTTATGTGACGATTTCGGGCTTGAAGTTCACAACTACAACGAGCACAAGCAACTATGCTGTGAAAATCGATGAATCCAACCACATCCGTTTGACACGTAATGAATTTAATCTGAATGAAACCGGGGTTAAGAACACTTGGGTGAATATCAGAGGTGTCAACAGCGACTATAACCGGATTGACCGGAATGCATTCCGATCCAAAGCAGACCCAGGACCCATCATCGCCGTAGATGGAAACGGAAGCAGCTATATGTCACAATATACGATGATTGACGGGAACTATTTCTATGACAGCGGGCCAAGGATTGATAACGGGAAAGAGAGTATTCGTCTTGGCTTATCCGGAGTATCGTTATTAAACGCGTACTCGACAGTCGAGAATAATTTATTCGAGAATTGCGATGGAGACCCCGAAGTTATTTCTGTGAAAAGCAGCAACAATACGATCCGTTACAACACAATTCGGAATTCGCAAGGGCAGGTAACCGCAAGACACGGGAATAACAACAAGTTCTATGGAAATTTCTTTCTGGGCAACGGAACTAAAGCCGGAGTTGGAGGTTTCCGAATTTATGGCACAGATCATCGCATTTATAATAACTACTTCGAAGGTCTAACCACGGATGCTATTAATCTGGATGGGGGAGATTGGGACGGTGGACCCAATTCCACGAACTACGGCAGTGGGGATCTAAGCAAGCATTGGCGAGTATACCGAGCGCAAGTGGCGAACAACACGATCGTCAACAGCACATTTGGCATCATCGTCGGCAGAAGCTATACTTCAGCACCCGTCGATAGTCGAATCGCCAACAACATTGTTCGCAATAGTACGGGGACGCTTTATGAGGAAGTAAAAACATCGAACACTGTGTTCGAAGGGAATATTGGCTTTGGCAGTACATTAAATAATCGTTCAAGAACATCGTCAGAAATTCTCAACATAACGCCTTCGTTCACAACGATCAACGGCTTGCAGAAGTTAACTGCTGGAAGCGCAGCCGTTAATGCCGCTGTTGGCAGCTATCCTTATGTTACAGAGGATATGGATGGCCAAACGCGTTTAACAAACGATATTGGGGCAGATGAATATTTTAGTTCTTCTACTCCTATTGTCCGTGCACCGCTTGCGGCTTCGAATGTAGGGCCAGACAGCCCATAATGTAAAAACTAAACCCGTACGCAAAACCTCGTATTTCTGGTTTTAACGTACGGGTTTAGTTTTTGAATATATACTTTTTCTAATCTTTTAAGCAAAATGAAACATGCACACCGTTAACTATTGATTAGGGGGAACCAATATGGAAAGCCTAAGATCACAAGGAAAGCATCGCAAATATGGCGCTGCGGGGTTAAGTATCCTCATGTTAACAAGTATTGTACTTGCGGCTTGCTCGGAAACCGGAAGTACTGGCAAGGATGGCGTAAATACGCCCAATGCTGATCCAGCCAAGTCAACAGCAACTTATCCTATGAATACGAAGGAAACGCTAACATCATGGGAAGGCATAAATAACAATGCGATTACCTTTTATCAAAATTTGGCTGATACTCCTTTTGGCAAGCAGTTGGCCAAAGAAACGGGTGTTGAAGTCAAGTATGTCCATCCGAATGATCAACAATTGAAAGAACAATTCAATCTCATGATTGTCTCTGAGAAACTGCCGGATGTCATTGAATACGATTGGACGGGGCGCAGCTCGGGGTCTTACCCTGGCGGACCCGAGAAAGCCATCAGCGATAAAGTCATTCTGGAATTGAATGATCTGATTGATAAATATGCGCCGAATTTGAAGAAGAAGCTGCAGGAAGACAAAGAGCTCGACAAAATGATCAAAACGGATAGCGGCAAATACTACGTATTTCCGATGATCCGCAACCCTTCCGGACTTGTATTCCGTGGACCGATCATTCGCAAAGACTGGTTGGATGAGCTTCAACTGCCCGTACCTGAGACGATTGATGATTGGGAAAAAACGCTAATAGCCTTCCGTGATAAAAAAGGAGCAAAAGCACCGCTTAGTGTGACCTATGTCAATGGGAATTTTGAAATTCGCGATGCCTTTATCGGTGCTTATCATACTTCTAACAACTTCTATCTCGATGACGCAGGCAAAGTCAAGTATGGACCTGTCGACCCCCAATATAAGGATTTTTTAACCTTGTTCCGTAAATGGTATGCAGAAGGCTTGTTTGATAAAGATTTTGCCTTGACGGACGGCAAGGTTCTGGATACGAAAATGCTTGGCGGTCAAACAGGGGCAACCGTTTCTGTGCTGAGCGGAGGAATGGGAAGATGGATGGATGCCATGAAGTCGAAGGATCCGAAGTACAATTTGGTGGGCTCTCCTTATCCAACCCTTAAAAAAGGGGAGAAGCCTTTTACAGGACAAAGAGATTTTAAATATAATCCTGGTCCTAGCAAAGCGGTTTCGGCAACTACAAAAAATCCGGAGCTGGCTGTTCGCTGGCTGGATTATGCTTACAGTACGAAAGGCAGTTTACTGTTCAACTTTGGCGTTGAGGGCGAAAGCTATGTCATGAAAGACGGAACGCCTACCTATACAGATCAGATTGTGAAAAATGAGAAGTACAGCTTGCAGCAAATGGTCGCACAGTATACCAAGCCGAACGGTCCGTATGAAGCGGATGAACGCCGAAACTGGAATACGTTCCCTCAGCAAGATGAAGCGGTTAAATTGTGGTCGAATACCGATGCGGCTAAACATACAATACCAGCCTTTCTTACGCCAACAGCGGAAGAAAGCAAAGAGCTCGGTAAAATCATTAACGATGTAAGCAATTATAAGGAAGAAATGTTTGCAAAGTTTATTATGGGCAAGGAACCGCTTGATAATTATGGCAAATATGTGGAGCAAATTAAAAAGCTGGGCATTGATCGCGCCGTAGAGATTTATCAGAATTCGCTTGATCGGTATAACAAGAGATAGAGAGGTGGTATCTCCGTGAAATCAAATTCATTCCCAGGTTGGGGGATGTTGTATGACATTCGCAAAAATAAGCTGCTCTATCTCATGCTGGCTCCTGTAATTTTATTCTTTTCACTTTTTCACTATATTCCCATGTATGGCGCAATCATTGCCTTTAAGGATTTCTCCCCAAGACTTGGCATTATAGGAAGCCCATGGGCTGGATTCGAGCATTTTAAAGTTTTTTTCGAAGGTATTTATTTCTGGCGCACGCTTAAAAATACGGTTCTTATCAGCTTGTATGATCTCGTTTTTGGATTTCCTGCGCCGATCATTCTGGCTCTGCTGCTTAACGAAGTGAAGAAGACGATCTTCAAGCGATCTATCCAAACGATTACCTATATGCCGCATTTCGTCTCACTCGTCGTCGTATGCGGAATGATCAAGGAATTCACCGTAAGCGGGGGATTAATCAATGATTTTATAGCGTATATGGGCGGGGAGAGGCTCTCCCTGCTGCTTGAATCCCAGTTTTTCCGGACGATTTATGTCTCGTCGGGGGTGTGGCAGCATATTGGATGGGGAACGATCATTTATCTTGCGGCATTGGCGGGCATTGATACAGAGCAGTATGAGGCTGCGAAGATCGATGGCGCAGGACGATGGAAGCAAATGCGTCATGTCACGCTGCCAGGAATCATGCCTACGATTGTCATTTTATTGATTCTTGAGATGGGCCGTATGCTGAGTGTGGGGACAGAAAAAATTATTTTGCTTTATAATCCAACCATCTATGATACCGCTGATGTGATTAGCTCCTATGTATATCGAGTGGGGCTTCAGGAATTCAATTACAGCTTCAGCTCGGCCGTCGGGCTATTTAATTCGGCCATTAACTTCACCCTTGTTGTCGGGTCCAACTGGTTGAGCCGCAAGCTGAACGATACCAGCCTGTGGTAGAGGGGGGATGAATATGCAGCGCAAATCAGTCGGTGAGTGGACTTTCGATATCGGAAACTATGCGTTATTGTCACTGCTAGCTGTAGCTACTGTGTATCCTATTGTGTACGTCTTGTTTGCATCTTTAAGCGATCCTACTCTCTATATGCAGCATAGCGGAATTCTCTGGAAACCGCTTGATTTTAATCTTCATGCCTATAAGCTTGTTTTCCAAAATGGAACGATCATGAACGGCTATGTCAATACGATGATCATTGTTGTCGTGGGATTAACGCTTAACATTTTTCTCACGTCTCTAGGCGCATATGCTTTGTCGAGGAAATGCTTGGGCTATCGTAAGCCCCTCATGCTGTATATTGTTTTTACGATGTTTTTCAGCGGTGGCATGATCCCCTTCTATTTTACTGTCAAAGGGCTGGGCCTAGCGAATACATTGTGGGCATTAATTATTCCGCAAGCAATTTCAGCGTTTAATCTTATTCTGATGAAAACAGCATTTGAGGCGATACCGGATAGTCTGGAAGAATCGGCGAAAATAGATGGGGCCAATGAGTTTGTTATTTTGTTTCGGATTATGTTCCCGCTCTGTATGCCAGTTGTCGCTGTTATGCTGCTCTACTATGGGGTGAGTCACTGGAACGCTTGGTTTAACGCGCTAATCTTTTTGCAAGACCGATCGCTGTACCCGCTGCAGCTTGTACTTAGAGAGCTGCTGCTGATGAACGAAGCAGGCTCGATGGCAAGCGGTTCCAGCGGTGCGGATGTGGCGATCGTAGGGGAAACCTTGAAGCATGCTACCATTATCGTGGCCACATTGCCGATTCTTATGGTCTACCCCTTCCTGCAGAAATATTTCGTGAAAGGCGCTTTAATTGGGGCTATTAAAGGATAAAAAGGAGGAGTTTACATTCATGGAAAAGCCAACAATAATTGAAAAATCAACAATAATTGATCCTGCATCTATCGATTTTTGGTGGAAAGGAGTGCAGAACAAGGTTGATGTCATGCTGAGCCGAGGGATTGAACTAGCGCCGCATGCAGCTCAGTCAGGGGCATATGACGGCTTAAAGCTTGATCAGTGGATCTCCGGATTCTGGCCGGGGATGCTGTGGATTCTTTATGATTTAACCGCCGAAGAACGCTATAAACTTGCTGCCTGGGATTGGGATATACGGATGGAACGTCATCTGCTGGAAGACAACCATTTTCATCATGATGTGGGGTTTCAGTATTTGCCCACCTCTGTACTCAAGTACAAGCTGACTGGAGATATGGACGGACGACGTCGGGGACTTGCGGCAGCCAATTTCCTTGCAGGCCGATTTAATTTGGCTGGGCAGTTTCTTAGGGCTTGGAATCGTGATATGACTGGCTGGGCCATCATCGATTGCATGATGAACTTGTCCCTCTTGTTCTGGGCTTCGGAAGAGCTGCAAGACCCGCGATTTTCTCAAATCGCCTGTGCTCATGCAGATACGGTTATCAAGCATATGATCCGTGGCGATGGATCGACTTGTCATATTGCTGTATTTGATCCGATAACTGGGGAATTGCTGGAGCACATGGGTGGGCAAGGCTTTGCACAGGATTCCTGCTGGTCCAGAGGGAATGCTTGGGCGTTATACGGTATGACTAACACCTATCGGTATACCAAGAAGGAGAAGTATCTGCATGCGGCTCAGCAGGTAGCTCATCATTTCCTCAGCTCGCTGCCAGAAGAAATGGTGCCTCCTTGGGACTTCCGGGCACCGGGTGCAAGCGGCGCGCCACGGGATACGTCCGCTGCAAGCATTGCGGCGTCGGGTTTGCTTGAGCTTGCCGAAGTCGTTCAAGCTGAGGACGCAACGAAGTACCGCTCGGCTGCTGAGCGCATATTGAAATCTTTATCGGAGAGATATGCGGCCTTCGATGAACCGCAGCATGAAGGCATTCTCCGTGGGGGAACAGGGCATAAACCGGCTGAGACGAATGTGAATGTCTCGTTGATTTATGGCGACTACTATTATGTTGAAGCTCTTGCCAAGCTGCAGGGTTGGAAGCATCGTGTGTTCTAAGCAGGCAAGTGAATGATAGAGAATGATGGAGGGGTTAGGATATGGGGGATCATATGGAAGTACGGCCGATGCTGACATACATAAAGGTTAGCACGGCTGCACAATTGCAGATGGCATTGGATGAAGCGATCGCAGGAAGCGTCATTGAGCTGCAAAACGGGATATATGAACAAAGCGGCCCATTCGTTGTAAAGGATAAGCATGGTTCGGACGGCATGCCGATTCGGATTGAAGCTGCTAGCTTAGGAATGGCTATTATTTCAGGTGACAGCTATTTGCACATTGAGGATTCAAGCTATATCGAAGTATCGGGGCTTATGATCCATAGTGGGATCGGCTCTACCTCGAGCGAACAGTCGCTTAGAGACAGAGGTCTATCGCACCGTATTTTGCAAGGTGTACATCCAGGAATTCAACTGCAGAGTTCTAGCCGAATTTCAATTCTTCGCAATACATTTGCCTTGAATGAGACCGGCCAGCCTTATCGCTTCCTCACGAATAAGGGTCCAGTATGGGGGTTGTATGGCATCGAAGACAGCTGCCGTTATGGCAGCAGCTATGATCCGAATGGAGCTGTATATAGCGGTCCGACCCCATATGAAGATGCTAAACTGATCACCGACAATGGAACGCACCGCCATTATATCCGAGTGGAGGGAGTGAGCAGCTACAACCGGATTGCTTACAATGAAATTGGGCCCAAGAGAGGCTTTGGCGCCGTTCTTATTTATGACGGAGAGGGGCATGGCGGACGAACGATCTCGCAGCATGATGTCATTGAATATAATCATTTCCATAGGATCGGCCCGCGTGTTACGAACGGATTAGAGGCGATCCGGCTCGGTTTATCGAGTCTTTCATTAGCGCCTGGTTACGTAACGATCCAATATAATTTGTTTGACGGTTTTGACGGCGAGGATGAGATTATTTCTGTGAAGAGCAGCGACAACATCATCCGCTACAATACGTCTCGGAATTCGTACGGGGGATTCGTCTCTCGACACGGTAATCGCAACAGCTTTTACGGCAACTTCTTCTTCGGTGACGGGGAAAAGCCGGGGATGAGCGGCTTTCGCATCTATGGCAACGATCATAAGATTTATGACAACTATATGGAGGGCTTGACGGATCAGGTGATAAGACTTGATGGCGGATCACATGATGGAGGAGCTGAAGGAAGCCTAAATCCTACGGTAAAGTGGATGAGTGGAGATGAGGAAAAGTCTGCGGTTCTGGAGGATCTTTCGCAAGAGGAGCGAACAGCGCTTCTGCGTGGGCATTGGCGGCAATATCATGTTCAGGTGTTCAATAATACGCTGGTGAATCCGGGGAATGATGCCAAATTCCTTGCTCTGGGCGGAAAAACCTATCAACCCGTGGGTACGAAGGTGTATAACAACTTGATTGTCAGCGATTCTGGAACGATGGTTTTTGAGTCAAGTGCGATGCAGCAGGCTGCGGCAAGCGAGCAAAGTCCAGCCATTAGCACTGACGAATACGATTCCGGTCATGTTGCAGCAATAAAACCGCTCACTGTAGATGATGTAGGACCTCGAGCTAGCCAAGTCTAGATATTTGTATTTTTGTATGAAATCGAAGTGCGCGTCTTTCAAAATTAAAGGTTGATTTAGATATTGATTAGTGGAATTTGAGAATTTGATGATACGTTTAAGGTTTTAAAGATGTATTATTTGTAAGGGCTTTCTTATGATGAATGCAGCTGCTTTTACGGTTTTCAGCAATGTTGCCTAAAAGCTTCATGATACAGAAGAGGTGATGAGAATTTGAGCAAGATGTCCAAAGAATTCATCGTGCGTTCGAAACGGGGAGTCAGCTTGCTGCTCGCAGCAGCATTAACATTTACTTGGTTGCCGCTAGGGGTATCCAACGTACATGCCGATAGCGCAGTGGCAGGAACACCAGGTGGTGTGGATGCCAATATGCTGAAATTGTGGCTGAAGGCGGATTCCGACAGCGTGACCCGTAGTGGGAATGGCGATATAACGGTATGGAAGGACAGCAGTCCGCAAGGTAATGATTTCATCAATGACGGGACGGTTGGCGATAAGAGTCCGAGGGCAAAGCCGAAGTATACTCCGTCCAATCCTGCACTGAATTTCCAGCCTTCGGTGCAATTTATTCGTTCAGCCAGTTCAGGCAGTGGAAGTCTTTTGTTGGACAAAAATGGGTTATTCAACCAGAATGAGTCTGTTGAACATGCCAGTGTATATATGGTTACTGGCGGGATATCGTTATCGAATCAGACGTCGCAAATTTTTTATGAAAATTTGCAAGGAAACGGAGTGTTCGGCGCGTATATCCCCTATTATTCCGGCACTTCGCAAGTCTTGTGGGATTCGGGAGCTACCCTATCTGGAAATCCACGACTCACGACAGGCTATTCAATCCCTCCGCTTCAATACAATAGTTGGGGGTTTCAATATGAATCGCATCCTGCCGTTTCCAGTGCTGTTTACCAAGCGATTACGCTAGATGGGCAAACGATAGCCAAATCAACACAGGCCCGCCTCGCAATGGTTGGAAACGGAAGCAACCCGATGTCTCTCGGTTCTGCTGTCAAGGGAGGATCCGGCTATGATGGACAAATTGGCGAGATGATCGTGTTTGGCGATACGCTTACAGAAGATCAGCAGAATCAAGTGCAAACATATATGGCGCTTAAGTTCGGAACGCCGCTGAAGGGGAAGGATTATGTATCGGCAGGCCCTTCGCCGATGGTCGTTTGGCCAACGGATGCCAATATGGCTTATGGCAATAACATTGCAGGTATCGCCCGCGATCAGCAAGGAGCATTGGCGCAAGCAACAAGCCGGAGCAGCGAAGGACAAGCCTCTTCGCAGGTCATCATTACCGCTAAACAAGCTTTGGCGGACAAACAGTACCTGCTCTGGGGCGATAACGGAAGTTTGGCTCCTTCTGTGCCCTACGGTGCGGACTTCAAGCAGTCAGCGCGGACATGGAAAGTCCGAAATACGGGCAATGTCGGAACTGTACAAGTTGCTTTTCCAGCAGCAATGCTTCCGCTAGGCGGCTTGCTGCTAACGAGCGGAAGCAGCGATTTCAGCCACGCGGTTCCACTGTCATTAACTCCTGTGGAGGTGCATGGTGAAGCTTACTACGCTGCGGATACACAGCTCGCTGACGGATCCTTTTTCACCTTTGTGGAGAAAATGCCAGCCATCCAGTTATCTGCGCTCGATGTTTGGAACGGCAGCCAAAAGATCGGGATGAATATCCCCTTCGTGTCTTCCAAGATGGACGGGTATGAGGTCATTGTTCCACAAACAGCCGATTCCATCCGTTTAGCCATGCAAGTCAGCGGCGGTATTTCTACGGCGGTGACCTTGACGAACCTTGAAGGGGTGAATCAGCCCATAAGCGATGTTGCCAGGGTTCATCTCGCGCCGGGCAACAACAAGCTCACGATCCGATTATCAAACGGCGATGCGATGAATACGTACACGCTGCAAGCCTATCGGCTATCCGCCAAAGGAACGAATGGCCAAGTGCCGATGAACGCAAGTACGGTTACCGCTAGTTCCTATCAGCCGAACACGACGAATATTCCCGCGAATGTCGTGGACGGTGTTTGGAATAATGATGTCCGTTGGTCGGCTTCCGGACAAGGGGAGTGGCTGCAGTTCGATATGGGTCAGCCTGAGAAGGTTACCTATTTGAACATTGCTTTCCTGAGCGCGATCGACCGTCAAAGCAATTTCGAAATTATAGGCTCCAATCAAGCGGATTTCCAGAATCCGACCGTGCTGCTGCCTAAACGAAAAAGTAGATTGCTCAAAGTCGAAGATGATATTATGCAGCCTTATGTGCTGACTACTCCGGCAGAAGTTCGATATCTGCGGTTGGTCGGATATGGAAATACGGCTTCGGGCAGCTCAGGCAATTGGAATAGTATTACCGAAGTTGAACTTTATACGGGCACTGCACCCAAGGTGGATGAACCTACAGAGCCAAGTGGTCCTCCGCAAGCAGGTGATAGACCCGTGGAACCCCTCCCTCCGGTACGGGTGGTGAAGGTCAATTCCGCGGAAGAACTGCAAAATGCGCTGGATCAAGCTGCTAAAGGGACGACGATTGAATTGCAAAATGGTACGTATCAACAAAACGGCCCATTCGTTATCAAAGATAAGGCAGGCACGGCTGCGCTTCCGATTCGTATTGTCGCTGCTGAACTGGGGAAGGCCGTTATCGCTGGCGACAGCTACATGCATTTGGAAAATGCAAACTATATTGAGGTTGAAGGACTTACGTTCCACTCCGGTGGCGGATCGGATACTGGGGAGGATACGCTGCGGAGCCGAGGCGTTCCGGAAGACAGGATCGCAACGTTGAAGGGACTGCACCCAGGTGTGGAACTGTATGACTCCAGCAATGTCTCCCTTGTGCGCAATACCTTTGCCTTGGATGAAACGGGGCAGAAATATCGCTTTACGAAAGCTGAGAACAGCGTCAACAAACCAATTTGGTGTGTGATTGGCGTTGAAAATAACTGCCGTTATGGCAGCACCTATGATCCGAACGGAGCTGTTTATACGGGCGAAACGTCGCATTCCCCGAACTCGGCGCTGCTTACGGACGGCGGAACCGACCGGCATTATATTCGGGTGGAAGGCACCAGCAGCCACAATCGGATCGCTTACAATGACATCGGTCCGAAAACCGGCTTCGGCGCAGTGATGACATATGACGGCAAGGATGCGGTTTCGCAGTACGATGTGATTGAATATAATCACTTCCATGATATCGGTCCACGGGTAAGCAACGGATTGGAAGCGATCCGCCTGGGGCTTTCCGGGCTATCTTTGGCTCCTGGACATGTTACGATTCAATACAATTTGTTCGACGGTTTGAACGGCGAGGACGAGATCGTTTCGGTGAAGAGCAGCGATAATACGATCCGCTACAACACCGTCTTGAATTCCTATGGAGGCATGGTAGCCCGGCACGGTCATCGCAACAGCTTTTATGGCAATTTCATTATCGCAGATGGCAAGAAACCTGGAACGAGCGGTTTCCGTCTCTATGGGAATGATCACAAGATTTATAATAATTACATGGAAGGACTTACGGATGATGCCATTCAGCTTGATGGCGGAACGGAAGATGCGGGGCCGGAGGGAGGCACGAACCCAATTATACGTTGGGGCACTGGGCCGAACGACTTCGCGGAACTTAGGAGCCTTTCCCCAGATAGGCAGCAGGAGTTGCTGCGAGGGCATTGGCGGCAATATAATGTGCAAATTTTCAATAATACAATCGTAAACTTAAGCAATAAAGCATCGGCCGTCAAAATTGCTCAGCGCACGTTCCAACCAACGGGAACGCAAGTTTATAATAATGTCATTTTCAGTAACGTAGGGACGATATTCAATGAAACGAAAGATATCACGTCCGCAGGCCGACCGACTTATGTCGGCAACATGGTCGATGGTCTCGCTGCTGTGGCGGCGAATGCGACTGTCGTTAGCGCCACTTACAAAGGTGATCTGAAGCTGGTCCGTGGCAGCGACGGTCTGATTCGCTTGTCGCCGCTAAGTCCCGCGGTTGATAGCGCCCAAGGTCCATATGTTCCTTTGGACGATATGGATGGTCAAAGGCGGACGCATACTCCCGACGCTGGTGCAGATGAGTACGACCAGACAGCCGTTCCTACACTTAAGCCGCTTACGGCTGCTGATGTCGGGCCATCTGCAGGCAGGAACATGCCAGAGGAAGAGGGCAAGCCGGAGTTAAGCAGCCTTCAGATCAGCTCCAATCTGACACTTACACCAGTCTTCCGCTCGGATATTACGTATTATACGGTGATGGCTCCGACTGGAATTGGCAACCTAACAATTACGCCGGCTTCCTTAAGTCAGAAGGCTGACATTCAGGTGAGTGTAGACGGCGCTTCGACGCAGTCAGTAAGAAGCGGCAGCGAAAGCGGGCCGCTGGCGATTGCAGAAAGCGGCAGTGTTGTTCTGATTGATGTGTCGATGCCGTCGGGCATTCATAAAACGTATACGATGATGATAAAACGCCCGCAGACAAACAATTCGTCTTCATCGAATTCTTCATCGGATTCTTCATCTGGGTATAATCCAGCGCCTTTGCCTAACCCGGTTCCTGAACCAACGATTCCACAGCCTTCAAAACCGACGGATTCCTCAACCTCAGTACCAACGCCGGAGACTTTTGTAGATGTGCCGAAACATTGGGCATCGGAAGCTATCAGCAAGGCTGCTGCCAAGGGCATTGTGAACGGCTATTCAGATGGTAGCTTTAAGCCTGACGAACCGATGACGAGGCTTCAATTCGCTGCCATGCTAGTTCGTGCTCTGGGCTTGAAGCCGGAACCAACGAAGCCGGAATTCACGGATGAGGCGAGTATTCCGGCATGGGCGGCGGGAGAACTAAGCGCTGCGTTGAAAGCAGGCATTATCCAGGGCTATGAAGACCAATCTCTGCGCCCTAATGAGGCAATAAATCGAATCGAAATGGTTGCCATGTTAGTAAGGGCATTGCCACAAAGCGAGGGAACATCAGCAGCGGCTTCGTTTAGCGACAGTTCTCAGATCCCCTCATGGGCACTGCCGTTAGTTTCGCGGGCTAACTCACTAGGTCTAGTTGATGGCCGGGAGAATCATGCTTTTAAACCGTTTGACGTGGCGACGAGAGCGGAAGCCGTCACGGTGGTTATGCGTATGTTGGATCGCTAGGGTTGTATGCAGCAGGTTGGCCTTTTAGGGGGCCGGCCTTGCTGCATTTTTTATTGATTTTCAATATTGAAGATTGATTTTAGATTTTGACCATTCATCTTTGGGTTTAATTAAGTTACGATGTTTGTACCCTTTGGGAATCATTGGAATAAGAAATAGTAGGAGGCTATCGAGTGGGAGTATACCTAGAGTTCATTAAAATATCATTTTCTCAAAAGTTTGTTTATCGAATGAACTCCTACATAAGTGCCATCAGTTCACTCATTAAGATGTTAATCCTAATCAGTATATGGACAGCTTTATTTAAAGGACAATCGGCTATTAGCGGTATTCAATTAACGGATATGATTAATTTTGTCATCGTCAATTCAATAATTGGTTCGTTGATCTATTCAAATATTGCTAATGAGATCGGGAGCAAAGTCGTTGATGGTTCTATAAGCACCGACTTCATCAAGCCAATTCATTTTAAGTATTACATATTTGCCAACCAAATCGGCGAGAATTTGTACATGCTCGTCTTCAATACAGTACCAGCGATACTGCTTATTATTATTTATTCGGGATTTACATGGCCATATCAGACTAATAGCCTTTTATTATTTTTTATTAGCCTGATTAACGGTTTTATAATTATCTACTACTTCAATTATATTTTGGGATTAACTACGTTTTGGATGACGACTTCCTTTTATATTGATTGGTTTATGAAGGCGTTTTTTCAACTCTTTGCAGGTACTTTTGTCCCCCTGTGGTTTTATCCAGATTTTTTATTATACATTAGCAAAATGCTGCCTTTTCATCTTGTCGCATTCGAGCCAATTGCCATACTTTTGGGGAAATTGTCTTGGCATGAGTCTATCAACGTTATTTGTACGCAATTTGTTTGGATCATTCTTTTGATCATCGTGGAAAAGTTAATTTGGAACAAAGTTGAAAAAAAAGTGATCGTCCATGGAGGCTAAAATGAGTCGACTGCCGCTATATTTGGCATTTATCAAAATTAAGCTAAACGGAGTGGTAGAATATCGGGGTGCATTTTTGCTCACCTCTTTCTCCAAAGCATCCGTATGGGTAACGGAGTTTCTACTCATCTATATTCTCATCTCCAAGTTCAAACAAATTGCTGGATGGGGAACATACGAGGTTATGTTTTTATATGCATTAAGTTTAGCTTCATATTCCTTTGCTGGATTTTTTCTGTTTCATCCATGTATGAAACTAGCATCACGCATCCAAAGCGGAGAATTTGATGAAATTTTAACAAAACCAATTAATCCTTTTTTATATTTAGTATGCAAAGAATTCAGTACCGGGTATTTTAACAATGTGATTGTTGCCATCGGTGTTATCATCATTTGTTTCAACAAACTTCAAATCACATTAAGCGCAATGAATCTATTGTTCCTTGTCATCGTATTAATTGGAGCTACTCTCATACAAGGCGCAGCATTTCTGTTTACTTCTGTGCCCGCTTTTTGGATAACGAACAATAATGCATTAATTGACCTATTTATGTTTGATTTAAAAAGGTTTATCCAATATCCAATATCTGCGTACAGCAAGTTCCTGCAGGTGTTATTAACCTTATTGTTTCCTTATGCATTCATCAATTTTTATCCAGCGCAATATTTTCTCAAAAAAAACGATTTCCTAATGTTTCATCCATTGGTTCAATTTCTTACTCCGATTATCGGTATTGTGTTATTTACTCTGGCACTTCTGTTTTTCTTCAAAGGGATTAAACATTATAACAGCACTGGGTCTTGATGAAAGGGATGAGAATGTGGCTTATATTGAAATGGAAAATATTTGTAAAGAATTTAAAGTGTATAAAAGAAATTCAAGTTGGACCAAGACGTTAAAATCTTTATTTATTCGTGAATTTGAAACAAAGGTCGCTATTCAAAACATAAATATTAGCATTGATAAAGGAGAGCTTGTTGGATATATCGGTCCAAATGGGGCTGGTAAGTCGACTACGATCAAAATCTTAACAGGTATTTTGACACCAACTTCTGGAATTGTTCGCGTTGATGGGAGGGTTCCTCACGAAAATCGAGTGAAAAATGCGGAGAAAATGGGCGTAGTTTTCGGACAAAGATCTCAATTGTATTGGGATTTGCCAATGACAGAGACTTTTCAACTGTATAAGAAAATGTACCGTATTGAAGAGCGACAGTTTAAATCAAATGTAAACCTTTATGTGGAGTTGTTAGAGATGAAGGAATTTATGAATCGACCGATTAGACAGTTAAGCTTGGGACAAAAGATGCGAGCCAATTTGGCGGTTGCTCTTCTACATGATCCTGAAATTATATATTTAGATGAGCCTACAATTGGACTTGATGTTGTAGCTAAAAGTCGTATTCGACGTTTTGTGAGGGAATTAAATAAAGAAAAAGGTACGACAGTCCTATTAACCACTCATGATATGGACGATATTGAGCAAATTTGCAATCGAATCATCATGATTGATCATGGGCAGAAAATATTTGACGGATCCATAGGGGAATTAAAAGACTTATACAGTGAAGGGTATATGTTAATCGTGGATTTTGCAGAAGACAATGTATCACTTAATGATTCTCGATTGAGGGTTATTAGTGAAGAGGGACCGAGAAAAACGATTCTCATCAATACGAATGAGATCACAATTGCTGAAGCTATTTCTAAAATCACTACTGGCAATAGTATTGTTGATTTGCATATTAAGGAACCTAACATTGAAAGAACAATTGAGAGATTATATGAAAATAAGGAACGGGAGACGGTACAAGCTTGAAAATTTCATCGGATTGGCTCATAAGAAGGGCGCACAGTTTTCACAATGTGGCGCCCTTTTTATATCGTTCTGATGGCAATTTAAATGATTACATTCTAAAGGATAGGTGTTTATTTTGTACAGGGGTATAAAACATTCACCTGTTGGATTGTCGTGATACTAAGCATAATGAGAGGGATAAGTTCATGTCACAATCCAAAGGATGAATGTATTCAATGATGATGAAATCTACGATATACAGACGAAGGGTTATGACGGTTTTTAATCGATATTTGTTATCATTTACTTTGCTTCTTTTTTTGCCTATGCTTTTTTTGGGATTTACAGGGTATTATCAATTATCAACGATTGTGGGGGACGAAGTTGAGAGAAATAATCAGTCGCTTCTCAATAGCTTCCAGTTCGAGGTTGATTACAAACTAATTTTGATGAATAAAATTGCCAATCAGATTACGGAAACCCCGGAGCTGTCACCTTATATACTGACACAGGACATGTTTAGTGCGTATCAAGGAAAAAAAATACTGGAAGGTAAGGTTGTAGATGACAGTATTCGTGAAATTGTTCTCCATATTCGCGGATCGGAGAAGTTATATTCGTCCCTTAGCACGTATAGTGTCAAAGACTTTGTGAGTCATTTTTATCACTTTTCCGAATGGACCGAAGCACAGTTTCATGATGATTTGAACCATATCAACACAACGATGCTTCGTCCAGCAGAGGACGTTAGGATGGAGGGGTTGCCCCTACAACGTCTGATTACTTATATCGTGCCTATTCCGATGAGGAACCAAAACCCGTATGGGACGGTCTTGTTTGAACTGAAAGAAGACACATTACTCAAAGGGCTTAATCCAGATCAGCTGCTGCCGAATGGCAACGCGATGGTTTTCGATCAAGCAGGCAAGGTCATATCGGCTTATAAACAATTGGATTCCTTGATATCCGTCGACGTCTACAAGCAAATCGCAAGTGGAGAGAACAAACGGCATATTCAAGAGTTTCAAGATCAAAAGTTTGTTGTTTCGTTTCAGAAATCAACGCAAAGCGGTCTGACTTATGTCATCATGCTGCCTTACAATTCAGTCGTTGCGCCAGTTCATCAAGCTATCTTGAAGTGGATGAGTTATTTGCTATTCATTTTGATTATTGGGTGCGCTTTCATTTACGTTGTTATGGTATTTAATTATAATCCAATTAAAAAGCTAGCTTCACTCGTAGAAGCCATTCGAGGTCAATCGATTCATAAAACGAACGTATTCGAAGCAATTGGCAGTGTTATCAACGATATCACGGATTCGAACCGAACCTTGGGCCGCAAGTTGGAAGAAAATCGTTCAGCGGTAAGAGACCATTTTCTGGGCAGTTTACTGAAGGGAGAATTTCAGACACTGGACGATGTTAATGAACGGGGCAAGGAAGTAGGCATTGCTTTTCCTTTTCCAGATATGACGGTAATGATCCTAGAAGTTCCTGTTTCACAAGTGATCTATAAGGAAAAGTTGATTGCAGAAGTGGAGCAGCAGTTCGGAGGAGATGCCGTGGGACATGTAAAGATCGGCTTAGAAGAACGAAGAGCGATTTTTATTTTGTCTTGGGGAGGCACTTCAGAGGATAGAAGGCTGTGGTTGAACCGTTTGCATGTTCATTTGAGTATCACGTATGTCGTACCAATTACACTGGGTATCGGAAACAGTTATAGGGAAATGTCGCAAGTGGGGCGTTCCTATTTAGAAGCATCAACGGCGATAGACTATAAGATGATCAAAGGGAATCAGCGAGTTATTTTCTTCGATGACTTAATGGCCCATGATCATGCAGATTTGTTAAATCCCAGACGTATTCTGGACGAATTGGAAATCGTTCTGCAGTATGGTGAAGCATATCGGATTACCAAGGGTGTCTATCAAATCGCCATGAAAATTAAACAAAGCGGCATGACTCTGTTTATCGCCAAAGAGCTTTGTTATGACATGATTCATAAGTTTATTACGTTCATGGAAAATAGAAGTCCAGGAAGCTCAAGCGATCGCTTGCCGGACATATTAGCGTTGACCGACTATACGACGTTAGATGAAATTGCTGACTTGCTCACAACCGCTTGTACAGCATTATGTGATTCCCTTAATCTGCCAAAGTCGGCATCTCCTGCCGTAATGATCGACCAAATTAACCAATATATTATGCAATCCTACAGCGAATATGATTTCTCCGTACAAAAGATTGCCGAGCACTTTTCTCTCTCCTTGTCCTATCTGAGCCGTTATTACAAAGAACAGACAGGTCGAACAGTCATGGAATATTTGAAAGAGGTAAGGATCGAACAAGCCAAACGGTTGCTTCGACATACAAACAACTCGGTTAAGGAAATTGTACAACAGATAGGCTATTATGATGTATCGAGCTTTATCCGTACGTTCAAACAGCAAGTCGGTTCAACACCTGGTGAATACCGAAAACAAGACAAGTAGGTAAGAAATATGTTGAAAACAGCATATGTGCGGGTCAAATTCGACATATCAGGTTGAAATGGGGTAAATCATAAATTTCGCATAGGTAGAATGGCGATCTCACTTATATACCTACTGTCGTGTGGATGATTAAATGACATGTATGAAGGCGCATTCATTTCTAGGTCGTACATCATAAATAAGATCCAGCGGAGGTGAAAACAAAATGTCATTACAGTCGAAAATGATTAAAAGAATCCTGCGTAACTATGATTTATACTTGCTTTTACTGCCGACGCTTGCCTATTTTATTATTTTTCATTATGTACCGATGTATGGCGTGCAGATTGCATTTAAAAATTTCAATCCGGTTAAAGGAATCATGGGCAGCCCTTGGGTTGGCTTCGATCATTTTGAAAGGTTCTTTCAATCGTATCAGCTGGAAACAATTATTAGAAATACGCTGGGTATCAGTGTATATGAGATGCTCGTGGCATTCCCTGCCCCAATCCTATTGGCGCTAATGATTAACCAATTGACAAACGAGCGTTTTAAACGTTTTGTGCAAACGGTTACATATGCGCCGCATTTCATCTCTACCGTTGTTGTTGTTGGAATTGTGTATTTGCTCCTGTCTCCCAAAACAGGTGCAGTGAACAGCCTGTTGGCTGTATTCAAGATCGAGCCCATCTTTTTTATGGGCAATGCGGACTGGTTCAAGACCGTGTTCGTCTTCTCCGGTATTTGGCAAAATATAGGCTGGGGAACGATCATCTATCTTGCCGCACTGACGTCAGTCAATCCTGAATATCATGAGGCAGCGGTTGTCGACGGAGCAACGAAGCTGCAGCGCGTCTTCCATATCGATATCCCGGCGATCATGCCCACGGTCATCATCATGCTGATCATGAACATGGGCCATATGATGAGTGTTGGTTTCGAGAAGGTGTATTTGATGCAAAATCAACTGAATATCGATGCGTCAGAGACGATTCAGACCTACGTTTATAAAGCGGGACTTGTCCAATCGCAGTACAGCTATTCAGCTGCCATTGGTTTGTTTAATACCGTTATTAATTTCATCTTATTAATCAGTGTGAACAAAATAGCGAAATCGTTAAAACAAACGAGCCTATGGTAAAAGGGCGGAGGGAAATCTATGAAGCTGGCTAAAAATAGGACGGATATGACCTTCGACGTAATCAATTACTCGTTGATTGTGATTCTGCTCTTGCTTGTTATGTACCCGCTTTACTTTGTTGTAACAGCTTCTGTGACCAATCCGGATGTAGTTTACTCTGGGAAGCTGTTGTTTTTACCTCAACAATTAACATGGGATGGTTATAAAAAACTGTTTTCCGATGCGACGATTTGGATTGGCTTTAAGAATTCGTTATGGTACACGGTTACCGGAACGATGCTGAATGTCGTGCTGACAGTGATGGCCGGCTACGCGCTTTCCAGATCAGATTTGGTTGGAAGAAATGCCTTCATGTTTCTGCTTGTATTTACGATGTTTTTTGGTGGCGGACTTATTCCAACCTACCTACTGGTCAAGGATCTAGGCATTCTGAATACAACATGGGCGATGATCCTTCCGAATGCGGTTTCCGTATTTAATGTCATCATTGTTCGTACATTTTTTCAATCGAACGTGCCAGCAGAGGTGCTCGAATCGGCCATGATTGATGGTTGTTCGAATGTGAAGTTTTTTGTTAAAATCGCAATTCCTTTGGCGATGCCGATTGTGGCGGTGATGGTGCTCTTTTATGCCGTAGGGCATTGGAATTCCTATTTTCAGGCGTTAATTTATTTGAAAAGCAACGGTATGCAGCCCCTGCAAATTATTTTGCGGAACATACTGATCATGAATGAAGGCTCTGATTTGCAGAATTTACTAGATGGCTCGCAAGAGCAGCAGAAAAAGCTCGAACTGATGAAATACGCGATTATTATTGTTTCCAGTCTGCCTATGCTCATCTTGTATCCTTTTCTCCAAAGATATTTTGTTAAAGGCGCGTTAGTCGGCTCTCTAAAAGGATAGTCGCGGATTTCATGCTTGAACATTTATGCAAGATATTTTCTATTCGAAAGGTTAGGTGCTGGCATATGAATCATAAATGGGGATTAAGTACAGTTGCACTCACATTAAGTATGGCTGTTGGACTTGCGGGCTGTGGAGATAAGCAAGCTGTGGACAAACAAACGACGGCGCAAGTGCCGAGCGATTTGAACGTGACCGATTTTCCAATTGCCAAAGAAAAGTTGACCCTAAACATGGCTGCTTTCAAACCGCCCTCAGGGAAAGATCTGAACGATTATAAGTTTTTTCAGGAGATAGAAACGAAAACTAACATCCATATCAATTGGAATTTGACACCAGGAAGCAGCTGGCAGGAAAAGAAAAACCTGTTGTTTGCCGGTGGGGAGCTGCCTGACGCCTTCTATGCACATGGTATTTTGAGCGAAGATACGGATGTAGTTAAATATGGTTCGCAGGGTATTCTCATTCCGCTGGAAGGATATATCGACACCTATGCGCCGAACCTCAAGAAGATGCTGTTGGATAATCCAGTCTACAAAAAGCAGTTAACGGCTCCGGACGGACATATATACTCACTGCCGACCATTGATGAAACGTATTCTAGGACGAAATCAACGATGTTTATCAATAAGAAATGGTTGGATGAGCTGAAGCTGCCTATGCCGACGACGACCGACGAATTGTATCAAACGCTGAAGGCTTTCAAGGATAACGATCTAGGGGGCAACCATAAGAAGGATCAGATCCCGATGTCATTTCAACAAAATTGGAATAACGATCTGAACTCCCTATTCGGCGCTTTTGGCCGTATCGATCGTGATGTTCATAAATCGGGCAACAATCACTTGTCTGTGGAGAATAACAAAGTGATTTATACGGCTGTTCAACCGGAATATAAGGCAGCTATCCAATATGTGAACAAACTTATTTCCGAAGGCTTGGTCGACCAAGAGAGCTTTACGCAGGACACGAAAGTATTTAATGCCAAAACGGCTAAAGGGATTGTAGGTGTCGCCTTCGATTGGAATCCAGCTAATCAAGATTACGTTTCGCTTCCTCCACTGAAAGGGCCGGCTGGGCAAAAGCAAGTGTGGGCGGAGTATCCTGCTGGGATTCTGCTGAGAGGTTCATTCGCGATTACGAATGTGAACAAACATCCCGAAGCGACCATTCGTTGGATTGATAATATGTATGATCCAACAAACTCCATGCAGCTTAACAAAGGCGTGATTGGCGGCCAAAGCTTGAAAGAACGCTCGGATGGCAAATATGAAACCGTGAATCTTCCGCAAGGGGCTAATGAAGATGATTTCAAGCAAGTACCACCAACTGCATATTCCGTTTGGGCTACCACGAAGGCGGTAGGTGATATGACAATAGCGGCAGCGACAGGTAAAAGGTCCAAAGTTGATATTGACAACGTGTATGCCCCATTTCTTGTTAATAATGCATTTCCCAAAGCCTATTTCACAGCGGAAGAAAATGATCAAATTTCACGTTACTTGACGGATGTGGATGCCTACGTAAGCAAGATGTATGCCAAATGGATGATGTCTGGCGGCATCGACAAAGAATGGGACGATTACGTGAAGAAGTTGAACGAAATGGGCCTGGATAAAATGATGAAAATTTATCAAACGGTGTACGACCGTTATCAGACCACCAAATAACGACGGGAAGTTAATGGGAGGCAGGCATGAAGATATTTTCTTTTGAAAATGAAATCCCGCAAGAGTTCTCGTGCGATCACAGCTCACACATATCTGTAAGCGATCAGCATTACAAATATGGTACGCATAGTTTGCAATGGGAATATACCTCAAATTCCTATTTGAAAGTGAATGAACCCATTCTTTACCAGCCTTTTCAAGAGGGCTCGCTCAGTCAAGAACGCGATTCGTTCGTTGTATGGATCTATAACCCAGCACCATTAGAAGAGGTGCTTACCTTTCAATTTGGACGAAACAATGAGGTCGATTGCCAGTTTGAGTTTCATCTCAATTATCGCGGGTGGCGTACGGCTTGGGTTGCTTATGAACGAGATATGCAGGGGGACCCGCATCCCGATATGGATACGCTGGTCATTCTCGCACCGAGAAGAATCGGATCGGGGAAGCTGTACATCAATCAGCTTATGCTGAACACACCCATCGATCCTCGTTTCCATACACGGGATAAGCAAGTCCCCTTCGTTAATCGGGAGGCAGATAAGAAAGCTAACGCACACTGGCTCAGCTTGTATGCTTTTGCGGAGCTGGAGCACAGGCCTTCGGCGACCGACGTTGGTTCATCCGTGCAGCAAGGGACGCATGGCATGATCAATGAGCGTTTCGAGAAGCTGATCCTACAAGATCGATTCGTCGCCCTTGAAGACATCAAACGAATAAGGGAGATTTTTTCCACCTTCGGAATTTCACGAAACGGGGATGTAATCTCTGGAAGGCCCATCGATCTTCCATTCTTCGACCATTTTCCAAAGTCGGACAAAGAACGCTTGAAGAAGCTCGCGAACAGTATACAGCTATCTTCCTACACAGATTTCATGCTGGAAATTGCTTTGCACTATCGTTCTGCAGGACGTTCGAGTTGGAAACAAGAATTGCAAGTTATCTTTATTGATTTACTGGATCATTTGGATGAGCAAGGGTGGGCGTATGGTAGCTCCCAAGGGACGGTCCATCATTTCGGTTACAATTTCAGTCATTATTATCCGGCTGTTTTTTTGATGCGAGCTGAGCTGGAACAAGCGGGGCGACTTGAACGAACACAGAAAACGATGTATTGGTTTAGCGGCGCTGGAAGAATACATTCACCGCTTGAAGATATTGAAGGAAATATCGATATTTTCAACACCACGCTGCATGGCATTCTAGCAAGTCTTCTGATTATGTACGACACGCTCACGAAAGTGCGCGAGCTGTCTTCGTTCAGAGAATGGCTCAGCCAATCTCTTTTACCCGCACCTGGCCTAAGATCCGCCTACAAATCAGACGGTTCTGCCTACCATCATGTTAATCATTACCCAGCGTATGCAATAGGGGGCTTTCTCGGGGTTACGCCAGTTATCTATCTGATAAGCGGTACCGTCTATCGAATTGATGAACGAGCCCACGCATCTATTCGCAAGGCGCTGCTAGCAATGCGATTATATGCCAACAAATACGAATGGCTGCTTAGTCTTTCGGCCCGTCATCCTACAGGGAAGGGAGCATTGGAAGTAGAACCCTACAAATATATGGCGTTATCGGGTACCCCGGATGGATCGAAACCGGTTGACGAAGAGGTGGCGGCCGCCTATTTACGGCTGCTCCCTCACAAGGAGGAATCCGAAGCAGCTGAGCAGTTTTTAACTATGCGCATTGCACCGGAAGCGGATCCAGACGGACATTGGACGATGAATTTTGCAGCGCTGGCGATTCATCGCCGAGATTCTTGGCTTGCAGGCGCAAGAGGGCACAGCAGGTATTTGTGGGCGAACGAAACGTACGTAAGCGCCAACCTATATGGTCGGTACATTTCGCATGGCCATTTGCAAATCATGAGCCAAGGTGAGCCCATAAATCATACGGACAGCGGTTATCATCACGACGGCTGGGATTGGAACCGCTGGCCAGGGACAACGACCGTGCATAAACCGATAGCCGATCTGCGCTCGAATGTTCGGAACGTGGATACCTTTAGCGGCTTCGAAGAGATGCTGCTTTCGGATGAAACGTATGCCGGAGGATTGAATTTGGAGGGACGGAACGGTATGTTCGCGATGAAGCTGCACGAGCATCCGAAATATGAAGGAAGCCACCGTGCACGCAAATCCGTCTTCTTTTTTGATAACCGAATTATTTGTCTTGGTTCGGATATTGAGAATACGAACTTAGTCTATCCTACCGAAACGACACTGTTTCAGAATCACCTTGCTGATCTAGGAAGTCCAATCTGGGTGAATGACAACAACTCTATTTGTGAGTTTCCATATGCATATGAGCGTGTATTGGACGAACCTATATGGCTTCTGGATCATTTGGAGAATGGTTATTACATCCCAGAAGGACAAATGCTCTCGTTGTCTAAACGTGTTCAGCATTCCAAGCATCAAGCTACGGATGCGGATACGCAGGGCAGTTTTGCTACTGCCATATTGGGGCATGGATGTGCACCTAAACAAGGCAGCTATGAATATACGATACTTGTGAAAACGAATCGCGCTAATATTGAAGCATTTTGCAAGAACATGCGAAGTTTGGAATCCGCGGCATATAGAGTGCTTCGCAAAGATCATAGCGCACACATCGTGAAGGATCATGTTAACCAAACGACGGCCTATGCGTTGTTCGAAGCAAATGCAGACGTCAGAACAGGTTGGGTTCTTGCTGTTGACACACCTGCGATGATCATGATTCGGGAAGCAGGCGATGAACTCATCGTAAGCGCTGTCGATCCTGATTTGCGATTATATGATGGCAAGGAATCAGATCAATATGATGAGGCTGGAAATCAAGTAGAAGTAAGCGTTTATTCTCGAAAGTGGATCCATGCTGAAAGTATGCCATCCACGATACGTATCGTCTTGAAAGGAAGTTGGATCATGAAAGGAGACTTCTTGGGATGTCGACTCGCAGAAAATAGAGATGACCATACGACAGTAATCGAAATAGTGTGTAAGGACGCAATGCCACGGGAGTTTGTTTTGCAGATGGAAATTTGAAAAACGAGGGGGGCGTAGTATGAGACTCTTGATCAGGAAATGTTTGGCAGGCGTACTGGTTCTTATGATTTTCTTCTCATTGTGGATAAGTCCAAGTCATGGGGGCTTGTCAGTCGCAAAAGCGGCTGCAACCGTGCACGTGCATGTGAATTATGATGAAAGTACGACGGCTAAAAACACGAAGCTTTACAGTGGGACAACCTACAACGGTACTATCGGGGGCGCGTGGGGTATTTATAGTTCCGCGGCGAATACAGATTATCTCATGATGGAACAAGCCCCCTTACGTAGTGACTACAGTCTCAAGATTGTTTCCAATGCGACCAACATAAATACTGGAAGAAACAATTTGGGTGGAGCAACAACAGGGAGTACCGGAATTTCGGGGAATCTTGTGTTCGAGGCTTCCGTAAACATGAATAGTACCCAGCATCGCAGGGACATTCAATTCAGAAGCTTAAACGCACCAGTTCCCGCCACGACAACTACGAATGTGTCTGTCATCTCATTTGATAACACGGGTAGGATAAAGGATGCGAATAATCAAGTGTTGGCCAATTATGAGGCTAATTCATGGTACCGTTTGAAACTATTCGTTGACAACGCTGCCAGGAAGGTAACCTATTTTGTTAATGATCAATATCTCGGAGAATGTTCGCTTCCCGCAGCTTGGTTAAATATAAGACACATCTACCTGTATCAATATTTTAAGGCCGGGGTTCAGGGCGAGTGGTATGTGGACGATTTGAAGCTCTCTGATTATGTCCCAGTGACAGGGATAAAAGTCTCTCCTGAAGCACTTGAATTATCAGAGACGACCAGTTCTACCATTACGGCATTAACCGTACCCACAGATGCTTCTGATCAACGTCTATTATGGAGTATTGACGATCCAACCGTTGCTACCGTCACCTATGGCAGGATTAGCGCAGTGAAGGAAGGCAACACGACCGTTACTGTGAGTACTTATGGAGGCGCTTACGCGAAAATAATTCCGATAACTGTCGTCAAACCAATCCTTTTAGAAAACATTGCCTTACCCAACCAAGCTTCTTTAGTAGAAGGGAAATCGCTTTCGTTGCCCGTTACATTCCAACCTGAAAACGCGACGAATACAAAGCTCAACTGGCATTCGTCCGATACGAATATCGCAACTGTTAATGCGAGTGGGGTAGTGACGGGACTTGCTGAAGGAACTACGATGATTACGGCTACATCTGACCTGGATGCGACAATAACAAGCCATACTTCGGTTACCGTAACTCGGTTCGTTCCTCTAACAAGTGTAAGTTTCACGAATGCGCCATTACAAATGACCAACTACGATACCTTTCAATTGGAGGCCTTCGTGGAGCCGGCTAATGCAACCGACAAGCTACTGACATGGCAATCCAATAATCCTGGTGTTATCCGTGTTGATGAGAATGGAAGTTTAAGGGCTTTGAAATTAGGCGTGGCAACTATAACAGCAACATCGTCGAATAGTAAGCAAGCATCTGCGACGATTGAGGTTAAGGCTCCCGAACTGAAAGATCCGCAAGAATACGATAAAATTAGAATTCGCTGGAAGGAAACATTAACAGGCAAAGATTCATTGGACCTTGATAACAGAGAGGTTAGAAACAGAATTGAGGCCAACGCAGCGAAAGCACAAATGTATTGGGACAGCATGCAAATTAGTGGCACTCGTACGACACTATGGGCAGATTTACCGAGTTCCACTACGGATTCAACTTATGTTGTGGATCACTATACACGTTTGAAAGCTATGGCACAATCATTCGCAACGAAGGGAACATCTCTTTATAATAACCCTGATTTAAAGGCAGACATTCTTCAAGCTATGAATTGGATGTTAGATCATTTATACACGAATACAGGGATTGAGTTTGGAAATTGGTGGAACTGGGATATCGGTACACCTACGCGGCTGGCGGATATTCTCATCTTCATGTATGACGAGTTGACGCCAGAACAGATTTTAAAAAACACGGCAAGCATTGATCATTTCATTGGAGATGTGAGCTTGCCTACGTTTACACAGCAGGGAGCAAACCGTTCAGATATTATGCTGATTGAAACGAGAATGGGTCTCGTTGAGAAAAGTTATGATCGTCTTATTCATGCACGTGATGGACTGACGCCACTTTTTGATTATGTGACAACTGGCGATGGTTTCTATGAGGATGGTTCATTTATTCAGCACGGTACGGTTCCTTATACAGGAAGTTATGGCGAAGTTCTAATTAATGGCATGGGCAATTTGCTTCTGTTATTGAATGGGAGCACTTGGCAGCCAGTTGTTCCTGAGGTAGAGCATGTTTATCGATGGATCAAAGAAGGATATGCTCCGGTCATGTACAAAGGGCAGATACTGGATATGACTCGTGGACGTGCGATCGTTAGGGAAGGTTTGGATGCCTATGGTTCGGCCAAAAATATATTAATTGGTATTTCCCGTATTGCGCAAACAGCTTCAGAGGAGAGGGCTGCCTATTTAAAAAGCTTTATTAAATATCATGTCCAGTTTCTTTTGGCTAGAGGTTTGACATACGATCAACTTCCTTTGGACTTGGGAGACACGATAAAAGGATGGATGGAAGAGCCAACTATTCAACCTATAGATGAACTACCGGACCACTTCGAAATGAATGCGATGGCTCGCAGCGTACATGCCAGCGATGGCTATCTGTTTGGAGTTAGTAAGAGTTCTAAGAGAATAGCAACCTATGAATTGACGAATGGTGAAAATGCGAAAGGCTGGTATACCGGTGATGGCATGACCTATCTGTACAATAACGATTTATCTCAATACACAGATCATTATTGGCAAACCATTAATTGGTATCGCTTGCCAGGTACGACTGTCGTTGTGAGACCTAGAGCTTCAGACCAGTACCAGTATGGAGATGGGGAAACGGCTCCTGCGAACTCCTGGGCGGGTGGTGCCGTATTGGGTCAATATGGTGTTACAGGAATGAATTTAATCCAAAACGGCACACAGATGAAAGCGAATAAGTCGTGGTTTACTTTTGATAATGAAATTGTTGCATTAGGTTCTGATATTTCGAGTACAGATAATAAGAACGTAGAGACAATCGTAGAACAGCGTAAGCTTAAAGAAAATAATGCGAATGAACTTTATGTAAATGGGGAGTTGAAGAACGGGTTCTTTGAAGAGGAAACCCTGGAGCATCCTGAATGGGTACATTTGCAAGGAAATGTGGCTGGAGCGGATGTTGGCTACGTATTTCCTGGTACACAATCACTTCAATTTATGCGCACAGAACAAGAGGGCAGATATTCAGATACGAGCCTTAGTAATCCGCCATCTTCAACGGTTCCTTCAGAGCTTTTGAAAAATAATTTTTTGACGATGTGGTTCGATCATGGTTCTAATCCAAGCCATGATACCTATCAATATGCCATCCTGCCAAATGCAAGCAAGTCTGAAACCTCTGTGTATGCCTCGTCTCCAGAGTATACAGTTTTGGCCAATTCACAGGACGTTCAAGCTGTTCGTGAGAATAAGCTGGGAATAACAGGCTTCAATTTCTGGAAGGATAAAGTTACTACCCTAGATGGCTTGACTTCAAATAGCAAAGCATCCGTTATGATGAAAGGGAACAAATATACAGGAGCTTATGAGATAGCAGTTGCTGATCCTACTTTGGAGAATAAGGGTTATATTGAACTTGAGTTGGATAAGTCAGCCCAAAACGTGATTAGCAAGGATGATCGAATAGAGATTCTACAGCTAAGCCCTAAATTGAAATTGAAAGTAAATGTAAAAGATACAATGGGTAAATCTCAGCTGGTATCGATGCAAATGGTACCTGAGCCTGATACGGCAGCACCGACTTGGGGGCATGCAGCTCAGATGACAATATCGGATGTGACCTCATCCAAAGTGACATTGAATTGGACTCCAGCGGTTGATGATATCGAGGTTACAGAATATCAAATTCAATGGGAAGATGAGCAGTCTCTCTTGGTTTCAGGCCAAAGGCATAATCAACAAATTGAAGATTTACTCCCAAATCACTTGTATACATTCCATGTAAAAGCGAAAGATTTAGCTGGAAATTGGAGTGCAGAATCACTTGACGTAACGGTGCGCACATTGAATAAACCTGCTGGGCCGGAAGAAGAAACAGGATCTAGCCCCGCTGATCCTAAACAAACAGAGTCTGAACCAAAGGCTCAGCCAGCTAAAGTCATAGTGAAGGACGGTAAAGCTAAGGTTGATGTTGAACAAGGAACGAATGCCGTCTCTGTGCCAACTGCGCAGATTCCGAGTCTCCCTCTGGAAGTTCACCTAGAAACCGCTCAGATTACAATTCTTCCTGAAATTCTTAAAGTGCTTAAGGAGAAAGCAGGTGGCGATGGTAGTCAAACAATACTAGATATTATAGCGCGGCCAATCTTGGAGTCATACCTTACGCATAATGGTGTAAAAGATCCAACTGTTGATATATATCTAGCAAGTCCTGCCATTGAATTTTCACTCAGCTTACGTTCGGATGAAGGTAAGATTTGGTTAGCAAAAGAACTTCAATCAAGCGTTCAACTTGTTCTGCCGTTTGATCCTACAGGCAAGGATCCGGCACTGCTTGGCGTATATTGTTATGATAAAGCGAGCGGGAAATGGGAATACGTAGGTGGAAAGATTGACCTATCGTCTAAAGAAGTTACATTCACGCCGGACCAACCGGGCATTTACGCTATGTTAGAGTTTCATAAAAAGTTTGAAGATGTGCCTGAAACGCACTGGGCTTTTCGTGGGGTACAGGTATTGACTGCGAAGCATATCATTGAAGGCATTACTTCGGGTCAGTTTAACCCCAATGGGATAACCACTAGAGCGCAGTTTACTGCGTTGTTGGTACGTTCCTTGCATTTAAAGAAGCTGGCAACATTGACTTCGAAATTTGAAGATGTTCAGCAAGATGCCTGGTATGCCCAAGATGTTGCTGCAGCGAGTCAAACCGGTTTGGTCTCGGGAGTCACGGAACAGACATTCGATCCAAATGCGGAAATGACTCGTGAACAGATGGCGATCCTACTAGTCAGAGCTTATGAGTATTTGAATGGCAGCTATACGTCAATCCATCGTAAACTTGAAAGCTATACAGATCAAAGAGAAATTTCCACATGGGCCTTAGAAGATGTGAACAAGGCGATCGAGCTAGGTATTCTCTCGGGCCTATCAAACGAGCGCTTCTCTCCTTCTTCCACGGCTTTACGAATGGAAACTGCTGAAGCGTTATATAACTTTCTTATGAAGAAATAGGTAACTTACTCCAAATGGAGAACTTCGAATTTCTTGTAAGCTGTGTAAGGGAAATTGAGAGCACTACAAAAACAAAGAAAAAGGCAGCCGCGAGCTCGGCTGCCTTTTTTCCGCTATCGAGCAGCTAAGCTACGTTGCTTCGTGTTCACAACCTCATAGGATCGCTGTATCGACGGAAATATGCTACGGTGAGGCTAGCTCGAAAAACCGGACTCTGGCGACGCTGCTGTTTTCCATACGAAAAAAATAGTAACAAACTCTTGCACCTTACGTTACGTCATGTTTTATACTAAAGACACCGGTAAACAGCTAGCACCAAAGAAAGGAGTGGGTTATGCAGCAGTATTGGAAGGTGGGGGATCTTGCCAAATTGACCGGACTTACAGTTCGTACCCTTCGGTTTTACGATCAGATTGGCTTATTTTCGCCGTCAGGGCATTCCGATACCGGTCATCGGTTGTATAACGAAGCCGATATCAAACGGCTGCACCAAATTGTATCTCTAAAAGACTTGGGCTTATCGCTTGAGGAAATTCAGTCAATACTTAAAGAACATACGTATACCCCGTCTGACATCGTGGAGATTCAGATTGAACGGGTGCGGAAAAATGTGAAAGCCCAGCAGAAACTTCTCGCAGAACTCGAACGCGTTGCTGAGCGAATGAACAAGCAGGAACCGCCTTCAGTTGAGGCATTTATATCATTGCTGGAAACGATGAAGTTAAGCCACGAAAAACATATTATTGAGCGCAGGTTGAACTGGGAACGCCGTTTGGATCTGCTTGGTGATTTCCTGAACGATAATGAGACATGAATTCCCTATAGGAGGAAGGAGTTACTTTATGAAACAACGATATACAACTCACTCTACATTCCAAATTGAGCGCATTTACCGCGCCGCTCCGGAACGCGTATTTGCAGCATGGTCGAACCGGAGCGCCAAAGAGCGCTGGTTTCAGCCTGCCGAGGTGTTTGACTTCCAAGTTGGAGGGCGAGAATTATGTCAGGGTGGCCCTGCAGGAGGACCTGTTTTTACCTTTGACGCTTATTATCAAGAAATCGTGCCTAATGAACGACTAGTGTACACTTACAGCCTGGACCAAGGAGATACCCGGATGTCGGTTTCCATCGCAACCATTGAATTGATCCCAACGATCGATGGCACTAAAGTGGTGTTTACAGAACAAGGAGCGTTTTTCGACGGCCTGGATACACCGGAACAACGTGAGCATGGAACGAATGAAATGCTGGATCTTCTCGGGCAATCCCTTGGGGAAAGCAACGCAGAAAACTTTGAACTAGTGTCCCGTCGAAAGCTGGATGCCCCGCAGAATTTGGTCTACCGGGCTTGGACGGAACCAGAGCTGCTTGCCCAGTGGTGGGGACCTAACGGTTTTACAAATACGTTCCATACATTCGACTTAAAGCCCGGAGGAGTCTGGGAATTTACGATGCATGGCCCGGGTGGAGCGGACTATCCGAACCGCAACGTTTTTCAAGAAATCGGACCAGCATGTATTGTGCTGCGGCACGACTCCACACCCCGCTTTACCCTGACTTCTACATTCGAGGACGTTGGCGGTAAGACAGAAATTACGTTCAGGCAGACTTTCGAAACAGAGGAAGATTATAAAAAGCTAAAACCCATGTGTGAAGAAGCTAATGAACAAAATTTAGACAGGCTGGGATTGCTTTTGAAGAAGTTTTGAAGGTTTACTTAAATTTACTAAAATTCAAATATTTAGTGTTCACTTGACCGCATTATGGTATAGTGGTTGATAGAAGGCTTATGCACATACAATAGAAAGCTGGCCAGCATTCACACCTCAGAGACTCCTTCTACTAGTCTCACATACTGAAAGGATGGATGTAATGAAAGCGAAGAGGTTAACAATCTTCATGCTAACTGCCATGTTGCTCTTCTTATTTTCGGTCACCGCCAGCGCTAATACTGTAATAAGTCGGACAGATACCGTTACTGGCCAAGGGACACTGAATATTTCTGGCTATTTGTATGTTACTAGCAGCGGATCTGGAGCTGTATTTGCAGATGTTTACCGTGTAGTAAACGGAACAGAACAGCTTGTTGCCAGAGGTTCACGTGTTATCAGCGGCGGTCCTCGTACAGCTAATTTTAACATTAGTATCAATGGATTAGCACAAGACACATACGTCGTCAGATATTCCTACGGTGGTCCACTTTCAAGCATAACGATTACGAGTGTCGGTTTCTGATTGCACCCTCAGTAATCTCGATTGCTTAATAGCAACAACGAGGCAGCCAATATCAATGGCTGTCTTTTGTGCGTTAACGGAATCATTATCCGAACCCCCTATCCTGTGATATAATTATTTATTACTTTAGTTTGAAGGGATGAGGCAGATGTCAGAGCAGCAAGTGTATGTTCGGTTCCCTGAGGAAGCAGATGCAGAAGCATTGGCAGCCATGTACAAGCGTAATCGGGAGTTCTTTGAGAAGTTTTCGCCAAGCAACACGGAGGAGTACTTTACGGAGGAGCACCAGCTCCAAGCGATTATTAAGAGCAAGGCCGATAAGGAAGAGGATCGGAAATATACCTTTGTGATATGCCACAAGGAGGACGACCGGATTATTGGCAATATAGGGCTGTTCTTTGTGGCGCGGGGATCGCTTCAGAGCTGCATGATCGGATACAGTCTAGACCAGGCTGAAAACGGTAAGGGCTATATGACAGAGGCGCTGAAGCAGGTGGTACGGTATGCTTTCGAGGAGTTGAAGTTTCACCGGATCATCGGAGAAGTCTCTCCCCACAATCCCGGATCAATGCGTGTGCTTGAGAATGCCGGTTTTCACAAAGAAGGCATCTCGCGGAGCAACGTGAAGATCAACGGAGTGTGGGAGGATCATCAGGTTCTGGCTCTAATCAATCCGTCCGGGGATGTCTAGATGATAGGTCTGGCAAATAGGAAAAGACAGAAAAAGCGACCGCTTAGGTCGCTTTTTCTGCGTTCAAACTTTGTTCAAAAGAAATTGCCGCGGCTGTGATATTCCTCACATGCAAACAATACGCCACGATTTATACTTACAACGAAAAGAAGGGAGGCGCTATTTTTGGAAGCATTAGACTTGAGTCGGTGGCAGTTTGGAATAACAACAGTTTACCACTTTTTTTTCGTACCTTTATCTATCGGTCTCGCTTATCTGATTGCTTGTATGCAAACGATGTATGTGGTCAAGAAGGATGACAAATACAAAGCAATGGCACAATTCTGGGGCAAATTGTTTCTCCTTAATTTTGCAGTGGGCGTTGTGACAGGGATTATGCAAGAATTCCAGTTCGGCATGAATTGGGCGGATTATTCTCGGTTTGTTGGCGCTGTGTTTGGGGGACCTCTTGCCGTAGAAGCTTTAGTTTCTTTTTTCTTGGAATCTACGTTCCTCGGGTTATGGATCTTCGGTTGGGATCGACTGCCGAAAAAGGTGCATTTGGCTTGTATATGGATTGTAGCAATTGGAGCAACGTTATCCGCACTCTGGATTCTGAGCGCGAATTCATTCATGCAAGAGCCCGTCGGCTACACGATTCAGAATGGGCGTGCGGAGATGACGAATTTCTTCGCTCTGCTAGGCAACACACAGCTATGGGTGGAGTTCCCGCATGTTATTTATGGGGCACTGGCTACAGGATCACTGTTCGTAACAGGCATCAGCGCTTATCAAATTTTACGCAAACACAGAGTCGATTTATTTAAAGCCTCTTTTACAATAGGGATCGCAATCGCGCTCGCGGCAAGCTTGATGACAGCTGTAGCTGGACATGAGCAAGCGCAGCATTTGATGAAATCTCAGCCGATGAAGATGGCTGCATCAGAAGCACTATGGAATACAACGGGGGACAGCGCCCCGTGGACCGTATTTGCTCGAATTGATGTGAAGAAGCAGGAGAACAAGTCTCAAATAGAAATTCCCTATGCGCTAAGCATTCTTTCGTATAACAAGCTTACAGGCAGCGTGCCTGGTATGAACCAGCTGCAGGCCGAGTACGAGGCGAAATACGGTCCTGGCAACTATATTCCGCCAGTGAAGACGACCTTCTGGAGTTTCCGCATCATGGTAGCGGCTGGCGTGCTTATGATTCTGCTAAGTATCTTAGGAACTTACGCCGCATTGCGCAATCGCTTGGAAGGGTATCGTCATTATTTGAAATGGATGATACCAGCTATTAGTCTTCCATTTATTGCGAACTCAGCGGGCTGGATCATGACAGAGGTAGGCAGGCAGCCTTGGACTGTATTCGGATTGCATAAGACAGAGGTAGGGGTGTCACCTCTCGTTTCCTCCTCCATGGTAGCCACCTCGTTAATCGGCTTTATGCTTGTTTATGGCATTTTGGCCGTCGTGTTTGTGTACCTTATCGTCCATTTTGTACGCAAGGGAGTCGAGGAGGAAGGACACGGTCTTCATAATCGAGATGAACGTGAGGAAACCATGGCAACCCTGCTGTAAGACAGGGAGCTGATGACGAGTAAGAAAGTGAGGGGAAATCACCTATGCTTGAAACCTTATGGTTTGTACTGATCACGGTGCTGTTTGTCGGCTTTTTCTTTCTGGAAGGATTTGATTTCGGCGTGGGCATGCTGACGCCTTTCCTTGGCAAGACGGATACAGAAAGACGTGTTCTTATCAATGCGATTGGACCCGTCTGGGATGGCAACGAAGTGTGGTTCATTACAGCCGGCGGTGCTATGTTTGCGGCATTTCCAGGTTGGTACGCCACTTTATTCAGTGGATTTTATATGGCTTTGTTTCTCATGCTTATTGCCCTGATCGGAAGAGGTGTGGCGTTCGAATTTCGGAGCAAATTACCGAACACCAAATGGCGTCAAACTTGGGATTGGATCATCTTTTTCGGCAGCCTGCTGCCTCCGCTGCTATGGGGTGTTGCGCTGGCGAACTTGATGAAGGGGGTGCCGATTGATGCCAAGACGAATTACGTCGGCACGTTTTGGGATTTGATTTCACCTTTCTCGGTTATGGCTGGGATTAGCATCGTACTATTGTTTCTACTACATGGTGCGCTCTATCTTGCACTCAAAACAGAAGGGGAGCTCCGCGAACGGGCCCGCCAAGCTGCCAAACGCTTTGGAGCGTGGGCAAGCGCAGTTCTGCTGCTGTTTGTTCTGCTGTGTTACTTCCAGACAGACATGTTTACCCGTGACGGCATTATCCCGGGAATGGTTCCCCTTACGGCGGGGATGGCCTTGTTGTCCGTCCATTTCTTCCTCAAGGCAGGTCGTGACGGTTGGGGATTCATCATGACGGGTTTAACGATCACGCTGTCCACTATCACAGTGTTCATGTCGCTATTTCCAAGAGTGATGATCTCTTCGCTGAATCCGGAATGGACACTGACGATATATAACACGGCTTCTAATACGTATACGCTTAAAGTGATGACGATCATTGCTTTAACAACGGTGCCTTTAGTCATCGCTTATCAGGCATGGACGTATTGGGTATTCCGCAAACGGATCAGTGTGAAAGATCACTTGGAATACTAGTATGATGAAGAAGCTATTACTGAAAGTGCCGGGGACGATGCAACTGTTTGCCATCTGTATTGGGCTTGGCCTAGCCGGGGGAGCTCTCATTATCGTAGAAGCTTCCTATTTGGCTCAAATTGTCAATGGGGCGTTTATGAAAGGACTTGGGCTTGCTGCACTGCTTCCAGTGCTGGTTGTGCTTCTCGGCTGGATTGGCCTGAGAGCGGCAATTCAAACGGCTAGTGACTATGTATCGTCCCGCATGGCGCTGCGCATTAAGAGCGATCTTCGCATAAGGCTGCTGCAAAAAATCGCCGATTTAGGACCGAATTACGCCAAAGGCGAGCGCAGCGGAGAATTGATCAGCACTGTGTACGAAGGCGTTGAACAATTGGAAACGTACTTGGCCCGCTATTTGCCGCAGATGGCCTTGTCCATGCTCATTCCTGCTGCCGTATTTTGCTTTGTTGCAGGCTTGGATTGGCTGTCAGCCCTAGTGCTCGCGGTCACATTCCCGCTGCTCATTCTTTTTATGATTCTTGTTGGCATGGCCGCAAAATCGAAAGCACAAAAGCAGTTTAAAACGCTCGGACGATTAGGCGGCCACTTTCTCGATATCCTGCGCGGTTTACCGACACTGCAGATTTTCAATCGCAGTCGCGCGCAAATTGAAATTATTTCCCGAATTAGTGAAGAATACCGCAAAACGACGATGGGGACCTTGCGTTTAGCTTTTTTGTCGGCGTTTGTTATGGAGTTGTTCGCAACACTTAGTACGGCCATCGTTGCTGTATTTCTAGGACTGCGGCTGATTGCTGGCGAAATTGGGTTTGAGCATGCATTTTTAGTGCTTCTCTTGACCCCAGAATTTTATGTGCCTGTGCGTGCGCTAGGGACCCAGTTTCATGCGAGCACGAATGGCATGGCTGCTGCTGCCCGCATCATGGATATTCTGGAAACAGAATCCCCAGGCTGGACGGAACGGGAGGATAGTCGGCACCCGCTTTGGAATGCGAAGGGCTACAGAATCGAATTTCAAGAGATCGGTCTTACTTACCCTGGGGAAAAAAGAGCCGCAATTTCAAACGTATCGTTCACCCTTGAACCTGGAGAGCGAGTGGCCGTGATTGGGCCATCGGGCTCTGGCAAAAGCTCGCTCCTAGATGTGCTTCAGGGTTTCATTCGGCCTACGGAAGGACGAATTCTAGTCGATGGCATCGAGTTATCCAAGCTGTCGATGGCGTGGTGGCGCGATCAGCTATCCACTGTCAATCAGAATCCAAGGCTTTATCATGGCACTTTGAAAGAGAATTTGATCATGGGCTGCGGTGATGTCGCAGAAACAGATATGGCTGCTTCGCTTCTAGCGTCAGGCGTCGATTTCATCGACAAGCTTCCGCAAGGCGATCAGACGATGATGGGGGAGTCTGTCCGTCTTTCAGGCGGTCAAGTGCAGCGCATTGCCATCGCACGCGCACTGCTTAAACAAGCGCCAATTCTGCTGCTCGACGAGCCAACCTCAGGGCTGGATCTCCTTCATGAAGCTGTCGTGCGACAGGGACTGAATGAACAATTGCAAGATCGGATGTCTATAACAGTGGCGCATCGTCTTGAAACGGTACAAAATGCGGATCGCATCATTGTGATGGAGAACGGGCGGATTGCTGAAATCGGAACGCCAGCTGCTCTTTTAGCCGCTGATGGGCTGTATGCCCGCATGATGGAAGCTAATCGTTCAGCCCACTCAGAAGCGTTTCTGAACGTGGCTGAAGCTCATGGATCTTCCGAAAGCGCGGAGACTGAAGCGGTTAGCCACGTTGCTTCACGCCCGGCTTCAAATGAGCAAGAACGCTTTAGTCATCGGAGCGGGACGTTTTTACGGATGCTTGAGTTCGTTCGCCCTTACAAAGGACGGACAGCTTTGGCCGTGCTGCTCGGCTGTTTGACAATCGGCGCTAATATGGGGCTGATGGGGACCTCCGGCTACCTTATTGCTCAAGCGGCGCTGCGCCCCGAATCCGTTCTAATGCTGTGGATTCCGATTGTGGGAGTTCGATTTTTTGGCCTTTCCAGAGGCGTGTTTCGGTATTTCGAGCGGCTTGTTTCTCATGATCTGACGTTCCGAATTTTGCATCGAATACGCGTCTGGTTATACGAACGTTTGGAACCAAATGGAGTTAAGCTGTTAGAGAAAGGACGAAGCGGAGAACTGCTTCATGCGATCATTGGCGATGTGGAGCAATTGCAAAATGTGTATTTACGCGTTCTTGCTCCCCCGCTTGTTGCTATGCTTACAGGACTTCTAGGCTGTATCGTGATGGCTGCGCATCAAGTTGAATTGGCGCTTCTCCTTGCTTGTATGTTGACGTTGGCCGGCATAGGCATCCCTTGGCTTAGCGTTCGATGCGCTAAATCTCACGGTGAGGCTATCGTGCAAGCGCGAGCAGATATGTATGCCGAAACAGCGGATCTCATCGCTGGGATCAAAGATTTGATCGTATATGGTCGTGTCAACGAGCGTGTTCTTCGAATCGATGAGATACAAACTCGTTCGAATGTGTATCAAACGAATCAACATAAGGTTGCTGCCTATGCGAGTGGGGGGATGCTGGGGGCTGCGCATTTGGCGATGTGGTTGGTCCTCGCGGCATCGGTGTACTTCGTTAGCCGCGGCCAGCTAGAGGGTATCGCGATTCCAGCGTTAGTGATGGTTACATTAGCTTGCTTTGAAGCAGTCATGCCGCTACCGACCGCCTTTCAGTCTATGGGTCTTACACTTTCATCCGCGGATAGACTGTTTCGATTGGCCGACGAGAACCAGATTGACGAGAAGAACCAGATTGATGAGAAGAAGCAGAATAACGAGAAAAACCAGATTGACGAGAAAAACCACAAAACAGAAGAAATTAGCTTGTCTGAGCCTGCTGCAACTCGTGAAGGGAACGGCTCTCTCAAAGATGACTGGACGACTTCCATTCGTGGGTTGTCGTTCCAGTATGGTCCAGAGGAGCCTTATGCCATTCGGGACCTTTCCATGACGTTGAAACGTGGAACGATGACCGCCATTGTTGGCGAGAGCGGAGCTGGGAAAAGCACACTGCTGCACCTGCTATTGAAGCTGCGCGCGTATACTGAGGGCTCCGTTACGATGAATGGTACAGAGCTTCGCGATTTGCCAGCGACTTTCGTCCGCTCGGAATTTGCCGTTGTCTCGCAGAACGTTCACTTGTTTAACGCATCAGTGAATGCGAACTTGCGCCTTAGCTGCCCCGAAGCGACCGAAGATGAGCTGCGAGAAGCGACTCGCTTGGCGCAGATTGACGATACGATCGAGCAGTTCCCGAATGGATATGAAACTATGATTGGCGAAATGGGCAGTTTATTGTCTGGCGGCGAGCGGCAGCGACTGGCACTGGCACGTGCGCTGCTCCGCAAAAGTCCAGCGGTGTTGTTCGATGAACCGGCAACAGGGCTGGATGCGTTGACGGAAAAGGCGATTTGGAGCAATTTGGATATGCTGCTGAAGGACAAAGCGGTGCTTTGGATCACGCATAAATTGACAGGTCTGGAACGCATGAATGAAATCATCGTCATGCATGAGGGTTGTGTCCAAGAACGGGGGACACACTCGGAACTTCTCCAACGCCAAGGCTATTACTATCGTCTCTGGCAGCTTGAGCAGGAAAAAGACTGGCAGCACATTCATGTGAATGAACCTCATGAGGTTCATGAGGTGGTATGAATGGATCGTATCGGGGGCGATATCGCTCAAGCAGTTCCATCTGATGCTCCATTTCAATAGAATAAGAGACCTTTGGGACTCCTATTTGTGGAAAAGTAGACGGTGGGATTGAATGGCGCTGAGCCAAAGCCATCGTTAGTGAATGCGCCATCTTATAGGCGAACCGCAGCTCGCCGATTTGATGAAGTAAAATAGTTTGTGTACCAACATTTGGAGTATAGGCAAATGACAAAAAAGTAGGGTATTCTCGGGATTACCACACCACCAAGAAGGAGCCCTACTCAATGACTACTATACCCCA
>NZ_JABMKZ010000039.1 GCF_013204855.1 Paenibacillus alba | reverse complement strand
ATTGTTTTTCATCCTCATTTTGTATGGACACTTTCCATCCCTCGCTACATGGTTTTTCTTTATTATACTAAAAATTCAATATTATAGGGGAGGAATTCGAGTTGTTCGACAGTCTCTTTTCAGCAGGCTCAGATCGACTTTGAATGAGAAAACTCCTATACTAAAAAACCTTTCTAACTCAACCGGAGTTGAGAAAGAAAGGTTCGCTGACTACCTTTATGCTGTTGTTACTTCGTCTTCCGAAGCACTGTCGGAATCCGTGCCTTCCAAGAAGAATTGTACCAGCTTCGCATGCTTTTTGAGTGATTTCTCATGAATAAGGTTAATTTTACCGTTATCCAAAGCCCCGAATACATAGATTAATTCCTCGTTATTATGCGACCAATCAAAGCCCTCAAGAATTTGCAGGCATGAAGTCCATTCATCGTTATATTGCCCATTCGGGAATAGGAAACGATTGGCATAAAGCGCGATACTTTCCTGAATCACACGATTCGCGGACGTATATTGAGCCAAGCCTGGCTGTTCCGGCATCATCGGCAAAATCGTGTTGAAAAATTGATGTAAAATTTCCACGTAAGTGGATGGATCTTGACGAATTTTACGCTGCAGCTCATAGGACGGCTGCATTCTGCCGGAGAACAGCATCGTTGCAGTCGCATACAACCAGCTGAAGCACGTAAAATTACGGTTAAACGATGTTAAATTACTGCGACGCTCGACGCCAACAGCCTTCAAGTACACATTGTGATCAACAACTTGTTGAATCACCAGATTAAGCGGATCGATGGAATCAAAGGAGTGACCAAGCTCTTTGCTCACTAGCTGGACTTTGGAGTTGATGTCACCGAAAAGCTGCTGCTCCTCTTCCTCGGTGAGGCCAATATAAATTTGCACAGCAAGCTGTGTTTCCATCAAATCCAGTCGTCTGCCTTCAAGCTGATTGATCGTGCCTTCCGTCTCTTCGACTTCTTGCTTAACATCAGCATCTTGCGGAAACTTACGCTGCTTAATTTTCAGCAATACAAGCTTCTTCTCGAACCGTCGAACTTCCTTCTGCATTTGTTCATTCACATAACCAAGCGCTAAGATACGGTGCTGTCCATCCAAAATAGACAATTTGGAGCCATGCTTGAGAAGGAATTCCTTCTCCCCTTTGGATAACTGGTTCACTTCACGAAGCGACAGGGTCACAGGTCCAAAAAAGACATGATCCAATTCCCGCTCTTGCAGGTAGGTAGAGATCTTACGTCTTTGCATATTGCTCAACTTCCGCTGTACCATCGGGTCAATCATCGTATAGTTCAACAAATCCTGGACGCGTAAAGCTACGGTTGAAAGTCCGAACTTATCGCAAAAAGGATGAATGGTCATTTTCAGGCGCAATCCTTCCATTAGCTCACGTCCTCCTTGTCACTGATCAGAAATGCATTCTGTTCTTGATAAAAACTTTTGATAAAATTATATGCTTTCATAATACGCGTGCGTCTTGGCAAGCGATCTTTCTCATCTCCGGCATAAATCCCATTCCAGTTCACATGAGGAAGAATTTTCAAAGCATGTTCTAACGCATAGCGATTGAATTTGCCTGGTTTGGTTGCTTCTTCATGGATGAACAGCGCCAAAGCAATTTGAATATTTTCCGACCATACCGCTTCGCCTTTGGTTGGCTCAGGCAAGTAATTCAGTAAGCCATTAAAGTAAGTTCCACCTAGTGAAACAAGCTCTTGCAGATCTTTATCCTCATATTGATAGCCGTTATTACGAGCTGCTGATTTCATTCTTCCTTCGAATAAGGCGATCAAGATCTCGATCAGCAAATGATAAGAGAACAAATACTCGGGTGATTTCCCACGTTCAGAGAACATATCCACAGTCAGTTTCTGCATCGCTGGCGCTTTGGCCGCAAGCTCTGTTGCAGCAACATGGTAGAATCGGCGTTGATCGCGCAATACAGCAAGGTTTCCGCCAAGCTTCCGCGGCAGCTTGTTAATATCAGAGAACAGTTGGCGCTCTTGACGCGCATTAATGTCCAGGTACGTCATTGTTGAAATAGGGAAAGCGTACAAACGGCGTAATTTCTCTGTGATTTCTTCCATTTTGTCATATTCACGACGATCCTTGGCACGTGCCATTTGACTTTGCAGCGTCTCCATGATGCGCTGGAAAGCTGCCAAACGATGCTGACCATCTACGACATATAATTTCTCAATCGGTTGCAATCGCAAAGCCTGCTGCTCATCATCATAATGACCTGCTCCTCGGGCAGAAAAAATAATGCCTGGGAAATAGATCGGTTGGCGATCTTCCAAATACAAATTCACATAATCAATCAATTTAGAGAGATTACGTGGAATAATCGCGCGCTGCACCTCTAAATCAACTTCATAAATCGAGAATAGTTTGCTCATAGGTAATGTAGCTGCAATTGTTGCTTGCCCAAACGTCTGACCCAATACGCCAGGAATTTCAACGTAAGACGAAGGCTTCTGTTCAGCTAAAAGCTCAGATAAAGATGAAATGACATCCATACAGGTACCCCTTTCAAGTTATAAAAGTAATTTGTTCAAGTGATTCGATATGTCTCTCATTCTCCTATTTTTACCAATATCTCTAAATTTCATTCTAGTGTTTGAAGCCAATCTCCTATTCGCCTTGCCGCTTCAAGTAATCTTGTTTCATTCTGTACCAAGGCGATTCGCACAAAGCCCTCACCTTCTGCCCCGAAAGCATCTCCAGGAATAACGACAACACCAGCACGATAAAGCATTTCCCGGGAAATTTGTCGAGATGTCCACCCTTTTGGAATAGCGGCCCAGATAAACATTGTAGCCTTCGGTGGGGTAATCCTCCAGCCAGCTTCTTGCATGGCGGAAATAAATACATCACGTCTTCTCTCATAAACGCCGGAAACCGAATGATCGTGCTCCATATCTTCCTCAAGTGCGGCAATACCAGCCGCTTGAATCGCTCCCCATACACCATAATCAATATTTGATTTCAGTGTTTTTAGAGCATTCACCGCGTCTGCACATCCGGTAAGGAAGGCGATTCGACAACCTGCCATGTTAAAGCTTTTGGATAGAGAATGAAACTCGACCGCAACCTCCTTAGCGCCTTCTATCTCCAAAATGCTCATCGGCTTATAGCCGTCGAAAGCCATTTCAGAGTAGGCTAAATCATGTACGACAAGCAAATCATGCTTCTTGGCATAGACAATCAATTGCTCAAAGAAAGCACGATCTGCAACAGCAGACAGCGGATTGCTTGGATAGTTAAGCAGGATGAATTTCGCCTTAGCAGCCACGTCTACTGGAATGTCTTCTAATTGGGGTAGATAATTGTGTTCGGCGCGAAGCGGAAGCAAGTAAGACTCGACGCCCGCAAGCACCAGACTTGCCGAATATATGGGGTATCCTGGATCGGGAACAATAGCTATATCCCCTGGATCGCAGAGAGAAAGCGCTAGGTGAGCTAAACCATCTTGGGAACCCATCAAGGTTAGTATTTCACTTTCCGGGTTAAGCGCAACCCCGAACCGATGCTGATACCATCCAGCCACAGCTTCACGAAAGGCTAAGCTTCCTTCTGAAGTAGGGTAACCATAGTGAGAGGGATCCTGTACAGCCTGAACAAATGCTTCAATAATCCGAGTAGACGGTGGAAGGTCAGGACTTCCTATACCTAAATCTATGACGTCTACCCCTTGGTTCATAACCTCTCTCTTCCAATCAGCTACTTCCGAAAAAATAGCAGATCCCAGCTGACTAAGTCGCTTTGAGCCTGTTATTGTCATGGTTCAATTCCTCGTTATGTTGATTTCAATTAATGGCATTAACTAATAATACCTACTTGATGAACAAGCCTGATCATATAGAGCAAAAACAAGACTAGGCCAAGGTAGGCAATTCCAAATTTCCAGCGCGTGCTTGCAGGTACCTCGTAGTAGCGTTCTTGAATCCCCAGCGGTGAGAAATCCACTTGGACTTGGAGCCCTAGGAAAAATCCATTCTCTTTCTGGACGCGCTCTACTTTAACGAGTTGGACCCTTTTCACGGTCGATTGCTGAGGCAAATAGGCATGCCCTTCAAAGCCGATCCCCAGCCAGGACATCACGATAACTTGTCTGCCTTCCCCAGCGCCTTGCAAATCCGAATAAGTCGTATATTCCAGATCACGGGTGTGATTCTCCCCAGGAATCATATAACCTTGCTGCAGCAAGTGATCCGCCGCAAATTCGAAGCGCGTTGATACCGATACAACTTGTTCATGCTTCCTATACTTCACATATTTCTTGTACAAATCCCAAGCAAACATCGCCCAGATGACAAAGAAAATAAGTTGATTCAAAAAGTGTCCCAAATAGATAATGAAAACTAGTCCGCCGATTAGCCCTAGTATCCATAACCAACGTGTAACAGCTGTTGAAATTCTCCCGCCATCCAAGGGATTAATTGGTATTAAATTAATTAAATTCAAATAAAATGCAGCATATGCAACTGAGACAATCACAGGCGAATTCATATAAATACCTAGGCCAAAAGCTGCAACTCCGCCAACTGTACCAATAACGGGACCGCCAATTGCTATAAAAGCTTCCGTTTTAACATCAGTCGGATACTTTTTCATTGCAGTTATAGCACCAAGAAATGGGATAAATAAAATTCCAGAGACCGGCAGCCCTTTGATTTTGGCAGCAAGAACGTGACCAAGCTCATGAATCAGAATCATGACAACAATACCAATGGCAAAAGGCAATGGGGCCAGGAAGGCATAGGCCCATATCGTAACAAACATGGAGATGATAGCTCCGCCGACTTTCCCGAACTTCAAAGCCGCCAAAAGCAGCTTGCCTTGCGAAAGTAAGACGGCGATAAAACCGCCTAAAGCCAGAGGCGATTTTTTGCGTGGTGGTTTCTTTTTCTCCTCCAACCTCACATCACCCCTTCGCCCAGGCTTCCTCAAACTCTGGTTCTTTGAAGCCTACCGTAACTTTATGGCCGTCTGTTACGATGGGGCGTTTGATCAAGCGGCCGTTTGAGGCTAATAAATCAAGCATTTGCTCTTCGGACATGCCTGGCAGCTTGTCTTTCAAGTTCATTTCTTTATACACGTCTCCAGACGTATTAAAAAACTTTTTGATCGCCAGACCACTGTCGCTGAGCAGCTTGGCAAGCTCCTTGGCAGAAGGCGGTGTATCGAATAAGGGCACATTATCGGTGATTTCGACCTCATGGGCCTTTAACCATTTGATGGCGTTACGGCATGTCCCGCATTTATCGTAGCAAAACACTTTTACTTGCATGATGTGAAAGCTCCTTTATGATTGAAAGAGGATGAGAACTATTTAAAATTCTGGGCTAAATGTAAACGAAAGTCAAGTTATACCTAAACAAAAACCATCCAAAAGGGGATGGTTTCTGTCATTTTAGTCCGTTTCTTGGAGCCAAATACGCAAATCGGATAAATCCGATGGCAGGGGAGCTTCATAATCTGTCCATTCTCTGGTCCCCGGATGAACGAAACCTAATCGAAAAGCATGCAGCGCCTGACGATGCAGCCGTCCACTTACTTCAGCTGACCATTCATGCTGCTCGAATTCGGGCAATGTATACATCTTGTCTCCCAGCAGCGGATGCCCCAAATGCCGCATATGGACGCGAATTTGGTGTGTTCTGCCTGTTTCCAGCCAAATCCGCACCAACGCCGCATGCTTGAATTGTTCCACAACCTCGTAGTGGGTGACGGCGTTGTAGCCGGTCGGGGTTACAATGCGAACATGCGGCTGCTCGGGATCGCGGTCAATCGGTTCATTGACTGTCCCTTTCGCATCATCGAAATTCCCCCAAACCAAAGCAAGATATTCCTTTTTCACCTGATGCTGAATCATCTGTTCCGAGATTTGTTGATGGACATACGGCGTCTTGGCAATCGCAAGAACACCTGATGTTTCTTGATCCAGTCGGTGAACAGGGCGGAATCGGCAAGTAATCCCGGCTTGCTGCCAATGATGAACAACACCGTTCGCAATGGTATTCACATAATGCCCATGAGTAGGATGTACAATGATGCCAGACTCTTTGGCCAGAATCAGCAGATGGTCATCTTCATGCAGAATATGCAGAGGAAGCTCCTGCGGCAAAATATCCTCAGACTCTTCCTCCTCCATCCGAATTTCCACACGATCGCCTGCTTGAACCTTAATGTTAATATATTGTCTGGCGCCATTCACAGTGATTCCCTGCTCAGTCAGCTTAATACGGGAGAGCAGCTTGCGTGAAACCATCAGTCTTTTTTGTAAAATAGTCTTAAGAATAAAGCCCTCTTCCTCGGGCGGCACGATGTAAACTAACGGTTCGTAATAACTCATGATTTGCGTCTAAACACCTCAGCACTGCGAATGTACTCCACATCTGCAATACCTTCACGGAAATTCGCTGTGCGGGCAATTGTGAAGAAGAGATCGGAGAGCCGGTTCAAATATCGGCGCACTTCAGGATTAATTTCCTGTGTGCGAGCCAGCGTCACCACTCGGCGCTCTGCTCGGCGGCACACGGTCCGGCAAATGTGCAGCGTGGAAGAAACGGTCCCGCCTCCCGGCAAAATAAAGCGGGTAATATCCGGCGTCTCTTGATCATATTGATCAATCCAAGCTTCAAGTACATCAACCATGTCGGAAGTTACTTTATATGGGCGAAGATCTTGTTTCAATAAGGCCAAGTCCGATCCGCAATCAAAAATTTCATGCTGAATTTGCAGCAAATTCGGCAGTAAATCCGGATATTTCTCCGGATCCATGAAGCTCATGGCCTGCCCAACATGACAATTCAGTTCATCCGTTGTCCCGTAGGCTTCCACCCGAGCATCGTCTTTATCGACACGACCGCCAATTACACCTGTTTGCCCGGCATCTCCCGTACGCGTATAAATTTTCATCCTTTACCAACCTCCGTTTTCCTAGGCTTTGCTGTATCCATCATCTCATAAACGCGCTGCATATCCAAGTGGCTTCTGACATGATCGGCAAGCCTGTCGAAAGCAGCCTCTCTGCGCTCTTTGAAACGAAGTCCGCCGACAATCGGGGACAGTCCCTTCTGCTCGCGAATGCCATTCAGCCATGCCCTGCGAAAGTCATCATTATGCAGGATTCCGTGCAAGTAGGTCCCCCAAACCCGACCCTTTTCCACAGCTGCGCCATCCGCATGCCAACCTGAATCGCTGTCACCATTCTCCGCAGCTGTCCGAATCTGAAAGGGTGCTGCCATGTCCTGCAAATAACGCGTCCGACCCATGTGGATTTCATAGCCGTCAATTGCAAGCTCAGTCCCATGTGGGGCAAATAGGGTAGATTTGCCTTGCACTTGAACCGTCCGTTTCTCCGGTGTAAACATCGTCTCCGTCGGCAGAAGTCCTAAGCCTTCCAGTTCGGGATGGTGCGATTCATATCCATTCGGATCCAACAGCTTGCTGCCGAGCATCTGATAGCCTGCGCAGATCCCGGCGACCCAGCCTTTTTCTAGCTTTGCAAAAGCCTGAATCCGCTCTGTTAGTCCGCTTTCATTCAAGTGCCTTAGATCGTCCATCGTATTCTTGCTGCCTGGAAGCAGCACAACATCCGGTTCTCCCCAATCGGCGAGGTGCGTAATGTAGCGGAAATGGACATCTTTCTCCTCTTGAAGCGGATCGAAATCCGTGAAGTTCGAAAGGCGAGGCAAGCGAATAACCGCAACATCCAGCTGATCCGCCGATTTGCCATTCGTGGCTTCATGGCGCTTGTTTTGCACTCTTTTGGAGTCCAGAGAAGCCGAATCTTCATCTTCAATTCCCAGCTGCGGCAAATATGGAATGACCCCTAAAACGGGCTTGCCCGTCCGCTCCTCCAGCCAATCTAAACCGGGCTTCAGGAGGCTCACATCCCCACGGAATTTATTGATGATAAACCCCTTCACGCGGTTGCGTTCCTCTGGTGTCAGAATTTCCAGCGTTCCGACAATAGAAGCAAATACGCCGCCACGATCAATATCGGCAACGAGCAGAACGGGGGCATCCGCCCATCCAGCGAGGCGCATATTGACGATATCGCGATCCTTTAAATTCACCTCTGCCGGGCTTCCCGCCCCTTCAAGCACAACAATGTCATATTCGCTGCGCAATCTTCCCAAAGCATCCTTCACAATGACCTCGGCTTGCGGCAAATAAGATTCACGATACGTCCTTGCGTCCAAATCAGAATACGGCACACCGTGAACAACGACCTGTGCCACCATATCTTGTTTGGGCTTAAGAAGAATCGGATTCATGTCCGTCGTTGCCAAAATTCCGCAGGCATCGGCTTGGACACCTTGGGCTCGGCCAATCTCTTTGCCGTCGAAGGTCACGTATGAGTTCAGTGACATATTTTGAGATTTGAATGGTGCGGTCTGCCAGCCATCCTGCACAAGAATACGGCATATCGCTGCCGTTAGAATACTTTTGCCCACATCGGAAGCCGTTCCTTGAACCATCAGAGTTGCTGCTTGCAACGTCGCTTTCGTCATGACCTTATCCTCGATTCTGCGTTAAATCTGATAACATCGTATGTAATCCGGCGATTAACCGGCAATTATCCTCACGAAGACGAACGGCCACACGGCAATAACGTTCATTCAGCCCTGCAAACAAGGAGGCATCTCGAATCAAAATGCCTTGCCGCCCCATATGCTGCTGAGCCTGCTTAACCGTAACCCCCATCGAAACAGGAAACGAAAATAGTAAAAAGTTCACTTCACCATGGACAACGTCCAGTCCCAACTGCTCAAGCTGTTGGATAAGCCACGGTTTTTCTTCCTGAAGCCACTGCCGGCTGCTGATCTCGAACGCCTCATCTTCAAGTACGGCCGTGCCAATACGTTGAGCCAAATAGTTAACACTCCACTGTACTTGAAGCTGCTGTGCTAGTTTAATACGGTCTGGATGAGCCACCATAAAGCCTAAACGTATGCCGGGAATCGAATAAAATTTGGTCATCGAACGAAGGACTACCAGACGCTGACTCTCCGCAGCATGCTGAAGCAGAGAATGCTCCTGTTCATTTGGCACAAAGTCCATGAAGGCTTCATCCAAGACACAAGGGTGATCACCTTGCAAAAGCATAGCCAACACATCGCGTGATATCAGCTTGCCAGATGGATTATTGGGGTGTCCGAGGAACAATAAATCCACTTCAGCCTGCGCTGCTTCTACATCTTGCTGCTGCAAAACAAATTGATGCTGAGCGTGCAGAGGGATATTGTAAATCCCGCCTCCAGATTTATGGACCGCTTCCTCATATTCACTAAAAGAAGGTCTTGCCAGACCTGTCACCTGCGGCTTCAGAACTCTGGCTGTCAAATCAATCAGCTCTGCTGCTCCATTCCCGACTAGAATGCTTTCCATCGGAATGTTGTACTTGGCCGAAAGCTTGCTGCGCAGCTCGCGAACGGCAGGATCCGGGTATTGAACAATATCCCGCCATCCCTCCCTGAGTATGTGCCTGACAACCGAGGGAGGTCCCAGCGGATTCATATTAGAGCTAAAATCGAGGAACCCCATCTCCGGTTTCCCATAAGCTTCTTCGGCCGTTCGGAGATCGCCTCCATGGCCATAGCGTTCCAGCATTCCGTATCCCCTTCCCATCATAAAATCTATGATAAAGAGCATGATTTTAGTTATACAAGTACGATCGGTACGAATATAACGCCTAACAACAGGACGCTTTCCAAAAGCTCGTTCAGCGCCCCGTAGGTATCTCCTGTTAACCCGCCTAGTTTACTGCTCATATACGCTGCGAAAGCCCAGCCAGCTGCAAGCGTGCCCAAAACAGCACCGCACACAATGATCCAAAATGTGGAATCGAACAAAACAGAGGCGTTCCCATCACGGAGTGTTCCGCCTACGAAAATCGTAGTTGCAAGAAGGGCTACGCCTAACGAAGCAAAGACATGTCCTTTGCGCACGCTGCGAAATAAGCTTCCCAATCCGCTGTCCTTACGCGCATAGGGCCATACATAAATCGCCAATACCATAAACCAGCGGCTCCATATGGGAACAATAACGATTAGAAAACTATTCCCCCAGCTGCCACTGTTCGTCGGATGATCCAGCCATGTGTACAGCAGAGAAAATTTCAGTAGCAAATGCAGGACGCAGACGATGACCCCCATCGCGCCTACGCGGCTGTCTTTCATAATTTCGAGCATCTGCTCGCGGGGACGATGGCTGAGAATGCCATCAGCCGTATCCATCAAGCCATCCAGATGCAGCCCCCCGCTCAAAACGACCCATATGCCCAGCAGCAAGGCAGCAGCTGGCATTGGCGGCAGAACGATGCCAAGTCCCTTGCCAGCAAGCAGCAGAAGCAGCCCCATGACAAACCCAGTGAGCGGATAAAAAACTACGCTTCGCCTAAACACACGCTCTGTATAATCAATTTGCACCGGTATGGGCAAGCGCGTCAGAAATTGAAAGGCTGCTATGCAAGCGCGCAGCCAGTCTAGCACAAAAGCACGAGCAGTATGCATAGCAATCCTCCCATCACTACAAAACTAACGCCGTAGAGCATACGCACAGCGTAGACGATATCCCGCTGCGTCCGCGGACGCAGCGGCCACCCCAGGCGGGCGCGCTCGCTTGCCGCGCCGCCGTAGACATTCAGCCCGCCCAGCTCAATACCGAGAGCCCCGGCTACCGCCGACTCCGGAATTCCGCTGTTCGGGCTGGGGTGCAAGTGCGCGAAGCGGCGGACGGCTGCGGCCGAACGCTTCGCCGAAAGGCTCGGCTGCAGCAGAGCGACGAGAATCAGCAGGAGGCCGGTCAGCCGCGCCGGAATCCAGTTCATGACGTCGTCCCAGCGGGCCGACGCCCAGCCGAAATGACGGTATCTGTCATTTCGGTAGCCGACCATCGAATCCAGTGTATTCGATGCCCGGTATAACATCGCGAGCGGCGCTCCGCCGAGCAGCGCGTAGAATAACGGCGAGATTACCGCATCGACAATGTTCTCCGCTACCGTTTCCACGACCGCGCGCGTCAGTTCTTCCTCCCCGAGCTCGTCCGTATCCCGGCCTACAATGTAGCCGGTATACTTGCGAGCATCGGCGAGTTCGCCTTTGCGCAGCGGATTGTACACGAGATAAGCAGCATCCTTCAGCCCTTTGATGGCAATAGTGGTTGAAATCAACCATGTGCTCACCGCATATCCCAGCCATTCATGAACGGAACGTGCTGCCATAATCAGCACCATCACACTAAGGAAGCTAATGCCTATGGTCGAAACGGTTAGCACAATGCCTTTGGCCCGCAGCCATCCCGGTGAATCGGTGTCTTTGCGCAGCATTTTTTCAATTCCGCGTATCCAGCGTCCGATATGAATAACAGGATGGGTCGGCCACTTCGGATCACCAACAATCCAGTCTATCACGATGGCAGCAATCGTCATGCTGACGATCTCCTGCCAGGAGTACATCCACATGGTAATCACCGTTCCGTCCTTACCGACGAAGGACGTGTATCCAGTCGATAAGCTCTACTTTTTAACTCGATAGGAATTCCTGCCGTAACCAAGAATACCTCTTCGCAAACGCTCGCTAGGCGCTGATTCATCCGTCCTGCCAGATCTCGGAAGCTGCGTCCCAGCGGGTATTCCGGCACAATTCCGTCTCCCACCTCATTCGTTACCAGAATGAGAGTCCCCGCGTAGGAGGAAACCGACTCAGCAAGCTCATCCAACCGTTTCGTAACCAAAACTGAGGCATTAGCCTCTGATTCATAGCGAAGCAGCCAATTCGTCAGCCAAAGCGTTAAGCAATCTACCAGAACCGCAGGTGCGGGTGTTCCAGCATTCATAGCGTCCGCCTGAAGCTGCTCAAGAAGCTCGCACAGCTCATACGGCTCTTCCCGCGTATCCCACGGATAGCCCGAGCTGAGCCGCTGCTGCTTGTGCAAATCTACCCGCTCCCTCATTTCCTCATCGTAGATGTGGGAAGTCGCGATGTATATTCCCCGCATCTCGCCGTGCATCGCAAGCTGTTCTGCGAAAGCGCTCTTGCCGCTTCGCGCGCCGCCCGTTACCAACACCGCCATGGCGCCCTCGCCCCCTTCTCTTCGTAGCTATCTTACGTCAATGCCGCCAACTGATTACTCCCGCGACACGCCTGCGCTTTCGAATGTCGCCATTTCCCTCATGATCTTGCCAGTGGCGTCGATCACGTTGAAGACCAGCACTGCGCCTGTTCCTTCGCCCAGCCGCATATCCATCTGCAGCATCGCTGCGAGGCCTACAGCTTCGAGCATCTTCGTATGCCCCTGCTCCTGCGATAAGTGCGAAGCGAGCATATAGGACGCGCTTAGCGGTGCTAATCGGCTCGCCACAAGCGCTGCTGCCGACGAGATGAAGCCGTCGACAACGACCGGGCAGCGGTTTTTTGCTGCCCCCAGTATAACCCCAACCAATCCGGCGATTTCGAGCCCCCCGACTTTGGTTAATACCTCTAGCGCATAGTCCCCGCTTGACTGGATCTCTTGCCCTTCCGCAGGCCGAAGTCCATTCACATCCAGGGCCTTGTTCACGACGGATTGCTTATGCAGCCATTTGGCATCGTCAATGCCTGTTCCGCGGCCAACCGCTAATCTGGCGTCCAAGCCCGTCAGCGCGCACAAAATAGCAGCGCTTGCCGTGGTGTTGCCGATCCCCATCTCCCCTGTCGCAAACAAGCGAAAACCCTTCTCGGCCAGCTCGTCCACAAGCTCGACACCGGCCTGAATAGCCTGAATGGCTTCATCAGGCGTCATCGCCGACTCGAGCGCCATATTTCTTGTGCCTTTGCGTACTTTGCGGGCAACCAGATTCGGATGCTCCAGATCGGCATTTACGCCCATATCCACACAGATGACTTCGGCACCGGCATGTCTGGCCAGTACGTTGACAGCTGCTCCGCCATACAGAAAATTCAACACCATTTGAGGTGTTACTTCCGCTGGGAAAGCACTGATTCCCTCTTCGCATACCCCATGGTCTCCGGCCATGACGATCACGGCTTTTTTCTCGAAAACCGGCATCACTTCGCCTGTAATTCCGGCAACTTGACGGGCAATATCCTCGAGCTTGCCCAGGCTTCCCTGCGGTTTGGTCAATTGGTTCAAATGATCATTAGCTTGCGTCACCATATCTTCCTGTATGGGCAAAATGCTTGAAATAATCGATTCCAGTTTATTCATATCGTCAACCTCCATAAAGTTCATTATTTGCCTGGCTGCAATAGAATTTGCGGAGCAGCATTGACAGGATGCGGCAGAACGATCGGTTCCGTTCCATATACCTCTTTGATTAATCCGCTTGTAATCATCTCATCCGGTGTTCCGATTGCTGCCATGCGGCCATTGTGAATCACCATCAGACGCGTACAGTACTGGGCTGCCAGATTTAGATCATGCAGAACAGCAACGACCGTTAACTCAGCTTCGTGCTGCCATTCTTTGATATAGTCCATCATTTGCACTTGATACCCAATATCGAGAAATGTCGTTGGTTCATCCAGCATGAGCAGCCGCGGCTGCTGCGCCATCACTTTGGCCAGCGCGACCCGCTGCCGTTCTCCTCCGCTTAGACGTTCGATGGTGCGGTCAATGAGGGGCTCCAAATGCAGCCTTTGAATAATGGTTTCAATCAATCCTTCTGCATCAGCGGAGTCCTCTCCCAACCAATTTTGGAAAGGATATCGCCCCATTTCCACCACTTCACGGACCGTAAAGCCGACCGGAGGAAGTGCGTCCTGCTGCAGCACGGCCAGCCATCTGGCAAGCTCCTTCCGCGAGAAGGAGGCGGCTGTGCGCTCATCCAGCAGCACTTTTCCCTTTTTGATCGGATCAATCCCCGACAAAAGCCGAAGCAGCGTCGATTTCCCACTGCCGTTGGGTCCAATAATGCCAAAAAACTCACCTTGCTTGACCTCAAAGCTAATCTGTTCCAGAACCTGCTGGTCCAAAAAGCTCTGACAAAGCTGCTCCACTTTAATCATCGTGATCAACCTCTTAACGTTTTCTTATCTTTGTGAAGCAAATAGGCGAAAAAAGGCGCGCCCAGAAAAGCCGTGATGACACCAAGCGGAATCTCGGTTGGGCTTAACAAGGTGCGGGCAAGCGTATCAGCCCATAACACATAGATACCTCCGCCAATGGCGGAAAGTGGAATAATCAATCGGTAATCAGGTCCTACAATCAAGCGCACCAAATGAGGCACAATGAGACCTACAAAGCCGATCACACCCGCAACGGATACGGCTGCAGCGGTTAAGAACGTAGCTGTGATCAAAACAACCAGCTTCGTCCGTTCCACATTCACACCAAGATGGGAAGCCTGACGCTCGCCTAACGAGAGTAAATTCATGGATCTGGCGTAACTCAGAAGCACCAAAATACCAATTAGTAAATAAGGTGAAATGATATAAATATAAGACCAGCCGCGCATAGCCAAGCTGCCCATTAACCAGAACACAATTTCATTAATAACCTGCTTCGAAATCGATACCATGAACGACACAATCGCCCCTAGGAAAGCTTGCATGACAACGCCTGATAAGATAAGCGTCTCCATCTTCAGCTTGCCGTCAATCTGTGCAAGCTTAAGCACAAGGAATAAAGAAAGGAGCCCCGTCACGAAGGCAACGATCGGAATCGACCACTGTCCGAACCAAGCCATCTGCAGGCCAAAATAAATGAGAAAAGCAGCTCCTACCGATGCTCCTGAAGAAACACCCAGCGCATAAGGATCTGCAAGAGGATTGCGGAGCACCCCTTGGAAAGCTGCTCCCGCAATGGAAAGCGATGCACCTACCAAAATGCCAAGCAACACGCGGGGAAATCTCACTTTATTAATAATTTGCTCCGCCGATTGCGGCCAACTAACAGGAATAACATCACCAAGCCAAGGAATATGCTTGCCGAGAATACCCGCTATTTGGAAGATGGGAAGCTCTGCTGTACCTAGCGTTAAACTCACCAGAATAGAAAGAAGAAGGAGTATAACTCCTACTCCTCCCCATAGCATTAATTTTCTTTTCATTTATTTCACCAGTTCGGGATAGATGCCTTTGGCCATTTGAAGCAGCCCATCCGTCAATCGAGGTCCCGGACGGCTCAGCATGTTCTGATCAAGGCCGATCACTTGCTTGTTTTTCACAGCTTCAATCGCGTCCCAGCCGCTGCGAGTCCGGATAATTTCGTCCAAGGATTTCTTGCTTTTCGTATCAATAACACCGTTAGCGAATAAAATAACGGCCGGATTTTGCGCAATGATCTTCTCTTCGCTGATTTGGTACCAGCCTTTACCGTCCCCAGCCACATTGATACCACCGGAAAGCTTAATCAATTCATCCATGAATTCGCCGCTGCCCACAGTCCAGCCCGGGCTGAATTCAATATAAACCTTCTTCTTGTTTTCTTGCTTAACATCCTTCACAGCGTCGACAACCTTCTGACGATCTGCTTTCATTTTAGCAACAATTTTATCTGCTTGGTCTTGATGGTCTGTAATCAAACCATACGTTTGAATGTTTGCAATGACATCATCCAGTGTTTTCGGCTCAACCTTAAAAATGTTTACGTTCAAACCACGCAGCTGCTCCACCGTATCGACTTTCATCGAAACACCCGTAAAGACAATATTCGCGTTGGAAGCGATGAGCGCTTCTTGGTTCGGCTTGGTGATACTGCCTAATTTCGACTTCATTTTCGCCGCTTCCGGATAATCATCATAATCGGATACACCGACGATGTTCGCTTCTAAGCCAAGGGCAAAAAGAGCTTCCGTTTCTGCCGGGGATACAGATGCGATACGTTCCGGGGCTTTCTCGAACGTGAACTCTTTGCCTGTAGCATCTTTAATCTTCAAAGGATATGTCGTCTTTTTGGCAATTGCCGGTGATGCTGTAACCGTTGGGGCCTTCGTTCCCTCGCCGCCCAGCTTGGATGGATTGGTTATTTCTGCATCCTTTTTCCCGCAAGCCGCTAAGCTGACTGCCGTTGCCAGCGCTACTGTAAGGATCAGCGCTTTTGTAACCAACTTCTTCTGCATGGTCATTAACCCTCTTTCTACCAAATAATTACGATTGACCTTCTTAGTGCCATTACAACCAAAAAGTCCCTCTGTTCCTGAAAGGAACAAAGGGACGATAAATCGCGGTGATTAGCAACTTGAGGCTTGCTTCCTGATTTAACGCGATCCTTTTCCTCGAAGGATGTCGTATAGGGCTCCATGGGCAGGTATTCTGACTTTCCACCTTTGCTAAGTGGATTACAGTGGCGGGACCGCGCCGGACTTGAACCGGCTTCCCTTTTAAGCTGCCATGCTTATCATGAAGCATGCCAACACCTATGGCGCATATTTAACTATCAATCTATTTGTCGATTATAGACGTCTTGCTACTTTTGTGCAATTACTTTAAGCACTTGCTTGGCTTCCTCGAGCTTTGGTGCGTTTTGAGGAATGAATGCGACCAGCCCTTTTCCTTCAAAGCCCTGCTCTTTCATCCACTTGTTTCCTGCCAGTGGAATACCGTATAAATGCTTTTCGGTAGGCTTGCCCTCTTCCTTCATTTCAACGACACCGTCCGGATAGTCCTCTGGTTTAATCGTCTCATCCAGCGAAACAAACCCGCCTTGGTTGCTAAGCGATTTAAACTGATCTTCGGCAAGGATGAAAATACCGTTCCCGCCAGCTGCTAGTTCAACAATCATTTTCTCCAATGAGAAAATGGGGGAGCTCACTAATTTAACGGTTGGCGTCTCACCAACTTTGGATTTCAAAGAACCTTCCAGCTTCTCTGCCGCTTCACTCGGAAAGCCATTTTGTCCCATGACAAAAATCGAAACATCCGGTTTCGGTCCGCCGCAGCCAGCCAGCAGTAACGTAAGTCCAACCATCATCATCAACAGCCATTTCACTTTCATGTTGTGAACGTACCTCCGTATGTTATCTGAATCCTTCGATAGTCGCGAGAAAAGTCGGTTTTCACCGACTTTTCTTTCCGTTGTTCATATATTCATTTATCTTATGGTCTAGGATTGTACTCAATTCGACAACAGCTTCTGAGGTCATTTCTTGACCGTCCAGAACCATCTGTTCAAGCTTCCGTCGTAAAGAATGAATCTCTTCTTCGAGTAAGTTGAGGGAATTTTTTTTCTTTGCACGCTTAGTCAACCAACGTTGTCCGAAATCCTGATCGCGAATATGAAGCTGTTTATGATAGGTTGATAGTTGGTATTCCAAAAAAGCCATGCTCATCCCTCCTTACTACAAGAATACCAGTTTTTAGACATAATGAACATATCTATTTACTTTTCATTTTACAATTTTCTCAGAAATTTTCCAATGCGTTCCAAAGCTTCATTCAATTGAGAAACACTATACGCATAGGAACAGCGCAGGAAGCCTTCTCCCCCTAAACCAAACACATCACCGGGTACTGCAGCGACCTTGGACTCGAACAATAACCGCTGTGCAAACTCATCTGAAGTTAGCCCCGTTGCTACGATACTCGGGAAGGCATAGAATGCGCCTTGCGGCTCATGGCACTCCAGTCCAATCTCTCGGAAGCCTTTGACGACAAGCCGTCTGCGTTGATTGTACGACTCGATCATACGGTCTTTCTCTTCCAAGCCATTGGTCAATGCCTCGTGTGCAGCCACCTGCCCCATGACCGGTGCGCACATAACCGTGTATTGATGAATCTTCGTCATAGCGGAGATCAGCTCTCGATGACCGCAAGCATAACCCATCCGCCAGCCTGTCATGGCAAATGCCTTGGAGAACCCGCTGACGAGAATTGTCCGATCCTTCATCCCTGGAACAGCTGCGAAACTCACATGCTTCTGTCCGTAAGTTAATTCGGCATAGATTTCATCGGAAATGACGATCAAATCGTGCTCTTCGACCACTTTAGCAATCGGCAGCCAGTCCTCATAGGTCATAATACCGCCAGTCGGATTGCTAGGATAACAAAGAATTAATATTTTGGAGCGAGGCGTAATCGCATCACGCAGCGCTTTCTCTGTCAGCTTGAATTGATCCTTTGCGAACGTTTCGATACCGACTGCCACACCACCGCTAATGCTGGTGATTGGTGAATACGAAATATAGCAAGGCTCCGGAATAAGAATCTCATCCCCAGGTGTAATCAGCGCGCGCAGTGCCAAGTCAATCGCTTCGCTGCCCCCAACGGTAACCAGCACCTCATCGGTTGGCTCGTATTTCACTTTGAACGATGTGTACAAATATTCGGCGATCGCTTCACGAAGCTCTGGAATACCGGAGTTCGGCGTGTATTTCGTTCTGCCGCGCTCTAGCGAGTACACAGCCGCTTCACGCACGTGCCAAGGCGTCGAGAAATCCGGTTCTCCCACACCGAGCGAGATAATGTCATCCTTGCTGTTGCTTACCAAATCAAAAAACTTACGGATCCCGGAAGGCTTTATTCCACGTACGGCAGGAGCGAGATAATCTTGCATGGATTTGACCTTATTCTGCTCAATCGTTGTCTCATCTTTGATCATGGCGTCCCTCTTCTTTACGGCGAAACAAGCATTCGGTGATCGTCAGCCTGATCTTCGAATATGATGCCGTCTTGTTTGTATTTTTTTAATATGAAATTCGTTTTAGTCGAAAGAACGCGATCAATCGGGGATAGCTTATTGGATACAAATGACGCTACTTGTTTCAGGGAACTCCCCTCAATTTCGACAAGCAAATCATAGGCGCCAGACATGAGATAGACGGATTTGACTTCTGGATATAAATAGATCCGTTCTGCGATGGCGTCAAAGCCATGTCCGCGTTCCGGCGTAATTTGCACTTCAATTAGGGCGGTAACCTTTTCGTCATCTACTTTACTCCAGTTCACCACTGTCGCATATTTGACGATGACCTTATCCGCTTCCATCTCGCTTATCGCTCGCGCCACTTCGTCCTCCGCCGTTCCTAGCATTGTGGCGATGAGATCCGCACTCCTGCGCGCGTCTTCCTTCATCAGTTCGAGAATTTTAAGCTTCAAAGTATCCATGGTTAAACCTACCTTTCTGAAATATGGGTTTTCGTTCATCCTTTAATCTTACAATGAATCGGTAGCTTAATTCAATTACTGTACCTGTCTAACAAGCAGATTATTTTTGTATAACCAAAATATCCATGCTTGAACATCACAAAAAGACCTCTGGATACCCCAGCGGCCTGCTTTCAACGCTCGTAACGATCAACCATGCACAACTCCAAACTTGGATTCGGCTTGCAGCAATTTGTTTACCATCGTTTCAATTTCACGGTACTCATACGTAGGACGCACATGAATAATCGGTACATCGGCGCTGCAGCCAATTCCCACAAGCGTGTTGTCATCATAGACCGATATGACACACGGCGTTTCAAGCTCGTTCCAGTTCACTTGTACCTGAGAACCTGACTTTATGCACTCTTCTGTATATGTTTGTATAAAATTATGAAGTTGATCTTTCTCAGGAAACGCATTAACATAGGCTAGTTTCACAATAAATCCACCTTTCCTCCAAACAGCTTCTACTCTTATAATTATACTCATAAATGAATTTTTATTCAACTTTTAAATAAAAAAATACAGCTCATCGGAATTATATATTCCTTTAAGCTGCATGGTGACACTCTTTTAGTCAAAAATGTCCATAGACAGGTATCTCTCACCTGTATCTGGCGCTATGCACAGCACCCTTTTGCCCGCGCCCAGCTTATGCGCCACCTGCAAACCCGTCCAGACCGAAGCGCCAGCAGAAGGCCCTACGAGGATCCCCTCTAGGCTTGCCAGCTCTTTCATCGTTCGGATCGCGTCCTCATCTGACACCTGCACGATATGGTCATAGATGCTCGTATTCAAAATCGCCGGCACGAAGCCAGGACTTGTCCCTACGAGTTTATGCGGCCCTGGGCTTCCTCCAGACAATACCGGAGAGCCTTTCGGCTCAACAACATAGATCTCAATATCCGGCAGCTTCTCGCGAAGCGCTTCGCCCGTGCCTGTAATCGTTCCTCCGGTCCCGGAAGTTGCAACGAAGGCATCCAAGCGGCCTTCCGTCTGCTCCAGAATTTCCAGAGCTGTCGTTGTCCGATGAATATTCGGATTCGCCGGGTTCTCGAACTGCTGCGGAATATAGCTGTTCGGGATTTGATCCCGCAGCTCCACAGCTTTGGCAATGGCTCCCGGCATTCGCTGCGCGGCAGGCGTAAGCACAACCTCTGCGCCGTAAGCCTTGAGCAGATTAATGCGCTCTTTGGTCATATTGTCCGGCATAATCAGAATCGCTTTATAGCCCTTAGCCGCGGCGTTCATCGCAAGTCCGATGCCCGTGTTGCCGCTCGTTGGCTCAATAATCGTAGCGCCCGGACGAAGCAGCCCTTGCTTTTCCGCCTGCTCAATTAAATTAAAAGCAGCGCGGTCTTTCACACTACCACTTGGATTGAAATATTCAAGCTTCACATAAAGCTCGGCATCTCCCGGTTTGACCAATCGGTTGATTCTCACCGCAGGTGTATCACCGATCAGCTCTGTGATGCTGTTTACCATTTTGTGTTGTGCCACGTATTACTCACTCCTCTTCCCAACAATAACCGATACCCACATTTTTATCGGGAAGCCCTATCGATGTCAAGGTTTAATTACAGATAGCTGCTTTTTCATGAAATACCAACTGAACAGCGTAGAGCTGCCAATGACCAACAACAGCACATTGATGACCAGAGGAGCTTTGCTCCATGAAATGACACAGATGAAAAGCAGAACGCCCAGCATTCGCCCCACATTCAGGGACAGCTCGCGAAGTACGATATACTCCTCCCTTTGCTTTGCGCTCTCTTCATTGGATCCAATAAGATCGAATACAGCCGAAACCATCGGTACCGAGTACATCGGAAAGAACAGCGAAGCTCCCAAACCGAATACGAGCAACGTGGCATAGCCCATTTTCCAGAAAAAAGGAAGGATAACGACAACCGCCATTAAAGCACCGATAAACATGCTGATTTTCCGAAAACGAGGCTTAATGAATCGTCCTGCCGCCCAGAAGCTGACTAAGGACACAGCGGAAGTCATGAGTACAAAATTGCCTAAGCTCGCTTCACTAGCGGTAGAAATGTAGACGAGCAAAGCAATCATGAAACCAAATACCCCTTCTCTAACACCTTGAAATACGAGTGCTAAGCTTACCCGCTTCCAAGGGGTCTCCGATTGCCGCAAAATGCGCAAAGGAAATAACCACTCATACGTGCCCTCGACTTTGCGTTTTTTCAAAAAGAAGCTAATGACCACCCCAAGCAGAAAAATGCCGAGTGAGATGGAGAAAATCAAGCGGTATCCCAAGCCGTCACCCAGGTTAACGATCAACAGCCCCGAAATCCATGGTGCAATGATGCCTGCTCCCGAGCCTAACAGCCCGACCCATCCATTGAAGCGGTCACGATTATCCGGATCTGTCACTTCAAAATAAACGACATTAAAAGCAACCCAGAAGAAAGCCGCTGATATGCCCTGCACCATACCCAGCCACACAAAATAGTGGATACTGCTTGTCCCCATCCATAAAACCAGCATATAAAAAACGGCTGAAACGAAGACACCAGCCCGCAAACAGTTCATTTTGTTATGTTCCTTGACCCATTTGCCAGCGAGCCAGAAGGTAATCGCCATCGTTACGTGTGTCGCTAAAGTAAACCAACCGATTAAAGCGTAATCATTTTTCGCCTTCCACAGATAGACACCCACAAAGGTTCCCGACAAGGCATTCGCCCCGCCAAATAGCGTATGAACGATGAGTAATAAAATAGCCTGAGCGTCTAAACGTCCTTTTTGTACACTAGCTTGCTCCTGAACAGCGCCGCTGCTTTCTCGATTCTCAAAATACGTGCCTGCTGGATTTCCTTTCGCTTTGCCTTGTCCAAATCGCTGTCGGCTCTGCCCTTTTTGCATGCGCGCCTCCCACCCTTTCCCATACATCGAAATCGCTCTTGTTAAGCTTCCCCAACGTAGTGAAAATATGAGGCGTCGCAAATAAAAAACCGAATCCCGCAGGATTCGGCTAACGATTATTCCGATTTAATTCTGGATACCATGAGCAAGCGATCCGTATCCGATAGGATCTTCTCAACCTTGAAGCAAGATGGACATACATAAACATTCAAGGTAAAAGGACCTGTTAGAAAAGCACTTCCCAAGGTTTTGGGAATAACGGGTGTAAATGCCGTTTCACTGACGACTTCATCTCCCGCCAGCAAGAGCAATTCATGACAGTTTGAGCATTCCGGCGCTTCTTCCTGCTCATCTGTGATATGTTGAACCTTTTCCCCGTATTTATCGAGAGGTTCATCAGAGTCATCCCAGGCCAGCGACAAATCTTCATCGGCATCCGTATATTCCTGCTCTTCAAAACGGAGCGGCTGACCTGTCAGCTTCACCTTAAGATCAATACTCCGGTAATCATTCAACTCGTTAAAACAATGTGGACATTCGTCCTCGGGTCCAATTTCCGGATCCCAAACGATCTCCGTTTGGCACCATGGACAAACAACTTCTTCGTTGGCACTCATTGCGTAATCCTCCACTTAATGCATTCATGCATATTTCAATAAATAATAAACCCCTGCCGCCACAAATACAAATGCTATAGCAAACAGAGTGCCCCACAGGTATTTCATCGTTCAAGCCCTCCAAGAATATGTAGGATACTAGGTTACACAAGCTCCAACTACATAGGATAGGGAGACAGATATCGTTAAGGACAGGAATCCGACGGCGCGGTTATCCTTTTTGATTTCTTCATCGATTTTAAAATGAGGCGTCAAGACTTCAAAAATGAAGTAGGCAACTAACAACAGCAAGAAACCGTACCCTGCCCAGATGAGGGAGTGCATCATCGTATCATTGTTGAGAATAGAGAATCGGAACAAATTACATATCCCAAACACTTTCCCACCTGTCGCCATCGCCACAGCTAAATTGCCTTTTTTGATTTCAGCCCAGTCATCATACTTGGTGAGCAAATCAAAAATCTTGAGAAATACGACTAGTGCGATGACAGCCACTGCAAAAAATGCAAGCGTCGATAAATACGGGTTACTAAACAACACATCCACCTCTTCGTTCATATCGTCTCCTGCCTTCCTTCATTGTAGAGAAACTTCGATGCAAAGATCCCTATATATGGTAGAAGAGACTGAGTTTAGCTCAGTCTCTCGCAGGTACTACTTAGTATAACATTAGGATTGTTTTTTTTCAGCAAGCTTTGCTTTCATCGCTGCAAGTTCGTCGTCAATACCGCTGCTGCCAGCGCCAAGTCCAGCAAGCTCATCATCCAAGCTGCGGTTTTTGGCGCGAATCTCGCCGCTTGCTTGCGCTTCAGCTTCCATTTGAAGCACTTTCTCGCTCATACGGTCAAAGCCTTTAGCCGCATTGTCGGTACCAAAACCAGACATAGCTTGATTGATTTGCTTTTGAGCTTTGGCTGTTTCAGCACGAGCAATCAACAAATCTTTCTTGTTCTTCATTTTGTTGAACTCGTCTTTCATTTCCGTCAATTGACGGCGAAGCTGATCCGCATTCGTTTTGGCAAGATCATACTGTTGTTTCAATTCATCGAAACGAACTTGATGCTCTTTCTTGTCTTCCAAAGCGCGGCGAGCCAAGTCTTCATTGCCGGATTCAAGAGCTTTCATGGCCTGTTCGGTACGCTTCGTCACCATTTCTTCCGACTCTTCGAATTGAAGCTTGAATTTCTTCTCAATTGCGATGGACTTGGCAACAGCTGCCTCAGCTTCCAAAATGTCCTCTTCCATGTCACGCAAGAACTGATTCAGCATCTTAACCGGATCTTCTGCTTTATCCAGCAAGTCATTGATTGAAGCCATTGTCATATCGCGCAGCCTTTTGAAAATTCCCATTGTAAATTCCTCCTAAGGTTTATAAAAATTGGATTGTATAATTGGATGTTGCGTTTTGTTTTCTAATCACCGGTGCTTACACACATTACATACGCAGTCCCAAACTAGGAGTTTCAAAAAGTTGAAAAATTTTTGAAAATTATTTTAATTCGACCACCGTTACGCCGGCTCCGCCTTCATTGTAATTGCCCATTCGGTAGCTTTTCACATGCTTGTGACGACGCAGATACTCCTGCATGCCTGTGCGCAGCACCCCGGTGCCTTTGCCGTGAATCAGAGATACTTGCCCGAAATTGTTTAAGAATGACTCATCCAGGAAGCGATCAGCCTCAATCATGGCTTCCTCCATATTCAGTCCACGCATATCAAGCTCCATCTTCACACTGTCGTCACGAGTCCGTTTGACGATTGTCGCCGGCTGGTGTACCGGCTTTTTCTGTGCTGGGCTGCCTATTTTCTCGAGATTCGAGAGGGCAACTTTCATTTTCATAATGCCCAGCTGCACGTTAGCTTCCGTGGCGCTGACAATTTCAACGACGTGACCCTTCTGGCCTAGGGTCACGACACGCACTTCATCGCCGGCCTCAATGCGCTCTGGCCGCTTCTTCACTGCGCGAACCTGCTTATCGCGCAGCTCTGGCGCCGCCTGATCGAGGCGGCGTTTCGCTTCCACCAGCCGGTGGTCCTTGACCCCGCCGGCTTCTTCCTGCGCCATGCGCCGCAGATCGGCGATGACTTCGTCCGCCTCGCGGCGCGCCTTGGCGACTGCCTCGCGCGCGTCGCGCTCGGCCTTCTCGAGCAGCTTATCCCGCTGCTCGTCGAACTTCGCCTGCTGCGACTCCAACGTCCGGCGCATCTCCTCTGCTTCGCGCCGCATCTCTTCCGCGCTTTGGCGCTCGGCTTCCGCAATCAGGCGATTCTCTTCGAGGGAAGCGATCATCGATTCGATACGCTTATCTTCCTCGCCTACCTGTGTGCGCGCATGCTCAATAATGCGGCGTGACAAGCCAAGGCGCTCTGCAATTGCAAAGGCGTTGCTTCGACCAGGAACACCGACTAGCAAACGGTATGTTGGACTTAGTGTTTGTATATCAAATTCCATACTGGCATTAATGGTGCCTTGCTTTTGATAAGCGTACGCTTTGAGCTCGGAATAATGCGTCGTTGCGATAATGCGGCATCCAATTTGATGAATATAATCCAGAATAGAAATCGCCAAAGCCGACCCTTCCGCAGGATCTGTACCTGCGCCTAGCTCATCTAGGAGGACTAAGCTTTTGGGGGTCATGTCTCTCAAAATGCTTATGATATTCGTCATATGGCTTGAAAATGTACTTAAATTCTGTTCAATGCTTTGCTCATCACCGATATCCGCATAAATGGCGTCAAACACACATAATTGACTGCCTTCCTCAGCAGGGACAAACAGTCCTGACATCGCCATCAGACTCAGCAGGCCCACCGTTTTGAGAGATACGGTTTTCCCCCCTGTATTCGGACCCGTGACAATGATTTGCGAGTAATCATTGCCGAGCTCCAGATCAAGCGGCACTACGGTGTCCGCGGCAATCAATGGATGGCGCCCTCGTTTGATTTTGATAAAACCTCTGTCATTCAAATAAGGCATCGTTGCTTTCAATTCCCTAGCTAAACCAGCTTTCGCAAACGTAAAATCAAGCTCAGCCAGCAGATCAACGTCCATGACCAGCATTTCAGCCTGTTCCGCAACAAGCTCGGTTAATGCGCGTAGAATCTTCTCGATCTCGACTTCTTCTTTGAACTTCAGCTCACGAATTTTGTTGTTTAATTGGACAATCGCATCCGGTTCAATATACAGAGTCGCACCTGAAGCGGATTGATCATGAATCATCCCTCCGAAGCTCGAGCGATATTCCGATTTGACGGGGATGACAAAACGATCATTCCGAATTGTAATCAATACATCCTGAAGCATCTTCTGGATGGAGGAATTGCGAAGCATCTGCTCAAGCCGCTCACGGACCCTGCTCTCTCCTGTGCGAAGCTCACTGCGCACGCGTCCAAGCTCTGGACTTGCGCTGTCTACAACAACCGCATTCTCATCAATACAGCTATTTATTTTATCTTCCAATGGTTTATTCTCTGTGAGCAGGTCAACTTTATCTTTGAGCATCGGTACCGCATAGTCATCTTCATGAACCGCCACAACAAAGCGCTTCAGCCTGCGGGTTCCAAACAGCGTCGTTGAAATATCAAGCAGCTCAGAAGGATTTAGCATGCCGCCTATTCTTGAACGGTGCAGCGAGGAACGAATATCCCGAATTCCGCCAAAAGGAGCATTTCCTTTTAAGCGTTCAATGTTCACAGCCTCATCGGTTGCTTGCAGCCTAAGCTTAACCAGTTCAAAGTCGCCCTTGGGTTCAAGCTGCTCTACAGCTTCTTTACCCAAAGAGGTAGCCGCATGATGAGCCAGTTTATGTAAAATCTTCGCATAATCTAATGTTTTGATAATTTTCTTATTCAACAGTTCCAACCTCTTTTCTCTACCGTATATTATAAACCAAATCGCCCCTGATTAGCTACGGAGACAATGATTATATGGAAGATGCTGCCTGCCATAATCTTCTTCCGACTGGGATACACTAAGGTGTGCACCTATTCCTTCTGCCAAAGGAACAACATCTCCAATACCAAGCAAATTCCAACAAAATCATCATTTCTGACTTTGAGACTTCACGCTCATTGCAGAACGAAGGAGGTTCACGACATGCATCTTCTTGGACATCTGGTCAGGTTTATTGTGTCTGCTTTGGTCTTAATGTTTGTCAGTTGGCTTGTGCCGGGCTTTAAAGTCGGTGGATTCTGGAGCGCTTTTTTCCTAGCACTAGTCATCGCCGTGGCCGCTTGGGTCATTGAAGGGGTTTTCGGCAAACAAATCACTCCTTTTGGCAGAGGAATCGTAGGTTTTCTTGTGAGTGCGCTTGTCATTTGGGCCGCTCAATTTGTCGTGAGCAATGTGTCGACGAGTGTAATAGGTGCGATTTTAGCCGCTTTGGTCATCGGAATCATCGACCTGTTCATCCCTGTGAAGACTCCCTTTGAACAAGGGATCTCAGGAAGAGAAGAACGTCGATAACACCCGCCAGCTTCAATAGCTGGTATCCGGGCAAAGCCAAAAAAAGATCGGTCTGCAGCGGATCCATTCGCCGGGCCGATCTTTTCTTTGACATGCTTTCACGAGTTTGTCACTGTTTTTTAAGATTAGGTCGTGTACAATGAGGAAGAAAGTAGCAATCCAACTTATTGTCCGGAGGGGTACACGTGAAAAAATTACTCGTTCTTTTAATGGGAATAGCTTTAGTTCTGGCAATTGCGGCTTGTGGAAGCAAGGATACGAAGTCAGCCGGGTCCACAACAACGCCTGCCGCCAGCGCAGCGGCCGGAGGTCAACAGGTTGTTTTGAAAGCAACGAACTTTAAGTTCGATCAAACCGAATACCGCGTCAAAAAAGGTGAGCCTGTAACGATTTCTCTTGAAAATGCGGAAGGCATGCACGGTGCATCGATTAAAGAATTCAAAATCAATCTAGATAACAGCAAAAAAACAGCCACTTTTACACCAGATAAAGCCGGCTCGTTCCCTATCAACTGCTCGATTATGTGCGGTACAGGACACGCCAATATGAAAACAACTTTGATTGTTGAATAATAAATAACAAAAAGCTTACTGCGATAAAGTCTCGCGGTAAGCTTTTTTTCTCTTTTTAGCTATTCATGATTTTTGCGATTGTCTCTGTGACTTTGTCCTTATGAAAGGGCTTCACCAAGAAATCCTTCGCTCCGGCCGTATAAGATTCCATAATCATTTGCCTCTGGCCCATCGCCGAGCACATCACGATCTTTGCTTTGGGGTCGAATGAAAGAATGCCTTTAACAGCGGCAATCCCATCCATCTCGGGCATCGTAATATCCATAGTCACCAGATCGGGCCTAATTCTTTTATACACTTCTACGGCCTCCAGCCCATTAGCTGCTTCTGCAACTACCACATGTCCGGCATCCATAAGTATTAATTTGAGCATCGTCCTCATAAATGCCGCATCATCCACAACCAGTATATTTGCCAACCCTAGTACCTCCATCCTAACAACTACAAATTTAATGCTTGCTAGGATTATAAATCATGATTCTGGACAATCTCTGAACATTCTATCGCGCGTGATGCTACATGCAAATAGAAGCTGCCCTTTCTAAACAGATTAGAAAAGAGCAGCTTCTATATGGGTATTCCTTGCTTCCACAGGTCTTGGAGCTTGCCTGCTATATTAGGAAGTTCATTGATTAGATACGGAGCCAGGGTAGAGCTTGCGAGCAGCTTTTGGAGTCCATCCGAAGGGATGATCGTAATAACATTGACGGCTATAATAATGATCAATAAGGCTTCAGCTAGTCCCAGAAGCGCCCCGCTCCAGCGATTAATAAAATTCAGTCCTGGGGTCTTGGCCAAAATATTCAGTGCCCTGCCGATGAAAACAAGCGCAAATTTGACGCCAAAAAATAACAGAGCGAAAGCAATTGCATTCAGGATATACGTATCCAGATTGAGCCCTTTTACGATAAATTCGTATTTCTGATAATTCTGATACGTTGGTAATGAGATGGCATTGCGAAGATAGGGCGCAAAATCTTTGTAAAAATAAAAGGCAACGAGATACGCTAAGATGAAGCCTGAAATTGAAACAATTTGGGCTATGAAACCTCTAAAATAACCAAGCAATAAACCCAATGCGACTATTGCCAACAAGACATAATCTAAAGTGTTCATTGTCACGTAGGCTACCTGCTGGGGCTATCTGTTTCTACAAGCTCGATCCATTCGTTATATTCATTTTGCAGTTTCGCATATTCTTCGCGCAGTTCTCTGTATTCTTCCTTGATTCGTTGAAATTCCTTAAGCTGATCTTCATCATTCACGCTTTGCTGCATCAGCTCTTCTTTTTCTTGCTGTATCTGGGCGAGCAACCTTGCTTTTTCTTCCTCAAAACGACTGGCGAGTGCGCTTCGCTTAGCTTGCTCCTGTGCCAATAAAGTTTCTATCTGGCTTTTATATAACTTGATTATCGTTTCCTTTTGGCTTTCAAACTGTTGAATAATGTTCGTTTGTTGTTCTTGATAGTTCCCGACAAGCTCGCCTTTCTCTTGCTCGGAGAGCTTTAATCTCTCGTTTATGTCGTCTTGATGCATAGCGCTGATTTGCTTGAGCTCCTCATCATGCTTTGCTTTGATGGTTTCTTTATCTCGTTCATATTGTTGCGCCAGCTGTTGTTTGATTTGTTCTTTTTCCCCGTTATAATGCTGTTTCAGCTCATCTGTATCTTTCTGATGGATCTGCGATAGCGTGATCTTTTCAGCCCGGTACTGTTCGTTCAGCTTTTGTAATTGAGCGGCTCTTTGCTGTTTCTCCTGCTCAAGCTGCACTTTCAATTGCTGGTGGTACTGCTTTTCTTGCTCAAGTGCTTGCTGCAACTGATCTTGCAGCTGCAATACTTCGTCTCGCTGCTGTTTGTCTTCTTCCAGCTGTTTTGTAACGTTGTGGTTCTGCTTCTTAGCCTGCTCCAGAAGCTGCTTTGTTTGCTGATGCTGCTGCTTTTCTTGATTCAGCAATTGATTCACTTTGTCTTGCTGCTGTTTGGCTTCGATTTGCTGCTGTTTCTCTTGGTCCAATTGCTGTTTCGTTTGCAGCTGTTGTTGTTTAATCTGTTCCAGCTGCTGTTTCATTTGTTCATGCTGCTTTTGTTCTTGCTCCAGCGATTGATCAGCTTTCTCTTGCTGCTGTTTGGCTTCAGTTAGCTGCTGTTTCTCTTGCTCTAATTGTTGTCTCGTCTGTTGGTGCTGCTGTTTGATCTGTTCCAGCTGCTGCTTGATTTGTTGATGCTGCTTTTGTTCTTGCTCCAGCGATTGATTCACTTTCTCTTGCTGCTGTTTGGCTTCAATTAGCTGCTGCTTCTCTTGCTCTAATTGCTGTCTCGTCTGTTGGTGTTGCTGTTTGGATTGTTCCAGCTGCTGTTTGATTTGTTGATGCTGCTTTTGTTCTTGCTCCAACAATTGTCTCACTTGGGTTTGTTGACGTTTTTCTTGCTCCAATTGCTGCTTGATTTGTTCAGCTTGCTGTTTGGCTTGATCATGCTGCTGTTTCGCACTCTCTTGTTGCTGCTTCGCTTGCTGTAGCTGCTGCTTCACTTGATCCTGCTCTTTTTTTGTTTTCAGCGCTTCTTCTTTGGCTTGCTCGAGCTCTTGATTCGTTTGGGCAAGTGTTGCTTTATGCTCATTGATTAAGGCTTGCTGACTTTCTTTCTCTTGTTTTAAATCGTTGTAGGCTGCCAATAATTTCTCATGAGCTGCTTTGGTTGCTTCATGCTCTTTTTGAGTTTTGCTCAGCTCTTCCATGACTTCGTTCATGCGGAAGCATTCATCAGCCATATTAACGGCGGCAAGGACAGCGATCCGCTGGGAATCCAGTCGTGGATACCCCTTGGCAATGCGCGTCATTTGGTCGTTCACGTATTCGGCAACACTCTTCATGTAATTAGTGCTGTTGCTTGCTTTTAACTTATATTGGTGTCCATATATATCAACGGTAATTCTCGATTTATCTTCAATTGTCACTTTTAAATCCTCCCTTAGATGAAAGGCTGGCCCTATCGAGTGTAATTTCGATAAGACCAGCCTGTTTTCCTGCAACTTAAATGGAAAGTTGCACTATTTTCTTAACTCTGCCTCATATTGCTGTTCTAGGGTTTGAACAACTTTGGCATGCAGCTCTGTGACTTCTTCATCCAGGAGTGTTCTTTCGGCGTGGCGGTAGACCAAAGCGATGGCTACACTCTTGCGATCAGCGCCTAATCGCTCTCCTGTATAGATGTCGAAAACTTGAATGGATTCTAACAACTCACCAGCTACTTCTTTGATGGATTGCTCCATCAGGCCAACGGGAACGTTAGCTTTCACCACGACAGCAATGTCGCGCCCAATGGATGGGTAACGCGGCAGCAATTTGTACACGATGGCATCGCCAGCAGCTTCCAAGATCGGAGAGAAATCCATTTCGAGAACGTAAGTGTCATCGAGGTCACGCTGTTGTTGAACCGTAGGATGCAGCTGTCCCATTCGGCCGATTACCTTTTGATTAAGCACAAGCTCCGCTGTACGCCCTGGGTGGAAGCCATCCGGTGATGCGGATTGATAAGTTAACCCTTTCACACCTAGGTAGCTCACAAGCCGGTCAAAAATCCCTTTGATATCATAGAAATCAACGGCTTCTGATTTTTGCGCCCAATGTGCTTGGCGGCGTTTGCCCGTCAATACGATAGACAGAAGAAGCTTCTCTTGCGGCAAGGTTGTTAAGGTCTCTTCGTCCGTGAGGAAAACTTTGCCGATTTCAAAAATGGCCACATCATCCATCGTACGGTTGCGGTTATAACTTACAACGTCCAGCAAATGCGGAAGCAGGCTGGTACGCAATTGACTTCGATCCTCGCTCATTGGCATTGCGAGGGAGATTGGCTTCGCAGCTGGATATAAACCAGGCAGCGAGGTCGTTTGATTCGGATGCGTGAAGGAATACGTGATGACTTCATGCAGGCCGCTTTGTGTCAGCAAATTCCGTGTAATACGGCGGATCGACTGTTCTTTGGACAAGGAGCCTGGTGTGGTCACACCGCTCATCAAGGTCGTCGGGATGTTGTCGTAGCCGAAGAGGCGTGCCACTTCTTCGATCAAATCGACATCCCGTGTAATGTCTCCGCGGCGGCTCGGCACATGCACGAGCAGCGCGCCTTCGCCCGCCTGCTCATAAGTGAAATGCAGGCGCTCGATAATTTGACCCATCTCGGCCAAAGAAAGTTCAGTGCCGAGATATTTATTCACACGGTCAGCGGCTAGCTGGATGCTGACCGGCTTGTGTGAGCCTGCTACGGCTTCGACGATGCCGTCAGCGACTTGACCTGCTGCGTACTGAGCAATTAGCGCAGCCGCACGGTTCAAGGCCGGAAGCACGGCTTCCGGGTTGACTTCTTTCTCGAAGCGAAGACTCGCTTCAGAGCGAAGGCCCAACTGGCGCGAAGTGCGGCGCACGGAGCTGCCTGCGAACTTCGCGGATTCCAGCAGGATCCGCGTCGTGCCATCGGTCACTTCAGAGTTAGCTCCGCCCATGACACCAGCGATCGCTACAGGCTTCGTACCGTCCGTTACGAGCAGCATGTGCGGCTCCAGCGTACGTTCCACATCATCAAGCGTTACGAGCATCTCGCCGGCTGCAGCGAGGCGTACGTCGATATGACCGTTGTTCAGCTGCTCTGCATCAAAGGCGTGAAGCGGCTGACCATATTCAAGCATCACGAAATTCGTGATGTCTACGATGTTGTTGATCGGGCGGATACCTGCGGCCATCAATCGGTTCTGGATCCACAGCGGAGAGGTGCCAACGCGAACGCCTTCGATTAAACGAGCGGCGTAATGCGTGCACTGCTCTGTTGCCGTAATGTTCACGCTGATACGGTCCGAAGCTTTGACAGCGCTTGTTCCAGCTGTTTCTGCATCAGGCAGCTTCACACTGCGGCCAAGAATAGCTGCGATTTCGTACGCTGCTCCAAGCATGCTCAAACAATCTGAACGATTCGGTGTCAAATCGAGGTCCAGCACTTTATCATTGATCGCCAGAACATCCAGAACAGAGCTGCCGATTTCTGTATCTTCCGGGAGAACTAGAATACCCTCCTGAATTTCTTTGGGCAGGAGCTTGTCATTGAGTCCAAGTTCCTTGGCTGAGCAAATCATTCCTTGAGATTCGACGCCGCGCAGCTTAGCACGTTTAATTTGCAGTCCGCCAGGAAGCACAGCGCCAATCATTGCGACAGGCACTTTTTGTCCTGCCTCCACATTTTTGGCTCCGCAAACGATCTGCAAGTCTTCGCCTTGTCCTGCATCAATCGTACAAACGCTTAGTTTATCAGCGTCCGGATGTTTTTCACGTGTTTTGACATAACCTACGACAACGTTGGTTACACCTTTATTGCGATCCTCCACGATATCCACTTCGATGCCGCTTCGGGTTAATTTTTCTGCTAATTCCTCTGCTGTGAAGCCTGTTACATCCACATATTCCGATAACCATTGATAAGAAACCTTCATGTTTAACCCCTCCTTTTCCTCTTGCTTACAAGTGTAAGAATTGCTTTAAGAATCGCAAATCATTGGTATAAAAATGACGAATATCTTCAATCCCGTATTTCAGCATAGCAATGCGCTCTACGCCCATGCCAAATGCAAAACCGGTATATTCTTTGGGATCATAGCCACCCATCTCAAGCACGCGCGGATGCACCATACCCGCTCCAAGAATTTCCAACCAGCCTGTTTGTTTGCATGTCCGGCAGCCTACGCCGCCACACATCGCACAGCTAACGTCAACTTCAACACTTGGCTCTGTGAATGGGAAAAAGCTCGGACGCAAGCGAATGCGCGTCTCTTTGCCGTACATCTCTTGTACGAATTGAAGCAGCGTTCCTTTCAAATCGCTCATTCTTACGTTGCGGTCGATAACCAGACCTTCAATTTGGGTAAACATATGAGAATGTGTCGCATCATCATCATCGCGGCGGTAAACCTTGCCTGGGCAAATGATTTTAATCGGAACCTCGCCTTTGCGTTTCTCCATCGTCCGAACTTGAACGGGTGAAGTCTGGGTTCGCATCAGAATCTCATCGGTAATATAGAACGAATCTTGCATATCGCGCGCAGGGTGATCCTTCGGCAAATTAAGCGCCTCGAAATTGTAGTAGTCCTGCTCTACTTCTGGACCTTCAGCAACCGTATAGCCCATACCGATGAAGATATCTTCAATTTCTTGAATGACTTTGCTAAGCGGATGCACAGCACCTTGCTGAGACGGGCGACCTGGCAACGTGACATCAATCATTTCTGCGCGAAGTCTGTTTTCCGTTTCTTGCTGTTGATACGCCGCTTGCTTCTCTTCAATGACCGCTTCGATCGCAGCACGAACATCATTCGCTACTTGGCCGATCACCGGTCTTTCTTCTGCACTCAAAGCGCCCATACCGCGCAGAACCTCGGTTAATGGCCCTTTTTTACCCAAATACTTAATCCGTAAATCGTTCAGCTCCTGCTGACTTTGCACGCCGCTTAGCTCTTGCAGCGCTTCTAGCTTTAAAGCTTCTAACCGCTCTTTCATTGCAATCCCTCCTGAATTAGGCCCCTCTATCGCCTGAAATGAAAACACAAAAAAGACCTTCCGCTCCCTCGCAAGGGACGAAAAGCCGTGGTACCACCCTAATTAGATTCGTTCATAAGCAAATAAGCCCCATGAATAAATCTCACTTCATTCCAGATAACGGACAATGTGTCCGGTTCCCTCTACTTAGAAGCTAATTCTAGCTTTCTGTTCAAAGGACTGCTCGGGAGCGAACTTCAGCAGCCTGATTCTCGGGGACCGCTCTCAATCTTCGGCTTTCCCTCCCTGTCAAGAAGCACTGCGTACTCTTCTCCGTCAAAGCATTTCCACGTATATGTATCAGTTATTATATGCAAGATACGTTGGAGATGCAAGTTGAACCGCCTTAAAAGGCAAAAATTCCTGTTGACATCGAAAAGCGATCGGCGTATATTTTACTTAAACAGTTTAACTATTAATTATTATAACAATTTCATTATTTAAATATTCAAAAATTTAATGAAATTTCGGAGGAGGTTTTGCCATGGAAGATGATTTGCTTGCTTACACCGATCGCTTCCGTACAACGCTGGAAACGACTCATCGTAAAATCAGCTTAGCTGTTCTCTCCCAGTTGGATACCGACCTAACCAGGCCGCAGTTGTTCCTGCTATTCATGATTGCCAAAGAAGGCATGCCCAAACAATCCCACCTGGCTGAGAAGATGGGCGTCAAACCTAGTGCAATCACGGTGATGATTGATCGTCTAGTCCAGAGCGGGCATGTTATTCGCAGACATCACGAGACGGATCGACGCATTGTTTTGGTTGAAGTAACGGATACAGGGAAAGCTATCATCAAGATGACTGAGAATGTACAGAGGGACGTTATTGCACGTGGACTTTCTGAGCTTTCTCCGGAAGATCGACATGTTCTTGTGAATGCTTTTGAGAAGCTGAATACTTATTATTAATTTATTTCTTTTATTACAATAAGGAGTGATTCAAGTGGAAAACATTCAAAAATCAACATCTACCGATTCCATTGAAGCAGAAACAGCGCCCGAGCTTAAAAATCGTGGCCTCCTGTTAACAGGTCTCATCATTGCCATGCTTTTCGGCGCCTTGGACGGTACCATTGTTGGTACAGCTATGCCGCGCATCGTCGGCGAATTCGGTGGTCTCGGGCTCATGGCTTGGTTGACCACAGCTTACATGCTAACATCGACGGTTGTTGTTCCAATTGCAGGTAAACTCGCCGATTTAATCGGCCGCCGTGTCATTTATGTAACGGGTTTAGTTATCTTTATCGGAGCTTCCGCCCTTTGCGGGATGTCTCAGAACATGACGGAACTAATTTTGTTCCGCGGCTTGCAAGGTTTGGGCGGCGGTATTATGATGCCGATGGCTATGATTATTATCGGTGACTTGTTCACTGGCAAACAACGTGCCAAATGGCAAGGTGTTTTCGGAGCTATTTTCGGTTTATCTTCCGTTATTGGGCCCCAAGTCGGCGGGTGGATTGTTGACGCATGGAACTGGCGCTGGGTTTTCTACATCAACCTTCCGGTCGGTATCCTAGCTGTTATCCTAATCGCCTTTGCCCTGCCTAAACACAAAGCAACAGGAAAAGTAAAATTCGACATTCCAGGTATCGTCACCATGATTGTCGGGGTTGTCAGCTTATTGCTTGCTTTAACTTTCGGTGGCAAAGACTTCGCTTGGTCATCTTGGCAAATCATTGGCATGATCGCACTAGCTGTCGTATCCTTGGTTTCCTTCGTCATTATTGAAAGCAAAGCGCAAGAGCCTATTCTACCTGTTCGATTATTCAAAAACAGAACCTTTTCAACCATTAACGGCATAGGTTTCCTGATGTCTGTCGGCATGTTCGGCGCGATCATGTTCGTCCCGCTCTTCATGCAAGGCATTGTCGGCATCAGCGCATCTGCATCCGGTACCGTTATGACGCCGCTTATGCTTACGATGATTGCGGCCAGCGTTGTTTCCGGTCAATTCATCCATAAAATCGGAATCAAGCGGCAAATGCTGGTCGGTATGGTCATCATGGCTGCAGGCTTTTATTTACTCAGCACAATGGGTATTGATACAACCAAATTGATCGCATCCAGCTATATGTTGGTCCTTGGTCTTGGTATGGGGCTTGTTATGCCAATCCTGACGCTTGCCTTGCAGGAAAGTTTCCCGAAATCAGAGCTTGGCGTCGTTACCTCTTCCAGCCAATTCTTCCGTCAAATCGGGGGAACCTTCGGGATGACGATTCTGGGGGCCATCATGAATCATAAATCAACGGTTTTATTAGAACAAAACTTGTTGCCCGTCGTTAAGCAGCTGCCCGCAGAAGCGAGTGAGCTAGCGAATCAAATGACAGGAATGGTTCACACGAACCCTCAGTCGCTGTATTCTTCTCTGTTAAGTCCGGAGGCATTGGCCAAAATGCCAAAAGAATTCGTCGAGCATATGTTGCCTATTCTCAAAAATGCGCTGGTTACTTCCCTTCACCAAGTGTTCATCGTAGGCTTAGTGTTCGTCTTGCTTGGGGCCGTGCTTACTTTGTTCGTCGGCAACATTAAAGTGTCCGATCGCAAATCGAAACCAAAAGACGAGAAAGAGCTTTCGCCAAATCCCGCATAACGGAACACACCCGTCAGGAGTTGCTATCTCCTGACGGGTGTGTTTGATTTTCTCTCTATTCGATTGTTCCCATATGACTCAGCGGAAACAAACGAAATACCGCTTTGCCGATCAAATCCTTCTCTGGGACGAATGGAGTTGGCCACAGGTGTGAATCGTAACTTTCATTTCGGTTATCGCCGAGGAAAAGGTAATTCCCTGCTGGAACTGTTACTTGTTTAAATGTGTAGGTCATCGCAGATTTCACGTAGGGCTCATCCACTTTTTGACCATTACGAATCAGGCTGCCATCTTTGATTTCTATCGTATCTCCGGGTAAACCTATCAAACGCTTGACGTAGCGGTCCTTGTTATTGGCCAGCGGCGGCCAGAAGACCACGATATCACCGAAGCTGAAATCGGTTAACGGCTTCATTTTCTCCACGATCAATTCGTCTTTTAACTGGATGGTTGGAAGCATGGAACCGGTTGGCACCGTAACAGCCTGAGCCACATACGTATTGATAATTAGCGCCGCGATTACGGCAACTGCGATACTGGGCACCCATTCTTTCAAGGTTTTCAAAATCATTTTCATCGTAATATGACTTCCTTTCTGTGACGGATGATATCTATATACACATTAGATGATCTAGCGCGAACGTACATTAATATAAAATAAAAGTTTGTTGTATAATGAGGTTGAAACCTAAATAGGAGAGTGATAATCATGAAATATCGTAGACTTGGGAAAACAGATTTGAAAGTTTCCATCGTTGGAGTTGGCACTTGGCAATTCGGAGGGGAATGGGGACTTACCTATACACAGGCTGAAGTCGACGCCATCCTTGACCAGGCAGCTGAGGTGGGCATCAACTTAATCGATACCGCCGAATGCTATGGCGACCATTTGTCAGAGTCGTTCATTGGCAATTATTTATCACGCCGCAATCGCGAGAAGTGGGTCGTGGCTACGAAATTCGGTCATCATTTCCACGATTTGTTTACTAGAACGGACGATTTCAGTGCTGAAGGGGTTATCAAGCAATTGGATGATTCCTTAAAATCTTTACATACGGACTACATTGATTTGTATCAATTCCATTCCGGACCGGATACTCTTTTTGATAATGATCTCCTGTGGACTACGCTCAACAAGCAAGTGCAAGCTGGTAAAATTCGTCATCTGGGCACTTCCATCGGCAGCAATGCGAATATCCACCAAACAGAAGCTTCCAGCAAGGTTAACTCCAAAGCGATTCAAGTCGTCTACAACCGCTTGGACCGCGCCCCTGAGGAGCTTGTCTTCCCTTCATGTGTGAGCCAAGATCTAGGCGTTCTAGCCCGGGTTCCTCTTGCTAGCGGCTATTTGAGCGGTAAATATAAGCCAGGTGCTGTGTTCGGCAATACGGATGTTCGTCACCGTCACGACGCGGACAGTGTGAAACAGAAGCTGGAAGAAGTCCAGCGTATTCAACAAGACGAAGTACCACAAGGGATGGACATGGCCAAATGGGCACTTGCTTGGTGCCTGAAGCACGATGCCGTCACTACGGTTATTCCTGGCTGCAAAAACCCTGAACAAGTCATCGCAAACGCCAGTGCTACAGATTTGATCAGCGACAACCACCCGCAAGCTTGGAAAGCCTAGGCGTAATAAGGAAGGAATGACTTCAAGATGAGTCACAACCCACACGATCAAACATGGAAGCAGCTCACAGACCATTTGGGGGAGTGGGTTACCGAAAGCAAGAAACGTACAACAGATGGTCATGTTGCTTCCTACATTCCTGAACTTGCCAATGCGCCTGCGGATATATTAGGAATCTGCATCATGGATGCAAGCGGCAGCATCGCTGCAGCCGGGGATTCCAATTTCCGATTCACTTTACAAAGTATTTCAAAAGTATTTACGCTAATTCTCGCATTAATGGATAATGGCGAAGCGGCTGTCTTCTCTAAGGTAGGCATGGAGCCCACCGGTGATGATTTCAACTCCATGCTGAAGCTGGAGCTGGTGGAACCAGGTATTCCTTTCAACCCGCTTATCAATGCCGGTGCTATCGCGATATCGTCTTTAATTGCAGGCAAGGATTCAACGGAGCAGATTGCACGAATCGTGACATTTTTCCGGGAGATTGCGGATAATCCTTCACTTGAAATCAATGCTGATGTTTACAAATCCGAGTCCGATACTGCGCACCGCAATCGTTCGCTTGCTTACTTCTTGAAAGACAACGGTGTGCTCGACTGTGAAGTAGATGACGTGCTTCGCAACTATTTCAGCCATTGCTCCATCGAGGTCAACTGTACGGACTTAGCTAGAATGGCACTCGTTCTCGCTCATAACGGGGTTGATCCGATTCGCAATCAACGTCTTATTCCGCGGCGCTTCGTACAGATCGCCAAGACGTTCATGTTTACCTGCGGCATGTACAATGCGTCAGGCGAATTCGCCATGAACGTTGGCTTGCCTGCCAAAAGCGGGGTGTCCGGCAGCATTTTATCGATGGTGCCTGGGCAATACGGGATCGGCGTAGTCAGCCCGCCCCTGAATCGCAAAGGCAACAGCACCGCCGGCGTTCACTTATTGGGCAAGCTATCGCAGGAATTCGATTGGAGCTTGTTTTGAGCACGTTAACGTTATCGGGATCTGGCGTTTCCATCGAGCATGGTTTCACATGCTGTTAAAACCTGCGAAAATGCAGGTTTTTTCCATAAAATCAGATGAAAAGTGGAAAAGCCCGCAATAAGGCAGGAATTTTCCACTTTTCCATCCAGTCATCAAGAAAAGGCCTCAAAAGCCTGCAGAATCGCAGGAATTTCACGTTTATAGGTTAATCCAAGCTTAAAAGGATGCACAATTGCAGGTTTTTATAAATAAATGTGAGTTCATCAAAAAAACTACGACAGATTAGCATCCATGCATGGAGCATGGCTTATGTTTGTAAAAATCCAGACTGCGCACACGCAGGCGTTGCGTATAAATCTGCTCAAGCTGAGATGCTTAGCATGAAGCATTCCTCGTATGGATATGAGCTTTACTCGCTATAAATTTCGAAAAGTACTGTGGGATCAGCGTATAACCAGCGTTATATTACGCAAAAAATTCAATCGTAATAGAGCAGTTGTCTCTTTCACCAAGGAAGCAGTTATTACAAAAATAGAAGCTATAGTTCAAGTTAACCCAAAGCCGCGAAAGTGGCTTTGGGTTCTTTAGTGGGTGCAGGCTCAGAGGCACGCATCCAGCAGCCATAGCTATGTGATCTTCGATATTTGATGATTGCCTTTACTTGAATTGCGCTTCTGACGGAATCGAATGACCGTCTCGATGAATAGTAAATTGGGAATCCAGCACAGCCATGCGACGACATGATAAGCGGCAATAAAGCTGCCATCGTAAAGAATCAGTAATACAGGGAGCCAGAGCCTCAGCGTAACGGCAGCAAAAGTGAGAGCATAGCTCCGCAGCATCCATTCCTTGTGTGCCTGAATATCGCCCAGTACTGCTACTTTGTTCACACTTATCCAAGTGACACTAACCCATAGTACATCTAACAGTAGAAAACCTAGTCCAGCCACCCACCCGCCTGTCGCATATAGAGATAAATATACACTGACGAGCCCGCTAATCGAAACGGATAGAACATACGTATAGCCGAGCATACGGTGCCTCTTGACCCGTTTCAGGCTAGTAGGCTTCAAGAACAGTTGAAACGGACCGATCACAAGAGCCAAAACGGCAGTAATGATGTGAGCATACAGGACATAGACCCACGGCTCTAGATGGAAATCGGGCTTCCTAAGCTTGATGGAGACGAAGCCGGCATCTTTGGCACTGAAAAAACCGTATTGGATTAGCGCATAGGCGCATATGCCAAAAGCCAAAACAAAGACAACGATGCGGATTGTGATTTTACCCAACGATATTCCCTCCTCTATCCCTGTCGATATACCTTCACTTTGACCGAAACACTTGAATTTTTCCATTGGTTGTAGACAAAAGCATCGCGTGGGAACCTGTTCCCATCGTGCTCGAATATTTACCATTTCCGTCGATTTGCCATGTGGCGTCTCCACCTATGCTGCCGTTCGATGTTTTCGCTTGAATAGTAACATTTGGCTCCCCGGATAGGGTCATCTTAATCGTTCCATTCGATGTATGACTTTCCCAGTCTTCATTTACGACAGAGGTGGCCTGAATATCACCATTAGATGTTCTCGCAAATACCGAGCCGGCGATGCTCGCAATCGTAATGGAACCGTTACTTGTGTCCATATAAGCGGATCCTTCAACCTTTGTCATTGCTATGGAACCGTTAGAGGTTTCAGCTTTGACATTGCCTTCAACTTGTTGGACGGCGATGGGCCCATTGCGAGTATTCATCTCCATATCGGCTTTCATATCCATGACTTCGATTGCGCCGTTGCTCGTGCTCACTTTCGTCAACAAATCTTGGGGAACTTGGACGTTCAAGTACGGCGATCTTGGGGATTTGCGGAGCCAATCGAATAGACTGAAATTGCGGCTGAAATAGGGCTGCTCCAGCGTGAGCACCAATCGATCCCCGGATGTCCGAATTTTCCAGTTCGCTGCAATCGCTTTGTCCGCCTCCGACTGCGACGACTCCTTTGACGCTAATTGACCGGTATACGAAAGTACTTGTTCTGTTGTCCCGGTAATGCTGACTTTCCCGTCAGGAATTTGGATCTCGACTTGCTTGATCGTGCTGCCCACCTGAACCTTTCCATCGAGCGGACTGCTAAACGTCGGTTGCCAAGGAAGAATAAACTGCGCTAGGTTGATCATCAACACGATGATTAGCAGCATAATGCTTCCCATGCCAAGTGTTACCTTCTCCCCTGTCTTGGACTGGAAGTACAAGCCTCGTAAGATTTCTATTCCGAATACGATTAAAAGAGCTGGGCCTATATATTCGAAAAGCTGAATCGCGACCCTATCCATCCATCTCATCAGGATTAGAATACATGTCAATATCAATCCGAATGTTAAGGTCAAAGTACCTATTTTTCTTGATTTCACATTACGGTCCCCTTTCGGCTCCGAGCATGTTTCACGCTGCCCTACTTTTTGCCGACATGCTTGCTGACTTGCCAGATTCCGAATCCAATGATCACGAGAGCCAATAGTATGCTGCTATTTTGCTCCTGAAGCAACCATGACCACACTTTGGGAAAAAGGATTCGGCTTAAAACAACAATACCGAGCATAATTGACCCGATGCCTATCCACAGAGGAGGAATTGCATTTTCTTTGTACAAAGTCTGAATTTGATCAGCATCCAACCTATATTGATGTAACAGCGTCGCCTTCTGCAGCGCGTCAAACAACCCGTAAAACCAAATTACCGCTAGTACAAACGGGAACACCATGGGAAACGGCGGAATGAGCGAAATACAAGCAAACCCGCCGATTAAAAACTGTAATCCCCGTTTATTCAGTCCCAAATACAAATGCCCAACCCCGGGAATGAAGGATAACAGGAAGGTTATTATTTTGTTTGTCCCAACCATTGCGACAACTCCCTTTTCCGAATATGGAGCTGAATCTTAGCGATCCAGTAACACATGTTTTTCCGACATGTGTTGGATCGTGTGGGAAATATTTATACCCACATGCTCAAACACACCGAAGTAAAATAACGCGAATGCCAATGAAGCAGCGATTCCATAGTGGTACAAAACAGTAAACTTCGAGAAGCCCAATTTTTTGACAGGAGGTAAGCTTTCAATTTGCTCCATGACGGCAGACACCATATCGATCTCCGGAATCGGCTGGTCCTCTTCCATCCAGATTTGCAGCATAGCCAGCACTTCCTCATGCCAAATACGGCAGTCTAGACACGCGTCCAGATGTTCAGTTAGAAGAATGGAGAGCTCAAGCGTCGTCTTGTCGACAGCAAAGGCTGCCATCTGTTGTTGCGCATCTTCGCACCTCATCATAATCCCTCCCCCCTTTCCCGCATTATTCGGCGCGCTCGATATAATTGGGATTCGACGGTTTTGATTGGCAACTGGGTTCGATTGGCAATATCCTGATAAGAGCAATATTGAAGATAGTACAACCGAACTACAGTCTGGTAAGGCTCTTGCAGTTCTTCGATCATCCGGTGAAGCTTTTCGTTCCGCTCTTTATCCAGCAGTTCGTGTTCAGGCGTTTGCCAAGTGACCGTGTCTTGTTCTGTCAGATTAGCATCGGAACGATGCAGTCGGTCCCGAGCTCTTGATCGACGCCAATCCAGACATTTCCGAACCGTAATCTGGTAAAGCCATGTGGAGAACGACGACTGCTCACGGTACGAAGGAAGGGCTCGATACGCCTGTATGAACACCTCTTGCGCCAAATCTTCTGCTGAGAAACGGTCGTCTGTCATTTTCAGGCATACACGGTATACCATACCTTGGTATCGCAAGACTAATTCGGCATAGGACTCTCGGTGACCGGCGATAACGGCCCGTATATATTCCAGATCCTCCAGATCACTCGCCTCCTCTGTCTCTCCCACAGTTAGACGTTCCCTTCAGTCATTCCACTGCAACACTTTTGTTTATTTATGGAAATAGCCAGCCCAATGAAGTTTGCTTGACATGCTTTTCTCCTTTATAAAAAAGAAAATCCCGATGTGATTTCTCATCGGGACTTTCTCAAAGAGGTCATTTTCCAATTTTCTTTATTTATCATCAACATCTGTCGATAGCAGGTGTAAGGAGCTGGTGGAACCAGGTATTCCTTTCAACCCGCTTATCAATACTGGTGCTATCGCGATATCGTCTTTGATTGCAGGCGAGGATTCAACGGAGCAGATTGCACGAATCGTGACATTTTTCCGGGAGATTGCGGATAATCCTTCGCTTGAAATCAATGCTGATGTTTACAAATCCGAGTCCGATACTGCGCACCGCAACCGTTCGCTTGCTTACTTCACCGCCGGCGTTCACTTATTAGGCAAGCTGTCGCAAGAATTCGATTGGAGCTTGTTTTGAGCACGTTAACGTTATCGGGATCTGGCGTTTCCATCGAGCATGGTTTCACATGCTGTTAAAACCTGCGAAAATGCAGGTTTTTTCCACATAATCAGGTGAAAAATGGAAAAGCCTGCAATAAGGCAGGAATTTTCGACTTTTCCATCCAGTCATCAAGAAAAGGCCTCAAAAGCCTGCAGAATCGCAGGAATTTCACGTTTATAGGTTAATCCAAGCTTAAAAGGATGCACAATTGCAGGTTTTTATAAATAAATGTGAGTTCATCAAAAATAAAGCCGCGGCCATCACATGGTTTCTGTGATGGCCGCGGCCCATTACTACTGTATAGCCTGTTTAATACATTGCAGCGCTTCGATTAACTCATCAATCTCATGCTCATTGAGCCTGATCGCGACATAATTAGGCGCAAGTCCGCCATCATTGACCTCTATAATGGCCGCTTCATCCTTGTCATCCAGCTTTACGGACAATTGATTTCGATCCAACATATGAACCCACGCCATGACCGTCCCCCGCTTTCTACCATTAGGATTGTCCATCCATTAATAAACGATAAATGTTTTGTGATACACCGTTTCATTATCCTCGGGATCCATGACGCGCATTTCCAGATCCCAATTTCCTCTAAATGGCAGATAGGCACCTTCAGCTTTGTAGCTGAATTTGGCAAAGCCGTAGGATTCTTCCTCGGTTTTATCCTCATAGAGCGTTAAAGGCACATTAATCGGAGCAATTTCGGCATCATCGGTGTAATGAAGGATCATTAGCACCTGCTTGGGTTTGCCGCTATTTTCGGGAAGGAAAACCTTGGCTACGAAGGAGTTCGTTCCTTGTATTTTTGGCGTAATATCTGCGGAAACGTGAACCTTCTCGCCCATCTGATGCCACTGCAGCGGCTCATTCTCAGGAATTGGCGCCACATAGGTGATAATACCTACCAGCATGACAATAACGATCATAAGTGTAAGATCAAGTCTTACCCACAAGAAAGAACGTTCTGCCTTCTTCTGACGCATGTAGAACCGAATAATCAAGCCTAAGATCATCACAAGAACGACCGCGCCTGTTTTTACCAGCAGCAGTATCCCCCAAGAGGTGTACAGTAAGTAATGCAAGTTAGGCAAAAACAATAAGACGGATGCGGAGCCAGAAAGGGTTAGCACAATAATTGAAATCAAAGCCATATTCGAAAACTGTTGCATATAGACGCTGAGCTCTGGGCTCTTTTGACGCCATTTCACATAAAGAAGGATCAAGCCTCCCACCCAAAGAGCAGCACCAACCAAATGAATGAAATCAAGTCCAATTGTCGCCCATAAAGGCGAAAAGGAAGCCGCGTGACCGCTGAAGCTTTTCACAGCAAGCAAACTTAAAGGCCATAGGAGATCGAACCATTTGAATCTGCCGGCAAGGGCAAAGCCAAGGAAAGATAACACTAACAACAGAACCCAAGAGATCCCAATATTCGTCGCGCTGAAAAGCTGCCACAATTCATTGATACCGCCACCGCCCAGCAAATCCTCCACATGCGTGAAAATAAGCAGCAATAACGCTACCAAATGGGCTCTTTGCAGATTAAGCGTCCAGGCCGACAAGGATTTACGCGCTTCAACACCGCTTACACCCGGAAGCCGAAGCCATATCATCCAACCTGTCATGGCTAATATCATGAAATACCACAGTCCGCGAGACGCATATTGCAGCAAAACTTTCGTTGTCAAAGGACCTGAACCATGCTCATGACCGGCATGAGCGGAAGGCAGATCAAGCGAATCCTCTTGAGGCGGATTGCCGATCGTAATCGGATAGCTTCCCCCAACCGGATGGCCGTCTGCGGATATCACATGATAGCTAATTAAGTACACACCTTCGGAAAGCTTAGGCAAATCAAGCTCTACGCCGGTTTGTTCCTTGTTCAAACGAGCCTTGTTGCTGGTGACCTCGTTGCCGTCATGATTGAATACTTTGATATAAAATAGCCCTGCGTCCAATGATTCATTGAACGTAACCGCGACTTGCGGCGGTGAGTTCTCAAGCTTTGAGCCGGATTCCGGAACAGCCTGTACTAATGAAGCATGCGCTGATGCGCTCTGTGGTACAAGAACAACACTGCCTAACATCAAAGCCAGCATGCACATCAGCATGGCCGGTGCGAACAAGCTGCGCAAGGAAGCGCGGCGTTTAAATTTTTTAAATATCAACATGATTCATATCCTCTACTCCGAAATCGGTTTACGCCCAGCAAATCCATCTTCTTTGCTATGGTAGTAACGAATTCTGTCCTCTCCTTGTTTCCAACACAGCAAGACTTCATGTCCTTCCAGCATCGCCGGAAAATCAACAAGTCCTGTTTCTATATCCTTGAGCTCGATTCCCGTTGTCTGGAAATTATGAATGAGTCCGCGTGCTTCGATCTGGATAAATTCCAATGCAGCTTCCATAACGAAAAAAGGGTCTTTTTCCTGGCTGGGTTTCTCGGCATGTTCATTTTTCAAATCGCGAAGCTCCACATACTTGTCTTCAAACTGTCGTTTCAATGCCTGCATCTTCTTCAACTCTTGGTCGACAAAAGGGAGCATGGCATTCGCCTCTTCCAGGCTAAACCATTTTTTAACAGACATATCACACCTCCACCCCTAATTTTAGCAAAAAAATCAGCTAACTACGAATCCTGCGGATGGGAATGATGATGTCCATGCGCAGGAGCATGCTCGTCTACATGCGTAACGGAAAGCTCCGCATAACCCACGCCTTTGAGCACTTGAATCCGCTGCTGCAGCTCTCTCAATCTCTGCACTTTGCCGCGAACAACCAATATTTCCAAGCATTGCTGATGGTTTAAATGAATGTGCATCGTTGAAATAATGGCATGATGATATTCATGCTGCAGATCCATCAAAGTAATGGGCAAATCGCTGATATGATGGTCATACACCATGACAATCGTTCCGGCAACCGTCTCTTCCGGCTGCATGCCGCTTGAAGTGAGGAGTGCTTTGCGTGTAAGATCCCGGATTGCCTCCGAACGATTATCATACCCTTGCTCGGCAATCAGCCTGTCGTACTGCTCAATGAGCGATTGCGGCATGGAAATTCCGAAGCGTACAAGAACTTCTTTCTCAGACATCAGACCTGCTCCTCTCTGCCTACCAATTTCCCATACCCTTACTCTAGCAGAAAGTCACTCCGGTGCAAAACGACAGCATTGTGAATTCGCAAAAGCAAACAATAGGATATGGTAATCTGAATTTCTATTTTCGAATCCGCTAAAGCTTTATATTGGTGCTGCACAGGTTTCCCTGTGTGATCAATCTCGTAAGAGCCATCTTCTCTGCTGATTTGATAAACAAATTCGGCCTGAAGTGGTATTTGAAGCTGCTTGGCATATGTGGCGCTATCCGGATCATACCGTATGATCAGGACCCGTTAGGGTTCGAAACACAGCATCCACACATATGGTTTTAACTCTTCAATAATAAACGCTTCATAATAAAGAGCCTTTGGGCTTAATTTGAACTTTATCGGATGAATAGAGGACACCTTCCAGCGCATGGATAAATTCATCGACCCTCTCTGCTCCCATGTTAGGAATGCCCACAACAATAATCTCTTCAACGAACGGTTTTGATTCAATCTATCGACAGTTACGTTTACATGCCAGGAGCAGCCGTTAAAAGCAGCATGGGAAATATTTTGCCCATCATGCATATACAGGACCGGATATTTCTTGTTCTGTTCATACCGATAACTGGGAGGAAGATATACGAAGATATCTCTCTTATTGCCCCTGGAAATACGAAATTCAAAGGACATATCCCTAGGCACCTCAAATGTTCCGCCATACAGCCCTTCATGAATCATCGGCAGTTCTATAACTTTTAACCCTTGCCCAAGTCAATGCCCAAATTAATTCGTGCTTAATGCTGGGCTTTTGGGGCGGGTTCAGAGGCACGCACACATCTCAAGGCTACTTTGCCGCTGAAACATAAAAAAGATTGCCCACCACCTAGCCAAAATGGCAGGGTAGCAGGCAATCAGTTTAACCTTGATAGCTGGTCGCTATGTTTTTATTCCCAACTTCAACAGTAACATCCTTCGTCTGACCATCCCGAGAGATGGTTACTTTCAGCTTGTCTCCAACGGCCGCGGCCTGGACCGCTTTTGTAACGTCATCCGTATTTGAAATGGCTGTGCCATTCACATCCATAATAACGTCGTACTGACGAATGCCCGCTTCGAAAGCTGGCGTGCCTTGCTGCACTTGAGCAACTATAGCACCTTTCGTGCTGTTGATTTTCAAGTCTTCCAGCATATCATTCGTAATATTTTGTAGAGCTACACCGATGTATGGTGCTGGTTCTTTGGGAATCGTTTCGTTATTTTTCAGTTTATCTACAACAGAACTAATCGTACTTGCGGGAATTGCAAAACCCATTCCTTGCGCTTCAGAGTTTACGGCTGTATTGATGCCGATCACTTCACCGTTCAAATTCAAAAGCGGACCGCCCGAGTTGCCTGGATTGATCGCTGTGTCTGTTTGCAGCAGATGTTTGTAATTTCGAGTACCCTGCTCATCGTCGATGCTGATCGTGCGCTCTTTGGCGCTTAAAACACCCGTAGTTACAGAGTAATCGAAGTCATACGGGTTGCCGATCGCAACGAGCCAATCCCCTACTTGCGTATTGTCGGAGCTGCCTAGTTTCAGAGAAGGGAACGCTTTATCCCCTTGAATTTTGAGCACAGCCAAGTCTAAATCGTAGCTGCTTCCGAGAAGCTTTGCCGTAAATGGTGTATCGTAGCCTTGCACGTAAACATCGATTTCGTCTGCGCCATCAATCACATGCTCATTCGTTAAAATATAGCCGCTCGCGTCAAAAACGAACCCTGATCCAATCCCATTTTCAATCGTATCTCCGCTTTCAGTACCTTGTTGTAGCGTGTTTCTTCTATTCTGTCCACTTTTCGTCTGCTTTACTTTGGTCTCAATTTTGACAATAGCTGGACTCGCCGCTTTGACTATGGATGAGATACTGTTCGTCCCTGTTGGCGTTAACGATGCCGTTTGGACATTCGCTGCCGCCGAGTTGGCTGCGGCAGCAGCAGATTGAGCAGGCGGGCAGCATAGCCGAACAAATCCATTTTATCCGACGTAAACATCAACCCGCCAACGACTAGCGCGCCAGCCATAAAAGCTGCAAACATAGATTTCATTTTAATGCTCCGCGGCTTATTTTCAACTTTTATATCATTTAAGTTAACCATCTTGTTCATATCTTCATTTTTGTTCATATCTTCATTCATGCTATTACCGCCTTTCGTATACCATTTATTTGATTGGTGTTGATAAATAAAAGTATAGGCGGCTAACCTGAAGGGTTACTTAAGTTTGGCTGATAGGCATATGAAAGTTAACTGAAAGTATGCTGAAAGCGTCAACTAGACGCAAAAAAACCTCTTATTTAACGAAAATTGTTAAACAGGAGGTTTAGTCTAGCAGCCTTATTGAATATATGACGATTACTATTAACCTATCTTCGCTCCATGCGAAAGCGAAAACAAGACAGCTTGCTCCCTATCCATTCTCATACCTGCAATGGTGAATGATTTAAAATTTACGCCTTCCATTTTTGCCCCTCTTACATCAGCGCCCTGCAGCTTCGCATTGGACAGCAGCGTCATCGTCAGATCGCTGTCTCTTAAATCCGCTTTTTCTAAATTGGCTCCTGACAAGTCTGCTTCATGAAATTTAACCCCGCGTAAATCCTGTCTAACTAATCTGCTATTTCTCAAATTGGTATACGACCAATCGCCTTGATAAATGGTGATCCCATCCATATTGGAGCTTGAGAAATCCGAACCAGTCATTTTACATGTTTCAAATTTGGAAACAAAGAGATTAGCTCCGTTAAAGTTGCAATTCTCAAACGCGGATTCTTTATGATACGAACCATTTAAAGCTGCTCCACGAAAATCACACTCTATGAAACGGCAGTTGCTGGATGTAATCTCATCAAGTGATCCGTTAGCAAACAAGCAACGAGTAAATGTACAACTTATTAGCTCGCCATACCTTAAGTCTTGTGTGCCAAAATCTAATCCTTCATAAGTTTGTTTGCTATGCTGAAACATTAGATGCCTCCTATGTGCTTAGTGCCCCTCACAATTCTTTTTTTAATATAACAACGGCTGTCAAGTACCCGTTTGATCCTCATTAAATGTCAAGCGTTTTATTTTTTCGTAACATGGATATTAGAAGACGCGGCTGCCTGCCGCCAGTGACGAAATGTCATCATATACTTGTGATAAGTTGATCGGATCTGATCGTTAGAAAGCGTCGCCAATAAAGTCGTAACATGAAATTGTGATGATTTGTAACTAGCTTAAATGATAGTGAGTGCGTGACAATTGGACTACTGAAGGCGACACAATTTGCTTGTGTGCAGGAAGAATCGTACTTCAAAAAAATCCATGAGGTGAGCACCATGAACAAAAGAATGAAAATGATTTACGGTGGAGTTGCCGTAATGCTAAGTGCAGCAATTATAACTGCAGGTTGCAGTACGGGACCAACTGAAAAATTGGATCAAATAGGAACAACCCAAGCCGTGGAGACGACTCAAATATCTCAAAATAGTATTGCAAAATCACTGGAATCGCAAGCGAAGCAGCTGAAGACGTTGGATCCGAAACAACCATTGAATGATTTAAAACCGCTAAAAGACATGATAGGGAATGCAACATATGTTGGGTTAGGAGAAGCTACTCACGGAAGCTCGGAGATTTTTATGATGAAGCATCGCCTTGTGAAGTATTTGGTCACTGAGTTGGGCTTTACCAATTTTGGAATTGAAGAGGATTGGGGCAACGGTTTAAAGCTGAACGAGTATATCCAAACGGGAAAAGGCAACCCTAGGGAGTTTTTGAAACTGTTGTACCCCACTGATGAGATCGTCGCTATGGTAGAGTGGATGCGGGAATACAACTCTGATCCTGTACATAAAAAGAAAATTCAATTCATCGGGCTCGACTTAAAAATGCTGGATCAAACTGTCTTCGATAAAGTGATCAATTATGTAAAGAAGCATCATCCTGATTTGCTGCCGGAAGTCGAGCAAAGCTACAAAGAGTTGTCGTTGGTGGCAGGTAATCTACAGGAATATATGAAGCTGACTACTGAAGTGAAAGAAAAGCATATGGCTAACGCGCAAAAAGTAGTCAAACTACTTGAAGACAAAACGAAGTCAAGTCATGAGACTGGTTCACTCGAGCTAGCGTGGGTGAAAGGAACGACTAAGGTGATAGCAAATTTTACGAAGATGATGATTCCAGCTGATTACCCGAGCATGGTGAAGCTGCATGATCAATTTCTAGCCGAGCATGCCGTTTGGGCTGAAGAACAATTTGGCGGGAAAACGATGGTTTGGGGGCACAATATTCATATAGCCAAAGGTGTTATCACGGAGAAGTGGTATCCTAAAGTCGCCGGGGAGTTTCTGAAAGAACGTGTAGGCGATCAATATGTAGCAATTGGCACCACCACCACAGAAGGCAAATTCACAGCATTCAGTGAGGATAAGATTGCAGCTGATACCATTCAGAGAAACGAGAACAGCTCCAATTATATGTTTGGACAAGTTCCATACGATCAGTTCTTGTTAGATCTTCGCAAGTTGAATGGAGCCGCGCAGCAATGGGTAAAAGAAAAGCAGCCGTTCTTGGATGGCATTGCGCAGATCATTCCTAATGAACCGCAATATTATAATGTTTCCCTTAAAGAGCAATTCGACATTATGGTTCATATTCAAAAAACGACCCCTTCGCATATTAAACAATAGAAAATAATAAAGATAATCCCTTAACTTGTTATCAGGATAAGGGATTGTACCGCTCATCCGATAACCGGACGAGCGGTTTCATACATACTACTTCTCCCGCTCCTTAATCACCTGCTCAATCCCCAACAGAATCAGCTTCAACCCGAACTCAAACGCCCCGTCGGTCCCTACCAACTCGAACAGCCCGTTCTTGAACATCCTTCGGAACAGTCCCGCATCCGTCTCGCTCATGGAGTCCAGAAGACGGATCAACTCCCCCTCCATAAGCACTTCCTGGTCCTTAAGGCTAGCATATGTGCGCTGATGCTGATAATTGTCCAGAACGAAGTAGAAGACATAGTTCACAAGCGTAAGAACCGCTTGTAATTTCTTCTCTTGCTCAAGTGGCGTCGATTCCATGCAGAGCAGCATACGGTTGGTAAACCGGATCATGTCTGGTTCAAGGGGCAGCGTTAGCATCATGAGCTGCGTCGAGCAGGGGTACCGGCTGAGCACGCTCCTTACCGTAACTGCAAACTCTGTCAGCTGCTCCTTCCAATCCCCCTCTGAGCGGAACTCCTCCAGGATTATTTTCGATACCTGGTTGGCTAGACGCTGGTAGAGATTCTGCTTGCTCTTGAAGTACCAGTACAGAGAGGGAGCCTGAATCCCCAGCTTGTCGGCCAATCTTCTCATGCTGAATTTCTCGATGCCTTCCTCTCCAAGAAGCTCCCACGAGGTTTGCAAAACCTTATCCTCCGAAATCTGAGGCTGCTGCTTTTTCATCGGTATCCACCCTTTTATCTAACAGTGTAAGTTTATTCTTTACAGGTTCATAGCTTTATGATAACATCTAACACTGTAAGGTTCAATCTAACACTGTAAGTTGAATTTATATCCAAAGAAAGTGGTGACCCATATGGATGCAGAAAACCTCCATTACTTTGAAAAAGCACCAGTCGCAAAAGCCGTAGCTCACTTCGCTGTACCAATGATGTTGGGCATGTCAATGAGTGTCATATATTCGATCTTGAATGCCTATTTCCTTGGTACACTGGGCAGTACGGCCATGTTAACCGCACTCGCACTAACCTTGCCTTTATTCGCGGCCATTATGGCGCTGGGCAACTTGATTGGCATGGGCAGCAGTACATTCATCTCCCGTTTGCTCGGAGAGAAAAAATATGATGATGTAAAGCATGTGTCTTCATTCGCCTTTTACAGCAGTTTAGTTCTCGGTCTTATCCTGATGGCCGCCGGCCTCCCATTGATCGATTCAATCGTTCATGGCTTGGGAGCGACGCCTGACTCCTTCGGCTTCACGAAGGAATATGTCACGATAATGATTATTGGTTCACCATTCATCGTATTATTTTTCACGCTGGAGAATATTGTGCGCTCGGAGGGTGCAGCAATGACGTCGATGATTGGTATGATTCTCAGTGTTATCGTCAATATTATTCTCGATGCGCTAGCAATCTTCGTCTTCCATTGGGGCGTGATCGGCGTTGCGTCTGCTACGGTCATTTCTAACATGGTTGCGAGTGCATTCTACGCCTTCCATATAGGGTATAAGAGCCCATTCTTAACCATCTCCATAAAATGGTTCAAGGCTACCAAGGACATCCTTAACAATGTATTCAAAATCGGAGTTCCCGTCTTTGTTATGAGTATTTTCCTGGGCGCAATGTCGCTTATCTTTAACCGTTATTTGGTCGAATATGGGGAGCAGGCCGTAGCGGCATTCGGAATTTCTTCACGTTTATTGCAATTTCCTGAGGTTATTCTTATGGGCTTATGTGAGGGAGTCGTGCCGCTCATTGCCTTCTCTTTTACAGCGAATAAATTACGAATGAAACAAACCATTGGATTCACGATCAAAGCGATTGTGGCGTTAGCAATCGTGTTCGGCATCATCGTCTTTCTGATTTCCGATCACTTAATTGGTTTATTTACGCATGACCAGCAATTAATTGAAATGGGCAGCTACATTCTACATGTTACGTTCTTATCCTTGTTCATTACAGGAATAACCGCATTGTTTACGGGGATCTTCCAAGCAACAGCGCAAGGAACTGCTGCATTTATTATGTCAATTATTCAAGGAATTACTCTGATTCCTGTGTTGTACATCGCCAATCGAATGAACGGCTTCCACGGAGTTGTCTGGTCGCTCGTCATTTCGGATGCCGCCGCATTCCTTGTTGGTGCCATCATGCTATATGTTCTGCGGACCAAATTGCAGCCAGATTTGGATACTTTAGTCCAGTAGTTTAGTCCTGATGCTGTATGAATTGAACTTTTTTATAAAATTCTTTTGGTCCTTTGTAAACAAATAGCCACGTCGTTCATAGAATCTGTGAGCATGTACTCGACTTGGGTGAGAGAGCAATTTGATCCCAGAAAATCCATTGTTCTTTCCCCACTGCTCAAGACATTCAATCAATATGCTCCCTAAACCTTGGTTTCTATATTTTTCTTTAACAACAAATCCAAGGATATTTACTAAAGAGTCAGAAAAAAGCAATTCATACGGGCTTCCATGTATATACCCTATTACCTCGCGATTGTGTTCATACACAAAGATGATATCTTTTGTTTTCTTGATAATGATTTCAATCTTTTCTTTTACTTTTTCTTCAGAAAATAATGTTAGATTCGAGTTGAATTCTTGATTTAACAAATATATATCATGATAATCAGTTACCCTGATTTCCCTAACCTTTTTTTCTCTCATTTTGGAACACCTCAATTCGTTATATTAACAAGGCAGCTCCAGCACAGCCTCTAGTCCTTTTCCCGACTCGCTGTTGAGCAAAAGCCGACCATGATGAGCCTTCGCAATTCTAGCAACCATGGGCAGTCCGAGCCCGTGCCCATTTGCCGCGGCACGCTGTCTCCCTGAAGCATAAGGAAGCTCCAGCAAGTCGGATAGTGCTTCCTTCCGAATCCCCCGTCCCGTATCCGTTACGACAAGGCGGCACAAGGATATGGAAGATTCCAGTTCCAACGGCTGACTCGTTTCAATCTTTATTTCACAGCCTTGCGGGTTATGGCGGATGCTGTTATGCACCAGATTGGCAATCCCCCGCAGCAGCAGCTTTTCATCCGCTTGCACCTGGATGCTCTCGTCCGAAATATGCAGGGTAATCGGATAGCGCTCATCCAGCCCATTATTAATCAATTCGGAGACCGTCAGTCTTGCGACGGCCGACAGCCGAACCGTCTTCAAGTGCAGAGGCTGCATCTCGTACTCGAGCATGGAGACCAGATTCAAATCGCTGACCAGGGAGCGAAGCTGCTCTCCTTGCTTGCGAATAATGCCCGCATGCAGCCGCTGCTGCGCGGGTACCTCTTCGTGCTCCTCCAGCTCACTGGCATAACCAAGCACCATGGACAGAGGCGTGCGGATATCGTGGGAAATTCCAGCTATCCAGTTCGAGCGCGCTTCATCCCGTGCCTTGAGAGCCGTATTTTTGCTTTGAAGCTTGTCGGAGGTGCTGTTGATGCTTTTGGCCAAGTCGCTCAAAATCCCTTTTGGTTCAACATGCACAGGCTCTTCTTTGGCAAGAGCGTGGATTCCGTTCACCAGAGGTCTGATGGATCGAATCATCCGTGTGCCGATGAAAATTGACAGCAGTAAAGCCAGAACCATATTCCCGAGCAGCAGCAGCGCAAGCCGCAGCGGCAAAGTACGGATCCAGCTAATGGAGAAATTGTACTGATATTTGGCATAGCTGGATTGAGGATAACCTACAACGACCAGACCGTCGTCTGCGTGTTCCCAACTGTATACCGGATAGTCCAATAAATAATGACGCGAAAGCTTTGCGATCTCTTGCAAGCTATAAGAAAGAGGAATTTCATCGGGGAGCCGATAGCTCCACGTTACTGATCCCCCGCCGTTGATCAGCATAGCCCATGCCTTATGTTGCTCCAGCAATCTTTCTTCATTGCCGCCCAACTGATAGCCTGCTTTCCCCGCTTGTCTGTCAACGGCTTCAGCCACCTGCTGGGCCACTGCGGCCGGAGACCGTTCTTCTTTCGTTTCATTAAAGATCAGCGTACCGAGCAAGGCAAAATTGATGATGAGCAGCATTGCGAACATAAACAAGGTGCTTCCGATAAAACGCCGTAAAATTCGGATAACGCCATCCATTGCCCATTACTCCTTTACGACCAGCTTATACCCCAAGCCTCTTACCGTAAGTAGATACTTCGGCCTCGAAGGATCCTGTTCGATTTTTGCCCTGATACGGCGGACGTGCACCATCAGCGTATTTTCATAGCTATAGGCGTCATCCCCCCAGACAGCCTGGCATAACGCATCGCTAGTCACAATTCGCCCCTGATTCTCATAAAGCTTGAGCAGCAATCCCCGCTCCTTCGGAGTGAGAGCAATTTCCTCCTCATTGTGAAACACGGTGGCAAGCTCCAGATCGATCTTGTATTCGCCAAGCTGAAAGCAAGGCAGACTCTCCGGCACGGCCGGGGCGTAGACCCGCTTTAATACAGCCATTAGTCTTAGCATCAGTTCACGAGGCAAAAACGGCTTCACCACATAATCGTCCGCCCCCAGGCCAAGTCCCAGCAATCGGTCTTCATCTTCTCCTCTCGCAGACAAGAATAGAACCGGCATGCTGGAAAATTGCCTTATCGCTGTAATCAGCTCGAAGCCGTCTATATCTGGCAGCATCACGTCCATTATCGCGATGTCCGGCTTGTCCGCCCGGCAAACCGAAAGCGCAGATCCCCCGTCAGCTGCGGCATAAATCCGGTAAAACCCCTCTTTGCGCAAAAAACCTTCTATCATCCGCCTGATGTCAGGCTCGTCGTCCACAATCAAAATTTTTCTATCTTTGATATGTTCCATCTCTCATCACCTGACCTCATTATACATCACCCATTCCCTCGTCCGTCAGAGGTGAGGGCGAATTTAAGGTTGCCGTAAGATTGACTTCAGACTCTTGCAAGGTAGGAGGCTTACAGTGGATTAAGCAAGCTTACGCTGCGAATACAAAGAATGGAGTTGATTCGGATGCATACGGATTCCATCGTGTCCACCCACAACCTGTCTAAGCGCTACAACAACGTTTGGCGGGTACATAAAGTCAATCTTTACGTAAAGCAAGGGGAAATATATGGTTTTCTCGGTCCTAACGGAGCTGGAAAATCCACCTCACTCAAAATGCTGCTGGGCTTGACCAAGCCTACGGATGGCCGGGTCACTATATTCGGAAGAGAGCTGCATAGCCACCGTTCATCTATTTTGAGCCAGATCGGATCTCTCATTGAATCTCCATCCTATTATGGGCATTTGACCGGATTGGAAAATATGCGCGTCATGCAGCGACTGCGCGGTGTACCTGACGCCAACATAAAGGAAGCTCTGCAAATCGTCCGTCTGGAAAATCAAAAGCATAAAAAAGTAGAGCAATACTCGCTCGGGATGAAGCAGCGCCTCGGCGTTGCTATGGCCTTGCTGGCCTTTCCCAAGCTGCTTGTTCTCGATGAACCGACGAACGGACTGGACCCTGCCGGAATCGGCGAAATCCGTGAGCTAATCAAATCGCTGCCTGGCCGCTATGGCATGACCGTCTTGCTGTCAAGCCATCTCCTGTCGGAGATCGATCAAATGGCTACATCAGTGGGTATCATCAATGACGGGGAGTTGTTGTTTCAAGGGAAAATGGAAGTGCTGCGGGCCAAGGGACAGTCGTCTATCTCCATGAAAACGCTGGATAATAGCGCAGCCGAGAAACTTTTGCTCACCCGCGGCTATATGCCAGTGAACAGAAAAGGACGCCTGCATTTTGAAAAGCTGAATGATGAGCAGATTTCACATGCCAACCAAATCATTGTGGAGAGCGGAATTCCGGTCGTGCGTATCGAGGAGCACCAAAAAAGCCTGGAAGATATATTCCTTGAGTTGACGGGTAAAGAGAGGAGTTTGTAATGAAAGTATTGGCCCTGGAATTCTACAAGCTGCGCCGCAAACGGATTGCGCTCATGATGACAATATTTTTAACCATCGAACTAATTTGGATCTTTATGTCTATGAGCATCTATATGTCGCGTAATTCCGGCAGCGTCTCCTGGCCGTCCATTATCGTTATGGCTGCCTCTGTTAACGGACTTTTTCTGCCGGTCATGTGTGCCATTGCCGTTTCACGGATCAGTGATATGGAGCATAAAGGGAATACATGGAAGCTGCTGATCGCTACCTCCGTCAAGCGCAGCCAACTGTATCTCGCCAAGTATATTTGCGCCAATACCGTGCTGTTGTCTTACGTGCTTGTGCAAGCCGTAGCCATCGCAGGCTTCGGGATCATCAACGGCTTCGACGGCTCGCTGCCCCTCCCCTTGATGGTATACTTCATCGGTGGAGCTGTGCTGACCAACTTGGCGGTAACCGCTTTGCAACTCTGGGTATCTCTTGCCGTGAAAAATCAGGCATTCGCCCTTTGCCTTGGAATGATCGGCGGTTTTGTCGGCATGACGGCGGGCTTATTTCCTGCGCCCATTCGCCGTGTGTTCGCTTGGTCTTACTATTCCGAGCTTAGCCCCGTAGGTATCGTATATACCGGCCCAACCGTGGAATACAGTTTCCAGTATGCCAGTGCCGGACTGCTAACCGGTATATGGCTGATGACGATCATTTTTTTTGCTGCCGGAAGCATTCATGTAACCCGGCAGCAAATATAGGAGGCATTAAGATGAGAAGAACCGTTTCCGCAGAATGGCTGAAGCTGCGCAGATCCCGTCTGGCGTTTGTGCTCTCGGCTCTCCCTATCCTCAGCCTACTTATTGGCTGTGCCAACTATTATTTCAACCAAACTGTCCTGCAAAACGAGTGGTACAGCCTGTGGACTCAAGTCAGCCTGTTTTACGGCGAGTTTTTTCTGCCTGTGCTTATTGCCATCTGCTGCGCTTATGTATGCAGACTGGAACATATGAACAACAACTGGAATGCGGTCCTGACGTCGCCCAAATCAATTGCAAGCGTATTTCTCGCCAAGCTGGTTGTGGTCAGCGGTTTAATTGCTATGGTGCAAACTTTTTTTATCGTTTTGTATGTATGCGCAGGCTTGACGCTTGGCTTGTCATTCTCCCCTCCCGTGGAGCTATTCGGTTGGGTCGTACGCGGCTGGATTGCATCCGTTGCCATCAGCGCCGTGCAGCTTATGCTGTCCTTGCGTATCCGCAGCTTTTCTGCCCCGATCGGCATTACTCTGTGCGGAGTCTTTGTTGGATTAGGATTTTACGTATCCAAATTGGGAATGTTTTTTCCCTACTCCCTGCTGACCATCGGCATGGGCGTATTGAGCCAGGAAAGCCTGAGCGTCGCTGAGAATAGCCTGTTCTTGGCAACGACTGCTCTGTTTACAATCGTTTTCTCCGGTTGGGCTATACGAAGATTGCGGAGAGCGGATGTAAGTTAACGAGCATCGTTTTCCAGCTTGATTGATGTAAATTCAATAACTTATTATTCAATCCACTTTCTTGGTCCCACAGTATGGAAAAGATGCTGTCTTTCATGATTTAATGCATCCTCAATACGCTTACATGTAAAATCACTAATCGGTTTAGGAAGTTCATCTCTTGAGCAGAATCTGCATTCTAAAATTTCAGGCGAGCTTGGCTGAGGTATTAGATTATTAGTGTTACTTGCGATGAAAACAAAATGATGCATGTCATAGTTCGGGTCGTAGTATATACCAGTTAATTGCCCAATTCCGACTTCTAACCCTACTTCTTCATGAACTTCTCTTTTTGCAGTTTCTTCCGCTGACTCGTTCTCTTCAGCTTTTCCTCCGGGCAGATCCCAATTATTTTTTGCATAGCTATGCTTCACCAACAATACTCTTCCCTCAGAATCCAAAATAACTGCTGCCGCGCCAATTAACTTAGGCAAAGTGATCCCCCCTTTTGCATGATAGTCTCCTTTTTAAGGCTTATGCCGAATATTTTACCATATTTATACTTTTTCAATAACAAAGAAACCTGCTGAGGCAATAAGCCATTCGCAGGTTTCTTTACTTTCACTTTATGGGAGGGCAATTGTACTGCTCGTACCATCTACATATTGAGTTTGGCTAAATGATTCAGAAGCTGATTGCACATCTGACCAGAACCAATCCTTTTGGGAGACATCATTCCAAACATTCTTGCCTAGTTTAGGGGTCGGACGCTTCAAAAGGTTATTAATGACTTTCACCGCTTCAGCACGTGTTAAAGGTTGATCCGGTCGGAAGCTTCCATCCTCATAACCAGACATGAGTCCAGATGCCTTGGCCGCTTGGATGTAGCCGGCTGCCCAGTGGTTTTTGGTATCTACAAAAGCCTGAACATCGTTATTTACTGCTAGTTTGTTAATTTTTACGATAATTGCGGCAAGCTCACCTCTAGTTATTGGAGCATCCGGTTTAAATGAACCGTCCGGATAGCCGCTTAACCACTCGGCTTTCTGAGCCTGATGGATAGCACCTGCTGCCCAATGCTGGTCCGCAACATCCTTAAAGTTCTGTGACGCAACCAAGGATTGAGGCTTAGCGATCGCTTTTACAAAGATACTTGATACTTCAGCACGGGTGATAGACTTATTCGGTTTAAATGTCCCATCCGGGTAACCTTCAATCCAGCTTAGATAAGAAATCGTATCGATCGGCTTTTTCAGAATCTCGATCATACTAAAGGTACTGAACTTAGTAATGATAATTTCCATACTTACCGGATTTCCTTGCGCATCATAGTTAATCTTGCCTTTTAGCCATTCCTTCTCGCCATCACTATGCTCAATATAAATGCCAAGCGAGGCCAAGAATTCATTTCTTTTCTTAGGATCTGTCGGAATGTTAATCCCTTTGAAAGAGAAGTTCAACATTACTTCATTATTCGTGATATTCGATTCAATCGTTAACGGCAAACCAACAACCGCTACTTGCCCACTGCCAGCAGCCTCGGTTACGAGGACCGCCGTCATGACCCGCTTCTCGATTTGCTGTTTGACTGCGTCCGATGAAATCGGAATAAAGCGGATCAACAATTCTTCTTTGGATTCTATGGCTTTAGCCATTGTTTGAAGCGGAATCGTCATTTGAACGACTCCCGTTTCGATACTAATAGCTGTGCCGCCTTTATTTAAAGCTTGTAAGGCATCAGGTGTAAAACCAACGTTAAACTCGTCACTGCCGTCCGGAATTTGCGGGATATTCAGCTTGATCAAATTGCCTTTGCTGCCTGCTGATCCTGCTAATTGAACAATCTCCGGTGTTATGGCTACCATGTCGATTACTCGACCATCGGCTGTATGCTTACGCTCCAAATGGATTGGAAGCTCAGTGCCATTATCTCCGATGCGGATAAAGACTTGTGTCGGTTCTGATGACCCACCTGCTGATCCTGAACTTGAACTACTTGGCTGCCCCTCACGAGTGATAACAGCCGTATACGTTTGCGCATCACCAATTCGAGGTGTAACAACGACTGAAATCGTATTGCTGCCCTCGATTAATTGAATCGGCGCATTAACGTTATTGATTCGAACATTGTTGTGGTATATAGCTATTGAAGCTAATGGGTCATACACAGAGGCAGACACCGTTGTTGACTGAACGTCATAAGAAACAGTTCCGTTATACGCCAATGTTTTAGAAGCAAACAATGGTGCTAACGTCACCCCGCTCAAACTAAATCCATTCAAATCTGCGCTAGTGTTGCGTGTTATCTCGATATTGTATACTTGCTCGCTCAAATTTTGTGCAATGACTTTAACGACTACCGCGTTAGAACCATCTTGCAGTGCAATTACTCTACTTGCCCCAACTACATTGTTAATCAGGATTTGCGATGTTGGAGCGTACACGCTGCCTGATACAGTCACGCTGTATACTTCATTGGTCACAGTGACGGCATATGAGAATTTGCCTTGAGAGAAGCCTGGGACACTTTCCCCATTTAGAAGCAAACTACTCAGGCTCATATTACTGTCTCCGGCGCGAACTATGTTTACGGTGTAACTCATAACCGTTGTCCCATCTTCCGCTGTCACGGTTAATGTGACCTTATTGCTGCCTACAGCCAGATCAGTTCCACCTGCTACAGCAACTGCAGCCAATGGATCTTCTAACGTTTCTGTTACAGCAACCGAGGTTGTCGTATTCGGGACATTCAACGTGTACGTTGTCTGGCTAGGTAGAAAGCCGATAAGACTAACACCATCAATTTGAATATTGCTTAATTTGGCGTTAGCAGATTTGCTAGAACGAATTACCGTCACCGTATATTTCTGTATATCCAAATTTTGCGCTGTCACGGTTATCGTTACGGTATTATTGCCCACGCTCAAGTTACTGCTGCCTACTACACTTACTGTTGCTGTGGGATCTGTTTGCGTACCTGTTACTGAAACCGATGCCGTTGCATTGGAAACATTGACGGTATAAGTAAACTGTCCTGAAGTAAAGCCTGCAATTGGTGTACCATCCACACTCAGACTACTCAAACTTGCATCATTGCTTGCTGCTCGCACAACAGTCACGGTATAAACCTTTTTAGTTGTGCCATCCTCAGCTGTCACGGTTACCGTGACGGTATTGCTGCCTACGAGTAGGTTACTACCTCCATCAACATCATAGGCCTTCGCTGCTGGATCTGTTGTTGTAGCGGTTACTACAACAGATGTCTGGGCATTCGGCACATTGACTGTATACGTCAGCTTCAGAGGATCAAAGTTGTCAACAGACGTTCCATCTACTTTCAACTCACTCAGGCTAGCATCATTGCTTGCTGCTCGCACGACAGTCACGGTATAGACTTTCTTAGTGCCATCCTCAGCTGTCACCGTTACCGTGACGGTATTGTCACCTACGACTAGGTTACTACCGCCAATAACTACAGGATCACTTGCCGTCGTCTCTTTCTTTGTCCCAACTACCACAACCGACTTAGTTGCATTGGGAACATTGACTGTATACGCCAGCGTATTGGGGTCAAAGTTGTCTACAGACGTTCCATCCACTTGTAGGGCGCTTAGGCTTGCATCACTGTTAGCTGCCCGTACGACCGTCACCGTGTAGACTTTCTTGGTTGTGCCATCCTCAGCTGTCACCGTTACCGTAACGGTATTGTCACCTACGACTAGTTGACTACCACCAATAACATCAGGATCAATTGCCGCTGAGTCATCCTTCGTTCCCACCACAATAACCGACGTTGTCGCATTAGGAACATTTACCGTATAGGTGATTTTAGCTGGAGCAAAGTCCGGTATGCTCACGCCATCCACGGTTAAATCTTTTAAATTAGCATTCGTGGACTTGTCAGCTCGCACAACTGTGATCGTATAATCTTGCTTGGTTGTGCCGTCCTCAGCCGTCACTGTTACAGTTACCGTATTATTACCTACGATTAAATGACTTCCGCCTACCACTGCTACACTCGCAGTTGCATAAGCTTTAGTTCCTGTTACGTTAATCGAAGTCTTCGCGTAGAGCACATTGTATGTGTAAGTAAAAGTATCCGATGCAAAGCCTGTTAACGGTGTTCCATCTACACTCAAACCACTCAAAGTCGCATCATTATTTGCTGCACGCACTATGGTCACGGTATAAACCTTTTTAGTTGTGCCATCCTCAGCTGTCACGGTTACAGTGACTGTATTGTTGCCTACCACTAAGTTGCTGCCGCCATCTATACGAACATTCGCTGTTGGATCAGCTTTGGCTCCTGTTACTACAACTGAAGTTGTCGTATTCGAAACATTTGCCGTATACGCCAGAATCAGAGGATCAAAGTTGTCTACAGACGTTCCATCTACTTTCAGCTCACTCAAGCTAGCATCATTGCTTGCTGCTCGCACGACAGTCACGGTATAGACTTTTTTAGTGCCATCCTCAGCTGTCACCGTTACCGTGACGGTATTGTCACCTACGGCTAGGCTGCTGCCGCCAACAACAACAGGATCACTTGCCGTCGTCTCTTTCTTTGTCCCAACTACCACAACCGACTTCGTTACATTGGGAACATTGACTGTATACGCCAAACTATTGGGGTCAAAGTTGTCTACAGACGTTCCATCCACTTGTAGGGCGCTTAGGCTTGCATCACTGTTAGCTGCCCGTACGACCGTCACCGTGTAGACTTTCTTGGTTGTGCCATCCTCAGCTGTCACCGTTACCGTAACGGTATTGTCACCTACGGCTAGGTTACTACCGCCAATAACTACAGGATTGCTTGCGGTTGAATCTTCTTTTGTTCCCATAACCACAACAGAAGTATTGGCATTAGGAACATTTACCGTATAGGTGAGTCTACTTGAAGAGAATCCTGCTACACTTACACCATCAACTTTCAAATCAGTTAAATTAGCATTCGTGGACTTGTCAGCTCGCACCACTGTGACACTATAAACCTTCTTGGTTGTGCCATCCGCAGCTGTCACCGTGACTGTCACCGTATTATTGCCAACGGCTAAGTTACTGCCTCCTGCTACTACTACGTTAGCAGTAGGATCCTCTTTTGTTCCTGTGATAACAATTGCAGATTTGGCATAAAGCACATTGAGCGTGTATGTGAGCGTATCCGATGCAAAATCTGCTAATGGCGTTCCATCTACATTCAAACCAATCAAGTTCGCATTATTGCTTGGTGCACGAACCACGGTTACCGTATACACTTTGGTTGTGCCATTTTCCGCTGTCACGGTTATCGTGACCGTATTATTACCTACGGCAAGATTGCTGCCGCCGGTCACAACAGGCGTACCTGCCATTGCATCCGTCTTGATCCCTATTACAGTAACAGCCTTCTTTTCATTAGGTACATTTACTGTATAGGCCACATCGGCAGGTGCAAACCCTTCAACCGTTACACCATCTACTGTTAAATCTTTCAACGTAGCATCATTAGATTGCAGAACGCGATTCACAGTAATTGTATATGACTTTGTAGCGCTGTTTTCCGCTGTTACAGTGACGGTAATGACATTTGAATTCCCTACGCTTAAAGGGATCGACCCACTATCTTGACCACTGGTTACCAAGGTATTGTTCACTTTCACCGTTGCATGAGACTCATTCACAACCGGTGTTACCTTTAATGAATTTACTGCATACGGAACATCAACCGTGTACGCAATCGTTTCAGGTGCAAAGGTTTCCTTTAACACAGCATTCGATAAGGTGAGTCCCTTCAGCGTCGCATCCTTACTAAGTACTGTCGTATTGTGCGTTCCTGTATCATTGCTGACATCAAGCTCATCCCCGCCAGAAACAACAACCGAACTCGTTACCGAACGAGGGGTGTCCACAGCCACATCTACGGTTACGTCGATGACTGGATAATTACTGCCCCCATTTAATACGTCTGAACGAGAACAGGTTAGCGTCGCAGTTGGACATGTCCATCCGCTTCCAGCTAAATTCGTAGCCGTTAATCCCGTTGGTAAAGTAACAACGGCGGTAACGATTCCATTCGTTTTCACTTTACCATTATTCGTAACCGTTACTGTATAATGTGCTCCTGTCTCCCCTTGAAAGAAAGTTCCGTTCGGGGACATCGTAACGATCAGATCCGTCCCATCGGAGTTCACAGCTACATTGCCACCACTGTTGCCCGTAAAGCTCGTGCGAGTTAACACAGGGGCTTTACTGGCATTGATGAACATACCTCCCCCTCGGACAGCTGAGTTGCCGGTCCCTTCTACATCCGTAAGTGATACGGTTCCTGCAAAGAAATCAAGAACCAATCCTCCTCCGTCGCTCCCCGCGGTATTCCCCGTGAAAGCTGTGTTTGTAACAACAGCTGGACTGCCCAAGTAAAGTCCGCCTGCACGACCTTCTGTTCCGCCATTTTTACTAAACGCCTTATTGCTGCTGAATGTACTGGAATCAATCGTGACATTTCGTAAAATCTTACTTGCCGACACAATTGCTAAACCACCGCCAAGCCCATAAGAAGTATTGTTTTGGACCGTGAGGTTCGACATTTCAAGGGCCATATCCCCCTCTAGATACATACCGCCGCCTCGCGAACCAAAGTTCGCCGTGAACGCTGCTCCCGCTGTATTGTTACTGATCGTAACATTTGTCAATTTAACCTTGCCCGCTGAAGTGCCTGATATGTAAAGTCCGCCCCCGAATCCGTCTTCGGCAGTCGTATTATTAGCAATAATAGAATCAGTAATGGTCAGGGTCTTGTTGCCGACATCGCCACCGATTCCGCCGCCTCCGTAGTTATTAAGAGGTGTAGAGTTACCATAACGGATTGTTAATCCCTGTATCGTAACATTGTATCCAGTGTTATCTAGATCAGGATTAATTTCCACCACCCTATGTGTGGAGGCAGCCGCACTTAAACCAGCTTGTATAATGGTTGCTGCTGAGTTGCTTCCTTGCAGAGTTACATCATCTCTTATTTCCAACTGCGCGGAAGCCGTCGTATAGGTGCCAGTTGGAATAGTAATCACATCTGCGCCAGGAAGTGCGTTTGCTTGCATGATCGCCGCACGCAGTGTACATCTACCATTACTATCTGCGCACACCCCATCACCAATATTGGCATCTACGGTGTCTGCTGTATCGTTTACCATGAAAGTCGCAGCACTCGCTTCACTCACTGCTCCTATACCTGCCGCTACAAGCAGCAACAGTCCCAGCAAGGCTACTTTTGAATAGAATTGATTTACCTTAAACGTACTCCACATATCTCGCCAATGAACCACTGTTCAGGCTCCTCTCCGTCTTACCTTCTTTCTTACTATCAGATCATATATCTACGAACGAGGCGGGTACACACCCTGCAAAGCGATACAAAAATTAAGCGTTAGATACGGCTGCATATTATTGTGAGGCTGACCGCCTCCGGAAGGCAAAATTGCTTCCGCGCCCATCGCAGCAGTATTTACAGCTCCCGTATAAGCCAAGGCCCCACGCCGCCCGCCTGTATCCTTCCAAATTTGCCCCGTCGGTGCTTCCTGTGAGCCTGGGGTAGTTCCATATTGCAAGGCATGACTATGCATAGGCAGTTCAGTACTCAACAAGGTGACCTTCTCTGAACCTCCGGTTTGGCCAAGACTATACAAGGACAGCCCTACGCCTTGACCAGGGTGCATCGGAACCCGGCCTTGTAGATCCGGGAGTGCGAATGTACTTTTCCCATCGCCTCCGTAATAAGTTCCCAATAACGAAAAGAGCGCAGTATTTTGCGATATAGGCAGAAGTTGCCCATTGCAAAAAGCCCACCCCTTAGGCGCAAAGTTAAATGGAAATAGACAAATTTCCCCAACAAATGGATCTGTTCCCGGCATATGATCTCTCCTTAATTTTGACTTGGAAATATTCCCGTTGTTGCAATAATGGCCGTCAATGCTAGATATGGCTGCATATTGTTATGGGGCTGACTGCCGCCAACCAAATCGGTTACAGAAGTGGATTGGCCATCCCGCACAAAAGCATAAGAACTTGTTGACGCCACGCCAAACGTATTTCCTTGGGCAGTTTTTGTAGAAGCTTCATTCTTGCTTGCATTTAAGTAATGGGAGTGAGTAGCTAGCTCACTTTGGATTAATGTGTGGGCTTGTTCTCCGCCTGTTTCTCCCAAGGTATGGCCATTCCCCATGTGAATGGGAGCTCTTCCTCGCAAGTCCGGAAGCCCGAATGTAGTTTGACCATTGCCGCCGTAAGTAGTGCTCAGCAATGCGAATAAACCTTGATTCTGATTGATGGCCAATATTTTTCCATTGCACAGTTCGTTCCCGCTGGGTGCAAAGTTAAAAGCAACCCAACGCACCTCACTTAGAAACGGTTCAGTAACATCTGCTCCGCCGCCCTGTGAAGGATAAGTTCCAAACAAACTAATGATATAATTAATCGTCAAAAAGGGTTGCAAATTCGTGTGAGGTTGATTGCCTCCGGTAGATCCTAGCACTGTGCCAGCGTTCATCATCTTAGCTTGTGATCCGGCAGTATCTGTAAATTGATTCAAGGTCGATCTCGCCACAACAGTGCCTTCCGGACTGTTTGTGCTGCCAAAATTAGATGAAACACCAGCTGTATGGCTGTGAGCAGGTATCTGCTGAACGGTTAAGGTAACATCCTCCGTTCCTGCTTGCTGGCCAAGCATAAATCCATTTCCTTGATGGAGCGGAATTCTGCTTTGCAGATTAGGCAAATTAAACGTAGACTGACCGTCTCCGCCATACGTCGTCCCTATCAAATTAAACAAAGTATCATACTCCGAAATAGACAAGGTTTGACCATCACACTTCATCCAGCCTGCCGGTGCAAAATTGCCCGCAAACATCCGAATTTCACCTACAAAAGGCTGTCCCATCAACTTTCCCCCTCATAATTGTTCAACTGCTATGTATTAAAAAATTATTTTTCCCTAGCGCTCGAAATATGTCGAATTTTATAATACACTCTATGTATAATTCTATCAAAATATTTAGAATAAAGCATTTAAATTCATAGATTATGTGGTATGTTTATCTCAAGATCTTTAACATTCGGAGGAATTCCTATATGGAAATGAAAAAACCGTTATCTCGCCGACATTTTTTGAAATATTTAGGAACTAGCGCAGCTTCCTTAGCTGCTGCTTATTCCGGCCTCAGCTCTCTAACGCAAAAAGCTAACGCTTCTGCCTCCAATATCAATGCTTACGACGAATTGCCGGAAACATTCAACCCTACACGACATACGGCCGACGACACCGATCAGTTGCTTCTCGCGAATGGATTTTCTTACAGCGTCTTGGCTGCCTATGGTGATGTTATTAATAAGTCTGGCGATACATTGGGTTTTAACAACAGTTACACCTCCTTTTTCCCTATTCCCGGATCAAATACAGAAGCCCTACTGTGGGTTAATCATGAATCTGCGCAGTATCCATGGATGCTGGATCGTTCAAAGACCATCGCTTGGGAGCAGCAAAAACAGCTTCTGAACGAACAAGGTGCTTCTATCCTTCATATCAAGAAAGATGCCTTAGGCCAGTGGAAACTCGTTTCTGACTCTCCCCTTGCCCGTCGTATTTCGGGATTGACCCCCATTGAACTGACAGGCCCTGTCCGAGGTTCCCAATCCGTTAACGGTGCTACCCTTGTGCAAGGTACGTTCGCTAATCGCGGTGGCAGCCAAACGTTGTGGAATACCCAGCTTACTTGCGAGAATCGTTTCGAAACCACTTGTCGCGATGCCGGCCTAGCACTTTCTCACTATGGCTGGATCGTTGAGGTTGATCCTTTCGATCCTACGAAATTACCTGTGAAACATACCGCACTTGGACGCTTTCATCACGGCAGCGCAGCCATGACACTGAATTCGGATCAACATGTCGTTGTCTATATGGGAGAAGATTCGGCTGAGGGATTTGTTTATAAATTTGTCAGCGCTGAGCAATGGTCAGAAGATAAGAATGCTAACACAGCTCAACTCCTAAGCAAAGGTTCCTTGTATGCTGCTGACTTAATCAAAGGCCGCTGGATTGAATTGACCATTGAGCTTCTTCGCAAACAATTAAGCAGCCTAACTTACCAAGTACCAACCGTTCTCAACAAATCCAAGGATGTATTGCTTAAACAATTCCAAACTCAGAACGATGTTCTCACATCCGTCAGCGAGGCTGCGCTGATCCTTGGGGCTACTCCCTGTGATCGTCCGGCTGAACTTACGGTTCGCCCCTCCAATAAACAGGTGTATATTGCCTTTACTCAGAATGACAGCCGAGGCAACCTGCACGGCCAAATTATTAAATTGAAGGAAAGCGGCAGCGGAGAGACATTTGCGTTCGAAACCTTCATTACAGGTGGTCGACAAAGCGGCTTTAGTTCTCCAGGCGCCCTGGCATTCGATAAGAATGATAACCTGTGGGTTTCATCCGATATTTCACCTGACCAATTGAACACTGGCGCATGGTCAGAATTCAAAAATAACGGTCTGTATCTCATCCATCCATCAGGTACAGAACGAAAAACAAAGCAATATGCCTCATCTCCAACAGAAGCAGCATTGAGCGGTCTTTCATTTACAGATCATCAAGCTACTGTATTCGTAGCGGTAAACCACCCTGGCGCATCCGGCGCAGGAACAACTTCACCAACAAGCCAATGGCAGCACCGTTTTGGTAAAAAGGATCCTCGTTCTGCTGTCGTTGTTATTACGCGATCACTGCTGTAAATGATAAAAAGGACCTAGCCTGCGGCTAAGGTCCTTCTTAATTTCATGCTCGAAAATGAATCGATAATACGTCAGAAGAGATACAGCTTCTGGCGTTTTTATTTTGCACGAAAATATAATCCGTCCAACCGTTATGTATTCCGTCTACAGGTGGCTCACAGCAATAGGAAGAGGTAAAATCGAACTCAATGAAATGAGAATGATTATCATCAATTGAATGGAGAGAGATTGAACTATGTTTTGTCTAAAAAAAATGTCGTTTGCAAGTATTATTGTACTCATGCTTTTTTTGTATGGATGTAGTGATAATAATGGAGCAGGAACCGCTTCGTCCATACCTTCGAACTCCCCGTCACCTTCTTCAGCAGCGTCTAATGAAACGGGTTCGCTGCAAACACGTACGGTCAAGGATGCGAAGGGACAGGTGGATATTCCGGTTAATCCCAAAAGAATCGTAGATATTTCGGGTTCCACCGAAGAGCTGATAGTTCTCGGCCTTCCACCTGTACTAACCGGAAATACCGATATGGCTAACCCCACAGATGTAACTCCGATTCTCAAAAAAGAGCTGGGGGACAAAGTCGGCGTTGCTGGCTGGTTTCAGACCGAAGTTAGTGTAGAAGCGATCTTGGCGGCGAACCCCGATCTCATTCTGGCAGGGCCCACACAGGAGAAGATTTACGAACAGCTGCAGAAAATTGCCCCAACGGTGAGAGTACCTTACGGATTTAACGCCTTTCGTGGGCGCTTTGCGTTTGTAGCGGAAGTTTTCGATAAGAAAGCGGAGATGGAGGCATGGCTGAAGACGTACGATGAACGTTCCAAACAATTACACGAGCAAATTACAGCTGTCTCCAAGCAGGAAACATTTGCAGTGATTGAAGCCACAGAGAAAGAAATTAGAATCTATTCCAGCACAGGAATTGCCGATATGATTTTCCAAGATCTGAAGCTGCCCAAAGCTCCCGGCACACCGGACCCAGATCCTTGGGGTGGGAAAGTAACGAATCTGGAGGGGCTTTCCACACTTAATCCTGATCATTTGATCCTACTCGTAAACAGTGATAATAATGTGCTGGAGCAAAGCAAAATTTGGAGCAGCCTCAAGGCGGTGAAGGCAGAAAATGTCTATCGGATGACAAGTAAACAAAATTATAACGAAGCATTTTTTGCAATTGGCAAGCAATCGGTCTTGGAGCAGATTTCGGGTGATATCCTGAAACATGCGAAACAGTGAGATGGAAGCTGGCAACGTATACTGACCAAAAAACGAAACAGCGGCAGCCATGGACAAGAAAATAATGTCCTAGACTGCTGCTGTTTTATCTTCTGCCAGAATAGTGGTCTAGTGTAAAAACGGTTCAACCCCTATCGTGTAATTGGACAGCAATTTTGCGGCAAAGAAACGATGCTGCGAAACTCAGTTGCAAACAAATATTGCATTCCTCAGCGGGGTCTACGTCCTCATGCTGGATGTCTTCAAAATAAAGATCAATATACTGTTCCAACTCGCCTGTAGACGTATGCCTAATCGTCACGGACAGATTCTTCGGTATGTCATTCCGTTCCGAGACTTCCATACATACCTCCGTAATTTCATCGTAATGAAACGGGGGGAATAAACCGAACCTATCGATAACAGCCTGAGCTCCTTCTATGGAGATGAGGGGCGAGAACGTGCGTTCAAACCGATGTGCATGCAATAGATCCGACTCGTATTGGGGGCTCGTATACAGCAGGATGGATTCAGGGCCGCATTCCACTGTAGTTCCGATAAAAGCCGCCCACGTGGGTCTACCCAATTCGCCAACGGTAATCAAAATCTGATCTTGAGCACGTAGATCTATTGGCAGATCTATGTTCAAATGCAGTCGGAAGCCCTGTATCTGCACCTGCCACTCGGTGTTTGGGGCCAAGATGATTTCTTCCCGTTCCACGGATCGAACGCTCACGTTCCATACCCCTTCATTCTTCATGCGTTCACCACCAAGTTGTGTCGTGAAGTCAATAAACTATCCCCAGTTTGCCATCTTTGCGGCCGATATCATATACATATATATCACTCCTCGCTTTTACGGTAGCAGTCCCATATACATAAGCTCGGACGGATTTGCCGGGTTATGGCCCAAGCCTACACGATCTCCCGCGCGTGGAATTTGGATTTTCGATACGAGTGTTTCCAATGTCGTCTGGTACGTGTTCCCGTCGTTTTCTGTCACATCCAAAACGAGGACGACGATCGGATCGAAATTAATAAGTTTGCCCGTATCCGTAACCGATATGACGATGGCGGTTGCGCTAATCGATACGATGCCGCTCGATGCCATTTGCGCCTGTTTCGCCGTCTCTAGGCTTTGGTTGATGCGATCCCTATTTTCTTTGGAAACCGCGCTTTTCATAAGCAGCCCCGACAGTCCTTTATTCATCAGATTATCTGCCTGCTCCAGAGCATTTTGCGGTTTTTTCTTTTTTCCGAACCATCCCATCACTCGCTTCACGCCTCTCTTTGTTTGGTTTGTCGTTGTATTTTAAGTATATACGACGGCTGTTTAGCCAGACAATAGGATCGGAGACATACAAACAAATGAGCGAAAGTTCGCGTTTTTCTGCAGGTTCAAGCTCCATTTTCTTTGCAAAATAAAGCTTACTCGCAATACTTCGGGTTCCTTACACGATTCAATCGACCCTTTCGCTCCGAATTTTGTATTTAAACCTGACGGTAAGCCCCTCCCCCACCGTTATTTTTTAACAGATACACCAGCTTTCGATAATAAAAAGACGATTCTTTGTAGCGACGGCTTTCCTCAGAGACGACCGCCAACGTTTCATACAGGTGCTCGAGACGCATCGCATGCCAGGTAGATTCGAAATAGGGCAAGCATTCCAGCGCGCGGGACTGAAACGTCTCGATGTCCCCTTGGTTGAGTGCCAGTTGGCTTTCATAAAAAGCCAATGCCATCTCCTGATCTGTGCTGGTATCGAGAGTCCGCAACCGCTCAACCCCTTCCGAGAGCAATTCCCAATTTCTCTGAAAAAAAGCGGCTTCGCACCTGTAAATGGTCGTCACCGGCTCGAACATTTGCTGGGTTTCCTCCGGCTCATTGGCGATCATCGCTTCGAAGCGGACAATTTCATCCAACGCTTTATCCGGTTCTCCCGTCATCGTTAGCATGACAATCCGGTTGTTCATAATCGTCGTGACCACATCGCCAGGCTGTTGCAAATAAACGAGGTTGGCTTCGGCCATCGAAAGCGCCCGCAATGCTTCTTGCACAAGCCCCATCGCGAAGCAGTAGCCGCTGTATGCCACATACAGGCCAGACAGGCGGTGAAACAGCCGATCATCTACAATTTGTCGCATTGTCTGCTCGAACACCTGCTTCGCCTGCTCAAACTGCTTCAACAGGACGCATGCTTCCATCCTGATGTTTTGCGCGGTTAACCATATTTCAGTCCCGGCTTCCACAAGCTCACTCAAACGATTCACATCGTTCAGCACATCGTCGTAGCGGCTCTGGGAGCGAAAGTATTGTATTTTATACAGGAGAAGAGCTTTTTTCAAGGGTAATGGCAGATCGGCTTGGTCTGTTTTTCCATATTTATCTAAATAATGGTTCAAGTAAGTCTGATGTAAGTAGTCGTAGGCCGTCTTGTCGTTCATCTGCTGATAATAGATGGCTTTCATAAAGGAAGTCGTCAGCTCGATCACGAGTGCATCATCCCGATCATCGAGAGCATCCACGTAGCTTTCGGATACCGATTGCCCAGACATCGTCTGGAAAATGTGCTCCGCTCGCTGCAAAGTCTGTTCGTCAGCTATCGCTACATGATTCAAATAGTTAACCGGAACGCCAAGACGGCTGGCAATATGCTCCGCCAAATCGTCAGCTAACGGATACCTTCCTGCCAATATGTTGGCAAAATGAGCCTGCGTTACGAGTCCCTCCACGAGGTCTTTCCGCGATATTTGCTTCTTCTTGCACAGATGCTCGATACGTTCCTTGAGCACAAGGCTCCCCCCCGCTTTCTGAAACTACCTCAACTCACCTTCTCTATCGATATAACTAATTCCACATTTTGTTAAATATTCCTGTCACCTCTCATGTTCAATCAGACTCCTAAACTATCGTTCCCCGACGTTGAATCCCTTTCGGTTGCAAAAGGTTCATAATGAACATGAACTTCGTATACGTTGGCCAGCTTTTTCAATTCATCTTCAACCCTTGTTGCAATATCGTGGGCTTCTTGAAACTCTAAATCAGACTGTATAAGCAAAATAACGTCAATCACAGCATTACTGCCATAATTCCTTGCCCTAATTTCCTTTACATCTTCTACGCCCTCAATACTCATTACGGTATCTTTATACGACTCGATGATTTCTTCATCAAAACCGTCTGATAAGTGATGTGACGCGTCCCTGAAAATATCCCATGCTGTTTTACAAATAATAATGCCTATAATTATCGCAGTTAATGGGTCTAGCCAAGGTATTTTGAATTGAGCACCAATGATTCCAATCACTGTTCCAATACTCACTAAGGCATCCGAAATATTGTCTTTTGCTGCTGCCATGACAGCTTGGCTATTGATTTTAAGCGCAAGGTGTTTATTGTAGCGATATACAGCATACATGACAACTGCACAAAAAACTCCTGCCCAAGCCGACATTAGATCAGGTGCATGTTGCCTACCTTGAAACATTGAAATGCATGCTTCAACCAGTACCTGTAGACCAACAGCCATCATTATGAATGAAGCCACAAGAGAAGCAATTGTCTCCGACTTCCAATGACCGTAAGGATGATCTTGGTCTGCCGGCTTCTGGGCGATTTTCAATCCAATTAATACGGCAAAAGATGCTACAATATCGGTCGCATTATTTAATCCATCGGCTTTTAATGCTTCTGAATCCGCTAGAAAGCCAATTATTAATTTAATAGATGATAAACAAATATAAGCTATGATGCTAACTATTGCGCCGCGCTCACCCAATTTCAAATTATCGAACCTCATCTGCTGATCCATCTCTATGATCTATCTCCTCTCAGCCCCTGTTATGCATTCTCATATTACCAGCCAGCTAGGAAGTGGGTCTAGAGAAACGTTGTTTCATTTGGTTTAAATAATGACCATATGGAAAGAATGTTGGTTCTATTAAAGCTTGTTGCTCTACGCAAAAATAAAGCAGATCGCCGCAGCGCCTGCTTTATTGGTCTCGTGTGAATCAAAAAAGCGTTCGAACCGGAGAACCCGATAGATACGCTTCAATACCTTCAACCACGTCAGTATAAAAGGCCTCATAATTCGCTTTCGATACATAGCCGATATGCGGCGTAGTGAGAAGATTCGGAAGCGATCGGTAAATATCATCCTTCGGCAACGGTTCCACTTCGAACACATCTACCGCGGCTCCGGCGATCCAGCCGTTTTGCAAAGCCTCGGCAAGCGCAGCTTGATCCACGATCGGAGCGCGTGACGTATTGATCAGATATGCGGAAGGACGCATACGCTTAAGATCTGCGGCATTAATCAACCCTCTTGTCCGGTCGCTTAATACAAGATGAATGGACACAAAGTCACTGCTCTCCAGAAGCTCCTCCTTGGAAGCAGCTAATCTCACTCCAACTTCGTCGGCCCGCTCTTTCGTTAAATTCTGGCTCCACGCCGTGACATCCATGCCGAATGCATGGCCAAATTTGGCGATCTTGCTGCCCAGTTTGCCAAGACCAAGCACGCCAAGCGTCTTGCCGTACAAATCCGCTCCAATCGTGCTTTGCCACTGACCGCTGCGGATCGCGTTGTGCTCCTGCACAATGCCGCGGGCAAGCCCCAAAACCAAAGCCCAAGTGAGCTCGGCAGTTGCGTTGCCTGCACCTCCCGTGCCGCAAACAGTAATGCCTTGCGAAGCGGCTGCGGCCATGTCAATCGACGCATTGCGCATGCCCGTCGTAATTAACAGCATCAGGCGAGGAAGCCGGGCAAGCAGCGATGCGCGGAAAGGAGTCCGTTCACGCATAATCACGACAATCTCACAGTCGGCGATCTGTTCCACCAGCTCATCGGGTTGATCGATATGCCGATCGATACTTTTGACCTCCACCTTGTCCAAAATCTGAGACCAATCCGCGGCAGTCAATGCCACTTGCTGGTAGTCATCTAATATCGCACAGCGAAGCTTCATAACCAATTTTCCTCCCTCATCGTACACAAAATGTATTTTCAGTATATTCCTGTTCCAAGAGCCTTGTAAACAGGTGGCGAACTGCGTTCTACTCCCAAAATGCCAACCGTAAATAGAAGACATATTGAAAAGATTGACGCCTGCCCAAGAGATTCCTGTAAGAAATGCTGTCGTACACAACATTTGGATTTTATTCAACATTTAAATGACATCAAAAAAGCTGCCAAGAGTTTCTTGACAGCCTGATCCCTTTGCTTTCAATTGGATGGAATGATTCGAATATCCTTATCCAAATTGGCAAGCATTATGAAATTGCGATTGAAAGTAAAAATGCGTTTTACCTGATAATAAGACATGGTCACAGCAGTGAATGCTTCGCTGAGCGAGAAGCGTAGCTCTGGCCTGTCCATAAGCAGTCTGCGCGATTCGCCCTCGAATTCAGGGCCGCTGGAGACAACCGCCAGCTTGCCTCTGCTCACAGCTTTATCAATTGCTTTCAGGAAATATTCCGCCTGCTCGTAGCTGTATTCATTGCGAAGCCATTCGTGAAGTTCAAATATAATGGAGTTCGTGGTTATATAATTACGTTCAAGATCATGCAAATCCAGAAACAAGGAACGAGCTTTCGCATAGCGAGGGTTTTGAGGATTCATTAAAGCGGCTAAAGCTGTCTCATCCAGAAAAATCGCATCCTGAACGTTCAAGTGGTTATCCATATGTCAACACTCCTTAATCCTCTTGTTTGCAAATACCATCCAAATACAGAAGTGGGTTATCTTCCTTTTGACCCACTGAGATGGGGGTTGGTTCGTATGAGGCGCTTTCCAGATATTGAACAATAATTCCATTGATGATCGCTTCAACGGTCGTATGCTGCATGTCGGCAATTGCTTTCAGATCAACATAATAGTGCGGATTGATTTCTATAATGCCTTCTTCTTGTTCTTCACTTCTCGAAGAAATGAATTCGGAAGCGGTAGACTTCGCTTTTTCGAATTGATTTTGAATGAAGCGTTTGTAATTATTCGCCATCGTGATTCACTCCTTTTGCATAGCTTTTATAACGATTCGTCGAATTCTGTCGATTTCAGGGGGTGATGTCGAGCGTTAATTCAATTCTGCTAGGCAATGCAGTCCTAGAGCAACTGAATGCAGGTCATAGTAAGCGAGTGATCGGAATCGAACCTACATTTAAGATAAAATCACCGACAAGGGGACTTCTTGCTACCATGCAATAACATTTATTCGTTCATACACAAAGAAATCCCTCAAAACCACTGGAAAGTGAATTTTGATGAGTTCTAGATTGTGTTGTTTGGGATAAAAAGTTTAGATTTTCATACGAAAGGGAACTAGGATACGCTATATGTGGAAAAAAGGGGAGATTTCTATCGAAACGGAACTACGATCCGCTATATGCCCAAAAAGAACGATTGATTGAGCATTTTGGAGGAATTAGCGTACTGTAGTTCCGCTTGGGGTGGGATTTGAGCTCATTTTTCTAAAATAGCGTACCCTAGTTCTGTTTCATGCTGCGGCTAATCATAAATTGTAGCTCGATGTATTCGATCCTAAAATAGAAAAGGAACCTTACACGGATTTCTCCATGTAAGGTTCCTTAAATTGCTTGGCAACGTTCTACTCTCCCAGAACCCTGCGGTTCAAGTACCATCGACGCTGGAGGGCTTAACGGTCGTGTTCGAGATGGGAACGCGTGGGTCCCCTCCGCCATCATCACCAAA